>CALATA010000011.1:0-346681 GCA_937888905.1 uncultured Sphingobacteriales bacterium
TGCCGGAAGCTACGCCGGTAAAGGTATAAGGTGAAGGCTGACCCGTAACGGGTGTGCCGCCATCCAGGGTATAAGTATAGGGTGCCGTACCGTTTGTACTCGTAACATTCACCACGATCTGTCCGTTGTTGACACCCGCGCATGTTGTACCGGTTGGTGTCAGCGTTGCTGTGAGGCCACTGCCTGCCGTAACCGTTACTGAAATATTTACCGAAGTACAAAGGCCATTTTCACGAATGAGCACCGTGTAGTTGCCTGGCGCAAGACCTGTAAACACGTTGCTGCTCTGCCAGGTTCCTCCGTTGATATTGTATTCATAAGGTCCGCTTCCATTGGTGGGCGTTACTGTAATCGTTCCGTTGTTTACACCCGCACAGGATGTTGCGGTAGCAACAGCGGTTCCGGTCACCGTTCCCGTACCTGCATCAACAGTTACAGGAATAAAGCTGGCCGTACAGCCCGCACCATCACGCACATCGATGAAGTAAGTGCCCGGTGCGAGACCGCTGAAAATATTACTGGTCTGCCAGGGACCGAAGTTGATGCGGTATTCAATGGTAGGTGTGCCACCGGGAACACTTATTTCAATGCGGCCATTGTTGGCCCCTGTGCAGGATGTTGCATAAGGAGTAGCCGTTACCTGTAATGCGGGACCCTGCGTTACTGTTACCGGAATATTGGTGGCTCGGCATCCTGCAGCATCCACCACTGAAACAAAATAGTTACCGGGCGCAAGACCTGTAAATACATTATTGCCGGTTTGCACTACGGGCGCAGTTGGCGTGGCTTCAGGTGTAAGTGTATAAGTAAGCGGTGCAATGGAATTGGGGGCATCTACCGTAACGGTTCCCGAAGGTGAACCCACACAATTGGTAGGAGCAGGTGTAACCGTCGTAGCCAAGACACCTGTTGAAGTAACCGTGATGTTCACCGTGCTGCTGCAAGATCCGTCTGCATTGGTTACAAGAATAGTATGCGGACCACCGAGTAATCCGGTGAAGGTATAAGGAGATGGCCCGGTTACAGGTGTGCCGCCGTCAAGTGTGTAAGTAAATGGTCCTGTTCCGGAAACAGGAGGAACCGTGACCGTGATGGTGCCGGTGCCCGTTGCACCACAGGCCGTTTGCGTCATGGTGGCGGTGGCCAGCAAGGTGCTTTTGTTTACTGTAATGGTATCCAGGCTCACCAGCTGCGTACCCGGACCATCGCAGGCGGCGAATGTAGTGCGAATCACAAAACGTTCCGTATTGGCAGTCGGACAAAAAGAAGGGAAGGTGACATCCAGCATGCCTTGGACGGTGGTAGTGGTATCGCCAAGAGCTATAAAATTGTGGTTGATATCGAGTACTTCACATCGCACAAAACGCGATGCGCCGCCTGACGGGACAAAAGTGTAGGCAGTATTATGTTCGTTCCATACAGTAGCATTTTTACCAGGGGCGGCGGTGGCCAGTGTTGCATCTTTCTGTACGCCGAGAATAGCCAGGTTATCATTCCAGTCACCCGGATCGGTTGGTTTATCTTTGATGAACACATCGATCACACCGGTGGACTCATACATCACTATTTGAGACGTATGAATCGAATCTTCGTCACCGAAGAGGGGTACTTCATTAAAACTTACGATCAGGCGACGGCAGGGCGCTGAACCTTCTACCCTCCATTCGATCTTGCGGCCGGGAGGCGGCGCACTGTTGGGATCGATATCATGAAAGACACCAAAAATTGCCAGTGGCGGATATTGTTCATCACTCTGGCTGGCACATGTTCCTGTTCCGATAAACGGGATTGGGTTCGTGCGCAAATCCCAGTCGTTTTTACAATCGGCCTTTGTGGCATCAAACGTTACCACGCCATTGGAGCCAATGACAAACTGATTGTACGTATTACCATAAAAACAAAAATTAAACGGCAGCGAAAGCAGGTGGCTGAACTGGTCATCCACATAGATTTCTGTTGGCACGTTTCCCCCCGGTGTAACATACGCATACGGAGTATACGGCCTTGGTGCCACGCGATAATCCGTTGTCGCTTTCAGGTGAGGAATCCGTACCGGAACATTTACACAGTTTTGCCCGCATGGCAGGTTGACAACTGTATTGTTTAAGCCGGTATTAAAGCAGTTTTGTGAAGAAGAGAGATTAACCAGACCCATCAAAAAGAGAATAGTCATGGTTAGTCTTACCAGGTTCAATCTCATAGCAGCGATGTGTAGTGTGTGTGTTTCGTGTATTTTTCAGCCCCCTAAAGGAGTTCTGAAGTTAAGGAAAAGTTATTACTACACCTCAATACCAGCCTGATTTGTAAAGAAAAGGTTATATTTTTTTTACCCATTTTCCTGGCTTGATAAAGGGGAAAAAAAATAACGACCTGATCGCTAGGTCGTTAAGTTCAAAAGCCGGTTTGTATTCTTTTAATTTGGAATATCTTCTGTATCATATCGCTCCACTGACTCGATACCTGGCAGCGCCCGCAGGCTTTGCACCAGGTGATCCAACTCTTCCTTATCATGCACGTATAAGCGGATATTACCTTCGAAAAGGCCTTCGCGTGCTTCAATCGTAAGCGCCGCAATGTTTACACGCAGTTCTCCCGATATCAGCATCGTGATCTTATTTACCACGCCCACATCATCCATTCCCACGATCTTCACGCCCGTAAGAAAGGATATCTCTTTATTCTTCGCCCATTTCGTTTTCACCACGCGATGTCCATAGTTCGACAAGAGCTTGGTGGCGTTGGGGCAATTGGTCCGGTGAATAGTAAGCCCTTTGCCGGTTGTAACAAATCCAAATACATCATCACCCGGAATAGGCTTGCAGCAATTGGCCAGGTTGTAGACAATCTTGTCGCTGCTTTCGCCGAAGATGATCAGCTCCGCATCTTTCTTGTTGTTGTTGTGAGCGAGCTGCGATGGAAGGTTGTCGTGCTTATGTTCCGTCACTGGTTTCAGTGGCTTCGGTGCTTCTATCCGGTCGCCGGTCACTTTGAAATCCTTCAGCTCTTTCAGGTCGATGTTCTTGATCGCGATCTGGTAAAACAGTTCGAGGTTCGATGACAGTTTGTAATGCTGCACCAGTTCGTCGATATTCGGTTGCTGCATGCTGGCACCAACGCCTTCAAGCTTGCGTTGCAGCGTGTATTTGCCCTCGTCAGCTACTTTCTTCTTTTCTTCTTTGAGCGCGTCTTTGATCCGTCCTCTTGCTTTGGCCGTTACCACAAACGACAACCAGTCTTCCGAAGGTTGCTGTTTGCTGCTGGTGATAATCTCCACCTGGTCGCCACTGCGCAGCTTGTGACTGATGGGCACTAGTTTATGATTCACCTTGGCGCCGATGGTCTTCACACCGATCGCACTGTGGATCGAGAAGGCAAAGTCCAGCGCGGTGCTGTCAACCGGCAGCATTTTTACATCCCCTTTCGGCGTGTACACATAGATTTCTTCGGCAAGAAAGCTGGTTTTGAAGTCCTGCAGAAAATCAATGCTGTCCGTTTCCTGGTTGCCGATCATTTCGCGGATCTGCTGAAACCATTTATCGAAGCGGCTTTCATCGGCCGCACCCTCTTTGTATTTCCAGTGGGCAGCCAGGCCTTTTTCTGCTATCTCATTCATCCGCTTGGTGCGGATCTGGACTTCCACCCATCTACCCTGCGGCCCCATTACCGTTGTGTGCAAAGCTTCATATCCGTTTGACTTCGGATTGCTCAACCAGTCGCGCAGTCGCTCGGGTGACGGGGTGTATTCATCCGTGATCATGGAGTACACTTTCCAGCAATCCTCTTTTTCTTTTTCCGGAGGAGAATCGAGGATAATGCGGATCGCAAAGAGATCATATACCTCCTCGAAGCTGACACCTTTCTTTTTTATTTTATTGGAAATGGAGTGAATGCTTTTAGGACGGCCCTGTATCTCAAAATTGAAATGTCCTTTCTCGAGTTTTTCTTTGATAGGCCGAATAAATTCATTGATGTATTTGGTGCGCTCGCGTTTGGTTTCTGCCAGTTTGCGGGCAATTTCCTTATAGGTTTCCGGTTCCATGTATTTCATGGCCAGATCTTCCATTTCCGTTTTGATGTTGTACAACCCCATCCGGTGTGCGAGCGGTGCGTATACGTACACGGTCTCTGACGCGATCTTGAGTTGTTTTTCACGCTTCATGCTTTCGAGCGTACGCATGTTGTGCAGACGGTCGGCCAATTTGATCAGGATCACCCGCGGATCGTCCGTGAGGGTCAGCAGAATTTTCTTAAAATTTTCCGCCTGCGCCGAAGCATTGACATCGATGACGTTGGAAATTTTGGTAAGACCGTCTACGATCCTCGCGATCTCGTTGCCAAATTCGCGTTCCACATCTTCGAGGGTTATATCTGTATCTTCAACCGTATCGTGTAGCAACGCACAGATGGAGGAACGTACCCCCAACCCTATTTCTTCCACACATATTTTGGATACGGCCAGCGGGTGCAGGATGTAAGGTTCACCGCTTTTGCGGCGCATGGTCCTGTGAGCGTCGGCGGCCATTTCAAAAGCAACGCGCAGCAGGTCTTTGTCGCCGGGCTTCAATTTCAGCTTCAGCGAGCGCAACAGTGAACGGTATTCCCTCAGAATCAGCTTTCTTTCCTGTTCTTCATTGAGGTTATAGCGGGGGACTTGAGCAACAGTTTCCATCAACTACGAATTTACTGAAAACAGGTGAATTGTGAATGGTCAATCGTGAATGGTGAACAACACAGCCGTTCCAACTGGCCCTTCGATAACTTAAGGGACCAGTTGGAACGGCTGCTTCACTTATTACTTACAACTTATAACGGCTGCTTTATCCTGCACCTCACTTCAGGAAATCATACCTCAGCAGTATCTCATGCGCATTGCTCCCGCGGTCATAAATACTCAGCGGCGTACTGTAGATATCAAATGAATAGCCCAATACCAGTTTTTTCTTCACTTTCACGCCGGCTGAGAGCATCCAGCTCTGACGCAAACGCATGCTCACACCCCACCAGAATACCTCACGGTGCTCCACCCTTGCCCCGCCCTGGAATTCAAGTGGTGCATTCGGCAGATAAATGAATAAAATATTCGGCGTGATCACCGTATTACCATCCACATCCCAATTGTAGCGGCTGTGGAAGTAGTAGTGGCGGTAAAGCCGTCCCGTCTCCGAGCGCGACAGATCGCCGGAATAAAAATCAAGTTTGGATTGGATCAGGTTGGCCACCGATGCACCTGCCTGAAATTTCCTAGAGGTATAGCTCAGGCCAAAACCCGCGTCAGCAGAAAAACGGTTTCCCGCGCCCGCCAGCACCGGATCATTGGCACCAAGCGATTCACTCAGCTTTCCTTTGTCGATGCTGTATTGCTGAAAACGGCCTTCGATGCCCAGTGAAAAACTTGCGTCATTCTGCAAAGGCACATGATAGGCATAGGCCATCTGCAAACCCGTCCGCCGCGTTGGGCCGGTCACATCGTTGTAGAGATAACCACCCAATCCGAGTTTTACGGAAGGCAGGTAAGCCGAACCAAATACAGTGGTTGTTTTGGGACTGCCATCGATGCCGCTCCACATACTGCGGTAAGTAGCACCGATAGAACCGTATTTATTTACACCTGCGACGGATGGATTGTGAAATACACCCTGCATGTCGTAAAGAGATGATGTGGCGATCTGCTGCGCCCGGGTAGCCGAAACACCCAGCACCAGCACTGATATTATTGCGATAAAACGTTTCATGTCGTGTCTTTTGCTTGGTTGACAATAGGGTTAGCGGAGAATGGTGAGGTTTCCTTTGAGATGTTCTTTTTTACCGTTGACAAGCTCATAGCTGATCACGAAATAGTAAGTTCCGTCAGGCAGTGGTTTGCCTTTATAGGTTCCGTCCCATGTATTCCGGTAGTCCCTGGATTCATACACTTTGGCGCCATACCGGTTGAACACCTGCACGTCTGCGCTCTTCAGGCAGGAGCCGGTTGTCACCAGCCAGAGATCATTCACACCGTCACCATTGGGTGTAAAGGCTTCCATCGGGCGCAGACAGTTGGGCAGCAGCGTCAATGTTACCTGGTCTGTTGCTTTACATCCCTGCGGTGTGGTTACTTCCAATGTATACGTGGTGGTTTGGTTGAGGGAAACGGTTGGATTCAATACCGTTGCGGAACTCAATCCCGCAGAGGGCGACCACAAATAAGAACCGGTGGAACCACTGGCCTGCATGGTGTATTGCTGGCCGGTAATGACGAATGCATCCGGACCGGCATCGATCGTGGCGCCCGGCGCTACGGTCACAACAAATGCGTCTGTAGCCGTACAGTTAGCCGTGCTCGCCGTTACCGTATAGGTGGTTGTTTGTGTTGGAGAGAATACGGGTGCCGGCGATGTAGGCGCACTTACTCCGGTGGTTGGTGACCAACTGTAAGTGGTGGCATTCGATACGGCTCCTCGTGTGAAAGATGCGCCGGTACATATAGCGGTATCGGCTCCGGCATTTACTGTAACCGCCCCCTGCAATGTAAGGGTTGCGGTTTGCGTGAAACGGCAGAAGCCCGCCGCATCGGTTACAACCACATTATAAGTACCCGCCTGTACGTTGGTGAACACGTTACCGGATTGGGTGGTGGTACCGTTGTTGATGCTATATGATAGCGGAGGCGCACCGCCACTTGCCTGAACAGTAATCGATCCGCCTGCGGTACAGGTTGGATTCACCGAGGTTACACTGGCCACGATGGGTACGCTTTTCTTAACGTAGATGGTATCAAGGAATGAAACCTCGATGTTGGGATTGCTGCAGGAAGCATATACCACCCGCACACCGTAAGCCGTGCTGTCGGCGGTGGGACATACGTTGGCAAAATTCACATTAAGCATCGCACCTGCGGCAGACGATGTATCAGTAGTATTGGTAGCAATGACGACGTTGTTAAGCAGTAATTCTGCTCTTTTAAACATAGGTGTGCCGCCCGAGGGTACAAAGCGGAAACAGGAATCCATGCCTGCACGCCCCCATACGGTGGCATTTTTGCCGGGGGCCGTCACGGCATTGTCGCGCGTTGCATTCTGTACACCAAGAATGGCAAGTCCCGAATTCCAACCGGCACAAACCGGTTTATCTTTTATATATACTTCAACGATCCCTGTATTTTCATAAATAACCATCTGGCTGGTAGCCGTAATATCTTCGCAATCGAACAAAGGCACCTGGTTGTAGCTGGCGATAAAGCGGCGTTTGGGCGCTGTGCCTTCTACACGCCATTCAATTTTTCGCTCGCCCCCGTAGGTATTGGTGGGATAAACATCATGGTAAGGGCCCATAATACTGGCGCCCGGATAATAAGCGGGAGACGCTGTATTCGATGAACCTCCGGCATAAGGAATAGGTATCGGCGTACCATTTCCGGAATTGGTGGCCAGCGGCCATGCATTGGTCTGCCCGGCGTGGCTGGCATTGAAAGTGATAATGGAATTGGAACCAACCACAGCGGAACTGTAATCGATGCCATAGAAGCAAAAACTGAAACCAATCGGAAAAGGAATGGCCGCGCTGAAGCGGTCATCGGTGTAAAGCGCTGTAAGTTCGGTGCCCGCAGTTGTTTTGTACGCGTAAGGCAGGTACTGTGGATTAGTGACCGTGTACGTACTGGTCTGTTTGATGTGTGGCACCTGAAAGCTGATGGTAGCACAAGTGGCGCCGCAGGGAACGCGCACGGTGTCATTGGCAATGTAAAAAACGGTAGCTGGATTCTGGGATTTTGCCGTCACGACAATACAAATGACGGCCAGGAGTAAAGATACTTTTCTCATGAGCAGTGTGTGTGTATTAATTTAAAACGCTATTAGTCAGCGGTTTTTTCAGGATTGGATCCTTTAGGAGGTCGAAGGCAGTCGTATGTATACTTATCTGCGTTTTCTGATGGCTGTAACCTAAACCTACAACTTTTTAACTTATTGTTAGGTTTTGTTGAAAATTTTTTACTCCCATAAAAAAAATGAAAGCCATGTCGCCGGAAAAAGGTTGTTCCCCGCAAAAATCCTACATTTGCAGCCCGTTTCCCGGATGTGGTGGAATTGGTAGACACGTCAGACTTAGGATCTGATGCCGCAAGGTGTGGGGGTTCGAGTCCCTCCATCCGGACAGGAAAAACAGTTGCCTTCAGGGGGCTGTTACATTTATATAAACTATTTTATGGCAACGATCACGAAAGAGAGCATTGGCCCTTTACACGAAAAGATTTCCGTGAAACTGGAGAAATCTGATTACCTCCCTTCTTTTGAGAAGGCGCTTAAGGAATACAGTAAAAAAGCAAACATTCCCGGTTTCCGTAAGGGAATGGTGCCCGCCGGTCTGATCAAAAAGATGTACGGCCCTTCTTTGTTCACCGACGAAGTACTGCGCTCCGTTGACCGCGAGCTGGTAGGTCATCTTCAGCAGGACAAAGTAGAGATCTTCGCTCAACCATTGCCCCTCGACACCGATATCAGCCAACTCGATGTGAATAATCCCAGCGATTACACGTTCCATTTTGAAGTAGGACTGAAACCCGATTTCCAACTGCCTGAACTGTCCAAAGCAGCTATCACCAACTATAAGGTGACTGTAACCGACGAAATGATCGACAACGAGATCACCCGTCTGCAGAACCGTTACGGCAACATGAAAGACGAAGAAACCGTTAACGCTGACGACAACGTACTGAACGTAACCTTCGTTGAAACGGAAAACGGCGCAGAAAAAGAAGGCGGTGTAAATAAAGAAAATTCATTACTCGTAAAATATTTCAGCGAAAGCTTCCGCCCTTCACTGCAAGGCAAGAAAGCCGGCGATGAAGTAACGGTTCAACTGGAAAAAGCATTCGACGATAAAGAACTGGAAGTGATTCTGGGAGACCTGGGTCTGACCAAAGAAGACGCCGGCAAAGAGTTCAGCATTCGCATCACTAAAGTTGGCCTGCTGGAAAAGAAAGAACTGGAAGAAGGTTTCTTTGAGCAACTCTATCCCGGTCAGGACGTGAAAACTGAAAGTGATTTCCGCAACAAAATCCGCGAAGAGATCGAAGCCTATTGGGCTGGTCAGTCACGCAACCAGATCCACGACCAGGTGTTTCACCAACTGGTAGATCATACTGCAGTGGAGTTCCCTGAAACCTTCCTGAAAAAATGGCTGCGCACACAACCGGAAGCGGAAGGCGGTGCTCCCAAAACGGAAGAAGAAGTAGAAAAAGAATTCCCCACTTTCCGCAACCAATTGAAGTGGACCCTGATCTCTGACAAGATTGTGAACGACAACGGTATCCAGGTACAGCCTGATGAGTTGCGTTCATTTGCCAAACAGCAATTGTTTGGTTACATGAGCAACATGGGCGCTGGTGCAAATGGCATGGAAGATCAACCCTGGGTAAATGATTACGTAGAGAAGATGATGAAAGACCGCAAGTATGTGGAAGATGCTTACAACCGCATCCAGGCGCAGAAAATATTCGAATGGGCTGAAACCAAGGTAAATCCTGCCGACAAAGCGATCGGTGCGGAAGAATTTACTGAAATGGTATCTGCGCACCAGCACAGCCACCATTAATCGTTTCATTCCCGATTTTTACAAAAAAGGCTGACCTCCGGGTCAGCTTTTTTTATGTTCTGTGTTGCCGGCCCTGCCAGATTAGCGTGCGCAGAAGCATTTTTACCCGCTTTTTATGAGGTTAAAATGATATACTGTCACCAATTTTGTGGTTTTGGCATTTGGACGGATATTTGATAAATGTAGACTGGTCCGCGTAATCCGGTTGCAACTGTCTGATCAACTATTGATTGGCTTTCTTGTTAAAACTGTAGTACCTGACCCAAAACGATTTAAAAAACAGCTTTATTCATTTATTATGGGCTTAAATTCCGAATTCGAAAAATACGCGGTCAAACATCGCGGATTATCCAGCAACACACTTCATAGTTATGCTTCTCATATGGTGACGGCCCTGACGCCGAACATCATTGAAGAGCGTCCGATGAATGTGGCTGTCATGGACGTTTACAGCCGTCTGATGATGGACCGGATCATTTTCCTGGGCTATCCTATCAATGACGAAGTGGCCAACATTATCACGGCCCAATTGCTGTTCCTCGACTCTACCGACCGCACACGCGATATCAACATGTATGTAAACAGTCCCGGCGGAAGCGTTTACGCAGGTCTGGGTGTTTATGACACCATGCAATATGTAAGTCCCGACGTGGCCACCATCTGTATAGGTATGGCGGCTTCCATGGGCGCTGTATTGCTCGCAGCCGGCACTAAAGGCAAACGCGCAGCCCTCCGGCACGCCCGTGTGATGATGCACCAGCCAAGCGGTGCCATCGGCGGACAGGCCAGCGATATCGAAATCACCGTGAATGAGATCCGTAAACTCAAAAGAGAGCTCTACGACATCATGCACTACCATTCCGGCAAATCGATCGAAGAAATCCAGCGCGACTTTGAGCGTGACCACTGGATGACTGCCACAGAGGCCAAAGAATACGGCCTGGTAGACGAAGTACTTCTGCTGAATCCGCGCAAAGAACGCAAGGACAGCTAATCCATTTTCAAAAAATTAATACAAACGAATATGCGATATCACAATAACGACTGGCGTATGGATGATGAGGAAGTACAGGAAAGAGAAGACAAACGCGACGACCTTGTCATGCTGAACAAAAAACTGGAGCGGCTGTTCTTCGAAAAAAGAGCCGTGTACCTCTGGGGTGTTGTAGATGATAAATCTGCCCGTGAAGTAACTACCAAACTCCTGTTGCTCGAAGCTGATAATCCCGGAAAAGAAATTAATTTTTATATCAACAGTCCCGGCGGTGTGGTAACCAGCGGTATGGTAATCTACGATACCATGCGCATGATCTCCAGCCCGGTGAACACTATTTGTATGGGCCTGGCCGCATCCATGGGCAGCATTTTGCTCAGCGGAGGTGTCAAAGGGAAACGCTTCATCTACCCGCATGGTGAAGTGATGATCCACCAGCCTTCCCTGGGCGGTTATATCCAGGGAGTGAGCTCGGATCTGGAAATTCAGGCGCGTCAGACAGCCCGCGTAAAAGAGATCGGTGCCCGCATTCTCGCTGAGAATTGCGGTAAAACGATCGAACAGATTTACCGGGATTTTGACCGCGATTACTGGATGGACGCCAAAGAAGCCATCGAATATGGCATTGCGGATCAGATCGTTGACAAACTCTAAAATCCTGAAAATTAGTCCGGTAAAATCTTAATGGTTTACCGGTTAATGGATAATAAAATAAAAACTCCTCTGTCAGAGGGGTTTTTTAATTTTGCAGTCAGCACTTTGCTGACCTAAAAAGTAAAGCACGAGGAGAAATTCATGGCAAAAAACCCTTTACACTGTTCTTTCTGTGGCCGCAACCGGGATGAGGTTAAGATCCTGATCGCGGGACAGGAAGGGCATATCTGTGAAAATTGTGTGGAGCATGCCCGCGAGATCATTGAACAGGAACTGATGGTACGGGACGAAAAAACCGCGCCTTCTTCCTTCAAACTCACGGTGAAGAAACCAATGGAGATCAAAAAATTCCTGGACGAATATGTGATCGGCCAGGATGAAGCGAAGAAAGTATTGTCGGTGGCCGTTTACAACCACTACAAACGTCTCCAGCAGAAAAGCGAGAACACCGGTTCTGAAATCGAAATTGAAAAAAGCAATATCGTCATGGTGGGCGAAACCGGCACGGGCAAAACCCTGCTGGCCAAAAGCATTGCCCGCATGCTCAACGTACCCTTCGCGATCGTGGATGCAACCGTATTTACCGAAGCGGGTTATGTAGGCGAAGACGTGGAAAGTATTCTTACCCGTTTATTGCAGGTATGTAACTATGATGTGCATGCAGCAGAGCGCGGTATCGTTTATATCGATGAGATCGACAAGATCGCCCGCAAAGGCGACAACCCTTCCATCACCCGCGATGTGAGTGGTGAAGGGGTGCAACAAGGTATGCTGAAACTCCTGGAAGGCACCGACGT
This sequence comes from uncultured Sphingobacteriales bacterium, assembly GCA_937888905.1. Lineage (GTDB taxonomy): Bacteria > Bacteroidota > Bacteroidia > Chitinophagales > Chitinophagaceae > Terrimonas. The sequence continues at coordinate 12,016 of CALATA010000011.1, forward strand.
ACTGGTACCGCCACAGGGAGGTCGTAAGCACCCCGAGCAAAAGCTCATAAAGATTAACACGCAGAATATTCTCTTTATCTGCGGTGGTGCATTCGACGGTATCGACAAGATCATTGCCCGCCGCGTGCAGACCAACACGATTGGTTTCAACGTAGACAAAGACCTCCAGGAAAATATGAAAAAGAACCTGCTGCGTTATGTAAATGCGCAGGATCTGAAAACATTCGGCCTGATTCCCGAATTACTGGGACGTTTGCCGGTCACTACGCATCTCGATCCGCTGGATGCGCCTACCCTGCGCGCTATCCTTACCGAACCGAAGAATGCGCTGATCAAGCAATACAAACGCCTCTTCGAACTCGAGGGCATTCACCTGCAGATCGAAGAAGATACGCTTGATTTTATGGTGGAAAAAGCGCTCGAATACAAATTGGGCGCCCGCGGGCTGCGCAGCATCTGCGAAGGCATACTGACCGACGCCATGTTTGAATTGCCGTCTTCCAAGGAAACGACCTTTACCCTTACGTTGGAATATGCCAAACGTAAGTTTGATAAGAGCAAACTCAGTCTGCTGAAAGTAGCCTAAGCAATGTGAAGATGTGTAAATAGGTAAATGTGCAAATTCAACAGCCATTCACTATTCACCATTGCCCATTCACTTTTGAATTTTGAATTTTTAATTTAATACTCATGCAGGAACTCATTGAAAAGCTCAAGGCAGAAGCCGGGCTCACCGACGAACAAGCGAAACAAGCCATCGAAGCCGTAAAAAACTACGTAGTGGAAAAATTCCCGATGCTGGAAGGCGCGGTAGGCAACCTTTTTGGTTCCAACTAAGCCGTTAGCGGATTGTTCTGCACTTTTTACCCCGTGGGTGATTGGCCGCTTCGTAAGGCGACATAGCACGGTGGCAGGACTGCAGAATAAAAATGAGGGCGAGGCAAAAGAGGAAGAAATAAATTCGTTTCATAGATAACCGGATTGGATTCTAAGGTAGAAAAGGTTCTGCATTTTTTCAAGTGAAAAAAAACTTACCCGCGTCGTTGAAATAATACCAAATCCCTTATTTTTGCCTCCCTTTCGGGGAATTAGCTCAGTTGGTAGAGCGCTTGCATGGCATGCAAGAGGTCAGCGGTTCGACCCCGCTATTCTCCACAAAAAAATTTAAGCCTTCCCGACAAGAGGGCTTTTTTTATTGGAGTGAGAGGATGCGCTTGCATGCCCCGAATGCTTTCGGGGAAGAGGTCAGCGTTCGACCCCGCTATTCTCCACAAAAAAATTAAAGCCTTCCCGACCAGAGGGCTTTTTTTATTGGAGTGAGAGGATGCGCTTGCATGCCCCGAATGCTTTCGGGGAAGATGTCAGCGGTTCGACCCCGCTATTCTCCACAAAAAAATTAAAGCCTTCCCGACCAGAGTTTTTTTTATGTCATTTATCGTCTATATTATTTTTAGTGGAAAGCTAGACCGGTATTACATCGGTTATACAACTGATATTGGAAAACGTATCATTGAGCACAATAGCGGCGCTTCTGCATTTACCTCAAAAGCTACAGACTGGGTCTTGAAATGGAAAAAACATTTTACATCCCGTGAACTCGCGATGCAGGAAGAACGAAGAATTAAGGCGAAGAAAAGCAGAAAATATATTGAGTACTTGGTTGGACAGAGGTGATGCGCACCGAATGATTTCGGGGAAGAGGTCAGCGGTTCCCCCCGCTATTCTCAGTGAGAAGGGATCATCTGAGTGATCCGCTTTTTTGCCGCTATGGTTCGTCTGCTGATGAACTATCCCTCCACCAACAGTTCCTGTAATGGTTTGCAGATAAAGTAGTAAATTATATAACGATCAACGTTGCCTTGTCAACGATTTTATTACTTAAACCTGACCTTTATGCTAAGAAAATTCATGATGAGCGCTTCGCTCGTCGCATCCCTGCTCGCCTTTGCTCCCGCATTTTCACAGAACGTGACCATCGTGTATTCCTCCAGCTCGCTAAGCAACATCAACAGTTGCCCGAGTTGCTGCAACGTTTTCAACATGAGCGGCAACAACCCGACGGCGGGTGGCCGGCCACATTATCCCGTATCGGGTGGTGCCACTTTCGATGGCACGAGCATCCGGATGGGCACGCGCGTGGATCCCTCCGCCGGCATTTCAAGCGGCACCGCCTACGCCATCGGCTACACTTTTAAGATCGGTTACAACTATGCTGTTACGGTCGATATGGGCTACACGGCAACCCCATCCACGGCTTTCCCGAAGCTCACCTTATCTACCAGAACTGCGCTTCCCAACCCCAACGATACCGACCCTATCGTATGCGGCCCGGTCAACAATAGCAAGTGGATAAGTTCTATTGGTATTACCAAGGCTGTGGTCTACCCGTCTCAGCAAGCTGTACAAACTTACTCGCCTTCTGCATTCTCTGTTTCGGCACAACAGAATTACCTGGTACTGACCATCTCTGACGGAGGCGCGAGTACCACCACGGCCCTGATCAACAAAGTGACCATCACCGAAACCGCGAGCGCTTCGTTTAGTATTTCTTCTTCTATTTCCAGTCTTGCCTGCGGAGCGACTACACCCGCTGATTTTACCGTAAACAATGTGGGTGGCAGTACAGGCATAACTGGCTATACCTGGAACCTCGGCGCCAACAACGGCTGGCTTTATCAGGGCAGCCCTGCACCTCCGACTATCGGCACAGGCGGCAACACATTACAACTGGTTCCGGATTGCGGCAAAGCGCTGAGCAGTGTTTCCGCCACCGTAGCGGCAAACGGTAATAACTACAATACCAGCAACAATATTACCATCGCCGTCAGCCAGCCTTCTTATTTGCTGGACGGCGCAAGTTCGTTGTGCAGCGGAAGCGAAAACTACTCCATTACCGGCATGGTATGCAACAGTACTGTGCTCTGGGAAGCACCACCTTCACCTCAGGCCACATTGAGCAGCCTTACCACTTCTCCCACGATATTGACTTACGCAGGCACAAGTGGCAATTTCACGCTGAAAGCAAATGTGACTTCGTGCGGCGTTACCATACCGGTAACAAAACCCATACACGTCGGTGCTTATACAAGTTCTGATTATACATTGACAGGCAACAATGGCTCTATCTACTGGTGCCCCAATCAATCCATGTCATATTACGTAGGAGGGCAGAATGCGAGCAACTACAACTGGACCGTTCCCACCGGTTGGACTACGCTTTACAATGGCGGAAGTTATATTGCCATCAAAGCACCATCCGGTACTTATCCTCCTACCGGCTCGATCGATGTAAGTTTTACCGAACCCTGCGGCGCCACACTCACCAAGTCGCAGTTCATGGCCTACTCCTCCAGCGGCTGTACGAATCCATGTTACACTTACTCACCCAATCCGGCTCCCTATTACCTGAATGTAAATGTGGCATCCGGATGTATTGGCTCTACTTATATCAGAAAAATAGAATTGGTCAGGGCGTCAACAGGTGTGTCCGTTTATTACCAGGATTATTCATTCGGCAATGTAACGTCAACATCGATCACGATGACTTCTTACCCATCCGGTAATTATTATCTGAGAATATATGATGGCAGCAGTTGGTCTAGTTACAACGTTGCTCATTAGTAACTTTTTTTCTATAAAAAAAGGGAGTGCAGTGCTGCACTCCCTTTTCTGGTAAACAAATCCCCTGGTTCACCTGTAGACTAACCATTGATCAACTTTATCATCTTCCCGGCGGTAAATCCACCAATGGCTTGCCCGGTGTACCCGGTGAATAGGTAAATTGATGCGGCCTGTTGTCGTCATTACTTTCCCTTCCATCGCGTACAGTCGGACCGCTTGCCGTTAGGACGAGGCAGGCCTTCTCCATACCCGATAAATATTTCAGTTCAAACATATAGGTAACCGTTTCGAGTTTTCTCGCGGTTGTTTTCACCAGTGTACCCCATTCCATATTACGGCCACTGGCACTTTTACTCCACTCTTCATTTTTCCCCTGTGTAGGACGGATCGTTATTTTATTTCCGCTTACCGTCCATGTACCCGTTTCGCGACCCAAGAAGATTACGGGATTATAAGCAGAAAATGTTTTTGTCAGAAATTCATAGGTTCCATTCGCATTCAAACGGTATTCGCGCCTGAAATAACCACCGGTTGTTATGCTACCGCTCGTTTCATTCATATAAAACTCCCAAACACCAGCTACCGTGCCTCCATCGACACGCGAATACGAAATACAACCGGCGCCTTTTTCTTCTTTCCAGCCACCGGGTGCCGTATAGGATCCAATGTCGTAGTTTTTTTTCTGGGGAAAAGCAATGACGCCGGATAGCATCAATATAGCCGATAATAAGATCTTCTTCATTTGAATAAAAATGGTGACTACAAAAATGTAGCCCCTTTTTATCCCGAACAAGTACCGGAAACAGGGATCACATATCCCCTTAAAAGAGGGATAATACTTGCGAATATGGAACGGCGGAAGGTATAAATTTTTATTGGCAGAGGCTTCGATCGTAACAGGCTAACGCCCTTTTTACTTTGCCGGTTCCTGTCTTCACGAACCAGCACATTGTCAAATTAACGCGCCTCGCCCGCCTTGTCAAACTTCAACCCCTTGATCTCATTCGCTTCGGCAAAATCAATAAATTTATCTGTACAGAAATAGAAGTTATTGATCTTTTCATCGCGGAACAGAATCTGATCTTTTACTGCTGCGAGACGGAAATTGATATCTGTTCCGCGCAGCATCTCCATCGACTGTTTGAAATCCATTCCGTCCAGATTGATGGCAGGGACGATATTCAATACATTTACATAAATAAATTTACCAGTCATCTCCTGTATCGATATGGGCAGACATTGAACCTGTCCCGGTAGCAATGCCTCCAATGCTTCCTGGAATTCCTGCCTTACTACCAAAGTAGCTGCATAACAACGGGCATCAAAATCATTTACTTTTCCCTTTTGCAATTGGTCATGTGACAGTCCGAACACCTCCTCGGTCCAGGAAGCACCCGCTTCAATCGGCTGTCCCTTGTAACCTGCAAACCTTCTCACATCTTCCTTTTCAATAAACGTCAAATCCGTATACTTAAAGTCTGTGCCCAGTTTGAATATAGTCATAGTACTACCAAATCTTATTATTAAACAATAGATCGTTTTGTATCGATTCCAGTTCCGACAGCACGCCATCACGACCTCCTACCGTTTCAGCCAGTTCCAATCTGTCCGCCACATTCTGGAAGTACTCATTGGTGTGGATTTCTCTGTGGTATGCGCCAGGCTGTGTACTGTTCGGATCCATATGCCGCAGGTAGATACCGTTCTCTGCACTGTTTACATCAATGTTGTTGCGATCAAGAATATCCCGCGCTCTTTGTGCATCCACGTTGGTATGATCACCGGCCACGATGTGGTGTGCCGCCGATCCTTTTTCTTTCCGCCATGCGCGTTTCATGTATCCTTTCTTCTTCAACTCCCGCTGCGCCTTATTGATGTTCTTCCGCAATGCTTTCGTACAGGAGAAACCAAACGGATCGATCCAGCCTGCCGGGTCATGCACATATCCGTACAATGCCATACCGCCCGCCAGCCGCAGATCATCCTGGCTGATATACATGCCTTCCTCGGGCGCATAGTACCGGAAGCGGTTATAAGCCAGTCCAGTTTCGGGATCTTCGTATTGTCCCTGATAAAGATAGTTACAAAATCCTTCTTCGCCTTTCAGCATCACCGCCTGACCATAACTGTTCAATTCACGGCTCCAGACCATGTCGCCGGCCTGGTTGTAACTTTTGATCGGCGTTCCAAGGTGGTCGGCTATAATGCTGTATGATTTTCCGCCTTTGATTTTGCCCACAGGCACCATGCTGTCCTGTTCAAATATCCAGGTAATGAGATCATTGGCATTGCTTTCCCTTGCTTCGAATTCTTTCCATTCATGCAAGGGTACATTTGCATCCCATATCCAGCGCGTGATCGTGGATTTGTACCTTTTCCATATCCTGCGCCCCAGCGCGTCATAGCCAAATGTCACTTCGCCTTTATCCGGACGGACTACTTTTTGCAACATACCGGCGCCGTTCCATTCATATTCCCACACACCGCCGTTGCGTTCCGTTTTACGGATCAGGCGACCTTCATCATCATATTCGTAAGTACCATGCCGGGATGTGAGCAGACGACCGCCTTTGCCGTATTTCCTGTCATGACGGTCTCTTGTTTCAAAGAGATTGCCTGCTACGTCCGGCACACGGTATTCAACATTGCCGCTGCTGTAAATCACTTCCGCCAGGTTGCCATGCACATCGTGCACGAGTTGTTTTTGTCCTGTTTCCGTGTCAACCACTTTTTTCAAACGGTTGCTCCCCTCCCAGGTATACTGGCGGCGATGACGTGTACGCTTCTCCTGCAAGGTTTCCTGGTTAACCAGCCGTCCCTTTTTATCGTATTCAAATTTCTCGCGGATATCGCCGTTCATTTCCCTTTCAATGAGCTGGCCTTTCTTATCATACCGCATCCGCGCTTCATACGAACCTGCTCTTACCAGGTCAGGCAGTCCGGTTTGCATATTAAGCTGCGCGATGATATCTGCACCAAGACTGCTCTGCAATCGCTCACGCACGCCATTTTTATTGAAAATATTCTTGATCCAGTCTTCACCTTGTGTTTCTTTGATCACACGACCGAGCAGGTCGCGCTGAAAGGCGACAGTCTGCTGATCATTGATGGCCTGCAACATATTGCCCATCACATCGTATTCAAAACTATCGCGCGTACCGTCGGAATATAAAATATGAATAGGTTTGCCGTCGCTGTTATAAGCATAGCGGGTATTCCTGCCGCCGGGCTTTTCCACCTGCACCACCTGACCCGAGAGATCGCGGAAGTAGCGGCGTGTTAATCCATCAAACCCTGTTTCGCTGATCACATTCCCATCGCCGTCATATTCGTAGAGATAATATTCGTTGAATTCATTCCTGACGTATTGCAGCTGGCCTTCCTTGTCGTAAGCGAGGTTTACTTCAATACCACCCTGAATTCTTTTTACAATGTCACCAAAGAAATTATAAGCTACCTGTACGTTCACATAGTTGTCTGTTGCCGATACGATGTTGTCATTGGCATCGTAAGCAAAGCGGCGCATATCGCCGTCGGGATCGATCAGTTGTGTCACACGACCTTTCAGATCGTAACGCCTGATATGATGGTTGTTCTGCGGATCGGTGATCTTGACGCAATTGCCCAGGGCATCATAGGTAAATTTTACCAATCCTTTTCCTGCCGGCAATTTTGCTTCCGCCAGGTTGTACTGTTTGTCGTACCAGAATTCCGTAGCCGCCTCATTAGCGGAAATGGTTTGCAGCAATCCGTTGTGGTACGTATATTTCATCGTTTCGCCCTCGGGATTGATCGTCTCCAGTACATTCCCGGCTTCATCATATTTGTATTCCCATATTGCATTGTTGGGCAACCTGGTAGAGGTAAGCAAATGCTTGTCATTGTAGGTCATGGATGCTTCACCTCTGCCGGGAAGTCCCATTTTCACCACGTTGCCTGCCTCATCGTATTCAAAAGTATGTACGATACCGATCTCATTTTTTTCCGCCATCAGGTTATGGTCGCCGTCGTAGGTAAATATTTTTTCTCCGCCTTCGGGATTGATCTGGCGGATCACCAATCCTTTGCGGTGATAGTAATGGCTTTCTTTGCCGAGGCTGTTGGTAACGATCGTATGGCCGGGCTGGTACTCGAAGAAATAACTGAACAAACCTTCCGGTCCTTCTGCGGCCGTACATCTTCCCTCGCGGTCATAAGTAAAGGAGAATTCCGTTCCTTCCTTGAATTTCCGCGTTACCATGTATTTTTTATCCCATCCGAACTCATCACTGTACCCATCTGCATCCGTCATGCGGATCATGCGGCCTTCTGCATCGTAAGTGTATGCGATCGGCGTAAAGGTTCCTTCTCCCGATGGATGCGGAATTTCCAGTGAAGCGATCCGGCCATTGTCATCGTTGTGCACCAATATCTGACGGCCCGCACTGTCGGTAATTTCTTTCAGGCGGCCGTCGGTATCGTATTGAAAACGGATGGCAAATCCATTGCGGTTAACGATACTGCGTACAGGTTTTAATCCGTCTTTATCTGCCGCATTATGAAAATAAAAATAAAGCCCTTCTTTGTTGTTGACATAATACTCCCCATTGTCGATATCGCGGTGCAACTGGTATTTTTCAACCGCGTTGAATTCGCTTTGCCCGGGCGACAAAGCGGAGAAAGCGATACCTCTTCCGTGTGAGTCGTTGATCAATACCAATCCTTCCTCTTCCAGTATTTTCATACTGATATCGTAGGTATGAATAATACTTTTACCAAGGCTTCCTTCGTAAGCAGTATCACTGTAGTAGTTTGCTTCCCAGGTAAACGGAATAGGTCCGGGTAATGAAAATCCTTCGAGGCGGCTGGCCATGTGACCACTCGCTGCGTCGACTGGTTCGCCAAGGTATTTACACAACTTCGGTTGTATGCGGGCACCGAATTTGCTGTACTTCGGAAATTTCTTGCTGAGTGCTTTGTTGAGTTTGGTAAGCGCTTTGCCCAATCCTTTGCGCGCCAGTTTGCCGCCACCTTTCAGGATGCCCATCATGATCAGCGCATTGATCAGATCGGCCAATCCCATTTCGGGATATACGCGTGCACCACCAACGATCACAGGCCGTCCGAGCGGCAGCACGATCATGATGCGCGTAGCATAGTCGTTGTAAAGCGCCGTGGGACTGTTCATCAGAATTTTTCCCAGCTCGTTGCAGCTCCAGGCCGGATCCATGTGCGTGCTCTGCTTCAGGCCCTGGGAGATAACGGTTGAACTGCCCATACTGATCTGTCCGTCATGTGGTGCAAGAAAAGGAAACCAGAATAAAGGTTTGGGTAGTACAAGGTGCAGCAGGCTCAGTTTTTTGGCGATGGCGCTGGCACCTTTGAATTTCGCAGGGATCGGCGGCATGGTCGGTGGCATACCGAGCAGGCTGGTGGTGGCGCCACCTCTGTAAAAACCATTTACCGTAACGGTTCCTCCCATCGGCGCGGGCTGCAGCGAGAAGCCTTTGCCTTCGGTATAAGTGGGCATTGCCGGAATGGTTACGTGGATGTAATCCATCGGATCAAATACCAATGCACCAAACGGCGTGATCGGGCACGGCGTGATAAAGAACGGCACCCGTAACATGTGAAAGTCGAGGCCGAGCACAATATCAAAATGCTTGGCAGCCGTCATCGGTTGTACGGATGGCTGCTTAACCGGAGGGGGAACTGTAATACGTAATGCCATAACGCTTTTCAGAGGTTGCCAGTAAAAAAACTTATTTCACATCCGTCACTACATCCGCTGGATCGGCAGGGTTGTAGAAAATGGGAACGGTCTCGCCTTTCTCATAATCTTTTAACACCAGTTTCGCATCCACGGTCAATGGCTTGTCGGTACCAGGCGGTGTGTACACCACACGATAACCCGGGTCCGTATAACCACGTTTGGTTCTGATAGCCCCGCCATATACATAAGAAACTTTCCCTTCAGCCGGTTGGTAACCGGAGAAATCTTTTGCAGGCGTTTTATTGGTACAACCAAAAAATCCTGCTATGGCCGCTATCAGAAAATATCGTTTTGAAAACTTCATACGTGCTTTTTATTGATCCACCAGCAGTGCATCGTCGAATATCTGCTGCTCTCTTTTTTTCATGCTTTGTTTGCCGTCCGGCATTTGCATATACCAGCGTTTGCCCCAGCGTTTTTCCAGGTCTTCGAACCAGTCGCGGTATTCAGCAATGCGGTCCATGCCGGCTTTCATCATCTGTTGTGCATAGAAACGCGACATGGCATTACCATCTACATAAGCTTTTTCATCTTTCACCAGCAACCAGCCATCGGCAAAGGTTTTGCGCGCGGCTTTTACTTTTCCCTGTTTGCGCTGACACATGCCCATCATCTGGTGAATGCCTGTGAGCACCACGTTGTCGCCACTGTCGCGATACTTTTCGATGCATTCGGCATAACCGTTTTCTGCCTCTTCATATTTTTCGCGCAGCAAAAACATATTGGCTTTGGTGATCCTGTATTGTACGATCAATGCCTTGTCCTGGATCTTTGCTTCGGCTACTGCCACATCGGCCCGGCGTATTGCCTGATCGATCTCTGTAGCGGCACGTTCGTATTTTTCGGTGGCCATAAAATAGCCGTGTGTGAAAAAATGTACCACGGCTTCCATGTGCGGCCATTGTTGCTGAATAGCGATCCGCAAACATTCGTCGCGGTACAATTCAATATCTCTTTCTTCGCCACGGCCGATCGCTTTGTTTAATTCCAACAAGTTTTTCTGAAAGGAGGCAATGGCTTTGTCTTCCGGCCTTACAGCGGTAACCATGGCCTGTTCGGCTATCTGGCTCATGGCACCCGGCATGTCGAGGTCAGGATAAAGCCGTACGAAAATATCCTTATAGCTTTTCTCCAGTCCTTCGTATAAGTGACTACCATAGAGATCGAAAATGAGCAGGCGGACTTTGCCGCTCACACCTGCTTTCAATATGGCATCGAGCCATTTTACAAATTCTGTTGGCGCGTAGTTAGGTTCCGGCATCAAGGCCATTACCAGGTAATCTTCGCCTTCGCCGGTAACCTGTAATGATTCGGCGAGTTTATTGAGGTTACGGGTAAAATAAACTTCATCAGCATCCTGTTCGTCACCTTCGGGTGACCATTCCACTTTGCCATGTTCGTCGCTGAGTGCATGTTGGTTCCAGGCATCGATATAATCCTTCATGCCGTTTACCAATTGGCGTCCGTAGTTTTCCGGGGAGCGGAATGGGTGATGACTGCAAAGGAACACGTCGGGCAGACCTGCTTCTTCGGTCATTTGTACCATTACAAACCCTTTGATCATGCGGTAGTCGACCGTACCGGTACCCATCATACAGGCAAGGCGCATATGTTCGCGCCCGGGCTGGCGTGATTCTTCTTCCCATAACGCCTCGAGAAGGCGCACCCGTTGTTTAACAGCATTCTCCTGCATGGATCATCAGTTGATATTAACCTTGGCACCTTGTACGTTGGTGTCGCCGGATGCCGCCACTGTGATGGTGCCGCCGGTAACATTGGTTTCTGTTTCCCCCATAATGTTGACGGATTGCTTACCGAGTACATCCACGGAATCGGGCACCACGGTGAAGCCGGAGTTCGAACTTTCAGAACCGGAAGCGGCGGTAACCGACTCGGTACCCACGATCGTCACATTTTTACCCATGATATCGATGGTTCCGTCCTTCTTCATGGTAATAACGCTCAGCCCATCTTCACCGCAGGTGAATGTCATCGTTTCCTTACTGAACACATTCAGGTTGCCCTTACCGTCGATCAGAATATTGTTGCCATTCTGATCTTCGATGAACACGCTCCCGTCTTTATCGTTCAACACTACTTTGTTGCCGCTGCGGCTTTGCAATGCTTTTACATCGTTGCCGGCATTGCCAAAAGCATTGTTGGCTTTGCTGTGATAGACCGCACCCACCACATAAGGTTTGATGGCACTGTCTCCTTCAAAACCGGAGATGATCTCCTCGCCTACTTCGGGAATGAAGTACATCCCTTTACCACCGCCGGCATGCGGAGTGGTCACGCGGATCCAGGGACTTTTCTCCGCACCGTTCATCCAGTGATATTTAACACGCACACGTCCGATACCACGCGGATCGTTGTTGTCGGTAACGATCGCACTTTGTGTTTCGCAATGCGGTTCGGGGAAAGGCGATACCGGCGGCAGTTTGATGCTTGCCGGTATGGCTACAAAATCATTGTTGTAATTGCCCTGGCCATCCACAAAGTGATTGGCCGCAATGACGGTAAACTCACCATAGGCTTCAGAGCTGGCATCGAAGGCATTGTTGCCCGATACTTCTACCTGTCCGCCCAATGCCACACCGGGATGGCCACTGTTGCCATTGAAACGTACATGACTGCTGCTGCGCATGGCTGAACGGATGTTCACTACATCGTCCAGTTGTTTTTTATTGGTAAGGAAATGATTGTTCCAGGATTTGGGTTGAGAACCGTACACAGTACGGCTTGCCTGCAGTACGTGTTTGCCAAGATCGTTAAGACCGGCTTTGTTCTCGATACCATCGGGCGAGCTCGTATATACTTCACTGTTCATGTAATCCCAGGCCATTATCTGCATATCGGCGGGGCGTACCTGCAACGCCATGTTGAAACGGCTGAGGTTGCTGCCGAAAACCAGCGAGGCTTTTTCTGAAGCGGCGGGCGGGCCAACGATCAGTTTTTGTCCATCGTAAAAAAACCACTCACCATAGGTAGCACAAAGACGTTGCAGGAACTGCCAGGCAGTTTCCTTGTATTGAACAGTGTAGGCAAGCGTCTCGGGGTACAGCGGCGCTACTTTGGGATTGAGCAGGTTTTGCGGAAAAAACTTCAGCACATCCTGCGCAATATTTTTAACGGCTTTCTTTTCCCAGCTTTTGCAATGCGGGCCGCTGTCGAGTACGATGGTGGGGCTGAATCCGGAGATCACCACATCACCATGATAACTGCCGAAGCGGGCCGTTTCCACCTGGGTAACGACACCGGAGAATTTGAGTTGTGCACCAGAGAGATCGTCGGCTTTGATCTGCACGGTGAGCGTAGCGCCCATCATATCGCGCGAAGAAGTGAATACGCCGGAAGTGCCGTCAACGGATTCGGCTGGGCAGATCAGTCTGAATGTGTGGTGTTCAAATATACCCTGTGACAGAGTAAAAGACGAGAACTGGCTGATCGGAGTTCCGTTGATGCTGATTGTGCTATCTACGAGCTGCGCCATAAAAAAATGTATCGTTTATGGTTTTAAAATATATACCCGGGAGGCTGGTAGCAGGTTTTTGCCAACAATTATATCATAGGCAATGTCCGGATGCTACCGGCCCGGCCACAGGTTATTCATGTTTATGTTATTCAAATTAATGCCTGCTTTTGCAGCCTCTGCCTGTTGCCAGGCTTTGAGCTGATCGGGTGTCATCGACTGGAAGAACTCTGTCATCTGATCTGCATGAGTCAGTTCCGGCCGCATGGACTCCAGGGTTGATTTCAGTTTCTGTTCGCCGATATTCAGATCGTTGAGTTCGCGATGCTGATCGAGGAACTGCTGTAATGTTTGTGTCTGAAAACGTTCCGGCCGGTAACTTTCCATTTGCACACCCAGTGTGGATTGACAATCGCGGCGGATGGCTTCCATCAGCTGTTCTTTCAAAGAAGGATCTTTGAAGTAGCTGGATGGTGAAAAGAGTGTGTCGTTGAACATTTTCTGGTAACGCGCTTTGAGTTCTTCAAAACTCAACGTGGTAGCGGGATTGCGGCGGAGATTGGGATATTGCCGCACTTTCCGCTGCATCACTTCGTACAGGTTAAAAAGATACAGGAAGAAAATTCCCTGGCGCAGTAGCGGATTGTCGGGAAAAGTCAGGTGCGTACCGTGTCCGAGGTTGTCATCTTTTAAACCTTTTACCGGCACACAATCCCAACGTGTATCGCGCGTACTGACGGTATACATTTCTTTTGAGTTCTCGATACGGCTGTGCGAGTAGGAGTCGCCAAGCCTGTGCAACAACATACCAAACTTCAATGAAGCGGGATGTTCTGCATCGAGTTGTTCTGTTGTTTTTTTCCGTTGGAAATCAGAACTGCGTACAAGGTTGCTTGCATTATTGGGTGCAAGTGCGTGCAGATTGTATTCCACCGAATGCCGCCAGTCATTGGGGATCGACTGGCTGGCGCCGCCGAGATTTGTTTCCCTGTCGTTCAGACCCTCGCGTACGGGTTTCGTTACGCGGTCGATCTGATCGGATACAAAATTGCGCGAGCGTTCCCATATCGACTGGCCTCCGCCTGAGGCGGAAGACTGAGTAGAAGACAAGGCTCGGCTTGCAGGCGTTTTGCAATAAAGTATATGAATATGCGCGGCATCGAACCAGGCTACCTCATCGGGCATCTGGGCCAGCACAGCATGGCGGTAAGCGAGCTTCTCGTCGAAGCCTGCTGCCAGTGACGTGTAGTAGACGGTGTAGTAGTGACCTGATTCTTCCATTGTGACTTGCGTTTATCGAAGGGAGATAAAAATCAACCCGGCCAGTTGTTCTTGAAACTGGAATCGTTCAGCTTAAGTTCTTTTGCGCTGAGTAATACCGTTACCTGCATGGGAAACTGTCCGTCGTGGCGGTATTCTTCCTGGTAGTCGACGCAATGTGCGTCGGAGAAATTGAGCGTTTTGAGTTTGCTCATCGTATCACGCCGGTAAAAAGTGATGATACCACTTTTTGTCTGCGTGGGACTGATCATCCAATCGAAGAGATCAGCTTTGCCGGTGCTTTCCACGGTGAGTGCAATAGAACCTCCCTGAGGTTTGGATGAGGGCCGGCCTGTTGCATCGGTTACCTGTGTAAACCGGAAATTGCAATAGAGCACATTGCTGTCCTCCCCGTCGATCGTAAGTTTTGCAATAAATGACATACACCAATGCTTTAAAAATTCCGGCCGGAAAACGGCCGCTTGGAATGGTTGAGTGGAAAACAACAGGCAGTTAAAAACTGCCTGTTGCATAATAAGAGCTTATTAGTTCTTCACCCATTCGTTGGCGTGAGAACCGTTGCCTGCTGACATTTCACGGGCACTGATGGTGAATGTCTCTGTGATGGGATTAGCACCACCCGCGTCATAATTTTCGCGGTACTCGATCAGGTATCCTTCCGTGAACTTCAGCTCCTTCATGGTAGCTTCAGAATCTCTTTTGTAGAATACGATCGATCCGTCCTTTCTTTCGAAGTTGTTACACATCCACTCGAAGAACTTTGTATCACCGGTAGACTCTACGGTCAGGGTGATCTTACCGCCTCTTGTGATAGAAGAAGGACGACCTGTTGCGTCGGTTTCCTGTTTCATTGCATAGTGACAGTTAAGCACGTTTACTTCGGCTCCCGCCACTTTCAGTTTTGCTTTGAATGACATAAATGTGAGATTTAAGGTTAAAAAATAAATGGTATAAAGACCAATAAAAAATAAAAACATGGTTGTGAAGCGGGTGAATAGTGAATAGTGAATAGTGAATAGTCAATACTTCTGTATTCACTTACTACTTACTACTTACTACTTACTACTTACTACTTACTACTTACTACCCGCCTGTGATCGCCGGCTTTACGCAAACGCTGCTTCCTGTTGATATCTTGATGTCCAATCCGTTTTTTCCTGACTTTCTTTCTCTTTATGTCCTTCCAGTTTGAGCAAAAATGTTTTGGCAGGAAAATAAGGTGTTAGATGAATATCCAGGTACACCCTGTCCTTTCTTGCCGGATCCTGTTCAAATCTTCTGATCGAAAAATTCTCAATGAGCTTGCCTGCTCCCGTTACGTTATCCAGGAAACGTACGATCTCGGCATTCAGTTCCTTTCTGGTGCGTGAGTTAAAGTTTTCGAAGGACTTACGATTTAAATAATCCATCAATACTTTAATCACATAATCAAATACACGCACCACTGAGTAGGTTTGCAGTCCAAGGTTTTCTCCTGTAAACAAGGTACGCGCCGAGAATGCAATGATCTGGTTCTGTTCTTTTACCATCGGTATCAATCCCAGCTTTTCCAGTCCGGCTACTTCTTCTTTCCGCAAGGGAAACCTCACGCCCCGTGCGTCATGAATGATGCCAAAACGCCGGCCGGCTACTACCTGCGACATTACCGTTTTGTAAAGCCTTCCGGCCAGTGCCGCCGAAGGTGGTATATATAAATGTTCTTCTTCTCCATATATAGTATATCGCCCGCGGCCTACCAGCCAGTTGCAGGTCATGATCACATTCGACCGGAACACATCCGGACCTGTCAGCCCGGCTTCGTCAAACAATTCCATCACGTCATCCGGCTTATCCAGGTTGGCAAAATCTGTGATCAGCATTACCTTGCTGGCATGTGCCACTTTCGCCCAGCGATCAACAGCCGCCGTACTTCCGAGGTATCCGGGTATCACCAGCATGCTGTAATTATCACTCAGATCGAGACGGTCATATTTATCAATGAACTCTTTGCTTACGGCCTGTAAAAACGAAACATTGTCTGCATCACTTAGCTGCTCCAGCGAAGCATTCATAAAAACTGCATGTGTAACTTCCTGTTCACCGGCATTTTCAAAAAACATGGCCGCACTGCGGTAGCCTGTTTCAATTGGCCTCACCGCTTCAAGCAATTGTTTGCGGGCCAGTATCAGTGCCTGTTCTGTAGCATAAAGCTCTTCGTGGCAATAGCCGATCAGTTGTTCTACAGTGCCTTTCTCCTGCAGCAATGCCGTCCATAATTGTATAGCTGATTGTTGTTCCAGTGCGGCAGCGCTATCCTTTTCTTCAGATACGCAAGACAGTTCACCTGTTACCGGATCTTCCGTTAAAAAGATACTCACATCATTGAAGAGTGTCTGCAGCAGTGACTGCAGTTGATCGCCGATGGTGTCAGTATAGGTTGCTGTTGATTGCATATTAATATATAATGCTCAGCGTTTCATTTTCTTAGACAACGATAACAGTTTCTCGCGGAGCGCTTCCCGCTGCTCCGGATCGTTGAGTACCTGTTGTAGTTGTGTATTGGAACGAAGCTGACGCACCATTTTCTGTTGTTGCGTCCGTTTCCTTTCCAATGCACTTATATAATTACTCTGACCTTCCATTGCCCGTATTGCAAAATCATCGATCGAATGAAACCGGAATGATTCAGCGAAAGTCTTTCCTGCCGCATTGCGGAAGGGAACCTTTACAATGGGTTTATAATATTCAAACAACTGAGAAAGGGAGCGCACCTCCTGTGCGAGCTCCGGTTTGGTGGGATTTACATCGGTAAACTTACCGGTAAATAAAACGCGGTTAAAAGGGATCTCCACAACTTTTTCATACGGTGATTCGAAGAAATCATGGCCGTCGATTCCATATGATTCAAGCTGTGGCATGCTCTTTAGCGTTGGTTTTAAAGAGTAGCTTGTGTATACAAGATAAACGAACTAGCTATAGCAACAAAAAATTTCTGTTGACGGAAACTCGTCGTTCATATATAGTCAAGCTTCTGAATATGAATGAGGTTTAACTCGCCAATTGCCAAACAGGAATTATGCCACAAACAATAATTGAGGGTTTTTTCCGATAATAATCAAAATGTTCTAAAACACTTTCTCAAGCAGGTTCTCGCGTTTTTTGAGATTTACGACAAGCGCCACGATGCAGTTGGAACGCTCGTTTTTCACCAGTTGTACATTTAACCGCTTGATCTTCTTGGAGCTTTTCAATGATGCGATCTTGTTACATAATTCGGTGAAAGTGACTTCGGAACCGTTGAGACTCACTTGTATATTGAGGTTGTCGCAGAGGTATTTGGCAAAACTTTCGGCGTTCTTGTAGCCATTCGCTACCGCTTTCAATTCCGTTTCAAATTGTTCGCGTGAGATATCCGGGGCGCGCACGATCTGGGGCGGCGCTGCGGGTTGCGAAGTAGTGGGCAACTGTTCATTCAACGGACTGGTACTGGGTTTGGCAGGAACGATGATCACACCTCCTCCACCCGATGGCTTGGGTGCCTGTTTGGGTAATGGATCCGGCGCGGGTGTGTTCACTACAATCTTGCAGATAGCGGTCTGTCGCGGATCGTTATTTACGATCAGCGAAACGGTTTTCAATCCGGGGGAAGTATATACATAAGAGGCTGACCGGCTGGTGGCATCGATGGTGGCCGTTTCACCAAAGCGCCATTCCCACTGACCTGCACCAACAGTGCTGTCGGAAAACACAACAGGCTTGCCGACTTCAGCAGATTGGGGACACAAGATTTTCGGTGTCAGCAGAGGGTCTTTCACCACGGGAGCCGGCGATATCAGCACCGTTCTGTATTCGGTACAACCGCCGTCAACGGTTACTGTCACCGTGTATTCGCCGGGCACATCATAGGCATGCGCTACCGAACCGACTGTTGTTTCATTACTTTGGTCGTCACCGAAATTCCAACGCCAGCGGGAGAAATTCTTACTGGTCGTTTCAAAACGAACCACTTCGCCTGCGTGATAATGCAACGCATAACTGTTGATGGTAAAATCGCCGCAAGGCTTGTGCGTCTTGAATTTATATGCCATAACAAAAAAGGATACGACGGCCACGGCGATCATCGACAACACAACTTTTTCGTCGAGGTAGGATCCTGTTAATTTTCTTTTAGGCATAAAATCAGATTTAACAGCAATTCGTAAATTTGGTATGTTATTGGTTTCGGGAAACCCGCTACGGTTTTATAATGAACGTGGTAACTATCAAACAACCTCTCATGCGAACCATTACTCTTATCGTTCTCAGCCTCGTGGCCTTCACTCAATTTTCCTGCCATTCATCGCGCAAAGCGCAGAAGGATTACAGTACCATTATCATCAAAACAGAAGACACGCTTTATGCGGCGGTACCGGAACCCAAGGCGGTGTTGTCTGCCGAGGACCAGGCCATTCAGGCGAAGTATTCGGGTTATCTCAAAACACCACCGGACAGTGCACTCAATCTCAAACTCTACCGCTTTATCGACTATTGGCTGCATACGCCGTATCTCTGGGGCGGCACTACCAAAAAAGGCATCGACTGTTCCGCTTTCATCCAGCGCCTTCTCTCTGATGTATATGCCATCGAAATTCCACGCACCTCGGTTCAACAATTTTTCACCGATAATATAGAACCCTTCGGCAGCCGTCACTATTTAGCGGAAGGCGATCTCGTTTTCTTCCGCACCATGAAAGGCAAAGTGATTTCACATGTCGGACTTTATCTCGGCAACCGGCGGTTCGTCAATTCTTCCTCCACTTATGGTGTAAGCATTGCCAATTTGGATGAACCTTACTGGAAGTCTAAATATGTGGCGGCGGGAAGAGTAAAACTCAAAACGCCTCCCAACCATGCTACCGCTAAAAATCCGTAGCGGCGTTATTCGCTCTGCGGCACATATCCAGGTCTCTTAATGCATTCTGCAGGTCACGCTGCGTTTCGGCATACTTCGTTTTGTACTCGTTCAGCTCCTGCGGCACGTTGCCCATCGACACGGTTTGATTCACCGCCTCCTGGTAACGGAGAAATACATCGATCACATCTTTATTCAACCGGGCATACATACTGCTGTCTTTGTATTGAAGATCGGACAGCTCGCGTATTTTAGCCGCGATCTGCTGGTTGAGGTACACCAGGTTGGTGCCGGGCTTCTTCAACGAATCGATCATCACTTTGGCATCGTCCATGTTCTTGACAAATTTTTCCTGAGCCTGCGCCTGCGTACGATAGCGGCCTACTTCTTCGCGAAGCATTTCATTATCCTTATGCGGAATGCGTGTGTCGAAATATACCGCGCCGACAATCATCAGCACAGCCAGTAAAAAGAAGGCGAGGAATTTCCAGAAGGCGTGATTTCTTTCTCGTGCATTCAGTACTTGAGCCATTGGTTCGTTGTTTAGGTTAAACAGATTTACTCAGCCAGGAAACTGTTGCGTCTTTTTTCCTGGAAATCGGCGTCAGGCAGAATGGCCTGCTCTTTAACGAAGATGCCGGTTTCGCGTTTCTTACCGATATAATCAAGACCTGCCAGGCTGGAGAATACGAGCGACATGGTACGCGTAAAGTCTTCGAGCCGGTCGATCGAGGTTTTGATATCGAGGTGATGATAATTATTGTTACACAGTTCGGTGATACTGCTTTCCACTTCTCCCTGCGACACACCACACCATTCGGTGAGGTAGTTGATGAGTTCCTCCTTGATCGTTCCCAGGAAAATGTCCAATGAATTCTTGATCAGTCTGGCCAAACCGCTTACACTGCCGATGAGGTGAACCGGCGGCTGATGCAGAAAGGCGGGACGCAGGGATGGTGTTTGGGCTGCGAGATATACCAGTACATTTTCACAAATTTTCTGTACGGAAATGGCCAGGTCGTTGTCTTGTTTTTTTTGCAGGATCTTTTGAACGATCTGCAAGGACCAACGTTCCATTTTTCCTAAAAACAATTCCGTGGCAGCGTGTACTTCCAGCAGGCTCTGGTGTGCGTTAACGGCGGCCACCGGCGGAATGTATTCTTCGTCAAGACTCACGCGTTGTTCTTCCACGATCAAACGTCCTACAGGCACCTGGTATCCGCCGAGGCTGTGCGGATTGGTTTCATCCACCGGCATCAGGTGCAGGGAATATTGGGAAATGACATGCGGCAGCCGCGGAGGCGTTTCGCGTGTAGCCTGTCCTACCGCCACACGCGCATAGGGATCAACGGCCAATACGATATAATAAAATATCTTCTGGCCGCCGGAAGCCTCGAGTCTTGTTTTCAGTCCCGGAATTTCGGCCTGCAGTTCTACGGAGGAAAGCGCGGTGTCCTGTTGCAGCACGATCACATGTCCGCCACGGGTAACCATGCGGCAATCCATTACGCGCAACGTAACGTTATGCTGGTTATCGGCATTGAGCCAGAGTTTGATGCCCTCCGACAAGGCAGGCAAGGGAAGCAAACCATAATTATGGTCGTTCAGGAGGATCGTATTACCCTGAGCTTCGCGGTAGACCGCAGCCTGCTGATCACCGATAAAATGCGTCTTGTTGATCTTCATGCCGTCAACCCAGTTGACGTAGAGAAATTCCTTCGGATCGGTCATGTGTCTTGATTTTCGGTTTATGATATGCGACTACAGATGATGATATCGTTTTCTTTTATCTTATTGACAAAAATGGTCCGGTCTGCATCGATGTATCTTGTGATGAGATGATACCATTTGGGTTTTTTATAAAAAATCCATCCCGATGGCGCGCCGCTTTCACTCACATAACGGATAGTGTCGTTGGCGTGACGGTCGTTGTAGTCATTGATGAAATAATAGAACAACTGACCAAACTCCATGTCCACCGGTGCTTTCGCGCGGAAATTGGTAAAATATTTATCGGTAGGTTTTTTCTGAAATTCAAAACTGATCACCAGCAGGTTCCGGAGTTTGCCCAGGTCGGGTTCTGCCACCGATTCATGTACCGGATAATGCCACTGGCGCAAAATTTTCGGACGGATGTCGAGGGCTGTAAGATAGGTCTGGTAAACAATGCGCGGCAGGAGGAAACAAAGGCCGGCCGTAGCCATGGCGAATTCCAGTCCTTCCCTGTTTACCACGCGGAAGGTCATGATGAAGAAGATACAGCCCAGCAGGGTAATGGCCAGTGACAACAGCATCTCGGCCCAGAATGAATCTGCATCCACCCATTTCAGAAAGCGGCGCATACTCCATACGTTCACGATACCGAAAGCAAGAAACAATCCCTGCATCAGTATAAAATATTGCAGGTAACTATTGAACCAGGAGAGAGCCATTACAAAACCGGTAAGCCCGATAATGGCAGCGGCAACTACTACATATATCAGCGTGTTGCGTGCAAAAGGCTTGAATGCACCACGGATTTTGTTCACCACAAAACCCATAACCACAGCCAGGCTGATGAAGCCGATGCCCAGTATTGAAAACAAGCGTCCGATATCAGGTGTTAACCATTTTTCCATCATTGTTGCGCTATTCTTAGGTGGTGGTAATGATTTTATAAAACAGATGAATATCCCAACACTATTTCACTTTCTTCATTCAATGTCATATCCGCTTCGCTGCGGTTGATCTCTACGGTAAATATAATATCGGCTTCCACGGGTGCAAAGAATCTGTTGAAAGTTTCCAGAATCAATGCATGGCTGCCTCCTTCGGTATATTGTGTCACCCTGCTGTTGCGCAAAGGACCTATTACATATTCCAGCACCGGGTAATCTTCGCGGAACGTGGTGCCGCAAATCATATCACGGCCCAATTCCAGTCCTCCGAGTCCGGCGGGAACAGGTTCTTCTTCACTGTAGCGGCGTACGACCTTTACTTCTTCCAGCAGCAGGGAGCGCAGGCAATCCTGCATCAGTTCCCTATCGCCGGCAATTTTATGTGCGTAAGGGATCAGCACCAGTAAGGAAGCCACCGTAGCGGATGGCAAACCATCCGGTATATTCCAGAAGGTACGGAAAAACTCCTGCAACGCACCTTCCTGCCAGCCACCCAACAAAGCGGCTTCATTTTTTTCCAGTTGTACCTGCTGGTAAAAGAACTCATTTTCAAAAGGACGAAAGAACTTGCGGATTTCTTTTTCGCGGATGGCTCCATTGCGTGAAGACTGCGCCATG
The DNA here is from genome assembly GCA_937888905.1 of uncultured Sphingobacteriales bacterium. GTDB lineage: Bacteria > Bacteroidota > Bacteroidia > Chitinophagales > Chitinophagaceae > Terrimonas. The sequence continues at coordinate 34,287 of CALATA010000011.1, forward strand.
TTCAATACTTCATCGCCGTTTTGTCCTGGTTGAAAAAACATCCCTTCGGGCAACATATCATAAAAGCCCGGGCGGGATAATTCGAGTTGCAGATAAGAGCGGTAAGGCTGCGAACCTTCCAATGTTATATCCAGCAGGTCCGGAGCATATTCGCGCAGGAAAAAACCGCTGTTGGAAGCCAGCACATCACGGAGCCGCAAACCTTGCTGCAGGGCCTGTGCCACCAGGGTTTCGGTACGGATATCCGCCCGGCCATTGCGGCATTCCTCCATCCATTGTATCAATATTGCTTCGTTGTCCATATTGTTACGCTGCTTCTTCAATAAATATTCTGTAAGGCATCAAAGCGAGTGAACGGTCGGCCAGGCGGAAAGCGAGGTCTTTTTCCCAGGCAACGATCTCATTGCGTTCTCTTGCTTCACGATAGTCTTTACGGTGCAGGCGGATTGTTACATCAATCGTTTTCACAAACCCTTCTGCTTCGTTGAGCGATACCATTACGCCTTTTTGTACATCGACACTGCTTACGCGTTGTCCGAGCTCGCGCATGCAGAACAGGCGCACATCTTCGAGGCTCATCACGCGGTCGCGGGAAAGCACGGCACTTTTATAAGCCGTAATAGCATCGGCGGTCATCAGGCGGTCGCGGCCACCGCGCGTGGCGGTAAGTAATACGATGCGGTTGTGATCGAGCGCACCGGAGCGATAAGGCATCAGCGGAGTACCGGCTTTTATATCATTGGCGGCCCGTCCGTTGACGGACCAGTATTTTACAAATAAATGTCTTACTTCTTCCTGCTTGCGGCTGCGGATCAGCAGGTACGGCGTGCGTTCGGTGAGCCAGTTCTTCTGCCGCATCTGTTGTTCGAGCCGGTTCACAATCTGCTGCAATTGTTTCACTTCACCTGCAACAAAATCACGTCCCAGCCTGGAGAATGCCGCGCTTTCATCGCGCAGCAATTGCAGCACCTGACCGATCATGGAAGCGGCGTCACGTTCATCAAAACGGCCTACGCCGCCGGAGCGGAGTAAAATATGCAGGCCCGAAGGGTTGTTACCATCGAGTTCACGCACATGCAGCGGATGTGCATCCTGGTCTGTTACTTCTTCGAGGTCAAAATAAAGGTCGTCGGTAAGTAAAGGAATGATGTTGACCAGTTCCTGCATGCGGTAAGTGATTTCCTGCAGGCGGCGGTTCACTACCGGAAAACAATTCATATAACAACTGACATCTTCGAGCATTTCGGCTGTTACGTTTTCGGGAAATACAATACGGATCCAGCGCAAGCCGTCTGTTTCTATCAGGTTTTTGCTTTGAATGGAAAATGCCTGTTCGAGTTGCGTGGGTGTGCCGGACAAACCAGCCGTGTATTGTTGTTCATCACGGATGGTGATGAAAGAAGATTTATATAATTCGTTGATGTCGCGCAATACGCTGTGGCGGATGCTGCCGGGTTGTTGCAGCAGTTCTTCCACATTCAGTTTTGTGTGGGCTGTACGCGGATCGTTGAATCCGGAATGGGTATGTAAAGCTTGGGCATCGGCATACCAGGTAGCGGCAGGCAACTGTGCATAGAAATAATCGCGCAATACTTCGTTGCGTATCTGGAAATAAAACTGTGCATTATCGAGTGAAACACCGGCCTGATCGATACCCAGCCAGAACTCTGTAGCGCCCAGTCCTTCCCCGGAATTATAAGCCAGCAACTCTTTGCCGGCACCGGGATGCAGTTGAAAAAATTTACCTGCGGTAGCCACATAACGGATATTGCTGCGGTTGACGGCGAAATGGCCCGTTGGTGTAAAGAAGAGGTCGCGTGTGCGGGGCTGGCCGCCATTTTCTGCAGGTAACTTTTGTGTCAATACAAATTGCTCCTGTGGTGATACGCTCACGTTATCCTGCAAGGTGCCTGCGGCCAGTACGGCGTGCGAAGGTAAAGGACCGGTAAGTGTTTCGGGAGAAAGTAATTCCACCATGCGTTCGAGTACGCGTGCGCGGGATTGATGGATCTCTGCGGACACGCGTTCGAACTCGGCTGCCTGCACGGAAAGCAACAGGCCTACGAGTGGGTCGAAGCTGGTTTCGGCTTCCGTTTCAGGGTAACCCCAGCTACGGGCTGCCATCTGCAGCATACGGTTGCGGATATGTTCTCTGCTTTCAGACATAAGGTTTATAAATCGTAAGATAATGGACTGACAAAAAAATGATCGCGGTAAACGATCGGTTCGTTGGTCAGTTGTATATGTGCGGTAATAACGATGGAAAGTTTTTTCTTCACGCGTGTGCCGGCCTGGCGGGGCTCAGCTTCTTCCTGCTGCAATCTCAATTCGACGCGTGTTTGTGTAAGGCGGCGCTCATAACGGCCGATCACCTGTTGTATGCTGTGGATGATTTCTTCCTTCTGTTTATTCTGATTGCTGATGTTATCGAAATCGGCGTCCCATATGCGGCAACCGAACTGATCGTCGGAGGAAAGGCTATTAAAGGTAGAAGTGAGAATCAGGTGCAGGTTATGTGCAATGGATTGCTTCAGCGAACACCGGGTAAGTGTTTTGCCTGAAGGCACAGAATGTAAGGCAATGGGTAAAGCGTAAAACTCAATATTCATGACCGTGGATTACAGGAAAAGAATGAGATCGCTAAACGCATCTGCCACGGTCAAAAGAGATTGTCTTGATTCGGCAATGCTGGGGCTTTGTCACCTGCTTCTATACAAATTCAACGCCAGTTTTTTTGAAATCGGTAAAAATTAATCCCGGAACCGCAGATTTTTTAATCTGAAACCTATGGCCATGGCTTGGTCTTTGCTGCTGTGCGGCTGAAATCGATGCTTATGAACCCTCCCGGCTCTCCTCACTTCATTGTGGTAGGAATAGATGGTACCGGTTCGTCTGAGTGGCGCAAACCGGATGGTAGTAACAGCCATGTATTTCAATTTGTACGCGACTTCCAATTTGGCGCCATGGGCGTAGACCGTAAGTTCTACGATGGTCCGCGCAGTAAGGTTTGGGGTACCGACTCCGTTCCCATTCTCCAAGAAGCACTCGATTTTATCCGGCATCGGCTGCAGGTGTTATTTCCCCGGATGATGAATGGCCACAAGCCGCTGGACATGTTCGACGTAAACAGTTGTATGCAGCAGCAGCAACAGCAGGCCTACAGTCACGGCTTTTATACAAGTACATATACGCAGGAATTTCGCGTGCCTGTAAGAGTTACTCCTCAGATGTTGTCGAGCCAGCCGCTCAATAATCAACAGGTTCGCGTAATATTGGTAGGGCATAGCCGCGGTGGTCTCATCGCTACAGTGCTGGCACGCATGCTGAGCCCGCTGATCCAGGTTTATTTTTTAGGATTGTATGATTCGGTAGACCGGCAGCCTTGCCTTGACGGAGAGACAGTGGAAAATGTCAAATATGTTTTCCATGCCCGCCGTCATCCCGAGGTCGGATCGCGGACTTATTTCAGCAACACGTCCACGCAATACAAAGCGGAATATTATGAAGAGAAATACTTTTATACTTCACACGGAGGTATAGGGGGATCTTTTGTGACCGATCGTACACAGGTGGGTATGTTTGACGATGGCGCATGTGTGGTGCAGCCACCACAACGACCGGTTGCTACGCGCGGCGGCGTTGTGTGGGTAGACAATACTAATCCTGTTACAAAAAAATTAGGAAAGCCGATCGATGTGATTTGCGCGGATGGCAGTGCGGAGGCAGACCGCTTTATAAGAGAAGGAGCCCGCAAATTCGGGCTGCCCGTCCGGTGAAGTATTAAGTTGTAAGTAGTAAGTTCAAGTTAAATACTCCTATTCACTTATTGCCTTATCCAACAAGTCTTTTGACTTTTGAATTTTGAATTTTTACTTACAAGGTCGGCCGTGTATCTGAAGCAGCTTCGCCTGTTTCCAGATCGTCGAGTTCTTCTTCATCCGTTTCCTCCCCGTGCTGCCCGCTTTTATTTTTCTTTTTGCTGAAAAGCGAGGTAATCCAACTAAACAATTTGCCTTTGTTTTCTTCCACGAAGTGCGAAGAATAATTTTTCATGATAAAAGGAACAGCGAGTTTGGCGAACCATCCGGTTTTGGAAAGAAGCACACGCTTCATTACAAAATCGATGACGCGATTGATTCCGAGATTCACCAAAGGATTACTGGCATCACGTGAAAAGAATTTTCCTGCAACATTGATAGCGCTGCGGATGGGTTCCAGTTCAGCTTTGATATCCTGCACGTCCTGGTGAATGAGTTCCTTCTGCGCCTTGAGCAGATCTTTCAACCGTTGCTTTTCGGCTACGAGGTCGTCGTATGTTTGTATAGGTCTAGTCATACACTTTTCTTACGATAAAGTTTCTGATAAAGGGATAGATAATTGTCTTGCGCATGGCAAGAATGATGAGCAGACCGAGCAGGTAAACGCCCGCGGCCAATAAGAAGCCCAGGCTTCTGCTTTGTACAAGATCGCCAAGCCAGACACCGAGTGCCACGCCGAGGAACATTAATACAAACATCGCGAGTCCGCACAATAGTACAGCCACTACTACCGTGGAGGCAATATTCGTTGCTTTCTGGGTTACATTGATGATAGTAAGCCGGTAGTAGGTATCGGCAATATCTTCTAAATGATCAACCAGGTCGGCAGTTTTTTCTTTCAGTTCTTCCATGAGAGAGTTGTAAGTTTTAAGTAATAAGTTGTAAGTTAAGTAGTCATATTAACTATTCCCATTCACTTATTGACTTATTCACTATTTGCACATTTTCACCTTAAAAAAAGGCGCCTGCATATTTACAGGCACCTTCTTTTGTATGATGTGCATTAACTAAGGCTTTCTTTGATGCGGTTCACTTTGTCTTCAGCGGCGCTCTTTGCACTACGTGCTTTGTCTTTTACATTTTCGAGTTCGCGTTCGCCGCGGTGAAACAGATGGCTTACGGTATCAGCCCAGTCGCCTGCTGTTTGCTTGATTTTCTTGCGGATGTCTTTTCCTTTTTCAGGAGCAATCAACAATCCTATAGCAACACCTGCTGCAGCAGCACCCAGGATGCCCAGCAATACTTTGTTTTTGTTAGTCATAATCTATTATTTTTAAAGTTAAGGAATCAGTGCGTTCTTCTCCTACTCCTCAAAAAACCGTACCAAAAAGGTTCTGCGGCGACACACGCTTATCTGCACCTACAAACAAAAAACCCTGTTAAGAAACAGGGTTTTACGCTTATCATAGTGGGGCTTAATCTCCCCATATCTGGTCTTCTCCTTTGATCCACTTCTTCACAAGGTCGGTTGTAATGGACTTAGGACGCTCGATTGCAAATCCTAATCCGCGATCCCAGCAGAGGCTGGCCAATACACCGAGTGCGCGGCTTACACCAAACATCACCGTGTAATAATCATATTCTTTCATACCGAAATGCACGAGCAGCGCACCGCTGTGTGCATCAACATTGGGCCATGGATTTTTCACCTTGCCGAGTGACTGCAGGATCGGTGGAACTGTTTCATATACATTCCAAACGGTCTGTACGAGTTTGTCATCGGGCATGTGCTTTTTCCCGAATTCCATTTGTGCGGTAAAGCGCGGATCTGTTTTACGCAGTACGGCGTGGCCGTAACCAGGTACCACTTTTCCTTCGCTCAATGTCTTGCGTACATACTCTTCGATCTGCTGGGGAGTGGGACTATCGGTTTTCAATTGTTCCTGCATCTCGAAGATCCACTTGATCACTTCCTGGTTGGCCAGTCCGTGCAGGGGACCCGCGAGACCGTTGAGACCAGCAGCGAAGGAGAGATAGGGATCGCTGAGTGCGGAACCTACCAGGTGGGTGGTATGTGCAGACACATTGCCACCTTCGTGGTCGGCGTGAATGGTCATATACAAACGCATCAGTTCTTTAAAACCATCGTCTTCAAAGCCGAGCATGTGGGCAAAGTTGCCGGCCCAGTCAAGCAGGCCATTCGGCTCGATGTGGCTGCCGAATTTGTATTTGCGGCGATAGATATAAGCGGCTACGCGGGGCAGGCGTGCAATGAGGTCCATCGAATCATCAAACACAGCTTCCCAATAATCTTTTTTGCTCATGCCTGCTGCATAGCGGCGCGCAAACTGGCTTTCGGTTTGCAGTGCCATTACCGCCACGGTCAGTTGTGTCATGGGATGGGCAGTAAGCGGCATTGCTTCGATGGCCTGGAACACGTGCAAAGGCACCTGGCTGCGGCGTTGCAGTACAGCCGTAACATGTTGCACATCTTCTTCTGTCGGCAGTTCGCCGATCAGCATCAGGTAGAAAAGACCTTCGGGTAAAGGCTCGGATCCTCCGGGGGCTTTTGGCAGCTTTTCACGGAGTTCGGGGATTGAATAACCGCGGAAACGGATACCATCCTGAGCATCCAGCAGAGAAGTTTCGGTTACCAGGCCGGTGATACCGCGCATGCCCTGGTAAACCTGGGCCAGCTGCACCTCCCCGATCACCCTGGAACCATGTTCTTTCAAGATATCCTTGATCTCGGCCGACATCTGATCTGCCTTGGCCTTAAACCTGTCTTTGAGTATTCCCATGACAATGTATTTCGTAAAAAATGAATAATTCCTAAAGGGCTAAAGGTACTTAAAGCCCACTGGTACAACAAATAATGGGTTAGAAAGTTTGGGGTTTATCTGCTGAAAAACCGGCTTTCGCAAGTGTGATAAAAAAACCGGCAGAAGGGTCTCCTGCCGGCAGCTTTCCTGGGCCCCGGAGTAGAGAACAACCGGGGGATGGGTCTTCATCAATGACCCGGAGATGAAGGGTCAAAGCACATAAAACTTATTGGTCTCTTTCACCTCGAGGATCTCCTGGTCCCTGAGCATCTGCGCCAGGTTCCGTTCGATATTCCGGGAAATAGTGGTCATTGGTGTATCAGTCGGTTTGTTTTCAAAAGGCTCCTGCAGATGGATCGCCATTTTTTCGATCAGCAGGAACGAAGTAGCAATAGCTACCACTACCGGTACTTCCAGCAAACCGAAATACTGGATCACCGCAAAAGGCAACAGCGCGATGAACAGCAGCATGGAGAAATGGATATACATACTGTAGGTCACCGGGAACACGGTGTTTTTGATCCGTTCGCACTTGCCCATCGCGTCACAAAGACGGCTGAGCGTGCGGTCGATCTCCACCTGCTGAAAGCGGTTGATCCAACCCTCGTTGAGGGCTGTACGCAAATCACGTGCATGCAATTCCAGCAAAGCACCCGGTACGTGATCGTAATGACGGATAAAATCCATTTCCTGGCGGGTCAGGTATTTATCCAGGCCGCGGGTAGCATTCTGCCCGCGCAACATTTGCCCCAGTGCATAACACCAGGCCATCTGACGGCGGATCATTTTATCACGGAAGGCATGAACCTCGTCACCCTCGTATACCACTTCGGTAAAAGACAACACCTGCCGGGCCAGTGTACGCGAATCGTTTACGATGGCACCCCAGATGTGCCGGGCTTCCCACCAGCGGTCGTAAGCCTGGTTACTCCTGAAGCCGAGCAGCAGGGAGATCACCGTACCCAGGATAGCCGGAATGGCAATGGGAATGGAAATACGGGTGAAATGAAAATTCTCGTACAGGATCGCAATGAGGATCGTATACAGGGTAATGAAAAGCAATTCATGCTTGATCTTACCCATGATATAAGAAAACGGTATGTTCTTTTTTAACAGCATAAAATTTACAGGTTCGTTCTGCACGCATCAGTGGTCATCGGCCCCGGTCAGTCCGGAGCCGCTCCACCTTTGTTTCCATAAAGCAAAAAAATAGTTTGTCAATGCAACCTGATCAGTTGATCAGTACCGCCACAGCTTCCGCCAACGGCGCAGCACTTTGAATAACGGTACGGCGTTTTGCCAGCGTGGTGAGTACCGGTATACCGCTTTTGCGGAATAACGACTCCGGATTCACACTCTGATCGGAAACCGCTCTGAACACAAAGGGTTCCGGACAAATGATCATATCGATATCATGCGCATCGATGTAATTGCGGAACACGGCAACGGTGTTACCATAAAAATGCCGGATATGAATATTTTGTACAGTGCGCGCATTGGAGGTTTTAATGCGGCGGCATGCATTGCGGAATTCATCCGTCAGCAGATGCGCGTAAGGCACACGACGGCTGGACCCCAGCATATCCGGCGCATGTGAAGGAATGTCAAATGCATGAAACAAAATAATATTCATGGATTGATCGTCCAGTGCAGCAACGGCACGTTCTACCAATTGGAGAGATTCAATACTGAAATCTGTAGGGATTAAGACGTTTCTCATAACCTCTTTTTCTTTTTTAAATGACAACTAACTCAATCAGGTTAACAATACAAATTTGCGTTGCTGATCTTACAACCGATTAAAGGTTGCATTAGCTTACATTAAAAAAGAAATAAGAATTGCCTAAGAACGATCACGCGTTTGTCATAACAGGCAACTGTACTGTTACAATCGTGCCTTTGCCTTCTTCAGAGGCAACATGGATCTGCCCGTTGTGCTGACGTATAATATTAAGTGCAAGAGGAAGCCCTACTCCATAACCTTTGAACGAACCCGTGTTTGAAGCCCGGAAAAAGGGTACGAACACATGTTGTAATTCCGCATCGGGAATGCCTATGCCGATGTCCGTAACAACGAGCACCACAAAGCCGCTTTGGTAGCTTAGCCGTACAATCACATCCTGGTTATTGGAATATTTGCAGGCATTGAGAATGATATTGCTGATGGCAAGTTTTAATAATTGTGCATTGCCGGTTACCGTCATTTTTGAATCGTCCAGTGGAATATCCTGCAGGTGAAGACGCACCTGGTTGTCGGGATCGATCCGGCTGATGGTGGCATGGATATCAAATAACAATTCATCGAGACGTATGGGTGCAAGGTTTTCTTTTTTCTTATTGAAACCGGATTGCGCAAGGCTCAGCAAAGCCGTAGTAAGCGCCTCCAGTTTTTCTGCTTCCTTGAGGATGGCTTGCAGAGCGGCCTGATACGTTTCAGGCGTGCGTGCGCGGGAGAGGGTGATCTCTGCTTCACCGATGATGGTGGTAAGCGGCGTACGCAGTTCATGCGAAGCATTGCTCACGAAATTGTTCTGAATATCGAAGGCGGTTTCCAGGCGATCGAGCATGCCATTAAACGTGCGGGTAAGTTCGGCGGTTTCGTCTTTTCCTTTTTTCTCCTGCAAACGCAGCGAAAGGTTTTCCACGCCGATACTTTTTACGCGTGCAATAATATCACGGAAAGGTTTAAACGCTTTACGTGAGAAGAAGAAGCTGACCGTAAATACCAGTATTACTTTACCAATGAAAGCGATAAATAAAATGCGTTCAAGATTGCGCAAAGCCTGCAGGCCGTACATGTTTACGGCTGACTTAACGACGATATTGGTAGCCTCGGGGCTTTTATGCTGAATGCCGGCATAATATACGCCGTCGTGATCGTAATAAGCGGTAGAAGAACCGGCCAGTGCCTGTTTATAAAACGTTTCCGGCAACTTCAATCCCTGCGGAATCTGCAAGGCACCTGACCGCTGATCTACTGTTATGACGTATTCTTTTTCGTTGGGTAACTTCTCCAGGTATTGTTCGCGGAGTTCGTTGTAGGTGGCAGTGGAAGTGGTATCCTTTTCAAAATAAATTTTAGACGCGACTACGACGCGGAGTTCAAGACGTTTCTTAAAATCGTTGGAGCTGTCCCGGCTGGCGGCATAGTAGATCACGCCGTTAAGCAGCAGGATAACGGCGGCGGCGAGGAAGGTAAAAAGTAAGGCGGTCTGTGTTTGTATTTTCATGCGGCAGGCTCTTTCATCACATATCCCATCCCGATGACCGTCTGGATCAGTTTTACGGGACCTGGTTTATCAATTTTTTTCCGGAGGTAATTGACATATACGTCCACCACGTTCGTGCCCATGTTGAAGTCGATTCCCCACACATTTTCCAGCATATCGAGACGTGATACCACCCGCCCTTTATTCTTCAGCAGGTATTCCAGCAAACGGTATTCGGTAGAAGTAAGGCTGATTTCCGTTCCGCCGCGAACCACGGTGCGTGCGGTAAGGTCCATTTCGAGATCGGCAAGGCGCAGCACTTCAGCAGGCTCGGCCGGTAACCCGCGGCGGGACAATGACCGTATGCGGGCAGCGAGTTCGCGAAACTTGAAAGGTTTGGTAATATAATCATCCGCTCCTGCATCAAGTCCGGTTACCACATTTTCGGTGGTGGACAGCGCGGTGAGCATGAGGATCGGTGTATGATTTTTTTGCTTGCGCAATTGTTTACATAATTCGATGCCATTCATGCCTGGCAACATCACATCGAGGATGATCATATTGAAGGTATGTTCGGTGGCCATTTGCAAACCGATCGGGCCGTCGGGTGCTACTGTAACGGTATGCCCTTCTTCTGTCAACCCTTTATTCAGCATTCCGGCTACTGCCGGCTCATCCTCAACTAATAAAATATGCATATCGACGGTTTGTTTTTAAATCTACCCCAATTAACAGCTTATTTGCCCGAAGGTTAGGCCGGTTGCGGCCTGCAAACTTACTAAATAGGCTTTTCGGGCAGCGGTGAAGGTATAAGTAGTTGATTAACCGCCGTTAAAAGCAGCATTACAGACATATTAGAATTAGATTAAAATTGAGTGAGTCCGGGAAGGTGAGTAGTGATTCTTGCTCATTAAGGTTCGTGTATGCACCATAAGTGTTAGGAACGTTTACCGCTAAGAGTCGCTTTTCATTTTTAAACGTAATGGCGACGTGGAGTATAAATTAGAACCCTTGTTGGTCTCCCGACCAACAAGCAAGCGTCAGGCAGCTTTGACAGGTTAAGGTCAACTTCGTACATAACTCAAGGCTGAGCAGGCCCGTTGGTCTGGAGACCAACGGTGGCGTGATGTCGGAATGACAGGTTCAAAATCTTCCGAACAGTTGTAGTGTATGCACGAACCATGAAGATGTAAACCTTACACCTTACGCCCTATACCTTACACCTTACGCCTTATGCCTTACTCCTTATACCTTACGCCTTATACCTTTTACAACCCCGCTCCCGCAAGAACGAATTTAACGCGGTCGGCAACAGAGCAACGGGGCACATCAACCGGATCGTAACCAAAGTGCCGGTACGTATCACGGATTATGCGTGCAGTTTTTACCGCTTCGTCCCACGATTGTTTACGTTCGTCATCGGTTGTATATATCTCCTGCCATGGCGGCAGCAGGAATACGCGGCTATGATAACGATACTCCTCGGCAGCAGCATGAATGGCCGGGCTCATTGTTTGCCCGGTAAGACGCATATAGGCAAGCGTATCCGGCAGTCCCCTGTCGAAAAAAACCGGTTGGCCTTCATAACGTTTCATTGCATCATTGTATAACTCTATAGTAGCCTGTAGCATTCGTTCTGTATAGGCAGTAACGTTGGCCCAGGGCAATGCATCGCCACCCTTTTTAATTTGTTGTCGTATGATGTCGCGCGCAACTTCCTCCATACACACAAAACCACGCGCTCGTAGTGCATTCAGTAAGGTGGTTTTACCGGCTCCGGGGCCACCGGTAATTATAAAAAAAAGTGTACTATTCATTTCATGCAGGGTTTGGGATACGTTTAGCAGGCAGATGAATACCTGTTTACAACAAACCGACCGGAGGGATCAGGACAGCCAGGAAGGAGCCAACGTTGGCTGTAGCTGGAAGAAGAATGACATCGTAGTATATACGGCAATAAAAAGCAGACAAGCGTCTGAATCATGGGTCGGATTGGGTAATAAGATGAGCTGTCAAAGTTAAGCCTTTGCATCATCATACTATACTTCCATCCATCAGAAAGACCTTAAACAACTTTCAAAAGCAGGATAGCAATACCATAGATGACAGTTATGGTAAAGATGCCGGCAGCGGTTTTATCGCGATTCGTATTGACGTATACCGTAAAGAGCGCAATATTGCCCAGCAAGGTAAGTGAGCCAACGGATGTCAGTAGTTGATTTTCGCTGAAGAAATAAGTCAAAAACTCTCCAAACGACTGGAACGGAGAACGCACCAGGTAAATGATCAGCAGGCCCAGGAGCAAACCCAGCAGACCAATCAGCAGGCCGAAACGAAAATTGTTTGACTTCAACAGTTTCATGACCATTGCTTTTCCAGTTTTGCTTTCAGTTCGTAATGGGTAAGATCAAATTGCACCGGCACAACACTCACGTAACCGTGGTTGAGCGCCCATACATCGGTATCTTTTGCTTTATCGAAATTCACGAATTCGCCGGTAAGCCAATAATAATGACGACCGTGCGGATCCTGACGCTCGATGAAATCTTCTTCGTATTTCGCATAGGCCTGCTTACAGATCCGGATTCCTTTTATATGGTCGGGTGGCAGGTTGGGAATATTTACGTTGAGTACGGTATGTTTATCCAAACGCGTGTTCAGCATTTTCTGCACTACCTCACGCGCATACTTGCGTGCTCCGGTAAAATCAGCTTCAATGCTATGATCCAGCAGGGAGAATCCTGCAGAGGGAATATTTTCGATAGCTGCTTCCACTGCAGCAGACATGGTACCGGAATAAATCACGTTGATGCTATGATTGGCGCCGTGGTTGATACCACTGATACACAGGTCCGGTTTGCGATGCAATACTTTATCTACCGCCAGTTTCACGCAATCAACAGGTGTGCCTGTACAGGCATAGGCTTCAATTCCTTCAAAACTGTCTACTTTCAGCAAGCGCAGCGGATGTCCGATGGTGATCGCATGCCCCATACCTGACTGTGGTTTATCGGGTGCCACTACCACGATAGTACCTAGATCTTTAACGGCTTCTACCAGGTTGCGTATACCAGGTGCTGTAACCCCATCGTCGTTCACCACGAGGATCACCGGTTTCTCCTTGGTCCGGGCTGTAGAACTTTTCTTCTTCGTTGCGGTCTTTTTCTTTGTAGCCATAGCTGTGCAAAAGTACCTTTTTTCCTCAAAGACCCAACAACTTGCTAAACAGCAGGTAAGGATACGATCCACCTATCGAGCAAAGCGTGTTGTTCAGGCTGCCGTTGTTACATTCTAACAGAGCGCCCGTGTCAGTAAGCAATATCCGGCACTACTACGACCGCGCTGCCTTACCGTTAATTATCAGCGCTCTCTTATTCTGGTCAGTGCGATTCTTCTTAAAATGAATAGTTGTAGTAAAAACAGGTAAAAAATTTGTTTTTGATAAAAAAGTTAGTATTTTGCACTAAAATCATTAGTTGATATGTCAATCGCCAGTAAAAACATGAAGTACCTGCGCAAGCTCAGGGGCTGGACGCAGGAGGAATTTGCCACCAAATTGGGTATCAAACGTTCCCTGGTCGGAGCCTATGAAGAAGAACGTGCAGAGCCGCGCATCGATGTGCTTGAAATACTGTGTGATATTTTTAAGCTTACACTAGATGATCTGTTGCGCAGCGATCTGAGCGAAAGCAAAGGCAGTAATTACCTGTCCAAACGCCGGGCGATGAAATTATCCGGCGGCCGCTCGGAAATTCCTTTTGTCCCGATGAAAGCTGCTGCTGGTTACCTCGCAGGTTATGGTGATCCGGAATTCATCGACGAGTTGAACACATTCACCTTGCCGATGATGAGCGGTGGCAACTATCGCGCATTTGAAATCGTCGGCGATTCCATGTTGCCCACACCCAGTGGCTCCGTGATCGTAGGTGAGAAAGTTGACGATCTCGAACACCTCAAAAACAATGCTGCTTGTATTGTGATCTCGCGCACCGAAGGGATCGTCTACAAACGGGTTGCTAAAAATACCCGTACAAAAAACAAGCTTACCCTTGTGAGCGACAACCCGGTTTTCCAGCCATATACCATCAGCTCTGAAGATGTATTGGAAATGTGGGAAGCCCAGGTGGTTATTTCAAAGACCAACACATTGCAACGTTGGAATGTAAATCAACTTGCAAACATTGTGACAGACCTGCAACAACAGGTAAGCACATTGAAAAAGAAAGTGAGTAATTAATCATCGGCGGGATAATCATCCCGCTTTTTTTATCCCTTATATTTCTACCGATTCATCTACCTTTAAAATGAGACCGGCACTCCGGTTTTATTCAGCCCCAGAACTATTCTGTCATTCCGCATAACCCGCTACATTTCCATCCAGCAAATTCCTTTCCCTTTAGATATTCGTTTACCCTTACTTCTTTTACTACCCGCCAACTCCCCTGCTCTATTACTAAGTATTTATTTCCCCACGACAACCTTGACAAACACCCTGCAGATTATTATCTTGTAAGAACCGTATCATGGCACAAAGATATCTCAGCCACCGGACCTTCGCCAAAGGAAAAAACACAAACATCAAACGTATTTTTCTTTGAGCTTGTCTTGCCGAAAAAAACGATCAAATCGTATGTTTTTTCCCTTGGATTACGGCATCGTCACAACGTAGCTTAGCCAAATGGAAAATTTATTTCAATACTGGTCTTATCAATACTACACCGCGCCACTGCTGATTACAGCCGTTGTCTATTGCCTTATTATACTTGTCAGAAGAAGTAACCCGATCGAACCACACCGGTTTCACTGGTTTGCCATTTCCATGCTCATACTATGGATAACTAACAGTGTACTATTTGTCGTATTCTATAAAACGCCTTATCAGCCAGCCATACAACAGACATTCCGCTACATGGACCTCTTGTTTCTCACTGTCGAGACTGTGGTCTTTTCTCATTTTTACTATCACCGGCTTTTCTCAAAAAGATTGAAACATTTCATTATAGCATCGAATATCATTTTCCTGATCGGGACAATGGCGATTATATTTATTTCTTCTGTATCAGATCTTGAACAGATCGTCAGGCTGAGAGGATGGCTGCTCGCAACTGAATCCATATTTTTTCTGATACTTGGAATTGCTTATTTCATTACGCTTTTCAGGGAATCCATACTAAGAAATCTGACCGATATTCCGGGATGCTGGATAGCAACAGCGATCACCCTGCTCATGCTGGTCTCCATTCCGGTTGCCATTGGAGAAATACTCTTCTTTAAAACATATCATCTCTGGTCTGGTTTCTATGCTATCTATTATTTATTATATACAATATTTTTTCTCATGGTTGCACGGGCTTGCTATTGCAAGGACACCACCTATGCAGTAAGTAACGAAAAGCAAAAGTCAACAAAAGCTATTTCAACATCGAATTAACCATCTAACCGGTAGCTCATGTCAGAAACAAAAACGATACAACGGAGTAAGATCGTGCTCGTAGACGACCATGTTCTTGTAAGAAAAGCGTTGGCGGCTATGTTGAACAACTATCCGGATTGCCAGGTTGTTCACGAAGCAGCATCCGGTCGCGAACTGCTCGATTTCCTTTCCGCCGGCAGCAAGCCCGATGTGATAGTGCTCGATATCAACATGCCGGAAATGGATGGCTTTGAAACAGCAGGCCGCCTTTACCGGAAACTGCCCGATGTACCGGTATTGGTGCTGACAATGTTTGATTCAGAACTATCACTTATCCGCTTGTTGCAAAATGGCGTACGGGGGTTTCTGAAGAAAGATGTACAACCGGATGAATTGCGCACCGCCATTCATACCGTGCAAAAACAAGGGTACTACTATTCGCATCATGTGTCCGGAAAACTGGCAAATATGTTCCGGCCAGGAGACAATAAGCAATATACCCTGGATAACACCATGTTCAGCCAACAGGAACTCGACTTTCTCGAACTGGCCTGCACTGATCTGACCTATAAAGAAATCGCTTTGCAAATGGGTATGAATCCCAGAACCATCGACAATATGCGTGATCAGCTTTTCACCAAGCTCGATGTCCGTAGCCGTGTAGGACTGGCTATCCTGACCATGCGAAACGGGCTTGTCCGGTTGTAAATATTCAGTTGCGAATAACAGTATTGTAGCTGTTTCAGTTCTTTGACATTATGGATACCTGACGCACAGAACAATCATTCGGTAATTGTTTTGTAATTTGAAGCTATGCTCAGCTATTCGACCATAGCGCCATCTCTGCAGTTAGGTGATTTTGTAAAATCGTACTGGATATTGGAAAGTAATGAAGCTTACACACATTATTCCATGGCAGATGTGTGCACGGAAATGGTTTTTCATTATTCCGGCAGGTTTGATGAGTTGATGACAGGCAAGGAAGACAGTCCTTCTTTTTCAGCCGGCATCCAGGGACCGAGCAGCCGGCCGCGGCAATTCCGGACAGAGCGGGGTTTTGGCATTTTCGGCGTCTACTTTTATCCGCATGCGATTACGTCGCTCTTCAATATTTCCGCAGAAGCCCTCTCCAATGAAATGCCGGATCTCATTTCATTCCTGGGAATAGAAGGAATTGCTCTCGAAGAACAAATGCTATCGGCAAAAAATAATGGTGAACGCAGAGCAATCATGGACCGGTTTCTTTTAAAACGTTTACCCTATACAAAACAGGAACCGTCCGTATTCGCCGCCATGCAACAGATCATCCGCGAACAGGGCCTCGTACAGATAGGGGAATTAGGTGCAAAGTATTTTCTTTCCCAAAGGCAGTTTGAAAGGAAGTTTCGCACCACAACCGGCTTCGCCCCCAAGCTGTTCTCCCGCATTGTACGATTTCACTCGGCACTGCAGTTCTACGGTAAAAAGAACTGTCGCCTTACGGATATTGCGCATAATTGCGGCTACTATGATCAATCGCATTTTATCCATGACTTCCGGGCTTTCTCCGGTCAGCATCCACTGAAATATTTCTCCGGCGTTTCCGGTGCAACAGAATGGCGGGATGCTGAATAACGCCATTCCTCTGGCAGATTTTGGGAAATGTCGCTTTTTTCCAATTTTCCGGACTGATTGAGCGTGATTTTTGTCCGATACTTTAACACAAATCATCTGTTATGAACTTACCTTCCGGACATCAGACTGTAATGCCTTATTTTATTGCCCACAGTCCTGAGGCATTGATCAATTTTGCACGCGATACCTTCAAAGCTAAAGTGACACAACAACACCTGCGGCCAGACGGAGGCATTATGCATGCAGAAATTATCATCGGCAACAGCACCCTCATGATCGGGGGAGCCAATAAAGACTGGCCCGCCCGTACCTGTGATCTTTTTATTTACGTCGATAATGCCGATGAATGCGTTCACAAAGCAGTGGAACAGGGGGCTGAAGTGGTGATGGAAGTCGCCGATAAGGACTATGGTCGCAGTGGTGGCGTAAAAGATATGAACGGCAATATCTGGTGGATTACCTCACTGCCTGAATAGAAAAAGGCCGATTGGGTATATTGAAAAAGCAAGTCCGGCAAAAACCGGACTTTAGCATTTACTTACGTGCATCAACTTCAACAACTCTTTTAAAACACTATCTTCGTCTGGCAGGTTTTTTGCGCACAGTTCGCCCGGCCCCGTTTCTTTAATCCCCTTTGAATCCATTTACTGAATTTTTTAAGCTCCAAGTATGGATCCACGTAACCAGACGGCACCCCCTTATTTACCTTTCGGCACCAAAGAAGCAGATCAGGTCTACAATGAATTATTTGCTGACAATGCTGAAAATTTCGGCGCATCGCAGGATGTAGTGCAGTTGCATGGCATCGTTGACAATCCCGATTTGTCAACACCACGTCGTTTGCTTGCTTATAAACAACTGGCGGCCGAAGGTGCCGCTGTGGGTGCAAGAGAATTATTAGGCGTTATTGTCGAAATCGGAATGGATGGCGCAGTTGAAATTGTAGCTGCATTGGAAGATGGAACAGCAACCGTGATTTCTCCGAAGGGTAAAGTGTTGCAATTAACCGATCCGGATGAAATCTCTGACGAATATGTCGATCCCCTGTTAGACGCAGCTATCGTAGCTGTAAATAAATGGCCGGCTCAAAAAATGCCGCGTCAACGCCCGCCTTCGGAAGGAAGCGCACGCATCAGCCTGCTGGTGGCAGACAAAGTACATACCAGGGAAGGATCTTTTATGGAACTCGAAGAAGACGCGACGGCGGGGCCTGTGTTGGAACATGCCGCGTCACTGCTACAATGGCTGACGAGCGATCACCGGTAAACACACCACTCATTCGACATGGTTTGCTTTCAATCGTAGTGAACTTACTGCAGGTTCTCAATAATACCCGCAATACCCTGACCTCCCCCTACACACGCCGTTATCATACCATATTTCTTACCGAGCCGGTTCAGATCATGCAGATTTTGTATGGTGAGTTTGGCGCCTGTGCAACCGAGTGGATGTCCGAGGGCAATCGCACCGCCATTGATATTAACTTTTTCCGGATCGAGGCCGACCTCGCGGATCACCGCCAGTGACTGAGAGGCAAATGCTTCGTTCAATTCAATCAGATCAATATCGGAGATTTTCATGCCTACCTGCTTCAACGCGCGCGGAATCGCGGCAACGGGACCAATGCCCATGATGCGCGGGGCTACCCCTGCAGAAGCACAGGCCACGAGACGCCCAAGCGGCTTCAGCCCCAATTCATTCATCATCTTCTCTCCCATGACGATCACAAATGCAGCGCCATCGGATGTTTGAGAAGAATTACCTGCCGTTACACTTCCACCGGCAGCAAACACCGGTTTCAGTTTAGCCAACGCCTCGCGTGATGTGTCTGCGCGCGGGCCTTCATCGGTATCAACCGTATAATTTCGTTTTTGCTTTTTGCCGGCTTTGTCAACATACACCTCTTCAATTTCCACCGGCAGGATACCTGGTTTGAAATAGCCATTCTCGATCGCCTGCAAAGCTTTTCGATGCGATTCGTAGGCAAAAGTATCCTGGTCTTCGCGGCTTACATTGTATTCTTTGGCCACAGCTTCGGCCGTCAGTCCCATACTCAGGTAATAATCGGGGTCGTCTTTTGCAATCGCATAGGAAGGCACCGTTTTCCAACCTGCCGTGGGCACCAGGCTCATGCTTTCTGTACCACCAGCGATAATGCATTCTGCCTGACCCGTACGGATCTTCGCCGTAGCAATGGCAATCGTTTCAAGACCGGAAGCACAATAACGGTTAACCGTCACGCCAGGTACGTCGAAGCCCAGCGCACGTGCCGAGATGATTCGCCCGAATTGAAGCCCCTGCTCGGCTTCGGGTACCGCGTTGCCAACTATTACGTCGTCTACACGGTTCGCCTCGAGCTGCGGCACACTGGCCATAAGCCCGCGGATAAGATCCACCGCCAGGTCATCGGGACGATAAAAACGGAATCCTCCTTTTTTGGCCTTACCAACCGCTGTGCGGTAACCGGCAACGATATAAGCTTCCTGCATGGTAGTAAAGTTTGAAATCTGAAGCAGTAGCAAGCAAACCACTGCAAATAGTTGTTTATGCAACTTATAGACCAAAGTTAATCAATCCCTACATCTGTAAAAATAATTTTTGTGGTCCCCGGCCTATGCAATTTCTTTGGGCAAAAATCCATGAAACGGCTCCTGCTAGCCCCTTTTCTGCTGCTGGTTTTCAGCGTGTCGGCACAGACAGACGCCTCGCTCCAAAAGAGGCTCGATGCTTACATGGCTGCCAATAACCGGATGGATGTTGCGGCAATATTGGACCTTGTCTATCCGAAGATTTTCACGATCATTCCCCGGCCCGCCCTGGAAGAAGAAACCCGCAAGGTTTTTGATTCACCGGAAGTATCGACGCAGATGGATTCATGCCGGGCAGACTCCGTTCATCCTTCCTTCAACGTGGGAGCCGGCACTTACGCAGTGGTAGATTATTCCTTCGTCTTACGTATGAAATTTAAAGAAGAGGAAAATACCAACGCGGAAGAAATGACAACATTAATGTCTTCGGTGATGAACACAACTGTTACATATGACTCGTCAACGAAAACGTTGATCGTACCACTAAAGGCAGATATGCTCGCCATCCGCAACGAACATTCACCCGACTGGACCTTTATCGATTATAAAAAACTAAAAAGTCTTTCGACCATGCTGCTGGATGCTGAAGTATGGGCGAAACTCGAAGATTAACTATTATGTTTTACCGTTTTATCCGCAGTGTTCTATTTCGTTTTCCGACAGAATCTGTTCACTATTTTTCCATGAACTGTCTGCGCGCGGCTTGCAGCATCGGGCCTTTGCGCAAACTGATCGGTAATCGTTTCACTCCGAAAGGGCCGGCTGTAGATTTCCTCAACCTGCAATTCCGCAATCCGGTTGGGCTCGGGGCCGGTTTTGATAAAAACGCCCGTTACCTCCGAGAACTCAAAGCTCTTGGGTTTGGATTTGTAGAGATAGGAACGGTTACACCCGTTGCGCAGGAAGGTAATCCGAAGCCCAGGCTGTTCAGGTTACCGGAAGACCAGGCACTCATCAACCGGATGGGATTTAATAATGATGGCGCAACGACTATTGCAGCACGCCTCGAAAAATGGCGTGCCTATGAAACAGCGGCGGGAGAAACACCCCTGATCATCGGCGGCAACATCGGTAAAAATAAAGTAACGCCGAATGAAGAAGCCTGGAAAGACTATGATAGCTGTTTCCGTGAACTGCACCCCTATGTCGACTATTTCGTAGTCAATGTCAGCAGTCCCAATACCCCCGGCCTGCGGGAACTGCAGGAAAAAGCATCCCTGGGAAAAATCCTGCGCCACCTGCAAATGATCAACAATGGTAAAGCCCAGGCCAAACCGATCTTGTTGAAAATTGCGCCGGACCTTACACCCGAACAGATCGATGACGTGGTAGATCTGGCACTGGAAATTAAGCTTGACGGGCTGGTTGCCACCAACACCACCATCAGCCGCGAAGGATTGAGTGAAGCATCAGCGGAAACAGCAAAAGAAGCCGGTGGCCTCAGCGGCCGGCCGGTAAAAGAAAGAAGCACTGCCGTTCTTCAACATATCTTCAATCGCACCAAAGGCGAGTTGCCGGTGATCGCTTCAGGTGGCATCTTCACCGCAGCCGATGCACGTGAAAAGCTGGCTACCGGCGCACAACTCGTACAGGTATGGACGGGATTCATTTACGAAGGTCCATCCATCGTTAAAAAAATATGCCGTGAACAATTGTTCACTACAGCATCGTAAACACAGAACCATTCCAACACGTAATTTTGTCTCACCATGGAGCATTTGTTCACCAGCGAAGCCATCATCAGCTTCCTCGTTCTCGTTATTCTCGAAGTAGTATTAGGTATTGACAATGTAATTTTTGTCAGCATCATCATGAACCGCCTGCGCGATAAAAAAGAGCAGAAAAGGGCGCGCATTACCTGGATGATCACCGGGATTCTTTCAAGAAGTCTTCTGCTGCTGGGTTTAGGCTGGTTACTGGAACAAAAAGGTAAATACATTATTCCGGAAGAATGGTTCGGCAAAGGTTTCGACCTGGCGAGTCTGGTGATGCTCATCGGCGGCCTCTTCCTGATATACAAGTCTGTAAAGGAAATACATCACAAACTTGAAGGTGAAGATCCCAATGCGAGTGCCGTCAACAAGAAACCGCTCAGTTTCGGGCAGGCGGTCGGGCAAATCATGCTTATCGATGCGGTTTTTTCTTTCGACAGCATTATCACTGCAGGGGGCACAGCCAAGCATGTGGAGATCATGATCGCCGCAGTGATCATTGCCATGATTGTGATGTTTGTGTTCAGTCCGGCTATTTCGGCATACATACACAAACACCCCACACTCAAAATGCTCGCGCTTTCATTCCTGGTGATGATCGGTCTCAGCCTGATCATTGAAGGATGGGATGCCGCCGCTGCGCATGAATTGCATCTCAAAAATTATATCTACTTCGGTATGGCCTTCTCGTTCATTGTGCAAATGCTGAACATGGCCATGATGAAAAAGCAGGCAACGCGCCGTGTGGTACAACTGAATGAGCCTACACTCGACAGCAACGAGGTGAACAAAGACGACATGGCCCATTGATCATGTTTTACATAAGCGAAATACAACATACCGCGCCGTCTGTTTTTAAAACGGCGCTGCAGGAAAAAGTTTACCAGACACTTAAACAGGCTGATGTAACTTTTGAGCGTGTAGATACCGACGAGGCCATCACTATGGAAGATTGTGTGGACATTGGTCACAAGTTGAAGACACCGATTGTAAAAACACTTTTCCTGTGCAACAGGCAGGCAACAAACTTCTACCTGGTTGTAACTACTGCAGACAAGCCTTTTAAGACAAAAGACTTCAGCAGTGCGCTGAATATTTCACGTGTCTCCTTCGCGCCACCCGCTCTTCTGCAGGAAATACTGGGAGTGACAGTGGGTGCGGCAACAGTGTTCGGTGTAATGCTTGATACCACTGATAAAGTGCGTGTGGTAATCGATAAAGATGTATTGGCAGAAGAATGGTATGGTTGCAGCGACGGAACGACTACAGGTTATATGAAAGTCAGCAGAGACTGGATCATGCATGATTTTCTTCCGCGGGCAAATCATACGCCGGAGTTTGTGCAGTTGTGAATGTGAATCGTGAATCGTCAATAAACGGCCTGGGACACACTTATTACTTACTACTTTTCACTTGAACCGTCTCCCGATAAAAGTTATCCCCACAATCACCGGCTATCGCCTGTAACAGAGTGACCTATAAATAACCATTCATCGACCTTTGTCTCCCTCAGCGAATTTTAATGTACATATCCCGGGCATTCGCTGCATTAATGGGTAACTTTAAATGATTCGGTAACCAATTGTAATAATTATGACTGAATCAGTTTATTTCTTCAGCATCCCTTTCAAAGGTGAATGGGATATCAGGATGTTTCTTCGTGATGATCTTGTCACCCGTTTTGCCCGCTGCACCATGTTGCTTCCGCGCAAAGGACAATCAGAAGCTTATTTAGTGATGGAATCTGACGATCGCGCACAAACGATGCGTGAACGCGTTTCACAGTTACTGCCCGGAAGCGAAGAGATTACGCGGCAGCAATTCCAGGAAGCAGGATACCAGGTTCCTTACAACTATGATACTGTAGAACCTGCTGTTGAACTGCGCTCCTATCTGTTCAACTAATTCGCCGGTTGCGGGGATGTATTGACGGAAAACGGATACACTTCCAGGTTATTGGGATTGTCGTAGCGTTCGCGTGCCTGCTCGAAATTAGACAGTCGCTCTCCTTTGTATGCTTCCCAATCAAAAGCATCTAAAAAAGAAATGGCCGCTTCCGCACCTTTGCGGAATAGCGCAATCTTGTCGTCGTCCGTCATGAAAAAATTCAACCAGCTATATCCCCGCACGTCGATCGACTTGATGGCACGGTTGTAAGCTTTGTTACGCGTCATAAAGTCGCGATCGAAGTTGAAGCGGATGGTAGAAAATAATGAGGCTATATAACTCCAGAATGTATTGTTGCTTCTTTCGGCGTGATCGAGTACGCCATCCTGCAAACGGATACCAAACGTGGGCATACGCGGCACCGGATAATTCGGATTATAAAACATACTGATGGGGAAGTTTGATAATATCCCGCCATCGATGAACTGCGCCGTGTCCGGAATCGCCTTTCGTTCATTTTGCCAGTTGAGATGTTCATCCCATGCCGCAAAACTGCTGTTGGCACGAATGTTTTTCACCTGGAAAGATTCAAAGAAAACAGGGATTGACATACTAGCCCGTACAAAGTCGCCCGGCCGCACCTGCGACGGATGCGACCAATACAAATCCCACATACGTGGAAATTCAATCTTTCGCTCCGATACAATATCACAGGTAATGATGGTCAGCATCGGCATATAAGGCGGCTGATTGTTGGTACGGCGTTCGTCGGGAATTACTTTCAATGGTGGTATGCGCATGAAATGTTTCGAGAAATCTTCGAGCGTACAAATAGTGCCGTTACGCAGGTTGCCTTCTATCGGGCAGGTCTCCAGTATGCCATTGATCCATTGGTGAAATGCCTCACCACTGTTTAATCCATACCCGGTACGCGCAAATAATTTAAACCGCCGATAAAAGAATAACGTGATGATGCCTCCTAATAAAAACAAAGCGCCTGATACGATGCCCAGACATTTTGCTACTGTAGGGTTAATAAAGCAGAACACAAAACAAGCCAGCGTACACAACAACCACAACCCTGCCGCCGCCATAAATAATATACGTAACCGTTTAAAAACAGCTCGGCCCAATAAGATTTTCTGGATCCATTTTTTTACCCAGCGGGTAAAGCGCCAGTTGCCGGGTTTACCATCTACAAAAGAGAACATTTCCAACTCGGCCAGTTGTTTCACCACTTTCGATGATTTCTCATCTTCCTTATTTCCGCTGCAGGCCAGCAGCATCGCATTGATAGAACCCGCGCTGGTGCCGGCGAGACTGAAAAACCGGATGCCCATTTTTTCCAGCACATAGGTGTAACCCACCAGTGCAATACCCAGCACACCGCCGCCCTCCTGCACCAGGTCCACGTATTGATGGCCCTGCTCATCCCGTACATCCGAAACGGCAAGCGGACGGTTTTCGGCTTCCAGCTTTTTACGGAAATCGCGGATCAGGTCGTCGGCTCCGCTTTTGGCAAGAAATTCTTCCTGCGTAATGGTAGAAGGCATTGGGAAATGGTTTAACGAAAGGTACAAAGATGCCGCCTCCCGTTAAAATTCTACTCCAAAAAGGGCGAAAAGACGGTCTTCAGCTACCGTGGAAAACACTAGTTTAGCCCTCACCTTTAACCTTTGAACAATGTCTGGACTAAAGTTGCTTAACAATGCGTTCCGCGACGCTACAAACATTTGCCTCCATCACGACACCTACCGTACCGATCAATCTGGCCGGCTGATCTACTTTCACCTCCGGCCAACCTGTGACACGTCTTCCGTTACCACCCATCTTTTTCTCGACAACACACCTCTGCAGGATGGTCTCAGCGGTGATGTCGAAAAGTATCCCCTAGGCAGTAACCTGTTGCTGCAGGGTCGCACGTTGACGATCTGCACCATCGTTACCAGTATTACACCCTTTACCGCTCAATACTCTTTTGCTGTCCGACTGGAAGGCGGGCTCCATCCGCATATGTTCCGGATGGAAAAAAGAATGGTACTGCGCGAAGATCCGTTCCTGCACAAGATGACCATACGTTTCCTCCGCTGATGTAGTTCCTTCAGGCGCGAAACACCAGCTCATAGGCCAGGCTGAAGTAATGGTAGAAATAACCCTGCCGGTTGCCCGCATCGGTCTTCCAGGCTGCCCCCGCCTCAAACGGACTGCGACTGTTGCCGGCAGCTTCACCCAATCCGATCATAGCATCGGCACTATATACCTGGAAACCATATTCCTGTTTATGCGCAAGCCGGACAGGCGGCAGTGAAAAACTGATCCAAAGACGCACGTCTTCCGGTTGCACATCCACTTCCGCTTCTGCAACCGGCGCTCCCCATTTTTGTAATCCATTATCAAATTGATGAAAACTCATTCGCAACAATCCCGGTTGCGGAATGGCATCGGCATAAAGACGGATACTGTGCAGTTCCCCATCCGACGGACTTGTGAATACCTGGCCCCCTGCCTGCTCATTGCCGTGTCCCGACAGATTACCTATCCATAACACTGTGTTAAAAACAGGCTGCACCATTGCGCAGCGACCAGGCGAGTTTGCTGACGTTGTTTGCATAAGCTGACGTTTTTAAACAGCAGCAGGTCCTGGCAAAATAATAACGTTAGTAAGCAGGGCATTCGTATAAAAAACTTATTAACCGATGTGCGGTTCTTTCGGCAACAAACCCCATGTATTTGGTGTAATTTACAGGAAGGGATTGAAAGCCAGCAGGAAAGAAAATATGTGGATAACCGGCACCGGGGAATGTAGAAAATGTGCGAAAAGAAAAATTTTTTTTAAACCCCAAACGGGAGTTATTTCGCTACTGACTGCCGGGAACACGCCCCTTATCAAGAAGTATTTTTTCTTTAAACAAGGCTGACATTCACCCACAAGTCATTAGTGCTCGAAACTGATGGTTTAACGCTTTATCTATGTAACTCAACGATGGATCTATCGAACGTCAATAAAGACCGCAAGCAGCAAAAGAGACGGCCATCGGTCGATCTCAGCACAATGGTATATGGCAAAATACCACCGCAGGCCAAAGACCTCGAGGAGGCCGTGCTTGGTGCAGTAATGCTGGAAAAAAACGCCTTTGACGTTGTTATCGAAATCCTGAAAGCAGAATGTTTTTACGTCGAAGCCCATCAGCGGATTTTCAAAGCCATGCAGAGCCTGGCCAACAAAAGCCAGCCCATCGATATCCTCACCGTGGCAGAAGAACTCCGCAGCCGTAGCGAACTTGATGTGGTAGGCGGTGCTTACTACGTAACCAAGCTGACCAACTCGGTTGTTTCTGCTGCCCACATCGAAGCGCATGCACGCATCATTCTTCAGAAGTTCATTCAACGCGAACTGATCCGCATCAGCGGTGAAATCATCGGAGACGCTTATGAAGATTCAACAGATGTTTTCGATCTGCTCGACGATGCAGAAAGCAAACTCTTCGAGATCACCAACAATCACCTTCGCAAAAACTTCGAGACCATCGACTCGGTGTTGGTTAAAACCATTCAGCGGATCGAAGATCTCCGGCATAAGAACGAAGACGTAACCGGCGTCCCCAGTGGTTTCTCCGGTCTTGATAAAGTAACCTACGGCTGGCAGAATACCGACCTTATCATCCTGGCAGCACGTCCTGCGGTTGGTAAAACAGCCTTCGCGCTGAACCTGGCGCGTAATGCCGTGATGCATCCGACCAAGCCTTCACCGGTCGCTTTCTTCTCGCTGGAGATGAGCGCCAGTCAACTGGTACAACGGGTGCTTTCTGCCGAAAGTGAAATATGGCTGGAAAAAATCGCACGGGGTAAACTGGAAGAGCATGAGATGAAACAGCTCTATGCCCGCGGCATCCAACGCCTCGCACAAGCTCCTCTTTTTATCGACGATACACCCGCTCTCAACATTTTTGAACTGCGTGCCAAATGCCGCCGTCTCAAAAACAAGAACAATATCGGCATGGTCATCATCGACTACCTGCAGTTGATGAGCGGCGCCAGCGAAGGAAAGAACACCAACCGTGAACAGGAGATCAGTAATATTTCCCGTAACCTGAAAGGCCTCGCGAAAGAATTGCAGATTCCTATCATCGCTCTCTCCCAGTTGAGCCGTGCTGTAGAACAACGTGGATCGAAAGAAGGCAGCCGCGTACCCCAATTGAGTGACCTCCGTGAATCAGGTGCCATCGAACAGGATGCGGACATGGTTATGTTCCTTTACCGCCCTGAATATTATGATATCAATCAAAGCGCCGACGGTGAAAACATCAAAGGTCTTACCGAAGTAAAAATCGCCAAACACCGTAACGGTTCGCTGGAAACAGTCAAACTCAAAGCGCTCCTGCATATCCAGAAGTTCACCATGTGGGACGACGATCCTTACAGCACAATGGGCTTACCCGCCGGCGAATGGAAACCCGTAGATACCGGCGAAGGCGATGGAGCAAGACTTTCCATCCAGGTCAGCAGCAAGATGAACAAGATGCCCGACGATGAAGGCGAGGACTTCTTTTAAGGTTGAGGGTTTAGGGTGTACGGTGAAACAGCCGTTGTAAGCAGTAAGTTTTTTCCTTTTTTTGAATTTTGAATTTTTACTTTTGAATTCAAATGTCCCAACTCCCCTTCTTCTATATTCCCGATGATGTTTCCGCTCAGGAGATCACACTGGGAGAAGATACCAGCCGCCATGTCATTCAGGTATTGCGTATGAAAACCGGAGAGCAACTCAACCTCACCGATGGCAAAGGACAACTGATCACCGCTTCCATTACATTCGACCATAAAAAACACTGCAAGGTGGTGGTGGTAAACCGCAGCAACGAGCCGGAAGTACAGCCCCGCACATCGATCGCCATTTCCCTGTTGAAAAATCCCTCCCGCTTTGAATGGTTCCTTGAAAAAGCCACAGAAATCGGCGTAAGAGAAATTATTCCCCTGCTCACTTCACGTACGGAAAAAGAGAAGTTCCGGGCCGACCGTATGCAGACCATCTGTATCAGTGCCATGTTGCAATCGAGACAATGCTGGCTGCCGGTATTGCATCAACCGTCGTCTCTCGACCAGGTAATACACGAGGCTTCACAACCCTTGAAATTTATTGCGCATTGCGAAGCCCGGCCACGCGCGCCCTTGTGGCAGCAGGACCGTTCGCAGGATATGTTGCTGCTGATTGGCCCCGAAGGTGATTTTACCACAGCAGAAATCGACCACGCACTTGACGCAGGTTTTATACCCGTTACGCTGGGTAATACGCGGCTCAGAACAGAAACCGCAGGTATTTCCGGCGCATTGCAATTATCGTTGCGATAATTGTCGCCCACGGCCCTCAGATTGTCGTAAACACACCCCTTCCGTCATCCGCCAGGCAAGTAAATTTGAATCACCAATCAACGGTTTGCCACTTAAGGTTGTCAGCCTTTCAGCCATGGTAGAGATTTTTAAAACAAATATTGAAAAGGAGCAGGTGCCCGTCGTTGTAACGCGCCTGCATCAGCAGTTCCCTCACTGGCGTGCCAATGTGGACCTTCATGATTGCGATAAAGTATTACGTGTGGAAGGAGAAGGCGTATGTCCCGAAAAGGTGATGCAATTGGTGCACGATGCGGGGCACCTGTGCCAGGTGATCGAGTAAAAATCATTTTCAACATAAAAATCTCTGTTTATGATCTCCCTTAACCCTTACCTGAATTTTCCAGGTACTTCTGAAGAAGCTTTTAATTTTTACAAATCTGTATTCGGCGGTGAATTCCGTGCGATCATGCGTTTTAGCGATACGCCTGACGGCGAGAAAATGCCGGCTGAGCTGCGCCATAAGATCATGCACATTTCCCTTCCGATCGGTAACAATGTGATCATGGCTACGGATGCCTTCGAATCATTGGGACATAAATTGGTGGAAGGTAACAACAGTTATATCTCCATCTCTCCTGACAGCCTGGAGGAAACCCGCCGTCTGTTTGAGGCGCTTTCTGAAGGAGGTCAGGTGGAAATGGCTTTGGAAAAAATGTTCTGGGGTGCCTGGTTTGCATCGTTCAAAGATAAGTTTGGTACCCGGTGGATGCTGGACTTTAGTGAGCAACAAGGATAAATAAGGGAAACCACTTTCTATTATACTACTGTTAATCAGTAATTTAGCATAAACCCCGCGTGATTTACGACAAGTTCCGTAAAATCCGCGGGGTTTAAAATTCAGGGGTATTCCGCTTGTGTGCGCATTTCAAATCCCCTAGATTTGTAGCGGAATGAATGAAAAGGGGCTAATTTTCAAACACTCCGATCAGATATCTGCTCTATCCGGGTTGGCCCGCCCGGTGCCTGCACCTCTTTTTACCGCAGGCTTTTCCACACATGTGCATAAGTATTTACCATTAATCGTAAATTTTACGAGTAGGATTACGTTTTTATCGACCGTATTTTTACTAATTTTACTTGGTACATTTACCACAATTTAAAAAGTAAGTTTACCAGGTAAATTCGCTGAAAGCCTTTACTGTACTGGATTACATCGGATTATAAGAGTATTCTACCTGCACAATGACCGTTGAAACACCCCTGTAATCAGGGCATTTTTGCATCAGAAAAGATTTTTGAACCGTCTAAACTCGTTAATTGGTATGAAAAAGATCGACACCATCAGCCGCAAAATCATCTGGGAAAATGCAGAAGACGGCCTTTTTGTTTGGGAAAACTAAGAATTCCTTAGTCCGTCCAGCGAAAACGCTATAATTTATTTAAAAGCTGTTCTATATTTGGCCGTAAATCCAATAACATAGAACAGCTTTTTTTTAATATTCTGACTTTCTCCTACCTGGCTCCGCTCCTCGCCATTATATGGCTCTGGAATAAAGGCACCCGGTATTTCCTTGGCCTGGCCATCTATTGCTGTATTTTCTTTCTCTTCAATTTCTTCTTTGATTTCTTTGTGGACCACCTGGCGGAGAAACAGTACTATTTCGTTTACACCCTTCTTGAATATGTAACATTCACGTATCTCCTGTTCCAGAATATGAACAGCCGCACCGTGGCACGCGTGGTTGCAATCATTTCCATACCACTGCTGGTGTTCCAGATACTTTACCTGGTGTATGCACAGCCTAAATTATTGGACTCAGTGCCGATCGGCGTTTATACCCTTTTCATGTTGGGTTATATATTTTATTATTTTTACCGTGTACTGATGTCCCAGGTATCCGTGCCGCTATATAAGCAGTATACTTTCTGGATAGCCATCGGCATCCTGACATATCTTTCGGGTACATTTTTCTTTTATATCCTGATAAACCACATGCCCAAGAGTCAAATCCGTCCCTATTGGTTTATTACCTATATTTTCGACATTATTAAAAATCTTCTTTTTGTGGTGGCAGTTGTTATTTTTACACGTTCGATGCAGAATGGCAGTAATAAACCTGTAACCAATCATAAAACACCATTCCTCGATTTTAACTAGAACCCATCAATTGCCGCACCCAACATGTTCTTACTGCAAGCTACACAACCTACTACAGGCATTCCTTTCGTACTGATCATCGGTGCGTTGGGCATGGTGGTGCTTACGGCAAGTATCATCCTGCTGCTCGTTTTGCACCAGCGCAAAGTTTCGCGCTTCAATGCCCGCATGCAGGAAATGGAAAAGGAACAACAGCGAATGCTGCTCAACGCCTCCATCAAATTGCAGGAAGAAGAACGCCAGCGCCTGGCCGCCGACCTGCACGATGATGCCGGCCCCATGCTTGCCACTGCCCGTTTGTACCTCAACGAAAACCTGGTGAACCAGGACAAAGCCACACAGCTTCAGTCCGTATACCAGGCTCGCCAGATCATAGATGATACTATCCAACTGATTCGCAATATCAGTCATAGCCTGATGCCTCCCACACTCAAGAATTTCGGCCTCGAATCTGCCATCAACGACCTGTTCCAGAAGATCAGCGGTTCCGGCAGCATGAACGCCAGCAGCCGTTTCCACGACTACCGTGAACGGCTGAAAACAGAAAAAGAGCTGGTGGTGTTCCGGATCGTACAGGAACTCGTGAGTAATATCCTGAAGCACAGCTCATCCAGCTTTATTCACCTGACGCAGAATATCCACGAGAATAAATTTTTCCTCCGTATCCATCACGATGGCCGCGGCATCATCCAGTCCGATTTCGAGAAACTGACAAAAAGCAATATCGGCCTGGGGCTGAAAAATATCACCAGCCGTCTGCGCCTGATCAAAGGCAAAATCCTGTTTGAAAAAGACATTTCACAGACCTATTATAAAGTAACGATCGAGCTACCGAAGGACGAACCTTACCAGTAATGCCGGCACCGTGAAAACCCCGGATGGCTTTGGGTTTATTTTAATTAATTTTGCGCCTCATGGGAACCATTAAGGTAGCTATAGCTGACGACCACAAGATATTCCGGAAAGGAGTAATCCTGTCGCTGCGCCCCTTCAGCAATATCAAATTTGTATTGGAAGCCAACCACGGCGACGAACTGCTCGAAGGCATCGAAGAGGCTGACCCCGATGTGATCTTAATGGACCTGCGCATGCCGGGAAAAGACGGCATCGAAACCACCAAGATCGTCAGCAAAAAATATCCTTCGGTAAAAGTGCTGGTCCTCAGCATGTATGAAGATGAACGTTTCGTTTATCACCTGATGGAAAACGGTGCCAATGGCTACCTGCTGAAAAATGCAGAGCCGCAGGAAATCCGGCGCGCCATCATGGAAGTTTATGAAAAAGGATACTACCTCAACAATTTCGTCAACCGTATCCTGCTCAAAAAATCCCATTCACGCCAGAAAGTAGTTCCCTCTCTCAACAGCGAAATAACACTCACCGACAAGGAACGCGACGTACTCCGCTTTATCTGTATGGAGTTTACCGCCCAGGAAATTGCACAGAAGATGGATATCAGCCCACGCACCGTGGAAGCTATCAAAGACAGGTTGATGGAACGGTTCGGATGCAAGAATACAGCGGGACTGGTTTTCTTTGCGGTGAAGAATACATTGATTGATTAAGGTATAAGACGTAAGGTTTAGGGTGTAAGGCGAAAACAGCCGCCCGATACTTCGGGCATAAGTTTTAGGCGACGCACTGAGCTTGTCGAAGTGTAATAAGTATTAAGTAGTAAGTGACACAGCCTGTTTATTCACGATTCACCATTGACGATTGACCATTCACTCACACCACCATCTCCGGCACTTCCCCCTTCACCACCAATCTTCCTGCCGTGCGGCTGCGGATATCTTCAACCGATACGCCCGGCGCTCTTTCCAGCAACAAAAATCCCTCAGGTGTAATATCGAGCACTGCCAGTTCGGTTACGATCTTTTTCACGCAACGTATACCGGTAAGCGGCAATGTGCAGGCCGGTAATAATTTGGATTCGCCTTTGGGATTGGTGTGCATCATGGCCACGATGATGTTGCGGGCACTGGCCACCAGGTCCATCGCCCCGCCCATTCCTTTTACCATTTTGCCCGGAATTTTCCAGTTGGCGATATCGCCCTGGTCGGAGACTTCCATTGCTCCGAGTACCGTGAGATCCACTTTGCCGGCCCGTATCATACCAAAACTCAGCGCCGAGTCAAAGAATACCGACCCGGGTAAGGTAGTAATGGTCTGTTTTCCCGCATTGATCAGGTCGGGGTCTTCTTCTCCTTCAAGCGGAAAAGGCCCCATACCCAGCAACCCGTTTTCACTTTGTAAGACCACTTCGATTCCTTCGGGAATGTAGTTGGCCACCAGTGTGGGTATGCCGATGCCTAGATTCACATAATATCCGTCCTGCAGTTCCCGCGCAATGCGGCGTGCTATCTGTTCTTTTGTCAATGCCATGGCTTAAGCAATAAGTTGGAGTAAAAGTGGGGATCAGGCTTTTGCGCGTACGGTGCGCTGCTCGATCCGTTTTTCGTAATTCACACCCTGGAAGATCCGGTGTACATAGATGCCCGGCGTATGGATCTCATCAGGATTCAATTGGCCTGCAGGCACCAGTTCTTCCACTTCGGCGATGGTCACCCTGCCCGCCATGGCCATCAGCGGGTTGAAATTCCGGGCCGTGGCATGAAACACCAGGTTGCCCGCCGTATCACCTTTCCAGGCCTTCACGAGCGCGAAATCGGCTTCAAAGGCATATTCCAGCAGATAATCCTTGTCGCCGAAGCGGCGGACCTCCTTGCCCTGCGCTACTTCCGTGCCTACCCCGGCGGGCGTAAACACGGCCGGCATGCCATAACCTGCTGCCATACAACGGGTAGCGAGCGTTCCCTGGGGAATCAGCTCCACCTCCAGTTCCCCACTGAGCAATTGCCGTTCGAATTCGGCATTTTCACCCACATAAGAGGCGATCATCTTGCGCACCTTCTTCTGCTGAAGCAACAGGCCGATCCCAAAATCGTCCACACCGGCATTATTGGAAATACAGGTCAGTTCTTTTACATCGGCCCTTGTGAGCGCCTCGATGGCATTTTCAGGAATACCGCAGAGGCCAAATCCACCCAGCATCAGGGTTGTTCCCGACCGGATGTCGGCAATGGCTTCGTCGGCATTCTTTACAACCTTTTTCATAACAATCGTTTTATTCGGCCAGCTTTTGCGGCACAGGCATTGCCCGCAATTCGGCACGTTTTCTTTTCAACAATGAATCGGTGCCCTTTAATGCCGGCAGCAGTGAATCCTTGCCGGCATCGGTACGTTTTACTCCCGTGGAGTCTCCGGTGTATGGG
The DNA here is from genome assembly GCA_937888905.1 of uncultured Sphingobacteriales bacterium. GTDB lineage: Bacteria > Bacteroidota > Bacteroidia > Chitinophagales > Chitinophagaceae > Terrimonas. The sequence goes on from CALATA010000011.1 coordinate 68,051, forward strand.
CGTTTGGCCAAAGTATCCAGCAGCCTTTTCATCTGATCGGGATGGGCGCGGTACCAGGCAAAACTTTCATCGAATTGCTGGCGTGTGATCTTGTGCACCCGTAATACTTCTTCATATACCCCTACTGATTTGCTGCCACGCGCAGCACCGGTGTCCGTAGCCTGTACATAGCCGTTTACAAATTCTCCGGCACGCAACATGTCCCACAACACGGAATCCATTTTCTCGCGGGGCATAATGTTAGAAGGGATTTTATTTTTATTGCCACAACCGGCCAGTATGGCCGCCAGCAGACAACAGGAAAGAAGCAATCTTTTCATCGGAGCTCTTTGTAGGCATTACTGTTAGTAATGTCGAGTTTTGATAACAGGTCCAGCGCGCGTCTGCGGATATCGGGACTTGCTTTTTTGAATACGTTCACGATCTCTGCACTTTTTCCCTGGAAAAAGAACTGGATGATCATCGAGTTGGCGTTATCGTTATTGATCGTAGTGAGGTAGTTGAGGCAACTGAGAATACCGTTGCGACCTTCTTCCTCATTTTCCTGGAATACATCCATGCCTTTTCGGTAGTAGGAATACAACGCATCATGTATCAGGGCAAAGCGGTTGTTGTTGAGGTTTTCGGCAAGCCAGTAACGGTTGCGAAGATTGTCGAAAGATTTCCAGCCGCTCACATCTCTTCCTTCAGGCGCATTGTTGACAATGTTCCAGGCTTTCTGAAAATAAAGATCGCCACCTTTGAGGCTGTATGAATCATAGTCGAGGCCCAATATGATATTGATGTAGTAGGCCAGTACAGCGGTAAGGTTGGCCGCAACGGGATCGTTTCCCTGCACGCGGTTCTCGTTGAATTCGATCGGTTGAAACTCCACATAACGGAACGTTACATTGTCATCAATGAAGTTCATGATCGGCGAGTCGTAAGAGGTATTGTAAACAGGCCGCGCCGCCTGTATGGTAAGTTTGGCTTTGTAAACGTTGTTGCCCAGCTCCTGCTCTATGTTGAGCAGGAAGTTGCACTGAATTTTTTCATTCGCCTGAAACACATCGTTGGTCCATTTGCGGTTGTTGATGAAGTTGTTCAGCGCACCTTGCAGCGTCTGAAAAATATTCTTATTGACCTGTGTGCTGATCTTGGCCGCTACGATCGAGAAGCGCGCCTGTATCTCCTGTCCCTGAACCATCATAGGACCGACCAGGAATGCCAGCAGCAACAGTTTACCATATATTCTTTTCATGTTATGCATAGAGCAGCTTCGTTATTTGATCGGTGATGTCGCCGGCCACTTCTGTTTTTTGTTTCAGTGCGAAAGATATTTCTTCACCGCCGGCAGTGAAAAAAGTCACTTTATTTGTATCTGTGCCAAACCCCGCACCCTCATCAGCCAATGTATTCATGACGATGAGATCGGCGTTTTTGGATGTCAATTTTCCCAGCGCGTAGTTACGGGCGTCCTTTGTTTCCAGGGCAAATCCAACCAGCACCTGTCCTTTGCGCTTGCGTTCTCCGAGACTCTTCAGTATATCGGTGGTGCGGCGAAGGTGCAGATCGAGCTGTTCGTCCGCCGCTTTTTTAATTTTTTCTTTTGCGGGCGTAACGGGTGTGTAGTCCGCTACTGCTGCTGCCATTACGGCTATATCCGTTTCATTGAAATGGCTGTCGCAGACTTCAAACATCTGCTGTGCGGTGTGCACGCGGATGGTATTGATGCCTGCGGGCACGGACTGATTCACCGGTCCGAGAACCAGGGTCACTTCTGCTCCGCGGCGCTGTAATTCCTCCGCAATGGCTATTCCCATTTTTCCGGAAGAATGATTGCCGATAAAACGTACGGGATCTATCGGTTCGTATGTGGGTCCGGCAGTTACCAGGGCTTTTCGTCCGGACAGTTCTTTGTTTCTGTTGAAATGTTGCTGAAGATAGGCCACGATCTCTTCCGGTTCGGCCATCCGGCCTTCACCGAAAAGTCCGCTTGCCAATTCTCCGGTGCCTACCGGTATCACTTCATGGCCATAGCTGCGGAGGCGATCCAGGTTATGACGGGTGGAGGGGTGATGCCACATATCTTCATCCATCGCGGGGGCTACCAACACGGGGCAGGTAGCGGAGAGGTAAACGGCGAGTAAAAGATTATCGCAGAGGCCATGCGCCATTTTAGCCATGGTATTGCAACTGAGCGGTGCCATGATCATTACATCGGCCCAACGCCCCAGTTCCACATGGTTGGCCCAGTTGTCGCCTTCGGCGAGCCCGGCCAGTACGGGATGTTTGCTGAGTGTGGCCAGTGTCAGCGGGGAAGCAAACTCACGTGCAGCGGGTGTCATCACAACGCGGACTTCGGCTCCCGCTTTGATCAGCAGCCTTACCAGGGAAATGGACTTATAAGCTGCGATACTTCCGGTAATGCCAACAAGGATTTTCTTCTGCTGCAACATGGTAGGTCAAAAGTAGTAAATAGCCCTCACATCGCGGTATCTGTGTGTGGATCAGGCCCGCACATAAAAAAGCCACAGCCGCGCATAACGGCGGCTGTGGTCTCAAAAAGATGGGGACAGGATCAGCTAAACAGTTCGTCTTCTCCCTTGCGGAAGTAAACTTTGTTTTCCAGGAATTCCTGCGTGGCGAGCAATGCCGGATTGGGCATGCGCTCGTAAGCACGGGAAATTTCGATCTGCTCTTTGTTCTCGTGAATTTCTTCCAGGCTGTCTGTATGGCTGGCAAATTCGTCCAGCTTATTGTGCAACTCCTCTTTCAGGGAGATGTTAATCTGGTTGGCACGCTTGGCTACGATGGAAATAGACTCATAGAGATTTCCGGTTTTCGCCTTGATCTCACGCAGATTTTTGGTCTCAACGCTGTTTACGATACCTGCGCTAAGCTGACGTCTTAATTTGCTCATTATTTAACCGTTTAATATTGTTTTGAGATAACGTTTTATAGCTCTCCGCGTCCTTCCGCAATTTACTGTCGGGGAAGCGGTCTATAAATTCGTTGAATTCAGTGATCACCTTTTCGTAACGCTCTATTTTCTTGTCTTCTATGCTCATTTCCGCGAAGCGGTACCATGCTTTAATGGCCATCAGCTTATACGTATCTGCCAATGCAGACTCGGGGAAAGACTCGAGTAATTCGGTAAATGCGACACCGGCCGCTCTGAACTGGCCCATATCATAATACAGTTGCGACTTTTTATAGTCTTTCACTTCCAGTTTGTGGCGGCATTCGTCGATGATACGGTAGGCTTCTTCGTTGCGTGGCGAACCGGGGTGTGTATTGATAAAGGTCTGCATCATGCCCATTGCCTTTACGGTATTGGTCTGATCCAGTTCGGGCTTGGGTGATTGTTTGTAAAAAGAATACGCGCGCATATAGTCCACTTCTTCCGCCCGGGCATTAGTGGGGAAGATTTCCAGGAAACTTTTGAAAAGATTTTCGGCGTTCAGGTAATCTTCCTGATTATAGGCGCAATAGGCGTATTTATAATAAATGTCGGAAAATTCGGGGCGGGTTTTGTAGAAAGGCATGATGTCTTCGTAAAGCACCTGCGCCTTGTTATATTGCTTTTTAACGTAATACTTCTCGGCCATACGGAGTTTATACTCCGGATCCGGACTTTTAAGGATTTTATTGATCCCTTTGCTGCAACCGGTCAGCAGGACCACACTCAGAATAATGAAAATATTACGCATAAAGGTGTGCAAAGTTAATAGATATCGGCAAATCTTACGGAAAAAAGATCAAAGGCCAAACCCGGTTAGTTAAGATTTTGATAAAGAGGCTTTAAGGCTGTCTTTGCACCGATGAAGGGAATAAAAAAACCCTCCCTGTAAAGGGAGGGTCTGTTGTGTCTATCAGCAAAAAGTAATCACAAGATTATTTTTTCCGCAGGTTGGGGTGCGGAGGATCTACTGTGTTAGGACCGTCTTCGCCGGCACCTGCAGCACGCAGATCTACAGTGTTACAATCTCCGCCAGACTGGCCGTAGAAGAAGATAAAGCGATCTTGGCTCAGACCTTCTTTTTCAACCAGGTAAGAGATTACTTTGTTCACGTGGTCCCAGCTCAGTTGCTGTTCTTTCTTGTCAGAAGAGCAATAGCCGGTAACTACTACTTTACACTCAGGAGCGTTGCGCAGTTTGGCGGCTACAGTTGCGAGAACTGCAGTAGCATCGCTGCTCAGGTTGTTAGAACCAGCTTTGAAAGAAATGCTGGGGAGAGCGCCGAGTTTAGCAGCACACTCGTTCTGGCCACCACCTGGTACCATATTCTTGCAGCACTCAGGATCAGGGCATTTACCAACACCATCAGCGTCAACAGGCTGGCAGTAAGTAGGAGTGATTTTTTCTTTGTCTTTGTAGTCAGGAACGCCATCACCGTCAGTGTCGAGGCTTACGCCATGAGTGTCAACAGGTACACCGGCAGGAGTTTGTTCCAGGTCAAACTGGTCAGTTACACCGTCGCCGTCGCTATCAGGCAGTACGGGCTTCGGCAGTTTCATGATTTTAGGATTGCGGATCTCCTGGTAAGCGTAATCCAATGGATTCAGCCAGTACAGGGGCTCAACAGCTTTGCCACCGAGGTTGATGTTCAGACCGATAGTAGCATAGTTGTAAGAGTCGAAATCGCGGGTCAGCGCAGCATCACCGGTTGGGTTTTCCTGCCATTGTTGGCCGTCCAGCAGATCATCTTTGATGAAGGTGTGACGGTCTTCAATTGCGAGGTTGATGCGGTTGCTGAGTTTGAAAGCGATACCGATACCAACAGTTGCAGAGGGTTTGAACGTGTCTCCGAACAGTTTGGGACGGTAAGCACCATGGCTTTCAGCAGGAGTCTCGTAAGACTTGTCCATCATGTCTTTCAGGGCTTTACGAGTGTCTTTACGGTCTTTGTAAACACCGCTACCTGCAAGAATGGGGGTGAAGTCATATTTTTCGCCGTTCTCGTTGAGGGCGTTGACTTTTGTTTCGTAGATAGAACCACCCACACCACCGAAACCGTAGATGTTCATACCGGTTTTGGATTTGTGGAAGCGGATGTTGTTCAGGGTAACTACACCTTGCAGAGACAGATCCTGCACGCGGGTTTTGTAGTTGTAGAACACAGGCTCCTGGCCGGCTGCGTAAGAAGACCAGGCTGGGTTTTTACCATAATTGTAAGCTGCTCCGTAGTGCAGACCCTTGCCGATACCATACATGTACTCAAGGCGGAGGGAGAACACATAACCGAAAGCTTTACGAACGTGCAGACCGAAACCAGGAGTCGGGAACAAAGCCGGAACGTCACCTGCAACGGTGAAAGCGCCGCCCTTGATACCAATTTCCCATTGGTTACGCGGTTTTGCGGGATAGTTGTACGTTCCATTCAGGAACTCAGTGTGCTGCGGGAGCCGACTGGAGGGGATTACGGATGAGTCTTCATAGGACCTAACTCCAACTTGGGAGAAGGCTGAAAACCCCATCAGGCAGAATATGCCCAAGAGAAGTTTGTACTTTTTGCTTGCCATAACTAAGGATTAAGATTTGAATACAAATGTCTTAATAAAAAGCAAAAATATAACTTGAACGTTAAAAACCAAATTTTTATATTAAAAATCGCCTGGTGTTCATATTATATTTCAATTACTTAGTCAGTAAATACTCCGGTTTTGTTGCATGATGTTAAAATAATTTTTTACCCGTAAATTGCTGCTCTTTTACCAACATGGACCTACCAGTAGCATTAATTGAAGCCGAGCTGAAAGAATTTGAGACCCGTTTCCGAGAGGCGGTGAAGAGCCAGACCCCTATGTTGGACCGGATCATGCGGTATATTGTCAAACGGAAAGGCAAACAATTACGCCCCATGTTTGTTCTGCTTTCCGCCCGGCTTTCCGGACCTGTCAACGATTCTACCTACCGGGCCGCCTCTATGGTGGAAGTACTGCATACCGCCACACTCGTGCACGACGATGTGGTAGACGATTCGGCAGAACGCCGCGGCTTTTTCTCCGTTTACGCGCTTTGGAAAAATAAAATTTCCGTACTCGTCGGCGACTACCTGCTGGCCAAAGGACTCATTCTTTCACTGGAAAAAAATGATTACCGCATCCTGCATATCCTTACCGATGCCGTGCGGCAGATCAGTGAAGGCGAATTACTCCAAATGGAAAAAGCGCGTTCGCTTAACCTGCGTGAAGACATCTATTACGAAATCATCCGCAGCAAAACCGCTTCCCTCCTCGCCTCCGCCTGCAGTGCCGGTGCATGGTCGGTAAGCCAGGACGAAGAGGTGACGGAAAAAATGCGCTTGTTCGGAGAGTACACCGGTATGGCCTTCCAGATCAAAGACGACCTGTTTGATTATGCCAGCGAAAATGTGGGTAAGCCCACCGGTAATGATATCAAGGAAAAAAAACTCACTCTCCCACTGATCTATACGCTCAACCGGGCGGATAAAGAAACGAGACGGAAAATAATTTACATCGTAAAGAACAATAACCGCGACCGGCAGAAAGTGAATTGGGTGATAAACGAAGTGGAAAAAGCCGGCGGCATCGATTATGCGATTGCAAAAATGAATGAGTACAAACAGGCAGCTTTAGATATCCTGCATACATTCCCCGAATCGCCTTACCGCCAGGGACTGGAAGACCTGGTGCGCTATGTAACGGAACGAAAGTATTAAGTCAAAATTCAAAAGTAAAAATTCAAAAACGTGGGAGTTTAAAAAATTACCCGTTTATTTTACGACTCAGGCCCTCATCCGCCGCTATCTTAGAGAGCGACAATGCGTGAATCGTCAATCGTGAATCGTGAATGAATTGTTTAGCTATCACTTAAAACTTACCACTTAAAACTTATTACTTTTTTGAATTTTGAATTTAAAACGCTGGACCATACGCCCCACTGATGAAGCCAAAACAATGGCTTTGCAACGATCGCTCGGCATACATCCTGTCATCTGTTCGATACTGGTACAACGCGGCATCAACACATTTGAAGAAGCACGCAGTTTCTTCCGTCCGCAACTGACAGACCTGCACGATCCATGGCTGATGAAAGACATGCAGAAAGCGGTCGACCGCATCCTCCAGGCAAAAGAAAAACAAGAAAAGATTCTTGTATTCGGCGACTATGATGTGGATGGCACCACCGCTGTGGCCTGCATGTACCGCTTCCTGAAAAAAATACACGAACCACTCGACTTTTATATTCCCCACCGCTACCGCGAAGGATATGGCGTCAGCAAAGCCGGTATCGACCATGCTCATGCCAATGGTTTCACCCTGATCATTTCCGTTGACTGTGGTATTAAATCAGCCGATCTCATCGCCTATGCCAAAGAGCTCGGCATTGATTTCATCGTTTGCGATCACCACCTGCCCGATGAACAGCTTCCTCCCGCAGTGGCTATCCTGAATCCCAAACAAAAAGATTGTCCTTACCCTTTCAAAGAATTGTGCGGATGCGGCGTTGGCTTTAAACTGATGTCCGCACTCACCAAAGCGCTCGGACTGCCGCCTGATTCCGCCATGGCCGACCTCGATCTGCTGGCCACCGCCATCGCAGCCGATATCGTGGACATGGCTGACGAGAACCGCATCCTTGCCTATTACGGGTTACAAAAAGCGAACCGGTCGCCGAACTTTGGCATCAAAGCATTGACCGTGCTGAGTGCGCTACGCGGCACTTTAAATATCAGCAACCTTGTTTTCATGATCGCACCGCGCGTCAATGCCGCCGGAAGAATGGACGACGCCCGCAAAGCGGTACAACTTTTTATTTCCGACACTTACGAAGAGGCCCTGCGCTACGCAGAAATGCTTCACAGCGATAACAGCGATCGCAAAGAAGCAGACAGCAGCATCACTACAGAAGCGCTCGAACTTATCCGCAGCCGCACCGACTGGACCGGCCGCAGCTCCACACTTGTTTTTCAACCACACTGGCACAAAGGTGTGGTGGGCATCGTAGCGTCGCGCCTTATCGAGCATTATCATCGCCCCACGATCGTGCTTACCCAATCCGGCGACTATGCAGCCGGCAGTGCACGCAGTGTTCCCGGTTTCAATTTATACGAAGCTATCCACGCCTGCCGCGAACACCTGCTCGGTTATGGCGGACATTTCGCTGCCGCAGGTATGACGCTGGAACTGGATAAGGTGGAACTGTTCAGGGAAAAGTTTGAAGAAGTGGTTGCCGCTACTATCCATCCGGATATGCTCATCCCGGAAATAGTAATTGACCACGAAATCAGGCTGCGCGATATCACACCCACATTTTACAATATTATTTGCCAGATGGAACCGTTCGGTCCGCAAAATCTCCGGCCGGTGTTTGTTGTCCGCCATGTTTTTGATACCGGTGCTTCACGCATATTGAAAGAAACACATCTGCGCGTAGCCATTCGCCAGGAGCATGCAACAATCACCGGCATCGGCTTTGGTATGGCACATCTTTATCCACTACTGGAAAATGGCAAACCCGTGGACATCGTTTTTACCATTGATGAAAATGAATGGAACGGCGAAAAGAATCTCCAGCTCCGCCTGATCGACGTGCGGGCAGCAGCGCAAGCTTCCTGATTTTTTCTTTATAAAAAAAGAACGGCTGCCTCTTTCGAGACAGCCGTTTTCTATACTAACATTTCTGAATTAGTTCCAGGTGATCTTGAAGTCATCGATCGCTGTAGAAGGGCGGCTACCGCTACCAGTAGTTCCAGGTGTAGCCCATACACGGATCCACACTTTACCACTTTGGTTAGCCACAGCAGCAGGCAGATTCACGTGAACCGCTGTGTTGGAGAACGTACCCAGTACAGTGCTCAATGCAGCAGGTGTAGTGGTTACCGGAGTAAACGTTGCAGGCGCATCACCGATACCGTAGTCAACGATAAAGGTTGCTGTACGACCTGACGCAGAGTTGTCCAGTTGCTGCAGCTGGAAGTCCAGTTGCAGGTTAGATTTTCCGGTTGTGTTGCTCAGTTGGAATACAAAAGCACCACCCGGATCGCCGAAGCTACCTGTCTGACGCAGACCGAAGGCACGGTTGGTTGCTGCACCTTGTGCAGTTGCATCAGCCGCACCTGTCAATCCTGTTGCAGAAGCGAAGTTTTTGAATGCACCACTTGTGTTGTTCCACAAAGTAGCGGCAGTTGTTACGGTGGCTTCTGTACCTAATGCGGTAGCAGTGGCACCTGTGTATCCTTTAACACCTGCAGGCAGACCGCTTGCAATGTTATCGAAGTTGATCGTCAGCGGAGAAGTAGTCAGATCGATACCGCTTCCTGTACCAGGACCAGGGCCAGGACCGCTACCCGCAGTAACGTCAGTTGTGTTACGGATAGAGAATTGTTTAGTGGTATTGAAGTTGCTCGCATAACCCACCCAGTTTGAACTAACAGTTGGCATGGTCGTGCTGGCAAATGTAGCGCCGCTTGTACCGGTACGTGTGAACATGGTGATATTGCCGGATGCATCAGTCAGGGTTTTGTTACCGCCATAAGTGCCGGCAGGGGAAGCAACAGCATTCAGAATTTTCACCAGGGTGAATTCGAAGTTGTTGGCATCACCCAGTGGAAGACCGAGCGTAGTGTTGATCTGAGCAGCTGTTTTTTCAACAGGAGTTACCACTTTACCAGTTGCTACACGTGTATGACCGGCAAAACCAAAGCGGGTTTTGATCTCCAGGGAGTTTGCATATTTAATCAGCGAATCGTCTTTGCTCAATGTCAATACGATGGAGTCGCCAACATTATAAGTCAGCGTACCGCCTACATAAACAAGCACACCTTTGTTACCGCTTTGCAGCACCATGTTTCCTGCGCTGATGTTACCGTTCGAAATATCAGAGATCACTGTACCGCCAACGGTATAGTCACCGAGTTCGATGTCTGTACCTGTGTACATGGCACGGATCTCAGCAATTGTTTTTGGTGTAGTAGGGCCAACAGGACCTGCACCGCAACGGGCACCGGTAAACTGCACATCGGAAGTATCGCGGATAACCAATTGTTTGGTAGAGTTGAAACGTGTGTAGATAGACAACAGTGTACCATTACCATTGGGAACATTCACACCGGCAAATTTGGCGAAGCCACTTGTGCGGATGATGATGTTGCTGCCGGTACAACCTTTTACATTCAGGTTGGCAGCGGCCTGTGTAGCAGCATTTGCATATGTTTTGCTGGTATCCGCAGGAACAAATTCGAAGTTGTTCAGTTGGATCAGCATGCTCTGATGCGAATCGTTCAGTGCGGCAACAGAAGAAACAACTGTAGGTGTTACCGTATTGTTCACGCTGCCTTTTACGATATAGGTATCGAACAGGTTAGATGCAATCGGAGACACGTTCAGGAAAGAAGGATCGCTGTTATCGATGCTGCCACCCAACTGGATCAGACCAGCGTAGTCGCCCATGTACAGACCGTTTGTTTTGATGTAGATCTTACGGCCAACAGGATAGTTTGCGTAAAGGTTCAGACCATCGAGGCGTACAGTAATACCACCTGAAGCATCCTGGATACAGATCTGCTTGTAGAAGTTACCGCTTTTGTCGTCTGCCACAACGATACCTGCAATGATATCGTCGCCCAGTGTTTCCACCTGACCTGCAACGTGAGCAGCTTTCAGCTCAGCAATTGTTTTGGTCGGTGTCAGATTCGGATCCACATAGTCCCCGGGGGCATCAAACTCCCGGTCGCAAGAGGATAGAATAACGCAAGTGGCGAGTATTGCCATTACATTACCAAGGAGAAAAAGGGATTTTGTTCGCATAGTGCTTATTTAAATAGTTGTGAGATGACGGATTCCATTAAAAACGAAGTGTTACGCTGGCGAAATAGTTAACACCATAAGCGTAGAACAATTTCGGCGGAAACTTATTAACGTCTTTGTTTACGAAATCAAAACGCAGTTGCTCAAAGCCACCGGTCAGGATATCACGGTTGTTAAGAATGTTGTTGACACCTACGTTGAATACGAGGAACGTGTTCTTGTTGGCAATAGCCATTTTGCGGGGCAGCTTCCAGGAATAACCACCGAAGAAGTCCAGCGTGAATTGTGCGTCAAATTTGGTCTGGTCGATGATATCGTGCCACAGTTCCCCTTTGTATTCAATATTGTTGGTTGCATTCATGGTACGACGGAGCGGGTTATAGCTCAACCATGATTGATCGAAGTAGTTACCGGTAAGGCTGATGAACCAGAACTTGGGTGAACGGTAAGACAAACCAAGGCTGTATGCCTCCTGCGGCGTTGAAGGCACGCGGAAGTTTTTAGAATAGATAACCTGCTGGCCTACGATAGCGGAGCTGTTGTCGATAGTGATGGTAGCCAACTGGCGGCTGTCATAGTAGTAACGGCCGATAGAAGCGGCGGCATTCAGGGTCAGACCCGGAGCGATGCGCGCTTCCAGACCAAACTCACCACCGAAGTGTACTTTATCGATACCGCTGAGACCGTAGTTAACAAAGTTCTGCAGTGAATCGTGGTAGAAGCTCATCATGTCCAGTCCATCCTGGAAACGGCTGTAATAACCACCGATACGGATCTTGAGGCGTGGAGCGTTCAATACGTAACCACCTTCCACTGTCTGGATTTTCTCACTCACTACGTTAGGCTGTTGGCTGTTACGTGTACGTGGAGAGTTGTATACGTTTTCAAAGTAAGGTGCTTTGGTCATGATCGCACCATTTACATATAAGTAGTTACGGCCGTCGATCTTGTAAGTAACGCCGCCTTTCACTGCGAAGTTGGTGAAGTTGTTCTTTTCACCTTTACCGAGTGAGCTGGTAGGGAACAGACCTGTGCGTACATTACCCTCGCGGTAGAAGCTGGTAGAGCTCAGTTCAGCAGCCACAAAAAAGTCGACTTTGTTGAACTTGAACACACCCTGTGTCCAGGCACCTGTCTTGTTGATATTAATATTATAATCGTAACCGTATTTGTCTCCTTCTTTCAGGATACGGTTAGGGTGATCGAGGTCATGCTGGTTAGCGGCCTGGTCTCCGGCGTAATCACGCTCGGCAAACTGGTTCAGGTTCACATAGAAATCACCACCCAGCAAATCTTCTACTTCTTTATAATAGTGGTTTTGCTGAGACTGTGCGTAAGCAGCAAAAGTGAAATCGATATGATCGTTGATACGTTTGTTGAGAAGGGCGTTACCATTGAAACGGTTGGTATTGATGATCCGGTTTTCAATGATATAAAGTGAGCGGCGGCCGCTTACGTTGTTACCCGGGATACCGTTGGCATTCTGGATAGTAGCGTAGCTGGAACGGTTTACATCATAAAGGCGGTCCCAGTTGATCTGGCGTGTATTTACGTCGTTCTTCATCAGGTCCAGCAGTTGCTGGTACTGGTTGGGATCCTGGTTGGCTACACCATTATAGTAGCTGGGCAGGTAACGATAATAGTCTGGACGTGGATCCGGAGCATTGTACCAGTCGAGGGCAGTAACACTGCGCTCGCCGAAGGAATACCCCAGGCCGAGGCTCAATGTTGTATTGTTGTTGGGGCGGTACTCATGGCTCAGCAGGATTACCGGCTGATGCGATCTGCCGATGCTGGCATTTCTCTTTTTACCATTCTGGTAGCCCCAGTTAGGGTTGTAATAATTTGTGCCGGCGAGGTCCATGATCTCCTGCACAGCAGCACCCTGACGGCCGTTTTCGGTGGGTGCACCAAATACGGTGAGGGAAAGCAGGTTTTTCTGGCCAAAGCGTTTGTCGATGGCGGCAAAATAACTCCATCCATCATAGTAAGTGCCCGGTACATAACCTTCATTGGCCCAACGGCGGCTGCCGCTCAGGGTAAAGGCCCAACCTTTTTTGCTAAGGCCGGTAGAGTGACTGAACATTACACGGTTGGTGTAGTTACGGTTGGCGGAAGCGTAGCTGATGCTGGTCTGTGCGCGTTGTTTGCTTGCACGGGCATCGATATTGGTAACGCTGCCGATCTCACCGAAAGCGAAAGTATTGGCACGGAGACCGAAAGATGCGTCGCGGTTGCGCATTACATCGTTCAAACCACCCCAGAGACCGTACGGTGTAAAACCGTTGTCGAGGTTGTCCATCGGAATGCCGTTCATGTAGGTTCCGAAGTAATCGTTGTCATAGCCACGGATGCGGAAACGTACTGCGCTGAAGTTGAAAGAAGCGGCAGATAAGAACGGATCACGGCCTGCGGCAAGTACGGAGGAAATATTCTGTCCGCCACCATCACCAAGGTCATTTTCATCGAGCGAAACGGTGGGGATGTTATCCAGCACATTCTCCTTTAACTCTTCCAGGACGGTATCCCTTTTGGGGAGTGTATCGGTGGTACCGACCTGGGCATTCGCTACTAGTCCGGCACCAAGCGCCAGCAGCAGCAGTTTTGATTTAAGCATGCAGATCAATTTTTAGAACAAGTGGCAAATGTATAAAGGTTATTCTGTTTGCAGAATAAAAAATTTGACACATAACCATTTCATAACCTCACCCAATCTTTTTTATAAGTTGAGCCAACCATAGATTATGTATGTTTGTCTTTCTTATTTAATCAAGCACATGAAAAGATTACTGACCACCTTGGTTTTCAGCCTTTCAGCGCTGTTGGCCTACTCACAGAAACAGGATTACAAGACCGTTGTTATCAGCTTCTACAACCTTGAAAATCTTTACGATACGGTTAACAATCCGAACGTAAATGATGAAGAGTTTCTTCCCTCCGGCCCGCGCAATTATAGCGGCGCCATTTATAAAGACAAGCTCAATAAGTTGTCCACCGTTATTTCACAAATTGGAACGGAAATCAATCCTGACGGCCCGGCCATCCTTGGTGTAGCCGAAGTGGAAAATGACACCGTATTGAAAGATCTTACCAGGAACCCATTGATTGCCAAACGTAATTACCAGATCGTGCATTACGATTCCCGCGATATCCGCGGTGTGGATGTGGGTTTGCTGTACAACCCGCGCTACTTTACCGTGGAAGCCAGCAACAAACTTTTCGTTAAGCTGCCTGCCGGAGCCAAAGACGCCTATTACACCCGTGATATTTTGTGGGTAAAAGGCAAACTCAACGGAGAAACGATACATATATATGTTAACCATTGGCCCAGCCGCTCCGGCGGTGAGGAACGCAGCCGCCCGGGTCGTGAGGCCGCAGCGCGCGTTGCCCGCCAGCATATCGATTCCATTTTCGGCCAGGAGCCTAACGCCAAGATTGTCCTGATGGGTGACCTTAATGATGATCCGGTAAGCCCAAGCGTTGCCTCCGTGCTCAATGCCCGTGGCAAGGAAAAAGAAGTAAAGAACGGTGCACTCTTCAATCCCTGGACCTCACTCTACAGAAAAGGCATCGGCACACTTGCCTACCAGGATGCATGGGGATTGTTTGACCAGATCATCATTTCCGAAGCATGGCTCAATAAAGATCAGTCAGGCTTTTTCTATTACCAGCCGCATATTTTCCGCCGCGAATACATGGTGGAAAACAAAGGCCGTTATAAAGATTATCCGATGCGTACCTGGGATGGCAACTCTTACCGCGGAGGTTATAGTGACCACTTCCCCACTTATATTATTTTCCTGAAGAAAGTAGCTGCAAATGCAGACCCGGCGAAGAAAGCTTTCTGAGTTGTAAGTATTAAGTTATAAGTTTTAAGTAAAAAGCCTTCCGAAGAAGGCTTTTTCAATGAATTAGTGAATAGGTCAATCGTGAATGGTGAAGACACCACATCCGCCCGGAAGACTTTAAAACGTGTCCATCCGGGATCACGCCACCGTTGGTCTCCAGACCAATGGACCTGCCCATCCTGACGCTTGCTTGTTGGTCGGGAGACCAACAAGGGCGCTATCTTATACCGCACGCCGCCATTACGTTTTTTAAAAATGAAAACCGACTCTCAGGCATAAACGCCGGACAGTTGCGGTGTACACACGAACCAGGGCTAAAGTTCCATTCCCGATTCACTTTTTTATTTTTTCCACTTCCCCCGAAACTTCGGGATCGCTTACCACTTATTACTTAAAACTTACTACTTAATACTCACCACCACTCTCCTGTTACGCTCCGCAGCCGCAGCATTATTATCTTCCGCCTCTGCCGGGCAACACTTGCCCAACCCCTCCGTATGCAGACGCGACACATCAACGCCTTTCTTTTCCAGGTAGCCTGCACAAGCTTTTGCACGGCGCTCACTCAAACGGATATTATATTTTTCCGTACCACGGCTGTCCGTATAACCTTTAACATCGATCATCAGCGAAGGTTCCCGCAGCAAACGATCCGCAAGGCTATCCAGCGTTGCTTTCGCTTCAGCCGATAACGTTGCTTTGTCAAATGCAAAATAGATCACCGGCCATGCAACAGAAGTCTCCGGTCCCGGATCAACAACAGGTATAGGGATTTTTGTTAAACACACCGGCGCCAGCAACAATGTATCCATATCCGGACGGCATTGTACGTACGCAGTATGACCGGCCGTTTCATAACCTTCTTTCGCAGCTTTGAACTGCAGCCATGCCACATTTTCAATACTTGTATAATACCTGCCATCTGTTGTAGTAACAGTATTGATTGCAGCTGTTCCTTTTACAGAATCTTTTATCTGTAGTTGCGCATCCGCTATTCCTTCACCCGTAACACAATCATTCACCCGGCCACTTACCAGCCACGATCTTGCCAATTGATGTACGGCATATAGTTCAAGGCAACAATCAACCGCCCTGTCAGAACTGAGCAAGCCTTTTTTATCATCATTGCTTTTTACATAATAGAGATCATCACGCACCGAGTTCAGGGGATGCCCCATGTTTACCGCTGGCATTAATTGCTCGATCGTGCCAGCCGACTGATAGAGATCGAACCCTCCCATGCCGGGCAATCCATCACTGCTAAATACCAGTTGCTTTGATGTGGTATTATAATAAGGCGCCTGCTCATCACCCGCCGTGTTCACCGCTTGCAGGTTCCAGGCTTTACCCGTTGCTTCGGGCAGCGCGATGCACCAGAGATCATAACCACCGGCGCCACCCACTCTGTCGGAAGAGAACAAAAGATATTTACCATCCGCTGTTGCAAACGGTTCACGTGCATTTGAACCGGCATGATTCACGTTGGCACCCATTACTACAGGCGCAGACCATTGACCATTGACAAGACGGCTGCTGGCTATGACCGAACGCGCCTTGCCGTCAACTATCTGCCATTGGGTAAAATACAATACCTGCCCATCCGGCGAAAGTGTACTCATTCCGTTGTGCTTATCCTGCACTTTCAACGCTTCCATTTTTTCAACCCGGGCTATCTTACCATCAAGGTAAACGGCTTTGGACAACTGATTATAATAAGGGCCTTTGCCGGTGGTATCGGCTGCCGTGTAGATCATTTGCTCACCATTCAGTGATGCTGCATAACCATTGATATCACTGATGCGATTCACTTCATATCCGGCAGACTTGCGGCGTAATTGCCCACGCGCAAAGTCAATATTCGCCAGCTCCCGTCGGGCCGCCGTGTTGAGCGCTGTTGTTGTTTTTACCTGGAGAAATGTTTGCATTATCCTTTCCGCCTCGTCCAGTTTGCCATTTGCACGAAGTGCGCAGGCATACCAGTAACCTGCTTCCGGGTACTGTTGCAGATGATCTGCATACAATTTCGCATACCACTGCTCCATCTTCTCATAGTTCCTGGTATGGCGATAACATTCTGCCAGCTTCCACATAGCTTCCGCTTTGGAACGGGTAGTTGCTTTCAAAGCCTGCTGTTTATGTTTGCGCGCGCTTACGGTAAAAGGACTTGCCTGTAAGCCATTCTTAACGGCGGTGCTCGCAGAATCGAGCCAGATCGCATAACACTGCGCCGCGCCAAAATAATCGGCACGTTCATATAATTGATCCGCTTTCTGCAAATACGCTTCTCTCGATTGCGCAAGTACAGTACCGGCATAACAAACAAAGGCAATAAAAAAAACGGAAGCTTTCATCGGCAGCTTCATTCCTGTTATTCTTTTCATGTCAGGATCGTTTGGAGAAAATTATAAACGCGGACATTTAAAATAATCGGTGCGGACGGAGTTACGGCGCTTCCCTATATATGTGAGGGAAATCTCAAAGCTGTTGGAACCTTTCGCCATCTTGCCGAGTTCGGACGCATTCACATCATAACTCACCCCTACCGTGAAATTGTTATAAGTGAACCCTGCGAAGGGAGATACAGCATCGTTGATACGCCAGTTGGCTCCCAACAGCAGATCGGTGTATTGTCCCGCATAGAATTGCATATAAGCGCCGGCCATTTTTTCCTGCGCATTTCCCTGTCGCATATAAAGAATGCTCGGCACCAGCGTCAGGGCATCCGACAGCACAATTCTTGCACCAGCGTGCGCACTGAAACGCATCGGCAATTTTTCCTTATCACCTGCCAGGAACGGATCACCTGGCTGTGTAAGATGAAAAACAGATATGCCGCCAAACGGACTAACTATTTTATCAGGTGTACCGTCATAGTAGGCAAGACCTGCACCCGCATCAAACGCGCCCGCTTTTATTTTGGCAAACCCATCACCTGTAGGTACGGTAGGGCTATAACCGATACCGGGAAACCACTGATCGCCGAATTGCAGTTTGGATGGATCGAAACGGCGGTTCACAAATCCACCTTGTATACCGATAGCCAGGCGCTTGTATTTTTCACGATCGAATGCAATGCCATTGTAAGCTACTGTCAAATAACCGTTGGTAAAACGATAGCCTCCATCGCCCGCTGCCTGGTTGAAAATACTCAGGCCGATATTGATGTTTTTATTGGTGGTAACATCAGCGGACAACCCAACAGTAGAGAATGCATTGGTTACATTCTGCCATTGATTACGGTAAATGGCAGATACCCTGTAATCGCCCTCCATCGCACCGGTGAGTCCGGGATTGAGACTGAGAGGATACACATAATACTGAGAGAAATGAGGATCAACCTGTGCCTTCGCAGCAGGCATCCAGGCCAACGCCACGTATACAGGCATCAGCCATTTGTACAAACGCTTCATGTATCAACGGATTAAGTTAACAGAACCCTTTTTGTTTATGATGGTGCCATCGGTCAGCTCTGCACGCAACACATAGATATATACACCTACAGGTTGTGCAGTGCCTTTGAATCGTCCGTCCCAGCCGTTATTGAGGTCGCGGCTGCGGAAGATCAGTTCACCCCATTGATTGAATACAGTCAGATCGACGCTGTTCAGACTGGAACCGAACACCCGGAATACATCGTTGCGTCCATCGCCATTGGGAGAAAACACATTGGGAACAAACACATCGTTGTTTATCTGCTCCACCTCGAGGTAAAGACGTGCCGTGTCGATACAACCTTCGGTTGAACGTCCCACTACCATGATATTGGTGGAGGTATCGGCCCTGAATTGCTGACTGAGCGCCTGCTGTTGAGGATACAATACCGCGGGTTGCCATTCTGTAACCGTATAAGAGGTGGCAGATTGGGTAGAGGCGGTAACCGTTACTCCTGCCTGTACCGGATTGACAGCAGTGGTAAGGTCCAAGGAGAAATCTGTTACCACTACATTTATTCTTGCCGTGTCGGTACAGCCGTTGGTGCCGGTGGCTACTGCGGTATAAGTTGTGTTCACCTGCGGTGTAATCTGTACAGGATTGGTTGTGCCGATGCCCACCCATTCCACCGCAGCACCTGCCGTTACCTGCGCCTGCAGCTGAGCCGTCTTTCCTTTACACACAGCAGCTACAGGATTAATCGAAATAGCTGGTATTGGTTTGATATCGATGTTCACTACGTTGAGCACACTGTCGCAGCCACTTACCACGCTGCGGATCGTATCGCGCACAATACTGTTGGATGTATAGGTGGTGCCGTTGTACACTATCTGTCCGCAATCACTGATCGTGCTCGTGTTGGTCGTAGCCACCACAAGGTAAAGGCGTGCCGTACTGTCGCACTGACCCGGACGTGTGATCAAAGCGGAATAATTGCCGCCGGTTGTGTAAGTATTCCCGTTGAAAGAATAAGTATCACCGGACTTGATACAAGCGGTGTTGAAACTCACCGGGCCTTGTTGTATCTGGATTTGTATGATCCGGAATATACTGTCGCAGGAAGTAACCACGCTGCGGATGGTATCGCGCACCACTGTATTGGCGGTGTAAGTAGTGCCATTGAATACCACAGCACCGCAGCCGGAAAGTGTTTCGTTGCGATCCGCACCCACCACCAGGTAAAGTCTAACGGTGCTGTCGCACTGACCCGGTCGGGGAATGACCGCAGAGTAATTGCCGCCGGTTGTGAGTGTATTGCCATTGAACGTATAAGCATCACCCGCTTTGATACAAGCGGTGATATTGTTCACCGGTCCGCTGCCGGGAGGCGTGATACGCAGGCTGTTGATCCATGTTGCATTGGCTGTTGCGTTCGGCGCGCCGGGCGATTCATTGGCGGGTACGTTGCCCAGCGACCATGAGGTAGCCTGCGTATAATTTCCGTTAAGCAAAAAATAATTTCGCTGTGCCGCCATGTTGGCTTTGTATACAGTAGCCGTTGCCGCGCTGCCGATACCGAAACCAAAAGAAAAATAAGCGCGTGTAAGATCAGCAGGATTGGCTATCACCACCCCGTCACCACTATTGGATAAACCCATCGGGCTCCAGGAGCCGCCGGCAACATAGCCTGAAGAAGGATAAACGAATGTAGTGGACGAAGGAGAAGTGGGTAAAGAACTATTCCGCTCCATCATATTGGAGGAAGCAGGCACGATATATACATAGTCTTTGTTGGCATCCGTTACATCATCGGGTAAGGTGATGCTTCCGTTTTTATCTCCGTCGTTATACACAAGAATGATGGAGCCGTAAGGAACTTTGGACCAGTTAGCTACATTGGCGAAACGCATACAACCTGTTGCGATGCCCGTGCCACTTCCCGATGCGATCCAGCCATTGTTGTCATCGATGATCCATCCGCGAAGATCTGCAGTACTGTCAGTACATGTACGCGTACCGATCACTACAAACTCCATGTATTCTTTTGTACCACTTGCACCCTGAGATACTTCGTTCAAGACTAACTGAGCCTTTGAGGATAATGAAAAGCAGCAGAGAATAAGAAAGGAAAATAATAATCTCATAGCATTAATAATGGTCAGCAAAAGTATCTGCCTATTCTCCTAATATCCTGTTGAAGGTGTTATGAAATGATTATGGAAATGTTATCACCGATCAAGTTACCCTTGTTAATAGTTTCTTCATTATTACTTAATGGAATAAAACCAGTATTAGCCAACGGGCTGGATAGTTTTGTGCGCCCCGTTGTATCCACCTATCCTTTTGCAAGACCATTCTCACGTCCTCCCTGAAGCCATCCTTTAATTATTAAATTATTTGTATGAAAAAAAGTTTACTCTTTTTGTTGCTTGTTTGCGCGGCTGTGGTCAGTCATGCGCAAACAATTGTATCGTTTGACTTCGGTACCTGCGAGTGTACAGGCGTCTTCAATGCAACGCCCGTTGCCAACGTGCAAAGCCCTGTTGCGTTTTCACGTGGCAGCGGTATCAGTTCAAATGCCGGCGGCGGTGTATTCAACAGTAAAGGTTTTTCTGCTTCATCGCAGGCAACCGCTCAATCGGGCAACGAGTGGCATGGATTCTCTGTAGCGCCCGCTACCGGTTACCAGATCACCTATACGTCTGTATCGTTTCCGCAACAGCGCAGCAATACTGGACCTTCAAGTTCTATCATTGGCTACTCGCTCAACAATGGTTCCACATGGACATTCGCTGCTGTGGAGAGTGTGCCGACCACGCTTGGTGCCAACACCTGGGACTTCCCCGACTTTACCGCAACAGGCACCGTGCTCTTCCGGATCTTTACATGGGGTGCTTCATCAGGAACAGGTACTTACCGCAATGACAATGTACTATTAAACGGAACGGCTGCGCTTATACCTGTTGTAACGCCTGTGGTTACAACCACCGCATCTGCCAATATCACCACCAGCAGTATTTCTTTCCGTGGTACGGTAAATGCGGGCGGTGTATCTACGAATGTAACCTTCAACTACGGTACAACCTCTTCGCTTGGCACCACGGTTGCGGGTTCTCCTGCAACGCTGAGCACCAGCACGGCTACAACAGTAGCAGCCAATGTTTCCGGTTTAACCCCTAATACACTTTACTACTATCGTGTAGCCGCGGCCAACAGCAGCCGCAGTGCCAATGGAAACATCCTCCAGGTATATACATTGGCCAATACACCTGCTGCCCCTATCGTAAATGGCAGCACTTCAAATTCATTGAATGTCAGCATACAGACCAACAGCAATCCTGTTATCACTGAATATGCGATCTATGAAAGCACAACCGGCCAGTATGTGCAGGCCGATGGCACATTGGGCGCGGCACCCGTATGGCAATCTGCTGCTACATGGGCTTCTCCCGTTACCGTGCAGGGTTTGAGTGAATCAACTCCTTACAGTTTCCAGACGCAGGCAGTAAACGGAGATGGTGTGGAAACACCGTTGAGTGCCAGTGCTACCGGCACAACTTCTATCGGAGCTCCGCTGCCTGTACGTTTTGCTGACGTATACGTTAAGTCTGTTAATAACTACCGCGAGATCGGCTGGACCAACCTGACGGAGCTCGATGTGCAGCATTATATCGTTGAGCGTGCGGGCAGCAACGGAACGTTTGCACCGGTTGCCACCATCGCTGCACGTTCCAACCTGGGCGATAAAGTTGTTTACCGCTGGAATGATGAAACAACGAATACGGATGTACGCTACTACCGCATCCGTGCGGTTGAATACAGCGGTGAGGAATTGTACAGCGACATCGTGCGTGTGGAGAACAACGGTATTACTGGCAAAGCGCTGCTGGTTCGCCCGAATCCGGTTCGGGGTGGTGTGATCCGTTACCAGGCGGAGGTGAAAGCAGGCCGTTACCAGGTTGCGCTTTACAATGCGTCGGGTTTGCGTGTGATCAACCGCGAACAGGCGCTCGGTGAAGGTGTAAACAGCCTTTCGCTGGAAATTGGTGGTTTGGCGGCCGGCATCTATTTCCTGGAACTGCGCCAGGCGGATGGCACGCTGGTAGGACGTCAATCGGTGGTACGCTGATCACTTCCTTTTTGAGTATAGCCAGAACGGACTGCCTGATGGCGGTCCGTTGTTCATTGCGGGAGATGTAAGAAGCTGAAAATGAAAAACTTGTCGTAATATTGGCAGATAAAGCCCTGGTCCTGCCTTTTGGGCTTTTCCTTTTAGCCGGAAACTCCTATCTTTGCCGCCCCAAATCTGTATTCGCAGATTCGTCCGGGTCCTCGTGAAACGGATGTCCAATGGAACAAACCGAATTTTTAACCTTCCCGTATTAGGCGGGATCAAACAAGAGGTAATGAACAATTACGAATTGATGGTGGTCTTTACCCCTGTATTGAGTGATGATGAGTTCAAAGCTGCGCAAAAGAAATTTGCCGGTCTGGTGACTGAAGCTGGTGGCTCTATCGTTCATGAAAATGCCTGGGGTCTGAAATCACTGGCGTATCCTATCCAGAAAAAAACTACCGGTCTTTACTGGGTTCTGGAGTACACTGCGCCATCCGACTTCAATGAGAAGCTGAAAATCCAGCTTCTGCGTGACGAGAGTGTTCTCCGTCACCTTTGCACTAAACTCGATAAATACGCCGTCGAGTACAATGCTAAAAAGAACAGTGGCGCTAAAACAGGAAACGAAAAAGCAGTGGAGGCTTAATACCATGGCAAGAAACGAAATCAAATACCTGACGGCGATCAAAACCGAGAAAAGGGTAAAAAAATTCTGCCGCTTCAAGAAGTACGGCATCCGCTACATCGATTATAAAGATGTGGAGTTCCTGAAAAAATTCCTGAACGAGCAAGGCAAACTGTTGCCCCGCCGTCTTACCGGAAACAGCCTGAAGTATCAGCGCAAGGTTTCTGATGCGGTGAAAAAAGCACGTCAGATGGCATTACTGCCTTACGTAACTGATCTTTTAAAATAACCTCACCCTAACCCGGGTAATTCAAAAGTCAAAATTTAAAAGTAAAAATGCTGACTACCCGGAGACAGTAGGAATCGAGTACTACTGGGCTGGTGAACAAAAAGAAAACAATGGAAATCATTTTAATTCAAGACGTAGATAACCTGGGTGGCGCCAATGAAGTGGTGAATGTGAAGAGCGGGTATGCCCGTAACTTCCTTTTGCCCCGCAAACTTGCGATCGAAAGCACTCCTGGCAACAAAGCACAACTGGAAGAACGTCTGAAGCAGGTAGCGAAGAAAGAAGCCAAAATGCTGGCTGAAATCAACAACGTTATCGCTAAACTGAAAGAAGCTCCGCTGAAACTCGGCGCTAAAACAGGTACAAGCGGTAAGATCTTCGGTAGCGTAACATCTCTCCAGCTCAGCCGTGCCATCCGCGAGCAAAAAGGATACGAGATCGACCGCCGCAAGATCTCTATCACTGACGAAGTGAAAGAACTGGGTACACACAAAGCAAGCATCGATTTCGGCAACGGTCATTCTACTGAAGTTGAATTTGAAGTAATCGCTGAGTAAGATTCCCCGTCTCAGATAATACTGCCCTCCAATCAAAAATTGGAGGGCTTTTTTTATGGGCAACTGAAAAAAACCGCCCTTTAAAATCAAGTGTTTATATAAAAAAATGCAGTCTGTTTCCGGGAATTAAAGATTTTTCGGGATATGTCAGAAAAAATAGCTTTATTTTGTATAGTACGGTGTTCTTTACAGTCTCACAAGTCCGGAACGTTCGAGGTTTTTTCGTTTAATGTTCACTGGTCGAGGGTTACTGTTAGCACTTTTATTTTTTAAAACCTCACACAATGAACATTTACGTAGGAAATCTCAGCTGGAACCTGAAAGACCAGGATCTCCAAAATCTTTTCGCTTCTCATGGCGAAGTAACATCTGCTAAAATCGTCCTGGACAAATTCACTAACCGCAGCAAAGGCTTTGGTTTTGTTGAAATGGCTAACGATGACGAAGCACAAAACGCTATCAATGCCCTGAACGGTACTGAAGTTGATGGTCGTAACATCGTAGTTAACGAAAGCCGTCCTAAGCCTGAAGGCGGTGGTGGCGGATTCAAGAAAAGACCCTTCGGCGGCGGCGGCGGCGGCTTCAAAGGCGGCGGCGGTGGCGGCGGCTTTAGAAAAGGCGGCAACGGCGGCGGTGGATTCCGCGACCGTGGTGGTTACAACAACGATTATTAATTTCGCGAGATAACCAGATTTCGAAAAAGCCCCACGCCTCTGGCGGGGGCTTTTTTAATGTGAAAATGTGCCGGGTTGTACCGGGATACCCGGTACAACCCGGATGTGTAAATGTGAAAAATCAATTTTCGTCACAGAGTGTTTATCCTTACTTACTGACAATTGACATTATCTCTCATCCATTTACACATTTTCACACTTACACATTTACACATTCATCTCCCTACTCTTCTTGTAGAATATTTTCCACTCCAAATATCTCATTTCAATTTAACATCAGCAGCCAACCCATTCTTAAAGAATAGTGTTATCTTCCCACGCACCCGACCCAGATCGGATTGATTTTTGTAATTGCGTAACTGTCCCTGCGGCTTGTTTTTTATCAGAACAGATTGCTTTAAACCAAAGGAGGAAATGAATGCTGACAGTAATTATCCCCGCTCTCAACGAAGCTGCAACGATTGCCAATGTAATCCGTTTTTGTTTCGCAGATAAAAACGTTACACAAGTAATCGTGGTCGATGATACTTCCGAAGACGATACCGTGGCTATTGCCCGCGGGGAAGGCGCACACGTTATTATCAGCAAAGCCCGCGGCAAAGGCATTTCCATGAAAGAAGGCATCGATGAAGCCACCAACGATATCATCCTGTTCCTCGACGCAGACATCGATCCTTATCCCGAAAAAACAATTTCCCTGCTCACTGCACCGCTCATCAACGATGAAGCCGATTTTGTAAAAGGCGCGTTCGCACGCAATGCGGGACGCGTAACAGAATTGGTTGCCAAACCTCTCTTACATATTCTTTTCCCCGGGCTCGCGCATTTCTCACAACCACTGAGCGGCATGATCGCCGGAAAGAAATCCTTTTTCCAAAAGATCGAATTTTTCAACGATTACGGTGTTGACATCGGTATTCTCATCGACATGTACCTGATGAAAGCACGCGTAGCTGAAGTGAACATCGGCTACATTGAAAACAAAAGCAAACCCTGGGATGCACTCGGCAAAATGAGCCGTGAGGTTTCACGCGCTATCATCACCCGCGCACAACCACAACTCAACGCCGAACTCGCCGGAGAAAGCGGCAGCAGTCTCGAACTCATACAACGTGAAATGTCGAACGTGATCCGCGAAAATCTGGCAGGATATCGCAAGATGATCGTGCTCGACATGGACAATACCATTCTCAAAGACCGGTTCATCGACCGTTGTGCAGACGCATTTGGTTTTGTACCCAAACTGGAAGAGTTGCGCTTCAGTGAAAAAGACCCGATCATTCTTACCAAACGCATCGGACTGTTACTGAAAAACCGCACAATGGATGAACTCTTGCACGTCATCAGCAGCATGGAGATGGCAGATAATATTCAGCAGGTGATTCAATCATACAGAGATAAGGGTTATCTCGTGGGCATCATCAGCCATAGTTATACACTTATTACCAATTATGTACGACAACAGATCGGCGCTGATTTTTCCGTAGCCCATCAATTGGAATTTTTTGAAGGCAAAGCCACGGGAGAAGTCGGGCTTCCCTCCTATTTCTTTGGTTCACCCGACAGCATCTGCGGGCATTCTTTCTGTAAAACCAATGCATTACAACACATTTGCGACAAATACAATGTGAAAATGAAGAACTGCATAGCCGTGGGCGACAGCAAAGACGACCGCTGTATGATCGCTTATGCCGGCACCGGTGTGGCTTTCTGCAGCACCGACGAACTGCTGGACAAGATAGCAGACATGCAGATCAAGGAACGGAATTTCGATCCTTTACTGGAATTGGCATAAAAATTTAATCTGTTAATTATCTATAACCCAAAAAACGATTATGGATAACAAATTGTACAACATACTGGTACCGGTAGATTTTGCGGTACGCAACAAATGGGCTATCGCCAAGGCTGTTGAATTGGCAAACAGTTTTCAATGCAACATCCACCTGGTGCATGTAACCGGCAGGCGCAAGAATGAAGCCGGCAGACAACGATCGGTGGACACGGCGCTCCGCAAACTGGAGCAGATTAAAACCGCCTACCAGAATCATCTCAGCGGAGAAGGCCATATCGAGATCAGTGTGATCACCGGCAGTAAAATGCGCGCACTGTCCGATTATATCCGCCGTTATGAAATGGACCTGGTCGTTACCGGGCTTTCGCGTTTCAACCTCGTTCAACGATTGATATCATCCGTTTCCATCAGCCGCCTTGCCAAAAAAACAAACATTCCTGTACTGGCCGTTCGTTCAAGCGGACTGATCTATCATTTCAAAAAAATCGTATTACCCGTATCCGGAGAAATTCCGATGCGCCAGATACGTTTAGCTGCGCTACTCGGACGCGCTTTCAAATCAACCGTTTATTTTGTATCGCTGCGCAAACACGCAGATGGTCATGATAACGTGGTGGACAAAGCCCTCGAGATCGTACAAAGTATTTCGACGATTCCTGTGCAATGTTTCCTGCTGGAAGGCCAGAACCTCGCCAAGAGCACACTGGACTTCTCCCGCAAGATCAATGCTGACCTGATTATGGTTAACCCTGTTAAAGACTTCCGCCTCCCCGGCCTGTGGAGTACATTGACTAACCGCCTGCTTTCTTACGCTTCGCGTATTCCGGTGGTTACGGTCAACAGCAATAAATCATGACCCGTTTTTAGAATCCTCTGAACGAAAAAAAGCTGATCCGGATGGATCAGCTTTTTCTTAATTCAAAAGTAAAAATTCAAAATGTTGTGTCGTGAATGGTGAATAGTGAATGAAGAGCCATACTTATCACTTAACACTTACTACTTAACAAAGGCTGCTTACCTTACACCATAATCCCTAAACCTTTCACCGCCTTACTGCTGCCTTACTTCAATATACCCGGCTCCATTATACGAATGATACTCGCCGTTATACATCGCATCGGCACTCACAGGTCCCATTTTATATTTACCCGGCGACACCGCACGTACCGCATAATAATATACCTGCTTCGCTGAATTGGCATCGACAAAGAAATGGATACGGTCATCCCGCACATCGAGCGCTGTGGGCGTGAACGCGTCTTTGATCCAATCCATACCGGGTATATCTTTCGTACGTGGATTCTCTATTTCAAAACCTGCCGGCAACAGATCGGTGATCACCACATTCTCTACCGGCGTAGAGAATGATTTCTCCAGCGTGATGCCGATAATGATCAGATCATTCTGGCGGAAACTGCTTTCCGAAAGCGGATTACCTGAGCGATCATAGAAACGTTTGCGCACTTTCAGGTAACTGTCTTCCTCACGATAAGCCCCGCTGGCACTGATGCCTTCCGCTTCCCAGAAGTAATACAACTTACCGGAACCTTTTGCCACCAGCTCGATCTGTGTGCTTTTCAGTGTAGCCATATCGCCGCTCCACTGGCCATTGTCGGCTTTCGCTACCACTTTACCTCCCGCACGTATTTCCACACCCGCCGTCGATTGATTGGCGCGGCGCGCATGTTTGCCCAATGCCAGGAATCCGAATGCGCGTTCCTGCGTACTGAGGTAACGACGCGCTTTCAATTTTTCTGCCACATGTTTTACCATGATGCCGATCTGCGCATTGCCCGGATCCACATCCAGCAATGCATTCAACGCAATGGCTTCGTCGCGGACGTCGGAATAGAAGCTACCACCTGTTTGCGGCACAGATACTTCCCCGCTGAATGATCCCGGCAGCATCGCAGCAAACGAGCGGCGGTCACCGGCCGTTGCATAAGCGGCCGATAACAGGTAACGGCTATCCAGCGCAAGAATCGCCGTGTTGGCTTTGTAATAGTTCATTGCCGGTACATTGCTGCGGCCCGCCAATGCCAGTACATAAAGACCATAGGCTACTTCCTTCGGCGCGATCTTGCGATTTTGATCGCGGTTATAATAATAGGTGATGAGCTCACGGTTCTTCAACCGGTTGCTCACATAGTTGAGCAATGTTTCGATCAGGTTCGCCTCTACTTCAAAGCCTGCTTTTTTCGCTTCGAGTAAGAAGTGTGCCGCATAGATGGTGGTCCACCAGTCTTCGGTGCCACCGCCGTCCCAGAGTGTAACGGCACCATTATACAACTGCCGCATTTTTATTTTGCGGATAGCTTCCATGATATTGGTATTGGCATTCGTTCTGCTGGCTTTACCCAGTTGCATCAGATCGGCCAGATCGCCGTAATACAATTGCGGGAATGCGGCAGAGATCGTTTGCTCCGTACATCCATAAGGATATTGAACAAGGTATCTTAATTGTTCTCCCAGTTCTAACGCAGGTGAGCGGCTCACCACCAATTTATAGTTCGTACTTCCGGGCAGGAAGTCACTGAGACCAATAGTCAGTTTCTGCGTCGACCCGCCTTCAAGCGTACCGGCGCCCGTTACTTTCTGCAGCGTGGAAGGAGGACGAACCGATATCTCTGTTTCATCCGTAAACTTCTCGCCCAACCCATTTACCGTTACCGTGATTTTGCCTACACCGATCTTCGGATCAGCTACCAGGCTAAAGGCCGCGCGGCCCTCCGATTTCGGATTAAGACTAATGGATTGATTATTGCCGGAGAGCACTTTTATCGCGCCGTTGTCTACACTGATTGAAGCGGATACATTCGTGGCTTTGTCGGTGGTATTGCTGATCGTTACCGGTACGTGCACCGTATCACCGGGACTGAGGAAACGCGGCAATGCCGTACTGATCACGATGGGATCAGCTACCGTCATGGTGTTGGAGGTAGCACCGAAGCGCTGACCTTTATAGGACACAGCCATCAGGCGCAGTTCACCGCTGAACTGCGGAATGTCCACTTCAAACGTTGCTTCACCGCTGCCGTTTGCCTTGGCAATACCGCTCCAGTAGCTAACCACTTTCACACGTTTGGCCGGCATCGGGTTCACACGTTTATCCATCGACAATTCTCCGTCACCCCCGGTGCTGCTGAGGCGGGCACGCACTTCGGCAAACAGTAACGGATATAAGTCATAACCCGTTACCTGTAACGCTTTTTTCTGGTAGAAATAATCATACGGATCCGGTGTTTTGAAATCGGTGATCTGCAAAACACCATTATCAACTGCGGAGAGTGTTACAAAACTGCCGGGTGCGGCTTTTACTTTTATCTTCTGTTTCGTTTTCGAACGCACCGTTTTGGCGGCGACAATCTCTACCGGAATTTTTCTCCCTTTTTCTTCCACGGATACATTCTGGAAGCCATGCGCCACGGTCAGCGGGATGTCCGATACCTCATGCGGCTTGATTAACGTAGCGGTAATGTAAGCGTTCGGCACATGATCGGCAGACATTTTCAGGTCCACGCTGGCCGTCCGGTTCTCAACACTTACGTATTGATAAGAAACTACGTGATCTGTTTCCACGGTCACCAGCATCTTGCCGTTAAACGGTGTTTTGAAAAGCGCTTTCACACTTTCGCCGGTGAGATAAGATTTTTTATCCAACTGGATTTCGATATTGCCTTCGGTGTTTACTTCAAATGAATTGTTGTTGCCCCCGTAACTGCCATAACTATAAAATGATTTGCTTACATAGTTGTTGGCACCGGGACGATAAATACGTATTTCATAATCACCGGGTGAACGCGGTACAAAAGAATAAGGTGTTTTGTCACCAATATTCATTTCTATTTCTGAAACTAATTTGTCTTCCTTCTGCGAATCATAACGAAAATAGCTTCCGCTTCGCGTAAGCACCGTACGGTATTCGTGTTTGATCACTTCGATACGCGCCCTTGCGCTCATCGCTTCTCCCTGGCGATTAACGGAAGCGAGTGTAAACTTCACCGGCTGATTCAGCGGGTAATAATAATACCAGTCGCGCTTGATGCCGAAGAAGGCGTCCTGCGTGAAGATGTCAACCGAACTCATGCGGCTTACCGGACGCCCGGTTTCGTCGAACACCGTGCTGTAGAAGTTTGCCTGCAGCGCCCCCATGTTGGCATAGGTTGCCGGCACTTCGTATGCTTCATTCGCATTACCGGCTTCATCGGTTTTGCCCTGCCGGACTACTTTATCAAAAAAACTGTTCTGATTGGCCAACGTAAAATCGAAGTCGCTGAATTTTTCTGCGGAGAAATATTTTTGTTTTACCTGGATCTCCGTTTCATAATTGCGGTTGGCAGCAGGAGGCCCGAAGAAGTTCATCGCGTTGATGGTGAGCGCGGCGGACTCACCGGGGCGCAGGAATTCTTTATTCAGCTTGGTGTTCACGCGAATGCGATCGGGTACAAATTCTTCCACGGAAAAATTCTTGCTAGCCAGCAGCAGATCGTTGCTGCTGTACACTTCCAACGTATAACCACCCGTGATGGCTGAATATGAAAGATCGATATTGCCTTCGAGCGAACCTTCTTCATTCAGGTTTTTGCGGAAGCTTTTCAGTTCCTTACCATTCGGCAGCAGGAATTTCATCTTTAAAGGAATGTTCTCCGGCGTTTTCCATTGTTTGTCGCGGATGATCACTGAGAAGTTGATTCGCTCACCCGGACGATAGATATCGCGCTCTGCATAAACAAACGCATCCAGTCCGCTGGGATTGTTGCGCTTGCCACCCACTTCAAAGCGGGACGTGTTTACTCTTGTATTGTTGAAGGGAAGATAGTTGAAGTCATCGGCGGTTTTGGCGATCACCATGGCCGGCCTGAATCCTGCATAGTCTTTTTTCGTGCCTGTACTGATCTCAGCCACACCTTCTGCATTGGTACTGCCGGTGCCGATCAGTTGGTTGTTGGCGGCATACACCGCTACGTTTACTTTATCGGCCGGTAAGGCTGATTTGATCGAGTTGACGAACACGTATAATTTATCCTGTCCTTCTTTCGCGATCAGTCCGAGATCGGACATGGAAATAAAGCGGCTATCGCGCACCCAGTAGTCTTCTGTTGAGCGGATCATCACATGATATACGCCTTTGAATTCGGGCAGGCGGTCTTCAAACTGAGAAAAATTCAGCAGGCGGCCGGCTCCGCTTTTGGGAAGTGAACGTGTATCAATTTCTTTTTCATAGATCACATCACCCAACGTCACGTCGCCGCTGCTGTAATCGTCATAATAATCTCCTTCTTCTTCGTAACCACCGGATGTTTTTTCGCGGGGATAATAACCATACCGCTGTGCGTTGATGAGGTTGTTCTCGTATATTTTCGAGATCACCAGTTTTACTTTCGGCACATTGGTAACGCGGATTTCCACATTGCGGTTGCCCTGGCGGGAAAGATAGACGGCTTTGCTATTGGTGAATTTGATATCCGCTTCCATTTCGCCGAAGGCAACGCTTCCTTCATAATCTTCTTTCAACACACCGCCTATTTTGCCGCGCAGGCCTTTCAGGATACGCACCATGTATGATTTCTCTGCGTCGAACTTATCGCTGCGCAGGATAAAACCGTTGTCGGTGATTTCTGTCGTGTATTCGAGGGACGGTTCAAACCTTACAAACTCTTTAAGACTTTGCCCGGTCAATTGCTGGCTGGTGTAAAAACGGATCATGCCTTCTGCGCCGTCGTGCTCCGATTCCATATCTTGGATAGATAAAACATAGGGCGAAGGAATGGAAAGATTGGTGCTCAGGTCTTCCGACGTGCTGTTGCCGCCGCCTTCGGGTTTCAATCCTTTGCCAATGGTTACGCGCGTTTCATAGTCCTTGTCTTCCAGTTTGAGACCGGTGAGACGGACCGTGATTCTTGTATCGGGTGAAACGGTCACCATCGTGAAGTCCTGCTTTTTCCCTTCCACCTCGATCTTGAGGCGGTCTTTTAACTCCGCCGGATTCACTTTATAATTAAACACGAGGTCCATCTGCGGAATGGCGGAGGTGTTGCTTTCACCCTGCCACATCACCTGCGAATTGGCCAAAGAAAGCGAAGGCGTATGGAAATTGATCTTGTCTGCATTCTTAACGTTGTTGAATTTGCTGTACTTCAATACGCCGCTTTTGACTTTTGCCTTGTAATTCGTAGCGGGAGAAAGCGGTTCGGACGGAGAAAACACCAATTCGTCCGGACTTTCCCAACGGAAGCGGCCTTTGATGGCCGGCTCGAAGGTTACATACTCTGTACTGTCCCACGCATTGAGCAGGGAGTCGGATACCAGCGACTGATCGAATCGGAAAACAAGATTGGTCAGCAGCGGTACTTCGCCTTTGGCATTCGTATAATCCAGACGGATGCCATTGCGTTTGCAGGAAATGGCCAGTACCGATAAAGTAATTACGGTAAGAAGCAGGCTTCTGATGCGCATGTTGGAAAGATTTAATATAATCAAAACCGGAAATGGTTTCAAGAGAGGCGTTTTGGAATACAAATGAAAGGTATCGAAAACCCGAAATATAACCATACCACTCTTCCGCAAATTTGTTCACTTATACCTCTTCGTGGTATTGAGATGATGCGAATGTGCAATTCCATAATTTCGTGTAAACAGTCCTGAATGAAATTGAAGCTACCCCGCATTAACTGGAAGCGCCTGCTAATCCGCACCGGCATTGGCATTGTGGGGTTGTTTTGCCTGTTTGTGCTGGCCAACTGGCTGTTTCCTTTGCCTGATAAGGTAAATTACTCCCGCGTAATACTCGATGATCGCGGAGAAATCATGAACGCCTACCTCACGCCCGATGAGAAATGGCGCATGAAAACAGAATTGAACGAAATATCGCCCTTGCTCCGTAAGACCATCGTGGCAAAAGAAGATAAATATTTCTATTCACATCCCGGCGTAAATGTAGTAGCGGTGGCGCGCGCGGCTATCATGAATTTAATCCGCATGAAAAGAACCAGTGGCGCCAGCACCATCACGATGCAGGTGGCACGTGCGCTGGAACCGCGTCCGCGTACCCTCTGGAGTAAAATCGTAGAATCCTTCCGCGCTTTTCAACTGGAATGGAAATACAGCAAGGATGAGATTCTGCAGATGTACCTCAATCTCGTTCCTTACGGCGGCAATATCGAAGGCGTGAAGGCGGCTTCTTATTTATATTTTGGGAAAAATCCGGATCACCTTTCGCTGGCCGAAATCACCGCACTCAGCATCATTCCCAACCGCCCTTCTTCGCTGGTCATCGGCCGGTCGAACGGATTGATCGTGGAAGAACGCAACCGCTGGTTGAATAAATTTGCCCGTGATCATTTGTTTTCTGAAAAAGAGATCGCCGATGCTTTGGCGGAACCGCTCACGGCCACGCGGGGCGTTGTGCCGCATCATGCCCCGCATCTGTCCTACAGACTTGCCCGCTCGGGTGATGTCAATACAAAAACGCATATCCGCCTCAATACACAATTAAAAACGGAGAAGCTGGTAGCAGATTATATCCGCTCACAGCGGCTGCAACAAATCCGCAACGCGGCAGTGGTCGTTATCGACAACCGAACACACCAGGTGATCACTTATGTGGGTTCGGCAGACTTTGCGGATACAACGGACGGCGGACAGGTGGACGGCGTCCGGGCGATACGGCAGCCCGGCAGTACGCTGAAACCGTTGCTGTACGCAATGTGTTTTGATGAAGGACTGCTGACTCCCAAAACTGTTCTCACCGATGTACCAGTGAACTATGAAGGGTACGCACCCGAAAACTATGACAAAAAATTCAACGGTTACGTCACCGTAGAATATGCGCTGGAGCACTCCCTGAATATTCCGGCTGTTAAAAGTCTGAAGCTGCTGACGGCGGAAAAATTCATTCATAAACTGGTGCAATGCCGTTTCCGCCAGGTGCAGAAAGACCAGCGCAAACTGGGACTGTCGCTGATCCTGGGTGGTTGCGGTACCACACTGGAGGAACTGACCGCCCTGTTCTCCGCATTTTCCAACGAAGGAAAATATTACGCGCCTTCGTTTACGTCAGGCGATTCATCCGCACAGGGCTTTTCAATGATCAGTCCTGCGGCGGCCTACATGGTGAATGAGATTTTGTCCAAAGTAAACCGTCCCGACTTTCCGCTCAACTGGACCGCCACCGAGCGCATGCCGAAGATTGCCTGGAAGACCGGCACCAGTTATGGGCGTCGCGATGCCTGGAGTATCGGTTATAATAAAAACTATACAATAGGTGTATGGACCGGCAACTTTTCGGGGGTGGGTGTGGCGGCATTGAGTGGTGCGAACACGGCAACCCCGCTGTTGTTTAAAATATTCAACACGCTCGATTACGACAACGACCGCGAATGGTTCAATCAACCATCCGATCTCGACATCCGGCAGGTATGCAGCGAAACGGGGCTGCCGCCATCCGATCACTGCACCAACCTGGTGACCGATTATTTTATTCCGCTGTTGTCTGCAACACAGACCTGCAACAACCGCCAGGAAGTAATGGTGGATGCGGCAGAAAAAATATCCTACTGCCGGAGTTGCGCGCCGTTGGCGGGATACAAAAAGAAAATGTACAAGGTGATCGATCCCGATATGCAGGGGTGGCTGGCAGACAATCATCTTCCTTACGAAGCTATTCCGCCGCACAATCCTGACTGTCAACTGATCTTTAAAGGCAATGCGCCTGTGATCCATTCGCCGGTCAACGGCACCGAATACCTGATCAGTAAGAAAAATCCGGAGCCGCTGCAACTGATGTGCAAAACGGCGAACGATGTGAGCAAGGTATATTGGTATGTAGACAATAAATTCTTCAAAAGCGGACATCCATCTGAAAAACAATTCTTCATGCCACCCGACGGGCCGGTAAAAATCTCCTGTACCGACGATAAAGGCCGCAACCGGGACATTAAGATCACGGTTAAACACGTCGATCTTTAGTATTCAGCAAAAAAAAATACGGCTTTGAGGGGTAGAAACATGTTCGTACGAAAGTTTTCCTACCTTTAAATCATGAAGCAGAAGGAGCAGTCATCGGAGCCTACGCGTTCGGAGTTGGAAATATTGCAGGTGTTGTGGCAACATGGCCCGTCGACCGTACGTTTTGTAAATGATACGCTCAATGAAAAAAAGCGGACTGTGCAATATACCTCCACGTTGAAGCTGATGCAGATCATGGTAGAAAAAAAATTATTGCTGCGCGATGAAAGCAGCATGAAACATATCTACCAGGCGGCGATGAAAGAAGACGAAACCAAAGGTTTATTGCTTGAAAAATTTGTGGATACGCTTTACGGCGGATCGGCCCGTCACCTGATGATGCAGTTGCTGGGTAACAAACAAACATCCAAAAAGGAATTACTGGAAATCAAAAAACTGCTGGACGATCTTGATAAGGATCCGGCCTAAAACCGCTGAGTATGTCACTATTGTTTTCGCTCCTGCCCTCCGGTGTGCTGCAAGCCATTTCGCGTGTGCTGCTGCATTCGATCTGGCAAGGTCTGTTACTGGCAGTTGTTGCCGCTGTGGTGGTTTTGTGTACCCGTCATTCGCGGCCGGCCGTGCGATACAATCTTTTGCTCATCACCTGGGCACTGTTCCTGCTCTGCGTAACCGGCACCGCCATCCGAGAAGTAGCGCAGTTTAATAAACCTGCCGCAACCCCGGCGATTGCTTCTTCCACACCTGTTTATATCAGTTCACTCAGCAATGCGGGCCAGCGTTTCCTGGCGACGCTCGATAACTATTCAAATTATATTTTCTCTGCGTGGTTCATCTTTTTCCTTTGCAAACTGATTTACTTACTCGCAGGTATTGGTTATATCCGTCATCTGCGTCAGTCCAATATCACGGCACCGCCGCTGGAATGGCAGCAGCGTCTCCAGGAACTGGCTGCACAATTACAAATCCGCCGCCGCGTGGTTTTATTACAATCGGCGCTGGCCCGTGTTCCGTTAGTTACAGGCATTGTAAAACCCGTGATCCTTTTACCGGCAGGATTGATCACACAATTACCACCCGATCAGGTCGAAGCTATTCTTTTGCATGAACTGGCGCATGTGCGCCGCCAGGACTACCTCGTTAATCTTGTACAGCAATTAGCCGAAGCGATCTTCTTCTTCAATCCCGGTTTACTGTGGGTATCGCGGCTGATCAAAGATGAAAGGGAAAATTGTTGTGATGAACTTGCTTTGCAACAACTACCCGACCGCCGGCAACTAATCCATGCGCTGGTAGCGTTTCAGGAATATCATCTTGCGGGATATCCGCCGGCACCGGCTTTTCCGGGACGGCCGCCTCATTTGCTGACGCGTGTGCAACGCATGCTCAACCGCCGCAATAGTTTATTGTCGAAATGGGAATTCCGCACGCTGACTGTTTGCCTTGTATTGTTGTTGCTTACCCTCACAAGCCTTGTAGTACCTGATAACATAAGCAACAGAGAGAACACGACCGATACCGCTTTTCAGGCAAGGAGGGATACCATTCCAACCGCAGCGATCAATCTTTCTCCCTTGCTGCCGGTACCGGTGGTAATGCCAGCTGCGCAACAATCCGGCGCTCATCCTGCAGAAGTATGCGCACCATCACCAGGCACGACCACCACGACGACAACAACGACAACAACAACGACCACTACCACCATAACCGATGACGATGGTCCTGTTCATGTAGTGAAGCTAACCGACAATATCGATATCCCTTTACATATATCGATTGGTAAAAACGGGAATACAACCGTTACAGGTAACGGACAAGGCATTGAAAAAAGTTCAAAGAAAACAGGCACTACAAGATACTATGACAATGGTATCAGTGTCGAAGTAAAGGATGGCAAGCTGCATAAGCTGATGTACGAACAGGATAAAAACGCCAGGGAACAACTAAAAGAAGCAGAGAGCAACGCGCAACGCATTGTCGACGAAGAAATGTATAAACATAGTGAAAACATCAAACGCAATCTGCCCATTTCCAAAATCACCAATGAACATGGCGACCCGCGGGTAAATGCGATTACACGAGCACTGGTCAATGAAAAGGTGTTGCCCGACCCTTACCCCGTTGCAGCAAGTGGCAACATACCGCATATCTCTTATATGCTTTCCAATGAAGAACTGATTGTAAACGGTATCAAACAATCCGATGCCATTCATTCCCGGCTGAAAAGCCGCTTTCTCAAACCGGGGATGACTGTCAAAGTCAACTGGCAATCCTGATTTAAAGTCATACTATTCTTAACCCGGCCGGTCGTTGTACAACTTGTCCTGTACAACGATCAAGCCCCTTACGCGCCTGCCCGCAGGCATGAGGTATCATTTTGTCTTTTATGAAAAAAAAGCTGTTCGCCCTTTTGTGTCTTCTCGCGTTTGCGCAGTTGCATGCCCAGTCCCAGGGCCGCATTGCCGGAACTGTCGTTAACCACGATCAGCAGCCCATTGCCGGAGCCACCATCTCCCTGCGCTCGCCTGGCGACTCTTCTCACAACCGCTCTTTCGCGGCAGACGATGCGGGTAAGTTCGACTTCAACCCTGTTACACCCGGAAACTATACTTTCTCCATCACCGCAGCGGGTTATCTGCCACTGAAGGACACCCTGGTGATTGGTTCCGGTTTGCGCGACATGGGCGTGTTGGTTTTGTTACAACAACAAACCAATATGGAAAATGTAACCCTTACCAGCCGTCGTCCTTATGTGGAGCAAAAGATCGACCGTGTGGTAGTGAACGTGGATGCGTTGATGTCCAACGCAGGTAAATCGGCGTTTGAAGTGTTGCAAAACAGTCCGGGTGTGCAGGTGGATGAAAACGGCGCGGTAACGTTGAAAGGAAAAGGTGGCGCGGTGGTGTTCATCGACGACAAACCCACCTACATGTCGGGATCAGATCTCGTAGCTTATCTGCGTTCTTTACCTGCGGGTGCACTCGACAAGATCGAACTGATGTCGAACCCGCCTGCGCGCTACGATGCAGCCGGTAATGCGGGCGTAATCAACATCCGTACGAAAAAAATAAAACGCAGCGGTTTCAACGGTACACTTAACCTTGGCTACAGCCAGGGCATTTACCCAAAATCTTCCAACAGTTTTCTCTTCAACTACCGCACAGGCAATGTGAACTTCTTTGGCAATGTGAGTTATGAAAACAGCCAATACTACAATGATCTGACCATCGACCGTTTTTATTTCAATGATGATGGAAGTCCGGCTTCTTCTTTTACACAGCAAACGGATCTTCATACACACGGAAAAAGTATCAACTGGAAAGCCGGCCTCGATTACAACATAAGCAAACGTTCGGTACTCGGCGTAGTGATAACCAACCTGAACCGTCAGAATCTCCGTGGTGTATACAGCACCAACAAACTATTCAATGCCGCCAACCAACTGGATTCCTTTATAACAGCGGACAATAAAGCGCCGATGCGCATGAACAATACCAGCAGCAATATCAACTACCGTTATCAATTCAAAAAGCCCGGTCGTGAATTATCGATGGATGTTGACTATATCCGTTTCAATACGCGCTCGCGCCAGTATTCGCTCAATTCCAGCTATGAAGCGGACGGCACAGAAAAAGGAAATGACTTCCTCCGTGGATACCTGCCTTCTTCCATTGATATTTATTCCTATAAAGCCGACTATGTACATCCGCTGACCGCTTCATTGCGGATGGATGCGGGTTTCAAAACAAGCCATACACGCACCGACAACAAAGCAGATTATTATCGTACTATAGCTGGTAACACTTCGGCAGATTATGACATCAGCAATCATTTTCTTTACACCGAAAACATTCATGCCGCTTACCTGAATTTCAGCCAGGAGTGGTCGAAGTTCTCGATACAGGGAGGCCTTCGTTATGAGAACACCACCCTGAAAGGAAACCAGCTCGGTAATCCGGCGAAACCGGACTCCCAATTCCGCCGCAGCTATGCGCAGTTGTTCCCAACGTTTTATGCCTCTTACCGCTTTGACAGTTTGTCAAGAAATCAACTGACGCTTTCTTATGGCAAACGCATCAACCGTCCGTACTACCGCGATCTGAACCCATTCGTTAGCCCGCTCGATAAATTCACCCTGTATGTCGGCAACCCATTTCTCAATCCGACTATTTCACACACCGTTGAGTTGACGCATGTGTTCAAAAACATGATCACTACTTCTTTATCCTGGAACAATACCATTGATGAAATAGGAGAAACCATACAATTGGAAGAGAACCGTTTTTACAGCCGGCCCGGCAACATCAGCAAAAGCGGTTACCTGTCGTTGTCCGTCAATGCATCACTGAATCCCGTAAAAGCATGGACGCTGAATATGTATGCAGAACTGACGCGTGTGCAGACCAAATCCGCTTTGTATACCGAACAGGTTGACACGGCCGCCTACTTTGGTTATGGCAACATCAGCAACCAGGTACAATTAGGTAAAGGCTGGACCGCAGAGTTGGGTGGATTTTATTTGGGACAACGCATCACCGGTCAATTTGTACTGGCGGGGTTCTGGGTAATGAACGCCGGTATTCAGAAAAAAATACTAAATAACAAAGGCACGGTGAAACTTACGGGAAGTGATATTTTCCATACACGTATCAATCAGGGAAAAATCAACAACCTGCGGAATGGCCAGGGCCGTTACCGGAATATTCTCGACTCGCAGATCATCACGCTGAATTTTGTGTACAGCTTTGGTAAATCCGCCAACAACCAGCGAAGAAAAACAGGTGGCGCGGATGACGAGCGTCAGCGCGCGGGGAATTAATGAATGTGAAAATGTGCCGGGGACCTTCGTCCCCGGATGTGAAAATGTGTAAATTAAACAGCCGTTGTAAGTGGTAAGTTATAAGTAGTAAGTAAACAGCGATTGACTTATTCACTTATTGACGATTCACGATTGACGATTGACGATTCACCATTCACCATTCACTCACCCAAGTATCGCGCTCGCCGCTTCTTCTCCCGTAACAATCGCTCCTTCCATAAACCCCTGCCAATCGGCCAGATGCTCGCCCGCAAAATGTGTGTGCAGATGTGGCTTTTGTAATGCTTCCCTGACCGTGAACCACTGCCCTCTTCCATAGACAGCATACGCCCCTTTGGTAAACGGATCATTGCCCCAATAATAATTCACCTGCTTTTCCAGCAAGGGACGTACGGGACCGAAAAAAGGATCAAGCGTTTGGGCCACCATATCCGCACGCCATGCATCAGTCTGACTGGCGGCAACAGCGGCTTTGTCACCGATGGTATAAGAAAGCAAAGCACCTTTCTTTTTGCCCTGTTCTTTTGTTGCGTAATAAAAATAATGCGGGCTTTGATCACTGATAAGATCGAAGCGATCGTCTTTCCAGAATTTTTCTTTGAAGAGCAAAGGATTTTTGTTGATGCGCGCATATTGCAATTCAGCCAATGCGGTTTGCTGTACCGCAGGCAATTCCGGTAACCAGCGGATTTTCTGCACGGCAAATGTCGGTGCAGTACAAATGAGTTTATCTGCCGTGAATTCGCGGCCATTGTCGCAGATTACTTTTACACCGCGTTCGTTTTGCTCAACGCTGAGTACGCGATGTTCGAGATTTATTTTGCCGCGGCCAATCTTATCTGCTAATTTCTCTGCCAGTTTTCCGTTGCCTCCGCGGATCTTGCAGTCCATTTCATTTTTCTCACTGCTCTCCGCATATTCGGCGAGTGCGGCAAAGGCCGAAACATGGCGGATGCTTTCTCCAAAATCTGTACTATCGAGTAACTCGCGGATATCGAGGTCACGGCCATCGCAACCATGGTTCACCAGGTAGCGCCACCAGTCGATACGGTCGAGTTCCTCCTGCTGCGGTCGCTCCAGGGTTTTATAGTTCTCAAGTATTTCCCGGAACTTTTGTTCCCAGGTTTCGCTGTAGTTCCATTGTCCGCTGGGCGTATGTTTTCCCTGGTAAATAAGATGGGTATCGAATTGGTTATTGTGTAACAGCAATCCGAGTTCATTGCAAAGTTCCTGCACACGGATATGCGAAAGGCCCACCCATTCGGCGCCAAGTTCCACTACCAGGTCTTCTTCTTTATCAATCTGGTGTGAGAACACCCGGCCGCCGATGCGGTTGCGTCCTTCCAGTATTACGCAGTCAACATTCCGTTGATGGAGATAATAGGCTGCTGCAAGGCCGGAAAAGCCTGCGCCGATAATAATTACACGAGGTTTGACAGGGGTGATCAGCCTGCCCCAGGTAGACGAGGT
Organism: uncultured Sphingobacteriales bacterium; assembly: GCA_937888905.1. Classification (GTDB taxonomy): domain Bacteria; phylum Bacteroidota; class Bacteroidia; order Chitinophagales; family Chitinophagaceae; genus Terrimonas. The sequence goes on from CALATA010000011.1 coordinate 109,339, forward strand.
CAGTAATAATCCTCCGGTAGCCAATGTGGCTTCCTTCAGGAATTGTCTGCGCGAACTCATATGATCAGGTTGGTTTAATGGCAATAGCCCGGCAAAGCTGTTGGTTAGTCAGCTTTGTCGATGGAACTGGCTCCGCTCGAATTGCTCGTGGCGGCCCCATTTCCTTTGTACCGGATACCCGAAGCGCCACTCGCATCAAGATCCAGTTTTACGCTGCCGAATACCGATGCTTTGGAAGCGCCGGATGCGGTCACTTTCACTTCTTCTGCCAGGAGATCGGGCGCTTTCACGCTGCTGGCTCCGGTCGATTCCACATCTGCTTTTTTTGTTTCGCCGGAAATGATCAGTTCAGATGCACCACTTGCCTCAAGGCTCACTTCAGGAGCGCGCAGGTTCACAACGGCTTTGGAAGCGCCACTCGCTTTGATGCTTACCTTTTCTTCACACAACAACCGGCCGGTTACTTCGAGGCTCGACGCACCAGACACATCAATGTCGTTTACTTTCGGCATACTTACATACACCACGACATCTTCTGTGGGGCTGATGCTGGTATTATCCTGCTGACGGATATGCAGGGTGCCGCCACTTACTTCTACCTCTATCAGGCGCTGCAGGTTTTCATCCGCCTTTACTTTTACCTTGAAAGTGCTTTCCTGCATGAGTACCACGTTCACGGCATTGCTGACCTGCACATTTTGAAAATTACTGGCCTGGCGCTCCTGGGTGGTAACGTTGCCGTTCCCTTTTACACGTTCGTTGATCAGGTTGCAGGAGCAGGTAAGCAGTGCGGAAAAAAGCAGGATGGGAATAATTTGTTTCATGCAGGAATGAGCTTTTGAAAAGTTAAGGTATTACTAATAGCCGATATGACGTAAAAAGGCATCCTCAGGTTACTGTTTAAATCATTAATAATTGTCTTTGCGGCGGCTCCGCTGTTTTCTTACCTTCGCGTCACTATGACGGAAAAAATCCTTATTCTCGATTTCGGCTCTCAATACACTCAATTGATTGCCCGGGCCGTACGCGAAGCCAATGTTTATTGCGAGATCATCCCTTTCCATAAATCATTTTCTTTTGAGCCGGGGCTCAAAGGGATTATTCTCTCCGGTTCGCCGTTTTCCGTCAATGACGCCAACGCTCCGGATGTTGACGTACAATCGTTTATAGAAAAAGTACCCGTACTGGGTGTTTGTTATGGTGCCCAGCTTACCGCCCGCCGCTTTGGCGGTGTGGTAGCCAAAAGCAACAAACGCGAATATGGCCGCGCCATTCTCCAATCCAAACAACAGGATGTACTACTCAACGGAATTTCCCCCGACAGCCAGGTGTGGATGAGCCACAGCGATTCCATCAAGGAACTGCCGGCAGGTTTTGAATTGTTGGCCGATACCGAAAGCATTCCCGTTGCCGCCTTCCGCAAAGCAGCGGATCAACCCGGATGCCCCTTGTACGGCGTACAGTTTCACCCCGAAGTATACCATTCCACCGAGGGCAAAAAACTCATCTATAACTTTTTGGTGGATATCTGCGGATGCGCACAGGACTGGACACCTGCGCATTTCATCACCGATACGGTTGAAGCGCTCAAAAAACAGATCGGCGACCGCAAAGTGATCATGGCACTCAGCGGAGGCGTAGATTCAACGGTTGCCGCCACCCTGATCAGCCGCGCCATCGGCGAAAATCTTTACGGCATTTTCGTTGACAACGGCGTGCTGCGCAAAAACGAATTTCAACAGGTGCTCGATACCTATGCACAATTGGGCCTGAACGTAAAAGGTATCGATGCCAAAGAACGTTTCTATTCAAAACTGGCCGGCAAAACTGATCCGGAAGACAAACGCAAAGTGATCGGCCGCCTGTTCATCGACGTTTTCCAGGAAGAAGCCAAACATATCGACGGCATCGGTCTGCTGGGACAAGGTACCATTTACCCCGACGTGATTGAGAGCGTTTCGGTTCACGGCCCCTCCGTGACCATCAAATCGCACCACAACGTGGGTGGCCTGCCCGAAAAAATGCACCTGGAACTGGTGGAGCCGCTGCGTAATCTTTTTAAAGACGAAGTACGCAAGGTTGGCCGCGAACTCGGCATTCCCGCCGACATGATCGACCGCCATCCTTTCCCGGGTCCGGGCCTGGCAATCCGCATTTTGGGCGAGATCACCGAAGAAAAGGTACAATTATTGCAGGAAGCGGATCACCTCTACGTGAAAGGCCTGAAAGATAACAATCTGTATGCAACCGTATGGCAGGCAGGTGCTATCTTGTTACCGGTAAAAAGTGTGGGGGTCATGGGTGACGAACGCACTTATGAATATACCGTGGCATTACGGGCCGTGACAAGTGTGGATGGTATGACGGCTGACTGGGCACATCTGCCCTACGAATTCCTGGCCAATATCTCTAACGAGATCATCAACCAGGTAAGAGGTATTAACCGCGTAGTGTATGATATCAGCAGCAAGCCGCCGGCTACCATCGAGTGGGAGTAATCACCGGTGCCATTAAATCTGCATACATGAAAAAATTCCTAGCCGCCTTTTTCCTCCTTGCATTGGTGCAATTCAAAGCCGGTGCACAAAACGGCGTGTCGCACCGTATCGCGGTTTTCGTACCGCTGTACCTCGATTCCGCTTTCGATGGCATGGATGAATACCGCTATGCCGGTAACAACATGCCCAAATTCATCGGTCCCGGTCTCGAATTCTACGAAGGCGTACAACTCGCACTCGACTCACTGGAAAAGGAACAGGCACACCTGGAAGTTTTCATCTACGATACACGTTCTGCCAAACAAACACTCGAACAGCAGCTTGACAAAGCCGCCCGCGACAAAGTAGAACTTATCCTCGCCCATTGCACCACCAGTGAAGTAAAAGCTTTTGCCGATAAAGCACTGGAAGCAAATATTCCCGTCATCAATACCACCATGCCCAACGAAGGCGGTGCTTCGGGTAATCCATTTTTCGTGGTGCTCAATCCCACGTTGCGTACGCAATGCGAAGGCATTTATAATTATGTAAAAAAATATTATACCGGTAAACGCATCGTGGTATTCCGCAAAAAAGGCCGTTTGGAAGACGGCATTAAATCCTATTGGGAAGATGCCGCCAAATTGCAGGCAGGCAGCGCGCTGAAAGTAAAATATGTAGATCTGCCCGACAGTTTTACCATCAATCATCTGCGTCCGCACCTCGATACCACACAGCAAACGATTTGCCTGGCCGGCTCACTCGATATCAATTTCGGCAGCCGCCTGATCAAACAACTGGCATCGATCAATAAAAAATACCGTTCCGTGGTGATCGGCATGCCTACCTGGGAGTCATTGCGCGGCGACCTGAACAAGGCCGAATACAAAGGCCTGGAAATCATTTACAGCACCCCTTTTTATAATGCGCGGCAGGATAAAGCCAGCCGCAGCATCATCAACTATTTCACCACCCGCATGTTTTCGCGGCCGAGTGATATGGTGTTCCGCGGATACGAAACCACGTGGAATTTTGGCCGCCTGCTGATCAAATACGGCAAAGACCTGGCCTCCAATCTGGGGAATAAACAGTACTCTTTGTTTACCGATTTTGACCTGCAACCGGTGCTCGACCGCAACTCGCTCACTCTCGACTACTTCGAAAACAAAAAACTTTACTTTATTAAATACTTCGACGGAGCTATCAAATCCGTTAACTGATCCCTTTCCCCTTGTGCAGCTCCGGCATGTTATTTTCATAATAACCGTATGCCGCTGATTGAATTTACCGAAGCAGGGTTGTACTGCCGTGCCGGAGGATTTTATATCGATCCCTGGAAACCCGTAGACCGGGCCATCATTACGCACGCCCACAGCGACCATGCCCGCTATGGCAGCCGCTGGTATCTTTGCCATCACCTTACATTGCCTTTACTGCGTCTCCGCCTCGGCGATATTGTGGCCGAATCGATCGGATGGAACGAGCCGCTGAAAATCGGCGATGTGACCATCCGCCTCCATCCCGCCGGGCATATCATCGGCTCTTCGCAAATACGCATCGAATACAAAGACGAAGTATGGGTGTTCAGCGGCGATTACAAAACGGAAGACGATGGCATCAGTGGCGCCTTTGAACCGGTAAAATGTCATACGTTCATTACCGAATCAACTTTTGGCCTGCCGCTCTATCGCTGGCAACCGCAGGCAGCGCTTTACCAATCGATCGTCGACTGGACCGTAGCTACTGTTGCCGACGGACTCACGCCGGTGATCACCGGTTATAGTTTAGGCAAAGCCCAACGCATACTGGATTGTTTAAGCAAAACCGGCTTGCCGGTATTTGTGCATGGCGCCATCTGGAACATACAACAGGCATTGCTCAGCGCAGGCATTCCGCAACCCGACGTCAAACGCGTACAACCCGATCTTCCGGCATCCACCTACAAAGGAGCCGTGATTGTAGCGCCACCGGGCGCAGATGGCAGCACCTGGATGCGAAGATTTTCTCCTTATCGCACCGCCAATTGCAGCGGATGGATGCAGGTACGTGGCAATGTCCGTCGCCGCAATGCCGACGCAGGGTTCGCGCTCAGCGATCATGCCGATTGGCAGGGATTGTTAAGCGCTGTAAAAGCAACGGGAGCAGAACAGGTGTATGTGACACATGGTTTTCAATCTGCCTTCAGCCGTTATCTCACCGAACTGGGTATAGCAGCAGCAGAAGTAAAAACGGCCTACGGCACCGAAGAAGAGGAAGAAGCCGCTACCACCACGGAGGGTGATGCCGCATGAAAGCGTTTGCACAACTCATCACCGTATTGGGCACCAGCACCAAGACCAATGACAAGCTTGATACATTGGTCCACTATTTTGCCACTGCGCCCGACCGCGATAAAGTTTGGGTAATCGCCCTCTTCAGCGGACGACGCCCCAAACGGCTCGTAAATGCCGCCCTGTTAAAGAAGTGGTGCATGGAGGAAACCGAACTACCCGAATGGTTATTCGAAGAAGCCTATCATACGGCAGGTGACCTGGCCGAAACAATCGCCCTGCTGTTACCACCACCCGTAATTGCTTTGGAAGAAATGCGCACACTCGCTTCACTAATGGACGAAATCATCGCGCAGGACCAGCAGCCGGAAGAAAACAAAAGAGCATTCGTAACGAAGCATTGGAAAGAAATGACACAGGGCGAACGTTTTGTGTTCAATAAATTACTGACCGGCAATTTCAGGATCGGCGTGTCCCAAAAAACAATCGTAAATGCGCTGGCAAAAGCCACAGGCGTTACGGCCAACCTCATCGCACACCGCATCACCGGCAACTGGGATCCTGTGACCATTCCATTTGAAGAGCTAATGAGCGAGACGGCTACAGCCGCCGATAATTCCAAACCATATCCTTTTTGTCTTTCTTACGCCGTCGATGACGTGCAGGCACTCGGCAATCCCAACGACTGGCAGGCCGAATGGAAATGGGACGGCATCCGCGGGCAGGTAATCCGCCGCGAAGGAGAATTGTTTGTATGGAGCCGCGGCGAAGAACTGGTGACGGAAAAATTTCCCGAATACACCAGTCTTCTTCAGGCATTGCCCGACGGCATCGTGCTCGATGGCGAGATCATTCCGAGCGTGGAAGGAAAACCTTTACCCTTTGCTTTATTACAAACACGCATCGGCCGCAAGAATGTAACGAAGAAACATTTGCAGGAAGTACCCGTTACGTTTTTCGCCTACGATATATTGGAATACGAAGGAAAAGACATCCGCGATTGGCCACTGCTGCAACGCAGGGAACTATTGGAATCAATTACACAACAAGCGGGTCACCCGCTGCTGTTGTTGTCACCGGTCGTCGGTTTTTCTTCCTGGGATGAACTAACCACACTCCGCGAAAGTTCGCGCGATAACGGAGCGGAAGGTCTGATGTTGAAAAATAAAAATTCCATTTACCATGCCGGCCGCAAAACAGGCGACTGGTGGAAATGGAAAGTAGATCCACTGACGATCGACGGGGTGTTGATCTACGCACAGAAAGGCCATGGACGCCGGAGCAACCTGTATACCGACTACACGTTTGCCGTCCGCGACGGAGATCAACTCGTAAGTTTTGCCAAGGCCTACTCCGGCCTCACCGATAAAGAATTTGCACAGGTGGATGCTTTTATCAAAAGAAATTCGATCGAGAAATTTGGTCCCGTGCGCACGGTAAAACCTGAACTGGTATTTGAAATTGCCTTTGAAGGCATTGCCGCCTCCAATCGTCACAAATCCGGCGTAGCTTTGCGTTTCCCCCGCATGCATCGCTGGAGAACAGATAAAAAGCCGGAAGAGATCAATACCCTCGACGATCTGAAAAAAATGCTGGAGGCTTATGGCAAATGAAGTTGCAGGAAACAAAAGGATATCGACTGATCAGTGAGTGGCTGGCCTCCGGTGAACGCCGCGCGTTTGCTTTCCAGGAAGAAACCTGGCAACATATTCTCAAAGGAGAAAGCGGCCTGGTAAATGCGCCCACAGGTTTTGGCAAAACGTTTTCCGTTTTCCTCGGCGTGCTCATCCGCTATATCAATCAACATCCCGACGATTATCAGCAGAAAAAAAATAACGGTCTGCAGCTCTTGTGGCTGACACCGCTTCGTGCATTGGCCAAAGATATCGGGCGCGCCATGGAAGAAGTAATTGCGGCGCTGGATATGAACTGGCAGGTGGGCATACGCAACGGTGATACTTCGCAGGCGGAGCGCGCCCGGCAGAAAAGACATTTACCCGAAATCCTGATCACCACACCCGAGAGCCTGCACCTGATGATCGCGCAGAAAGGTTACCCCACGGTATTTCAATCCCTCTCGGTGATCGCCGTGGATGAATGGCATGAACTGATGGGCAGCAAACGCGGCGTGCAGGTGGAACTCGCCGTATGCCGGTTGATCGGTTTGAGAAAACAACAGTCGCTGCCTCCTCCTTCGGTATGGGGTATTTCGGCTACTATCGGCAACCTGGAAGAAGCCAAAGATGTGTTGTTGAGTCCGCTGGGTGAAGAAGGTTTTATTGTAAGAGCACGGCTCAATAAAAATATCGAGATCGCTTCGATCTTCCCGGACGAAATTGAAAAGTATCCGTGGGCCGGCCATCTTGGTCTCAAGCTCGCGCATAAGATCATTCCCATACTCGAGGAAAGCCGCTCCACGCTCATTTTTATCAATACCCGTGGCATGAGTGAGCGATGGTACCAGGCTTTGCTCGATATTCATCCCGACCTGGCAGGTTCTATTGCGCTGCATCACGGTTCTATTGATATGGAACTCCGTACCTGGATCGAAGAGAACCTGCATTTAGGCAGATTGAAAGCGGTGGTGTGTACGGCCAGCCTCGACCTTGGTGTGGATTTCCGCCCGGTCGATACAGTGATACAGGTGGGTTCACCCAAAGGGGTGGCGCGTTTCCTGCAACGTGCCGGCCGCAGTGGACATAGTCCTGACGCTGTCAGCCGCATTTATTTTTTACCCACTCATTCACTCGAACTCGCAGAAGCCGCCGCGCTTAAGCAGGCTATCCGCGAAAACATCATCGAGAGCCGACCGCCGTTTTTACTATGTTATGATGTATTGATCCAATACCTGCATACACTCGCGATATCGGAAGGGTTCAAACCGGAAGAAGTTTACCAGGAAGTAATCACCACCTATTGCTACCGCGATTTGCCGCGCAATGAATGGGAACAGTTGTTACATTTCGTAACATCCGGTGGAGACGCCTTGCAGCAATACGACGATTATAAAAAAATAACCATTGAAGACGGCATTTATAAATTGCTCAACCGCCGCATGGCGATGCGGCATCGCCTGCATATCGGTACGATCGTAAGCGAGGCGATGATGAAAGTGAAATTTGTAAGCGGCGGTTTTATTGGCATGATCGAAGAGTATTTTATTTCGCGGCTGTCGCCGGGTGATGTGTTTACGCTTTCCGGCCGCAACCTGGAGTTTGTGATGACGAAAGACATGACGGCTATGGTGCGGAAAAGTAATTCCAAGAAGTCGATCGTGCCCAGTTGGAACGGCGGACGCATGCCTTTGTCTGCCAATCTCGGCCGCAAACTCCGCGAAACATTCGACAGAAAATCGCACACACGCCGGCAGAAAACAAAAGCCGAGCCCGAACTCGAAATACTCGAACCCTTGTTCGAGCGGCAGGAAGAATTATCGCACGTGCCCTCGCAAAATGAATTGCTGATCGAGCACATCGAAACGCGCGACGGCTTTCATTTGTTTGTTTATCCGTTCGAAGGCCGGCTGGTGCACGAAGCCATGGCGGCGATACTGGCTTATCGCATCAGCCGCATAGCCCCCATTACTTTTTCACTGGCAATGAATGACTATGGCTTCGAATTGCTCAGCGACCAACCGATTCCGCTGGACGATACGAATGTGTATGAACTCTTTTCTCCGGACAATCTGCTGGCCGATATCCAGCGCAGTGTGAACAGCACGGAAATGGCCCGTCGCAAGTTCCGCGATATAGCGGTGATCGGCGGCCTGGTGTTCCAGGGCTTGCCGGGTGAAAAAAAGAAAGCCCGGCACCTGCAGGCATCCGCCTCTCTCCTCTTCAATGTATTCAGCGAATACGATTCACAAAATGTGTTGCTGCGGCAGGCCTACCAGGAAGTATTTGCGCAGCAAATGGAAGAATGGCGGCTCCGCGACATGCTCGAACGGATACAGCAGGCCCGGATCGTGATCACGTTCCCGGAACGGCTGACCCCCTTCTGTTTTCCCATTAAAGTGGACAGCATGCGGGAGGACCTTTCCTCCGAAAAACTGGAAGACCGCGTCCGCCGGATGCAGGAACAGCTCAACGCCGGAAATGACTGATCCAAAAGGCTTTTACGCCCAGTTCCATTATCTTTGCTGCATTCTGAAATCAATCCCCATTCATGACGATCTCATATAAATGGCTTAGTGAATATTTGCCTGTAACCGTTGAACCTGAACGCCTGAGCCGCATTCTGACCGCGATAGGACTCGAGGTGGAAAACATGAAAAACTACGAAGAAGTAACCGGCAGTCTTAAAGGACTGGTAATCGGCGAAGTAGTAAGCACCGAAAAACATCCCAACGCTGATAAACTTACCCTGACCAAAGTAAATACCGGCGGTGCCGAACTGCTGTCTATTGTGTGCGGTGCGCCCAATGTGGCTGCCGGACAAAAAGTAGTGGTGGCTCCTGTTGGCACTACCATCCATCCTTCAACCGGCGAGCCGCTGACCATGAAGCTGGCCAAGATCCGCGGAGAGGAAAGCCAGGGTATGATCTGCGCAGAAGATGAGATCGGACTGGGCACCTCGCACGCAGGTATCCTCGTATTGCCCGCCGATGTGAAACCCGGCACACCTGCCGCCGAATACTTTAAGCCATATTCGGATACATTGTATGAAATAGGTCTTACACCCAATCGCATGGATGCCATGAGCCATTGGGGAGTAGCCCGCGATGTATGCGCATATCTTACGCATCATGATAAAAAAGAACTGCGGCCCAAACTGCCGAATGCCAATGGTTTCAAAGCCGACACACATTCACTGCGCATTGACGTGCAGGTGGAAAATACGCAGGCCTGCCCGCGCTATAGCGGTGTAAGCATTACCGGCGTAAAGATCACCGAGTCACCGTTGTGGCTGCAGCAAAAACTAAAAGCGATCGGTGTCCGTCCTATCAACAATGTGGTGGACATCACCAACTATATCCAGCATGAAACGGGGCAACCGCTGCATGCATTTGATGCTGATAAGATCCGCGGTCACAAAGTGATCGTGAAAAATCTGCCGGCGGGAACAACCTTTGTAACGCTCGACGAAAAAGAACGCAAGCTCGATGCAGATGACCTGATGATCTGCGACGAAGAAGGCGGCATGTGTATCGCCGGTGTATTCGGTGGCCTCAATAGCGGCGTTACCGATAGCACTACCAGCCTCTTTCTCGAAAGCGCGTTCTTCGAAGGCATCGGCATCCGCAAAACTTCTTTCCGGCATGGGCTGCGCACCGATGCGGCCACACGTTTTGAAAAAGGAACCGATATTTCGGCTACGGTAAATGTGCTGAAACGTGCCGCCCTGCTGATCCGCGAGATTTGCGGTGGCGAAATCGCCTCCGATATCACAGACATTTATCCGGAGCCGCGCGAGAAAAAAGAAGTAGCACTCAAATATCACTACCTGAAAAAACTGAGTGGTAAAAATTATCACCCCGATTCCGTTAAAGCTATCCTGGGCAGCCTCGGTTTTGATATACTGAAGGAAGGCATCGATGAAATGCGACTGGCCGTTCCGCATCACAAACCGGACATCTCCCTGCCTGCCGACCTGGTGGAAGAAATCCTGCGCATCGATGGTCTCGACAACGTGGCCATTCCCGATAGCATTACCATTACGCCATCGGTAGAAGAAAATTATCTCATCGACACCTATCGTGAAAAAACGGCGAACTATCTCGCCGGTGCAGGTTTCTTTGAGATCATGACCAATTCCATCACCAACGCTGCCTATTTCTCCGAAGAAGAATTGCAGTCGGCTGTGAAGATGCTCAACAGCTTAAGCGCTGAATTGAACATCATGCGTCCTTCGATGCTGGAAACAGGGCTGGAAGTAGTGGCACATAATCTCAACCGCCGTAACAACGAGCTGCGTTTGTTTGAGTTTGGTAAAACGTACAGCACGGAAGGCAGTGGCAAATACGAAGAGCCCGAGCATCTGTGTGTCTATCTTACAGGAAAAAATGGGAAAGACAGTTGGAGAAACAAACCCGGCGCTACCGATTTCTTTGTATTGAAAGGCATCGTTAAACGCGTATTGCAGCAGCTCGGCCTTGAGAGCGAAGAATACCAACCGCTGCAATATCCGAAATTCAGCAATGGCCTGCAGGTGCTGGTGCAACGTAAGCCTGTGGTACAATTGGGCACGGTAAGCAAGGCAACGCTCGACCGGTTCGATGTACGCCAGCCCGTATACTTTGCCGACTTCAACTGGACCTTGCTGGCATCAATGGCGGCGGGCACCAAACAGGCATTCCGCGAAATACCGCGCTTCCCGGCCGTACAACGCGACCTGGCAATGATCGTATCAAGCCAGTTGGCGTATGAAGAAGTGGAAAAAACAATCCGCAAAATCAAATTGTCCAAACTACAGGACCTGCAACTGTTCGACATCTTTGAAAGCGATAAAATCGGTGCCGGTAAAAAATCGATTGCACTGAGCTTTACGTTCCAGGACGAGGAAAAAACGCTCACCGACAAAGAAATTGACAACTGGATGAGCAAGATCATGACTACTTTGGAAAAAGATTTGCAGGCAGAATTGCGGAAATAACCGTGTATACATGCTTACCGCAGAAGAACATATCAAACAGATACAGGATAAGGTTCAGCTATTGCTGAAGCAGCAGGTGGCGTTGGCCAAAGAAAACCGGCAGTTGCGTGAGCAATTGCAGGAAAAACAACAACAGGCTGAAGAAGCGATCCAACAGGCAGAAGCCCTGCGTCAGCAGGTGGAAATAGCAAAATATACCAATGGTACGATGGATGAAAAAGAAAGGAAGGAATTTGAGAAAAAGATCAGCCGTTATGTGAAGGAGATCGACCAGTGCATCGCCATGTTACGGCAGTGATGTCAGACGCGTTTAACAAGATCCATGGTCAGTTCTTCCTCTCCCTGCGACAGCTCGAGTGTATAACGGCCATAAGGCAGATCATTCAGACCTGACCAGACCAGTTGTTCTTTGTCGGCGGTGAGTTTTTTCTCCATTACACTGCAGATACTACCTTTATCATCGCGCAGTATTGCCTTGAGGAAATGGCCGCGGGCGGCACTGAATTCCAACTGCAGGGCATCAATAAAAGTTGATGATCTGATCTTGGCGAACATGGGGCTACTAAGTTTTGGTTGAGCGCTTACAGGGTTTCGGATTTATGTTGATCACCGGAGATAAACTTTGCAAAAAAGCTGTTTTTAAAACCGGTGCCGGTTCTGTTGTTCGTATATTGCTGAGCCACAGCGTAACAAAATATTGATCTTTTTTGAAACTTGCAAGCTATGGACAATTTAATTGCTGCTACCGTTACCATCGGCGACCGGAGTTACCGCCTGAAACTGGATCCTGCGGACGAGGAGATCGTACGTAGTACGGTGAAAGTGATCAACGATAAGGTGGTGGAATACAAGACGGAGTTTGCCGGCAAAGACATGCAGGATTATATTGCCATGGTGCTCTTATGGCTTGCTACTGAACGCCGTACGTCGGCAGCCGATCATGCCCGTCTGGACTCTCTTAATTCAAGATTGGATGCGTTGGAAAGATTGCTGGATCAGGCGCTGGAAACAACATGAGGGAGTGAATCGGTGAATCGTGAATCGTCAATAGGTAGACTTATTACCTAACACTTATTACTTATTACTCACAAGGCTGTTCCCTTCTGGAACCTCAGGAATCAAAACCTTACGCCTTATACCTTACACCTTAAGCCTGCTCTCACTTCGTTCCTCCAAAAAACCTGCTTCCATACTTCTGATACAAAAACGACAGCACCAGCAGGAAACTGCCGATCAGCAGGTAGCAGATCACTTTCTCCGCCGCGTTGAAATGAAGACTATCGAGCGCTACCAACTTCAGTAATGTAGCGGCCATCAGCAACAAGGCCGCCCTCCGCGGCCAGGCCAGTTGAAGGAAAAATCCAGCCGTGAAAAGTGCCGCCGCAATCGCCACCCAAGTGAGTGTTACCGTCATGCCACTCCATTGCAACCACACAAATATCACTGCCAGTACGATCGCCTGCATATATAACACATGAGACAGTGTAAATTCATTGGTAAGCGTACGCGCCAATATGGCTTGTACGGTCAGTAACAACGCCATTGTACCCACAATACCTGCCGCACCTCCTTCGGTGGTGTCAACCAGTAAAGCCAGCAACAACGCGGCATTGTTGATGAGCAGCACGGCCTGCGAATGCCAGGAAACTATTTTCTCACCGCTAATTTTTTCCGCCAGTCCTGCCAGCAGGAATAACAGGTAAAAGCCGGCGAGAAAAAAGAATTGTCCTTGTTGAAAGAAAGAGAAATCAGTAGCGAGAGTTGCCAGCAACACCATTATCCAGCTACAACAAAGCGCGAGCATCGTCATCACCCGCCAACGCCGCCGGAATGCGAGGTATAAAACACCGGCGTTGATCACCAGCATGTAAGTAAACAACAACGCTATGCGTTCGTTGTGTGTACTGATAAAAAACGGAATGCCATAAGCACCGACCATACCCAATATGGCGATCTGTTGTTTTTCATAACGGATGGCCTGGTAAGTTGTAAACGCCGTGATGATGATCATCACCGCAAAAGCAACCGGCGCCGATAATAACTGGTAATAACCAAATGCCGCATAGGTAGTAAAATAAGCTGAAGCCATGGCACCGCTGAATAAGATAGCGCTCAGCGTGGTATAACTGCCACGCAACCGGTGCGAGAGAAAAAACAAGATAACGCCGGCCAGGTAGGCCAGCCCTATTCGTGCCGTTTCGGAGATCATCTCCTTGTCGATGGCATATTTAACGCCAATCGCCAGGCCCGCCACCAGCACAACGATTCCTGCAACCTGGATCAATTTCAACCCGACAAAATTTTCTAATCCTTCGCGTACCGGAGTTGCAGCCACTGGCTGCGGAGCAGGTTTTGGAGAAATGGCAGCATCGCCCTGTTGCATGAGGGAATCGAGCGTTGCGCGCAGGGCCTGCAGTTGCCGCTGCTGCTGCCCGATCTGCCCTTCAAGCCGGTCTATTTCGCTGCGTAGATTATCCAGTTGCTGGTTCATAAGAGTATGCTTTCATTTGCACAAAAAACAGTCCATGATCCATCACTCCTTACAAGGCAAGTGCCCGGATGTAGTGGAAAAATAAGTAAATCAGTTATTTTTACACAAACATAGTACGTGAACGAACGGACCACCCCGGGATTCGCTTCCCGTTTTCTTTACCTTGGCATTGCCCTGACCAGTCCGCTGCTGCTCTGGGCCGCCTGGCCGGTTTCCTCTCTAAATTTCCTGGTCTTTATTGCCTGGTGTCCGTTACTATGGGTTGAAGACCGCATCGGCAACTGGAAAAAATGGCTGGCGATTTCTTACCTGAGCATGCTTGCCTGGAACCTGCTTGTGACATGGTGGGTGGCTAAAGCCTCGATCGAAGGTTCATTGGGCGCTTTTTTTGCCAACAGCCTGATCATGTGCATTCCGCTGCTGTTGTTTTTCTGGACAAAAAGAACAGCCGGTCGCATATGGGGCTATCTCTCTTTCATTGCATACTGGCTCACGTATGAATACATCCATTTCAATTGGGACCTGAGCTGGCCCTGGCTGGCCCTCGGCAATGCCTTTGCCGATAAACCCGGATGGGTTCAATGGTATGAATACACCGGCATTGCAGGCGGCGGCTTATGGATCCTGCTGAGCAACGTACTTGCCTATCAGCTTTTTTATACCTATCGCCGGAGCGGACGCTCGCGTGCTTATTTTATTGTATTGGCCGTTTGGCTGGGGGTACTTTTTGTACCGTTGCTGTTGTCGCGTATGGTATCGATTCCCGCGCTTCCTGCGGCTTCGCACAACATTGTGGTAGTACAGCCCAATATCGATCCGTGGGATGAAAAATTTGAATCCGGCAGAGAAGCGGCTCAATTGGAAAAACTGATCCGTTTGTCTGAGTCGCAGATCGATGCCAATACACGACTGGTGGTATGGCCTGAAACGGCTGTTCCGGTTGGGATAAACGAAGACCGTTTGCGGGAAAACTTTTTTCTCGCGCCGATATGGGGCTTCCTGCAACGTCATCCGCAGATCAACCTGCTCACGGGTATCGAAGGATACCGCGAGTTCGGCTCGAAGCAGAGCCGCCTCTCCCGCCGGAAGCCGGATGGCAGCGGTTATTATGAAGCCTACAACAGTGCAGCGTTACTCGATACTTCGCGGTCACAGTTCTATCATAAGTCGCGCCTGGTACCCGGAGCCGAGGTATTGCCGGCCTTCCTGCAATTCATGGCACCGGCCTTTGAAAAGTTTGGCGGCACGGATGGTGGCTACGCACGCGACACGGCCGCAGTGGTATTGAATACTGACGACCGTGAATACCGCATAGCACCTGCTATATGTTATGAAAGCGTATATGGTGAATACCTGACGGAATTCATCCGCAAAGGAGCGAATATCATCTGCGTGATCACGAATGACGGTTGGTGGGGTAATACGCCCGGCTACCGGCAGCACATGAACTATGCAAGATTGAGGGCAATAGAAACACGTCGCTGGGTAGTGCGCAGCGCCAACACCGGCATTAGCTGCTTCATCGATCCTGCCGGACAGGTGTACGCAGCGCTGCCGTGGGACCAGGAAGGCGCGATCAAACTGGATATTCCGGTATCGGACCGCCAGACTTTTTTTGTACGGCATGGCGACTGGTTATCGAAGGGCATGTTGTTTGCCACAGTGCTGTTGATCATTCTCACGGTGGTCAGTTTTGCCCGCCGGCGTAAAAAAGCATAATACCACAAGCATGGCATTGAAACAGTTTAGCTACGAAGGGAGCCCCGTTTATTACCGCGTGGAAGGAAAAGGCAACACCGCATTCCTCGTACACGGGTTCGGGGAAAAAGGCACGGTCTGGGAAGAGCAGATTGCTGCATTGAAAGATGAATTCCGCCTCATCATTCCCGATCTGCCGGGCACCGGCAATTCGGGGAAAGTGGACGACATGAGCATGGAAGGACTGGCCGCCGTATTGCGCGCGCTCGCTGAAGAAGAAGCGCCGGGAGATAAAATTGTGGTGATCGGCCACAGCATGGGCGGTTATATAACGCTGGCCTTTGCTGAAGCTTATCCGGAACTACTGAGCGGTTTCGGACTTTTTCATTCGTCGGCATTGCCCGATAGTGAGGAAAAAAAAGCGACCCGCCGCAAAGCCATCGGTTTCATTCGTGAGCATGGCTCTGCTGCATTTTTCCGCCAATCGACGCCTAATCTCTTTGCACCGGCTACAAGGGAACAGAAACCCGGTTTAATCGACGAATTTATCGACGAACTGGGCAACTTTTCTCCGGAAATACTCGTTTCTTATTATGAGGCCATGATGGAGCGCCCCGACAGGACAGATGTATTGAAAAACGCAGCCTGTCCGGTGCTTTTTATACTGGGACAACATGATACGGCGGTGCCCTTCGAGGACGGCCTGAAACAGGTGAACCTCCCGGAAAAATCGTATATTCACGTGTTACGGCAATCCGGACATATGGGTATGCTCGAGGAGCCCGAAAAAAGCAACCATATTTTAAAAGACTTCCTGCGTGCGACCTGAACTTAAAGTTGCCGGAAATATTGATGAAGAAGATTTTTGTTTTACTGCTTATTTGTTTTGCCTTTACTGCCCCTGCCATTGCAGCGCATATTAAGGGAGGATTTTTTACATACCAATACCTCGGTCCGGGTTCCTCTGCCAACTCCAGCCGTTACCGCATTACGCTCACCGTTTACATGCAATGCCCGCCGCTGAGCAGTGCGCAGGTCAGCAATCCCATCAAATTCACTTTTTTCAATGGCGGCAATAATGCCTTCATACAAACCTCTCCTGACGTTTTTATCGCCAACCGCTATGAATTGCGCAAGGATTCCGATAACCCTTGTATTACCGGTGATCAGCGGGAGTGTTATTACACGGTAGTGGTATATGATCTGGCCAGCATAGAGCTGCCTAACCTGCCGAATGGTTATACGATCTCTTACCAGCGTTGCTGCCGGATTGCCGGTGTAATGAACGTGAGCAACTCCGACAACGTAGGTAATACCTGGGCCATCGGCATCCCCGGCACTACTGCCATTCCCAATGGTTTTATCAACAACAGCCCGCAATTTGAAGTAAACGACACAGTGGTGGTTTGTGCGGGCAACTATTTTGAATATTCCTTCCAGGCTACCGACCCCGATGCAGCCACGCTCGGTGATCAGCTTACGTACGAATTTTGTGATGCATGGTCGGGAGGAGGACCGGGAAATGGTACTGGCCCCACCAGCGCCGAACCCAATCCGGCGGCCGCACCGCCTTACAACATTGTTCCCTACGCCAATGGTTACAACGGATCTCAACCATTGGGATCGCAGGTAACCATCGATGCCAATACCGGATTGATCAGTGGCATCGCGCCGCCATTCAACCAGCAGGGAGAATTTGTGGTAACGGTATGCGTAAACGAAAGCCGCAACGGCGTGATCTTCGCGCGGTCACGGAAAGAACTGCATATAAAAGTAAAAAGTTGCGAAAGCACGAAGCCGGCTATCGACCTCAATACAGTTACCTGCGATGGATTCAGCCGCACATTCGTGATCAATAATCCTAACCCCGAGATCCGCACACTCTACTGGGAATTCGGTGATGGAGCCACCTCCACCGCAATGAGCCCTACACATACTTATGCGGCGGCCGGTGATTATACCATCAAAGTAGTTTCC
The DNA here is from genome assembly GCA_937888905.1 of uncultured Sphingobacteriales bacterium. Classification (GTDB taxonomy): domain Bacteria; phylum Bacteroidota; class Bacteroidia; order Chitinophagales; family Chitinophagaceae; genus Terrimonas. The sequence goes on from CALATA010000011.1 coordinate 126,843, forward strand.
AACCGCGGCGACCTTTGCGCAGATTCAACAACAGGCATCGTAAAAATTTATCCCGGCTTCTTCCCCGAATTTGATATCAACGGGGTTTGCCTCACCAACCCCGTACAATTCGTCGACCGCACCACCACCAACTATGGCGTTGTTGACACCTGGCGTTGGGATTTCGGCGACCTTACCACGATTGCAGATACGTCGCGTGCGCAAAACTCGCAATGGACCTATGCCGGTATCGGTACCAAGTCTGTACGCCTCATCGTCACCAACAGCAAGGGATGTGTAGATACATTGGTTAAACAAGTGGACATCATCGATAAGCCACCTATCACACTGGCATTTAAAGACACATTGATCTGTGTGCCCGACAATGTACAGCTGCAGGCATCGGGCAGTGGCAATTTCAGCTGGACACCGAATACATTTATTACGAATGCCAATACGGGCACGCCCACGGTTAATCCGCCTGTTACGACTACCTACCATGTACAACTCGATCAGGCAGGATGTATCAATACAGATTCTGTACGCGTGCGCGTGGTAAACTTCGTTACGTTGTCCGTAATGCCGGACACCACGATCTGTCTGACCGATACCGTCCAGATACAAACCAACTCCGACGGTCTGCGTTACACTTGGACGCCAGCCGCCACGATCCTCGATCCCACCGTGCAGGATCCTTTTGTAGTGCCGGTAAATCCGGTGACCAACTACCAGGTTACTGCCCGCATCGGCAGTTGCGCTGCTACAGATAACATTACAGTGCGTGCCGTTCCGTATCCGGTTGTCAATGCCGGTCCGGATACCACGATTTGTTATGCTACGCCGGCTTTCCTGCATGGTTCACATGATGGCACACGCTTTACCTGGTCGCCCACCTCCACATTGTTGAATGCGGGCACGCTCAATCCAACTGCTTATCCTGCAGGATCGGGTCCGCGGCCCTATGTACTTACTTCTTACAATGATGTATCGGGATGTCCGAAGCCAAGCCGCGATACGGTAGTGATTACGGTGAAACCCAAAATAATTCCGTTTGCCGGCAATGACACTGCAGTAGTAGTGGGACAACCCTTACAATTCAACGCCACGGGCGGTGTTACCTATAGCTGGAGTCCGGCAACAGGATTGAACAATACCACCATCGGTAATCCGATCGGGGTGTATCCGGCCAATATCGACAGCATTCGTTATCGCGTATTAGTATTCAACGATATTGGCTGTGTCGATTCATCGTTTGTAAAAGTGACCGTCTTCAAAACCAATCCGTATGTGTTTGTGCCAACGGGTTTCACACCAAATGGTGATGGGCTCAATGATGTGGTGCGTCCGATTGCGGTGGGCGTAAAAGAAATTAAATACTTCCGTGTATATAATCGTTGGGGGCAAATGGTTTTCTCCACTACTACCAATGGCCATGGCTGGGATGGACGTATCAACGGAGCGCCGCAGGGCAGCAACGTTTTTGTGTGGATGGTTGGCGCCGTGGATTATACAGGAAAGAATATTACATTGAAAGGAACGGTGACGCTGATACGATAGGTGAATGGTCAATCGTGAATCGTCAATAAACAGCCTGTTATCCATAACTTATTACTTATAACTTAATACTTACTACTTACAACGCTATGATAGTAATGATCACCGGGGCTACTTCCGGTTTTGGTAAAGCCTGTGCAGAAAAATTTGCCGCTGCCGGGCATCATCTCATTCTTACCGGGCGCAGGAAAGACCGCCTGAAAGAAATATGCAATTCCCTCGAAGAACGTTTTGGCATCACGGCATTACCCCTTCTCTTTGATGTACGCGATCAGCAGGCGGTATTCGAAGCCGTGGAAAGCTTAAGTCCCGAATGGCGGGCAATCGATGTGCTGGTGAACAATGCCGGTCTCGCGTTGGGAAGGGATTATTTTGATGAGGCGCAGGTAGAAGACTGGAATACCATGATCGATACCAATGTGAAAGGTTTTCTGTATGTAGCGAAAGCGGTTTCCGCATTGATGATCCCGCGGGGTAAAGGCCATATCATTAACCTGGGTTCCATTTCCGGAAAGGAAGTATATGAAAAAGGGAATGTGTACTGTGCTACAAAATTTGCGGTCGACGCGCTGAACCAGGGCATGCGCATCGATCTGTTGCGGCACGGCATCAAAGTAACGGCCGTCAACCCGGGCGCGGCAGATACAGAATTTTCATCCGTGCGTTTCAAAGGCGATGAGTCGGCAGCGCGTAAAGTGTATGAAGGCATTGAACCGCTGACGGCGGAGGATGTGGCAGATACGGTTCATTATTGCACCACCCTGCCACCACACGTTTGTATCAATGATATTACCATGACCTGCCTCCGGCAGGCCAACAGTTTTTATGTAGACAGAAAGCTTTAGCCGCTAAATAAAAACACTTAAAAAGGGCCGGAAATCCGGCTTTTTTGGCTTAAATATTGCCTAATGGGGCAAAAGGAGCCGGAATCCTTGTGCACCACCACAATGCCGTTTTATAAAGATTCATTTTTTGTGTTATCTTTATAGCAGATTCCAAATCCTATTAAAGCCGTCTAGAAACTAATGAAAAGCTACCTCGTAACCGTCCTGATATTGCTCAGTATTTCCTCCTTTGCACAGGAACGCATCCGTATTCAGTCTTGCGAAGATTCTAACATGAACCGCCAGGTCGACAGCATCAAATCCTTCTACACAAACGATGGTTTCATTCTGCTCAAAGAAGCTTCTATTACCATGGAAAGCGACTATGAGATGCCCGTGGTGGTGCCTCTGACACAAGGCAGCTGGTACCAGTTTGTTTTTGTAGGCGACCAGACATCACGCTTGTACGAAGTGCGCATGTTCGACTGGCGCGAACGCCAGGTGGTTTTCAAACAAAACAAATGGGCTGATATCGATGGCAACATCATCTCCTACTCTTATATCCCGCAATTCTCGGAGTTTCATATGATGAAACCCGTACAGGTAAACAAAAAGAAAAAGAAGGGACTTTGCGGCTATGTAATGTTGTTCCGCAAAAACATTCCTCCCGGTGCGCAGATAAAAAACGGTAATGTAAATCCCTGAATGATCAGGCGGGCAGCAATAGCCGTCTGAATACGGCAATCACTTTTTCTATATCTTCTTCTTTCATCGGCACATACAATGGCAGTATAATGCTATTATCAGAAGCTGCTTCCGATGCCGGTAATGAGACATCCGCGTACGCAGGAAGATAAGCGCGCTCACGATGCGATGTCATGATCCCGCGTCGTGAAGAAATTCCTTCATCCAGCAACTGCTGCATCAATTCATTTCTCGGTACTGCACAATCATCCAGCAAGCGTACACTGTAAGACTGATAATTGGAAAAATATCCTTCCGGTTCCAGAGGCAAACGGATGCCGGGAATATCCGCCAATGCTTCATGATAGCGGTAAGCGATTTTGCGGCGTTCTTCCACAATGGCATCCAGGCGTTGAAGCTGACAAATACCTACCGCTGCCTGAATATCCGTCATCCGGTAATTGTAGCCAAGCTCCAGGTGTTCTTCAAAAATGATTTTAGCAGACTCATGCCGTACGCGGTCGTTGACCGACATGCCATGCTGCCGCAATAATTTCAAACGTTGTGCATAAGCCGGATTATCGGTAGTGATCATGCCGCCATCACCCGTGGAGATTACCTTTCTCGGATGAAAAGAAAAACAAACAAGTGAAGAATGACTGCCGATACGTCCGCCTTTGTAGGAAGATCCTGCCGCACAGGCCGCATCCTCGATCAACACCAGTCCGTGTTTCTGCGCCAGTTGCTGAAAAGCATCGATGTCTGCCGGCAACCCTATCTGATGCACCAGCAGGATCGCCCTGGTGCGTGACGTAATTCTTTTCTCCGTATCCTTTACATCAAGATTATAAGTAACCGGATCGATTTCTGCAAACACCGGATGTGCACCCACATACCGTATTGCATTTGCGGTAGCGATATAACTCATCGAAGGACAGATCACTTCGTCTCCTTCGCCCACATTGGCAACAATCATGGCAAGGTGCAGCGCTGTTGTACAATTGGATACCGCTACTGCATGCTTTGCGCCCGTATAAGCGGCAAAAGCCTCTTCAAATGCAGCCACCTTCGGTCCCTGCGTAATCCATCCCGTGAGGATGGTATCATAAGCAGCTTGTGCTTCGGCTTCAGTGAGATATGGCTTGGCGATGGGAATCATGTTAATCTGATGATTTGAAAATTTGAAGATTTGAGAATTTAACAGCCTTGTTCACTTATTGACTTATTCACGGCTGGCTTCCGGGAGTCGCAGCCGCCACCTATTTTTGAATTTTGACTTTTAACTTTTGACTTCAAAATACCATTCACTCAACTCCTTCATGCCTTCTTCCAAATCAACCTGTGGTTCGAAGTTGAGCAATTGACGTGCTTTGGTAATATCGGCGAGGCGGCGGCGGACCGGATTCACCGTACTCTCTTCGCGGAACTCGGGTTGAAGATCGGCGTTATTTACTTTCAGCAAAATATCCAGCAATCCGGCGAGGCTCGTTTCCACACTGTTGCCGATATTGAATGCTTCATCCGTTACATCCGCTTCGAGGGCCGCTATGTTGGCGCGTGCAATATCTTTTACATAAACAAAATCCATGGTAGTGCCACCGTCGCCGTAGATCAATGGCGCACGTTTGTCGCGGATGCAATCCAGCCACTTGATCATTACTTCCGTATATTTTCCATCCGTGTCCATGCGTGGGCCGTAGGCATTGAAGTAACGAAGCGCTACATAATCGAGACCGTACATGAATTTATAACTTCTCCATAATTGCTCCCCCCACATTTTCGCTCCGCCATAGAAGGTCTGGTTATGGTAAGGAGGATCTGTTTCGGGTGTCGGAAAATGAGTAGCCAATCCGTATACAGAGGCGCTCGAGCTATAAATGACTTTTTTAATCTTATGTTTTACACACAGCTCTGCCAGTTCAAACGTTGCCTGGATCATTACTTCAAATCCGTCGCGCGGATTGGCAGCACAGGCATTGATACGCAGTGCCGCCATGTGAAATACATAATCACAACCTGTCAGGCATTTATCCAATAGTGCTGTGTCACGTACATCACCCAGGTGAAACTCCACCGCCGGATGACCGGCAAATTTTTCCATATTGGCTTTACTGCCCCGGATAAAATTGTCGATGATGATCACTTTGGCCGGCCCACGTTGCAGCAATTCTTCCACCACATACGAGCCGATAAAACCGGCACCACCGGTTACGAGTATTACTTTATTTTTTATTGTATGACTCATTTTTATGTTTTGATAACGGAACGGCCGTTATAAGTTTTATGTTATAAGTTGTAAGTAAAAAAGCTCATTCATTCCCGGTTTTGACTTTTTAATTTTGCCTTTTGACTTCCTCAAGGTCTTCCACCGCATCGATCAGGAACACAGGACGGCGGCGGCTGGCATCTAGCGTGCGCCATAAATACTCGGCAATAATGCCCAGGGAAATATTGGTGATTCCAAATCCTACCAGCAGTATCGACATCAACATCGGCCAGCCGCTGGCAAGGTCATCCGCCACTATCTTTCTCGTTACCAGGTAAAGCGTCCACAATACGCCTACAATAAAAAAGAGGATGCCCATATAAGACACCAGGCGGATCGGTGCATAGGAAAACGACACAAATGAATCCACCAGCAACTTGATTTTTTTTGCCAATGTCCATTTAGACTTGCCCGCCTTGCGGCTCAGCTTCTGGTATTCGATATGATCCTGCCGGAAACCGGCATTGAGGATTTGTAAGAAAACAGAGGAATGCGCTTCTGCATGCTTATTGACTGCTTCACCCACCTTGCGGTTGAACAACACGATATCAAATCCTTTTAAGGGGTAACGTTTATTGACATAGCGCTGCATCAATCCTGCATACCAGCGCGAAAAACGTTGTTCAAACCATCCGTTTTGTGTGCCCGCACGGTGCGCCCAAACTATATCTGTGCCATTGATCGCCTTGTCATACATCGTGAGAATATTCTCCGGCGGATCCTGCAGGTCGGCGTATAAAAACGTAATATAAGCGCCGGTTGCATGTAAGATGCCTGCACGCAAAGCGGCATGCGAACCATAATTCTGTGAAAGGCTGATGAGCCGTGTCCGCAAGGGAAATGCCGTACTGCGGATCATTTCTACCGAATGATCGGTAGAACCGTCGTTGACCAGTAATATTTCAAAACGTAGTTGCGGCTGCGCATCCACAAACCGGTTGAGTTCACCGGCAAGCCGCGCGATATTTTCCTCTTCATTCAGAAAAGGAATAATAATGGTGATATCCGGTTGTGTAGGCATATTACTGCTTTTTAAAAATTCTGGCGGGATTGCCGGCTACGGTATCGCCTGGTGCCACATCGCGCACCACCACACTGCCTAATCCTACCAATGCACCTGTTCCTATTGTTAAACCATTTCTTACCCCTGTGCCGCTGCCGATATAACAGTTGCGGCCAATGGTTACTCCACCAGCTATTGTAACATTACTGCCGATCAGGCTATAATCACAAACAACGGCATCGTGATGAACAACGGTATTGGGAAGAATACAAACATGATCACCGATGACCGCGTTGCTGGTCAATACCACACCCGCCATGATCAGGCAATTGGCTCCGATCGTTACAGCCTTTCCAATCGTTGCAGAAGGATGAATGATGGAAACAAACCGTTCCGCTGGTATGCCCAGGGAAGCGATTGCCTCCGCACGGTGTTTATACGTAAGAGGGCTTCCGGGAACGGCCAGCACGCGCGCAGCCGGATATTGCTGCAATACATCGCGTCCACAGATTTTTATACCGGTGGCCTTGTTACGCTTTTGCGGATCGTCGTCGATAAAGCCCAGCAATTCATAACGGCTTTCATCGATGCAATCCAATGCTTCGAGCGCATTGCCATTGTAAGGAAATATGATCAACTGTTCTTTCATGCACGATAGGCATTCATTACATCGATAACACGGTCTACTTCTTCGTCTGTCATCTCCGGATACATCGGAAGCGACAGGCAATGCGCCGCGAGATATTCTGCTTGCGGGCAGTCGCCCGGCTTGTAATTCAGGTGCGCATAGGCCTGTTGCAAATGACAGGATACGGGGTAATGCAAACCGGGATGAATCTGTTCCGTTTTCAGGTAATTCATCAACCCGTCACGATCGGCTGTGGTGACTACGAACAAATGATACACCGATACATGTCCTTCCGGTTGTTGCTGCATTTGCACCGCTTCATTTTTTATTTCCTGCTGATAGCGTTTCGCAATGGCCTGACGACGCTGATTCCAGGACGGCAGGTAGCGTAATTTAATCCGGAGCGATGCCGCTTCCAAGCCGCCCATGCGCATGTTGAATCCTAATTCTTCATGGTAATAACGCACTACCGACCCGTGGTTGCGCAGGCTGAGCAACCGTTGATAGTATTCCTCTTTGTTGGTGGTAATGCCTCCGGCTTCGCCGGTTGCGCCGAGATTTTTACCGGGGTAAAAACTAAAGCAGGCCATTTCCCCGAAACCTCCTACAGGCTGTCCTTTGTACACAGCGCCTTGTGCCTGTGCCGCATCTTCGAGCAAAAACAAATCGTGTTTGTCGCAGATGTTGCGGATCGCGTCCACATCAAATGGCTGACCATACAGATGCACGCCCACAATTGCTTTGGTACGCGGAGTTATTTTCTCTTCCACTTTTGCCGGGTCTATTTCCCAGGTAACCGGATCGCAGTCGACGAATACAGGCGTTGCGCCGGTATACGATACGCCCCAGGCCGTAGCAATAAAAGTATTGGCAGGAATGATCACTTCATCACCGGCACCGATCTTGAGGGCCAGCATCGCCAGATGCAAAGCCGAAGTTCCGTTATTGACTGCCACTGCATGGGCGGTATGACAAAAAGCAGCAAAATCTTTTTCAAAGGCTTCGGCGAATTGTCCGCCGGAAAAAGCCGTTTGTTCATATACTTCTTCAAATGCCGCAAAGATTTCCTGCTTCAGTTGCTGATGCTGGCGTTTGAGATCGAGGCATGGAATAACAGCTTGCATTACTCTGGGTTTATGGTTTTGATGACGCGCGCCGGATTGCCGATCGCTACGCCATAGGGCGGAATGTCTTTTGTTACAACGGCACCGGCTCCGATCATGGCATGTGCGCCGATCGTGATGCCACAAATGATCGTGGCATTGCTGCCGATCGAAACACCTTCTTCGATATGCGTTTCAACCAACTGCCAGTCGTCTGCTGTTTGTGGTTGCCCGTCGGGACGTGTGGCCCGCGGAAACAGATCATTGGTAAACATCACGCCATGTCCCACGAATACACGGTCGGCGATATGTACTCCCTCACAGATAAACGTGTGGGAGGATATTTTGCAATTGCGTCCGATGGTGACGCCTTTTTGTATTTCAACAAATGCACCGACCTTGCTTCCATCGCCGATGGTGCATCCGTATGCGTTCACAAAGTCGAAGATCTTTACGCCTTCCCCTATCGTCACGTTGTTCAGGCTTTGCTTGGGTGTATTGATGGTTACCGTTTCCATATTCAGATTATGCTCAGCAATGAGCGAGTTTAATTTCTTTTCCGTTTTGCCGGATCGATTCCTGCGACGCTTCCAGTATCTGTACTACCTGCAGTCCCAATCTTGCGTTGGCCAGCGGTTCCACCTGTCCAAGGATGGATTGTATAAAATCATTGGCCACGCCGGCGAGTGCTTCCTGACTCGACAGTTTGGGAATATATACATCACCGGTGCGGTAGTCGACCATGATATGTTTGCGGTCTTCTTCCGTTTTCATGTTATATCCGGTATCGTATATGCGCACTTTCTCAGATGGCTCGAGATCGTTGTACACGATCATTTTTTTATCCCCGCCGATCAGTGTAGAGCGCACTTTCACGGGTGATGTCCATGAACAGTTAAAGTGCGCAATGAAATCGGATTGGTAGTTGACTGTCATGTAAGCAATGTTCTCAATGTTGTTGCCGGTATGCGAGATACCTGTGGCATTAATGCTGCAGGGCTTATCAGTAACAAGATACGTAAGAATGGAGAGGTCGTGCGGGGCAAGATCCCACAGCACATTGATATCGGGCTGGAACAATCCCAGGTTGATACGAGTAGAGTCGAAGTACCGTGGTGCGCCGATCACCTGCGAGTCGATCAGTTCTTTCATTTTCTGCACGGCGCCGGTATAGAGAAAAGTATGATCCACCATCAATGTCAGCCCTTTCTGTGCCGCGAGATTGATGAGGTCCTGTGCTTCAGCAACAGAACCGGTCATCGGTTTTTCCACCAGCACGTGTTTGCCTTCGAGCAGCGCTTTTTTTGCCAGTTCATAGTGCGTGAATACGGGTGTTGCGATCACAACAGCATCGATATCCGGGCTGGAAAACACATCGTCGACACGGGTGGTACGTTCGATTGATGGAAAGTTACGGGCCAGTAAATCCAGGCGTTGCGGCCGTGGATCTGCTACCAGTTTTACTTCACAATTGGAAGCAGCGAAAAAATTGCGGACAATGTTAGGGCCCCAATAGCCATAACCGATTACGCCGAGTTTGATGGTCTGCATGGTATGTTCGTTTCCGGAGTTCCGGGTTATGAATCAATACAGCACAGCTTTGTCAGCCAAAGCGTTGCTTGACAGTTCATCAGTGGATATGCATTAGTGATTTTTGGAGTAGGATAATACCGGATACCTGCAAGAACAGGCTTTTACCAGCTAATCGGAACAAGGCAACAGACGGGACCTGTCAGTTCTTTTTGCTTAACCTGGTCAGCCATTGCAAAACGCTAACCGGGAAGCAAAGTACAAAATAAATGGTTACCCATAGATAAAACCCCGGAAATATTTCACTTCCGGGGCTTCTGTTACTGCGCAAGAGATACCCTGATCTGTAGTCCTCCCCTGGTATTCGTGATCGGGAAGGCGTTACTGATTTTCGGAATATTGCGGTTTTGTTCGTAATACAGTTTAAGGCTGATGCGGTTATTCAACACATAATCAATAGAAGGTGCAATACGGATCACTTTCTGTCCGGCTGTACCAAAGGCCTGATCCTGATCCAGTTTGCTGTTGGCCGTGGCATCATCGCGCAGGCTGAAATCGAAACGGAACGTTACGTCATTGTCCAGCTTCATTCCATTCTTGCCGATCTTGATATTCTTGATCAGCGGCATGCCTTTTTTGCGCCAGTTGAATCCGAAGGTCACTTCGGTGGATCGGTTTTCCGCCAACTGGTAGTCGATCAGGCTAAGGCTCAAGGTCCGGGTTTTGCGGTATTCGAATCTTGTACCAAGTTGGTTGGTAAACGTTACATCAATCTCAATCAGCGGATCGAATGATTCCTGGATGGTAATATTCGGCACCAGGAAGTAAGGAATATAGTTACCGTTCTGATCTCTGAATTCGGGGAAGCCAATGCGGAACCTGTCGGCAAACAACAGCGCGGTGTTGAAGCTGTTCATGCCAAGCGTACTGTGATATCCGTGACGCAGCGTTACGTTGCTGAACAATTTATCCAGTCCGGGTATGCGCGATAAGCCATTATAGGTGATTGTCCAGTTGGGTCGCGGCAATATGCCTCTGAACGGATTCGAGCGCATGTTGGGGTTATCGTTCTTAATTAGGCTGATGGAATTCGGATCTTTTTTGGTGTATGCCGCGAGGAATGCCGGTATTACCACATCCTGCGCATATCGTCCATAACCTTCCCAATAGCCATCCGCATCCTGACCAGCTCCCGAAGCATAAGGGTTCAATCCTTTCAGGCGATTCGACAGTATCAACCTGTTGTCCTCGAATTGCCGGAATGTTTCCGATACTTTATTCGGATCAAACTTCTGGAACATCGTCTGGTACGATATATAACTTACGCTGAAGCTACCCGCCGCATAAGGATTCAACCGGGTGAGTCCCACGTTGTCTACTTTGCTCGTGTCTTTGTAAAGCTCAGAGTATTGTTTGCTGAATGTTTTATCGAGGTTCAGGTCGATGGTCAGATCGCGGATCGGACTTATCTGCGCTTTCAGACTCATCCGCTGGTTGTACCGCTGCTGGATCATGGCCGACATCATGGTGTCGGTCGACAGCAATCCTTTATTGCCGAACCGGTTGATCCAGCTCGTGTCGGGTTGCCCGCCGAAGATGAAACCAAGACCCGGGTTACCGCTTCGCAAATTGGTACCGAGCACCTGTGTACTGTCCATATAACCCGGCAATGTAGTACCCATGTCTTCCGTGTATTGCAGGCTTACGGTTTTCAGGGCGGTGAGCACGCGGCCGCCTGTACGGGCGAAGCCGCTGATCTCCATCGGCTGATTACGTCTTGCTTCGCGGTCGCGACGACGCTGTTCTCTCGCTTTGCGGCGGAGATCGCGTTTGTATTTTTTGCGCTCTTTACGTGTCATTTTTGCCACAACAGAATCGGGCAATGCGCCATTGTCCACCTGCGGCACGGCCGGCTGGTTGGCATTATTATTCCGTCCCTGATTATTGTTGTTGGTATTATTCTTTGGTCGTGGCTGCGCATCCATGGCTACTGCACGCAGGAACCTTGATTTACTATACAGTTGTTCGAAGTTCAATTCGGCATTCAGGTTTTTGGTCTGGGTATTGGAAATGGTATTACCCAGGTCATTGCCATACTGTGTTGCCAGCAGCGATCCTGCCAGCCAGTTGTAGCTCGCCGTATAACTCGCACGTATTTGTGTCCAGTCGAGGAACGGCAACTTCTGTGTAGGCAATGTATAACTTAAAGTAGCCTGTTGTGTAAAGTTGGTATTACGTCCGCCTTTGTAGAGGTTCGATCTTACGGAATCTTTTTTGGGACCGGTGTCGATACGTCCGAATGGTTCATCCACGCGCGCAAAGTTGGTAGCCGTATAATCGAATACCAGCGATCGTGTGAAGCTCCATTGCAGGATATAATAACGGTCGAATGTAAAATATTTGTCGTAGGTCTCCGGTATCTTATAAGGACCGCCGCCGATATTGCGCGGTCTTACCGCACCGAACTGGCGGAACACATCTGCACGGAAACTCAACTGAGACGGCACATAGTTGATGTTGAAGTCTTTGATGAATGCCAGCCACCTGGAAGTAGACTTCACCAATTTCTTAAACGGTTCTATAAACCGTGGTTGCGGTGCATAGTTGTAGCCCAATGCCGCACGCGTTCTGCGCATTTCTTCATGCTCGATCAGCGGGCTGTGGTGCTGCATGCTTATATAGGAATACGTAACATCGAAGTTGGAAGCGCTCCAGATTTTCGGACGTTTGCCATCGATCTTCAATTTTTTAACATTGGTAAAATTCAATGTCTTTATTGTCACAACATCCTGTGCCTGGTTGCGCAGCGAATCCTTGGTGTTATCAGGCGCGGCGTTCAGCTTGTCTTTGTATTTAATATCGAGATCAAACGGATCGTATTCCGGTGTGCTGACGGTGCGGCTTAAAGCTGCATATACCGGGATCTGCATGCCGAATTTTTTCGGCATCAGTTTTCCTGCGTCGATATTGGTAGCCAGGTCGAAATTATAAACGTCTTCGCGGCTTCGTTCATTTACTCTTTGCTCCAGTGTTCCCCATCCTTTACTGCGCGCAGCACCGGACAGGCTGATATTACCGAGGTCGGCCAGCCTCAGATCAACACGGCCTAATGCGGCCCAGCCTCCTTTTTCATCAAGATTGGAAAAGCGTAGTTCATTGAACCATACTTCACCACAGGCCACTTCCTGGTTAGTGTTTTCAACGGACAGCAGCATCGATCTTACTTCACCCAGGTTGGGGTTACCAATGATGGCGTATGACCGGCCATTATCTGTATTCGTTTCGCGGTAGTAAACAGACGAGCTGGCTCCCTGCGCGTTGCGTCGCATTTTCAACTGCGTCAGTTCATCCAGGTCGAAGTCGAGGTTATTGGCTTCCGGCCAGATAGCGAGGCTGTCTGTGGCACCGAAGGGTGTTTTCTTGAGCGGAACGCGTATTTCGTAGTAGTTGCCTTGCAGGTCGTTACCGAGACGAACCACGGCAGTAAGGTCATTGTCACGCAGTGGATCAGAGCCTGTTCCACCACCCGGGTTGCGGCCTTCGGCGTGAATGAACATGCGCAGTTTACCGTACTGGCGCATATCGAGGTTCATGTTTTTAAATACACCCCGTGTTTCGCCCTGCAACAGGTTGCAAAGCTGAAGGCTCAGCGCCTGTTCGTTGAGGAACAATTGTACGTTGTTATTGGACAGTTGCTGCTGACGGTCGATGCCGGGAGGCATTACGTAGCGGATCGGCTGACGCTGATCGTTCTCTTCGAGGTTAACTGCCAATGTATTTACCTGAGCCGGATCGTTGGTCGGCAGGTTAACGAAGTTGCCCGATTGATCAATCTGGTATTGGAACTTACGCCATTGGTTGCGCACCAGTTCCAGCTTACCAAAACGCATCACTACCTGGTCGTCGTTAAAGCCGGTAGCGAACATGCGGATGAAACGGATCGATTTGAAGTCGGGAATATTGCCGACTTTACTTTCGAAAGAAGAAACCGGGATACGGAAGAGGTACCATGTTTCCTGGCGGTTGGTGCCGTTGGCCAGTGGCACGGTCACGCTGCGTACGTCGGTGATGAAGTTGGTACCCGCCGTCATGAAAGGCTTGATGTCTACTTTATATTGGAAATATTCTTCTACTTCATTGAGCGTGTTGTCGCGGTTCAGTTCTTCCGCATCGGGATATTGTGTAAAGGCGTTGATGAACTGGCTGTTGCCGGTAGCAATCGGCGAGTTGCCATGCGGGTTGTTGATGCTGCGGTAACGCTCGAGGATACCGGCACCTGCCGCATCGTAAGAGGCATCACGATAAGGTTTGAAATTATCTCCGGAAGGATCTTCCTGTGCGGCAGCAGCGGCGCCGGCCGGAAGACTACTCAGGTAGGCTGCAAATTTTGCACGCTCTTCATCATCAGTAAGCCCGTCGAAACCTACGTCCTGGAAAGCACGGTCTTCAGGGTTGATGTTGAAGGCATTGGTTACCTGCATCGGGTTGGCCGGCACTTTACCCCAAACGGTGTTGTCGTCAACGCGCACATCAGGATTGGTTGGCGTAGGCAAACCATTTTCATACTGACGTTTTCCATCCTTCAATACGTCTTCTGAAATATTACCCAGGTTAAAATAAAGCTGACCACCGGCGCTGGAAGGATTGGAAATAAACGGATCCTGCATCCAAAACTCGATGTATTCAATGTTGTTGGTCTCAAAGTCGATCTGGTCGATGTTGCGCATCAGACCGCCCCATGCCTGTGTACGGTTGATCAGGCGGTTGTTGCCGTCGATACGGCCGGGACGTGTTTCAAAGTTGTAAGGTCCTTTCTGACCGGGATAAAACGCTACGTCGAACGTATTCAGTAATCCCTGTCCGAAGTCAACGCTGCGGTTCGGGAATATTTCGCGCTGCAATACCTGGCGTGTTTCCGGTTTGGAAAGTTCATCGAGGTTATTGGCCAGCGGGTTGTTTGGATTATTTTTTTCCTGCAATACCGGTTCAATATTGTACCAGGCAATTTTTGCGCGGTTGTATCCGGAAGCGAGGTCGTTGTTCAGTGAAGACTCGGGGAACATCTGCGGTACGGAAGCCATCGTCCAGTTGATGATGGGGAACCGCAGATCGATATTGGAACGGGTACCTTCAAAGTCGTCGATATAGATCACGCCTTCATTGCCTTTACCGATTTGTTTGGCGTGACCGGGCTTCAGCACAGCCGCTTCTGCATACGCTGTGAGCGAAGAAGTAGCATTACTATTATAGAAAGGCAGCTTGTTCAGGAATTTGGTTACGCGCGGCACGTCTTTCCGGTAATCCAGGTCAACGCCATACATGGTGTTGCGTACCGGGTCATCACCATAACCTTGTTTGATGAAGAACGGACGTTCACTCAATCGTACAATCGTACCACCGATAGAAAGATTTTTATTGGCGATATAATCCAGTCGCAATCCTAGGAAGTTCTTTTGTTGCAGGCCGAAGGTTGCCTGGTTTTCATATTGTATATCAACCGGCACACCGGAAGTAAGGATCGACTGGTTGATCACCCGCAGGGTGCCGAGATCGTAGTTGATCTCATAGTCCACATTTTCCTGCAATATTTGTCCGCCGGCAGTTACGGTTACCGACCCACGTGGAATGTTGAAACCCAGCTGGTATTCGCCGGCTCCGCCACCTGCCGAGGTGGTTTTGGAGCGGCCGTTTATTTTAAAACGGTTGAGGTTGGCATAGGTTTGTGCAATAGCCTTGATTGTATCGTAAAGCGGATAATAAATGTATTTGTCGCGCAGGGTCTGCGTGCCGTATACATATTCGAGGTCGCGCCCGAATGGTTCGAGTACGGGGAATACGATCCGGCTCATGGTCGGAATAACAGTGAAACCTTCGATATAGTCAAACTTACCATCCGGTTGCGGGTCGTTCTGGTTGTTCAGCCGGTCGAGGTTCAATAAGGAAATAATCGGTTGTCCCTCATATTGAGGCAATACATCTGTGGGCGGCAGGTAACGCTTTTCCCCGAGGCTCGGCTCTTCATATAATACATCGAGCGTAAAGTCCTGGCGTTCGAGCTGGCCATAACCAACGGAATAAACGTTCTTCATCATCAGGTCCCAGATAGGAAGATTAGTCCTTTGAGAAGTTGCTTTCAGCAATTTCAGGAAAAGTACTTTCTGGGAATTGGCCGTGGAATCCGGCGGCACGTCCTGCGAGAATTCACCTACCTGGTATACTTTACCATTATAAGTGTATTGGTAAGCGATACCCAATACTTCGTCGGCCTGTAAGGGCTGATTCAGTGAAAGGAAACCTATTTGCGGGTTGAAGTAGTATTCGGTGGACTGCAGTTTGCGGGCGAATGTTTTTTCGAAGTCCTGAACCGGTGTAAGTCCGAAGGTACCGGTGAGTACGCTTTGAATCTGGGTGGAGTTGCGGTAGTTGGGGTTGCTCGTGATATTGGCGTAAAGCTGGTTGGCGTTGTTGTTGGGCAATGCGTTCGGGTTGCCCGGAGGGCCTGTAAACGGATTGCCTTCGCCAAGGTCCATGAATGCCACTACATCACGGGTATCGGTTGGTATGCCGGTGCGGTTGGTGACCCACACTTCCACACGCAGAATCTGTATGTTGGAGGTTACTACCGGCAGGCGGCTCATAGCCGTATTATAATTATTACGGAAATAATGCGCCATCAGGAAGTGGCGGTTCTCTTCGTAATCATCTGCCTTGAGGGAGAAAAGTTGTGAAGCGGTACCGCCCTGCAACTGCATCGACTGGCGTTGCGCACGTTGATTGGCCAGCACACCGGTCACGAATAATTTACCGAACTGAGCCTGGGTTTTTACACCGAAAAGTGATTGCACACTTGGAATAAGTGTTCCTTTCGACGTAAAGTTCACGTTACCCAACTGGAATTGTTTGATGATCTCGTCGTCTTTGCCCTGATAGTTGAGGTTGAGCTGGTTCTCAAACTCAAAGTTGGCCATGGTGTTGTAGCTGATCGGCAAACGGAGTTTATCGCCAATGTTGGCGTCTACCTGCAATTGAGCGTTCATGTTGAAATCAAAACCTCCGTTGCGGCGCGCACGTTCGGGCAGCGTCGGGTTTTTGATATTTTGTCCCATATAGCCCGCGAGGATATCCACGTATCCCGAAGGGCGGATATCGATTTTTCCTGTACCGATGATGCGGTTGAACCAGTCGTTCTTTACATTGAATTTGGGCTTGAACCGGCGGCGGTTCATGTCGGTGAGGAGTTCGGAGCGTTTACGGAAATAATCACGTTCGTCCTGTTGCCCCTGCAGCCGTAAAAATTCTTCCTGGGAAAAAGTGGTGGGTGTGCGGTAATACTGGCTGCCGATCTTTTCGGTCATGTAGTATTGTTTCGTCACCGGATCGTATTCGATGCGGCGTTTGATAAAAGCCGTATCGCTGAGGTCGAAATAGTTGTTGTTGCGGTTGGTATAGGGATCACCGTAGCGGTCCTGCAGCGGGTAGCGCAAGGTATCGGGACCTGTGGTATCGGCAAGGGGGATGAAGCCGCGATATTCATAACGCGCGGCAGCCTGGTGGGTACAGGCAAGCAGAAATACGGCAAAAACCACCGTGCGGAAAATATGAGCAGTGTTCAGGTTCAATGTTTTTTCTCCACAATCAATTAGTTTCCAGGAATAGGTTGGCTTCAGAGGATACGAAGGACTTTCTTGATCAGGTCTTCCAGCGGCAATTCCGGCTCTCCCGCCATCACTTTCTGCAGCGCCTGTTCGGCCGCCGGACGGTTAATACCAAGCGCAGCCAGAGCATTTAACGCATCGTGGCGCAAACTATTGTTTTTCACCGGAGAAATATTTGTTTCCAGCGGATGTTTGCTCAGTTTGTCCCGAAGTTCCAGCACCACCCGTTCGGCTGTTTTTTTCCCGATGCCCTTAATGCCTTCCAGGGTCTTGCTGTCACCGGAGGCAATGGCGCCGGCCAGTTCCTCAGGTTTCATATACGACAACATAACCCGGGCAGTAGATGCACCGATGCCGGAAACAGCTATCAGCATCTGGAACATTTCCTTTTCGCGAAGCTCGGCAAAACCGAACAAAATATGCGCATCTTCCCTGATTAACAGATGAGTATGCAGCAAACCCTTGTCTTTTCCCTGGATCTGGGAATAGGTATGCAGGCTGATCAGCACTTCATAACCCACGCCCTGGATGTCAACCACGAGCGAAGCCGGGGTCAGGTGCACAAAATCTCCTTTCAGGTAAGCGATCATGGGTGCGAAAATAAGGGAAAAGCACCGCCAAAAATGCGGACGGCTGTCCGGACCGGCAACCTGTTTGCCCCGGCCGGTTTTCCGAACACCTGTTGTTCCTGTTGTAACAGGTTCTTCCTTACCTTTGACTGCTTTTATTGAAAATCAAGTACTACGATGAGCAAAAAAATCACGGCCGCTATCACTGCAGTAAGCGGTTATGTTCCGGAAGACAAACTCACCAATTTTGACCTGGAGAAAATAGTGGATACGACCGACGAATGGATCCGTAGCCGTACGGGCATCGAAGAGCGGCGCATCCTGAAAGGAGAAGGAAAAGGTATTTCGGAAATGATCGTTCCGGCTGTAAAGCAGCTTTGTGAAAAACGTGGTATCGATCCGATGGAGATCGATTGCCTGATCGTAGGTACGGTAACGCCGGACATGGTGTTTCCCGCCACTGCCAACATCGTATGTGATAAAATAGGTGCACGCAATGCCTGGGGCTTCGACGTATCGGCCGCCTGCTCGGGCTTTCTTTATACATTAACAGTAGGCACGTCACTTATTGAGAGTGGTCGTTATAAAAAGGTAGTGGTGGTGGGCGCCGATAAAATGAGCGCGATCATCGACTACTCAGACCGCACCACCTGCATCATTTTTGGCGACGGCGCCGGTGCCGTACTGCTCGAACCCAATGAAGAAGGACTCGGTATACAGGACAGCCTGCTCCGCAGCGATGGCAGCGGGTGCCAGTACCTGCGCATGAAAGCCGGTGGTTCCGCTTATCCCGCCACTGCAGAAACAGTCGCCAACCGCGAACATTATGTATACCAGGAAGGCCAGGCTGTTTTCAAATTCGCCGTAAAAGGCATGGCCGATATCAGCGCCGAACTGCTCGAACGTAATAATCTTACGGGCGATGACATTTCCTGGCTGGTACCGCACCAGGCCAACCTGCGCATCATCGATGCCACGGCCAACCGCATCGGTCTGCCCAAGGAAAAGGTCATGATCAACATCCAGAAGTATGGCAATACAACGGCCGCTACTATCCCGCTTTGCCTGTGGGAATGGGAAAAACAACTGAAGAAAGGCGACAATATCGTGCTCGCAGCTTTCGGAGGCGGATTTACCTGGGGTGCCACCCTGGTGAAGTGGGCGTATTGAGGGAGGTTATAAGTTTTAAGTATTAAGTTTAAGTATTAAGTTTTTTAAGGATCTGCGGACGCGGGTCCTTTCTTTTTAAGGCAGAAGGTATAAGGGGTAAGGCACAAGATGATAGGTTTTAGGTAAAAGCCAGTTGGCTTTGCGTCTTTGCTCCTTATGCGACTTTGCGTGACAAACCCGCTTTTCACGCCAAGATTCTTTCACCATTCACCATTGATCACTTCTTCTTTTGAATTTTGACTTTTAACTTTTGACTTGCCCCCGCCGTTTACCCAAAACCTATCACCTATTACTCATTACTTAACTAACTTCGGGACACTATGAGTCAAGGTCCCAACTTCGAAGGATTTGGATCGGCGGCGGTGCATGCCGGTCATGAAAAAGATCCACGCTATGCGCACCTCGTTCCGATCTACGCCAGCAGCACATTCGTATACGACGAAGCAGCCCAGGGCATGCGCCGCTTCTCCGGCGAAGAAGACGGTTATATCTATTCACGCTGGGGTAACCCAACCTTCAGCGAAGCAGAACGCAAGATCGCCGCACTCGAAACATTCGGGCTGCCCTTCGAGGCAAGAGGCATCCTGCACGCATCCGGCATGGCAGCCATCACCACACTTATGCTGTCGACACTCAAAGCCGGCGACAAAGTCCTCTCCCATTATTCCTTATATGGCGGCACGGAAGAAATCATCACACGCATCCTGCCACCACTGGGCATCACACCCGTGATCGCCGACCTCCGCGACCTCAACAAAGCAGAAGAGATCATGCGCGAAGACAAAAGCATCCGCATGCTTTACCTGGAAACACCGGCCAATCCCACCATCCAGTGCGTGGACCTGGCGCAGCTTTCCGCTTTGGCTAAAAAATACCAACTGCTCACCGCCTGTGATAACACCTTCGCCACACCTTACCTGCAACAGCCTTTCCGTTTCGGTATCGATTTCATTGTTCATTCCACTACCAAATTCCTCAACGGACATGGCACCGCTATCGGTGGCATTCTCCTCGGCTCGGATCTTGGTTTTATGCAGGAACGCGTTTACAAAGTAGCCAAGACACTCGGTGGCAACGCAAACCCTTTCGATGCCTTTATGCTGATCAATGGTATTAAAACATTAGAACTGCGCATGGAACGCCATTGTAGTAATGCACAGGAAGTGGCCGCTTTCTTAAAGCAACACCCCGCCGTGGAGAGAGTAAATTTCAACGGCCTTCCGGAGCACCCCGATTACGAACTGTCGCGCAAACAAATGCGCTATCCCGGCTCCATGCTCAGTTTCGAACTGAAAGACGGCTTGCAGGCCGGTATCAATTTCATGAATAGATTACAGATGTGCGTGCGCACCGTTTCATTAGGCACATGTGATACCCTGCTATCACATCCTGCATCGATGACACATTACAGTGTACCACGTGAGCAACGACTTACTTATGGCATCACCGACGGATTGATCAGGATGAGTACCGGTATTGAAAATGTGCAGGACATTCTCGCCGATCTGTCGAATGCACTTTCATAATAAACCAACCAACCGACTTATGCGTAATTTTTTCTTATCGGTTTTATTGCTGTGCACGATCACCGCACCGGCTCAAAAAATTACCGATTCCCGTTTAAAAGGACTCGATACGTTTGCCCTTCGTGTATTGAAAGACTGGAATGCTCCGGGCGTTTCCATCGCCATTGTTGAAAAAAACAAAGTGATCTTTGCCGGCGGCTTTGGCTACCGCGACGCGGAAAAGAAATTACCCGTTACTGCACAGACACAGTTTGCGATCGGTTCCTGCACCAAGGCATTCACTAATCTGTTGTTAGGACAATTGGTCAATGAAGACAAGGCTGACCTCGACAAACCCGTCAACAGTTATTATCCCGAGCTTGTTTTTTTCAATGATTACACCACGCAACACGCCACCATCCGGGACCTGATGGCCCACCGCACGGGCGTACCCAGACATGATTTGTCGTGGTATGGTGCCAGTGCGAGCCGCGATGAATTGGTACATCGCATCCGGTACCTGGAGCCGAATGCAGAACTGCGAGCTATCTATCAATACAACAATTTCATGTACCTGGCATTGGGCATGACGGCCGCTAAAATCAGCGGACGCAGTTGGGAAGAAAATATCCGCGAACGCATTTTGAAACCACTCAACATGCAGCACACCACGCTTTCGGTTGCCGATCTGGCAAAAGTCAACGACCGGGCGCTCGCTTATAAATCCGGCAAAAAGCAATTGACGGTTATTCCTTACCGCGATCTCGATGCCATTGCTCCGGCCGGTGCGATCAACAGTTGTGCAAGCGA
The DNA here is from genome assembly GCA_937888905.1 of uncultured Sphingobacteriales bacterium. Classification (GTDB taxonomy): domain Bacteria; phylum Bacteroidota; class Bacteroidia; order Chitinophagales; family Chitinophagaceae; genus Terrimonas. Next base: position 148,123 of record CALATA010000011.1, read on the forward strand.
TATGGCCAACTGGTTAATCACCTGGATCAACGGCGGCCGTTTCGAAGGAAAAGAAATTATTCCCGCCAGCTACCGCACACAAGCGATAAGCCTGCAGATTCCCACCGGCAGCGGATTGCCTTCGAAAAAAATGCCGGGCAATTATATGAACGGCTACGGACTTGGCTGGGGTATTTATGGCTACCAGGGACATTACCTCGTTGAACACAGCGGCGGCATCGACGGATTTATTACCTCGACCAGCTTTTTCCCGATGGACAGCATTGGTGTATTTGTCGTAAGCAATCAAACCGAGCCGACCAATATCATCCGTCATTTTATCTCGGAGCGTTTGCTCGGGCTGAAAGTGCGTGATCTTAACGGGGAAATGGTAACCGCACGCGATAAAAGTCTAGCCGACCCGCAGCAGCAGGAAAACGTGGACAGTGCAAGACGCGTAAACGGCACCAAACCATCACATGCTTTGGTTGAGTATGCGGGGAGATACGAGAATAAAGGCTATGGCATCGCAAGAATTTTTGCAGAACGTGATACGCTCTGGCTCGATTACAACTCGGCAAAAGATCAAAAGATCACAGAATATCTCGAACATTATCATTACGACATTTTCCGCGTTCGCTCGCTCAAAGCAGAGGAGCCGGAAACAGATACGCCTAAACTCCGGTTCATCACCGGCACCAACGGCAAAGTGGAAAGTTTTGACGTATCACTGGAACCCGCTGTAAAGGCACAGGTATTCGGGAAGCTGCCTGAAGTGAAAACAGTTGCCATTGATGTATTGAAAAGTTATACCGGTGAATTTGAGTTGGGAAATATGCTGACACGTATTTATATCAAAGGGGAAAACACGCTTATGCTCTTCATCGCCGGTCAACCGGATTACGAACTGGTTCCTTTGGGAAATGATTTATTTGACTTTAAAATATTGCCCGGCTTCCAGGCGCGTTTCGAACGCAATGCTAAAGGAGAAGTAGATGTGTTGTCCGTATTGCAACCTAACGGCACATTCAAAGCCAAACGTAAAAAATAGCACAGGATTATGCAGGAAATAAAAATCCGCCGGGCGGTACGCGAAGATTGCCCGCGGTTGTTGGAACTGATCCGCGAACTGGCGGAATATGAAAAAGCGCCGCAGGAAGTAACCGTATCACCGGATCATTTTGCCGATAGCGGTTTTAGAGATAACCCTGTATGGTGGGCATTCGTTGCCGAAACTGAGGGAGTAGTAGCCGGCTTTGCCTTATACTATATCCGCTACTCCACCTGGAAGGGTCAGCGTCTTTACCTCGAAGATATTCTGGTTACACAATCCATGCGTGGCAAAGGCATCGGCGGCCTGCTGATGGATCAGGTAATTGCTGAAGCAAAAGAAAAGAATTTTTCAGGTATGATGTGGCAGGTGCTCGACTGGAATGAACCCGCTATTAATTTTTATAAAAAATACGAAGCGCATTTTGATCCGGAGTGGATCAATTGCTCGTTGAATTTTAAGCGCCGCACTGAGCTTTCCGAAGTGTAGTAAGTATTCCTTTGCGTGAAAGCCGTCTTCGGTCTTCACGCAAAGCTGCAAATCAATAAAGGCGCAAAGATTATTCACGATTGACGATTCACGGTTTTGAATTAATCAAAACCATTTCTGCTGATGCGCTAAACTTATCGCCTGCGCTTTGGAATTGATGTGCAATTTTTCGTAAATATTAGCGATGTGTTTGCGTACGGTCAGTACGCTGAGATCGAAAACGGATGCAATATGTTTGGCGTCTTTGCCATTTACCATGTGCTGTAATATCTCCTTCTCCCTTTCTGTTATGGCAGCGGGCAAGGCAGACTTGTTGGGGCTATCAGTTAATTGACCTGCCCGGCTGAGCAGTTGCAACGATTTGCGCGCAATGGCAGGACTCATCGGCGCCCCGCCAAATTCAAGTACATTCACCACTGACTCAAATAACACCGGCGCCGGTTCATGTTTCAATAAATAACCGGAGGCACCAGCCCTGATGGCTTCGAATATTTTTTCGTCATCGTCGAAAACCGTGAGTACGATAAAGTGAATACCGGGATACAATGAGCGCGAAAGACGAATCGTTTCAATGCCATCCATTTCGGGCATCTCCAGGTCCATGAACATCACCTGCGGAATACGATTCGGGGGAAGTCCTTTGAGTTGTTCCAGGCAATGGTGGCCATTATCTGCCACAAACACCAGTTCCAACTGCGGAAGCAACTGTATCTTCTGCACAAATGTGTTGCGATTCACCTTGTTGTCATCCGTAAAGGCAATTTTGAATTTGTCGGCCATGATATAAAGTTCAGCATAAATGGCTGTTAACCCAATACCTAATTTGTAGTAGCGGCGGGACCGGTTTTCACGGTCGTACCGGCATCAGCGCCCGGCAACCAGGCAATTTCCCAACCGGCAGCGGCCGCTCTTGCCCGCATATTCGAAAGGCCGTTTCCTCCTTCGGCTACCAAAGACTGCATGCCACGGCCATCATCTCTTACCGCAACATGCCACGAAGTATGCGACTCAAAAAGAATATCGATATGACGGCAACCGCTGTGGCGAAGCGCATTGTTAACCGCTTCCTGGATGATCTGGAACAGATGATAGGCCTGCAAGGGCGGCAACAACACATCTTCCGTAATATCTTCCGCAATATGAAATTGTATACCGGGAAAACTCGGCTCCAGCCGGCGCAGCAAAATTTTTACCCGGTCGCTGATACTGGTGAGTGAAAGCGACTGCTTATTAAGCACCCAGATCGTATCACTCAATTGCGACACCATCGACAGGGAATTGCGCCGCAACTCCTGCATGGCCACTCCACTTTCAGGATCGGCCGGATTACCATGGATAAACTCAAGATTGGATACGACGGAGGCTGCATAAGCACCCAGGCTATCATGCAGATCCGCGGCAATCCGCCGGCGTTCATTCTCTTCCGCTTTTGCCACAGCCAGGTTGGCGGCATCTTTTTCCTGCTGCAACAACAACAGCAACTTCAGTTTTTCCCTTTTCCGGTAATTATAAAAAAGTACCAGGGCGATGATCACGGCAAACACGATCGCGGCAAGTGACCCGTAAAAAAGAATATTCTTGGTAGAAATATCCAGTTTCTGCTGAATGATCGTATTCTCTTTTTGCTGCACCTCGTACTTCACCTGCATCTCCCGGGAAAACTTGGCAAAATCTTCTTCATAAAAACGGTCTTTCGTTTTCAATAATTCTTCCAGCGTTTTTTCGTAGCCATCGCGGTCACCGGATAATTTATAACATTGTGCAAGCGGCTCCAGGAACATGATCCGGTACTCCGGTATGGTGTCGGTAGAAAGATACTTGCGGCATAGCGCTATGCCTTTCTGGTATTGTGCCGTTGAAATATAAAACTGTGCAAGATGCTGTATATCGTCTGCATACAAGGTATCAACGGTAAAAGATTTACTGAGTGCGATGGATTCTTTTAATGCGCTCTCCGCCTCGTCCATTCTTCCTTCGCCGGAAAGTATTTCAGATTGAATCGTCAGGCATGTTTGCAAAAAAGGTAGTTGCTCTGTTTGCCGCGATATCCTCACGCCTTTGTCGATATAGTAAAGTGCGGAATCTTTTTTACCTAATGTACTGTACGCCCGTGCGAGATTGCCATAAGCAATGGAATAACGGTGGTAAGCCGGATCCGTATCGGCCAGCATCGCCGCGCGGCGAAACCATTGCAGGGACTCTCCCGGATTTTTCTCCGACCTTCTTTTTAAAACGCCGACAGAATTGCAGGCAATGATCTGGTATAAGGTGTCGCGGTATTGTTCTGCTTCGTGCAACAATTGATAAATAGCAGTGCTGGCTTCGTTGAGGCGCGCATTGGTGGTCAGCAGTCTTATTTTTAATACGGATAACCGGAAGTATAAAGGGCGTGATGTTGTTACTTCTACAGGTTGCCGCTTCAGATCCCGTTCAATCAATACCAATGCAGTATCGATTTTTTTACAACGCCATAGGGAAACGGCCACCTGGTAGTCGGCCATGTCCTGTTGTGCACGGGTGCCGTATTTGCCGGCAAGTTCTTTGAGTTTTAATGAAAACCGTAAAGCGGTATCGGGATAAAGAGAAAGCTGCTCTTCGCACAATGCTTCGAGCACGGGCAATGCCTGCCTGGCAGAAGGAACTTTCTCCAGTTGACGCCGCAGGCTGTCCAGCACTTTTGTCTGTGCGGTCAGCCCTAACGGGCAGATAATTACCAGCAGGATTAAGAGGTTGCGCATTAAAACAGCCGCCCGACACTTCGGGCATAAGTAGTAAGTATTAAGTTATAAGTATTTATTCACTATTAACCATTCACTTATTGACTTATTCACTTTGAATTATTTCCTCTAATATAACAGGAAAGCCATCAGCGCGCAATGGTCTACTACAAATTAAGTAGGAAGAAACAGCCGTTGCAGGTATCAGGTAATAAGCTATAAGTAGTTCCTTGTGCGCCTTTGCGTGGATTGAACCCGCGTTTCACGCAAAGCTGCAAAGTAATCAAGACGGAAAGATGTATTCACTACGGGCTTCGGGTGTAGGTATTAGGTAATAGGTTATAAGTATTGCCTTGCGTCTTTGCTCCTTGTGCGCCTTTGCCTGAAATGAACCCGCGTTTCACGCAAAGCTGCGAAGTAATCAAGGCGCAAAGATGTATTCACTACGGGCTTCGGTTGTAGGTATTAGGTAATAGGTAAACAGCCATTGACCATTGACCATTGACCATTCACCATTCACCATTGACGAAAAAAGCCCCGGCATTACACCAGGGCTTTTGCCCCTTCGCCCGATACTTCGGGCAAGCTCAGTCCCGAAACTTCGGGATCTTTTTTTACTTATAACTTTTGAATTATCAACTCACTCCATCCACCTGCGCTTCTTTGTTGATCTTCAGGATCAATCCCTGCAACACTTTACCGGGACCAACCTCTGTAAACTTCGAACCGCCGTCGGCGATCATGGCCTGTACACTTTGTGTCCAGCGTACGGCACCCGTAAGTTGTTCGATGAGATTGTGTTTGATCTCTTCTTTGTCCATTACTGCTTTTGCCACTACATTCTGGTATACGGCGCAGGTGGGCGTATGGAAATTGGTAGACTCGATTGCCTGGCGCAGCTCTTCGCGGGCGGGCGCCATCAATGGTGAATGGAAGGCTCCACCAACTGGTAATACCAGCGCTCTTTTGGCACCGGCAGCTTTCATGCGTTCGCACGCAATGTTTACGGCATTAACAGTTCCGCTGATCACCAGTTGACCAGGACAGTTATAGTTAGCGGCTACAACTACTTCACCGGTTTCTTCCGTTACGGCTGCGCATATCTCCTCTACTTTTTCATCGGCCAGTGCAAGCACAGCGGCCATGGTAGAAGGTGTTACTTCGCAGGCTTTCTGCATCGCCTGCGCACGGATGGAAACGAGTTGCAACGCACTTTCAAAACTCAATGTACCATTGGCCACGAGTGCAGAAAATTCTCCAAGGGAATGGCCTGCCACCATTTCAGGGCGGGCAGATTCAATGCTTTTAAAGGCAATGACGGAATGCAGGAAAACTGCAGGCTGGGTGACATTCGTTTGTTTGAGTTGCTCATCGGTGCCTTCAAACATGATGTCGGATATACGAAAGCCTAATACTTCATTGGCTTGTTCGAAGAGCTTTTTGGCAAATGCACTGTTGGCATAATGCTCCTTGCCCATTCCCGGAAATTGCGACCCCTGGCCGGGAAAAACAAATGCGTGTTTCATAATTGTGGTTTATCCTAAAGCGGTTATTCGTCTGTTTAAAAGCAGCCCTGATGACGGCAGATCGTCTACAAAAAAAAGCCTGACCACAGGAATGGGTCAAACTTTCAGAGCGGTTGCAAACGTACCAAATTTAATGCAAATCGGCGCTTATCAATTTCAAAAATTCGCTGCGGGTTGAATCCTTTTGAAACTCTCCGTCGAAGGCGGATGTAGTGGTAACGGAATTCTGTTTTTGCACACCTCTCATCATCATACACAGGTGTTTAGCTTCAATAACCACTGCCACGCCAAGCGGATTAAGCGTTTCCTTTATGGCATTCATGATTTCCACCGTAAGCCGTTCCTGCACCTGCAGACGGCGCGAAAAAACATCCACCACTCGGGCCAGTTTGCTCAAACCGGTGATCCATCCATTCGGGATGTATGCGATATGCGCCTTACCGAAAAAAGGAAGCATATGGTGTTCGCACATACTGTACAGTTCAATATCTTTTACGATCACCATCTGGCTTACATCTTCATGAAATTTTGCGGAATTGATGATAGCTTTGGCATCGAGATGATAACCCTGTGTAAGGAATTGCATGGCTTTCGCCAGCCTTTCCGGCGTTTTCAACAAACCTTCACGATCCGGATCTTCACCGAGTGCGCCCAATACATCGCGGTAACTGGTCATCAGTTTACCGGTTATTTCTTCATTATAGTTGTCGACCTTGCTGTAAGACATAAATGTATAATTGATTAAAACCGCTTGGTTAAATTAAGCCGGAAATTCGACAAAATTACGGGGTGTTTCATAAAGGCGGATCTGCAGATCCAGGGCAGCATCAATGCGCGGCCGCAGCAGATCATAGATCACCATCACAATATTTTCTGCTGTAGGATTGAGGTTTTTAAATTCTTCGGTATCCAGGTTGAGATTGCGGTGGTCGAAGCGGCTGTGCACTTCTTCCCGGATCAGGTCGCTGAGTATTTTCAAATCGATAACATAGCCGGTTTCCGGATCGGGCAATCCGGTTACTTTCACTTCCAGTTCGTAGTTGTGGCCATGGTAGTGTGGCAGTGCGCATTTTCCAAATACTTTTTCATTGCGCGCATCGTCCCAATCGGCACGGAACAAGCGGTGCGCGGCATTGAAATGCTCTTTACGGAAAACGGATACTTTTCGGTTTGAATTCAAAAGGCAAAATTAAAAAAGTGAATGGTCAGTCGTGAATCGTCAATCGTCAATCGTGAATGGTGAATACAAATCTGTGGCTGTTTAACCTTATACCCTATACCTTACGCCTTACACCTTACTCCCCGAAGTACTCCACATAAATCCTCGGCGTTTCATACAATTTAATGCAATGCAACTGCACCGAAGCGGGAAGTGCCGGCTGCAACTCCTTCCAGATAGCAATGGCGAGGTTTTCCGTGCTGCACATTTTTCCCTGCATAAAATCCACATCCATATTCAGGTTGCGGTGATCCAGTTTTTCTACCACCTGCTCGCGGATCAGCGTACTCAGACGTTTTACATCAAATACAAAGCCGGTATCGGGATCGGGATCACCTTTCACCGTTACATATAACTCATAGTTATGACCATGCCAGTTCTGGTTGGCACATTTGCCAAATACTTCTTCATTGCGTGCTTCATCCCAGGCGGGATTGTAAAGCTTGTGAGCTGCATTAAAATGCTCAACGCGTGTCAGATACACCATGTTCTTGCTTCCTGTTTGTAAAAGGAGCACAAAGGTAATATTTAAAAAGGAATGGTTTCGAATCCGGATATTTGCAGTATGCAGTTGCTACTGACCGCCGCCACGCAATTTGAACTACAACCGACGTTGGATTTTCTTGACTCGCAGCGAGTTAAGTTTCCCGATTGGGAAGTCCACGCGCTGATCGGCGGCGTAGGCATTGCCTCCACCACCTATTCGCTGACCACGGAATTGTTGCAAAGGCGCCCATCGGTCATTATGCAGGCAGGCATTGCCGGCACCCTTTCGCCGGCACTTTTAAATGCCGCCTCTCCGGCCGTGGTAGCCGTTAACCAGGATTGCTTCGCGGATGCCGGCGTGTGGCAAAACGAGCAATGGAACGATCTCTTCGACCTCGGATTACTGGACGAAAATGCGTTTCCCTATACTAACCGTTTTCTTAAAAATCCGTGGCAACAACTGCTGCAACATACCCATCTCCAACATGTGACCGGCGTTACCGTACAGGAGATTACCACGCAACCGCAACGCATTGCCTGGTATGAACAAAACAGCTCAATGGTTGTTGAAAGCATGGAAGGTGCCGCGCTGCATTACGTTTGTCTGCAACAGCAGGTGCCGTTCCTTCAACTGCGCGCCGTTTCCAATATCATCGGCGAACGCGATAAAAAGAACTGGCGGATGAAAGAAGCCATTGCGGCGCTGAACGAAACATTGATCCGGACTATCAACACAATTTGCAATCTCGATGAAACTGAGTTTAGGCTTTAGCCCCTGCCCCAACGATACTTTTATTTTCGATGCATTGGTCAACGGCCATATCGACACCGGTGATTTTACTTTCGACGTGGTATTGGAAGATGTGGAAACGCTCAACCAATGGACATTGGAAGGAAAACTGGACATTACCAAACTCAGCTTCCCCGCATTCTTTCAAAGCACCGCGCGCTATGCCTTATTGCCATCGGGAAGTGCATTGGGCAAAGGAGTCGGTCCTTTACTCATCAGCCGTGACGCGGGTCCGTTTACAACAGAACAGATCAACGACGCGGCTATCATTTTGCCCGGCATACATACCACCGCGCATTTATTGTTTGGCTACGCCTGGCCCAACGCGGGTAATAAAACATTCGGTCTTTTTTCTTCCATTGAAGATGCTGTATTGAATGGCGAAGCAGACATGGGTGTGATCATTCATGAAAACCGTTTTACCTATCAGCAACGCGGGTTGCATAAAGTCATGGACCTCGGGGAATATTGGGAAAAACAAACCGCCGTGCCCATTCCGTTGGGCGGCATCGCAGCAAAGCGCGATCTGCCCGAAGGTGTGGCGGTAAAAGTAGCATCACTTATCCGTGAAAGCCTGCAATATTCTTTTGACCGGTACCCTGATGTTTCGCCGTATGTAAAAGCGCATGCGCAGGCCATGGAAGAACAGGTAATGCGTCAGCACATCGATCTCTATGTAAATAATTATAGTCTCGATCTTGGGACAGACGGACGTAATGCGATCGATACGCTTCACCGGGTATTTCTTCAACGCGAAGGACAGCCACGTCCGGCAGAAGGGCTATTTATTTAATGCGTTCTTGTAGGTTTCCAGGCAACGCTGACGTGCATATTCGTGCTCAACGATGGGTTTTGCATAGGTCAGTTCTTCCAACTCCGGAACCCATTTCCTTATATATGTTAATTCGGGATCGAATTTCTTTGTCTGCAAATAAGGATTGAAGATGCGGAAATAGGGCGCGGCATCACAACCTGTTCCGGCTGCCCATTGCCATCCGCCGTTATTGGACGCAAGCTCATAATCGAGCAATTTCTTGGCAAAATAAGCTTCGCCCCAGCGCCAGTCGATCAATAAATGTTTGGTGAGAAAGGAGGCTGTGATCATGCGCACGCGGTTGTGCATAAAACCGGTTTCATTGAGTTCGCGCATACCGGCATCAACTATCGGATAACCGGTGTTACCCACGCACCATGCTTCAAATTCTTTTTCATTATTGCGCCAGCGGATGCGGTCGTATTCCGGTTTGAACGACTGACCAACTACCTGCGGAAAATGCCAGAGGATCATCTGGTAGAAATCGCGCCAGATCAATTCATTTAAAAATTTTTCGCTCAGGTCCTTTGCCTGTGTTGCAAGCTGCCGGATACTGGTAGTACCGAAACGTAAATGCAGGCTCAGACGCGTGGTAGCATCCAGGCCGGGAAAGTCACGTTGCCGCGCGTAATCGCGGATCAGTTGTGCAGGAATTTCATTGCCCGGAAATTCACGTTCGCCTTCTTTGAAGCCCATGCTTTTCAGGGAAGGAATAGCCCGTTCCTTCATCGGGGCCAACTGCTTCAGGTATTTGTGGACGGGATAAGACTTCAGATAAAAATCATTGAGCTGTGCACGCCAGCGTTTGGAATAAGGTGTGAAAACTGTATAGGGTTTACCGTCGTCTTTTACCACTTCTCCTTTTTCAAAGATCACCTGGTCTTTCGCCGTATAGAGCGGGATTTTGCTGGCTGATAAGAGATTGGCGATTTTCCGGTCACGTTGCTGCGCGTACGGTTCGTAATCGTGATTCGTATACACCGCAGTAACGGGATATTCTTTTAATAAAGCCGGAAATATTTCCTCGGGCAACCCATAACGTACATCGATGGAAGATCCTTTACTGATCAGGTTTTTATTGATAAGTCCGAGTATATCGTGGATGAAGGTTACGCGCCTGTCTTCGGGATCATCGAGGCTGTCAAGAATGTGCCGGTCAAAAATAAAAATGGGGACAACGGGTCGTCCGCTGCGCAGGGCGTAATACAACCCGGCATTGTCTTCAATGCGAAGGTCCCGGCGAAACCAAAAAAGGGTCACGGGCTCAGGATAGATCTGGCTCATAATGGACGAAAAGAGGTATCAGTTATTCGAAACAGTTCGCGGACTGTTTCCGAATTATAGGACGTTTGCCCGCATTGTTTCACCCACCGGATGCCACGTATGGCATTGGTTAGAAAAAGCCCGTCCGCCATTGCGAGATCTTCGGGAGTACAGGGTTGTTCTGCAAGGTCGAACCCGTTCTCGAGGATCACAGACCGCAGTTCCTGCAAGAGATACCGCCGCATTACACCGTCCACACATCCTTCGGACAAAGGCGGTGTTGTAATGAAGGTGCCACGAACGACAAACACATTTGCGATGCTGCTGTCAGCAATACGGCCAAACTCATTTAACACCAGGCAATCGTTTAGTTTCTGCTGCTTCGCGTAACGGGCAGCCATACTATAACCCAGGAAACTGGCCGATTTCAGGTTGGCAAAAGTATCACAACTCTTGCGGACCTTTTGATAGATGTCAATTTCCAGGCCATTTTCATTCCATTGCCAGTTTGAGGTTTCCAGCGGCCAGCATTCGATCAGGTATTGGGCAGGTCCGTCTTCATCGTACAACCCGCCGTTTCCGCGAAACACGCTTAATCTTATACGGACAGAAGGGCTGGCCTGGCTTTTCTGCACCAGTTGTAGAATCTGTTGTTCCAGAGTATCGGCATCAAATCTCCCGGGAAAGGTATAGTCGAGCAGTTTCATGCCGCGGAACAGGCGGTCGAAATGATATTCGGGTAGTCTGATGCTTCCATTGACCACGCGCAGGGTCTCAAACAGCCCATCACCATAGCGGTAGGATCTGTTGGAGGCCAGCAAAACGGGCTCGGATGCCCGGACAAACCTGCCATTGAGACAGCAAAAAGCTTTCATAATTCAAAAGTAAAAATTCGAAAGTCAAAAAAGACTGAAGGCTTAAGGTTTACCTTTTGCCACTTTGCGCCTTATATTTCTTTGCGTGAATCCCGTGCGGTTTTCACGCAAAGCCGCAAAGTACTCAAGACGCAAAGGTTATTCACTATGCTCTTTCACCTTTTTGAATTTTGACTTTTGACTTTTGAATTAAATCAAGGTTGTTCTACCAGTCCGGCCTTCACCGCATACATCACCAGTCCGGCCATTGATTTGGTGCCGGTTTTGGTTTTGAGTTTGTCGCGGATAGCTTCCACTGTACGGGGACTAAGGTCCACCATATCAGCGATCTCCTTGGTGCTCTTCTCTTCACACATCAATTTCAGGATGGTGATTTCTTTCTCGGTCAACTGCACTTCAGCGGGAGCAGAAGCTTCCACTACACGTTTGGTGCGCAGGCCGCTGAGAAGCGCTTTGTTGGTAAGATCGTTGAAATAAAAATCCTGCTCATATACCGCGCGGATGGCTTCATAGATCATCTCCGAACCAGACTCTTTGGTCAGGTAGGAATTGGCTCCGATCTCCATCATCTTGGAAATCACCGAGTGATCGTTGTGCATCGACAACATGATCACCTTAATGTTGGGATAGAGTTTTTTGATCTCGGGAAGTGTGGACAGCCCATCCATAATAGGCATCTGAATATCCAGCAGCACTACATCGGGTTGAATATGGCGCAACAGGTTGAGTAATTGCATACCATTTTCAGCCTCGGCTACCATCTGGATGTCTTTCCGGCTGGAAAGAGACGTCTTGACGCCGGTGCGAAACAAAGTGTGGTCGTCGGCAATAGCTACTTTAATCACAGCGTTGGTCTCGTTTTTCATTGGATTATCGATTAGTAAAAAGTTAGGTAATTGGACGTTATTCTGCGGTGCAAGATGGAAAAATCCCCCAGAAATAAATATAGTAGAAATACTTGATTTCGTTTTTGTGGAAAGTACCGGTTGACATATATCAATACCGGTTTCCACTTATGCACACCTAAGGGCTTTGTAAAAATGCTCGTAATTTTACGTATGAACACGTAAAATCCGATGTTTTAGAATCAGGCAGTAATGCGATTGTCCACATTGGAGTGTGGATATACATTTGTCTCAGAAAGTTGATAGCGACAGAAGGACCGTTACTTTTTGAATTATCCAATATCCCTAACCGTCCAGAAAAAGTTCTTTCCAATACCTTTGATTAACCACGACGCCCCTCCACTGCTGTCAACTTTCTATTTTCTTTGCTCAACTATCCGCTGTCCGTTTTTAAGATCAGATTTTCCTTTTGAAAACTAACCGCCTTAACCAGTTTTCTTATTTGTGAAATTCGCAACCAATGAACGAAATGAAAAGTCCCCGCCGAGGCGGGGACTTTTTCACTTTTATGCTTTTTATTTTTTAACGGCAACGATATAGGCGCGGGGTTCACCTACGGTGAATTTTTTCCGCCCCGGAATGCTGTAGATTTCTTCGATGGCAAAGCCAGTCCCCTGCAACAGCTGGTCCATTTCTCCTACAGAAAAAATATAATCCACGCCTTTCTTGGTTTCCGTGCTTCCGTCGGGAGCAATGATAAGATGTTCAGCTTCGATGCGGCTGGGGAAAAATTCGTAACGGCATTCGCTGATATAGCGCATACCGGCGGCATATGCCCAGGTGCGGGGGGTAAATTGTTTGATGGCGATTTCGGCCAGCGACCAGGTATTGATCAGCAGATGGCCTCCGGTCTTCAGTCCTGTTGCCGTGTTCTTCAAAATACCGGCTGCTTCTTCCGCGGAAAAGAAATTGAGGCTGTTGCCCATGCAGATCGCCAGATCGGCACTGGCATCGTGTACGTAACCGGCAATATCGGCCTGTATGGCCGTTACCGGCAACCCTTCGGCTGTTGCAGCCATTTCCACATCGGCGATATAAGCTGCAAGGTTATCGACTGCCGTTACCCGGATGCCTTTACGGCCCAGCGCCAATGCATGACGTCCGTAGCCGCACATCAGATCGAGGACAGCAGAAGTTTTATCCAGTTCAAAATAACTTTCCATGAACTCCGCTTCCTTTTGGGTAAGCTCGGCCGGAATGATATCGCGCCAGATATCCTTATAGTAACCGTCGAAGTAAGTATTGTTGATATTCTCCATCTGGCTTTATTCGAGCAGTTTGTTGCGCATGGCATACATCACCAGGCCGGCGATGGTTTTGGCCCCGGCTTTCTGCTTCATGTTCTGCCGGATGGTTTCGATCGTACGTGGGCTGAGAAACACTTCCTTGGATATTTCTTCCGTGGTTTTGTCTTCTGCTATCAGCTTGAGTATTTTAAGTTCTTTTTCTGAAAACTTAACAGGATTTGGATAGAACTGGCGTACGGTTTTCTTGTGCTGGAGTTTGAGCAACACGGCTTTGTTTACCAGTTCATTGAAATAGAAATCATCGTTCATGCAGGTGAGGATCGCCTGGTAGATTTCTTCGGGATCTGTAGTTTTGGTGAGGTAGGCGTTGGCGCCCATCTCCATCATCTTGGTGATCATTTCCTGGTCGTCGTACATGGTCAGTACGATGATCTTGACGGCTTCATACTCTTTGCGGATCATGCCGATGGCGTTGATCCCGTCAATCTCAGGCATGCGGATATCCATAAGGACCACATCCGGCTCCTTGAGCTTGAGTTTATGCATCAGATCTTTTCCATCTTCCGCCTCCCAGATTATTTTCAGGTATTCCTTATCTCTCAGAGACATCCTGATACCATCACGGAATATCTTATGATCATCGGCGATGGCTACCTTGATTTGCTGAGCAGTCATTCCAATTCATTTATTCATCTCCGGTCAGGGGACCGAAAGCGGGGTTAGTTAATTACGTTCAAACCTACATTAAAAAGCTGAGTTTACCCAGTACTCGATCAGGTGGTTTCCTGTTTACAGGCGTTGCTGCATCCTGATCACCATCTCGTTCTTCCAACTGGTAAAATCGCCGGCCAGGATATGTGTCCGTGCTTCTTTCACCAGCCAGAGGTAAAACGCCAGGTTATGTACACTGGCGATGGTATAGCCAAGTATCTCTTTTGATTTCATCAGGTGACGCAGATAAGCCTTGCTGTAATAGCTGCTGGTATCACAACCGATGGAGTCATCTATCGGCGAAAAGTCAAATTCCCATTTCTTGTTATCAATGTTGATCACACCGTTGGCGGTGAACAGCATGGCATTGCGTCCGTTGCGGGTGGGCATTACGCAGTCAAACATGTCCACGCCCATGCTTATGCATTCCAGGATATTCCAGGGCGTGCCTACGCCCATCAGGTAGCGGGGCTTGTTGGCCGGCAGATGCTCGCAGCACCATTCGCATATTTCATACATGACTTCGGTAGGCTCTCCGACGCTTAGCCCGCCGATGGCATTGCCGGTGGCTTCTTTGTAAGAAATGTATTCGCAGGATTGCTTGCGCAGGTCGCGGAAAGTGCCGCCCTGTACAATGGGAAACAGGTTCTGGGTATAACCATATTTATCCTCCGTACCGGTGAACCGCGCAAAACAGCGGTCCAGCCAGCGGTGGGTCAGTTCCATACTGGTGCGGGCATATTGATAATCGCTGCCGCCGGGCGGGCATTCGTCAAATGCCATCATGATGTCGCCACCGATAGTACGTTCGATATCCATTACCGCTTCGGGGGTAAAGAGATGTTTGCTGCCATCGATATGCGACTGAAAGGTGACGCCTTCTTCTTTGATCTTGCGGGTGCCTGCCAGGGAGAAGACCTGGTAACCGCCACTGTCCGTAAGAATCGGTGCGTTCCAGCCATTGAACTTGTGCAAACCGCCAGCCTTCTCCAATACTTCCAACCCGGGACGGAGATAAAGATGATAGGTATTACCAAGGATGATCTCGGCTTTTACCTCCTGTTTCAGTTGTTGTTTGGTAACGGCTTTTACGGTACCGGCAGTGCCAACGGGCATAAAGATGGGCGTCTCGATCTGCCCGTGGTCGGTGGTTATTTTACCGGCGCGGGCCCTGGAACCGGTATCGGTGTGGTGTAATTCAAATTGTAATGCGGCCATAGCCGGCAAAGATACGGCTGTTAACGCTAGTGTCCAATGCAGGAAGCTTACTGTCAATTCATTCCTTCCCTATCTTTGCCCTTTATGCCACTACCTGACTTAGGAGAATGCCTTTTTCTCGCACTTGCGGCTGTCACCGCTGTACAGCTATTCTATTACCTGTATTTTTTTATACGGTTAACTTTTTACAAACCGGCCGAACGATTGATCTCGCAACAACATCCCGTGTCGGTAGTTGTATGCGCACGCGATGAAGACGAGAACCTCGCACGTCACCTGCCGGGCCTGCTGGTGCAACATTATACCAGCACCTTTGAAGTGATCGTAGTCAATGACAA
The DNA here is from genome assembly GCA_937888905.1 of uncultured Sphingobacteriales bacterium. Taxonomy (GTDB): domain Bacteria; phylum Bacteroidota; class Bacteroidia; order Chitinophagales; family Chitinophagaceae; genus Terrimonas. The sequence continues at coordinate 163,751 of CALATA010000011.1, forward strand.
TTCACTTGACGACTCCAAATACATTCTGCAAGAGTTGAAAAAAACATTCAAAACACTGAATGTCGTGGAACTCACGCAGGAAGCCAAACTGATTGCCGGAAAAAAATATCCGCTGTCGGTCGGTATCCGCGAAGCAAAACATGAAGTGCTGTTGTTGACAGACGCCGATTGCGTACCCGCAACCGAACACTGGATACAGAAAATGCAGGAAGCCTATGCGCCCGGTATCGAACTCGTATTGGGTTATGGCGCTTATCATAAAGCACCGGGTTTGCTGAATAAAGTCATCCGTCTTGAAACCTTTCATTCGGCACTTCAATACCTCTCTTATGCATTAGCAGGATTACCGTACATGGGCGTGGGCCGTAATCTTTCTTATAAAAAGGATTTGTTTCTACGCAACAAAGGCTTTGCTTCTATCAACCACCTTCCCGGTGGCGATGATGATCTGTTTGTAAGTAAAGTGGCCACCAAAACAAATACAACCATCCAGATCGATGAAGATGCGCGCACTTTATCGGTGCCGAAGAGGACCTGGAAAGAATGGCGCCGGCAGAAAAAAAGACATTACAGTACTGCCAAATTCTACAAACCCGTACATAAATTTTTACTGGGAATGTACTCGCTGAGTCATTTCCTGTTTTATCCGCTGGTAGCGGCTACGGCCCTCTTTGGCGACTGGCGACTGGCGGCCGGATTGTTTGGTCTGCGCCTGATTGTGCAGTTGTGGGTATGGTATAAACCGTTGCGTCGTTTGGGTGAGCGCGATCTTTACGGATGGCTGCCGTTCTTCGACCTGTGGATGTTCATTTATTATATCTGCTTTGCGCCGTCGCTTTGGCGGAAAGCGAAAAAGACCTGGTGAAAAACAGGACGTTGACCAACATCGTCACTTCATTGCCTGATCCTCAAATTTTCAAATTGCCTGTTTAACTTCGTCCCATGGAGCTTTTAACGAAATACTTTTCAGACTTTACGCCGAAGCAGGTGGAACAATTCACGGCGCTAGGCCCCTTGTATAAAGAGTGGAATGAAAAGATCAATGTCATTTCCCGTAAGAACATTGACAACCTCTATGAACAGCATGTGCTCCATTCGCTGAGTATTGCCGCGGTGTTTGAATTCCGTGCGGGCATGACCATTCTCGACCTCGGAACGGGCGGAGGTTTTCCGGGTGTGCCGCTTGCTATTTTTTTCCCCGAAGTAAAATTCATCCTGGTCGACAGCATCGCCAAAAAGCTGAAAGTGATCAATGAAGTAGCTGCTGCAACCGGCCTTACCAATATTACCACCCGGCACAGCCGTGTGGAAGACCTGAAAGACATAAAAGTAGACATGGTGGTATCGCGAGCAGTAGCACCGCTGAAAGATCTGTGGCAGTGGACGCGTCCCTTACTGCGCCGCGGCGCAGCAACCGGTGGCGACGTGCCGGGTCCAGGATTGATCTGCCTGAAAGGCGGCGACCTGGCCGAAGAAATCCAGGCAAGCCTTACACGTCCCCGTGTGATCAATATCGACGGACTATTCGAAGAAGAATTTTTCCATGAAAAATACCTGCTTTACGTACCCCGGAGCTGATCTTATAAAAAGTACCAGTTTGTGGTATTGCCCGGTAAACGGTGGTAGCTGAAATTTGCAGACAGGTTTTTAAAGGCTCAAAAACACTAGTGGATGGAAGCGATCAAGGTATGTATAGTAGATGACAACAGCCAACTGCGCAGCACGTTGCAGGAAATCATCAGTATGTCTGAGGATTACCGTTGTGTAGGCACGATGGCTACGGCCGAACAGGCCATCCGGGAAATTCCCGGCATCAATCCCGATGTAGTATTAATGGATATCAACCTCGGTACCGTGGAGAGTGGGATCGATTGTGTGCGGGTCCTGAAGCCGCAGATGCCGGCCACCAACTTCATGATGTGTACGGTATATGAAGAAGACGAGAAAATCTTCGAAGCCCTGCGCGCGGGTGCCAGCGGTTATATCCTCAAAAAAACAACTCCTTCCATTCTGCTGCATGCTATCCGCGAGTTGTACGAAGGCGGTGCACCAATGAGCAGCCAGATCGCGCGCAAGGTGGTAGCAGCTTTCAGCCAGCAGAACGCCCAGCGCGAAAACGACCAGGAGATCAGCAAACTTACCAACCGCGAGAAAGAGATCCTGGAATGGCTTTCCAAGGGACTGACCTATAAAGAAATAGCTGCCAACCTGTTTCTGAGCCCCGAAACCATCCGGAAGCACGTTTATCACATCTATGAGAAACTGCACGTCACGAACCGCGTAGAAGCGGTGAACAAGTTCTTCGGTAGGTAAGAAAAATACCACGAAAGTGGTATTGCTCCGCCCCAACGGTCCAATTATCTTCGCTTTGCACATTAACCATAAACCTGACTCAAGACTACCTGGAATTTATTACGGGTTCTAATCAAAAACCATAAGACCACCCACGAGGGTGGTTTTTAGCGTGCGGGAGTGAATGGTGAATCGTGAATCGTCAATAAAAACAGCCGCGACCAGCCCTTCGAGGGCCGAAGTATCGGCCTCAGGGACCGGTCGCGGCTGAACTTATAACTTATTACTTAAAACTTATTACCGGCTGTTTTACGGTTTACGTAATTCAATCTTATTATTCCTCCTGTCCAGATCGGCGAGGCGCTGCGAGGGATCTATTTCGCCAGCCTGGATGTCCATCAGGCGGCGCTTGGTGCTGATCGTGTAGGTTTCGCTGGTCCATTTCCAGGCAGGATATACCGTGCGTGGGATATCATTCTCCGCCGGCTTCGCTCCATACATAAGATCGAGCGGAACGTAATGTATTTCCTTGGTGCCATCATGGAAACTGAGTTGGAAGTCGATGGGCATCGGGATCATACCTTTCCGCCGTATGCGTATATTGGTCTTGCCTCCTTCTTCCCACAGACTGTCTATTGCGTAATCGATGGTCTTGGTTGAATTCACCCAATAGTCTTTGTACCAATCGAGCTCGATGCCGGTTGTTTTTTCCGCCACGCGGATAAAATCGCCTGCATTCGGATGTTTAAAACGCCAGAGATTATAATAATTCATCAACACTTTGTCGCGCTGCTGCGCTCCAAGGATATAACCCAGTTGTTCGATGAACACGGCACCTTTGAGGTAAGCCGCGGAACTATAGGCGCTGTTGGTATTGAAATGATCGGCGTGCGTAGTCAGCGGTTCTTCACGGCCGCTGCGTACCAATGAAAAATAACCGCGGTATATATCAGCAGAAGTAAAGCCATTGTTGCCCGCCAGCCAGCCTTCTACGCGGCTCTCCGCATATTGCGTAAAGCCTTCGTCCATCCAGGCATATTGCGATTCATCCGTAGCCAGCATGCCCTGGTACCAACTGTGCAGCCACTCGTGCAACCATGCCCCCGGACCATACAGTAAAGTCGCCATCGGATATTCCATGCCGCCGTCGCCGCCATGAATAAAGGAATATTGTTTCCATGGATAAGCACCGAAGTTTTTTTCCATGTAAGGCAATGCTTTCACAGCCTGTACCAATATGTCTTCCCACTCCACAGCAGAGGCGGTTGTTGGTTTATAGAAAAGGTGCAGCGTGAGATCGTCGCGCACTTTTTGTGTTTTGTGGATGAATTCAGGATCCGCTGCCCATACAAAATCATGCACATTCGGCGCGGTGAATTTCCAGGTCAGTTTGTCTCCCGCGGGACGCGTCACTTTAGCCCCCGGTGTTTCATATCCATAACCGATCTGGTTGGCATTCTGCAGGTAACCGGTACCGCCGATGATGTATTTTTTATCCAATGTAATGTTGACGTTGAAGTCTCCCCATACACCATAAAACTCGCGGGCGATATAAGGATTGGGATGCCATCCGTCGTAATCGTATTCGCAGATCTTGGGGTACCACTGACTCATAGAGTAGCGCACTTTGGTAGACGGATTATCACGGCCGCTGCGGCGGACCTGCAACGGCACCTGTGCTTCAAATTCCATGTCGAACACTACTTTGCTGCCCGGCAGGATCGGCTTATTCAGTTTTACTTCCAGGATTGTCTCCAGCACTTCATACGATACCGGCTGGCCATTCATTTTTAACGACAGTACTTTCTGGTAACCGATCTCATCGGGTTTGAGGTTGGCGATGCGGTCTTTCACCCTTACGTCCCAGTCAGGATTCTGGCCGTTGAGGATCGTGCCCTGGCGGCGGCTGCGCGTATCCATCATACTGCCTGGCTGAAAGGCGTTCCAGTACAGATGATAAAAAACGCGGTGCAGCGTATCCGGTGAATTGTTCCAGTATTCCAGTTTCTGGCGGCCGGTCAGGCGATTAGTATTAACATTCATGTCCACGTCCATGTCGTACTTCACGCGTTGTTGCCAGCGGTCGGGCTGGGCCTGTAATGCAGACAAGCCGGAGGCAGCGAATAATAAAAAGATCAGCCTTTTCATGCCATTTAATTTTCGTTATCCAAATATTCTGTCTTGCGGCCGGGCTTTTCTGCGCCGGCTATAATGAGTACAATTTCTCCTTTCACGCCTTTTTCGGTAAAATAAATTTCCAGTTCTGCCAGTGTCCCGCGTTTGTTTTCTTCAAACATTTTGGTCAGTTCGCGGCTTACGCTTGCCTGGCGGTCGTCACCGAAAAATTCGCGCAGATCGCCGAGTGTGCGCACGAGCCGCATGGGCGATTCATAAAGAACGATTGTGCGTTCTTCCTGGGCCAGTTGCTTCAGCATGGTCTGCCTTCCTTTTTTTGGCGGCAGAAACCCTTCAAATACAAATCTGTTGGTTGGTATCCCACTGTTGACGAGGGCAGGCACAAAAGCCGTTGCACCCGGCAGGCATTCCACTTTTATGCCGTGGCGTACGCATTCGCGCACCAGCAGGAAAGCCGGATCGGAAATACCGGGTGTGCCGGCATCGGTTACCACGGCCATGGTGCGTCCTTCCTGCAACTGGCTTACGAGATGCTGCACAATCTTATGTTCGTTGTGCTGGTGATAAGGAGTGAGCGATTTCTGAATCTGGTAATGATTCAGCAAGTGCGAAGTGGTGCGCGTGTCTTCGGCGAGTATCAGGTCCACCTCCTTCAATACCTCCAGCGCGCGGAGGGTAATATCTTTCAGGTTACCGATCGGAGTGGGAACGAGGTAAAGCATATAAATAAAACAGCTGGCCGGGTATGCGCCGGCCAGCATGTGCTGCGCAGGCAGATATTAGTTTACATGAATTTCAAAATATTCCATTACGGGATTGGAGAGCAGTTTTTTACTTGCTTCTTCTGCCAGTTCCCGCGCCTGGTCGGCTGTTGCTGCATTCACCTGCAGCGTAATGCTTTTGCCGATGCGTACGTCTTCAATGCCATTCAAACCCAGACTATGCAATCCGCCGATCACTGCTTTTCCCTGTGGATCGAGCAACTCTTTGTGCGGCATTACTTTTATTTCAACCGTAAATGTCATGCTGTTTTTGTTTTGAGCACCAAAGATAAGAGTATGTAGGCGATTATCACGACAGGAACCGCCAGCCATTGCAGCAATAAACCCGCTGCCACGGCTACGATGAGCAGCAACAGTTTAGGCACATTATTTTTCAGCGAATAGTCTTTGAACTTGAGGCTCATCAGGGGCAAGGTACTCACCATCAGGTAACTTACTACCGCGATAATGGCGTAGAGGAACCATTTGTTGCGCACTAATCCCACGATCGTTTCGTTCTCGCTGTTCCAGTAGATCAGCGGGATGGATGCCACCAGCAGACCCGCAGCCGGCGCGGGCAATCCCTGGAAAGAAAATTGCTGGCTTTTATCCAGATTGAAACGTGCAAGCCTCCATGCCGCAGCGGCGGCCACAAAAAATGCGGGTACCAGCCACAGGAAAGAAGCGTCCAGTCCGTCTTCCTGGCGGGCAACGGCATTGCGCAGGAACTGGTACAGGATCATACCGGGCGCTACGCCAAAGCTCACCACATCCGACAGGGAATCGAGTTGCGCACCCATTTCAGAATCGGCACGCAGCAACCGCGCAAGAAATCCATCGAGAAAATCCACTACCGCTGCCAGACCGATAAACAGGCTGGCCATCCAGATTTCTTCGGGCACTTCGAGTACCTGTACTCCGCTGGCATCGACATATACGGAGATACCGTTCTGCAGAACATACACGATGGCTATACATCCGAATACCAGATTCAGCAGGGTGAAAAAATTGGGGACTTGCTTCATGCGGGAAATAATAAGGCTGTGAAAATAGGAAAATACAGAGACAAACGAAAGGCCGACTATTCGGCCCGAATAATCGGCCCGAATATTCGGGCCGCGTACAGCGGCCTGTTACTTACGTTTCATCAGCGCTTCAATATCTTCCACCGTAATCGGTATATTTTTCATCAGGTCTTTGTTGCCGCTCTTTGTAATCCACAGGTTGTTTTCGATCCGGATACCCATTTGTTCTTCTTCAATATAAATGCCCGGCTCAACGGTAAATACCATGCCTGCTTTGATCGGCGATGTACGCGTGCCAAGGTCATGCACGTCGATACCCAGGTGATGCGAAATACCGTGATAAAGATATTTGCGGTAAGCGCGGTTGTCGGCATCTTCATTTTTCACATCGGCTTTGGAAAGCAGACCGATCTTGATGAATTGTTTGGTCGCTTCCTCTCCTACTTTATCGGTGTAATCAAGAATGGTAATGCCCGGCTTCAACAGGCTCTTGGCATAATTATGTAAATGCAGACAGGCATTGTAAACGGTTTTCTGCCGCGCGGTGAACTTGCCGTTTACGGGCACGGTACGCGTAAGGTCGGCGCAATAGCCGCCATATTCAGCCCCGAAGTCCATCAGAATCAATTCACCGTCTTTACATTCCTGGTTGTTGGACACATAATGCAGGATGCGGGCGTTATCGCCGCTTGCCACGATAGAGCCGTATGCTTCACCGGTGGCGCGCTGGCGGAGGAAGGAGGAAATAATTTCTGCTTCTATTTCATATTCCATGATGCCCGGACGGATCGTCTTCAGCAAATGACGGAAGGTTTTGTCGGTGATATCGATAGCCTGTTGCAGCACTTCCACTTCCAGCGGTGTTTTGATCTCGCGCAGTTCGCGGAAAAGTCTGGCCGCACGCTCGTAGCGGTGAAGCGGATAACGTGTTTTCATCTCTGCTACAAAACGGTAGTCGCGTGTTTGCACCAGGCTGCCTTTGCGGTCATTTTCATTGGTATCGAGATAAATGGTATCGGCAAGATGTATCCATGTTTGCAAAAGCGCATCGAAGCTGTCGAGCCATACGATGGTTTTGATACCGCTGAGTGCGGTTGCTTCTGCTGCACGCAGGCGCTTACCATCCCATTTTTCTTTCAGTTCGTTGGGACGCACGAGCACAAGCACTTCGCGGTAACGCGGATCGGGGTTGTCAGGGAAAAGCACCACGAGGCTGTCTTCCTGCGTTACACCGCTGAGCCAGTAGAGATCGCTGTTTTGTTTAAAACGATAGATGGCATCGCCATTACTGGGCACCTCATCATTACCAATGATTACGGCAATGGAATTGGGAGACATTTTATCAATAAACCGTTTTCTGTTGCGAACGAACAATTCCGGATTAAGGGGCAAATTCTTCATACAAGTCATTTAAAGCCTTAAAGATAAAGCACATGGGAATTACCGGCGCACCGTTTACCATAATCTTAAGTACGGATTCAAGAAATACATATTCTCCAGCAGGAACCCGCAACTTGTTTAATTTGTTCATATTTGACCGTATTGGATAGAAAAAATCAAAAAAACAAGCATTTTTTATCATTTCATCTAATATGTATCACTAACACTTGTTAGCAACCAAAGCAGTTTCCTCCTTACCTTTGATTCCTCATCAAATTCACTTGCTTGCATGTCATACCCAACGATTTTATTACCCCGTGACCTGCTGGTGCAGACGGGTCTACGCAATTCATCTTCCATTCGTTATCAACTTAGTCCCGACGAGCTTGTTCAGGATTCACTTCGCATCGGCGAAGGAGTGTTGAGTGATACCGGTGCGCTCGTGATCCGTACCGGAGAATTTACCGGACGTTCGCCGAAGGATAAATTCATTGTAAAAGATGAACTGACGGCGGATACTGTTCATTGGAATGAATTTAACCAACCTATCAGCGAAGAACATTACAGCATTATCCATCGTGAAATACAAAAGTATTTGGAGAAGCTGCCCGAAGTATGGGTCCGCGATTGTTATGCTTGTGCTGATCCGCGTTACCGCATCAATATCCGGGTGATCAATGAGAAGCCCTGGAACAACCTGTTTGCCTACAACATGTTTCTTCGTCCTACCGACGAAGAACTCGATAATTTCAAAACCGACTGGACCGTTATTTCGGCGCCTGGTCTCCGCCTCGATCCGGCCGTATGTGGTACACGTCAGCACAATGCATCGGTGGTATCTTTCAAACACCGCACGATCCTGATCGCCGGAAGTGGCTATACGGGTGAAACGAAAAAAGGCATCTTTACGATTCTCAACTATATCCTGCCGCTCGAGAAGAAAATACTGAGCATGCACTGCTCTGCCAACATGGGCGAAGACGGCGATACAGCGGTATTCTTTGGTCTCAGCGGCACCGGCAAAACAACCTTAAGTGCCGACCCCAACCGCAAACTGATCGGTGATGATGAGCATGCATGGACAGACGACAATGTCTTCAACTTTGAAGGAGGTTGTTATGCAAAAACCATCCATCTCACCGAAGAAAAAGAACCGGAAATATTTCATGCCATCCGCCCCGGAGCACTGGTGGAAAATACGGTATTCATTCCCGGTACCAATACCATCGACTTCGAAGATGGAAGTATTACCGAAAACACACGCGTATCTTATCCTTTACATTATATCAGCAACGCACAGGAACCGTCGATCGGTAACCTGCCGAAGAACATCTTCTTCCTTACCTGTGATGCGTTTGGTGTGTTGCCTCCGATCTCGCGTCTTACACCGGGTCAGGCAATGTATCAATTCATTTCCGGCTATACGGCAAAAGTGGCCGGCACAGAAGCCGGGGTTACTGAGCCGAAGCCTACCTTCAGTGCCTGTTTTGGCGCACCTTTCCTGCCGCTGCATCCCGGAGCCTACGCCGATATGCTGGGTAAAAAAATGCAGGACAACAAAGTGAATGTATGGCTGATCAATACCGGCTGGACCGGCGGCCCCTACGGCACAGGCAACCGTATGAAACTTTCTTACACACGTGCCATGATCACCGCAGCACTCGAAGGAAAATTGAATGATGTTGCCTATCATACCGATCCTGTATTTGGCATGTCGGTACCGGCATCATGTCCCGGAGTGCCGGACAATATCCTGCAGCCGCGCGAAACATGGGCAGATAAAAAAGCCTATGATGAAAAGGCAACTTACCTGGCAGGATTGTTCAACAAGAACTTTGAAAAATACAAGGACGGACTGAGTGAGGAAATCCTTGCTGCCGCTCCCAGATCATAGTCTCCCCGGACGGTTTCTTGTCAAAACCCGTTCACCAAACCAGTGGGAACGGGTTTTTCATTTTTTTTAACTACGTAAAGACAATGCCGCTGAAATTTCGGAGCTTCACGTACGTTAATGTGACATGTTAGCTTACCTTATCTTCCCCTTTATCTGGCTTAGCCAACTGAGTACTGCAGCGGAAATCGGCTGGAGTGCCGACCGGCCGCTTACCTGGTCTGACTACAAGGCCAAACCTGATCCGTCGTCGGGGGCCGCGGCGTCCACAGCCACTTTTCTCGGGTTCGATTATCAGTACCGTAATGGAACGCTTACCTATAAAATCACTAATACATTTTCACCCGACCGTTCCTGGGGCCGGCACAAAACGGCATATATACTTGCTCACGAGCAGGGACATTTTGATATAGCCGAAATTTATGCGCGCAAATTATACCAGCGCATGAGTAAGTATAAACCGGGCAAAAATTTCCAGAAAGATCTCGGGCAGATATATGAAAATGTGAGCAACGAGAAAGCCGTTTACCAGCAGCAATACGATCGCGAAACCAATCATAGTATCAAGACCGATGAGCAGGCCGCCTGGCTGAAGAAAATAGCGGAGGAGTTGAAAGCGACGGAGGAGTGGAAAGATTATCCGAGAAGGTGAAAGGCAAAGGTATGAGGCGTAAGGTGTAAGGCGTAAGGTTAAATAGCCGCCCGACACTTCGGGCATAAGTATTAAGTAATAAGTAGTAAGTAAAAACAGCCATTCACGATTCACCATTCACGATTCACTTGGAAAAGGAAGATTTAAGGTGTAAACAGCCGCCCGACACTTCGGGCCGAAGCTTCGGCCATAAGTAATAAGTTTTAAGTTATAAGTAAACAGCGATTCACCATTCACGATTCACTTGGAGAAGGAAGATTTAAGGTGTAAACAGCCGCCCGACACTTCGGGCCGAAGCTTCGGCCATAAGTAATAAGTTTTAAGTTATAAGTAAACAGCCATTCACGATTCACCATTGACGATTCACGGCTTTTGAATTAAAACAATCCATACAACTGGCTATCAACCTTCGCCAGGATCTCACCAAGGTCTTCTTCTTTTTCCGCAAATTTATTCTTGTCTACGTCGATCACCAGTAGCGGACCTTCCTGGTACGAATCGATCCACTTGTTGTAATATTCGTTGAGACGTTTGAGATAATCGAGGCGGATATTTTCTTCGTATTCGCGCCCGCGCTTTTGAATTTGGCCTACCAGCGTGGGCACGGATGCCTGCAGGTAGATCAGCAGATCGGGCGGCTGAACCAGCGTTTTAAGCGTCTGGAAAAAATGATAGTAGTTATCGAAGTCGCGCTTGCTCATCAGGCCCATTTCGTGCAGGTTGGGCGCAAAGATGTTGGCATCTTCATAAATGGTGCGGTCCTGGATGATGGTCTCTGTACCACGTTGAATATCGACCAGTTGTTGCAGACGGCTGTTAAGAAAATAGATCTGCAGGTTGAAACTCCAACGCGGCATGTCCTCATAAAAATCCATGAGGTAAGGATTGTGATCCACGTCTTCAAAGTTCGGAATCCACTTGTAGTGTTTAGCCAGTAACTCAGTAAGCGTAGTCTTGCCGGCGCCGATATTACCGGCCACCGCAATATGTTTTGGTTTTTTACTTTTTGCCATAATAAAAAAGACCGGTCACAACGACCGTATCAGGTCAACGAATATATGCTAAATAGTGAATTGTTAATTGGCAATTGTGAAGCTGGCTGAGGCCCTCGAAGCCAGCCGTCAATGGTCAATCGTGAATCGTCAATAAACAGCCATGGCTGTTTTACTTATAACTTATAACTTATTACTTATACCTTAAGCCTTACACCTTAGTAGTAATTCAATCCGATCGCTTCGCGCACCAGTTCAATCGTCGCACGGGCACTTTGGCGGGCCTTTTCCGCTCCTTTCTCCATGATCTCTTTCAGGTACTTCTCGTCCGTACGGATCGACTCGGCCTTCTCACGGATCGGAGCGATAAAGTTCACCATGTCCTCGCCCAACTGCTTTTTCATATCGCCGTAACGGATCGTGCAGCCATTGTAATCCTGTTCAAATTTTTCCACCACCTCCCGCTCGCTTACCAGTTGCATCAATTGAAACAGGTTCTCGATATAATCGGGTTTGGGGGAATTAGGTTCCGTAGGACCACCATCCGTCAGCGCCTTCTTCACCTTATCGCGGATCGATTGATCGCTGTCGGATAAATATAAGGTAGCATACTGATTTTCACTCTTACTCATTTTTCCCTTACCGTCCAGGCTGGGAACTTTTACCAGTTCGCCGCCATAGTTGAAAGCATGTGGCTCGGGAAATACATCGCCATAACGGTGATTGAAACGATTGGCAAAGGTGCGCGACATTTCCAGATGCTGTTCCTGGTCTTTTCCTACCGGCACCAGTGATGCACGATGCAGGATAATATCCGCAGCCTGCAACACGGGATAGGTAAGCAAACCGGCGTTTACGTTCTCGGGGTGCTGACGGACTTTGTCCTTAAAGGTTACCGTTTTTTCCAGTTCGCCTTTATAAGCCAGCATATTCAGGTACAGGTATAATTCGGATGTTTCGTACACATGGCTTTGGCAGTACAGGGCCACTTTGTCGGGATCCAGACCGCAGGCTACGTGCTCGGCCAATACGCGATGGATATTGCCTTTCAGCGCTTTGGTGTCCGGGTGGGTAGTCAGTGAATGCAGGTCGGCCAACATGAAATAACAGGTGTATTCGTCCTGCATGCGTACATAATTGCGGAGAGCACCAAAGTAGTTGCCCAGGTGCAAAAATCCGGTCGGCCGGATACCGCTCATCACTATTTGATTCTGCTGTGCCATAGGGCGGCGAAGATAACAATTAACCGGGAGTCAGAGCTCCCAACTCTGTGCTATATTTGCTTTATGGAAGTCAATGACGCTTTGGTGGATAAACTGGCACACCTTGCAAGGTTGAGCTTTGATGGCCAGGAAAAAGAGGGCATCAAACAGGACCTGCAAAAGATGATCACGTTCGTGGAAAAGCTCAATGAGCTGGACCTGGAAAACGTAGAGCCGCTCATTCACATGAGTCCCGAAGTAAACGTACTGCGAAACGACGAAATACGTGGTTCGGTAAGCCGTGAAGAAGCCCTTAAAAATGCGCCCAAAACCGACGGTGAATTCTTCCTGGTTCCGAAAGTTATCAAACGCTAATCAGCGCCCATGCAATCAATCATTCATCTGGAAAATATCCGCAAGAGCTACTTCATGGGCAAGAATGAACTTGAAGTACTGAAAGGCGTATCCCTCGACATCTTCCGCAACGAATATGTGGCCCTGATGGGACCATCCGGCTCGGGAAAAAGTACCCTGATGAATATCCTCGGCGCACTCGATACTCCCAGCGCAGGTAAATATATTCTCAACGGTCATGATGTGAGCAAAATGGAAGACAATGCGCTCGCTGAAGTCCGCAACAAAGAGATCGGCTTCGTATTCCAGCAGTTCAATCTGCTGCCCCGCCTTACTGCGTTGGAAAATGTGGCCCTGCCGCTGGTATACGCAGGCGTCGGGCGCAAACAACGCAACGAAAAAGCCCTGCACGTGCTGGACATGGTACGGCTCACCGACCGTGCCGATCACAAACCCAACGAACTCTCCGGCGGACAATCCCAGCGGGTGGCCATCGCCCGGGCGCTGGTCAATGACCCTTCGATTATACTCGCCGACGAACCGACGGGTAACCTCGATACCAAGACCTCTTACGAGATCATGGACATCTTCGGGCAAATACATTCCGGTGGCAATACAGTTGTGCTGGTAACGCACGAAGAAGACATTGCCGATCACGCCCGCCGTGTGATCCGCTTGCGCGATGGCGTGATCGAAAGCGATAAACAAAATGCAGCTCCGGCTCAACGTTAACTCCCTCCCATGGCATTTAAGATATATACCAAAACCGGCGACAAAGGTTCTACCTCCCTGATCGGCGGCACCAAAGTATCTAAAGCACATCTGCGTATAGAAACCTATGGCACGGTGGACGAACTCAATTCATTCATCGGCCTCTGCCGCGATATAATCACGGATCAAGACGGCCGTGCTACCTTGCTGGAAATACAGGACCGGCTTTTCACCATCGGCTCTGCCCTGGCCACTGATCCGGAGAAGGATACCAAAATGAAACTACCCGATCTGCATGCGGCCGATGTAACGGTATTGGAAGAAGCGATCGATAAGATGAATGAAAGCCTGCCCGAGATGAAACATTTTATTTTGCCCGGCGGGCATCCGGCTGTTTCGCAATTACATATTACCCGATGCATTTGCCGCCGTGCAGAAAGGTGTGTGATACGTTTATCAGAAGAAGGCGGGGAAGTACCCGAACTGATAACCGTGTACCTGAATAGACTGAGTGATTACTTTTTCGTGCTGGCCCGCTACACGGGTCACCTGGTTAATGCCGAAGAAATTCCCTGGCGGCCGCGCCTCTGATCAGGCTACAATTTTTCCATCGCGCATATAGAGCACCCGGTCGCTGAGTTTAGCGAGGTCTTCGTTGTGCGTAACGATGAGAAAGGTTTGTCCGAATTTATCCCGCAGCTCGAAAAACAGCCGATGCAATTCCTGTGCGTTGGCCGTATCGAGGTTACCTGACGGTTCATCCGCAAACACAATTCCCGGATTATTGATGAGCGCCCTTGCCACGGCTACACGTTGCTGCTCGCCACCGGATAGCTGATTGGGTTTATTTTCTTTACGATGCGAAAGACCGAGCATGTCCAGCAGCCGTTCGGCTTCTGCTTTTACTTCATTCTTCTTTCTGCCGGCCAGCCAACCGGGAATACACACATTTTCCAAGGCGGTAAACTCAGGTAACAGGTGGTGAAACTGGAATACAAATCCGATACGGCGGTTGCGGAACAAGGCCAGTTGTTTCGGCGACAAACTCTCACTATCGCCCTTTGTATAAGGTATCGAAGCATTGGCCACCACGGTATTCACGAGTGAATCGTGCCAGCCGGTGGGCCGTTTAGCCATAAAGCTGAAGGGCTCAAAGGGTATATGCCTGCAAAGCGAGCGAAGGATAACCGTTTTCCAGGAAGGCCGCGCGCCATTATGCGTTACGTATATGCGGGTGCCTGTCAGGAATTTAGCCAATGTGCGGCCTGTTAGTCCTTCCAGCACAGAATAATAAACAAAGGATAAAAGGATGGACACCGGTGCCCCGTAAAGCAGGTAATTGCCGAGGCCAGGTTCCAGTTCGTAGCGGGAAAAAAGCCAGTTAAAAAAGAAAAAGAGGGCCGCGCCGAGTATGGCGGTATCTACCAGGAAATTAATCAGCCGGCGGATCCAGGATGCGGGCACAATCCCCGTGTCTTTGGCGCGCTGGATAACGGTGCCGTCCATTTCCACCAGGCCGTTATCGGCCTGATCGAGTGTGCCGAGAATATGGAGCAGTGTGCTTTTGCCGGAGCCGGAAGGCCCTACGATGGACACGATCTCTCCCTTTTGTATCTCTACATCCACTCCCCGCAGCACCTGCACCGTTCCGTAACTTTTATGAATATTTTTTCCACTGATCATGCAGCCAAAGATGGGTTTTAAGAATCAAATATCTGTAAAACAATTGCCCTTACAAAACCGTTAAGAGGGGACAAACGATTTTTTAACAACCACCCCGGATATAACCGGACCGGAAATCGGCGCAATGTAAAAGCCCGGAAGCGTGAAAACACCCGTATTGGCGGGGAAACTTTGGATTTGGAAAGTTCGTTAATAAGGCTACATTTGCGAAAATTTCCGGGTTTCTGAAGCTGGAATCCGGTTGAAAACTAAACCTTTTACAAGATGTTTTGGACACTCGAATTAGCATCATACCTTGAAGATGCACCCTGGCCCGCTACGAAAGATGAGTTGATTGACTACTCAATCCGCAGTGGCGCTCCTATTGAGGTAGTGGAAAACCTTCAGGAACTGGAAGATGAAGGTGATGTGTATGAAACAATCGAGGACATCTGGCCTGATTATCCTACGCAGGACGACTTCCTGTTCAACGAAGACGAATATTAACGTTATAAAGAAGAAACCCTCACGATGTGAGGGTTTCTTCTTTATAAGTCAAAATGCAAAAGTCAAAAGTCAAAACCGTGAATGGTGAATCGTCAATCGTGAATGGCTGTTTCATTTTCAAATTTACACACTTTCAAATTTTCACATTCAGTATAAGGCTTGCCTTATACTGACTCCACTCCCAGGCTCGTCATTACTTCCATGCTTACGCCGGTTGTTGAATAACCACCATCATGGAAAAGATTCTGCATAGTCACCATACGGGTAAGATCAGAGAACAGGGAAATACAATAGTTCGCACAATCTTCTGCGGTTGCATTGCCAAGCGGAGCTATGGCATTGGCATAATCATAAAAATCACCAAACCCTTTGATGCCGGTACCTGCCGTTGTTTTTGTCGGAGACTGTGATACAGTATTGATCCGTACTTTTTTCTTCAGGCCATAATGATAACCGAAGCTGCGGGCGATAGACTCGAGCATGGCTTTGATATCCGCCATATCGGTATAGAACGGATAGGTCCGTTGAGCCGCCATATAGGTCAGTGCTACCACGCTTCCCCAATCGTTGATCGCGTCCAGTTTCATGGCCACGGCTAACATTTTATGCAGGGAAAGGGCAGACACATCTATCCCTTTCTGGAAAAAATCATAATTGGACTCTGTGTACGGAATATTCTTGCGGATGTTCACGCTCATACCGATTGAATGCAGCACGAAGTCGATCTTGCCCCCCAGCACTTCCTGTGAACGGGTAAAAAGATGGGTCAGTTCCTCTACATTGGTAGCGTCCGCCGGAATGATCTCTGATCCTGTTTTCTCTGCCAGTTTTTTGATCTCTCCCATACGCATGGCAATCGGAGCATTGGTCAGCACGAATGTGGCTCCTTCTTCGTGGGCTTTTTCGGCCACTTTCCAGGCAATGGAGTTTTCGTCCAGGGCTCCGGTGATAATTCCTCTTTTTCCTTTCAACAGATTATAAGACATAGCAATTGGTATTTGTGGCGGTAAAAATAAGAAGTTTAGGTTTTCCCGCATCCGTCCGGGAGATTTAACAGCCGGGGATCAGCCGCCGACCATTTCACGGGCATTTTCCAGGGCCGCTGCTGTCGGTTTCTCACCGCTCAGCATCTGGGCAATGGCCGTAATGCGCTCATCCCTGCTCAACTGCCGGATGTTGGTCCTCACGGTGTCGCCCTGCGCCTGTTTATACACAAAGAAATGCGCATCAGCCTTTCCCGCTATCTGCGGCTGGTGCGTGATGCAGATCACCTGGCGGCTGGTGGCCAGGTCTTTCATGATCACGCCTACCTGTTTGGCCGCCTCCCCAGAAATGCCCGTATCGATCTCGTCGAATATCAATGTGGGCAGGTCGATGCGCTCTGCCACCAGGGATTTTATACAAAGCATCAGGCGACTCAACTCGCCACCGCTGGCTACTTTGCCCACCGGCTGAAATTGATTGCTCTTGTTGGCATCAAATAAAAATTCGATCGCATCAGCACCATGTGCACCGGGGTTTTCAACACGTGTGATGGACACTTTCAGACGGGCATTGGGCATGCCCACCTGGGCCAGCAGTTTGTTCACTTTTTGCTCCAGCGGAGCTGTTTGCTGCTGACGGGCAGCCGATAAGGTCGCCGCCAGCTTGCGTAATTCTTTTTCCAACGCGGCTGTTTCCTTCGCCCGCGTTTCGATGGCTTCGTCTATTTGCAGTACGGCCTGCAGTTTTTCTTCCAACTGGTCCTTAATCGCTATCAGTTCGGCGGTAGACGACACGCCATGTTTTTTCTGCAATTTATAACCGAGCGAAAGACGTTCATTGAGCTGTTCGATCTTTGCAGGATCGTGTTGTACCTGGCTGCTGATGCGGTCCACTTCGTCGGCAATGTCTTTGATCTCCACCTGTGCGGCCTGCATTCTTTCTATCAGGGCCGGCAGTTCTGCGTGATAACCGCTTACCTGTCCCAACTGGCCCTGCAGGCTTTTGAGTTGCTGCACAAGGGGCGTTTCGCTTTCTTCCAGCTCAAAGTATATGCGGCTGAGTGCGGCCTTGATACTTTCCGCATGGCTGAGTGTACGCAGGGTCAGTTCAGCTTCTTCGAGTTCGTCCGCAGAGAAAGCGGCATCCTCGAGTTCGGTATACTGAAACTTATTATAGTCGGCTTCTTTATCGAATTGTTCTTTTTGCGCGCATAAGGCTTCCCATTCGCGGCGGGCCTGCTGCCAGCGGGTGTACACCCCATGATAATCGTGCAGGAGAGTCGCATTGCCGGCAAGGGCATCGATCACCTGGCGTTGAAAATCGCTTTCTCCGATCTCGCGGGTATCGAATTGCTGGTGCATATCCACGAGCAGCGAGCTGAGTTGATTGAGTTGCGTGAGCGTAACGGGTGTATCATTGATGAAAGCGCGGCTTTTACCGTTAACGGCGATCTCGCGGCGGATATTGACTTCATCCTGTACATCGAGTTCTTCCTGTTCGAGAAATGTGCGCACGGCTTTTTTCCCTTTTACATCAAACCAACCCTCTACCACACATTTCTTTTCTTTATTGACGAGTACGGCGGAGTCGGCACGTTGACCCAGGATGAGGCCCAGTGCGCCGACGATGATGGATTTACCGGCACCCGTTTCACCGGTGATGCTGTTCATGTGCTTTGAAAAAGGCACTTCCAGTTCATCGATGATCGCATAGTTCTGTATAAAAAGTCGTTGCAGCATAGAAAAGGATCGGGCTGCAATTTAGGGAAAGGAAAAAGGGAATAAAAAAAATTCCCCTCACGGATGGTGAGGGGAACCGGAATTGCTGTAAAAAGCTTATCAGATTTCGATGTTGTTGTTCAGTTCTTCGTCAACCAGGATACGGCCGCAGTTTTCGCAAACCATTACCTTTTTGTGTTGACGGATTTCGCTTTGTTTCTGCGGAGGAATAGCGTAGAAGCAACCGCCACAGGCGTCACGCTCAACCGGTACAACGGCCAGGCCATTGCGGTAGTTCGTGCGGATCTTTTCGTAGCTGGCCAGCAGACGGGGGTCAACGGCAGCACGGGCGGCTTCGGCCTGCTTCAGGTATTGAGTTTCTTCCTGCTCGTTAGCGGCGATGATTTTTTCCAGCTCTGACTTTTTAGAAGCCAGTACGCCTTCTTTCATGGCAATATTTTTCTTCGCTTTCTCGAGGGTGATCGCTTTTTCGGCAATCTCTTCGTTAGCGTCTTTGATATGCTTTTCGGCCAGCTTCACTTCAAGCTGTTGCATTTCAATTTCTTTGTTGATCGCTTCAAACTCGCGGTTGTTCTTCACATTCTCGCTCTGCTTCTCGTATTTCTTCACCAGCGCTTCTGCTTCCTTGATGGCTTCCTTGCGTTGGTTGATAAATTCAGTAACGCCATTGATCTCCTCCTCAATGCGGGTCTGGCGGGCGTACAAACCCTGGATCTCGTCTTCCAGGTCGGCAACTTCCATAGGAAGTTCGCCTTTCAGGATGCGGATCTCATCCAACTTGCTGTCGATCTTTTGCAGATTGACAAGGGAACTCAGTTTTTCTTCAACTGAAAATTCTTTAACGGTTGCCATTTATAAGACGTATTAATTTGACGAATTGATTACAGGTAATAGCGTACAGGGTTCGTTATTATCCCGGTTTTAAGGACGGCAAAGGTAGTAAATTTTTCGGCTAATTGCTCCGCCAGCAGGTCAATGGTGAATTGCTCGCTTTCAAAATGGCCGATATCCGCGATCAGGATCCGGCCGTCTGCATCAAAAAACTCGTGATATTTCATGTCGCCGGTCACATAGGCATCTGCCTGGGCCGCTAATGCGCTGGAAACCAGGGAGCTCCCGGCTCCGCCGCACAAGGCTACTTTTCTCACCGGTTTGCCCGAAGACGGCGTATGCCGCACCAGTTGCAATCCGAATTTTTCCTTGAGCAGCGCCAGAAATGCCGTGGTTTCGAGGGGTTCGGGCAAATAACCCGTTACCCCGGCACCCAATCCCGGCTGGACATTGGCCAATGATACCAGGTCGTAGGCCACTTCTTCATAAGGATGGGCGGCCAGCAAAGCGGCAATAACCGCGGATTGCCGGTATTGCGGCAGCACTACTTCCACACGCACTTCCGGCTCCTGATGTAACTGGTCTTTTTCACCGACAAAGGGTTTGGTGCCTTCGCCTGCCCTGAACGTGCCCGTTCCTTCGGTATTAAAACTGCATTCGCTGTAACGGCTGATCACCCCGGCACCCGCGTCGAATAAGGCCTGCCGCACCTGCGCAGCCTGCGCCCGCGGAACGAACGTAAAAAGTTTCAGCAATGTACCTGTTTTCGGTGCCAGTATTTGTACATCGGTCAGTCCCAGTACTTTGGCCATTCTGCCGCTTACGCCGCTGATCACATTATCGAGATTAGTGTGAATGGCGTAAATGGCTATATCTTTTTTAATGGCATCGATGACGGTACGTTCTACATAATTGCGCCCGGTGAGGCGTTTCAATCCTTTGAAAATAAGCGGATGATGCGCCACTATCAGGTTGCAGCCCCTATCCGTCGCTTCCTGCACCACAGCTTCCGTCACGTCGAGGCAGCAGAGCACGCCGGTGCAATCCCATGCCGGATCTCCGGTGAGCAAACCGGCGTTATCATAACTTTCCTGAAGGGAAGGGTGGGCCCATCCTTCGAGGAAACGGACAATATCTGCAATCTTCATGGGATAAAAATAAGTGAATAAGTCAATCAGTGAATGGTGAATCGTCAATCGTGAATCGTCAATTAACAATCATGGCTGTTTTACTTATTACTTATAACTTATTACTTATAACTTACTACTTATAACTTAACACCCCTCTCAGATCGGATATTCTAAAAAAATCTTACCTTTTGTACATGCTTAAACGCACTACCGTCAAATTTCTGCTGGCCGTGTTGGTAATCACCGGTCTCGCTGGCACGGCCAACGACGCGTCGCTGACCGCTGCCGAGAAAAAAGTAGTGGTAAAATCCTTAAAGGATAGCCGTGATCAATTGCTGTCGGAGTATAAAAAGTTCTCGGAGAAGCAAGCACAATTCAGTCCGCAACCTGATGTGGCTGCAGCCGCTATATGCATAAAAAATCTTCAGACCTGGGAAGAAAATGCCTGGGAAAAATTAAAAACCGCCATGCAGAAGCCGGCTCCGCAAAACGGCGAACCAGTTTGTGCATCGAATCCCCCGGAATCGTATTCGCCGGCAGGCCATGCCACGGATTTCAAAACGCTCCGCCAGTCGGGCATCCGTTATGTGCGCAATTCCACTGAAAATTTCAAAACACATTATGTTGCTGCGGAAGATGGTTGTGTAACAGGGTATCAATACCTGATTAGCATTATCGAACGTACCAACGAAACCACTGCTTATCTTCGCAACATCCGCCAGCATCCACAATTTCCGGCGGAATGATTCTTGTAGTTCCTTTACTTCTCTAACCGAAAATAATCATCCCCATGTCTTTAAGAATTGGCGACAAAGCCCCTGATTTTACGTTACCTGATACAGAGAAACAGGAAGTAACCCTTTCGTCCCTGAAAGGAGAAAATGTTTTACTGCTGTTCTTCCCCCTGGCCTTTACCAGTGTATGCACCAAAGAGCTTTGCAGTGTGCGCGACAACCTGTCGCAGTACAACGATGCGCATGTCCGCGTGCTGGGCATCTCGGTGGACTCGCCGTTTACGTTGGCAAAATTTAAAGCGGAACAAGGCCTGAATTTTTCCCTGCTGAGCGACTTCAACAAAACGGCATCAGCGGATTATGGAAGTTTGTACGAAACGTTTGCATTGGGCATGAAAGGAGTATCGAAGCGGTCGGCTTTTCTGATTGACAAGGAAGGTATCGTGCGCTACGCGGAAGTATTGGAAAATGCGGGTGAGGTGCCGGATTTCGACGCCATCCGTGGGGAAATGGCTAAAATTGGCTGAAAAATTCGTTAAAAAACTCCGGCACTCAGGAAGTAAGTAATTGATTCCCAATTAGGTCAGAAAATTGCGGCAAATGACTTGCGTATATGCTTAAAACGGTCTATTATTGAGGAAATAAAATTAACTTTGGTTCGTTGAAGAGAATTTTACCTATACTACTTATCATACTGTTTTCGGCTACTTCTTCCCAGGCACAATCGACGCCTGCGGGAGGTGGTGAGGCCAAAATAGTCAGGTTCTATCCGAACCCGGCGACCTCTTATATCAACTTCGAGATCAAGAGCCGGTACCAGAAAGGATTGACCCTGCAGGTATATAGTTTCCTTGGCAAAAAAGTATTCGAACAACAAAATGTGCAGGAAAAGACAACCGTCAACCTCACAGAATTCACCCGCGGCGTATACGTCTACCACCTCATCGATGCTTCCGGCAAGATCATCGACACGAATAAGTTTCAGGTAAGTAAGTAATGTGAAAATGTGTAAATGTGCCCAACTTCGTTGGGTCCGTGTGAAAATGTGCAAATGCATTTAATGTAATTTCCAGCTTGGGTTTAACATGCAAAAGAATATGTATTTCATTTTCACATTCCCGGCTTGCCGGGACACATTTTCACATTCATCAAAGCACCTGCACAATCAGAAACTTCAGGTAGTTCGTATTATCCATTCCCCAGATGATCGGATGATCGGATGCCTGAGCCTGGAAAGTTACCTGCCTGATAGAACGGCGCGCATCTTTGGCGGCCATTTGTATGGTTTGAAGAAATAATTCAGGATGTACAAGATTGGTGCAGGAAGAGGTTACTAAAAATCCTCCTGGTTTCACCAGCTTCATGCCACGCAGATTGATCTCTTTATAACCCGTGATGGCTTTTTGTATGGTTTCGCGGCTCTTCGTAAACGCAGGCGGGTCCAGCATCACCACATCGTATTGTTTGCCCTCCTTCCCCCACTGTTTCAATACATCAAAAGCATTTGCCGCCTCGAAACGGCATATCTTTTCCAGGCCATTCAACGCCGCATTGCGGTTGGCCTGCTCCACGGCATTCTCGGAGATGTCTAATCCCAATACAGATTTGGCACCATAGGAAGCGGCGTGTATTTCAAAGGTGCCCGTATAGGTAAATGCGCCCAACACGTCGGCATCTTTTACAATATGACGGATGGCGCGGCGATTGTCCTGCTGATCGAGGAAATAACCCGTCTTCTGGCCATTCTCGATGTCTACATGAAAACGTAATCCATTTTCATTGATGATGATCTTTGTATCGAATGGCGCGGACAGAAATCCTTTGTGTTGCGTTAAACCTTCGAGTTCACGAACAGGCACATCATTCCGCTCATATATTCCTTTCGGGGAAAAAATAGTTTCCAACGCTTTGACAATAGCCGGCTTCCAGGTATCCATGCCAAGCGTCAATGTCTGGATCACGAAGTAGTCGTTGAATTTATCGATGATCAGTTGTGGCAGCCCATCGGCCTCACCGAAAACGAGGCGGCAGTTTTCCACGTAACCGATACGCTGGCGGTATTCCCAACACTGGCGGATGCGGTCGAGAAAAAACTGTTCGTTGATCTCCACATTTTTCTCGCGTGTGAGGAGACGTACGAGGATCTGCGATTTCGGGTTGATATAGCCCATGCCTACATACTTGCGGTCATGCGTAAAAACAGTAACCGTTTCGCCGCCGGCGGGTTCGCCTTCCACCTTCTCCACTTCGTTGGCAAAAATCCAGGGGTGCCCGTTTGCAATACGCGGCGCAATTTTTCGTCTGAGATATACCTTCACCATAAGAACCGGCAAAGATATACAAAACGTCGCGGTGATGCGGCGCGAACGGACATTTTGTCCCAAAGCATGGCTTGGCAGTATTATTGACAATCGTACCTTTGCAAACAATTTTGACAAAAATGGCAGAAAAAGACATCAACGAACAAATGGACAACGGCGCTGAAAACCAGGCAGACTTCGGAATCAACGCCGATGAAAACATGGGGGGATCTACGCATCTTACCGATCCTTTGCCCGCTGATAATGAAGACAATAAGCTGAAGGCAGAACTGGCAGAGGCAAAGGACAAGTACCTTCGCCTGGCCGCGGAATTTGACAATTTCCGTCGCCGGAGTGCCAAAGAGCGTATCGAAACGATCCAGACAGCAGGCCGCGAAGTGATCAATGAATTGCTGGACGTGCTCGACGATGCCGAACGTGCAGAAAAACAGTTGGAAACATCCGACGACATGGCACAGAACAAACAGGGTATTCAACTGGTGTTTAACAAACTCCGGAACGTGCTGCAGGCTCGCGGCCTGAAACGCATGGAGACCGTAGGCCAGGAATTCAACCCGGACCTTCACGAAGCCATCACCGAAATTCCCGCGGCATCCGATGAAGCGAAAGGCAAAGTAGTAGATGAAGTAGTAAAAGGTTATTACCTCAATGATAAGATTATCCGTCACGCCAAAGTTGTAGTAGGCAAATAAGACATCCACCAGAAACACGCTACCAGCAATGTCAAAAAGAGATTATTACGAAGTATTGGGAGTGGCTAAATCAGCCAGTGCAGACGAAATAAAAAAGGCGTACCGCAAGGTGGCCATGCAGTATCACCCTGACCGCAACCCGGGCGATAAAGCTGCGGAAGAAAAATTCAAGGAGGCAGCCGAAGCCTATGAAATCCTGAGCGATGCGGACAAGCGTGCGCAATACGACCGTTACGGTCATGCGGGTGTGGGTGCCGGTGCACGCGGCGGATTCAACGGCGGCGCAGGCATGAACATGGATGATATCTTCAGCAACTTCGGAGATATATTCGGTGACGATGTATTCGGTAGCTTTTTTGGCGGCGGCGGTCAGCGACGCGGCGGCGGAGGACAAAGAACGCGTGGTGTGCGCGGCAGCAACCTCCGTGTAAAACTGAAACTGACTTACGAAGAAATTGCGAAAGGCGTTACCAAAAATATCAAGGTAAAAAAATATGTCGTGTGCTCCACCTGTAACGGATCGGGAGCCAAAGACAAAAATAGCGTACAAACCTGCAGCACCTGCGGGGGCAGCGGGCAGGTACGCCGTGTGCAGAATACCTTCCTCGGCCAGATGCAGACCGTTACCACCTGTCCTACCTGTAACGGTGAAGGCACTACGGTGACGGCGAAATGCGGAAGCTGTAAAGGTGAGGGACGTGTATACGCGGAAGAAACGATTACGATCGATGTACCCGCCGGTGTACAGGAAGGCATGCAGCTGAATGTAAACGGAAAAGGTAATGCCGGCGAACGTGGTGGCATGGCTGGTGACCTGATTATTCTTATTGAAGAAGAAGCACACAAAGACCTTCAGCGCGACGGACTCAACGTGGCGTATGACCTGTATATCTCTTTCACCGATGCGGTGTTTGGCACTTCTGTAGAAGTGCCCACCATCGACGGAAGGGCGAAGATCAAAATACCTGCGGGCACACAAGCGGGAAAAATATTCAGGCTGAAAGGAAAAGGGTTCCCTGCTGTCAACTCTTATGAAAAAGGAGATCAGTTGATCCAGGTGAATGTGTGGACGCCGCAAAATCTTACGTCGGAGGAAAAAGCTTTGCTGGAAAAACTGGGCGAATCACCCAATATGAAACCACAACCCGAGAAATCGGAGAAAGGATTTTTTGATAAATTGAGAGAGAAATTTTCTTAATTCAAAAGCGATCCCGAAGTTTCGGGACTGAGCTTGCCCGAAGTATCGGGCGAAGGGTCAAAATTTAAAAACGCCCTGGTCAGTTGATCGGGGCTTTTTTATACTACTACTCGTGACATAGCATAGGCCTAGATTCTCTTTTGTGGATATCTCTACAACGCATTGTTATCTTTTACGCTATCCCATTTACGGTTCTCTTTTGTATTCTCTGATAATTGAACAAGCTTCGTTCCTTGGAATAAAAATTTTGAATTTTTCAAAAAGACAAACCTGTCCAGAGAAATGTTCGTCTGAAGAATTGGTAGCAGGTAGTTTGCCTTGGGATCAAGGGTTAGCCAATTGGATGAATAGTCTGAAAAGGCAAATTTTATAGTTTTCACTTGTCTTTTCGTAAATCTGCACTCGTTAAATACCGGCATGCATCCCTTAGTCGTGTCGCCGTTGATAAACACCGTTGCATCTTTCAAGACATCTCCGTTTAAATCCTTCACCCATCCGATGATCAATGTATCACTATGAGCTGAATCAGTTGAATCATATACTTTAACAGGTACATTCGCTTTATCAAAAATGCTATTTAGTACCACTGTGTCTGAACGATAAGTCCATGACCCAAAAGAATAGGTATGATACGCATCTGTTCCTGCACGCATAGTAAAAGAAGAATCATTTCTTAACTCCAAATATTCCATCCAAATACCATTTGCATTTTTCGCCTCAAACGCACCCCAAATGGAATCTTTGGAAGATGAAGTAAGTTTGCCGAGATTTTTAGGTGAACAACTATAAAGGATAATCGTAGCGATCAAACTTCCGATGTAAAATATAAGAACTTTCATATGTTAACGGTTTTTTAGATCATTACCAAAAATATAGGTAGGCGTTCTTCCTGCTTTTCTATCAAGTTCGTTGGCAGCATTTAAAGCATCTTGAATCGTAAGATTTGCATTAGCACTGTTTCGATTAATAAAGCTTTTGATGTAGCTATCTTTTGTGTATTGAAGAAGAATCGCTGCAGGAGTATTTAAAGCTAGCGATACTTTTCTATCTTTTATTAAACTGTATGTACTTCCATTAACGGTAGTTGAATTTTCTGCAAATTTTTCAACAGTAAAAAAGCCATCTACCACACGATTTGCATTTGTTCTATCCAAGAATAAATATCCAACATCATTTGCAACAACTTCATCTGTTAAATCGTACAGCTGCTCCGATTTTCCTCCAACAAATTCTCCCGCCAAATATCCATATCCATGTCTTAACTCATGCGCTAGTACATTAAATGAATTACCGTTTCTACCATAAAGCTTAATATCAATACGCCTTTTTTCTATATTGTACCCTGCCGTTCCCTCTCCTGTTCCTGGGCCTGAATTTTCAAGAGAAACATTAAACTCCACATCGGATTCCTCCATTTCATTCCATTGAGCATTTAATTCGGTATGGCGGTCTATCAGTTTTGTTAATTGGGAAATTTGATTCAAATTATTTTCGTCATGTAGATCAAGAGCGGATAACTCAGTTATATATCCCTTTAATCGCCTGCCATTCTCTGCTCTCAATTTCTTATACGCTTCTTCCCCACCATTTGCCCAAGTAAAATAATTACCCAACCAATCCCTTTTTGTTATAGGGTTATTTTGCATTGAAGCAAACGGCGTTTCGTAATATGTAGTAACTAGATCTACCTGATGAAAGCGTCCTATTTGTGGATCCAGATTTCTGTACAAAGCCTCATAAATATTAATTCCCAGATCATCATTATAAGCTATCCCGTTGTACTTAAACCGGTTCTTCAACTCTCCTGCTGATTTGTAGCTAATTCCCGCCATCGTCAACCCAAAGGGATAATAGTGCGTTTCTTCCAATACAGCACTGCGCATATGAAGCAACTGAAGGTTGTCAAAGAATACATTCACCGGGCTCTCATTACTCACATAGACATAAAGATAACCGTTTTTGGTGGCAGCGAGATTTTGCAGGTCAGAGAAGTGGTCTTTGGTAAAACCAGTCGGATTTACCGGGCTGGCGCCACCGCTGACCATCTTAAATTGTTCGTCGAAGAAGATATGAGGCATTGTTCGATTCAGGTCAGTAATAGACGCAAAGGAGGTGTGTGATATCCGTAATTTCGTTCAGTTGGCTAGTTGTTGCAATCTTGGTTAACAAGCCAATCTACATTCATCATGCTCTACATCGGCATTTTTAATAATCCTGCTAACTTCATTCCTTTACATTGTATTTCCAGGAACATACAAGACATTACCATAAAAATCATCAGAGACATCAATCCTGAAAATTCTCCCTTGATATTCGAATTCGATAATATCATTGAAGTCGACGTGTGAGCGTTTCTCTGGCAAATATTTTAAGGTTGTAGCATTAATGAACACACTATCCGACAAGACAAATCGATGACCAGCCTCGTCTTGGTACGCCATATCTACATACACCTTTTTAGCCGTGTGTTTTAAACCCTCAATACCGCATACCGACCTAAGAAAATATCCTTTTTTCATCGAGGTATCCTTGAGGAAATTATCAATCGAAGTATCTATGCTGGGTAAAAACAAGCATTTGTCTGATTGGTAATAGAAAAGATAACCAGCCTGATCGTGTATAATTTTTGATTTGCTGACAAATATTGCCTTGTTACAAGACATTAAGAAGCATAAAAGTATGATCGAAAAATATTTCATGGCTGTCTTAGATTTTGAGTTATCGGATCTTTGTCCACAACAACATTTATAATATCACCGCTTTTAAGCCCATTCTTAGTCACGTAGTCTCCCCAACTATTCCAGTGAGTTTTGTTCATGGTATAACGACCTTTATAGCCGGACGGCACAGCCATTATATCACCTGCATAGCCTGAATGAACTCCAGCCCATCGTCCATTTTCAGTAGCATATCTATCGGAAAGTCCAAATAAATGAAGGACCTCATGAAAGGCGGTACCTCCTTCAGCAAAATCTCCTGCACCATTTTGAAATCTTATGATAGCCATGCGTCCCGCACCGTCATACCTTCCGATAATTCTACTCATTATATTATCAGGATCTTCTCTGACAATTTTTGATCTGGGTTGCTTACCATCGATACTTTCTGCGTTGGCACGAGAGCCATCTCTTTTTAAAATCAACATATTATCTCCGTTAGGGTTGTCTCTTGTCCGGGTCTCATCCTCTTCGGTACCTTCGACAAAGGTCATATTTAAACTAATTGACCACTCCATCCCATTTTCATCAGTGAATTTTCCACTCAATAGATCTTTATTCTTTTCTAAAAACTCGTTATATTTTCCTACTTGCTGTTTCGCATTATACCCGCGCACATAAATAGTAGATGACAGTGTTATTGTTCGGTTAGCACTATCAATTCCCACTCTAGCATCGGCGCCATCGGGATCAATATATGTAATGGGATTGTTTAGAACATAATTATATGGAGACAAATCAGCATATTTCTCAACTTTCGGATCTATTTGAAACCATCTTCCTGTTTGTTTATCGTACATGCGCAATCCGTAATCATAAGTTTCCAACCCACTGCCATTACTAAACTCTTCCCGCTGCTCTTCTTTACTGTTGTATTTAAACCGGTTCTTCAACTCGCCGGCCGCTTTATGACTTATCCCCGCCATCGTCATCCCGAATTCTCGGGACAAAGGATAATAATGAGTCTCTTCCAATAACGGACTGCGCGTATGCACCAACTGCATCCCGATACTTCGGGATATCAAAGAATGCCGAAGTATCGGCACAGGGCATTCACCGGGCTCTCGTTACTCACATAGACATAAAGATAACCGTTTTTGGTGGCAGCGAGATTTTGCAGGTCAGAGAAATGATCTTTGGTAAAACCAGTCGGATTTACCGGGCTGGCGCCACCGCTGACCATCTTGAATTGCTCGTCGAAGAAGATATAGTTGATAAAGGCTTTGGGGCGTTGCGGGTAGCTCGCATCGTCACGGCTTGGGTCATTGATAAAGGCGCCAAGCGGCGTAGTGATATCGGTGATCGCATTCAACTGGCTGGCCGTGGCTTTACCGGCTGCCGCACTGCCCGGTGCGCCGAGTAAGCCTGATAAGATATCCAACGCAACCGGTGCCACATTCGGAGAACCAGATGTATTGGGTGTGTACCAATGGCTCTTTCCAAACACATCCACCTTGTCTCCCGCCATCTTTTACGGCTAACAATAAAGTCTACTCTTTATTATCACAGCCCACATAAGGAGGTTCATAGTAACCGATAGCCTTAGTTGTGTTTACAACCTTGTATTTGTAAATATTATTACGGCAAAAGAAATAGTCCGCTCCTTTCTGTGAATCATCAGTAAGCCTTTCCGGAAGCGAAGTACGGCTGTCGATATCCGTTTGAATCAGATTATACTTGCTTAAAAGATTCATGGTTTCTGAAGTTGGGGCAACCCCCTCTTCCCCCAGTAAAACAATTTACCTCTTATCTCTAAAGCATGAGTTGGACACATTTTAGCAGAAAACTGCTTATTGCCTGAAATAATATTCACAGCCAGGATCCTATCGTAAATCTGCCCCCGTACCCATTTATATACCTGACTATCCGATTTCACCAACTCCATCTTATATAGTGTGTCATACCGGGTTACGACAAATACTTTTTCCTTTTTAAACTGTTTACTAGTCTTTGCATAATCCGCAATAGCAACTTCTATTGGGTCATCTGTATGTTTGCCTTTTGTATCCGAAACCCTTGTAGTAGTACAACTAATAAAAACAGACATACTTATAGCGGCAGTACTTAACATTTTTCTCATTGACACGTATTTATGCTTATCGCTTTTAAAACCCTGTTGTATAATCAATCTTAAACGGGTATGAATCACCATAAGCCAGAGGAGCTGTTAATAAATAGAACTTTAACGCCGGCGTTAATTTTAAGCCTCATCTCGCGTTTCTATATCTCGCTTGGATGGCACTATTCGATCTGATGTACTTATGTTAGTACTAGGATGAGTATGAAAAAAACCATTTAAAGTAAGCCCTTTCCTTAGTCCTTCTACGTGGCCCGCTGAAAACGATTGAGTAAACGTATTCCCTCCGTAAGCGCCAAAGCTAATATGAGTTGTACCTCCCTCCCCGAAATAAGCACCCTTAATTTCCACACCCAGATAATCAGACAGCCTTAGTGCGAATGTTTCTACACCTTTTTCGGTGGGCTGATCTTTCCGCATACGATGGTGGTTGGTTGGGAAGACATGATCAGCGATGGCTTAAATCGATGATCATATTGTTGGCTCAGCTACAAACCTCGGGGAAAAAGTCAAAATTAAAAAGTCAAAATTCAAAAAACGGGCGGATGGTCAATCGGTAAATTCTTCATTCCTCTGCGCGAAAAAATCAAATTATATCAAATCAACCTCTCGCCCACTTAATCGCCTCCTGCACCTGGCCGGGACCAAAGCCCCGCAGTTCAGCAGGAATAGCCTCACGAAACATTTCCAGTAAGCGGTTGACACGCTCCGAATCAGTGACGATCGCGATGTGGCGCCACTTACCCATTTTTGCTAGTTTGGTCATCGCTGCCGGCCACCATTCACCGGCACTAAAACGACCCGGCATGGTATCCACCACCGCCAGACAGTTCAACGCTCCAGTCTGATCCAATTGCTTTTGCATCGCCGGCAATACCACCTGCTCGTATTCCTCACGGCTTACTTCATGCGTGGCAATTATGCCCAGCAGATCGGGCGGCAGATTGGATATCAGGGAAATCATGGCAAGTATATTTAGAGTATATATACTTCAAATTACCTGCCAAGTAAAAAAGTCAAAATTCAAAAGTAAAAAGTCAAAAAGCGTGAGTACAATCGTCAATCGTGAGTAAGACAATAGGTGAATAGTGTGAGAAACAGCCCTTCACGACATATTACATTTTCACATGGCCCCGAAGGCAGGCACATTTCCACATTGGCCTGTTTTAACGCCCTTTCTTCCTTTTCTGCTTTGTATAAATCGTTTTCGCCTGCTGCACAAGGCTCAGAAATGCCCTTTGCGACGGATCATTCACATCTGTATTTTTTTCCGCATAACTTACCACTTCATCCCATTTCATGTTGCGCGTATACATCGATCCCCGCAATAGGGAACCAAACATCACCACACCCGCAGCAAAACGATCTTCAGGCGCGGGAGAAGCCTCCCCGCAACAATCCGCCCATTCTTTCCTCACCGCCATTGCGCCACCCGACGGACGATAATCCAATATAAATTTTGCCAATCCTTCCATGCTGCCATGCTGCTCCACCGGCACTATCTCAAACACCGCCACCATCGAATGACCCGACCCGACCTCCCCTCCTTCTACTATCGAAAACGTATCACATACCGCCGTCATCTTGTTATCAAACCCGATCAACCGGTATTCACGTACTTTCTTTTCGTTGAATTGCACACTCATGTACACATCATCCGCCACCGCATATAAGGTCTGCGTAAATTCTGTCATCAACACTTTCTCCGCTTCCTGGAAGTTATCGAGATAAGCAAAGTTGCCATTTCCCTTCCGCGCCAGCATCTGAATTTTTGAGTCTTTATAATTCCCCATTCCTACACCCAGACAAGTAAGATATATCCCCGATTCGCGATGCGAAGAGATCAGTTCGTCTAATTCCGTTTCTGTTTTTACCCCAACATTAAAATCTCCATCGGTCGCCAGTATTACGCGATTGTTTCCTTTCTCGATAAAGTGTGTTTTGGCTACCTGGTAAGCCAGTTGTATACCTGATTCGCCCGGTGTCGATCCACCCGGCACGAGTTCATCGATCACCTGGTTGATTTTGTCTTTTTCTCCTCCACTTGTTGTGGGCAACATGATCCCTGTTGCCCCACCATATACAACTATCGATACAGAGTCTTTGTCCCGCAGGTTACTTACCAGCATCCGGAAAGCCGATTGCAGCAAAGGCAAACGATTCGGCATGTCCATCGAAGCAGATACGTCTATTAAAAACACGAGGTGGCTTGGCGGTAATGTATCCAGGTTCATACGCCGCGCCGACAGCCCCACATATAACAACCGGTTTTGGTTGTTCCAGGGGCAGGGACCTATAGAAGGCCTAACGGCAAATAGCTCACCAGGTGGCGGGTCGGCATGACCGAGATTGAAGTAGTTGAGCATTTCCTCGATGCGCACCGCATCAGGAGGCACAATGGATCCGGTATGAATGAAACGACGGATGTTACTGTAAGAGGCTTTGTCTACGTTGGGAGAAAACCCGGTGTTGGGATAGCGCGCGGCACTGATGAAGCGGTTTTCCAGAAGATTCTCATAGGTTTCCTGCCCGGCAAACCACCGCCGCTGCTCTTCTCTTCCCAATCCTTTGGTGATCGATGATAACTTATCCCGGCGGCGCGAACCGGCATTACTCGGCAACGCTTTTAAACGGATTGTATTGAAGATGGCCGCATTCAGCAGACACCGTACTTCGCCGAAGCCGGAAAGTTTTACAGAAAATGAATCACTGGTCTGATTGGAGATGATGCCGAACGTGCCGGTGCTGCCGGTGGTAAATGCATAACCGGTGCGAAGCTGTAACAGCGTCACATTCCGCAGCGCATTCCCATTCTCATCTTTTACTTCTCCACGAATGTAATGCGACTGGCCATGAACTTTCGCAAACAGCAAAAGCAGCAGCAATATTTGGCAAGTAATTCTCAACGAAACATACAGTTGGCTTGCGTGACAGTTCGGTAAATGGTGGCAACCGCTTCACTAACTTACCACTATATATTGAGAATTAAGAGACGCCAATGGATTTTAACAGTAAGCTCAACCCGCGAGTTGATAGATCTCTTTCAGGTTGCGCCCCAGTCCATCGTAGTCCAGGCCATATCCTACCACAAATTTGTTGGGGATATCAAAGCCTACATAGTCGAGGGCAAGCGGGTAAGTAGTAGCTTCTGACTTGTGCAGCAGCGTGGCAATGCGCATGGAAGCAGGTTGCTGATGTTCCAGCTTTGGCAGGAAATCGTGCAAGGTTTTACCGGTGTCAACAATGTCTTCAACGATAATCACATCTTTTCCAAATATATCATCGTCGAGACCGATAGAGGTGACCACATTGCCCGAAGACTTCATGCCTTTATAGGAAGCGAGTTTGATAAAACAGATCTCCGCATCGATGGTCAGTTGCTTGAAGAGGTCGGAGGCAAACATGAACGAACCATTCAGCACGGCAATGAAGAAAGGACGTTTACCGGCATAATCGCGGTTAATGGAAGCGGCCAGTTCGCCAATGCGTTCCTGGATCGTTGCTTCAGAAAGGTAAATGTCAAATGATTTATCGTGTACCTTGATGGCCCCCATAGCAGTTATTTATAGATTTTGAGTGTTTGTCCTGGTTTAAGCACGGCAACCAATTGATTCCATTCGGTAATGGATTCGGCCGGTACCTGGTATTTACGGGAAATGGAATAGAGGGTTTCTTTCGGCTGCACTACATGAGTTACATAGGTGGCGGAAGCTTTCACCGGTGCTACCTGGGCGGCAGGCAATTGCTCGCCGGTTGTTGCAGCCAGTTTGGGCTTTGAAGGTGCTTTCTTTTTCAGGTAAAGCATTTCTCCGGCAGCGGGGTCCTGCTCTTCGGTAAGGTGATTATATTCGAGCAGGCTTTCGAGGCGGATGCCTTCTTCCTGCGCAATATCGTAGATCGTTTCGCCGGGCTGCACAAGATGAAAATCCGTAGCGCCTGTTTTGCGTTTGCGCTGCAGGAAAAGCAGTTGATCAAAAGCCACTTCTTCTTCTTCGGGCATATCGTCGTTGAATTCAAATAAACGCTTCAGCGGAATATTGTATTGCTGCGCAATGGCGAGGAAGGAAGTGCCTTTGCGGGCGAAGACAACTTTGGTATCGTTGATTCGGAATTCTCCGTCAGGATATGTTTTTTCCGAGGCAGGTGGTGCGATCATTTCTTCACGTTGTACCGCGGCCACAACAGGCAGGTCATTGGCGGGCATCTCTCTTTTTGCCACCATGATATCACCAGCGGGTTTCTTACCAAGGGCGATCAGTGTATAGTCCTGCAGGTTATAATCTTCGATCAGTTTGATGATGATCACCGGGTATTTGGGATTGGTGGCATAACCCGCCTTTTTCAGCCCGTATGCCCAGTTTTTATAATCTTCGGGATCGAGTGCAAACAGCGATGCATAACGCTGGTTGCCGCGCAGAAAATCGGAATGATCTTTATACGAATCTTCCGCTCTTACATATTTACGGAAACATTCACCGCGCGCATCATCGTCGTGCGACACGGATTCACCTTTCCAGGTAGACTTGCACTTGATACCAAAATGGTTGTTGGATTTGTTGACGAGGACACTGGTGCCCGCCATAGTTTCGTGAATGCCCTGCGCCAGTTTGATAGACGCCGGCACACCCGTACGCTGCATTTCAGCGATGGCCAGTTCACGATAAGTTTCGATATACGTTTGAATGATGTTCTTGTCCTGCGCCTGTAAAGCCGTTGAAGCAACGAGCAAACACAGGCAGATCAAAATACGGCGCATGGTTATCATCGGTATTCGTTACAGTTTCCGGATCAGATACAGTCCGTCCCGGATAGTTAATGCTACTTTATCTATATCCGCGCGTGACCGGATATAGTCGTTAAACGTTCGGATGGCCCTGGCACTTTTGCCGGAGGGCTCTTCTTTTAACGCTTCTCCGTGAAAAAAAATATTATCTGCTAAAATAAATCCGTTTTGCCGAACTGCCGGCAAAACGAGGTTAAAATATTCAACATAGCCGGTTTTATCTGCGTCGATAAAAACCAGGTCCCAGGTTTCGTTGAGGGTGGGAATGATCTCAGCTGCCGCTCCCTGGTGGCTTATGATCTTTGATCCGTAAAGCGAGCGGTCGAAAAAATGGCGCGCCAGTTGGGCGTCGGCCTCGCGTAATTCAATGGTATGCAATACACCATCGGGTACCAGACCTGAAGCCAGGCAAAGCGCGCTGTACCCGGTAAAGGTGCCAATCTCCAGGATGCGTCTCGGTTGTAAGAGATGGCTGATCATCTGCAGCAGCTTACCCTGCACGTGGCCGCTGAGCATGTGCGGCTCGCGGTGATGCTGCGAAGTGAACACCGAAATTTCCTCCAGCAGTGCCTCTTCAGGACTGCTGAGTGCCGCGGCGTATAATTCCACATCAGGGTGTACCAGCTCCATAGGCACAAAGATACACCCTTTTTCCAAAGACGGTTTCTATAATCCGTTCAGCCTCAGGCCGGCACTACGGTTGCCTGGGGATCGCGGCCGGGCTTTTCGGAAAGCAGCAGCAGTCCCAGGAAGGTGAGCAGACCATTGATGATCAGCAGTTCGATACCGATCTGGTAACCACCGAAAATATCTTTGGCATATTTCGCCAGGAAATAAGAAAGCACCGGCGCCACCAGGCATACGATTGTGATCGAGAAACTGTCGCGGATACGGCGTTTGGTCAGAATGCCAAGCGAGAACAGGCCCAGCAACGGTCCGTACGTATAACCCGCCAGGTCAAGAATGATATCGATAATACTATTGTTATTGAGCCAATAGAAGACCAGGATACACAGCAGGAACACGATGGCAAACGAGAAGTGTACGGTCAACCTGACTTTCTTCTTGCCTTTCTCATCAAGATCATCCCGCTCTTTCAATCCGAGGATGTCGATACAGAAAGAAGACGTCAGTGCCGTCAGTGCGCCGTCTGCACTTGGGAACAATGCGGAGATCAGGGCAATGATAAAGATGATGGAAATCGCCGGCGGCAGGAAGTTCATCGCAATGGAAGGGAACATTTTATCGCCGATCACATTGAGTTGTTCGCCCGGAATCTTCGGATGATCGATCAGTAACTGTTTGCCTACCACCTGGCCGTTAACCAGCACATCCTGGTATTCGCCGCCTTTTGAAAGTGCAAACATATACAGCAAACCGCCCAGCATCAGGAAGAGGAACAATACGCCGGTCATTACCACTGCCATGGTCATTACGTTCTTCTGTGAGTCGCCCAGTTTTTTAACGCTGATGTTTTTCTGCATCATTTCCTGGTCAAGCCCCGTCATGGCGATCGTGATAAAAGCGCCTCCCAATATTTGTTTTAAGAAAAACCCTTTGCTGTTGACATCAAAATTGAAAATATTGAGGTAACCGCGGTCGTGCATCTGGCTGAGCGCTTCGCCGCCACTGATATTGAGATTGCTGAGAATGTAAATCACACAAACGATGAGCCCTGTCACCATCAACGTGGTTTGTAAGGTGTCGGTATAAACGATGGTGCGTACACCGCCTTCAAAAGTATACAGCAGGATCATCAGCAGGATGAAGGACGCCGTTACCACAAACGGCACGCCCATGCGATCCAGGATGAACAACTGAAGAATATTAATTACCAGGTAAAGTCTGGCGGTGGCCCCCACAGTACGGCTGATGATGAAGAAAAGCGCGCCGGTCTTGTAAGCAATGTTGCCAAACCGCTGCTTCAGGTAATTATAAATGGAAGTCAGGTTGAGTTTGTAATAAAGAGGCAATAAAACAAAGGCGATCACGGCGTAACCGATCAGGTAACCGATAGCTACCTGCATGTAGGCAAACCCTTTGAACCCTCCCCCGGCAATATCTCCCACACCGCCGGGTACGCTCACGAAAGTTACACCGGACAAGGAAGTGCCGATCATGCCGAAGGCCACCAGCATCCAGTTGCTGTTTTTATTACCGATGAAGAACGTATCGTTATTGGAATTGCGCGAAGTGATCCAGGCGACTACGAGCAGCAAAGCGAAGTAGCCGATAACGAAAGAAAACAGAAGGCCTGCAGACATGTGGTAAAAATTAAAAAGTCAAAATTCAAAAGTCAATCCCGAAGTATCGGGAGTGAATTGTCAATTGGCAATTGTGAATGAGTCAATAAGTGAATGGTCAATCGTCAATCGTGAATATTTCCTGGTTCGTGTATACACGAACCATAGTCAAAACTTATAACCTATAACTTAACTTCCTCTCAATTGAATTTTTGAAGATAAATAAATTTGTATTCCCTTTGCTGCAAATATATAATTGTCACCCATGCTAATACGTTCTCTTGCAGTTTTTTGCGGTTCCAAAACCGGTAACAACCCCCTCTTTGGCGAAGCAACCCGCACACTCGGGCAACTGATGGCTGAAAATGACATCGGACTGGTGTATGGCGGTGGCAGCGTGGGGCTGATGGGATTGATCGCAGATACCGTATTGCAACACGGTGGAAAAGCGATCGGAGTTATCCCGCAGGTACTCGTTGATTGGGAGCGCGAACACAAGGGACTGACCGAATTATTTGTGGTAGACGACATGCACAGCCGCAAGAAAAAGATGTACGACCTCTGCGACGCCGCGCTGGTGCTCCCGGGCGGATTCGGCACGCTGGACGAGTTATTTGAAATGGTCACCTGGAATCAATTGTCGATCCACGACCGGCAGCTATTTGTCCTCAACACCGACGGCTTTTATAACGATCTCCGCAAACATATCCATCGCATGGAACAGGAAGGCTTTTTATACCAGGAAGCCGTTGACCGCCTCACCTTTTTGGAACAGCCGGAGGAACTGATTGAATACTACAAACCTTAGGAAAGTTAAAATTCAAAAGTAAAAAGTTAAAAAGAACGCGGATGGCGATGGGGAGTTCTTTGCTCATGTGTCCCGGTTCTTTTTCACGCAAAGCCGCAAAGTAATTAAGGCGCTAAGAATATTGACCGTTGACTGATTCTCAATTCTGTTCTGACTTTTGCCCTGGAACTTTGGAATTTTGACTTTTGAATTTTGAATTGTTGTTTGAGTATGGCAAACAAATTGCATCCTTACTGGTAAGAACATTTTTTTACCAAACTTAATCAACATGAAACGCAGTATTATAGCCCTTTTAGGAGCCATCCTGTTTAGTCCTTTTGTTATTTCCGCTCAAAGCAACAGAATTGTACAGGACAGCAAGACGGCCAAAGCCGAATTCATCAAAGCTGACGCCAACATGGCTAAATTATTTACCTCGTCTTACGGGTATGCCATTTTCCCCAATGTGGGTAAAGGTGGTGTAGTAGTAGGCGGTGCGGCAGGTGCCGGTGCCGTATACGAGCAGGGAAAATTAGTGGGAGGTGCAGAGCTCAAGCAGGTGAGCGTTGGCGCGCAAATCGGCGGGCAAGCCTACCGCGAAGTTGTTTTCTTTGAAAACAAAGCTGCACTCGACCGCTTCAAGGCCAATAAAGTAGAATTCTCAGCCCAACTCGGTGCCATAGCCGCTACAGAAGGCGCATCTGCCAATGCACAATATACCGATGGCCTGATGGTCTTCACCCAAACCAAAGGCGGACTGATGGCCGAAGCAACTGTAGCCGGACAGAAATTTTCTTACAAAGCGAGGTAAGTAATAAGTTTTAAGTACTAAGTTATAGGTATAACAGCCGATTGACTTAGCCACGAAAACATTTGATCACACATATAAGCCCCGACGGTCTGCACTGTCGGGGCTTTTTTGACTTTTGAATTTTGACTTTTGAGTTAACTACATCCGCCCTGATTGCCGCAGTTCAAACATTTATAACAGGTTCCGCTGCGCATCATGATGTGACCACACACATTACAGGCAGGCGCATCGCTTTGCATATTCTTTGCCGCTGCATTCACTGCTTCCATGCTCCCGGCCTCTGTTTTTGCCGGCGTGGTGCGTATAGCTTTTACATGCTGCACAGGGCCCGATGCCGCGGTTATGCGCACACTGGACAATTCCTGGCTGGCATATTCGAGATTGGTTGGTATTTCATCCCATTCATCCGCACCCGTATTCATCACGTTGGGCTCATCCACGATGTGCACGAGATCGGTACGGCCGAGATATTCGTAACCCAACACACGGAAGATAAAGTCAACAATGGATGTGGTTGAGCGGATATTCGGATGCTCCACAAATCCGGAAGGATCGAATTTGGTAAAGGCGAATTTGTCTACAAATTCTTCCAACGGCACCCCATACTGCAGACCGATCGAAATGGAGATCGCGAAACAGTTCATCATGCTGCGCATGGTGGCGCCTTCTTTCGCCATATCGATAAAAATCTCACCGAGCGTACCATCATTGTATTCGCCCGTACGCAGGAATACCGCCTGTCCGTTGATCTTTGCTTTTTGTGTAAAGCCGCGACGTTTGGCCGGCAGCGAGCGGCGTTCAACAATGCTTGCCAGTTTGCGCTTGAGCTTGGTATCGGGTGATGCCTGTACACGTTTCTGCACTTCTTCCAGCAATTCTTCTACCGTCAGTTTGCTGAGATCGACGATGGTGGATAACGGCACATCTGCCGTCTCTTCCCGCGTAGTTTCTTTTGCTTCCTCTGTCTTCTTCTTTTTGTCTGATTTGTTGCTCAGTGGTTGCGAAAGCTTTGAGCCATCACGATACAGGGCATTTGCTTTCAGCCCCAACTGCCAGCTCAGGTAATAAGCGTCGGCTATTTCTTCCACGCTTGCTTCGTTGGGCAGGTTGATGGTTTTGGAGATGGCTCCGCTGATAAACGGTTGTGTGGCACCCATCATCCGGATATGTCCGTGAGCATGGATGTATCGCTGACCTTTTTTGCCGCAGCGGTTGGCACAGTCAAATACCGGCAGGTGTTCTGCTTTGAGCAACGGCGCCCCTTCGATCATCATTGTTCCGCACACATAATCATTGGCTGCTTCGATCTGCTCGTCGCTGAAACCTAATGCTTCCAGCAGGCTCCATTCAAAATCGTTGTATTGTTCGGATGTAAAGCCAAGGCGTTGCAGACATTCTTCACCCAGTGTGTATTTGTTAAACACAAAGGCAATGTCAAACGCCGATGATACGGCCGCATCCAGTTTTTTAATCTCGTCTGCAATGAATCCTTTTTCACTCAACGATTGATGATTGATAAAAGGAGCTCCTGCAAACGAAGCGGCACCTACCGCATATTTCACAATAGCATCCGCTTCTTTCTCACTATAGCCAAGATTTTTCAGGGCTACCGGCACCGATTGGTTGATGATTTTAAAATAACCGCCTCCGGAAAGTTTTTTGAATTTCACCAGCGCGAAGTCTGGTTCAACGCCCGTGGTGTCACAGTCCATTACCAGCCCGATCGTTCCTGTAGGAGCGATCACGGTTGCCTGTGCATTGCGATAGCCATATTTTTCTCCTAATTCCACTGCATCGTCCCAGGCCTTACAGGCAGCTTTCAGCAGGTAATCGGGACAATAAGTCGCTTTCAACCCCTGTGGTTTCAGGCTCAGTCCTTCGTACTCATCCGCATCGTAGGCGGCGAGACGGTGATTGCGCATCACGCGCATCATATGTTGCCTGTTTTCTTCAAACCGGGGGAAGGCACCGAGTGCCTGTGCCATCTCCGCAGAAGTTTTATAGGCTATACCGGTCATGATCGCCGTGATGGCGCCTGCTACGGCACGGGCTTCTTCGCTATCGTAAGGAATGCCGCTTACCATCAGCATGGTGCCGAGGTTGGCATATCCGAGACCGAGCGTGCGGTATTCATAACTCAGTTGCGCCACTTCTTTGGAGGGAAACTGCGCCATCAATACAGATACTTCCAGTACCACTGTCCACAGACGGCAATTGTATTCGTAGCCTTCTACGTCAAATACATTTTTTTCCGTGTCAAAGAATTTCATCAGGTTGGCGGATGCAAGGTTACACGCCGTGTTGTCGAGGAACATGTATTCCGAGCAGGGATTGGATGCGCGGATCTCACCACCTTCGGGACAGGTATGCCATTCGTTGATCGTAGTGTTGTATTGCGTACCCGGATCTGCACAACGCCATGCAGCGTAAGCCACCTGGTTCCACAATTCACGTGCAGGTACTTTTTTCATCACGCGTCCATCCATACGTCCTTTCAATTCCCAGTCGCCATCTTCTTCCAGTACTTTAAAGAAGGAATTAGGAATGCGGATGGAGTTATTGGAATTTTGCCCGCTTACTGTTTTATAAGCTTCATCTTCATAACCGGAAGGGTAACCTGCCGCAATGAGTGCGCCCACTTTCTTTTCTTCTTCTACTTTCCAGTTGATGAATTCCACTATCTCGGGGTGATCAAGATCGAGGCAAACCATCTTGGCTGCCCGGCGTGTAGTGCCGCCACTCTTGATAGCGCCTGCTGCGCGGTCACCGATCTTGAGAAAACTCATCAGGCCGGAAGAAGTGCCACCACCACTCAGCTTCTCGCCTTCACCACGAAGATTGGAATAGTTGGTGCCAACACCTGAACCATATTTGAAGATGCGTGCTTCACGAACCCATAGGTCCATGATACCACCTTCATTCACCAGGTCGTCATCCACACTCAGGATAAAACAGGCATGAGGCTGGGGACGTTCGTATGCGTTTGTTGATTTTTTTAATTGACCATCTTTGGGGTCCACATAATAGTGTCCCTGTGGTTTACCGGTAATGCCATAGCTTTCGTACAGTCCGGTATTGAACCACTGCGGTGAATTGGGCACACACATTTGTGCGAGGATAGAATATACCAGTTCTTCATAGAAAATCTGTGCGTCCTGTGTGCTGGCGAAATAACCATATCGCTCGCCCCATACTCTCCAGCAATTAGCCAGGCGATGCGCTACCTGTTTGGCAGATGTTTCGCGGCCAAGGCTGCAATCCGGTTGAGGTACACCAGCCTTTCTGAAATACTTCTGCGCCAGGATGTCCGTGGCAATCTGGCTCCACTGCTTCGGTACTTCCACATTGTTCATTTCAAATACTACTTCACCCGTAGGGTTACGTATTACGGAAGTGCGGTAATCATATTCAAACTGATCAAAAACATGAATGGTATCGCTTGTGAAACGGCGACGAAACGTCAGCCCGTTTTTAGCGGCAGTGTCTTTTTTGCTGGCCATAACTGAAGTTTTTCTGGGTTTGTATTTAGACGGTTTTGGAGAAAATGGTTTACCGGAGAGGTCTCTACGAAACTATTTCTAAAATGGAACTATTCAAGGTCACAGATATGCACATTTGTGGAAAAGGCATCCGGGAAATCCCGTATTGCGGCACCAGTGCGGCTTCGCCCCTTTATGCACATTATGTTATTTTTTTGTGACCCGGTTTTTTGGAAAATCGGGTCGATATCAGTAAACTATCACACAAATTCCGGAGCCTTTATAGCCTTGCATATTTCGTGCTGAAAACAACGCTTCATATTCCGGTAACATAATTCTAACGAATCTATAACTTGAATTTTTCGTTCTTTTGTCGCATGAAAAAACAGGTCTGCGTTTGCTTACTTCTTCTCTTTACATTAAGCACATTGAACGTTTCCGCACAATCACAATTCAGCGGCTGGGGTGCGTCGTTTAACACATTTAAGCTCAATAAAAAATTCAGTGTTCACGCGGATGTGCAATGGCGCAGCACAGATGAATTAAAACAAATGCAAACCTTGCTGCTGCGTTCCGGCATTAATTTTCATGCAAACAAAAACCTGATTCTTACAGCGGGTTATGCTTACATCAGCAACCGTAACCGTTCCGGAAATCTTTCGGCTTATATTCCTGAGCACCGCATCTGGCAGCAGTTGATTTATAACCATAAAATAAAAACCGTATTCACCCAACACCGTTTCCGCCTGGAGCAGCGGTTGCTGGCAAGAACGGCGGTGGTCAATAATGAATTGGAAAAGACCAGTACGGTTACATCCCACCGTGCGCGTTATTTTATCAGAAATATTCTTCCGCTTCGGCAGCAGGCTTCTTTTACGGAAGGTTTTTTTGCTGCTTTGCAAAATGAGGTATTCGTCAACGTGGCCAACAACGACCGGGTCAACGGAAAATTCTTCGATCAGAACCGGGTTTACCTGGCAATCGGGTACCGGATCAATAAATCTTTCGACCTGGAAGCCGGTTATATGAACCAATATGTGTCGGGCCGCGGGGACCGGTTTACCAATAATCATATCGCTCAGCTGGCCACCTATCTCCGACTTTGAGCCCGGAAGCCTTATCTTTGTCCCGAAACGGCAAGCCCTGAATCGCTAAAAACCTTTGTAAATCAAAAAGTTTTCGCATTTTTGCATTAACCAACCGGTACCGGATGAAGTCGGCTATTTATCATTCACTTACTGAACGAAAGCAACAAGGCAAGAAATCTTTTGCCGTGCTGATCGATCCTGATAAAGTGAACAAAACCATACTGGATGAGTTGATCGGACTTGCCCACACTGCCCAGGTAGATTATTTCTTCGTAGGCGGAAGTCTCGTTATCTCGAATCACCTGGACGAATGCCTTCAGCATATCCGCCAGCATTCTTCCATTCCCCTTATACTTTTTCCCGGTAGCCCGGCGCAGGTATCCCGCCACGCAGACGCCTTGCTTTATTTATCCCTTATTTCCGGAAGGAATCCTGAGCTCCTGATCGGACAACATGTGGTGTCTGCACCGTTTGTCAAGCAAAGCGGACTGGAGATCATGCCAACCGGTTATATCGTGGTTGACGGTGGAGCGCCTACTACGGTTTCTTATATCAGCAATGCCTCCCCCGTGCCGGCCGATAAAAACGAAATTGCGATGTGTACGGCCATGGCCGGTGAAATGCTGGGCATGAAGCTTATCTATATGGATGCGGGAAGCGGTGCGCGCCGTGCCATCACCGAAGAAATGATCAACGTGGTAGCACGCCAGATCGAAGTACCGCTGATCATTGGTGGCGGTATTACCACACCTGAAAAAGCTTACCTCAATTGCAAAGCCGGCGCCGATGTGATCGTAGTAGGCAATGCGATTGAAAAAGATCCCGGATTGATCCAGGAAATGAGTGCGGCTATCCATTCGGTCGCCGTATCAGCCTGACAAGCCAACTGCCGGATCAGGGCATCCGGCGATAATCAGGGTATGCCCATCGAAATTTGACACAACCTTCTCTTCCGTTAAGCCAACATACTTACCTTTGCGACCCGTTTTAGTACAACGGTCTGCTGCAGAGGACTTTCAAGCTGTCGTCCATCTTACTCGGCACCACTGCAGGAGTTTTTTTATAACCTAAATCGCAATGATGAAAAAGAGTTTTCTTTTTGTCTCTTTGCTGATCCTTGGCCTGGCCGCACAGGCGCAGAAAAAATCTGCACTCGGATTCAGCTTTAACTTTACCGACTTCAGTACGCCAACCGCTATCAGCAACACTTCGCTCAGCGATGTA
Source organism: uncultured Sphingobacteriales bacterium (assembly GCA_937888905.1). Taxonomy (GTDB): domain Bacteria; phylum Bacteroidota; class Bacteroidia; order Chitinophagales; family Chitinophagaceae; genus Terrimonas. The sequence continues at coordinate 208,154 of CALATA010000011.1, forward strand.
TTGAAAGATTATCCCTGGTATAAAGTGAAAAATATGGCCGCCGGTTTCTCTGCTTATTACTGGCACGGTCTAGGTAAGAAACTGGATTTCTCCGTACGCTATAATGGTGCATTCAATCCTGATTTCTCTACCGCTGAAACGCCTGAATCAAAAGATTACTCCAACGAACTGGAAGCATCCCTGCATGCATTCCTGCTGCGCAGCGACCGCTTCTTTTCTCCGTTCCTGACGGCAGGCATCGGTGCCGGTAATTATTACAAGAGCAAGATCCAGCCTTATGCTCCGCTGGGTGTAGGTTTTCAGTTCAACCTGAAACAGGAAACTTTTATTTTCCTGCAAGCCAACTACCGCGTGAGCTTCGACCGCGAGAAAGTACCCAACAGCCTTTTCTATTCAATTGGTGTGGCGCAATCACTGCGTGGCCCCCGCGAGCCGAAGGTTATTCCTCCTCCGCCACCACCACCGGTTGTTGACCGCGACAACGATGGCGTTCCCGACAGCATCGATGCTTGTCCTGATGCTCCGGGCCTGGCTGCCTTGCAAGGTTGCCCCGACAGAGATAAAGACGGTATTGCCGACAAAGACGACAAGTGCCCTGATGTGGCAGGTGTTGCCAAGTACAATGGTTGCCCCATCCCTGATACAGATGGAGACGGCATCAACGACGACGAGGATAAATGTCCTACACAACCCGGCGTAGCACGTTACCAGGGTTGCCCTGTTCCCGATTCCGACAACGATGGCGTGAACGATGAAGAAGATGCATGCCCGACTATTCCCGGTACGGCTGCCAACAAAGGTTGCCCCGAGATCAAAGAAGAAGTGAAGAAGAAAGTAGACTATGCAGCAACACGCATCCTGTTTGCTACCGGTAGCTACAAACTGCTGGCCTCTTCCAATAAAGGCCTCAATGAAGTAGCGAAAATCCTGGAAGAAAATCCGGATATGAAACTTTACATCGACGGTCATACCGACAATACCGGTACGCCGGCTATCAATGAGAAGTTGAGTAATGATCGTGCGAATGCGGTTAAACAATATTTCATCAGCAAAGGAATTGCTGAAAGCCGTCTCTTCGCTGCCGGTCACGGTCAGGACGAGCCGATCGCAGATAACAAAACTGCTGCCGGTCGTCAGAAGAACCGCCGTGTGGTGATGAAACTTGCTTATTAAGTTATAAGTTTTAGGTAATAAGTATTAAGTAATACAGCCACAATCAAAAAGAAAGGCCGTCTCTCCGGGACGGCCTTTCTTTTGTATTAGAACGCGCAAGATATCAGGTTTCGGGTAACAGGTTTAACGTAAATAGCCCTCTTGAACCTCAGGTGATAATGCGGCTGTTTTATTGACAATTCACGCCCAATTATCAAATTTTCAAATCATCAAATTATCTAATTAACTCCATCGTTCCGGAAGCCACCGCCCGCACCACCGCCACCAGATGTTCGAAATTGATCCGCTTAACTTCATCGCAGGGCTGATGATAACAACGATCTTCGTCATCGCTGCTCATGATCGTATGTGCAGGCACCCCGGCTTTTACAAAAGAATAATTATCGCTGCGTGAATACAACTGCCGCTCAGGATCGCGTTCCCTGATCACTTTTAACCCCGCTGCCGAAAGTGAACGCGCGAGAGTTTTGCCTAAAGGAGATTGATCTTGCCCGGTAATGAATACTTTTTTCTTCCCATACTGCGCTATGCCGATCATCTCGATGTTTATACCGGCCACCACGGCTTGGGGATTGATCTCCTTCATAAACTCCCGTGAGCCCAATAAGCCCCATTCTTCTCCCGCAAAGGCACAAAACAACAATGTGCGGCTGTTATTTTTTAACTGCGAAAAATAACGCGCAAGCAACACGACCGCCGTGGTCCCGGATGCATTGTCATTTGCACCGTTCAATATACTGTCGCGGCGCTCGTGCGGATCTACGCCCATATGATCATAATGCGATGTATAGGCTACGATCTCACCCGGAAGACTGTCACCGGGCAACACGCCCACCACGTTAAAGAGTAAAGTTTGGTAATAATCAGGATCGGCCTGGACCACCATCGTCTTTGGTGCATTATCATTCACAACGATCAACACATTCCGCTGAATACCCTTGGGCGGCAGCGTCCATTCTTCGGGAAGTTTGTTTTTATCCGAGAAAGGTTTCTTTGTCCAAAGCAACAGATCGCCGCCAGGCGACGCGGCATACCGGCGCAGCAACCCGCTGTCGAGACTATCCAGTTCTGTCACTTCAAACGAGCCTAAGGATTTGTCTGCATAAGCTGCCGCATCTGTGAGAAAAAATTCGAAGTGGTCCGTTTGTAAAAAATCCCCATTCCACAGCACAATATCTGCCTGTGGAATGGGGATCGGCCCGTCTTCTGTAATCGTTTGCGGGAAGAACGGTATCAGCAATGATTTTTGTCCGTATAGAGGTTTTAATCCCGCTTGTTGAAATTGCTGCGCCAGGTAAGCGGCCGCTTCGTATCGTTCGGGGCGGCCGTTGCCGCGGCCCTTCAGTTGATCCGAAGCGAGATATCCCAGTATCTCGCGTGCGGCTTCTTCACTGATCACACTGTCTGCCAGCGGCTGTTGTGCAACAACAGGCAGGCTCATCAGGATCATACCGGTGATGAGCAGTCTTTTCATTTTATTTTTCTTTTACGCGGGATGGTGTGTCTTTTCCCGATATGATCGAGCGTGCACTCAGGGCAATAGAGTTGATGATCTTTGCCATGTTTTCCATATCCAGCGTTTCCACATGATCGGTTACTTTATGGTAGTTGGGTTCATCTTCCATCTTGGCAGTAGAGATCGTATGTGCAGGTACGCCCAGTCTCGCCAGCGTGGCATTGTCTGAACGGTAAAACAATTGTTGATCAGGATAAGGATCCGGATGAAAAGTGAAGCCGGTGCCCGTAAGGTTCGACTGCAATATTTTTCCCATATCCGATTTTTCATAACCGGTAATGTAAGCGGAGTTGCGTCCCCATTTACTTTCTGTGCCGATCATTTCGATATTGAACATGGCCATCACCTTGTCGGGATGGAACTGTTTGGAAAAATATTGCGAACCGTAACCGCCTACTTCTTCCGCGGTAAACGCGGCAAAAATAATGGTGCGGTCGTTGTTGCCTAAAGCTTTGTAGTAACGTGCAAGCAGGATTACAGCTGTAATACCGGCGGCATCATCATTTGCACCGTTGAAGATCGAATCGCCGTTGATCGCTTCGCGGGTAGAAATGCCGATGTGATCATAATGGCCGGAGAAGATCACATATTGATCTTTGTGTTTTTTGCCGGGTAGTATGCCCACCACGTTGGCCAGTTTTTTTTCTTCAACGGAATGTTTGGCGGCAAATGAAAAACTGTTCGCTTTTTTACCTAAAACAAAAATCACCGACTTGTCAGACTTGAACAAGGTGCGTTTGAGAAAAGAAAGACGGGGAAATGTATTGGCAAAACTTTCGTCAACCCATACGATCAGGTTTTTTTCAGCAGTTGCCGCGCCCATTACGCCTTCAAATAATTCATCGCCGGCGGCAATGGTACGCTGCTCGTATCCTGATTGATCGGAAACTGTCAGATCAGCCGTGGAGGTTAATACTAGTACTTTTTTCGCATCAACGGCTTGCCCGTCGATAGTTGCGGTAAGCGATTCCTGTTTGGGGCTCACCATCGAAAACGACTGCAGGTAAGCGTTGCCGCTTCCGGGTTGCAGTCCTGCTTCTTTGAATTGTGCGGCGATATAATCGGCCGCCTTATCAATTTCAGGCGTAAAAACTTTACGGCCTTTCATTTCATCAGCCGCCAGTACGCGGATGATCTTTTCAGCAGCAGGTGCGTTGATAATTTTATCCGCCGACTGCGCACAGGCCGTGCTGACAACAAATCCGCTAACTAACAATAAAGCCGTAGAACGATGGAACATCATGCCGTTTGTATAATTTAAAAAATTGATAATCGATACTTAAAAACTCATCATCTCCTTGAACTTGACCGTCTGGCGGCGGCTGACTTCGATCTTCTCCCCTCCTTTTAATTCCAGTAAAAGTCCTCCGTTAAAATAAGGTTCGATTTTTTCGATCATGCGGAGATTGACGATATGTTTTCTGTTGGCACGGAAGAATACTTTTTCATCGAGGCGTTCTTCCAGTGCATTGAGCGATTTCAGGATAAGTGGTTTGTTGGGACCGAAAAATACTTTTGCATAGTTGCCTACGCTTTCAAACAAACGGATATCGCTCAGCTTCACAAACCAGCAGCGTTCACCATCTTTCACAAATACCTGGTCGGCTTCGCCGAGAATGCTGTTGTTGACAAACTCTGTTGGCTGACGATTAAGTTCTCTCGTTTCACCCTGTTGCAGTTTTTGTATGGCATCGGCCAGGCGGCGTGGCTCCACTGGTTTAAGCAGATAATCCAGTGCGTTTACTTCAAATGCCCGCAACGCAAACTCATCGTAGGCCGTGGTGAAGATCACTTGTGGTGCCCGCTCCAGTTCGGCAAGCATATCAAAACCTGTTTTGCCGGGCATCTGGATATCCAGGAAGATCAGATCGGGTTGCAGCTCATCGATCTTGCGTATGCCTTCCTCGGCATTGGCGGCCTCGTCTACCACTTCAATCTCCGGGAATTCCAGTAATAATTTGCGGAGTTCGGCGCGGGCCAGCCGCTCATCATCAATTATAATCGCTTTCATGTGAACTATTTAGCCAGTTTATTTTTTTATGCATTAACAGGTATCAGCACACGGGCCTCCACAAGGGAAGGCGTAAGCTGACGGATCTGAAACCTTCCTTTCGGACCGTACAACAATTGTAACCGGTCATTGGTGCTCGACAATCCGAATCCTTCTTCCAATTTATCCGTCGAAAGCTGCCCGGTATTCTGTACGGTGAGTTCATGGTAGTTACCGCTGAAATCAGAGATCACTCTTACAATACCCCCATTGATCTGCTTGCTGATGCCATGCTTGATCGCATTTTCCACCAGTGTCTGCAACATCATCGGCGGTACGGGGCTGGCCAGTGTATCGTCATCTACTTCGTATTCCACCTGCAACCGGTCTTCGAAACGCATTGTTTCCAATGCCAGGTAGTCCTTTACGATAGCAAGTTCCTTTTCAAATGTAACGGTTTCAGATTTATCGACATTGATGCTGCTGCGCAGGATATTACTCAACTCTGTAATGGCTTTCCGCGCGCGTTCCGGGTTTTCATCCACCAATGCACGGATAGAATTCAGGGAGTTAAAAATAAAATGCGGATTGATATGCGCCTTAATGGTCTTCAGTTCCAGTTCCTTTACCAATGATTCCAGTTGCAGCGTATCGAGTTGCTGCTTCTGGCTTTTGGCGATGTAGTGGTACATGAAATAGATCAGGTTCCAGATGAAATAGAAAATGAAAAAGTTGAATGCATTGCTCAGCAGTACAAGGATGAAATTGTTGTCATTGAGCGTGGTTTGTTCGGCTTGCGCGAGGTATTTGAATTTGCGCAGCAAATGGATATTGAAAAAAGCGGCAATAAGGGCAAAAATGGTGGTAATGACCAGGAAGATCAGGCCCTGTTTTTCCAGCTTTTTTTGCAAAACGTTGAGCCAGATGATCACCATTCGCATCAGGTGGGTAAAAACAACGCCTAAAACCACAAAAATGCCGATCCGGCCGAGAAAAAGCTCCCAATCGTCCCAGGTGGACATTTTATTGAATGAGATATTGAAAAACAGGTGTACCAGGATGAACATACCCCACCCGCAGGCCTGAAAAATCCAGTATCGCTTGTTTCCGAGCCAATATTGCTCAATTCCTAGTTGCATATCAGCAAATCTAATTATTTCTGGATGTGCCCCTGTGCTAAATATACCAGTGGAAAATAAGTTCTACAAATGGCCTCCCGGCGCCGCAAAGTCGCTGTTTACGGCATTTTAACCAGAATTATGGGCTTTTTTGAGCCCGCGCACTATAGAATATATTATTTTTACAGTTGACAAATTAACCACATGGAAATTCTTCCCGGACCACTACTGCAGACCATTAATTCCCCCGCTGACCTGAAAGAGCTTCCCCGGGAGAAACTGCATCAACTGTGTGACGAACTTCGACAGTATATCATCGACATCGTAAGCGTACACGGCGGTCACTTCGGTGCCAGCCTGGGTGTGGTGGAACTGACCACGGCACTGCATTACGTGTACAATACACCTTATGATCAATTGGTGTGGGACGTAGGTCACCAGGCTTATGGCCATAAAATACTGACCGGCCGGAGAGATAGTTTCCATACCAACCGTAAATACAAAGGCCTCAGCGGCTTCCCCAAACGCAGCGAAAGCGAATACGATACATTTGGCGTAGGCCACTCTTCTACTTCGATATCCGCTGCATTAGGCATGGCCATCGCTGCCAAATACAAGGGCGAAACGGACCGCAAGACAGTTGCCGTAATCGGCGATGGCTCCATGACCGCAGGTATGGCTTTCGAAGCCATGAACCACGCCGGTGTTTCCAATGCGGATATGCTGATCGTACTAAACGACAACGGTATCGGCATCGACCCTAACGTAGGCGCGCTGAAAGAATACCTGACCGATATCACCACTTCGCCCACTTACAACAAAGTGAAAGACGATGTGTGGAACCTGCTTGGCAAACTGCCCGTAGGCAAAAACTTTACACGTGGCATGGGCCACAAACTGGCGGAAGGATTGAAAGGAATGGTCAGCAGCAGCGCCAATCTCTTCGAAGCGCTGAAAATCCGTTATTTCGGTCCGATCGACGGACACAACATTGCGAAGCTGGTAGACACGCTCCGCGATCTCCGTGAAATCCCCGGTCCGAAAATCCTGCATATCATTACCACAAAAGGTAAAGGATACGCACTCGCTGAACAAGACCAGACCAAATGGCACGCCCCCGGTCTGTTCGATAAAGTAACCGGCGAGATCTATAAAAAACAATACGAAACTCCACAGCCTCCCAAATACCAGGATGTATTTGGTCATACACTGATTGAACTGGCGGAAAAAAACCAGGCCATCATGGGCATCACGCCCGCAATGCCTTCCGGTTCTTCGCTCAAGTATATGATGGAAAAAATGCCCGACCGGGCATTCGACGTGGGCATCTGTGAACAACATGCCGTTACCGTAAGTGCGGGCCTCGCCACACAAGGTATGCGCGTGTTCTGCAACATCTATTCTTCCTTTATGCAGCGCGCATACGACCAGGTAGTACACGATGTGGCCATTCAGAAATTGCCCGTTGTGCTTTGCCTCGACCGCGCCGGTCTTGTGGGAGATGATGGTCCTACTCACCACGGCTGCTACGACATTGCCTATTTCCGTTGCATTCCCAATATGATCATCAGTGCGCCGATGAACGAAAGTGAGCTGCGCAACCTGATGTACACGGCCCAACTCGAATCTACAACACTTCCTTTCGTGATCCGCTACCCGCGCGGTGAAGGCATGATGGCCGAATGGCGCACGCCCATGGAAGAAGTAACCATCGGAAAGGGCCGTAAACTCCGCGACGGACGCGGCATTGCCATTCTTTCTTTCGGGCATCCCGGCAACTTTGCCGCCGCTGCTATCCGCGACCTCCGTGCCGAAGGCATCGAGCCCGGTCATTACGACCTGCGCTTCGTAAAGCCGCTCGACGAAGAACTGCTTCACGAAGCCTGCCAGCGCTATGAAAAGCTGGTGACCGTTGAAGACGGCACCGTTACGGGCGGCTTTGGTTCTGCTGTGCTCGAATTCATGGCCAGACACGGTTATAAAAATGATGTGCGCATCATCGGCATTCCGGATCGTATTGTAGAGCACGGCACTCCGCGTGAACTGCATCGCGAATGTGAATATGATGCCGAAGGCATTGCTACTGTGGTAAGGGAAATGATGAAAGTGGAGCAGCCTGTTGCAGCGCTGCTGCAGTAAGTCAAAAGTTAAAGGGTATTAAGTTATACGTTTTAAGTTCCATGGTTCGTGTATACACGAACCATGGCTGTTTATTGACTATTCGCTTATTGCGTGTGGAATCCAAAAGAACTCGCATCCTTTATCCTGATGCCCCATCTTCATTTTTGAATTTTGCCTTTTGAATTTTGAATTATGAAACCCTTCCGGCTGCTCCTGTTGCTCCTGCTCATCTCCGGCCTCCTCGCCTGGTGGTCGCCTCCGGTGCGAGAAGCACTGACTCCGCGACACACTGTCGCCATTGCTCCAAACCCGGCCCGGTCAATTGACGATGCCGGTAAGAAAGTGGCAAAAAAAGCAGAAGAAGCCCGGCGCTATGTACGTGCCAACCGTTTCAACGACCAGATCGTATTCCTCATCGATATGCAGATGGCTTCCGGCCAACCACGTTTTTTTGTTTACCACTTGGGAAAAGACTCCGTCATCAACAGCGGCCTCGTTACGCATGGACGTTGCAATGAAAACTGGCTCGAAGGGAGAAAATATGGTAACACGGTAGGATGCGGCTGTACTTCATTAGGCAAGTACAAAATCGGTTATCCCTACAAGGGACGATTCGGTCTCGCTTATAAGCTATATGGATTGGAGGCAAGCAACAACAAGGCTTTTGACAGATTTGTGGTATTGCATTCACACGAATGCGTACCCGAAATTGCAACGGCTGAAGAAATATGTCAGAGCGACGGCTGCCCCACCGTATCTCCCGGATTTCTGCAATACCTAAAGCCCGTTATCGACCGTTCCTCCAAACCTGTTTTACTTTGGATATATGAATAACCCCCGCGTGTTGCGGGGGCTGATTCAAGCGTATTAAAAGCTGTAAAGATTAAGCCAATGACGCTTCAAGCGTGATATTGGTGTTCAGCAGTTTGCTGATTGGGCAATTCACTTTTGCATCATTCACTGCCTCTTCAAATTTGGCTGCATCGATACCGGGTATCGTCGCTTTTACTTCGAGGTGGCTGTTGGTGATGGCGCCATTGTCCAGTTCGATTGTGCAACGTGTGTCGATATTATCTGCGGTAAAGCCGGCTGCGTTCAGCACAAAGCTCAGCTTCATCGTGAAGCAATCGGCATGTGCCGCAGCGATCAGCTCTTCAGGGTTTGTACCGATACCTTCTTCAAAACGGCTCAGGTAAGAGTACTGTGTATCTTTCAGCACACCAGACTGGGTAGAGGTAGTGCCTTTTCCTTCTTTACCGGTGCCTTTCCAGTTGGCTGTTGCGAAACGTTTCATAATAATAGAATTTTAAAAGTTTATTGGGGATGATTGTCTGTTTGCTCTTCCGTGCCTTCCTGTTCTTCCCTGTACTCCTGGTCTTGCTTATCTTCTTCCTGTTCCACTTCACGCTCTTCGGGCGGTGTAAACTCCAGGATAAAATTATTCTTGCCTTCGCCAATAATGATCTTCATGAACTTCTGCTGCACCAGTTCCAGCAGGGAGAGAAAGAGGAAGATGGCATGCACCCGATTCTCTGCGTGTTCGAATATTTTTTCAAACGCCACTGTCTTTCCCTGTTCCACGAGGTCCAGCATCTGATGGCGGCTGTCTTCCATCGTATACCGGTATTGAACAACCGTATGCACCGGTTTGTTGACGCGCTCAGCGTATTTCTGCATGGCTTTTTCAAACGCCTTCATCAGTTTGAACAACGTGATGTTCTGTATCTCCGTTCCTTCGCCGGCTTCTTCGCCGATGATGGAAAGTTCTTTCTGGATGTTGCCGCGTTTTACCATCAACATGCGGATGGCTTCCATCTCGGCCAGTTGTGCTGAAGCCTCTTTGAACTTTTTATACTCGAGGAGTTTGCTTACCAGTTCTTCACGCGGATCGATCTCATTGCCCTGGGCGTCGACTTCTTTGCGTGGCAGCAACATTTTTGCTTTGATGCGCATCAATGTTGAAATGAAAAGAATGAACTCGCTCGATAATTCGATGTTGAGTGATTCCTGGTTATGGATATAATCGAGAAAGTCGTTGGTAATACGGGTGATCGGAATATTGTAAATATCCAGCTCATCTCTTTCGATGAAAAAGAGCAGCAGATCGAAGGGGCCTTCGAATTGCGGTAATTTGATCTGGTAGGAAGAAGTATTTGCCATGTAATATTAAACAGATTAAAAAGCCCCGAAAAGTCCTTCGGGGCTTCAAAAATACGGGAAATCCGGTCCCTATTTCTTTAAAGAATCGCGGATCTCGCGCAGCAGGAGTATTTCCTCTGAAGGGCCTGCAGGCTTGGCCGGTTCTTCTTTTTTCTTCATTTTGTTCATTCCTTTTACCAGCAGGAAAAGGATGAAAGCAACAATAATGAACTTGATGACGGCTGCCAGGAATTTGCCGTATTTGACGGCTCCCCAGGTTAATGCGTCCAGATCTTTCGCTTGTATCGCTTCAAGAGCGGGCGTTAGTAACAACGGTGTAATAACATCGTCCACCAGGGAAGATACAATTGCCCCGAAGGCGCCGCCGATAATTACAGCGATAGCCAGATCTACAACATTTCCTTTGAGGGCAAAATCCCGGAATTCTTTAAGCATTCCCATAACAAGTTGATTTTAATGTGTGTAATAATGCGGTGTGTTATCAAAAGATAAACCAAAAAGGTTATTTAGCCGTTTCTTTTTCGAGCTCCGGATATTTCATGTTCAACCCCTTCAGCAGATCGCGGAATGCTTTCGCTACAAGGTATTCTTTGTACCAGTTCTGATCTGCCGGCACAATGTTCCATGCAGGTTCGTTGCAATTGTCAAAACAGTCCTCATACATTTTGCGGTATTCATTCCACCGCTTGGCTTCTTCAAAATCCTTTGCGTTGTACTTCCACATTTTGGAAGGATTGCTGAGGCGCTCCGTTAAACGCTGTTCCTGTTCTTCGGGAGATATATGCAGGTAAAATTTGAGGATATGTGTCTGGTTATGACGTTGCAATAGCCACTCGAAATCATTGATTGCGCGCATCCTGTCTTTCGCCGTTGCATCATCGCACCAGCCGTGTACGCGTGTTATCAGGATATCCTCATAGTGTGAGCGGTTAAAAATCTGGATCATGCCTTTTTGTGGTGTGCGTGCATGTATTCTCCAGAGAAAATCATGTGCGGCTTCTTCGGTTGTGGGCACTTTGAAAGAATGTACCTGCACGCCCTGCGGATTCATTTGCCCGAATACTTTCCGGATCAATCCATCTTTTCCACTGGCATCCATCCCCTGCAGTACAATCAATACCGAATGTTTACTTTCTGCATACAACAGGTTCTGCAGTTCATCCAGTTCTGTCAATATTGCCAGGGTTTCTTCTTTGATCTCCTTTTTATCGGCCTCTTTCGGAGCACGGGTACTTATTTTTTCCAATTTGATTGCTGCCATAAAGGTGTTTATAAGGTCTGTTTTAAAAATAGCTATTTTTCTTCTTTATAAAAACAAAAGCCAAAAGCTGTTGCGCTTTTGGCTTTGTCGTATAAATGGAATGGATTTATACAGACATGATTTCTTTTTCTTTTGCCGCCAGGTGTTTGTCGACAGCAGTAATGAATTTATCGGTAAGTGCCTGAATTTCTGTTTCAGCGTCTTTGGCGGCATCTTCACTCAGGCCATTCTTCTGTAGTTTTTTGATTTGTTCGATTGCATCGCGGCGGATGTTACGGATAGCCACTTTTGAATGTTCCCCTTCTCCCTGGCAACGTTTTACCAGTTCGCGGCGGCGTTCTTCAGTGAGTGGCGGAAGGAACAGGCGGATGATCACCCCATCGTTCTGCGGCGTAACGCCGATGTTAGCACCAATGATCGAGCGTTCGATCGGCTGGAGCATATTTTTTTCCCATGGCTGAATGGTCAGCGTACGGGCATCCATGATAGAAATATTACCCACCTGGCTGATAGGAACGGGAGATCCGTAGTAGTCTACCATCAGTCCGTCGAGCATTTGAGGGCTTGCTTTACCGGCGCGGATCTTGGTAAGTTCCACTTCAAGGTGAGAGATCGCCTTTTTCATCTGCTCATCGGTATTCCCGATTGTCGTTGATACATCGTCTGTCATAGTCATTTTTTGAGAAGGGCAAAACTAACGAAACAGGCGCGATAAACAAAAGTGGTATTTATCAGTGCTGATCCACTTTCGCCGCTTCCTGTTGTGTCAGCGGTACGATCTTGGAGGGTGCGGCGCTCTTAATAGCGGACTGCGGTTCGCGGATGCTTTTTGCCACAAACAGTCTGCGCTGGCGTGGACGGCGGCCGAGGTACAACAGGCTCAACCCTGTAAAGGCTACAGCCAGCAGGAGGAACAACAGCAGCGACGGGTTCATTGAACGGCAACTGTAGGCCAACATGATAAAAAACACGTTTACACCCACACAGGTAAGCGTTACCGCTGCATGTCCCATGCCGCAACGGTCCAGCAACAGGTGATGGATGTGATTGCGGTCCGGAGAAAAAGGAGAACGGCCCTGGAATATGCGCATCGAGAAAACACGAAGCGTATCGAGCAGGGGTACTATAAGAATAGCGAACGCGATAGGTACAGAAGCCGGTACAGGAATGGGCACCGATGAATCATTGGTGACATTGATGAACTTGATAGCAAGGATGGCATTCAGCAATCCGATCATCAGCGAACCGCAGTCGCCCATGAAAATGCGCGCGGGATGATGGTTGAAAATGAGGAATGCGATGAGACTTCCCGCCATGGAGAAAGCCAGCAACGCATAAGCCTGCTCGCGTATCATAAAGAAATAGGTACCAAACACCAGCATGGTCAGCAGCCCAAGGCTGGCAGCCAGACCGTCTACACCGTCGACCAGGTTGAAAGAATTGATGATCACGATAACGGTGAGATATGACAACGCATAGCTAAACGCTTCGGGCAGTTCATTGATACCGAAAAGACCGTACATGCTATTGAGCCGGATATCACCGAGGTGTATCAGGATCGCTGCCGCAATGATCTGCCCTACAAATTTCTTACTGGCGGAAAGAATCACAAGATCATCTTTCAGACCCAGGAAAAAGATTACGAGAGCAGCGGCAAAAAAGTATTGAAATTCGGGATTGAATTGCCCCTGGATCGACAAGAGAGATGCAAAGAGAAAACCACCAAAAATGCCTACCCCACCCAACGAAGCCACAGGATGAGTGTGAAGCTTTCTTTCGTCAGGTACGTCATAAAGTTTTTTCAGGTCAGCTATCTGCAGCACTACCGGTATTGCCAGAAATGAGATAATAAAGGCTACGGCAGCTGTCAGCAACACATCGGGCATTAAGTAAATTTTAACAGTTCACAAAAATAAGTATTCCCCTGAAAGATCACTGGAATACCGACCTTTTTTTGTCACAGCACAATAATTTAATTCCGCTCTGCGCAAGGCTTTTCGGGTTATCGGGCTAATTTGGCTTAGGAGGATGGACGTTTGTATCGAAAAAGGTTGCACATTTGCACCACAACCAAGAGGACAGGGGCGGCAAGATACAAAAACTTTAAAACATTCCTATTTTATGGCAGAACTCAAGGCAATTGCGTCGCAGATACGCCGGGATATCGTCCGGATGGTTCATGGTGCGAGCAGCGGTCACCCGGGTGGTTCACTGGGCTGTGCCGACTTCTTTACTGCATTGTATTTCAATGTAATGAAACATAATCCGGACTTTGACATGGACGCACGCGACGAAGACGTGTTTTTCCTGTCAAACGGCCATATTTCCCCTGTTTTTTACTCTACCCTGGCCCGTTCAGGCTATTTCGATATAAAAGAACTGTCCACTTTCCGCAAGATCAATTCCCGGCTGCAGGGCCACCCTGCCACGCACGAACACCTTCCCGGTATCCGTGTAGCCAGCGGTTCGCTCGGACAAGGCATGAGTGTGGCGCTCGGCGCTGCATTGGCCAAAAAATTAAATGGTGACAACCACCTGGTATTCTCCCTCCATGGCGACGGCGAACTGGACGAAGGCCAGATCTGGGAAGCGACCATGTTTGCCGCCCACCATAAAGTGGACAATCTGATCTCCACCATCGACTGGAACGGTCAGCAGATCGACGGTCCCACGGACAAAGTGATGAGCCTCGGTAATATCCAGGAAAAGTTCGAAGCTTTCGGTTGGGCTACACTTGAAATGAACGGTAACGATATGGATGATGTAGTAGCAACGCTGAACAAAGCCAAATCAATGACCGGCAAAGGCAAACCAATCGCCATTATGATGCATACGGCTATGGGCAAAGGCGTTGACTTCATGGAAGGCACGCACGAATGGCACGGCATCGCTCCCAACGACGAACAACTGGCCAAAGCGCTGGATCAGTTGCCGGAGACACTTGGAGATTATTAAATTCAAAAGTCAAAAATAAAAATTCAAAAAGTCCCGGTTTACAACCAGGACTTTTTTTATGGTTGGCAGTTGCGAAGGAACGTGAATCGTCAATCGTGAATGGTCAATGGTCAATCGTGAATAAAACAGCCGTGGCTCGTATACACGAATCACAAAACTTATAACGGCTGTTTCACCCTATACCGTATACCCTATACCTCATGCCTTATACCTTACCCCTTCCCTATTCGCTTCTCAATGAAAAATCCCTGTCCGCCGCTTTCCTCGAGGGCAGCCACGACGCTACCAGCGCGATCACAAAAACGGTAGCTCCCACCAGCAGGAAATCCGGCCAGCGTAATTCAACCGGGAAATAATCAATCAGGAATGAGCCGCCCGTAAGCGGGATTAGATGGAATTTTATTTGCAGGACAACGATCAGCACGGCGAGCAACATGCCGGCTACTCCACCGATGATGGCCAGCAGAAAGCCTTCGCTCAGGAAAATGCGTTGTATGAACCCGCGGTTGGCACCCAACGCGTGCAGGATGCTGATGTCTTTTTGCTTTTCCAATACCAGCATCGTCAATGCACCGATCATGTTGAAGGCTGCTACAATCAGGATGAGACAAAGCACACCGTAGATGGCCCATCGTTCGAGGTTCATAACGGCATAGAGACTTTGGTTCTGCTGATAGCGGTCCTGCACCTTATACGCGCTGCCCATCATTTTCTGCAACTGATCGCGGATCGTCTCACTCTGATCAGGGTCGCGCAGCGAAATCTCCACAGCCGTGTAGGCATCGGCGGGTAAGCGCAATGCCCGTTTCACGAAATCAATATTGGTAAGTGCGTATTTGTTGTCGAAATCCTGCTGGATAATGAAGGCGCCGGACGTTTGAATGGTATCACTGCTGATATCATTCATTTCGTCTATCTGCTCAGTGGTGCTTTTACGCGGCAGGTAGATGCGCAAAGGCAGCAGGTTGCGGTCGGCCTGGATGCCTAATGCCCCTTCGATACCTGCACCCAGAATAAGTTTGGGAGCAGCTTCGGAACCAAGGTTGTAAGTTCCGTTGATCAGGTGAGAAGGCACGCCGCTGATAAAACGATAGGTTTCATCCACTCCTTTAAGGTACACAACGGATTGGTAGTCGCCTTGCTGGACAATCGCCTTTTCTTCGACCACCAGGGAAACGTTGGCAACGCCGCCGGTCTTTTTCAAATCTGCAAGCTGTGCTGCAGACAGGCTGAGTGTTTTGCCGTCTTTGGGGGATATGCGCAGGTCGGTATAAAAAGAGGAATACAATGATTTCACCAATCCTTCAAAGCCATTGAACACGCTCAACACCAGGATCAATGCGGTAGTGCCGATAACGATCGCCACAATGCTGATCCATGCAATGATATTGATGGCATTCGCTGATTTTTTGGCTTTGAAATACCGCCAGGCAAATAGGAAGTACAAGAGATGTCCGGTTATTTGGTGAGATGCTGGTTACTCGCCTTTATTCTTTTCTTCGTTGATTTTTTTGAACAGTTCTTCCATACGGAATACATGATCCAGGGTATCGTCGTAGAAGAATTTCAGCACGGGCATGCTCCGCAATTGATGACGCACGCGTGCCGTCAGTTCTTTTTTGATCTCATGATGCTTATCTTCTATGTGTTTGAGCGCAGCTTCTTTGTCGGCCACCTGGAAAAAGCTCACATAAAAGCGGGCTTCGAGCAGGTCCGGTGTTACTTTAACAGATGAAATGGAAACCATTCCTCCACCGATCATGTTGAGTCCCAGCCGTTGAAAAATGGTATTCATTTCTTCGTTGAGCAGGCCGGCGATCTGTTTCTGTCTTTTTCCTTCTTCCATAATTCATTGATTTTTCCCTTACCGGACCGGTGAATTTTACAGACGGCAGGCCGCTGTTCCGGGCGGTTTGGGCTACGGCGGTAAAATTACTTACTTTGTGCCGTTTAAGCTATTAATACTGTAATGAAGAAATATTCGAGGATTTTTAACTATCTCGGGCAATTCAAGGGCAAAGTGGTCCTCTACTTTGTCTTTATTGTGCTGTCGATAGTCTTTTCCATTGTGTCATTGGGCATGCTGGCCCCTTTCTTTCAACTTATTTTTAAGGGCAATATGGGTGAGCTGGGCGAGAACCCGGTTACCACTTATATCAGCAGGTTCCTGATTGAACCCGGGCAGCCTTTCAATCCTTTGCACGGGCTGGCGGTCATCTGTGTGATCATTATTGTGTCCATTTTTTTGAAAAATCTTTTCCTCTATCTTTCGTTTTATGTGCTCAATCCGCTCAAGAACCGTATCGTTAACAACCTGCGGTCGGAGCTTTACGAAAAGATCCTGCATTTACCGATCGGTTATTTCACCGAACAGCGCAAGGGAGATCTGATCAGCCGCATTACGAACGATGTGTCCGAGGTGGAGTCTTCACTGGTTGGAGCATTGGAAGGATGGATCCGCGATCCCCTCACCATCGTCGTCAACTTTGGCGTACTGTTTTATATCAGCCCCAAACTGACCTTCGCCATACTGATTTGTATCCCTGTTATCGGTTTTGTGCTGGGTCGCATATCACGCGCGCTGAAGCGTCACTCCAACGAAGCTGCCGAAAAGCATGGTGAATCCCTGTCGGTGATCGATGAAACCCTCAACGGTCTGCGGGTAATCAAAGCTTTCAACGTAGAATCATTATTGAAGGGCCGGTTCGGACGCATCAATGATGAATTGCTGGATGCCAAAAACCGTATCAGCCGCCGCCGCGATATGGCTTCTCCCATGTCTGAATTGCTGGGGGTAATGGTCTTTGTTGGCATACTTTGGTTTGGCGGGCAATTGGTGCTGGAACAAAAGCTGGATGGGCTTGATGCTTCTCTTTTCCTTACCTACCTCGCTCTTTTCTACAACATCATCAACCCGGTAAAAACATTGTCCACTTCTTTCAGCAATATGCAGAAAGGGTCGGCTGCGATCAAACGGATTGAAGAAGTATTGACTACGCCTCAAACCGTAGACGATAACCCGAACGGGAAAAAACTGGAATCGTTCAACAGCAGCATCGAGTTCCGCAATGTGCGTTTTGCTTATGACGATGCAGTGATCCTGGACAATATTAATCTCGTTGTTGAAAAAGGAAAAACGGTCGCGCTTGTAGGCTCTTCAGGCGCAGGTAAATCCACGCTCGCCGATCTTGTGCCACGTTTCCATGACGTGACATCCGGTGAGGTATTGATCGATGGCGTCAACATCCGCGATTATTCGCTGCACAGTGTACGCAGCCAGATGAGTATTGTAACGCAGGAGCCCATCCTGTTCAACGATACCATTGCCAACAACATTGCATTGGGTGCCACCAATGCCAGTGATGAAGAAATACGCAAGGCTGCCGAAGTAGCGAATGCGCATAATTTTATCACACAAAAGGAACTTGGCTATCAAAGCAACATAGGAGACCGTGGCAGCAAACTCAGCGGTGGCGAACGTCAGCGCCTGACTATTGCCCGCGCCGTATTGAAAAATCCGCCGATCCTGATTCTCGATGAAGCCACGTCCTCTCTCGATACCGAAAGCGAACGGCTGGTGCAGGATGCCATCAACAACATGATGCAGAACCGCACCAGTATCGTGATCGCTCACCGTCTCAGCACGATCCGTCATGCCGACGAGATCATCGTATTACAAAAAGGAAAAATTGTTGAGCGCGGCACCCACGCTGAACTGATTACGCAAAACGGCTTTTATAAGCGGTTGGTGGATATGCAGGAAGTGAAGTGAGAACAATGTGCAAATGTGCCCGCCTGCGGCAGGTCCGTGTGAAAATGTGGAAATGTCAAAGCAAGGAAACTGCTTTCAAATTTTCACATTCCGTCGAAGACGGACACATCTACACATTTTCACATTATTTCTTCAGCTCCTCTCTCGAAATCACGAGTTTCTGAATTTCGCTGGTACCTTCTCCGATGGTGCAGAGTTTGGCATCGCGGTAAAATTTTTCAACGGGAAAATCTTTGGTATAGCCATAACCGCCGAATACCTGCACGGCATCGTTGGCTACTCTCACGGCTACTTCGCTTGCGTAGTATTTGGCCATGGCGGCTTCGCGGGTCATGGGTAAATGGCGGTTCTTGAGATCGCAGGCCTGCAGGATAAGGAGATTGGCCGCTTCTATTTCGGTAGCCATATCGGCCAATTTGAAGGAAATTCCCTGGAAGCTTGCGATGGGTTTATCGAACTGATGGCGCTCCTGTGCGTACTGTCGCGCCGCGTCGTAAGCACCCCGGGCAATGCCCAGTGACAAGGCGGCAATCGAAATGCGGCCGCCGTCGAGCACTTTCATGGCCTGGTAAAAACCTTCCCCTACTTCTCCGAGGCGCTGGCTGTCGGAAATACGGCACTGATCGAAAACCATTTCAGCCGTTTCGCTGGCGCGCATACCGAGTTTATTTTCTTTTTTACCGGCGTTGAAACCGGGTGTTCCCCTTTCCACGATAAAGGCGGTGGCGTTGTTGCGTGTGCGGGGTTCGCCGGTGCGGCAGACGACTACGGCCACGTCGCCGGACTTGCCGTGTGTGATCCAGTTTTTGGTGCCGTTGATAATCCATCCTTCGCCATCGCGGACGGCTGTGCAGCGCATATTGCCGGCATCACTGCCGGTGTTGGCTTCTGTCAAACCCCAGGCACCGATCCATTCGGCGGTGGCAAGTTTGGGCAGGTAAGTCTGTTTTTGTTCTTCGTTGCCGAATTGCAGGATATGTCCGGTACAGAGTGAATTGTGTGCAGCGAGACTGAGTCCTACAGAGCCGCAGACGCGGGCTACTTCTTCGATAACGGTTTTGTATTCGAAATAAGAAAGACCGGCACCGCCGTATTGTTCAGGTACGAGTACGCCCATCAATCCCAACTTGCCCATTTCTTTAAATGTTTCAACGGGAAATTCCTGGGACTCATCCCACTCCATAATGTATGGGCGGATGTGTTGACGGGCGAAGTCGCGGGCGGTTTGTGCTACCTGTTCGGTGAGTTCGTTCTGTAGGAAGTTCATAAGTAAATTAAAAAATTAAACCTATAAGGCCTTTTGAGCCTTATAGGTTTTTACGGCAAGCAAACGGCATCGTTAAAGGTCTGTACAAAAATAAAGGTTATTGATCGAAACTAACAAGTGTTAGGTTTGAAAAAAGTATAAAATTTTCAGGCCAATGAATGCCTAATAAATAAAACTAAATTACCCGTTTATTCTCCGACTGCGGCTGTATGGTATAATTATTTTTGATCCAACTATTTCCTTATTGATAAAAAACAACCTGTTATGAGCACGCTTGCAGATAAAAAACAGTTCTCATTCCGGAAAGGGTTTCTGTCATTCTTTTTTGGAAGCGACCGGGTCGCAGCATTCCGGCGAAAACTCTACCAACGGACAAATGAAGAAGCCCTTACTGGTGATTGGCAGGCAATAGGCAAAGACATGTGGTCTGCGTTTTGGAACCTGGAGGCACAAATAAAACATCGCGATAATGTCAACAATCCGTCTGCGTCAAAACAGATAAAAAACGAATAATGCCACTATCAACTGAAATATCAGAGTTTTCCCAACATTCGGATCAGGCTGTCACAAGACGTACCAGTTTATATATGGGAACCATTCCTCCGCCAGAAATGGTTAGACAATTTGCCGAAATAGATCCAACTTTTCCTGAGCGGCTGTTCAGAATGGCCGAAATAGAAAATATACATCGCCAGAAAATGGAGATTAAAAGCCTCAACGCCGCTATCAGATTAGATTACCTGAGCAATTGTTAGGCGCGTTTTGTGTAATTATCATTTCAGCGCTGTCGTATCTTTTCATGAAAAATGGTAACAGTCGTGACGGGAAGACGATTGCCATTTTTATTATATGCACACTGACAGCAATCTTTGTTTTGAAAAGAATAAAATTTCGGTCGGATCATCTGCCGGAGAAATAACAGATCGTTTAATGGAAGAGGCAGTTTCTAAAATCAACAAAGTTCTTACTTATAACGGCTGTTTCCCTCACACCTCCACCACCAGCCGGTCATAAGCCAACGCCATCCCCTCCGGCAACTCTTCACTCACCTCCGCATGCAACCCTAACTGATGCGAAATATGCGTAAAATAAGCCTGCGGGACTTCAAGGTCATTCACCAATGTCACTGCTTCTTCCAGCGTAAAATGCGAAAGATGCTGTTCTTTCCGCAGCGCATTTACCACCAATACTGATGACCCGCGCACAAGCGAGCACGCTTCCGGATCCAGCCGGTTCGCATCTGTGATATAGGTAAACGCACCGAAACGGAAAGCGCTTACCGGCATTTTATAATGCCATACCGTAACAGGCTGCACCGGTATGTCGCCCACCATGAATGGCTCCTCGTCAAATGTGTGGAGATTCAATTCGGGCAGACCCGGATATTTTGTATCGGCAAATGCATAATAGAAATCACGACGCAGCGCCTCTTCCGTTAACGAGTTCGCATAAATATCCATCGGCTTCCGGGAGAAAAAATTATACGCCCGGATATCATCGAGACCGGCAATATGATCTTTATGAGGGTGTGTAAACAATACGGCATCGAGGTGACGCACATCCTCGCGCAACATCTGGTAGCGGAAGTCGGGCCCCGTATCCACGATCAGCGTTGTCGCAGGCGATTGCACCAGTATACTCGACCGCAGGCGGTTGTCACGCGGATCGGCAGACCGGCACACTTCGCAGTCGCAGCCAATCATCGGCACACCACTGCTTGTACCGGTTCCCAGGAATGTTATTTTAAGCGGAGGACAGGACACAGGTTTATTTTATTCCGCCGGCGCGGATGTAGTTAGTCTTCCTGAGACTGCTGCGCACGGGCATTGATCTCAAGATATAATTTACGGGCATCGTCTGTCAGCATATCGGGATTGATATCCAGTTGGGTGATCAGGTCCATCAGCGTATTGATCCGCCCTTCGATCTGCAGGAATTTATTCAACACAATAACCTTCTTCTCCTCCAGTATGCAATAACCGCTCTGAAAGGTTCCGCGTTCATACCGCAGCACATAACCCGACTGCTCAGGTATCGTCTCTAACTTGTCTAGCGTGGTTTGAGTGTATTTCATCCGGAACGTTAATGATATAAATGAATAACCACAAATTTACGCAAGCCTGGCCGGGAGAACCGGCCTGCTGTCAGCGTTTTTTCCACAACAGATGCACGGTTTTTACTACTTGCTCTGCATTTTGATCACGGGAACGATCATTTCTTCCAGGCTGACACCCCCATGCTGGAACGTATTCCGGTAATAGTTGACGTAATAGTTGTAGTTGTTGGGGTAACACAGGAACCCGTCCTCTTTGGCGAATATATAGGAGGAATTGACCGTAGGCGTCGGCAATCCGGCCTCTTTCGGGTCGCGGAAGGCCAGTACGTCCTTTGGTTCATAATTCAGGTTGCGGCCGTGTTTATAACGCAGATTGGTCGTCGTTTGCTTGTCTCCTACCACTTTGCAGGGATTTTTTACCCGCACACTGCCGTGATCGGTTGCCAGGATCACCCGGATGTTTTTCTCCGAGATCTTCCGCAGCGCCTGGTGCAGCGGCGAGTGCTCAAACCAACTGGCCGTGATGCTGCGGTAACTCATTTCATCACCTGCCAGCTCTTTCAGCACTTCCATTTCCGTGCGCGCATGGCTGAGCATGTCTACAAAATTGTAAACGATCACATTCAGGTCATTAGTCAGCAGGTTGTGCATATTGTTGACCAAATCGAGGCCCGCCTGGTTATTGACCACTTTGGTATAAGACACTTTGATATCATCCTTGCCCAACCGCTTCAACTGCGCGCGCAACAATTCTTCTTCGTGCAGATTTTTTCCGCCTTCTTCATCGTCGTTTTTCCACTGGTTTGGAAACTTCTTTTCAATGTCGATGGGCAACATCCCGGCAAAAATGGCATTCCGCGCATATTGCGTAGCCGTTGGAAGAATACTGTAAAAACTATCTTCTTCCAGTATCCGGAAACTCTCGGCAAAGATGGGCTGAATCGCTTTCCATTGGTCAAACCGGAGATTGTCGATCAGTATAAAAAATAACGGAGTTCCTTTTTCCAGATGGGGCAGTACTTTAAATTGCATCAGCGAATGACTCATCACCGGCCCTTCCACACTTTTAGGTCCTGTCCATTTCGAGTAATTACGGGAGATGAATTTGAAAAACTCCGTATTGGCTTCATTCTTCTGCGTCTGCAATACTTCCACCATTTCAGGACTGTCGGTTTTTTGCATCTCCAGTTCCCAATACACCAGTTTTTTATAGATATCCATCCATTCGTTGAAGTCGGGATTGCTGTTCAGCGCCATGAACAGGTTGCGGAATTGCTGCTGGTAAGCTGTCGTGGTTTTTTCCGATACCAGCCTTTTGTTGTCGATGATCTTTTTCAGGCTCAGCCAAACCTGATTGGGATTAACCGGTTTGATCAGGTAATCGCTTATCTGCGAACCGATGGCTTCATCCATCAGGTTTTCGGTTTCGTTTTTGGTAATCAGCACCACGGGCAGCGACTGGTTCAGCTCTTTTATTTTGGCCAGTGTTTCCAGCCCCGTAATGCCCGGCATCGATTCATCGATCAATACGACGTCCACGAGGTTGTCTTTCACGTAATCAATGGCATCAAATCCATTGGTAAAAGTCTGTACATCGTATCCCTTATTTTCCAGGAAAAGTTTCTGCGATTGCAGGCTCTCTATTTCGTCGTCTACCCAGATGATATGTGCTAATGCCATTTTAAGTAAAAATTTAAAATTCAAAAATCAAAAAAACACCGAAGTGGTTTTGATTTTTGAATTTTGACTTTTGAATTTTGAATTCTCTCAAATTTACAGCCAAGGTTCCACTTGCCGGGAAGCGTTTCCCTTTTTTCTTGTTAAGACTTGACCGCTGTGCAAACCGGCCACAGTGTAAGTTAGCTTTTTCATGGCCGGTAGCGTACTTTTGTTCTCTTTCCCGGTCCGGGCTTTACCAAAAATCAAAAAATGAACGCCGTCCGCAAGATCATCAACGACCCTGTCTATGGATTTATTACCATCGATCATCCTTTGATCCTGCAAATCATTTCTCATCCGTATTATCAGCGGCTGAGAAATATTCACCAGATGGCATTTGCGCATATTGTCTATCCCGGCGCCGTGCATACAAGATTGCATCATTCACTTGGCGCTTATCACCTGATGTGTACCGCATTAAGTGAATTAAAAAGCAAGCAGATTCCCATTACCCAAGACGAAGAGCTGGGCGCAAAGATCGCGATCCTGCTGCATGATATCGGTCATGGCCCGTTTTCCCATGCGCTCGAAAACGAACTGATTCCCGGCGCCCACCATGAAAAAATATCGCTTTGCATCATGGAAGCGCTCAATGACGAGTTCAACGGTCAGCTGTCCACCGCCATAGCCATCTTCACCAACAAACATCCCAAACCCTTCCTGCATCAACTGATATCCGGACAACTGGATGTAGACCGCATGGATTACCTGAACCGCGACAGCTTCTTCACCGGCGTGGCGGAGGGTGTCATCGGTTATGACCGTATCATCAAAATGCTGGCGGTAAAAGATGGCAATTTACTGGTCGAAGAGAAAGCCGTTTATTCCATTGAAAAATTCCTGCTCGCGCGCAGGTTGATGTACTGGCAGGTGTACCTGCACAAAACAGTGATCGCGGCCGAAATGATGGTGGTCAAGATTATCCATCGGGCAAAAGAACTCATCGCCCGTGGCAAGGAAGTGAATGCCGCCTCAATGATGTTTGACAACATGCTGAAAAAGCCTGACGAATACCGAAATATAAAAGCGGTATTACCGGCTTTCTGCCAGTTGGACGATCACGATATCATGGCCACGATCAAAAACTGGATTCATCACCCGGATAAAATATTAAGCCTGCTTTGCCGTTCTTTGATAGACCGCAGACTATATAAGGTAAAATTGCAGGCCGAACCCATACCCGGACAAACCCTGGAGCAGGCGAGAGCAGCCATTATGGAAAAATTCGGAGTAAGCCCGGAGGAGGCTCACTACCTGGTATTCACGGGAGTAGCCAGCAACACCACTTACAACCTTACTGATGAGCGGATCAGCATACTTTTCAAAGACGGGACTATCAAAGACATCTCGGAGGTGGACAATGCCCTGATCCAGCACAATTTAAGCAGCAAGGTCAAAAAACATTACATTTGTTGTATGAGATATGCCTAGGAAGAACCGGGCATTTCCAAACTCGTTTTAACATTAAACTATATGACCTTCCCTGCCTCCCAGATTGCGTTTCTAATTAACGGTAAAGTTGAGGGCGACCCGAATGTTGCCGTGAATTCTTTTGGAAAAATTGAAGAAGCCAGGGAAGGGCAACTCAGTTTCCTGGCCAATCTTAAATATGAGGATTACCTCTACAGCACCGGTGCCAGCGTGATCATCCTGAATGAAAACTATGAACTGAAACAGCCTGTGAGCGCAACATTGATCCGCGTGCCGGATGCATACAGCGCTTTTGCCACACTCCTGACCAAGTACCAGGAGATCATGCAGCAACAGCTTCAGGGCGTTCAGGAACCGGCTTATATCGCCAAATCGGCTACGTATGGCGAACAGGTATTCATCGGTGCGTTTGCCTATCTCGGCGAAAATGTACGCATCGGCAACAACACTAAAATTTATCCCAACGCTTATATCGGTAATAATGTTACCATCGGCGACAACTGTGTTATTCATCCCGGTGTAAAGATTTATCACGATTGCCAGATCGGCAATCATGTATCGATCCATGCCGGTACGGTAGTGGGCAGTGATGGATTCGGATTTGCCCCGCAGGCAGATGGCAGTTTTAAGAAAGTACCGCAGATCGGCAATGTAGTGATCCATGACTATGTAGAGATCGGGGCCAACGCCACGATCGATCGCGCCACCATCGGTTCTACCGTTATCAAATCAGGCGCCAAGCTGGACAATCTGATCCAGATCGCACACAATGTGGAAGTAGGCAACAGCACTGTCATTGCGGCGCAGGCCGGTGTAAGCGGCAGCACCAAGATCGGTAACGGCGTAATGATCGGCGGACAGGCCGGTATTGTCGGTCACATTCAACTCGGCGACGGAGCCAAAGTAAATGCGCAAAGCGGCGTAAGCAAATCAATCGAAGCCGGCAAAGCAGTAACCGGTTCTCCTGCGCATGATTATACGGCTGCATTGAGAAGCCAGGCGCTTAGCCGTAATCTTCCGATGCTGGAAAAAAGAATCAAGGAACTTGAAATACTCATACGGCAACTACTCGCCGAGAACGTTTAACAATAAAGCCCCGCGAGCGGGGCTTTATTGTTAATTTGAAAATTTGATAATTTGAAAATGTATTAACAGGGGCTAACCGAGGTGCTTAACGTCAGTCGTCACTGGCTAAGCTCCTGGCGCTTCCGCGGCTGTTCAACTTATTACTTAATACTTATTACGGCT
Organism: uncultured Sphingobacteriales bacterium; assembly: GCA_937888905.1. GTDB lineage: Bacteria > Bacteroidota > Bacteroidia > Chitinophagales > Chitinophagaceae > Terrimonas. Next base: position 233,941 of record CALATA010000011.1, read on the forward strand.
GTTTTCACCCTACACCTTACGCCTCTCCTCTTACACCTCAATTCTGTGCTACTTCAAACGTGATCGGTTGACGGCGATACGCTTTAACGAGGCGACCATTTTGTTGAGCGGGCTTCCACTTGCTTGCTTTTCTTAAAACACGCAAGGCTTCCTGTTCCATACCAAACCCGTGTTGGGTAAGCGGTTTGAGATCACTTACCGCACCGTTTTCATCTACTACAAACTGAACGATCACGGTGTACTTGCCTTCGGGCGCGCCATTGTTGGGAGGCACATCGGCATCAAGATTTCTGCGTAAAAAACTTTCCCAGGCTTTCGGGCCTCCTTCGAATGAAGCTTCGATCTCCACTTTCTCCCAGATATCGGGTTCCGGATTTTTCTTTTCAGGAATGATGCCGGTTCCATTGTCCAGAATTTTGGCGGGATTGGCTATGCCTTTGTCAACAGCTCCATCAAGATTTGTTTGTAGATCGATCTTTAAATTTTTCAGATCATCTTGCGTTGGCGGCGGATCTTTCACCTGGTTATCATCGACGATAACAGGAGTGGTAGACTGGATCGTTTGTAACTGCAATTGTTCTACCAATTGTTGTTGCGGTTGCTCTTGTGGTTTTTGTTCTTCAGGAATCGGTTCAGGCTCTTTTTCTTCCTCTTCCATTTGCACCTCTGTAATTTTCAACTCGTTTTTGTCGAGTTGCTGCGATAGTGTGGTTTTACTGTTGTTGAATACAGCGGCGCTGGCTACTATCCCTGCAACAGCAAGCCCGGTGATGAGTAATGCTTTTTTTAAACGTGAAGAATAAGTTTTGCGAAGCTCATAAGCTCCATAACTTTTGTTGCGTCCCTCGAATACAATGTCGAGTACATCTGCGGTTAGAATTTTGTTGGTATCCATGGCTTATACTTTTCAATGAGATACCCGGTAGTTGAATTTCCACACGTGGAAATTCAATGTGTAAATGTGCAAGTGTGAAAATGTGTAAATGGTTTCAGCAGATAATGACAAGCAATTAGAATCACGCTCAATAATGATCATTCACTATTGACTCATTCACTATTCACAAAAAAAACCTCCGCAGATTGCGGAGGTTTTTTTATCAGTAAGAAGTTTGAATTAATTTTCTTCTACCTGGAAGGTGATCGGCTGCTTGCGATAAGCTTTTACAGAGCGGCCGTTCTGAATAGCAGGTACCCATTTGGTAGCTTTCTTCAGTACACGAACAGCTTCCTGTTCCATACCGTAACCATGGCTGGTCAGCGGTTTGATATCACTCACCGTACCGTCCACAGACACTACGAACTGGATATAAACAGTGTAGTTGCCGGGAGGCGCTCCGTTATCCGGGGGAACGTTGGGGTCCAGGTTACGGCGGAGGAAGTTTTCCCACGCTTTAGGACCACCAGGATAAGAGGCTTCCACTTCCACTTTTTCGAAGATCTCAGGCTCTACTACTTTCTTGGTTTCGATTACACCTTTACCTTCATCGATCTGTACCGGTGTGGCGATACCCATGTCCTTGATACCTTCCTGGTTGATTACGTCGATCTTAACAGTTTTCAACTCTTCGTTGGTGGGAGGTGGTTCTTTCACTTCCTCATCCTTTACCACTACGGGAGGGGTAAACTGTTTCATTTCGATCTTGGGAGGATCTGGTGCTTTTGGCGGCGGTGGAGGTGGCGGTTCTACCGGCTTCTCCTCCTCCGGCGGCTTGATTTCCTGGATGGTGACCTCTGTCAGGGCTACTTTCTCAGGCTCCTTGCTCTTCATGGCATTGGCCACGAACGAAGCTACGAGCGCCAGAATTGCCACGGCAGCAGTAATGAGCAGCGCAATACCGATACGCTTGTTGTACGTCCGGCGCAACTCATAGGCACCATAGTCTTTATTGCGACCCTCAAAAACCAGGTCCAGCAAATCCGACGATAGTATTTTGTTGGCTTCCATTTCTTTAATTTGTTTTAATTAGATGCAAAAGCGGATATATTCCACAAACCGCTTATTGTTTTGGCGCGCTGGCTTCTGTTGCCTTGATCAGATCCATCTCAGTATCAGCCACTTTCACAAGAGCGTAGCGTTCAACTTTGTTGATGGTCATCTCGTCCAGGATGTCTACCGCATTCTTGTAAGAAGACTCGTCTGTGGGTTTGATCATCACAAAGAAGTCTTTCTGCTTGCAGAGACTGATGGGTTTTCCGGCATTCTGCTTTTCCGCTTCACATGCAGGGTCACGCACATACGATGCCTCTACTTCCCTCTTCTTCTTGATGATGATATCACGCACCTGAGAATAAGAGGCTGTTTTGAAGTTGGAACCGTCCGGCAGCAATTCACCTTCATAATAGAAGATGTGATTGTCTTTACCCAGCATGAGCGTAAGGGCACCTGATTGCTTTGTTTTTGTCAGTTCATCCTTTTTATCCGTGTCCTTGGGCATGTTAAGGTCCATGGTGGTCGGATTGTTCATCGTCGCAGTGAAGATGAAGAAGGTGATCAGCAAAAAGGCAAGGTCAACCATCGGTGTCATGTCCACGCGTGTGTTCAGCTTTTTGGCTTTCTTCACGCCCGGGCCTTTCTTGTGGCCGCCACCGCCGTCGCCTGTATCTAAACTTGCCATTTTAAATGATTTTAGAAATTAAAACTTTTAGTTACTTCTTCGTTCCCAGGCGCTGTACTTCACGGTTGTAATTGTCCAGCTCACTGTTACCAGGAACGCCTTCCGGCATGGTCACCAGGTTGTACTTCAGCTTGTCGTTGCGCTTCAGCGCATCAACTACTGCCTTAAACGTGGGATACTTAGACTCGCCGTCGCCTTTGATCAGGTATTTCAGCTCCTGGCCTGCAAATGCACGCTCAGATGCCGCAATCCACCAAACCAGCTCATTCGTTGCGGAGTCCAGCACTGGAATACCATCCTGTTTGATCTTGCTTTGCTCAGCAGCAGGATAGGCCAGGTAACCCTTGAGCTTGTTCACCGGCATACCGGTGATGCTGTTGCGGAAGTTTTTCACCTCAGCATCGGAGAGGGTAATGTTGCGCGATAATGCCACATTACGCACGATCTCGTCAGCAATCGCGGGATCTTTTTTGGCAAATACGGAAAAGTAAACTTTGTTATCCTTGTCGATACTGATCATCACCGCGTTGTTCTCAGGCAACTCAGTGGAGTTAACCGAGTTAGGCGTTACGATCGGCACCGGTTCAGGTGGCTTGAATTTGGTCGCCATGATAAAGAAGGAAAGAATCAGGAACCCGATATCCACGAAGGGCGTCATATCGGTGTCCGTGCTTTTCTTCGGTATTTTGACACTTGGCATTTGTAAAACGTTTAGTATTTAGATGAAAAATGAGTCAGTTTCCACACAAATAGTTCCGGAGAATTATTTGTAGAGAGAACCGAAGCTTTGGGTCAGGGTGAAACCTGATTCATCGATACCGTACGTGATAGAGTCGATCTTGGTAGTGAAGATGTTGTACATGATCAGTGCCACAGCGGAAGTACCGATACCAAGTGCTGTATTATACAGGGCCTCAGAGATACCTACCGCCAGTTCACCGGCGTTACCACCGCCTTCGTCACCAAGAGCAGAGAATGAACGGATCATACCCATTACCGTACCGAGGAGGGCGATCAGGGTACCGCAGGATACGATAGTAGACAGGAACACCAGGTTCTTCTGCAGCATAGGCAGTTCCAGCGCTGTAGCTTCTTCTACTTCTTTCTGGATAGCCAGTACTTTCTGGTCAGTGTCCAGACCTGTTTCAGTGATCATCTCTTTGTAACGGCGCAGACCAGCTTTCATTACGTTGGCAACAGAACCTCTTTGTTTGTCGCACTCAGCAATAGCAGCATCTACGTTACGGTTAGCCAGGTGATACTGTACTTTTCTTACGAAATCGGAAATAGAACCTTTTCCTAATGCTTTGATAATGGTCAAGAATCTTTCAATAGAGAATACGATTACCATGAGGAGCATACCGATCAGGATCGGAACGATGATACCACCTTCATAGATACCATTCAATGCACCTTTAGGTCCTTTGTGGTGTGGCCAGAATCCACCGGCAGGATCGGGTGTTTTAAAACCGCTGGCATCACCTAAAATAAAACGCCAGATAAGATAGCCTGCAACAATACAAACGATAGGAGCAATCCAGGAAATGGCATTACTGCTTTTCTTGGCCTGAACAGAAGTAGCTTTTACTGTTGCAGTAGGTTTAGTCTCCGCCATGATCTTAAATTTTTTAGATTTTTTTGTGAGATAAAAAGTGTCTTGTTTTTAACGCTGCAATGCTAACGAAAAAGTTCAAACCAGAAACTTCCACGCTATACTTTTTTGCGTAAGGGCTTCAAGTTAAGGATTTTTTGAAAAGCAACAATTCTTTGAAAATAATTTGATAAGAATTTCATCTCATTTGATCCTCTGTACATGCCTCACTCATAGCGCAATGCATCTATCGGGTTGAGCTTTCCCGCTTTCAGTGCCGGGTAAAGACCGGCCAGTAATCCGACTATACTACAGAGAATAATGCCGTAGAAAACCCAGTTCCAGGGAACGACAAAGCCCGTCTGCAAAACAATCGAAAACAGGTTGCCGATCACTATCCCAAGAAATATGCCGAACACAGCTCCTAAGAGACTGATTACGATTGCTTCCATTAAAAACTGCCGGCGTACCACACTGCTCTTTCCTCCTATCGCCTTGATCAGTCCCACTTCTTTGGTCCGCTCCGATACCGATACCAGCATGATATTCATCAACCCGATGGCCGCTCCGATCAGCGTGATCAACCCGATTACCGTAGCCGATATCGTCAGGAAACCCAGGCTGTTCATGGCTTTCTCCGCTATACTGTCGCTGCGGTCCAGGGCAAAATTATTCGCCTCCGACGGATTCATTTTCCTGATCGCTCTGAACGTACCCTCGGCCTCTCCCATCGCCGTAGGCACCTGCGTGATCTGTCCGGTCATCACCGCTATTACATACGAGTTTCCCGCTGGAAAGTTTCTTTCGATATTCTGGTAACTGGTGATGATCATATTGTCCCTGCTGAACCCGAATGAAGTGCCACGGCTCTCCAATACGCCCAATACACGATAGGGAAGATTGTTGATCCGGATCACTTTACCAACCGCCGCCGTTTCCGCCGCATCTCCACCAAATAACTTCTTTGCTACATCATAGCCGAGTATACAGATATTCTGCCCGCTGCTTACATCCTGGCGACTCATGTTTCTTCCCGATGACAACCGGAAACCGTTCAACTGAACATAGTTTTCATCCCCGCCATAGACCATTACATTCGGTGTGGTTTTCTTGCTGCCATACGAGGCAATGCTGTTACGGCTGCCAAATATCGATATGCTTACCTGCGCAGGATATTTATAGGTCTGGGCAAACATCACCGCCTCATCGCGCGTGATGCGTTTACCCATGTTTGATTTTTTTTCGCGCTGGCCCTTTTTGGATACAGTCACATCATTGCCTCCGCCTCCACCAAAACGAATGTTGCGCTCACGGAAACGAATGGTAAATGCATTCGCTCCCATTGTTGAAAAACTTTCGGAAAATTTCTGGTTCATTGCCTTGATCGCCGTAATGATCCCGATCAGCGCCATGATGCCAAATGCAATGATAGAGACAGTAAGACCTGTCCGCAGTTTGTTACTGCCGATAGTGCGATACGCTAAAGAAAATACATCACGCCAGGTCATGAAATTTTATGCTTCGCATTGCTTCCGCTCACAGCAGAAACAGGAATGCCTCCCGAAGTTACACAAATCAGCACGAAGTGAATCGCTGCTGTACCGGAACTTTTGCCCCTTCGTCCGAGATTTCGGACCGGCTCAGTCCCGAAACTTCGGGATCGCTGTTGAATTAAAAGTAAAGCCAGTTAAGCAGCAGGCTGGGGAATAATCCGAGTGCGATTATCAACGCAGCGACCAATACAAGCACCCACTTAAACCCTTTGCCGGGGTCCTGGAATGAAGCGCTGTGTTCGCCCGCTTCGCGGAAATACATAGCCTGGATTACGCGGAAGTAATAATATACGCTCACTGCCGCCATCAGCAGGGCAAATACAACCAGCCACAGGTTGGAACCCGTAGCCACTACCGCCTTGATCATGTAGAACTTCGCGAGGAAGCCCGCCGTAAGCGGAATACCCGCCAGTGAAAGAAGGAATATGGTAAGTGTTGCAGCAACCAGCGGCTGGCGTGCAGCAAGACCATTGAAGCTTTCATAGCTGTAATCATCCATGCGCGACAACACGCTGAAGATGCCGATAGTAGCCAGGCTGTAAGCCGCTCCGTAAAGCAGCAGCCCTTCCTTTGCATCACCATTCAGCGCAAAGATCGCCAGCATCATAAAGCCTGCCTGCGCGATACTCGAATAAGCCAGCATTCGCTTTACACTTTGCTGGAACACTGCCGTGATGTTGCCCACAAAAAGTGTGGCGGCCGCCATCAACGCCACCCACAACTGCCAGGTGGGCTGCAGCAAACCAAAGGCATTTTCAAACAAACGGATGAAACCAATGAACACCGCGGCTTTTACTACAGTGGCCATGAATGAAGTGAAGACTGTCGGCGCACCATCATATACGTCAGGCGTCCAGAAATGCAGCGGCGCCGCAGATACTTTAAAAGCCATCGAGAAAAGCATCAGCAACATGCCTGCTATCATCAGCGGAGACCCGGGTATTTTCAGCAGGTTGAATTTTTCGATAGCGAATGTTCCCTGCGCACCATAGATCAGTGCGATACCCATGAGCATAAGCCCTGTTGAGAAGGCACCCATGAGAAAGTATTTCAACGATGCTTCATTGCTTTTCAGGTTACGTTTGTCTGCACCGGTAAGAATATAAAGCGGAATGGTAATGATCTCGATCCCGAGGAAAAGGATGAGCAGTGACTGGAACGAAGTAACCAGGAAAATGCCGCAGAGCACGAAGAAAAACAAGGCAAAATAATCCGCATAATTTTTCACTCCTACTCTTTCAATCGCTTTGCCCGTGAGCAATACGTATATCAGCACGCAGAAGATAGCAACGGAATTGAACAGGAAAGCGAAGCGGTCGAAATGCAGGAAGTCTCCCAGATTAATGGAAAAGAACCGTGTCCCGGACATGTCGAGCATATTGCTAGCGAGCAGCAGCAGCAAACCGATTAGGGCTACGCTGCGGATGGCAGCGGGGCGCTTCAGCAGAATACCGCTAAACATCATGACTACTCCCAGAATGGCGGATAATACAAGTGCGTTCATAGTTCTTTCCTCTTACTTCTTTATAGACAAGACGTCGGCGTTTTTCAAGATGGTGTCGGTGATCTCATTGGTCAGGTTCAGCACAGGCTGCGGATAAATACCCAATACAATGATGATGGCAACGATGATCGTCAGCGCAAGGCTTTCATTCCATTTCAGATCACGTGCATTGGCCGTGAGTTCGTTTACCTCACCATAAAATGTTTTGCGGATCATTCCCAATGTATATACAGCTCCGAGAATAATGCCCGTACCGGCAAGCACGGTCAGCAATACACCGTATTTGGTAACGGTAGAATTCAGGATGCCATTGAACATCAGGAATTCACCGATGAATCCGTTGGTAAGCGGCAGCGCAATGTTGGCAAAGGCAATGATCACAAAGAAGATGGCCATCAACGGCGCTTTTTGTGCGATACCTCCGAGCTGGCTCATTTTACGTGTGCCAAACTGACGCTCGATGATCTCTACGATGATCCACAATCCGATGATGTTGATACCATGGTTGAACATCTGGATCATCACTCCCTGCAGACCTGTTTTGTGTTCAGAGAAGATGGTGATACACATCAGGCCAATGTGCGCAATGGACGAATAAGCGATCAGGCGTTTCATATCATCCTGGCGCATGGCGATCAGCGATGCATAGATGATGCCCGTTACCGCCATGCCACTCGCCACATCACCCCATGCATAGGAAGAGATGGGTAATACCGGCAGCAACCAGCGCAGCAGACCGAGCAGCCCCATTTTCACCATCACACCACTCAGGATCATGGTTGCAGCAGTCGGCGATTGCTCGTACGTATCGGGCTGCCATGTATGGAATGGGAATATGGGCATCTTAATCGCAAACGCAACAAAAAACATCCAGAAAAGGAAAGTTTGCTCTTTGCTGGTAAGACGTACCGCATAGAAATCATGCATGGCAAATGAATTACCTGCACTGAAATAAACATACAACAGACCGACCAGCATGATTACTGAACCGGCAAACGTATAGACGAAAAATTTAAAAGTAACCGGAATTCTGCGCTCGCCGCCCCAGCGTGAACAGATGAAGTACATCGGAATAAGCGCCAGTTCCCAGAAGAAGTAGAACAACAAGGCATCCGTGGCGAGGAATACGCCCATCAAACCGGCCTGCGCCAGCAGCATCCATCCGAAGAAAGAATGACCATTCGGATAGCTTCTGCGCCAGGTGGCGAGGAACACCAGCGGAAAAGCCAGGGACGTCAGCAGGCAAAGCAGTTGCCCCATGCCATCGAGACCAACAGAAAAACTGCTGCCCAGCTCGGGTAACCACGTAGCATGGAAGGAAAGGCAATTTGCTTTATTCAGCACGGTAAGTCCCAGCAGGGAAACAGCAAGGGTTACTACGGCAGCCAACATGGCCCAGCTACGGGCAGCCTGCTCCTTTTTTATAAAAAAAGTCGCTATGCCGCTCAGCAAAGGAACCAGTATCAATAAAAGTGCGATCATATAGCCTATACCGCCACTGCGGTGCTTTAATGCCCCGGATACAGAAGCCGGCGTTGTGCCTTCATCCTTTCCGGGAAATATTGTTCAATAATCTTTTTTATTTCCTGAAGAAAAACTGCAATACGAAAATCACGATCATGCTCAACACCATCAGCAACACATATAATCCAACCTGACCGCTTTGTACCCAACGCAACTGACGACCACCATAGTTCACCAGCCGGCCTACACCATTCACAATGCCGTCGATCACTTTTGTTTCAAATATATTGTTCAGCAGCGCGCCGAGTTTGTTTAATGGTTTTACAATTACCGCATCATAGATCTCATCCACATACCATTTATTCGCCAGCACTTTACCGATTCCCTGCGGCTCGGCGAGGTCAGGTTTTTTGCTGAAACGTGTCCAGGCATAAATTACTACGGCCAGGATGGCGATGGTTGAGCCGATTGTAAGCCCCCATTCTGTTTCATGGCTTACATGATGTTCCTGCAATATTTTATAAGAAGGTTCGAAGATCGGATGTAAGAAATCTTTCAGTGAATGCGCTCCTGCTGCGATAAATTCCGGCACACCCACATAGCCACCCACAATGGAAAGAACCGCCAGCACGATCAGCGGAATGGTCATGGCCGCAGGACTTTCATGCAGATGATGCTCCTGCTCATGCGTACCACGGAAACTACCGCGGAATGTGGTGGCATACAAACGGAACATATAGAATGCTGTCAGCAAAGCCGTGAACAGACCGATGGCATAAAACACCGGCGAAGTGGCAAATGCGCCGGCCAGGATTTCATCCTTGGAGAAGAAACCTGAAAGGCCCGGAATGCCCGCGATCGCGAGACAGCCGATCAGGAAAGTGATATTCGTGATCTTCATGTATTTCGACAGCCCGCCCATTTTGCGGATATCCTGTTCGCCACCCATGGCGTGGATCACGCTGCCACTGCCGAGGAACATCAGGGCTTTGAAGAAAGCGTGTGTCATTACGTGAAAAACAGCCGCCACATAAGAACCGGTACCCAGCGCCAGGAACATATATCCCAACTGGCTCACGGTAGAATAGGCCAATACTTTTTTGATGTCGTTTTGCTTCAACGCAATGGTTGCGGCCAGCAGCGCTGTTGCCAGACCAACAACCGCGATCACGGTCATTACCGCAGGCGCCATGGAGTACAATACGTTGCTGCGCGCAATCATATAGATACCTGCGGTTACCATCGTTGCGGCGTGGATCAACGCCGATACCGGTGTGGGACCTGCCATCGCATCGGGCAGCCAGGTGTACAGCGGAATCTGCGCACTCTTACCGGTTGCACCCACAAAGAGTAAAGCGGTAATTACGGTGATATCCCTATCGGAGAGTTTGGAAAGCGATTCTGCACTGAATACTTCGAGGAATGTAACGGTACCCGTTTTGTTGATCAGCCAGAACAGCGCGATCAGGAAAGCAAGGTCACCGATGCGGTTCATGATGAAAGCTTTGCTCGCCGCTTTGTTGTATTCATCTTTCTTGAACCAGAAGCCGATCAATAAATAAGAACAAAGACCAACGCCTTCCCAGCCGATGAACATGATCACGAAGTTGGCACCCATTACGAGCAGCAGCATCGAGAATACGAACAGGTTGAGGTAAGCGAAATAACGGCCGAAGTGTTCCGGCTTTTCATCATGCATATAAGCCGTGGAATACAGGTGAATCAGGAAACCAATACCTGTAATGATCAGCAGGAACAGGGACGACAACTGATCGATCTGAAAAGCAAAAGGAATCTTCAGGTCTCCTACGGAGATGAAGTTGAAATAATGTGCAACGTGTGTGTTGCCGCTTTTCACCTGGAAAAATACCCAGAGGCTTACCGCAAACGACGCGAGGATGGCGCCACTGCCGATGGTGCCGATCAGGCCTTTGGAAAAATATTTTCTTCCCAGGCCATTAAGCAGAAAACCTAGCAGCGGGAAAAGCGGGATCAGATAAGCGAGTTGTAATGCGTTCTTCATCTTTATGAATTAGGCCCGGGCAATGCGGGTACTAGTGTTTCAACCGGTTTAAGAAATTAACATCCACTGAATGAATATTGCGGTACATCATCACAATAATGGCCAGTCCCACGCTCACTTCAGCGGCAGCCACCACCATGATGAAGAATACAAACAGTTGCCCGTCGATACCCGTAGTGGGCGTGGCGCCGGCAGCCAGGTGATGCATTTTGGAAAAAGCCACCAGCAGCAGGTTCACTGAATTAAGCATCAGTTCAATGCACATGAAAATGATAATGGCATTGCGACGGGTAAGCACGCCTACCACACCGATGGAAAAAAGGGCAATAGCCAGAAATATGTAATAATTAATAGGCATAGTCTCTTTTTTAAGCGTTAGTCCTTTTTACCTAATACTACGGCACCTACCATTGCGCTCAGGAACAGTACGCTGCTCAATTCAAAAGGTATGACGTAGGTGGTGAACAATTCACGACCCAGGTTTTTGATCAATCCGATATTATTGGTGTTGATACCTGCGTCCTGTGCTTTGATGTCGACATTGCGCAGCGCAGCGATCATTACCAGCATCAGCGAGCCTCCGGCAATGCCACCGGCGATCTTGATCCAGCGGTTTTGCTGCGGCTCCGTATTGGCCCGCAGATCGATCAGCATGAACACGTGCAGGAACAATACCATGATGGCACCGGCATACACGATGATGTTGACGATGGCCAGGAACTGGGCATTCATCACGATGTAGTGACCGGAAATAGCAAAGAAGGTGACGATCAGCCACAGCACGCTGTGTACCGGGTTTTTACTGGTGATCACCATCAGCGCGCTGAATATGGCGATCACAGAGAGAAACCAAAAGAGTATTTGTGTAATGTTCATCGTTTTACGCTAATATTCGCAATGCGTGATTATTCGTAGCTGGTTGTTATTTGCGGGCAATTTCTCCCTGCGCTTTTTTAAATCCTTCCGGATCTTCTACCGGATTCGGGATCAGCAGGTCCTGCTTCTTGTAAATAAAGCCGCTGCGTCCGTAGTTGGCCGGTGCAAATGTCTGGGACAAATAAATGGCATCTTTCGGACAAGCCTCTTCGCAATAACCGCAGAAGATGCAACGCAGCATGTTGATTTCGTAGCGCGCCGCGTACTTTTCTTCGCGATACAGGTTCTCTTCTCCCGGCTCCCGTTCTGCTGCTTCCATGGTAATGGCTTCAGCCGGGCAAGCTACTGCGCAAAGACCACAGGCTGTACAACGTTCACGTCCTTCCTCGTCACGGTTCAGGATATGCAGTCCACGGAATACCTGTGAAAACGGACGTTTCTGCTCGGGATACTGAATAGTCGCCTTCTTTTTGAAGAAGTGACGGATTGTGATCATCATCCCTTTCAGAATATTCCAGAGATACAGGCGCTCGATGGCATTCATCGGCCTGCGGTCAACTGGTTTAGCTCTGTTTGTTAGTTGCATATCTTTCTCCGCGTGATGCGGTTATTTTAATTTTCGCAAATATATATTTTATCAGGAGACGAAGCAGAACGCCGACCGTACTGTACTATCGTTTAATCTCCTTCTTATTTCTTCAGCCACAATACTACTGCCGCAGAGATGATCAGGTTTACCAAAGCCAGTGGCACCAGCTTTTTCCAACCCAATGTCATCAACTGATCATAACGGAAGCGCGGGATGGTCCAGCGGATCCACATAAATACGAATACAAAGAACAGGGCTTTCGACATCATCACGGCAAAGCCGATAATGGCCATTGTGTTCTGCCCTAATCCCCATGCCGCTTCGTTTACAAACGGAATATCATAGCCGCCGAAGAACAGCACGGCCATTACCGCACCACTGATGAACATGTTGATGTATTCGGCAAACAGATAGAATCCCAATTTCATGGAAGAATATTCCTGGTGGTAACCGAAGTTCAATTCGTTCTCTGCTTCCGGAAGGTCAAACGGTGTACGGTTACATTCTGCGAGTGCGCAGATAAAGAAAATGATAAAGCCGAGTGGCTGATAGATCACATTCCATCCGTGTTCCACCTGTGTTTGTACGATGCTGCTTATGCGAAGGTCACCGGCGAACAGCAATACCCCGAGCAAAGCAAGTCCCATCGGCAGTTCGTAGGAAACCATTTGTGAAGCACCGCGTACGGCCGCAATCAGGGAGAACTTGTTGTTACTGGCCCATCCACCGATCATGATACCGTATACGCCAATACTTACCACGCCAAATACAAACAGAATTCCTACGTCCACGTCCGCGATCTGCAGGGGCACGCTGCGACCGTTGATGTCGAGCGGTACCGACCATGGGATAACGGCGCTGGTCAGCAAAGCGGTAATCATGGCAAGCGCCGGCCCGAGAATGAAAAGGAAACGGGATGATGATACCGGAATAATCTCTTCTTTGAAAAACAGTTTTCCGGCATCGGCAAAAGGTTGAAAAATACCGAAGATACCCGCTCGGTTGGGACCGATACGGTCCTGCATGAAGGCTGCTACTTTCCGCTCTCCGTAAGTGGCATACATGGCCACCACCATGGAAACGGTGATCACAAAAGCGATGAGCACGAGCTTTTCAATAATCAGCCACCAGATCGGATCTATTGCCAGTAAATACATGTGTTATCGTTATTTCGGGTTCGTTTTGTTAAATGTTTCACCGGTAGCGGGTCCATCGATTTTGCTGAGATCAACAGAAGGATCGTTCACGTCGCTTACATCATGGATGTCCATGAGCAGTTTGGGTGAGCGGCCTCCCATTACATCGTTGATAAATTCTTTCGGCTTCTCCGCATCCACATAGTGGTTGGCAGAGATGACCGAATGACGTGCTATACGTGTAGCGCCTTCAATGGTCCAGTCGCTGGTTTGTTTTTTCTCGAAACGGCATTCGTTGCAAATCCAGCCTGTTTTGCCTTCTTCGGTGTTCATGATCTCACCCCACTGGTCTTTGCGTGCCGTTACGCGGAGTACTTCGTCGCCGCGCTGCCAGAGTGTTACTTTACCGCAGCACTTGTCGCAATCGCGGTGTGCGTCTACGGGTTTGGTAAACCATACACGGTTTTTGAAACGGAAAGTTTTATCGGTGAGTGCGCCTACCGGGCATACGTCGATTACGTTGCCGATAAAATCGTTGTCGAGTGATTTCTCAATATAAGTGGCGATCTCGGCATGGTCGCCGCGGTCGAGTACACCATGTACACGTTTTTGTGTCAACTGATCCGCAGTGAAAACGCAGCGGTAGCAGAGAATGCATCGTGTCATGTGTAACTGGATGTACGGACCCAGGTTATGTTTTTCAAAAGTGCGGCGTTTGAATTCGTAGCGTGTGCCTTCACCCCCGTGTTCATAGCTGAGATCCTGCAGGTGACATTCGCCCGCCTGATCGCACACGGGGCAATCCAGCGGATGATTGAGCAGCAGGAATTCCACTACGCCGGCGCGGGCGTCGCGTACGCGGTCACTGGTGATATTTTTTACTACCATACCGTCCATTACGGTGGTACGGCAACTGGCAACCAGTTTGGGCATGGGGCGGGGATCCGCAGTAGAGCCGGCGGCTACTTCCACGAGACAGGTACGGCATTTGCCACCACTGCCTTCGAGGGGAGTGTAATAACACATAGCCGGAGGAGCCACTTCACCACCAACCTGGCGGGCTGCCTGCAGGATGGTTGTTCCTGCCGGCACCTCGACGGTAATGTTGTCGATGGTTACTTTGAATATTTTTACTTCGTCTGCCATATAGTTAGTTTCACGCAAAGCTGCATAAGGAGCAAAGGCGCAAAGTTTATAAGTTATTAACTATCCGATGTATTCCCTGTTTTATCAAAGGGACATTGAAATTTATCAATAGTCCCAACTTAATTCCGGTCAGCTTCAGATAAGTTTGAACCTGTTTATAATGAACGTCGTTTAATTTCTCAATTGACTTCAATTCAACAAGTACTTTATCTTCAATGATCAGGTCAGCCCTGAAGCCGACTTCCATTTTTATGGACTCATGCACCAATGGAATACCTTGCTGACGTTTAAACGGTATTCCGGTCTTCGTCCATTCATAACAAAAGATCTCCTCATACACGCTTTCAAAAAGACCCGGGCCATAGAGTGTATGTATTTTGAAGCAGACATCTACGATATGTCTAGACAACTCATTCTGCCTCATAAAGAACTCCTCCCTTTCTCCACGGTTGTCTTTGCGCCTCTGCCCCTTTGCCGCTTTGCGTGCAAAAAGAACTCTTCTTTCAATTCAAAATTCATAATTCAAAAGTGCAATACTACTCAAGAGCGTTCTCTCAACCCTGAGTTTATCACTTTTGATTTTTGTCTTTTTTCTTTAATGCCTTCAATTCATTTTTTACCTTTTGAATTTTGACTTAACTCGCCGGTACGGCGAGTTCGTCTGCATAATGCGCCAATCCAAAGTTGCGTTTTGTCGCTTCTTCCGGATTCAGTACATGCCATTCAAATTCATCACGGAAGTGACGGATTGCTGCAGCAACCGGCCATGCAGCCGCATCACCCAGCGGACAAATCGTATTGCCTTCGATCTTGCGCTGGATATCCCAGAGCAGATCGATATCACTCATTTTCCCTTGACCATTTTCCAGGCGCAGCAACAGCTTCTCCATCCAGCCGGTGCCTTCACGGCAGGGCGAACATTGACCACAGCTTTCATGCCGATAAAAGCGGGCAAGCGTATAAGTATGTTTCACTACGCACTGATCCTCGTCAAATACAATAAAACCACCTGACCCCATCATCGAACCGGTAGCAAAACCACCGTCAGATAAACTCTCGTAGTTCATGATGCGCGACTCACCTTTCGCTGTTTTCAACAACAGGTTGGCCGGCAGAATGGGAACGGAAGATCCTCCGGGAATACAGGCTTTCAGCCTTTTTCCGTTAGGGATACCACCGCAATATTCATCGCTGAAAATAAATTCTTCCACAGAGATGGTCATGTCGATCTCATACACCCCGGGCTTGTTGAGATTGCCACAGGCAGAGATCAGTTTGGTACCGGTAGATTTACCGACACCGATCTTTGCATATTCTTCACCGCCTTCGTTGATGATCGGCACTACGGCAGCAATCGTTTCCACGTTGTTTACTACTGTAGGACAACCCCACAAACCTTTTACGGCGGGGAACGGAGGTTTTATACGCGGGTTACCACGCTTACCTTCCAGTGATTCGATCAGTGCTGTTTCTTCACCACATATATAAGCACCGGCACCGCGCTGCACATATATGTCGCAGTCGAAACCGGAACCGAGAATATTTTTACCCAAAAATCCATTGTTGCGGGCTTCGGCAATTGCCTGCTCGAGAATATCCACGATCCAGGCGTATTCACCACGGATATAGATAAAAGAAGTATTGGAGCCGAGCGCATATGAGGAAACGATCATTCCTTCGATCAGCAGGTGCGGAATGAATTCCATCAGGTAGCGGTCCTTGAAAGTACCGGGTTCGGACTCGTCGGCATTGACCACGAGATAACGGGGCACTCCTTCGGGTTTGGCGAGAAAGCTCCATTTCATACCGGTAGGGAAACCTGCACCGCCACGTCCACGAAGGCCGCTCTTCTTCACCTCTTCGGTAATACCGTCGGGGCTCATGCTCTTCAAAGCCTTCTCCACGCTGCGGTACCCACCTTCGCGGCGATACACGTCAAAGTAGCGGATGCCTTCTACTTTATCTTTTTCCAGTAATAATTTTCGTCCCATAGTACTTATATCGTACCGGTTTGTTAAACCGGGCTATTTTATTGGTTCGTTATTGGCAGTTTTTACACTCTGCCTGGCCAGCAACTGCCAGCCGTTTTTTGTTTTTATCCAGGTCTGCAATACCTGCAACTGCATCGCAAACTGTTTATCGTTCACCAGGCCTTCCACATAAATCAGTTGCCGCGTAATGATTGTCGTTTCCGTTGCCGCGAATGTTGCAGCGGCTTCGGGGCGGATCGTCTTATACCGCAGTTTGCCGGTAACTCCATCTGTCCAGACTTCTTCCCTGCTTTGCACCCAACCATTCGAATGTCCATAGGTCAGTTGGGGATGCAGCAGTTGTGACAAGGCGACACTGTCGCGGTTGAGCAATGCCTGATCCAGCCGGCGCATGGCATTTTTAATAACCGTTGTATCCTTTTGTGCAAAAGCGTACAAAGGCAACAGCGCAATCAATATGATAAAGAACGGGCGTTGCATCCTCAGTTGGCCGAAGCTGCATGCTGGCGGCACTCTTCGATAATGCTGTCAACTTTTTCGGGTGTCAGGTGCTCACGGAAATGTTTTCCGAGTTGCATCATCGGCGCATAACCGCAGGCTCCGAGGCATTCAACCGTTTTCAAGGTGAACATACCGTCGGGTGTGGTTTCGCCGGGTTTGATCCCGAGTTTATCGTAAATATATTTCACTATATCATCGCTGCCACGCAACATACAAGGACCGGTCTGGCATACCTCAAACATGTATCTGCCAACCGGCTTCAGGTTATACATGCTGTAGAACGTAGCTACTTCGTATACTTCGATCGGTTCGATCTGCAGCAAGGAAGCCACGTAATCCATAACAGGTACATCCAACCAGCCTCCGAACTCCTGTTGTGCCAGGTGTAATACCGGCAACAGCGCACTCTTCTGCCTGCCCTGCGGATAGCGGGCAATGATGTTGGAGACTTCTTGTAGTTTTTCTTCTGAAAACTTTATCATGTCAAATTCAAAATTTAAAAGTCAAAATTTAAAAAATCCCGGAGGCTGTAATTATTCAACTATCGTGAATTTTTTAATTTTCACTTTTGACTTTTTATTTTTCAGGCATCCATCTCACCGGCGATCAGGTTGAGGGAAGACATCACAATGATGGCATCACTCAGCATCGATCCTTTGGTCAGTTCTTCGTAAGCCTGGTAGTAAATGAAACAGGGGCGGCGGAAGTGCAAGCGGAAAGGAGCACGTCCTCCATCGCTGATCATATAATAACCCAGCTCGCCGTTGGCTGCTTCGATTGAATGGTAAACCTCGCCTTTCGGCATATCGATCTCTCCCATGATGATTTTGAAGTGCCAGATGAGCGCTTCCATCTTGGTGTATACGTCTTCTTTTTTTGGAAGATAATATTCCGGTACATCGGCGTGGTATACATCCGCCTCTGCGCCTTTGAACTCCGTCAATTTTTGCATGGCCTGGCGGATGATGCTCAGGCTCTGCCACATTTCTTCATTGCGCACCAGGAAACGGTCGTAACAATCGCCGGTAGTACCAACGGGTACGGAAAAATCAAAATCCTGGTAGCTGGAATAGGGATTGCTGATGCGCACATCGTAATCCACACCTGCGGCGCGCAGGTTAGGACCGGTGAAACCGTAGTTCAGTGCTCTTTCAGCGCTGATAGGACCTGCTCCTATGAGGCGGTCCATAAAAATACGGTTGCGTGTAAAAAGGTTTTCAAACTCTTTCAATACGCGTGGATATTCGTCGAGGAATTTTTCAATCTTCTGGAATGCGATATCGTTGAAATTGCGTTCGAAGCCACCGATACGGCCGATGTTGGTGGTCAAACGTGAACCGCAGATCTCTTCATATATCTCATAGATCAGTTCGCGGTATTGCATTACGTAAAGGAACCCGGTATAAGCGCCGCTGTCTACACCCACGATGGAATTACAGATCAGGTGATCGGAGATACGTGCCAGTTCCATAACAATCACGCGGAGGTAATCGACACGTTTGGGAGTGGACACGCCGAGCAGTTTCTCGCAGGTAAGATGCCAACCCATATTGTTCAGCGGAGCCGAGCAATAGTTGAGACGGTCGGTGAGTGGCGTGATCTGGTACAGCGGCCGGCGTTCGGCAATTTTTTCAAAAGCCCGGTGGATATAACCGATGGTTTGTTCCGTGGAAACAATCCGCTCGCCATCCAATTCAAGGATATTCTGCATCACCCCGTGTGTGGCAGGGTGCGTAGGCCCGAGATTGAGCGTGGTGGTTGTTTTTTCAATACTTCCTTCCGGAAGTTTAATATGCTGTTCAGACATAGTTGTTAGAATGTGTAAACATGTAAATGTGAAAATGTGAAAATGAATGTTACTGGATATTTTCACATGGTCCCGGCCCGAAGGGCTGGGCACATTTACACATTTTCAAATTTTATATAATCTCCTCCCCCGTGTCATGCTTCTCTGCTTCGGTAACAGTACCTGATTCGGATTTTTCGGTGCCGAAACCAAGTGTGCCGCCGCGGCCAAACATCTCATCGTCTTTATCGATACGGCTCTGATCTTCCAGCGGAAACTCTTTGCGCATCGGGAAGTACTCCATTTCGTCCACGTTAAGGATACGCTTCAGGTTAGGATGTCCCACGAAGTTCACCCCGTAGAAATCATAGGTTTCCCTTTCCATCCAGTTGGCGGAGGAAAACAGGCCGGTAACGGTATATATATCGGGTTGATGGATGCTGGTAAATACGCGGAAACGAAGACGGACATTGTCTTCGAGGTTGTGCAGGTGATAAACGACGGCCAGTTCATTTCCTTTTTTTTCCGGATCGTGTACGCCGCAGAGGTCGGTGAGGAAACGGAATCTCAGTTCTGGTTCGTCGTATAAAAAATTAAGCACCTTCAGGTTGAGTTCTTTGGGTGCTTCAAACGTCAGCATGCCCCAGGACTCATCAAAGCCTGCAACCTGGTCTCCGAATTTTGCGGTTAATTTTTCCTGTATTTGTTCGTTGGTCAGTGCCATGTCAGATTTGGAAAAAGGATTGTCCGGAACTGTGAGGTGCACCGTGCCGGAGTTCAAATTCGTTTATTGAATGCCGTAGCTTTCCAGCAGGGCTTTATATTGATCACTGTTGCGGCGGCGGAGTTTTTCGCGGCCGATGAGGTCCTGGATACGCATTACGCCATCGAGGATTGCTTCGGGACGCGGAGGACATCCGGGCACGTACACGTCTACAGGTACAACCTGGTCGATTCCTTGCAGTACGCTGTATGTATCAAATACGCCGCCGCTGCTGGCGCAGGCGCCAACTGCTATTACCCAACGGGGTTCTGCCATCTGCAGGTACACCTGTTTAACCACAGGTCCCATTTTTTTGGCAATGGTCCCCATTACCATCAGCAGATCACACTGACGCGGAGAAAAGCCCACCCTTTCGCTGCCGAAACGCGCGAGGTCGTAGTGTGCTCCCATAGTAGCCATGAATTCGATACCGCAGCAGGAAGTGGCAAATGGCAAAGGCCAGATGGAATTTTTTCTTGCCAGGCCGATTACACTATCAAGTGTGGTGGCAAAAAAACCTTCACCCTGGTGACCGGCAGGCATTTCCGCCATGCTGATATCGTCTACCAGCGGTTTCTGTTTGATATTGAATGATACGGGACGACTCATAAAAATATATTTTGTACTTCCCGGGGGAAGTGTTGTTGTTACTATAACAAAATCCCGGCCGGTAAAGTTCCTCCAAAACCCAGTAAAATCAAGGGTTCTGGCTCAATCTTCCCATTTAAGGGCTCCTTTCTTGATGATATATATGAAGCCGCACAGGAAGAAGCCGACAAACATCAGCACTGCTCCGAAACCTGCCCAGCCCAACTCCTTGAAATTGACGGCGTAGGGGTAGAAAAAAATCACTTCCACATCAAAGAGGACAAACAGGATCGCTGTGAGAAAGTATTTGATCGCCATGGGCTGACGTGCGTCGCCATGGGACTCGATACCACTCGTAAAGTTTTGAAGTTTGTCTGAAGTTTTCCTTCTGGGCCCGAGAAGGTGGGTCAGCACCATTAGCAGTGCGACCAAGCCCGCAGCAAATGCTATCTGTAATCCGATAGGCAGATAGGAGCTGGGCGCTGAAGTGGATATATTGGCCTGGAGTAAATGGATCATTAGTAAATTTTACTCTAGGCGCAAAAATAAGGTAGCAACATCAATTAACCGACATTTTTCTGACAAACAAATAGGCCCGCGATATAATCGCGGGCCTTGTATTCTTTTAAGCGCAGTTTATTGTCATTTAGAACCTGCTGCCGACGTGCCTCCCCTCGGTCTTGTAGCCGGTTGCTGGGCGGGCTGTTTGGTCAGTGCATCGATATTTGACTGGATCTGCTTGATCTGATCAGGGTTAGTTGTTGCTGATTTCATTACTTCCAGGTATTCGATCACTTTGTCACGCTCGTTTTTGGCGGCATAGTAGGTCACCAGGTAGTAAGCGGCGCTGCTGATCTGTGGTGCATAGCGTACGCTGTCACGCTTGGTGAACTCCAGCAGGGCCACCGCGTCGGGAACCGCAATACTGTCTTTTTTCACCGTATCGATCAGTTTGGCGTTGTTCAGCTTCCACTCATATCCGTAGATAGAGTCAGGGTAGATTTTTACAAACTGGCTGAAAATGTCGTAAGATTTAGTATATGCCTTACCGAAATAGTAAGCACGGCCTGCATCAAACCAATCGTTGATGGTAGGCTTTGGTTTTACTTTCAGCAGTTCGGCGGTGATATCACCTTCCAGCTCACGGAGACCTTTGTTCTTGAAAAACTCGGCTCCCTGATCCAGGAGGCGTATTTTGTTATCTAACGATGTATCCGCGTTCACGCCCTCCATGTAGATGGCATACAATGCCTGCTCCTGGCCGGGAATGGCTGAATAAACGTCGGCCTTCAATTTGTAATCCAGCGCAGTGATCTCATCGGGCCTTGCGCGTTTGAAGTATTCGTCTACGTACTCGCGAGCAGCAGCCGTATCTTTTTTCTGCACATAGGCGTCGGCGATCAGTTTGTATACACGTGCTTTGGCCTTACCGCCAGTTTGCGCGATGATACTTTTGGCACCGGTGATGGCCTGGTCGAAGTTTTTGGCAGCCCAATCGATACTGTACTCCAGGTAGGAGTTCTGAGGGTCGTTGTCAGAGTGCTCTTTGTACTTCTGTGCAAAAGCTTTTGCAGCAGCGAGGTCAAGACGGCCCATTTTATAATAAGAAAGCTGGTAGTAAGCCGGCGCATAGGTCGGGTCTGCTTCAATGGCTTTGTTCAGGTTTTGCTCGAACAGGTCCCAGTTCTTTTGCGACTCGAACAGTTGGGCGGTACGGAGGTAAGCATAGGGATAGCCGGGGTCAGCCTGGTTGGCTTTCTGGTAATTTTCGAAAGCCTTACCACCGTTTTCACCTGGTTTTGCTTTACGCAGGGCGTTGCCGAGGTTGGTATAAATATCGGCCTGCAGCCACTTGTCTTTTATTTTCTCCTGGCTGGCAGCTTCCAGTTTTTCAATAGCGAAGTTGATATCACCTTTCTTTTCTTTCTCGTCGTATACGTTGGTGATAGCGCGGCCTACGGCATTGAGTATCTGGGGATCATCTCCCTTTTTACCGCGGCTGGCAGTGATGGCTGCTTCAAAACGCTGACGCGCTTCGGCGATTTTACTTTCTTCAAGGTCCACCTGACCACGACCGACAACAATAAGCGGAGCATTATTGCTGGCTGTAAGGCCTTTGTCATATACGGCTTTGGCGCCTTCTACATCATCATTGGCCAGATAGGTTTGTCCCAGCCAATAGGTAGCTTCATTATTGTTGGGATTGGAGGCCAATAATTTTTCAAAAATCGCTTTCGCACTTTGCGTCCTTTCCGCATACAGATCTTTAACCCCGTCCTGGAGCGACTGAGCGTTTACGCTCATAACAGCCAGGAGGCCGGCGGTTAAAAAACTAAGCGTGATCTTCATCTTGTTCATTACGGTTCTCTTTTATGATTTGTAAATATAGCGCTGTCTTATTGAGGCGATTCATTCAACCGGATCGCTCTCATACTGAAATCTCTTAACAACGGTGCCAGGTAAGCTCTTCTGAAAATCAACTGTCCGATCTCTCCTTCCATAAAATTGGCAAAGCCTCTTCCCAGTCCCGTATGTTTTTCTTTCAGCAGGTATACCAAATCACGTACCATAGGGTACTGTTTGGTATAAATATTTGCCTGTACCGGTAAAATATATTTGCCGGGCGTATAGCTGCTTTCTATCCAGGCAATTTTAACTTTTTTCAAAAAACTTTTTTGTTCTTCATCATCCGGGTTACCGATCCAGCTTACGCCGATAAATCCTACTGCTCCCGGTACTGCGGCTACATAGTTGATCACCGAGTCACTTGATCTGGCCGCTACGGCCTGCTGTGTCAATTTTCCTCCACGCAGTACTGAATCGACGATAAAACGTACCGTTCCGGTTGCCTTCACCCCGTCAAATACGGGTATTAAATTTTTCTTAAAACGTCCTTCCAATATCTCGCGGATGTCCTGCATGGTAAATACGGAATCCGGCGATGCAGGGTTGACAATCACTGCTACCGCGTCTCTCGCCACAGCGGTTTGCCTGGTGCCTACCTTAATGGAGTCGGAGATAAAATTGCGCTCGCCTTCGCTTAATGCCTTTGTTGTAATGATCATCCTGATACTGTCTGGCCATAAGCCGGCAATACAGTCGGATTCGGGCATATAATGGGGAATGATGTGTGTGTCCGGCTGGTTGGATTCGTACACCTTGATCAGTTCGCTCACAATCGGCTTGAACGATTCATCCACATTAATGTGAATGGTACCACTGACTGGTGTATCGGCTGGTTCGCCCTGTTTTTTACCATCAGACCCACACCCTGTGAAAACCCAAATGCTCAGCAGGATGGCGGCGTATAAACTCCTTAACCCTTGGTTCACCTGAAATATTTTTTTTTATATCCGCGATACACTCTCCACGATCCGTACAACATAAATAACACACCGAGTATGATATCCGTGTAATCAGGCGGATATCTGTCTACTCCCACACCAAGCTGTTTGCGGAATACAAACGCCAGGCCCAGTATTATCCAGATTATCCCCATCCCGTAATCTCGTAAAGAACGGAATGATGATTCCCGGCGACGTACTTTATGCTCAAATTCTTCTATCATATCAGGCAACACCCGAAGGTGGAAAATTATTAATTTTTTTTTACTATATCCCTGCAAATATGTCAGATTATACACATCTGCGCGCTTTTTTTTGCTCAGCAGCATTTTTTGCAGGTTCCTTCGCAGCCATTCATAAGATGCAGTGAGCAACCAATTCCATAACCCGCAGAAACCCGCGCGCAACTGGCTTTCAGGCGGATATTCGCTACCTTTGCCACATGAAATTTTTAATGGTATGCCTGGGAAATATCTGCCGTAGTCCGCTGGCAGAAGGCATTTTACAACATAAAGCCAGAGCTGCCGGTCTCGACTGGACCGTGGAAAGCGCCGGCACCAACGGGTATCATACCGGCGAAGCACCTCACCGGCTTTCACAAAAAGTTGCCAAAATCAACGGCATCGATATTTGCAATCAGCGGGCACGCAATTTCACCGCAGCCGATTTTGACCGTTACGACAAAATTTATGCGCTGGCAGAAGATGTACTCCACGAGATTCGTCGTATCGCAGGTAATAAATACGATCCTTCGAAAGTAACACTGCTGATGAACGAAGCGTTTCCGGGTAAAAACCTCGACGTACCTGATCCCTGGTACGGAGAAGAACCCGGGTATCACGACGTATTTCAACAAATCAGCGAGGCATGCGATGCCATCATTGTAAAATACGGTGTTAAAATGCCCGCCGGTTCCTGATTTTTTTTAAACGACTTAACCTACTGCATATCACATGGCAAAAGTAGCCGCCTCCATACCGCAGGGCACCCGCGATTTCGGCCCCGACGTTGTACGCAAACGCAATTATATCTTCCGGACCATCCGCGAAGTTTTTGAACTATACGGTTTCCAGCCACTCGAAACACCGGCGATGGAAAACCTTGAAACCCTCATGGGCAAATACGGAGAAGAAGGCGATAAGCTGATCTTCCGCGTACTCAACAACGGTCTCACCGATCCCAATCACGCTGCCAAAGCCCGCGTCGCTTTTGAAAATGTATTGAACGGAAAAAACGACAAAGATCTTACGCAACGCGCCCTCAAATATGATCTCACTATTCCCTTTGCGCGTTATGTGGCCATGAACCACGGGCAACTGAGTTTTCCTTTTAAACGTTACCAGATACAACCCGTATGGAGGGCCGACCGCCCGGCCAAAGGACGCTACCGCGAATTCTATCAATGCGATGCCGATGTGGTCGGAAGTAAATCCCTGCTCAACGAAATAGAACTCGTACAGTTATACGCCGATGTATTCACCCGTCTCAGACTCGGCGTCGATATCAAGATCAACAACCGCAAAGTGCTGGCCGCACTGGCCGAACGTTGCGGCGCACCTGAATTGCTGACCGCTATTACTACCGCTATCGACAAACTCGACAAGATCGGACTCGACCAGGTGAAAGAAGAATTGAAACAACGCGGCATCAACGATGAACAAATAACTATTATCGCTGACTATCTGCGCATCAGTGGTGATAATGCGGAACAACTCGCACAGCTCCGCAGCCTGCTTGGCGATATCCCTGGCGGTGCAGAAGGTATTGGCGAACTAGAACGAGTGACGTCTCAGGCCAACCCCGCAGCCCCCTGCCGCCTCATAATCGATCCTACGCTGGCCCGCGGACTGAACTATTATACCGGTTGTATTCTTGAAGTAAAAGCCCGCGATGCCCAAATGGGCAGCATCGGCGGCGGTGGCCGCTATGATGACCTCACCGGCCTGTTTGGCGTACCGAATATTCCGGGCGTAGGCATCTCCTTTGGCGTTGACCGTATTTATGATGTGATGGAAGAGTTAAAACTGTTCCCGGACGATGTACATACCGGCACCCAGGTGCTGTTTTTTAATTTAGGGGAAAATGAAAGCCGCCAGGCCTGGACGCTCATGCAGCAACTGCGCGCCAACGGCGTGAAAAGTGAACTCTACCACGAAACCACGAAATTTGATAAACAATTCAAATACGCCGAGAAAAAACAGATACCGTACATCATCATCATCGGCGATAAGGAGCTAGACAGCGCTACCGCTCAGGTAAAAGATTTGAGAAGCGGCCAGCAAAGCCCTGTTCCATTCGGCGATCTTGCCAAGTTTTCGTTTATTTGACCTCTGAAACCTAATCAAAAATGAGACATAAACTCCTGTTCGCCTTATTGGCAATCGTGTTTGTTGCGGCATCGTGCAGCAAGTCCGGCAAAACGGACCTGCTGGTACCGAAAGATGCCGGTTACGTAGTATACTTTAATACCCCTTCCATCTCTTCCAAACTGAGCTGGGAAGAAATCAAGAAAAGTGCGGTTTTCGAAAGAATGACCAGCCAGACCTCCGATTCACTGGGCAAACGTCTGCTTAATGATCCTTCTTCTTCCGGTGTTGATACAAAATCCCCGTTCGTAATGTTTGCCAAAAAGCAGGGACAGGGTGGTTATATCGTGATCCAGGGAAAACTGGCCGACACGAAAGCATTGGAGAAAACACTCGGTGAGGTAAAAGAGAAAAAACTAACCATTGCCAAAGGCGACGGCTTCAGCTATACCATTCTTGAAGACGATGCGATTCTTTCCTGGACCGACAAAAGATTTGTGTTGCTGGGTAATGCACCTGCAGGCACTTTCAGCGGCAGCGGCTACTCGCGCTCAGAAAGTTTCGGTTCCGACAGCCTGCTCCTGTTTATCAAAAACACCTACAACCTCAGCGGCAGCAAATTGCTGGACTCTGATTCACGTTTTACCAAACTGATCAAATCCGAAGGAGACATTCATTTCTGGATTGCCTCTGAATACACCAACTCCTATTCCGACGATGCCATGATGAGTTCTCTCAAACTGGACCGTCTGATGAAAGATAACGTTACCACCGGCACCGTGAAGTTTGAAAACGGCAAGATCACGGCGCACATGGATCAGTACAACAGCAAAGAGCTGCAAAACATCCTGAAGAAATACGAAAAGGGAGCGATCAACGCGTCCCTCACCAACCGCCTGCCTGCCAATGCGCCTGTGGTAGCTGCCATGGTAGCGCCCCTGCCGGCGATCAACGATATCTTCAAATTACTCGGACTCGATGGCACGGCCAACCTTTTCCTTACCCAGTACGGCCTGAACGTTGAAACGATCACCAAAGCTTTCAAAGGCGAAATGGTGTTTGCTTTATCCGGCTTCGAAAGCAAAAAAGACACCCTGCGTTTTGGTCCCGGTACCGGCTCCAACGACATGTATGTGTATGAAAAAAATGACCCGAGCTATCTCTTCGGTGTTGCCATCGGTGATCAGAAAGCCTACACACAAGTGTATACCACACTGGAAGATAAATTCCTTAAAGATGTGCCGCCTTCCATTAAAGTGATCAACGACAAAGACTGGCTGCTCATCAGCAACAGCGATGCAGACGTGGCTACTTTCCGTGGCAGCTCTTCCAAACCCGCTTATGCTGACCGCTTCAATGGTCACCAGTTTGCCTTGTACACCGATATCCGCCAAATGATGACCTTCGTCCTGAAACCGGATATCAAGGACAACCCCGAGAGACAAAAGATCTATGATCTGAGCATGAATACCTGGGAAAATTTATGGATCTTTTCCGATCTGAAAGACGGGCGCTACAGCACTGATTTTGAAGTAAACCTGGTCAACAAACAGGTGAACAGCCTGAAGCAACTGCACGACTACGCAGTACAAATGGTACCGGAAAAAGCAGTAGTAGACGAAGACATCCAATATGATGGTCTCGACACCGTTGCTCCGCCTCCACCGCCGGCACCCATGAAACCATTGACGGAAGAGCCTGTGAAAAAGAAGTAATAAAAACTTATCATACAAAAAGGCCGCAACCACTGAAAAGTGCTGCGGCTTTTTTTATACTTTTAATGATGCAGTTGACAATCCGGGATCTATTGCCCGTCTATTTTGAAGAGGAACGGAAAAAACGTTCCGAGATATGGGGAAAGGAAATTGTTTTTCAAAGGGGTGAACTCACCAAAATCATTGCGCCTTCCGGCAGCGGAAAGACATCGCTGATGCATTTCCTTTACGGCATACGCAGGGAGTATACCGGAGATATTCTGTATGATCAGCAATCTTTGCGAACGATCGATCCGGAAACCCTGAGCGGTTTCAGAAGTTCGCAGGTCAGCATTGTATTCCAGGACATGCGCCTGTTACCTGAACAAACCGTGATGGAAAACCTGGAAATCAAACGGCAGTTGAATCCCTATCACAACGAAGACAAAGTGCGCCAGATGGCAGAACGCCTCGGTGTTGGCAGCAAACTGGCATCCCTGGGCCGCACCTGCTCCTACGGTGAGCAACAACGCATAGCCATCATCCGCTCGCTGATGCAGCCATTCGACTTCCTCCTGCTCGACGAGCCTTTCAGTCACCTCGATAACCGCAATGCGGAGAAAGCCATGGAGCTGATGCTGGAAGAAGCGGCCGTCCGTGGCGCTTCGATCATCTTCGCCGATCTTGAACGCATCGACTTTTTTCCTTTTACCCGCTTATTCTACCTGTAATCTATGGCACTTTCTTTCAAACCCATACGCCCCTTACTGCAGACCGGCACCAACAAAAGCTCACGCCTCTTTTCTTACGCGGGCCTGGGTATCGGCGTACTGCTGCTGCTTTGTGCCATACAGATGTACATCAACATTCAATCATTGCTGCGCGAGGGAAGCATCCGTAAAAACGGGTTCGATTATATTTCCATCACAAAAAATGTGACCGCCGAAACGCAGGGACAGGAAGAAAAAAATCTATTCCGCCAGACCGATATCGATGAGCTGAAAAAACAACCTTTCATCGATGGCGTGGAGCCGTTACTGGCCAATGACTTTCACGTAAAGCTGAGTGCCGGCGCCATGATCCCTTTCCGCACCGATATGTTTCTCGAAGCACTCGACAACAGCTACATCGATACGGTGCCGCCTTCCTTTGCCTGGCAACCCGGGCAACGAAGCGTGCCGATCATTCTTTCCTCTGATTTCCTCGAGATATATAATGTGTTTGCACCGGGACAGGGATTGCCGCAGATCTCACGCGAAACCGCCACAAGCCTGGCCGTAAACATCCATTGCGAAGGCAGGGAAAAAGAAGAAATATTTGTAGGAAGAATTGCCGCCTTCAGCGACCGCATCAACTCCGTGCTCGTGCCCAAATCATTTCTCGACTGGGCCAACCAGGAATTTGGCAAAGGACGTGAAGTGAGTGCCACGCGTTTGTTCATCAAAACAAAAGATGCCAACAACCCCGATTTCCTCCGGTTTCTTGACGGGAAAGATTATAAACTCAACAAAGACAAAACGATCCTCGGCCGCAACAAGATGGTGATCGATGGCATCTTCAGCGGGCTCGGCATCTTCGGCCTGCTCGTGGTGATTCTTGCGTTGATGTTGTTCTCCTTTTACCTGCAACTCGTGATCGCAAGAAGCCGCGACAGCCTGCAATTGCTGCTGACGATCGGGTATTCACCCGCGTGGCTGAGCCGTAATTTTTCCAAAAGATTTATCCCCGTATACATCACAATCGTGTTAACGGCTTTGCTCGTAACACAACTGGCACAGTGGGCCTTTCATCACTTTGTGATGTTTGACCGCCCCGAACTGTCCTCATTTATACATTGGGGCGTATGGCTGGTGGGCGTGGCATTGATCATTCTTTCGATCGTCACCAATTACCGGCTTGTACGCAAGCTGCTTTACCGTTTGTATTAACGCTGCAGGTTTTCATACACAATCGCTATTCCCTGTCCTACACCAATGCACATGGTGGCAAGGCCATAGCGTCCGCCGCGGCGTTTCAGTTCGTGCAATAAGGTGGTGGAAATGCGTGCGCCGCTGCAGCCGAGCGGATGCCCGATAGCAATGGAACCGCCGTTCACATTCACTTTATCGATATCCAGTTCGAGCTCGCGGATACAGGCGATGGATTGCGCAGCAAACGCTTCATTGAGTTCAATAAGATCCAACTGATCAATGGTCAGTCCCGCGCGTTGCAATGCTTTACGTGTGGCGGGGACGGGCCCGATGCCCATGATCGAAGGATCTACGCCGGCCACCGCCATCGATACGATGCGGGCCATCGGTTGCAGGCCGTATTGCTGCACAGCTTCTTCGCTTGCCAGCAGTAATGCAGCGGCGCCATCATTGATGCCGGCTGAATTACCCGCGGTCACCGAACCATCCGCTACGAAAGCCGGCTTAAGTGAGCCTAGTTTGTCCATGCTGGTCTGGCGCGGATGTTCGTCGGTATCGAAAACACGTGTTTCTTTTTTCCCTTCAGTTACTTCGATGGGCGCAATCTCCTGTTGCCATTTACCGGCTTTCCAGGCTTCCATGAATTTTTGTTGTGAAGCAAAAGCAAAGGTGTCCTGTTCCTGGCGGGACACGTTCCATTGTTTAGCCACATTCTCAGCGGTTTCGCCCATGCTGTACGGATGGTAGAGTGCGGACAATTTTTTATTGATAAACCGCCAGCCGAGCGTGGTATCGTACAGCTCGGCATTGCGTTGAAAAGGCTCGGAAGATTTCCCCATTACAAAGGGGGCGCGTGTCATGCTTTCGACGCCACCGGCTATCACGAGTTGCGCATCGCCGGTTGCGATCTGGCGGGCACCGTCCATGATGGCCTGCAAACCCGAACCGCAGAGGCGGTTAACGGTATTACCGGCTACGGTTACTGGCAATCCGGCGAGCAGGGCCGACATGCGGGCCACATCCCGGTTATCTTCCCCGGCCTGGTTGGCGGCGCCGGCTATAACATCCTCAATAGCAGCGGGATTGGCTGATGGCTGGCGGCTCAATAGCGCTTTGATCACATGGGCAAGCATATCGTCGGGGCGAACCGAACTGAGGGATCCGCCGAACTTCCCCACCGGTGTGCGGACGGCATCGATCACATAGACAGGATTCATGCAAAACGTTTAGGCCGCAAATGTAAGCTGTATCTCTCTATCGGGAAGCCCAAAGGTTTTATCTACCTTTGCAAAATGAGCACGCACGTGAAAAGAAATATCCGTCACCTTACGCTGGCCGAACTGGAAGAGTATTTTGCGGAAAAAGGAGAAAAGAAGTTCAGAGCCAAGCAGGTATACGACTGGATATGGCTGAAACAGGCACCTTCGCTGGAAGCCATGACCAACCTGAGCAAGGAGCTCCGGCATTACCTGAGCCAGGATTTTTCGTTTCCCGCCCTGGCGGTTGACGCTACACAATACTCGGAGGACGGCACCATCAAGACCCGTTTCCGCACCCACGACGGGCATTTTGTGGAAGGCGTACTGATTCCCACTGAACACCGGGTAACCGCCTGCGTATCTTCGCAGATCGGCTGTTCCCTGAGCTGTAAGTTCTGCGCCACGGGTTATATCGACCGCAAACGCAACCTTACTTATGATGAAATCTACGATGAAGTAGCGCTGATCAACCAGCAAAGTGAAAGGGTATATGGGAAAAAACTGACCAACATCGTATTCATGGGCATGGGTGAACCCCTGCTCAACTATAAGAACGTACTCAAATCGATCGAACGTATCACCTCACCGGAGGGTATGGGCATGAGTCCGCGCCGTATAACGGTTTCTACTGCGGGTGTTGCCAAAATGATCCGTCAACTGGGCGACGATAAAGTAAAATTCAAACTTGCTTTATCCCTGCATGCGGCGAATGACAACAAACGCCACCAGATCATGCCGATCAACGACACCAACGATATCAAATCACTGGTGGATGCATTGAATTATTTTTACAAACAGACAAAGAACGAGATCACTTTTGAATACATCCTGTTCAATGAATTCAACGACAGCCAGAAGGATGCGGATGAATTGATCAAAGTCTACCGACAGGTGCCTGCCGACCTGGTTAATATAATCGAATACAACCCGATCGACTTCGCACGTTTCTCCAAACCCACGGAAGAAAAAGTGGAAGCGTTTATGAACTACCTGGAAAAGAACCGGGTAAATGCGCACCTGCGTCGCAGCCGCGGCAAAGACATCGATGCGGCTTGTGGTCAGTTGGCCAACAAAGAGTGAAGAAACTGTTAAGCATCCGCTTTCTACGAAAATATTCATACTTGCTTTTAAACCCCGGACATGTTCCGGGGTCTTATTTTCCGTAAATGCATTGTTAACCGCCCGCAGACGCGTACCGGGCATTAAAATGAAATCGCAATATGAAAAAAACATTCTTTTTACTGCTGGCGGCGGCATTGACCGTATCCGCGGCACAAGCCCAGGATATTCCCGAACGTCAACATGACGGCCATAGCAAGTCTGAAGGCATGAGAAAACGTGGTGGCGATGAAATGGCAAAACTTAACCTCACCGAAGACCAGAAAAAGCAATTCAAAAGCCTGCAGGAACAACGCCGCAAAGACATGGAGGCGCTGAAAACACAGAATCTCAGCCCTGAACAAAACAAAGAAAAAATGGAAGCCCTGCGCAAAGACTATCATGCCAAGTCACAGGCGCTCCTGACTCCCGAACAAAAAACACAGATGGAAAGCTTCCGCAAGGATCGTAAGGAAGGCATGACCAAAAGAGGTGAGTTCAAAGGCAGGGAAAGAAAAGAAGGCGGCAAATGGGGACAGGACCTGAATCTTACTCCCGAGCAATCAGAGAAACTCGCAGCCAGCCGTAAAGCAACGGGCGATCAGCTCAAAGCGCTTAAAGACAATCAATCGCTCAGCGAAGACGCTAAAAAAGCAGAACGCAAGAAGATCATGAAAGCGCAACAGGAGTCGATGAAATCCATCCTTACGCCTGAGCAGCAACAAAAGATGAAAGAGTCGCGCAAAAAACATGGCGACCGCAAAAAGAAAAGAACCGAGGCGCCTGTTCAGCCTCAGTAATCTGATTATAAACAACCGATTAGCTATCAATCCCACACTTCCTGGTGTGGGATTTTTTGTATGGAGCTTAGAAATGGGGGAAATGCGTTGTATCTTCGCCGTTCATCCCTGTTGTAAAACAGTAATCTACTTCGCATGAAAAAAAGAACAGACAACTTTTCCAAGTTTGCCGTAAAAAAGAGCAACGCCGCTATTAAAGAAGAATTTAAGCAGGAAAAGAGAAAGTACAAAAAGGAACGCGCCGAATTTTTTGAAAAGAAAAAAGCA
Organism: uncultured Sphingobacteriales bacterium; assembly: GCA_937888905.1. Lineage (GTDB taxonomy): Bacteria > Bacteroidota > Bacteroidia > Chitinophagales > Chitinophagaceae > Terrimonas. The sequence goes on from CALATA010000011.1 coordinate 266,745, forward strand.
GAAGAGCGCGGTCTCGAAAGCAAACAAAAAGGAATCGTTACCAAAGCTGCTATTCCCCGCCCCGCCCTTACCGGCGAAATGCCCCTCAACAAATACGTTGCCCACGCTGGCATCTGTGGCCGCCGTGAAGCAGCCGAGCTGGTGAAAGAGGGAAAGGTGCAGGTGAACAAAGAAGTGATCACCGAACCGGGCTTCAAAGTAAAAGAAAGCGACGAGGTAAAGGTGAACGGCAAAAAGATCTTCCCGAGCCGCAACCTGGTGTATGTGCTGCTCAACAAACCCAAAGATTACCTCACCACCACCGACGACCCGCAAAACAGGAAAACGGTGCTGGACCTCATCAAACGCGCCACGACCGAACGCGTATTCCCCGTTGGCCGGCTGGACCGCAATACCTCAGGTGTGCTGCTGCTCACCAATGACGGCGAACTGGCGCAACAACTGACGCATCCCAAACACGAGATCAAAAAAATCTACGCGGTAACCCTGGACAAGCCACTCGAGAAAAATCACTTCGATCAAATACTGAAAGGTCTGACATTGGAAGATGGCCCCGCCAATGTGGATGTACTGGCTTATTCAGACGTAAGCGATAAAACACAGGTAGGCGTAGAAATACACAATGGCCGTAACCGCATCGTCCGCCGCATCTTTGAAGCGGTAGGTTATGATGTAAAAAAACTGGACCGCGTGATGTTTGCCGGACTCACCAAGAAAAATATTGAAAGAGGCAAATGGCGTTTCCTTACAGAAAAAGAAGTACGCGATCTCAAACACTTTAAGAAAGGCCGCTGATCATGATCATTTTTGAGAACGAAGACCTCATTGCCGTCAATAAACCATCCGGATTATTGTCCATTCCCGACCGCGAAGGCAAGGAAATTTCCCTGAAGAGACAATTGCAGGAAAAGTACGGCGATATCTATACCGTTCACCGCCTGGATAAAGACACGAGTGGTCTGATCATCTTTGCGCGGAATGCCGATGCACATAAATTTCTTTCCCAGCAATTTGAAGGACGATCTACGGTGAAAATTTATACCGGTTTGGTGTTAGGCGTACCCGATCCTCCTTCCGGTCAAATGGACGGCAAGATCGCGCCGCATCCGGTGAAGCCGCCACTGATGGTGATCAACCGCAAAGGCAAGGATGCTTTGACCGATTATGAGGTGCAGGAAAATTTCAGCATGTACAGTCTTGTGCAATTCCGCATTCATACCGGCCGCACGCACCAGATCCGCGTGCATTGTAAAGAACTTGGTCATCCTATCGTATGTGATGCCTTATATGGGGATGCCAAACCCATTTTCCTGTCTTCCTTCAAATCAAAATTCAAACTCTCCCGCGATGTGGAAGAAGAGCGCCCGCTCATGGGACGCCTGGCATTACACGCAAGCAGGTTGACCATTACGCTGCCGTCGGGGGAGGAAAAATTATTCATTGCCGAATTGCCCAAGGATTTTCGTGCAACGTTGCAGCAATTGGAGAAGCGGATGAAGAAATGAAGTCGTCAAATCGTGAATCGTCAATCGTGAATTCCTTGGTTCGTGTATACACGAACCAAGGTGGTTGGAATACCCAATAAGTTTATTTGCAAACCTCCAACGCCTGCTCAATATCCGCAATAATATCGCTCACATGCTCCAGGCCCACGGAAATACGAATAAGGCCGGGCGTAATGCCTACTGCGGCTCTTTCTGCCTCGGATAATTTAGAATGTGTGGTCGATGCCGGATGAGAAGCAATGCTGCGGCTGTCACCAAGATTGTTGGTCATGCTGAGCATCTTCAATGAATTGAGGAACGTTCTCCCCTTCTCTACCCCGCCTTTAATCTCGAATGTAACAATACCTCCACCGTTGCTCATTTGCTTAACGGCAACTGCATGTTGCGGATGCGTATCGAGATAAGGATATTTTACCCAGCTCAATTGCGGATGGTTTTGAAAATGTTGCGCCAGTGCCAATGCATTCGACGCATGTTTTTCCATACGGAGATGTAATGTCTCCAGACTCTTGGTGAGCACCCAGGCATTGAACGGACTCATAGACGGTCCGGTATTGCGGATAAAAAGATATAAGGGATAAATAAGATCCTTGCGTCCCACGACCACACCGCCCAACACACGTCCTTGTCCGTCGATGAATTTGGTAGCCGAATGAATAACGAGATCAGCACCCAGTGCAAGCGGTTGCTGCACCGCCGGTGTGGCAAAACAATTGTCTACTACCAGCAGGATTCCCTTCTCTTTACAAATACCTGCTACATACGCTATGTCGATGATATCCAAACCCGGATTAGAAGGCGTTTCCAGGTAAAGCATTTTTGTATTGGGCCTGATCAATGCCTCGATGCTTTCCGGTTTGTTCATGTCGAAATAATCCGACGTGATGCCCCATTTGGGTAAATATTTAGTGAGGATGGAATGCGTACTGCCGAAAACGGCAGAGGCGGAAAGAATATGATCACCTGCACTCAGGAATGTCATGAAGGTAGAAAAAACAGCGGCCATGCCTGTGCCGGTGGCCACACCATCTTCCGCACCTTCCAGTGATGCGATCTTGGCGATGAACTCATCCACGGTTGGATTGGAAAAACGTGAGTAGATATTTACATCGAGGTTATCATCTTCAAAGGCAGCGGCCATGTCCTCGGCTTTGTCGTATACAAAACTGCTGGTAAGAAAAAGCGGAGTAGCGTGTTCTTTCTGGGCTGTCCGGGGAGTTTGTATGCGGATAGCTCTTGTTTCCGGGTGCTGCGACATAACAGGTGTTTAAATGAGGGGCAAAGATACGCAGTGCGGGAATAGGGGTAAAAGAAAAAAGGGCGAGTGTAGAAACACTACCCTGTAAACAACTGTTTGCCATGAAAGTTGTTACGGGAGGATTCGAACCTCCGTAGAAGGCTTTGCGGACCTTTGCCTAACCACTCGGCCACGTAACGATATCCGTCTGTCATTCCCGGTTGAGCCGGATCACGAGTTCCTTTCCCGGTTCTTTCACCGCGAGGGAAATCGTCTGAAATCCCTGCGCAGTGGCCGATACCTTCAAAGGCAGTGATTGCCAGCTCTGTACACGGAAACGACCATTGTTATCGGTGAGCGCTTCTTCTTCTCCCCGTACAACATACACATGCACTTTGGCGATGGGTTTGTCATTACGCGCATCCACTACTTTTCCCTGCAACACCACGGCAGCAGGATCGGCTTTACTATGAAAAAAAGAAAGCCAGCTTACGAGTACTATGGATAGTTGATAAAATAACATCGGAACAAAACTAGGCATTTTTTATTAGTCTATCATTTTTATAGACTATTATTTTATGAGGGAGTTTTAAGTATTAAGTGATAGGTATTAAGTATTAAGTTTTAAGTGATAAGTTTAAAGTCAATGAGTTCACGTCATGCGGATTCACTTGTGCCCCATTCGAGAGGCCGAAGCATCGGCCTCAGAGAGCTGACCGCTCTCTATTCACCATTGACGATTCACCACTCCTCTACACACCATTCACTATTCACTATTCACTATTCACTATTGACCATTCACTCGCACGCCCTGATTTTCAAATTTTCAAATCATCAAATTGTAAACTCTCCCCTTTCGACGTATTGTACAGATCATACCAATCCTGCTGATCAAGTTTAATATCAAAGGCATCGATGATATGCTGTATACGCTGTTCGCTGCGCGTACCGATCAACGGCAATGCACCCAGCTTGATGATCCATGCCACGGCAACAGATTCTATATTCGCATCATACTTCTTACCTATCTCCTCCAGTTTGTTGTGCACACGCACCGCGAGCTCATCGGTGCCATTTTCGATACGGCCATCCGCGAGCGGCGCAGCCGCAAGCGGACGCATGTAACGCTGCTTGATATAATCAAGTTGCCCGTTGTCCAGCGCCTCCGTTTGCAACAGGTTCAGTTCGATATGGTGTGTAACGATAGGTAATTTCAGGTAGGATGTCAGCAGTTGGTGCTGGAATACGGTAAAGCCCGATACACCGACATTCCTGATCTTGCCCGCAGTTCTCAACCGCTCGAGCGCCAGCGCCGTTTCTTCCAGGTTGGATAACGGATCGAGGTGATCGAGTAAAAAGATATCGAGGTAATCGGTATGCAGGTTACGCAGCGAGTTCTCTACACTTTTAACGATATGCTCCGAGGACGTATCATAATATTTAAGACGAATGGAAGGATCGGCCGCGTGCGGTACTACTACTCCACACTTGGAGAAAAGTACCACCTCTTCACGACGGAAACTCTTTCGTTTGATCACCTCACCAAATAATTTCTCACAAGCATATTTCCCGTATCTGTCTGCATGGTCGAAGGTATTAATGCCTTTTTCCAGGCAAAAATTTACAATACGCTCCACTTCACGGCTTCCCGCTTCACTTGTGTCGTCCCATCTCCAGAAACCGTACACGGCAGGCGATACCTTTGGCCCCGCGTCACTTAAATAAATCTTTTCCATGGTCTTATTTTTAGTTGTTTTTCCGCTTATCGCGATCAGTTGTTCAGCAGTCCGTCGACCGTAATGGCCGCGTAATACAAGCCACCAATTGTCGGACCTGCTGCATATTGTATATACCTGTTGTTGAAAATATTGGAGGCGCCGATCTTGATCGTACTTTTAAGTTTCGGAAAACGATAGTTAACCTGTGCATCGATGGTGCTGTAGGATGGTACAGAACCATTGGCCAGCGGGCTTTCCCATACAAATGCATCCTGCCAGCGCCACACCACATTGAAGCCGAAATTGGTGAACAACTGACGGTTACCGATCGACAAGTTTGCTACCCAGTTCGGCGTATTGAATCCTGTTACGAATACATCACTTGTTTTATTGGCCTTGATGTCATTATAGTTCAGGTTGCCTGACACGGTAAAGGCTTTGAAGAAATTCCAGGTTACGCCAACCGATGATCCGAAGTTGTTATACTTGTTGCGTGCGTTGGTGTATACACGGTAACGTACCTGGCGGTTTCTGTTGGCGGCAAGCATGTCGGTCACGGAAGCATCTGTTCCTACTTTATCGGTGACCGGTACGGCCACTTCCACCTGTCCGAGAAACCCGTCATACACATTGGTGTAGGCATCCCAATCCACCACGAGTTTGTTGTTCAGCAATACCGCTTTGTAGCCGATCTCGAAGGAATTGATCCGCTCCGGTCTGGTAGGAGAAAGGTTGGTCACCTCCAGCAACTGACGGTTGTTCAACGCAGCAGCATTGGCCGTAGCGCCATTCGATACATCGCGGTTTACCGCTGCATTGAAGGCATTGACCGAAGCCAGCGTGTACGAGTTATCCAGGTAGCCAAGGCCTTCGTTGATATAGGAAAGCCCCCCTACCCGGCGCACGTTTCCGTTGTTAACGAAGGACAGCGCTTCGAACAGTGCCGGAAAACGGAAACCATTCTGGAAGGATGCCCGGAAGTTGTGTTTTTTAGCGGCAGTGTATACAACGGCGAAACGTGGATTTATTTTCGGATCAAATTCCGGATTGTAATCAATCCTTATTGAGGTAAATATTTTCAGTTTTTCATCGAAGAAGGTGCGGGTCAGTTGCGCAAAGGCCCCGAATTTTTTATAATAGACATTTTTACCAAAATCAGTGGAGTCCGGCACTTTGCCATCTATTTCCACGGGTTTGTTGCGATCCGCAACCGGCCGCGAAAAGTCCACAAAGTTGTTGCCATCGGGCACCACTTCATAGATACGCGCATCCACACCTACCAGCAGGTTGAACCAGTTGATTTTGTTTTCAAAATCATATTGCGCATCGGCATGGTACATGCGGCTCTTTTGCGAAAGCCAGGCGCCACCCGTTGCCGGTGCACCGGCAATACCTGCGTTCACGTGATCCCAGTTATTGATACGGATAATGGTATTTTTCAGGTCATTGAACGCCTGCGTTCCCGGTTCTGCACGGCCGGCATCTGCCGCGGCTCTTGCGTTACGCATCGCGGTAGCCAGGTCTACCCCATTGTTGATGTCGTTTTGCAATGCCGTTTTGAAACGCGTACCCCATGCACCATTGGATAAATGTGTCAGTTGCAGGTTATCCGCCAGCGGCTTGATGTTGTAGGAGTCGCCCGTATTTTCCAGCGACACATAAGTTCGAACGAAATAGTTGTGTCCTTTTAATTCCAGTTTATGGTTTTGTACCACCACATTGTCCAGTTGAATTTTATTTCCCCGCTGGAAAACGCCGTCCATTTTACCTACCCGGTACGCATAGGATAATTCCGCATTGTCATGTATCCGGTAGTGAAGCGCCAGATCCGCTTTCAGGTTATCGACACGCGGCTTTGCCAGATCTTTTTCCCAATAGCCTGTACGGCGTACGATAAAAGTTTTGTTACCACCCTGGTAGTTTACTCCACTGATGGTTACGGCATTGTTGTTCTCGTCGCCATAACGGTTCCAGGCATCATAAGCAGGATTGTTTTCTGCGCCGTTCAGTTGCGGATAAGCCGGGTTGGCGGTATTGAGATTATTCGGATTCTGATCCGTTGATGTATTGGCCAGCCAGTCCACACCGGTGAGATAGCTGAAGTTTACTTTAAAAGCAAATTTATTGTTGAAGGCTTTGGCATAACGAATCGCTGTTTCGGAAAGAATACCGGGTTCACGGTCTTTGCCATCCACGTGGTTCACACCTGTTTTTTGATAAACGCTCAACCCCTGGTGTGTAAACGGACTTTTGGTCAACAGGTTGGCCATTCCATTGATCGCGTTCATGCCATACAAAGCGGAAGCCGCGCCGGGCGTAATCTCTACGCTTTGAATATCGAGTTCCGTCGGCCCGATAGCATTACCAAGCGGCACCCCCAGTGTTGCGGCCTGCATATCCACTCCATCTACCAATTGCATAAAGCGGAAGTTGTTGGGAATATTGAAACCGCGGGTATTCGGTACTTTGAAAGTAAGACTGGAAGTGGTCATCTGCACGCCTTTCACATTTTCCAACGCATCATAAAAACTCGGAGCTGCTGCGTCACGGATAGCGCGGATATCCAGTTTCTCGATCGCCACGGGCGAACGCAAAATATTTTCCGGCACACGTGATGCCGTTACTACTACTTCATTTCCCAATACGGTTTGCGTAACGAGTTCAATGCGCAGATCAGACCCCAGGCTGCTCACCACAATCTCGCGTGTGGCAAAACCAATGGAAGAGAAAACAAGTGTCAGCGGAAGTTTTGCTTTGGTACGCAGACTGAACTGACCGGCTGAGTTGGTAACGGTTCCGCCTACGGTTCCTTTTACCTGAACGTTGACATCGGCTAAAGGTTGTTGGCGTTCCTGATCAGTGACCTGACCGGATATCTGCAGCACGGTGCTCTCCTGTGCGCTGACAGTTGTACCGAGTAATAGCAGTAAAAAGAAAAGGAAGCGTTGCATGGTTGGTTTTTTTTATTGAAACAGTTGTGCGGACCGGCCGCGGGCATTATTGTGGGTAATAAGAAAGGGGAAGCTAACAACATCGTGCCGGCATCTGCGGCATCATCTTCGCATTATAAGAAAGTATATTCATCGCATTAAATAATGTAGTCCAAAAGTATAGTCAAATTATTACTCTACCAATTTTGTGGACTAAATATTTTTGAAAAGTTATTCCCGCAGAGTTGGATGAATCGTGAATCGTCAATCGTGAATGGCTGTTCACTTATAACTTAATACTCACTACTTATTACTTATGGCCGAAGCTTCGGCCCAAAGTGTCGGCCTTATACCTTAAGCCTTACACCTCTCAAAGCACTTTCACGAGTATCCGCACACTCCAGAAAATAACCAGCAACCCCAATAAAATAAAGGAAGTCTTACGGGGTAGTTTGCCCGTAAGCCTGGCGGCAATGGGCGCGGCCACCAAACCACCCGCGATCAAACCAACGATCGTTTGCCAATGCGTAACACCGAGCATGACAAAAAAAGTGAATGCACTTGCAAGCGTGACAAAGAATTCAGTCAGGCTAACCGACCCGATCACATAACGCGGAGTACGGCCTTTGGTAATAAGTGTGGTGGTGACGATTGGTCCCCAGCCACCGCCGCCGAATGAATCGAGAAATCCACCCGTTCCGGCAAGCAATTCGTATTGTTTAAACTTTTTCTTTCGCTGCTGCTTGCGGAAAGCACTGGTCAATATCTTGACGCCCAATATGAGTGTATAAATAGCCAATACCGGACGTATATAATCTGCGTATTGATCACCGAGCTTGCGTAGTAAAATGGCGCCGATAATAGCACCGATCACACCAGGGATCACGAGTTTTTTGAATAATTTTTTATTGACGTTGCCAAATTTATAGTGACTATAACCGGATGCACCACTGGCAAACATTTCAGCGGTATGTACGCTGCCGCTGATAGCAGCGGGACTGATACCGGCCGACAACAACACACTGGTACTGGTTACGCCATAACCCATGCCCAATGCTCCGTCCACCAATTGCGCCAGGAACCCGGCCAGTAACATAATGGGAAAAGACCGGTCAAGCGACTGATAGAAAGTAACGGCCTGATCGCCGATGGAGGAAAGGGGAATATAAGAGAAGATGAAATGACCGATCAACATCAGACCGAACGCGAGCAGGGAATAAGTAGCCACTTTGCGCCAGCGTTTTTCACCGTTGCCATTGTCTTTCTCGATGAGCGTTCGGGTCAGCGCATTTAGTCTTTTTACTTTTTCAGGAAAATTTCCATTCAACCTGTTGCGGATCTGGTGCAGGTTGCGGATCGATTCATCGAGTTCGTCCGGGATTGCTTCTTCTAACACTTCACGCACCCGCTTGGCCATCGTTGGTGATTTGCCATTGGTGGAAATGGCCAGTTTAAGATTTCCTTTGCGCACAACCGATCCGAGATAAAAGTCGCAAAGGTCCGGCGTATCGGCAACATTTACCAGTATGCCACGCAGCCTCGCCACCGCTGCGATGCGTTCACTCACCGCCCGGTCGTTTACCGCTACAATAATAATATCCGTGTTATCCAGGTCGTCTGTAATAAAGGGCCTCTCTTCTGCAAACAGATTACTGTGCTTGTCCAGCAATGCCCTCACCTCATCTTTGATTTCCGTTGCCACAATCCTTATCCGCGCGGACGGCGAATTGGTTGCCAGCGCCTGCAATTTTTCCAACGCCACCGCACCACCGCCCACCACCAGCATACGCAGATCGGCCAGTTTCAGAAATACGGGAAACAGTTCGTTCTGCTCCGCAGCCACTTCTGTTATTATATCGTTTGCCGGATTGTCCATTTTGTTATTTTCCTTGAATCCATTTCTGATAAGCAAAGTCTCCGAAGTTCTCACTGTCCTTTCTTTCATTTACATAGGTATGGAACAACTCATCCAATGTCTGCAACAGTTGTTCTTCGTTCTGACTGTCTTTGTATTTTGTATTCAATCTTTCTCCGATACGATCACCGCCGATATGCAGGTTGTATTCACCATAAGCGGTTCCGATCAGCCCGATCTCGGCGGCGGGCGAGCGACCACAACCATTGGGACAACCGGTCATCCGCAGCGTGATCTCTTCTTCCTGTAAATTATATTTTTCCAGCAGCGGCTCGATCTTCGATATCAGGGATGGAAGATAACGCTGTGCTTCCGCTAATGCAAGCGGACAGGTATTGAATGCCACGCAGGCCATCGCATTTTTGCGCAGCGCGCCAGCCCGCTCTGTATGTCCGGCAATGCCAAATTTCTCCAGCAATTCATCCACGAGTGGCTTGTCCTCATCGCGCACATCACTGAGTATCACATTCTGGTTGCCGGTGAAACGAAAATTTGCCTTGCCTGTCTGCGCAATTTCATACAAGGCTGTTTTCAAAGGCAACTGCTCTTCGTCCAACACGCGGCCATTTTCCACAAATACCGTGTAAAACCAGTTGCCAGCATGATTCTGTTGCCAGCCGTATTGATCCTTCCGTGTAGCGAAAGTATAGGGCCTGGCCGGTTCCAATTTGAACCCGCAACGTTTTTCCAATTCTTCTTTCAGGCCATCCACTCCCATTCTGTCAATGGTATATTTCAATCGCGCCAGCTTACGGTCGGCACGGTTGCCATTATCGCGTTGAATGGTCATGATCTCATAAACGGCCTTCAATACTTTTTCTTCCGTATCTACAAAACCGAGCATCGATGCCAGCCGCGGGTAGGTGGCGGCATTGCCATGTGTGGCACTTAATCCGCCACCGGCTGCTATATTGAATCCTTTCAGCTCATTATTTTCCACCACGGCTATGAGGCCAATATCGTTGGTAAAAACATCGACATCGTTATTGGGTGGAATGGCAATCGCTATTTTGAATTTACGTGGCAGGTAGCGGTCCTGGTAGAGCGGATCTTCTTCTTTGCGGTCGGCAATCTGTTCTTCATCCAGCCATATTTCGTAATAAGCGCGTGTTTTGGGCAGCGCCAGCGTACTGATCTTATCGGCAAAAGCAAAGACCTGTTCGTGAATAGCCGACTGGCCCGGATGCGCACTGCACATCACATTGCGGTTCACATCACCACAGGCGGCAATGGAATCGAGGTTGAGCGTATTAAATGCCTGTATGGTAGGCTTGATGTGCGATTTCAGGATGCCATGCAACTGCACGGTCTGGCGTGTGGTGATTTTGATAACACCGGTTGAATGTTCCCCGGCCACATGATGAATACCTAACCATTGCTCCGGTGTAATCAGCCCTCCGGGCAAACGAAGACGGATCATAAAAGAATACAGCCATTCCAGCTTTTTTGCGCTGCGTTCCTCCCGGCGATCGCGGTCATCCTGCTGATACATGCCGTGGAATTTGATCAATGACTGATCGTCTTCGCGGATGGCACCGGTGATCTGGTCGTGCAGGCTTTCTTTCAATGTGCCGCGCAAACCATCACTGGATGTTTTGATTCGTTCAACGGGTGACAGGTTATTCTTTTCTTTCATGCCGTATTAATAAACGTCCTTTTCGTATCGGTTTTCTTTGCGTAACTGTTCGAGAAATGCGGTTGCTTCCTCAGTTGTTTTGCCACCTTGCTCACGGATAATCTGCAACAAGGTTTGTTCTACTTCTTTGCTCATCGGATCTTTTACACCGCTTACGTATATATGGGCTCCCTGTTCGATCCAGTTGTAGAGATCGGCAGCCTGCTGCAACATGCGATGCTGCACATATCTCCTTTCTGCCTGATCGCGCGAGAAGGCGAGATCGAGACGACTGAGTACGCCCGTTTGATGAAAAGCCTGCATTTCCGTTTGATAAAGGAAATCTTTTTCAAAATATTGCTCGCCGAAGAAAAACCAGTTTTCGCCGCCAGCACCTGTTGCATCCCGCTCTGCAAGAAAAGAACGAAATGGCGCCACACCCGTACCCGGACCGATCATGATGATCTTCTTATCCGGTGCAGGCAATTTGAAATTGCGGCTTTTATGTATGTAAAAATTCAAGGTCGATCCGGTTGGCAGGTCACCGAGAAATTCGCTACACAAACCAAAACGCTGTTCGTCTTCTGCCAGGAAACGGTCTTTGGCAACAGTAATATGTATTTCATTTTCACCGTGCGCTGCCGGTGATGAGGCAATGGAATACAGGCGCGGCGCAACCGGTAATAACAAGGAAAGTACTTCTGTAAACACCGTTGCGTCTTTCACCGGATAAATACGCAGGAGGTCTACCAGGTCCATTCTTGTATCAGGAATATCCTGAGCGGTGAGTGCTGCGTATTTTTTGACGGTGTTCGTCATCAGGTAGCAGATATTCAGGTGAATGGTCAGCAACTCCCTGATAGAAGCCGATGCTTTTGGTGTGGTAACGAGTTGTTCTCCATCAGCACCGGTCAATGCAAGAATGCGGTCAACAACTGCTGCGCGGTTGCGTGGCACAATACCGATGGTATCGCCGGGTTCATACACAACGGGCTCTTCCGTTGTTAATTCGATATGATAGGTCTCACGGTTGGACCCGCGGTCATTAAGATTGATATTGGCAACAATCGTCCCTTCATAATATTTTTTACCGGAAGCTTTTTTTGCAACGGGGGCAGGCGCCGGTGCAGTAGCAGATACCGTTGCAGGGGCTGACAACAACTTCGCCACCTGTTCAAACCATGTATCGGCATCCGCATCATAATCCACATCGCATTTCTGCATAGGGATTATTTCTGTTGCGCCCAACGCTTTGAAGCGTTGCTGTACGTCTTCACCCGTTTTGCAATACAGCGGATAAGCCGTATCGCCCAGTGCCAGCACGCTGAACTTTAATGTTGAAAGATCCGGTTGTGTGGCATGAATATGTTCGTAAAATTTCTTTGCGGTCAGTGGCGGTTCGCCCTCACCTTGTGTGCTGATGACAACAAAAAAATAATCTTCTTTGGGAAGATCGGTGAGCCGGTATTGGTCGAGCCCGGACAGTTTGAGTGAGATACCTTTCTTTTTTGCAGCCGCGGCCAGTCGCCCGGCGAGTTTGCGGGCATTGCCGGTTTCGGTACCGAAAACCAGGTGTGCTTTTTTTACGGCAACGGCGGGCGCTGCTTCAGTAGTTGGCTCCGGAGCGCGCGCGCCGCGCGCGACGATACCAGAAAGATATCCGTTGATCCAGATCAGCTCTTCCGGAGAAGCCGTACCGATCAATTCATCCCATTGTTTCAATTTTGCGGCTTCAAGCATGTTGAACAATTGTAGGCGTTATCAATTCTTTGAATACCGTACCGGGCTTTCCTCCTTTGTACCACGCAAAGCGCCGATGGAGCGATACCACCCGGCCAACGATCACCAGCGAGGGTGATACAAATCTTTTTCCTGAAAAATCATCACAACAATCTTCCAGGGTGCTCAGGTGCACCTGCTGATGCGCGGTGGTTGCCTGTTCGATCACGGCCATTGGCATATCCGGTGCCGCACCATTCGCCATCAGCGAACGAACCAATTTACCGAGACTTTTTGCAGCCATATAAAACACCAGCGTTTCATCGGGCTGAACAAAACTTTTCCATTTACCTTCTTCGTATTGGCTGCAAGGGTTAAAGGTGATGAACTGTACGTTCTTTGCGTACCCACGTGCCGTCAGCGGAATGCCGGCATAAGCTGCGGCACCCGAACCAGCCGTAATACCCGGTATGATTTCAAAAGGAATACCCGCTTCTTCGAGGCTGATGAGTTCATCGAGTACATTGCTGAAAAAAGCCACATCGCCGCCTTTCAACCGCAAAACAGTTTTACCTGCTGCCGCATGATGTACGATGATCTTATTGATGTCGCTTTGAGCGACGGAACCATCATGAAAACCCTGTTTGCCGGTCATCAATACCAACGCCTCTTTTCTTGCATACAGGTCAATGATCTCTGTATTCACCAGCCGGTCGGTTATGATCACATCAGCCTGCGCCAGACAGCGTTGCAACCTGACGGTGATCAGATCGGCATCGCCCGGGCCGGCGCCGGCGAGAATGACTTTGCCTTTATCAGTAAGGCTTGAGGTGAAAGGCATAAGGCGTAGGTAATAAGTATTAAGTTATAAGTATTAAGTTTCTGGTGCTTGCGCAGTTGGTCAAATTGTAATCGCAGTGTCTGTATATTCCATTCACTACTGACCATTCACTATTCACTGATAAAGCACCGCCGCCACTGTACTGTTGCTGGTTTCATCGATGAGAATGCCGCTGCCATTGGAAGGCAATTTCGCATACGCATCAAAAGCCAGGGGCGAGGCTGTTTTAATCGTTGCCTTAACCACTTCATTCAACTTTACGCCACCTTCGACGGGTAATTGCTGAAGCGTATTCACATCCAGCCGGTATTCAACCTGGCGTACTACTGCCTTTACCAGGCGGTTGTTGTGTTGCAGGTAATATTTATTACCCGGCTGCAATGGCTTCTCGTCCATCCAGCAAAGCAAAACATCCAGTTCGTTCTGCACCGCAGGTTGATTGGAACTATGCACGATCGTATCGCCTCTGCTGATATCGATATCATCGGCCAGGTGAATGGTTACGCTTTGCGGAGCAAAAACCTCATCACGTCCTTCCCCGCCCACTTCGAGTTTGGAAATGGTGGAGGTAATCCCTGCGGGCAAAATAGTTACGGCATCCCCTTTGCGATAAACGCCGCTCGTAACACGCCCTGCATATCCGCGGTAATCATGCAGCTCATCCGTTTGCGGACGGATCACCAGTTGCACCTGGAAGCGGGCGTCGGAGAAATTCGTATCCTGTTTTGTTTCTACACTTTCCAGCAATTCCAATAAAGAAGGACCGTCATACCAATCAATGGCTTCAGACTTTTCCACGATGTTGTCACCTTTCAATGCACTCAGTGGTATATAAGTAACCTGCTCTAATCCGAGTTGGCGCGCCACTTCCGCATAATCTATCACGATGTTATTATAAACATCCTGCGAATATTCCACGAGGTCCATTTTATTGATGGCCACTACTACGTGTGGAATTTTCAACAGCGAAGCGATGATCGAGTGGCGACGTGTTTGTTCGGCCACACCATTGCGGGCATCTACCAGGATGATAATCAGGCTGGCGTTGGAAGCCCCGGTGATCATGTTGCGGGTATACTGCACATGTCCGGGTGCATCGGCAATGATGAATTTCCTTTTTGGTGTAGAGAAATAGCGATAGGCTACATCGATGGTGATGCCTTGTTCTCGTTCGGCACGCAAGCCATCGGTGAGCAAGGCAAGATCGATCTCTCCCGCGTCTTTATTCTTTGTCTGTTTTTCCAATGCTTCGAGCTGGTCGGCGAGAATGCTTTTGCTGTCGTACAGTAAACGTCCGATCAATGTGCTCTTGCCATCGTCAACGCTGCCGGCTGTTATGAAACGGAGTAAATCCATGTTTGAATCTTTTTTGTTTGGATGAAAGATGTGATCAGAAATAGCCGTTCTTTTTACGGTCTTCCATAGCTGCCTCAGTTACGCGGTCATCGATGCGGGTTTCACCGCGTTCGCTGATGCGCGTAGCGGTGATCTCATCGATTACTTCATCTAGTGTGGCAGCGGCGGATTCAACGGCGGCCGTACAGGTCATGTCGCCAACGGTGCGGTAGCGAACTTGTTTGCGTTCCACCACATCTCCTTCATCGATGCGGATGAAATCCGATACGGCCACGAGTTGTCCTTCAAAACTGATCACTTCGCGCTCGTGTGCAAAATAGATGGAAGGCAGTTCGATTTTTTCCTTACGGATATAATTCCATACATCCAGTTCAGTCCAGTTGCTGATGGGAAATACCCTCACGTTCTCTCCTTTATGAATGCGTCCGTTGTAAATGCTCCACAATTCGGGTCGTTGCAATTTAGGGTTCCATTGTCCAAACTCATCGCGTACGGAGAAGATGCGTTCCTTGGCCCGTGCTTTCTCTTCATCACGGCGGGCACCACCAATACAGGCATCGAACCCAAACTCTTCGATGGTGTCGAGGAGTGTATGTGTCTGCAGCCAGTTGCGGCTGGCGAACTTCCCTTTAGGCTCGGTCAGTTTCTTCTCGCGGATAGTGTCTTCCACTTTTCTTACCACGAGTGTTGCCTGTACGTCTTTAGCGAGTTGGTCCCTGTAGGCCAATGCCTCCGGAAAATTATGCCCGGTGTCGATATGTACAAGTGGAAAAGGAATTTTGCCGGGTGCAAAAGCTTTGCGGGCAAGATGTACGAGGGTGATAGAATCTTTGCCGCCGCTGAACAACAGGGCCGGCTTTTCAAACTGGGCGGCTACCTCGCGCAAGATGTAAATGCTCTCTGCTTCCAGTTGCGCGAGATAATCCAATTGGTATTGATCCATACGAATACTTTTTGTCTACCGTATTGGTAGACTTTCATGACAAAAAAAATGGCAGTGAGTTTTTACTTCACTGTTGCTGCATGGAGCCCGCACTCTTTGTGAGAGGTTTCCCACCACCAGCGTCCGGCCCGGGCATCTTCTCCCGGTTCGATCGCCCTTGTACACGGTGCACATCCGATGCTGATAAATCCTTTATTATGCAGCGGATTGTAGGGAACGTTGAACCGGTTGATATAGTCCAGTACCTCGTCAAGGCTCCAGTTGATCAGCGGGTTAAATTTATACAGTTGTTTAGCTTCATCCCATTCCAGGACGGGCATGTTTTTCCGGTTATCGGATTGTCCGGCACGGAGACCGGTGATCCATACCGATGCACCTGCCAGTGCGCGGCCCAACGGTTCTACTTTACGAACATGGCAACAAGCCTTGCGGTTGTCGACAGATTCGTAAAAGCTGTTGATACCCCTGGTGGCTACAAACTGTTCGACTGCCGGAGCGTTGGGAAAGAACACTTCGATGCGGTTCTTGTACCGTGCTTCCGTGCGATCGATCAGATCGTATACTTCAGGAAAAAGCCTGCCGGTATCGATCGTAAAGACCTTTACTGACAGGCTGTTCCTGAAAATAATATCGGTTAATACCTGGTCTTCCTGTCCTAACGACGAAGAAAATACAACTTTCCCGGGAAACAGCGCGCAAACCTCCGCTATCGCTTCAGCGGCGGGTAGATTGCTTATACGTGTTATCTGTTCTCCGGTCAATTGCATTATTACAGGTTGGGTTGTGGTGTATACCGCAGGTAAGGTTTTACTACTTTAACGCCTTTGGGAAATTTCTTGATAGCGTCTTCTGTTGATATGGCGGGTACCACGATCACATCTTCACCTTGTTTCCAATCGGCGGGCGTAGCCACGCTATGTTCGGCGGTCAGTTGCAATGAATCGATCACACGCAGTACTTCCACGAAATTACGTCCGGTAGAAGCCGGGTAGGTAATGATCAGTTTAACTGTTTTATCCGGGGCGATGATGAACAGGGAACGCACGGTAGCCGTAGCGGATGCGTTCGGATGAATCATATCATACAAAGTGGCCACGTTGCGGTCCGGATCTGCGATGATGGGAAAGTTTACGGTGGTATTTTGTGTTTCGTTGATATCGTTAATCCAACCGTGATGTTTGTCGATTGGGTCAACGCTTACGGCCAGCACTTTTACATTACGTTTGGCAAACTCGTCTCCCAGCAGCGCGGTGCGGCCGAGCTCAGTGGTACATACGGGTGTGTAATC
This sequence comes from uncultured Sphingobacteriales bacterium, assembly GCA_937888905.1. GTDB lineage: Bacteria > Bacteroidota > Bacteroidia > Chitinophagales > Chitinophagaceae > Terrimonas. Next base: position 283,812 of record CALATA010000011.1, read on the forward strand.
GGCAGGATGCGAAAACAAAACGCCCCAGCTATCGCCAAGATATTCATAAAAATCGATATCACCTGCTGAGGTTTGCGCTTTGAAATTGGGAGCGGTATCTCCAAGACGTAATGCCATAGTTAAAAAATTTTGGAAGATAAAGATAGGACCAATCAAACACCCCACCAAACGAGTAGACTAAATTGATAAAAAACTTTAACAACCTAACAGTCATTCGTTCAGCGACATAGGACAACGGTTTCTTGAGTTGGCCAGATAGATGAATACCCGTTTATCAAACACTTAAACTTTATATTCTTGTAAAGCGCATATAAATGCGATTATCATTGCCTCTACCTACGTACTTGAGCGATCCGAAAGTAGATTACAGCCACACCAGAAAAAATTTGAATAAATTAACCTATAGCTTAATTTTGTGGCAAATAGACAGGCATATATACTGCAATCATCTGAAGACGGAAGGCGGCATCTTTGTATCGACATCGCTAATGAAAACGAAATCTTCGGCTTTTTAAATGAGGATAAGGCCCGGATTAAGAAATTCCGTCAAATCCGGGATATTATTTTACGAGGGTTGCGCGTTACGGAACTTTATGATAAAGAGGAAATTGATTCAAAATCGAAGAACGTAACGGCTATGAAGCTCTTCAAAGGAGGCCAGAATATCCGCATTTATTGTAAAGAACAGCGATCCATCAATGGTACCTTCTATGTAATCGCTGCTGAGCTGTTACGAAAAAAGAAAGATCAGAAAATCAAGGAAAAAAACAGAACATTAATCCATAAAGTAGGCAGCTATGAATACGAAATTGTCGAAAGACGGTAAAGCAGTCCGGAAATGGGATGACATTTTGAATTTTTCGACCAACGAAGAAAAAATTAAACATGAGGCGCAAATGCTCATGTTCAATTTTACCAGTGAAATTGAAAAGTACCAGGAACTGCAAGGAATGACGCGGAAAGAATTGAGTGAAAAAATAAAAACCTCTGCCAGTTATATTACACAGGTTTTCAGAGGAGATAAACCTTTAAACTTCGAAACACTCGCTAAGATTCAATCTGCGCTAAATATTACCTTCCATGTGCAGGCACATCCCAAAACAGACGAGATAGTAGTAGTGGTAGACGATAAAATAGCTACTGCGAAAAAACGGTCAGGAAAAAAGTAATACGTGTTTCGTTCAGCTCCTCACCCCATCAGGTCACGTAATGTGCGGTTCTCCACAATATTGAGGGTAGCGTCTCTTACTTCTACCATCATGTCATGCAGCGCGCAATGCTTCTGATTGCAGTTTTTACATCGTTCGTAGAAATAAAGGCTGACGCAGGGCAGCATGGAAATTGGCCCGTTCACAAGCCGGATAACAGTGGCCACTTTGATTTTCTCAGGGCTCTGGCTAAGGAAATAACCTCCGCCCTTGCCTTTTTTACTATCAAGAATACCGGCCTTTTTGAGTTCGAGAAGAATATTTTCTAAAAACTTCAGCGGGATTTTTTTCTTTTTGGATATTTCCGATATCAGCACGGGCCCCTCATTGTATTTCTCGCTGAGATAAGTCAGTGCCTTGAACGCATATTGTGATTTCTTGGAAAGCATGTGTTATTGTAATATCTCTAATTTATAACTAATCCCCGAATTTTTCTTCAGCATCGCCGCCACCCCGCAATATTTATCCAGGGATAACTCAATCGCCTTTTTTACTTTATCGGCATTTGCCGGCTCTACGTCTATATGATAGATCACCGTTATGTCTTTAAACACTTTAGGATGCTCTTCGGTTTGTTCCGTTTCCACTTCGATAAAGAAGCGACCGAAAGGAACGCGCATTTTTTCCAGGATATCGACCACATCGATACCCGAACATCCGGCAAGCCCCGACAGCAGCAGGGATTTCGGACCAGGCCCCTCCTGTTTATCGCCGTCGATGTTGATCGTTTGTCCTTCGTATGTACTGGTAAAAGCATGACCATGCTTCCAGGCTATTGTTGCTTTCATGTATCAGGCAATTGATGTTTTTGATTCTGTGAAATATTTTCCAGCGTCCAGGTTATTGTTCTTTCAAACGGATGTTGTCTTACCGGACAATCTTCTTTGTCACATATCGGGCATTGAAACGGCAGGCATCCATCAGAATGAACAAAAAGCTCCACTGACTCGCCAAACTTATTACGCACCTGCTCCGACAAGGCATCAATCTCTTCGTGCGCTTCATGCACATTGAGGTACCAGGGAACGGTCAAATGACAATCGACGTGCAGCACGCTCCCGTATTTGATCACCCGGAGATTATGCAGGTCTATCCAGTTGATACGCCGGTTGGCATTCAGCATTTCCACCATGTCGCTCAGCAGTTGCTCATCCACCTCATCCATGATGCCGGCAATAGAATGGCGGACAATCCGGTAACCGGTAATGACGATGAACAAGCCAAATACAATCGCCACAGCCCCGTCGATCCATGTTTCGCCCGTAAAATATAACAAGATCAGACCGGCAACAATACCGATCGTGGAAATTGTATCACTTTGCAGGTGACGCCCGCTTGCAACCAGGGCCAGTGAGTTATTTCGGGTACCGATGCGGATGCAGATACGTCCCATCACCAGGTTGACCAATGCGGTAATGCTCACCAGCCAGATACCCAGATCGACTTTTTCAACCGGCACCGGCACGACCAATTGGCGGATGCCTTTGTATAAAATGAAAACCCCTGCCGCGATGATCATGGTGCCTTCGGCTGCGGCGGATAAGAATTCAGCTTTTCCATGACCATAAGGATGATCTTTATCGCGGGGTTTAGCCGCCACATAAAGGCTGTACAAACCAATAAAACCGGCTATCACATTCACGATGCTTTCCATCGCATCGGTGAGTACGGCTACCGATTGGGTGAAATAGTAAGCACAGAACTTTACCAGGAGCAGCGCAACGGAAACGCCGGCCACCCATTTTTGTATATGCAGGTTCTGATTGGCAAGATTCTGCGCCTTCATTTATTCAAAAGTTTCGGGTGCCAGTTTCAACCATTGCTGACGCGCATGGACAAGGAAAGCAGGCGGAGCTTTTTCAAAATCCTTTTCGTTTTCGTATCGTCCGTACGTTTTCATGTATTCATCTTCCCGGCCGCGATAGCCGGGCAAGGTAGCCAGGTTCACATCCTTTTCCGTTACCGGTAAGGTAGCCGTTGTGTCTTCTGTCAGGAAACGGTTCCACATTTGCCCGCGCAAAGCATATTTAACCGTATCCTGGTGCATCACCACTTTCATGGAGGCAGGCGATATGTCGCCACGGCAGGCCAGCTTATAGGCAACTGTCGTTTCAGCAATGCCGTTATTATCGAGATCGGTGATACCGATTCCCTGCTCCAAAAATGCACAACTGATATCAACCGGACATTCACGTTCCGCATCGGCCATTTGCCAGAGCAATTTGTATTGTCCCTTGTTGTCTTTTACAAAATGAAAGGCGTAAAGTTCGGCAGACCGTTCTTCCTCTCCTCCCTGTCCGGAGGCACCCGAAGCATGTGGCGCCACGAGTGAAGTGATCAGCAGGTTATCACCTTTTTTGTCCTGCCACTGCAATGCTTTGTACAAAGTACCGCGGTAACGCACATCGGCAGGAATATCCGCTGCTGTCAATTGTTTCGGACTGATCTCCGCAACAGTCAGCGAATCGGCAGCCGACGCAGATGTTTTATCAACGTCATTACAGGCAACAAAAGCTGACGCCAGTAATGAGAAAATTAGTAAATGATAATAAGTACGCATCAAAAGTGTTTTAACGGAAAGCAGTAAAACGTTCGGCTACAAAACCCCAGTTGACCACACTCCACCAGGCAGTGATATAGTCGGGACGTTTGTTCTGGTAACGCAGATAATAAGCATGCTCCCATACATCGAGGCCCAGCAGCGGCACGCCTTTGATCTCGCTTATGTCCATCAACGGATTGTCCTGATTGGGCGTTGAGCCGATGCGTAATTTTTTATCGCCATCAAAATAGAGCCATGCCCAGCCACTGCCGAAGCGGCTTTTGCCGGCATCGGCAAATTGTGTTTTGAAGCTGTCGAAAGAGTTGAAACTTTCTTCGATAGCGGTCAGCAGCGGACCGGTTGGTTTATCGCCACCCTTCGGCGACATCGATTTCCAGAAAAGTTCGTGGTTATAATGACCGCCGCCATTGTTGCGCATTTTGGTCGAATATTTTGAAATGCGGCCGAGTACATCTTCGAGTGGCTTGTTCATGTCCACCCCTTCATTACGGGCCGCTTCCTGCAAAGCAGTGGCGTAAGATGCCGCATGTCTGGTGTAATGAATTTCCATTGTCTGCGCATCGATGGCACGCTCGAGTGCATTATAGGCATAAGGCAAAGGTTGCTGGGAAAATCCTGTTCTGCCGGGACCCGCAACTACTTTGCGGCCGGAGCCACATGATTGCAGCAGGGACGTAACCGAAGCAGCACCTGCAGCGAGTGCCACAGATCCGAAAAACGAAGTTTGCAGAAACTGACGACGAGATGTGCTCATAGCTTATTTAATTAAAAAGTAAAAAGTCAAAATTCAAAAGGGGTGAATCGTGAGTCGTCGATCGTGAATATTTCAAAATGAAAACTCAAAACAAGAATGTGGTTGCCAAAAGGCCGTTTCATTTTCACATTTCCACATGGTCCCGCCTTCGGCGGGCACATTTACACATTCCTTTACTCCTTCTTCCTCAACTTCCTCACAATCCTGCTATAAAACTCTTTATTGAACAACTGCGAATCACGCATTGCTTTATAGGTAAGGAAAATACCGATCGGCGTGAGCACGAACGTGGCCAGCCACATGCCTGCAAACGGCGACAATGCACCTTCTTTCGCAAACTTCTCTCCCGTGGTAGTGGTGAAATAAAACACCATGAAGAACACGATAGAGAAGATCAATGGGGAACCGAGACCACCTTTACGGATGATGGCACCCAATGGCGCACCAATCATAAACAACACCAGGCACGCGAGCGACAACACGATCTTGCGATGCCATTCTATTTTGTGTTTTCTCCACTCTTTGCCTCTTTCTTTCAGGTTGATGGCCGTTGCTTCCAGCCCCGAGCGAAGTGAATTGACCTGGCTGATCGCACGATCATAAACCGGCTTGGCCGCGGAATCGGGAATGTATGCATCGAATGACGCATAAAGGACCGTATCTTTTTTGCCGAGTGAATCGCGGCGCTTCTGCCAGGTAGCGATGCTGTCGCGTGTTTGCATGAAAGGCAGGTAGAGATAAATATCGTTGCCCATCTGCTGCTGGATTCGTTTGTATTCAATGCCCAATGAGTCGATTGAATGCGTGAGTTGCCGCATGGTGAGCATACGCTGATTGCTGCTGCCCGATGAATCGGATGTCCAAGATATCTGGAATGTACTGAGGTCGAGAATCTTTTTATATTCTTTGAATCCCAGGCGTATGTATTCGGTCTGGTTACTGCCGTAACGGTCGGCACGCTCCTGGTAACGCCAGCCATCGCGAAGAAAAAATTCGAGGTACCGTTTGTCTTCCGACGTGCGCATCACTCCGCTTTTAGCTACGATAAAATTATCCTGCAGACCATTATCATTTTCAAACACAATAACATCGCGGATAATGGAATCATTTTCTTCTTTCTTGCCGATCTTGATGGCAAAGTTGGGGATCTTGTCATAAAACACACCTTCCCGCAAATCGAAGGCAGGCTTGGCTTTAACGATATCCGAAAGGATGGTGTACGATTTAAGATTGGCAACGGGAATGACGTAGTTGGAAAAAAGAAAAGCCAATACGCTGATGACAATTGACAACAGGAACAGTGGCCGCATGAAACGCAACAGCGATATACCGGCTGATTTGATGGCCACGAGTTCAAAGGTTTCACCCAGGTTACCAAAGGTCATCAGTGATGATAACAGTACGGCCAATGGAAGTGCCAGGGGGATGAGTACGGCACTTTGGTACCAGATAAATTTAAAAATGACCCCTGCGCTCAACCCTTTCCCAACAAAATCGTCGATATAAAGCCAGAAAAACTGCATCACCAATACCAGCAGGGTGATAAAGAACACGGCCATGAACGGGCCGATGAAAGATTTAATGATGAGTTTATCTAATTTCTTGAACACAATGGTCGGTTGAATAATTCCCGTTAATTTAGCCCGTCTGCACAATCTCTCTTACACAAACTTAAGCATCACGGCATGGCCGACGCAAAAATAAGGCTTTCATCAGAGGAGATGGAATTGGTTCTCAACGGCCAGTGGATTTTAACAAAGAACACCGTGTTGCGAAAGGTGAATGACCTGTTGGTGCAGGTGCTGGAAGCGCAGCAGGCGTTGCTGCCGTTATTCGCCGGCCATCTTCCCGCAGAAGTGATCACCACATCTCCGAAAATATCCCGCGGCGATCAATACCGCGGATTGCCGTGGCTGATACTGGACCATCCGCGCTGTTTCGGCCGCGAAGCCACCTTTGCGATCCGTACTTTTTTCTGGTGGGGAAAGTATATGAGCGTGACGCTGCAGCTCTCGGGCGGCTATCAATTACAATACAGTCCTGCATTGCAGGCAGCTTTTCCTTTGTTGCAACAAGAGGGCTGGCTGATCGCTACAGGCGAATCGGCCTGGGAGCATCATGTGGAAGAACAGAACTATACTGCACTCACCAGCCTTGACAGCCGGCAGTTTGCCGTCTGCTGCGGACAACCGTTTTTAAAACTGGTTAAACTGCATTCGTTGAAAGAATGGGATCAGCTTACCGGACAACTGACAGGTGATTTCGGACGGTTATTGTCCGCTCTCACAGGTGTCAGTTACCGAGCCGGTGAAACAGGTCTTTAACCTGGTGGTCCCAAAGGAGGCTTTGATCTTTGATCTCCTTTTTCTCTGCAAAATCCTTGATCACCAGGATTGTCTGGTTAGTGATCTCTGACTTGTCGATGCGGAATTCAAAGTACTCATCTTTCGGACCTTTCAGCCAGCGGAAACGGATGAATTTCTCGGGTTCACTTTCTACTACCTCAGCCTGATCGAAAGATCCGTTCCAGCCGAAATAGAAAATATTATCGCGCTCGTCAACTTTCTCGGCAAACCATTCACCTAATCCTGCGGGGGTTGACAGAAACTCGTACAATATAGTGGGAGAGCATCTTACAGGGAATTCTAACGTATATAGTTGTTTACTCATTTCTCTTGATATCAAAGTATTCAGAAGGCTTGCAATAATAGAAAATTAATACTTGTGTCAAAATATTTTTTTCGGATGGAAAGGCAGTTATATATATTAAATAATTTTACTGTCTTGTTGATTCGTTTCCATTAAACTTTTTTTGGAATATATTAACAAATTCGATAAATTGCTACAAATCCTAAGAGTTTACTCTAGCTTGAGCCAAACTTTTCGGCTATTTATCAGATCTAACCACCGGACTAACACCATCCTGGATCCAATAAATACCGTTTGTAAAACCAATAACCTATCGCTATGAGTATGAGACAATTGAAGATCACGAAGTCGATTACGAACCGTGAATCTCAAAGCCTGGAAAAGTACCTTCAGGAAATTGGCAAGGTCGAACTCATTTCCCCGGAAGAGGAAGTGCGCCTGGCCCTCCTGATAAAACAAGGTGACCAGAAAGCTTTGGAGCGCCTGACCAAGGCAAATCTCCGTTTTGTGGTATCTGTTGCCAAACAGTACCAGAATCAGGGTCTCTCCCTCCCTGATCTTATCAACGAAGGAAATGTAGGACTGATCAAAGCCGCTCAACGTTTCGACGAAACGCGTGGTTTCAAATTCATCTCCTACGCTGTATGGTGGATCCGCCAGAGTATTTTACAGGCTTTGGCCGAACAGGCACGTATCGTACGCCTCCCACTCAATAAAGTGGGCCTCACCAACCGTATCCAGAAAGCTTTCTCCACACTGGAGCAGCAATACGAGCGCGAACCTTCAGCCGAAGAACTCGCCGAACTGCTGGACATGGACACGGAAGAAGTGGCCGCTACACTGGGCATCAATGCCCGCCACGTAAGCATGGACACCCCTATTTCCGAAGGAGAGGACGGCACCCTGCTGGACCTGCTCGAAAACCCCAATGCCGACAAAACCGATGGTGAACTGGATCACCGCCAATCCCTGAAAACAGAAATCGATCGCAGCCTCAAAACACTGACCGACCGGCAGAAAGAGGTGATCTGTTACTTTTTCGGCATTGGTGTAGACCATCCCATGAGCCTGGAAGACATAGGCGAACGGTTCAATCTCACCCGCGAACGGGTGCGTCAGATCAAGGACAAAGCCATCACCAAGCTCCGCACCACAAACCGCTGCAACCTTTTACGCACGTATTTGTAAGCCTAATCACGGCCGAATCTTTATCTTTGCCAGCCTCTGCGATCTTTACCGGTCACAGGGAACCGCTGGTCTTTGCCTGCGGATTAACTGATTGAAAGCGTTAACCGATTATGTTTCAGAATCTCTCGGAAAAGTTAGAGTCCGCCTTCAAAGGGCTGAAAGGACAAAGCCGCATTACCGAACTCAATATCGCCGCTACCGTAAAGGACATCCGTCGTGCACTGGTAGATGCGGACGTGAACTATAAGATCGCCAAGGAATTCACCGATCGCATCAAAGACAAAGCGATGGGCGAAAAGGTGATCAATGCCATCAGCCCGGGGCAATTGATGGTGAAGATCGTGAAGGACGAACTGGCCGACCTCATGGGCGGGCAGGAAGCCGCTTTTAATGCCAAAGGCAACCCTGCCGTGATCCTGATCGCTGGTCTCCAGGGTAGTGGTAAAACCACCTTCAGTGGCAAACTGGCCAATTACCTGAAATCCCGCAAAGGCTTTTCCCCGATGCTGGTAGCGGCTGATATTTACCGCCCTGCGGCGATGGAACAATTGCGCGTACTGGGCGAGCAGATCGGCGTGGACGTTCATCTCGAACCCGAGAACAAAGACGCTGTAGCCATTGCGCAAAATGCCGTTAAAGAAGCCCGCAGCAAGAATAAGAACGTAGTGATCATCGATACGGCGGGCCGTCTGGCCATCGACGAGGCCATGATGACCGAAGTAGCCAATATCCGCAACGCGGTCAATCCCCAGGAAATCCTTTTCGTGGTGGACAGCATGACCGGTCAGGATGCGGTCAACACGGCCAAATCGTTCAATGATCGCCTCGACTTTACCGGTGTGGTACTGACCAAGCTGGATGGTGATACCCGTGGTGGTGCCGCCCTTTCCATCAAATACACGGTTAACAAACCCATCAAATTCATCAGCAGTGGTGAAAAAATGGATACCCTCGATGTGTTTTATCCCGACAGGATGGCGCAGCGTATCCTTGGTATGGGTGACATTACCTCGCTGGTAGAGAAAGCCCAGGAGCAATTCGACGAAGAACAGGCGAAAAAGCTCGAAGGCAAGATCCGCAAGAATAAATTTGACTTTGCCGACTTTAAAATGCAGTTGGAGCAGATCAAGAAAATGGGTAACATGAAGGACCTGTTGGGCATGATCCCCGGCGTAGGTGGCAAGATCAAAGACCTGGATATCAATGAAGATGCCTTCAAAGGCATCGAAGCGATGATCAACTCCATGACCCCCGCAGAAAGAGCCGATCCCGATCTCATCGACGGCAGCCGCCGCAAAAGGATCGCCTCCGGTTCAGGCAAAAGCATCACCGAAGTAAACAACTTCATGAAGCAGTTCGAGCAAATGCGCGACATGATGAAGAATATGAACAAAATGGGCATGTTCGGCCGGATGATGGGGATGAAGAGATGAAAATGTGAAAATGTGCCCTGCAGGCGCAGGGGCCATGTGGAAATACGAAAATGGTTTTCAATTTTCACATTTGCACATTTACATATTTGCACATTCTCCTTATCTTCGCCGTCCCGGTATCGACCGGAATTAACAATTATTGTTTAACGCTGTTAAATGTCTATTTAATGTCAGCAAAAATCCGACTGCAACGCCATGGGTCTAAAAAAAGACCTTTCTACTTCATCGTAGTGGCTGATTCACGCGCTCCGCGTGATGGTAAATTCATCCAGAAATTAGGTACGTACAACCCACTGACTGTTCCTGCTACTATTCAGCTCGATCGTCAGAAAGCCCTGGAATGGCTCCAGAAAGGTGCTCAACCCACCGATACTGTTCGCCGTATCCTCAGCTTTAAGGGTGTACTCTATCTCAAGCACCTGCTCCGTGGAGTTGGTCTGGGATTGTTCGACGACGCTACCGCAATGGAGAAGTTTACCAAATGGAGCGCCGAGCACGACGCTCAGATGAAAAAACGCCAGGAAGAAGCTTATCGCAACAAGAGAAGCCGTCGCCCCATGCCAGGTCGCAGACCTGAGCGCAGAACTGAAGGTGAAAACACTTCAGGGAGCGAAGGATAATATCTCCGGATCCTGAAAGTACTTAAGGCGACAGTAAACTGTCGCCTTTTTTGTTTGCCCTTCAACCTTGTATTTTTGCAGCTATGGCTTATGTAAAAATCGGAAAGCTCGTTGCCGCCCACGGCCTTAAAGGCGAACTCGTATGCAAACACGAACTCGGTCAAAAAACTTCTCTCAAAGGATTAGAGGCCTTGTTTACAGAAGACAAAAACAAAGCCTTCATTCCGTGGTTCATCGAAGAAACACGTATCAAAAGCGACACGGAAATCTATATTAAACTGGAATCCATCGATTCCCGCGAAGCCGCTATTAAACTCACACAAAAAGAATGCTGGCTGCCCGAGGAGAACTTTAAAAAATTTGCCGCCAAGTCGGCACCCGCCAACCTGCTCGGCTACACCATCACACAGCATAACGGCCCGCTAGGAGAAATTCTGGAGGTAATTGAACAACCGCATCAGCTGCTTTGCCGCATCGAGGTCAAAGGCAAAGAAGTACTCATTCCCCTGCATGAAGAAACACTCCAATCCATCAACCACCGCAAGAAAGAAGTGCTGGTTGAATTACCGGACGGCCTACTGGAGATTTATCTCGGGTGAGTCAATAGTGAATGGTCAATCGTCAATCGTGAATTGTCAATGAACAGCCGTCAATCGTGAATAGTGAATGCGATCCCGGAGGCCAATACTTCGGCCTCCCGAGGGCGCGTAAATCGCAAAGCTGTCTTGCTTACAACTTATAACCCTACGTCTTCTACCTTATACCTTACACCTTCTACCTTCTACCTTACACCTTATACCTTACACCTTATACCTTATACCTTACACCTTATACCTTACACCTTACGCCTTACACCTTCCCTAAACATAACTCAACCACCACTGCTTATTATTTGCCTTATACTTTCCGAACCAACGGCAGGGAATATACAAGGCCGACACAACCAGCGCCCACACCAGGTATACGACCGGCAACTCAAACCCGAAACCAACCGGTACAAACAAAAACGGGGAACCTGGATCACGGATCTGATCAACCCCATACCCTTGCGCGAAAAATACTATCACACACAACAAATGGATCAGGAAAAAGTGAAGCACGTAATAGAAGAAAGGCACTTTACCATACACCATCATGATCCTGGCTATTGCACCTTTCGCATTTTCCATCAGGGCCAATAATATCAGCGCCGGGCCTATCGTCATGCACACATACAACAGCGATGGCGGATATTTGGCCGTATTGATGAAAGACAAAAGAGTAAATCCCTCACGGTATTGTTCCGACCACGGCCGGGGATCTCCATACCAATTGCTCCAGCGGAGAATAATAAAGAATACGATCACCCCCGTTCCCATGCCCAGCAACCAGCGACGACGCTTAGCCTCTTCCACATTTTGCTTGTACAACGCACCGGCTGCGTAGCCCAGCAATAGCACTCCCGTCCAAGGAAGGATGGCATAGGCCGCCACAATGATCCTTTCTCCTACCGGATATACTACACCACCCGTTGTTAAAAACAGTTGCGAAAGAATACCGGGAACACCTTCAGACGGCAACGGATACCGATCTGTCAGATTGTGTGCCGCCATCAATACGATACCGGTTATCAAGACAGTTTTATATCCCAACCGCAGCAACAACCCGAGTACAATCATGCTCCACCCAATCGCCCAGATGACCTGCAATAAAACAAACCTGTACAACGGATCAAAACTCAGTGCAAACGAAATAATCACCAACTCTACAACGACCAGCCATGCTCCTCGTTTGATAAGAAAAAAACTCAACTCCGTTTTGGATTTTCTTTGCCCGCTAATGAAGGCCGACATGCCCGACAAAAACACAAATACCGGGGCGCAGAAATGCGTGATCCATCGGGTGAAAAACAAACCCGTTGTGGTAGTAGACAGATTGAGCGGATCGCCCTGGAATGCGCCTATATGAAAAAAATCACGTACATGGTCGAGTGCCATGATGATCATAACGGCACCGCGTAGTATGTCGATTGCCACGATACGTTTGCCGGCGGTAAGGTTTGGTTGCATACCGGAATATACAACCGTTTTTTAATTCAACTGTAACTGGTGCAGGGTTCGCGTCAACTGTAACAAATGCCGCTGCTGATGCCCGATCAGGAAACGGAAGGTATCGCCAGCTTTCAGGCGTATCATTTTCGCAATCGATATGGGCACGCGCACGCTGCCCAGGTCTTTTGTTCTTGCTTCTTCCAACAACTCCAGCAGCCATTGTTGCTGACCGATAAATACGGGTAAGGTATCAACGGCTTTTACAAAAGAAGATGGTCGCGCCTGCGCAGGTGATTTCATTTTTCCGCGCACCTCTCCCGCTGCGTTGGGACTGATCAGTTTGGTAAAATAGTTGCCCAGCCATCCCGGTTTAAAATACTTCTTAGCCGGCGGTGCCTGCGCCAGTGCTTTTTCCAAAGCCGGCAGATAATAGTCGCCATAAAAATTCAAATGGGCCAGTATCTGTGCCACCGACCAGGCACCCGGTGCCGGAGCTTTATCCAGGTCAACGGGCAACAATTGTTTTAACGTCGTAGCTGTAGCGATTATGCGTCGTACCTGCGCCTGCAGGTCATCAATCAGCACAGCGGATTCCATTGCTTTCATTTTTTACACAAAACTCCGGCAACGTTTCTCCGGAAATCTTGGGCCAGGCAAAGATTTTATCAAAGGCGGATACTTCCCAGCAGTTTGCTGAAGGTGGCAGGATCGAGTCCGAGATAGGACGCAATGTATTTGTGCGGGATCAATTGCAGCAAGTGCGGACTCCTGTTGAGCAGGATGCGGAATTTTTCTTCGGCACTGTAACACAACAATTCCGCCTGCCGCTGCAAAGCACCTTTCAATGCGTGAGCAGTAAGCGTCAATACCCATTGACGTATCAGGGGAAAACGTTGCTGCAGTTCTTCCAACTGTGCATAGCCGGCACGCAGGAATTTACTCGCCGTAAGTGTTTCAAAAAAAACACTCGATGGCGTTTGGGTAAGAAATGAATCAGCTACGCCGGAGAAAGAATAGGGATAGGTAAATACGATCGTCGCTTCCCTGCCAGTTTCGCTCAGGTAAAACGCGCGTTGAATGCCTTCGAGCACCACATAAATATGCCGTTCCGTTTCTCCCGCAGCGGTTAATACCGTTTTCCGCTTACAGTCGCAGGGCTGCCAGATGGCAAGCAACGCTGCCATTTCCGGACTATTATCCGGTAATACAGGGCGCGCAAGCTGCCTCACCGGCTCGAGATGATCGGGTGAAATATTATTTGACATCGGAACGGATAAAGTCTGCGAGCAGTTTCATGCGATAAAAAAGATTACTGAGCTTCAGTTGTGTATTATTCCGGATATTGACCGTGCTGTTATTGTTCATCTTCTTGATATTTTTCAGCTCTTCGATCTTCTCATCGATCTTGTCCGTCAGCCTGGCGGCATCCCAGCCAATGTAGCGTTTGTTGCGGTCGTCGAAAATATGATAGGGCTCAATGGTGCCGGCCCTGAGTTTGCGGAATTTAAAATTAGCTTTGATGGCATCGGTGATTGCCTGATTGCTCAACATATCGATCACCACATCCGGGGATACGGCGTTCAGGAAAGCGTTCTGGAAGATGTTGAGGTTGTTGCGCAGTTCACGCAGCAACTGACGTTTGACCACATCGTTCGTCTTACTTTCCTGTCCGAGATAAGACAGCAGGTCTTTCAGCGGACCTATACCGCTTTTGAGCCATTCGAAGTTCATGAGTGATAATGTGTAAATGTGAAAATATGAAAATGTGGAAATGCGGGCAAAACTGCTTTGCTGCTCAGCTATCCTTTCTCCAGCTTATACCAGACAAGGTTTTCTTGGAAAAATTAACAATTTCAGAAAAAGGCAAATCATTTGAAAAACTTCGGTACCATACATTAATTGAGTCATTTAATAGAAAAAGATTGATTACGCCTAAATGTTCACGGCAATCCAACAACACTCTTATCTGATAAATATTGTTGTCCGGGCCAATAACGTTTTCCTCGTAAAGTGTTTTCATTTTTTTCCCAAACCTACATCCATTATTTAGGCAAACAAAACACCGATTTCATTCCTAAATAAACTATACAGCTTTTGACCCGTAGCCATATTTCATGTTACTTAAACCGCTATAAATCAAATTGGGAAAACGTATACGACTGCTTTTATAAATAACTTACACATGGCCCCATCCGAAGAATGGCACATTTCCACATCCCGCCCAAGGCGGCACATTTCACATCAATCTCTCTGTACCTTTGTAAAATGATCTCCCCCCACCATATCGTCCATTTCGACCTCGACTCGTTTTTTGTGTCGGTGGAGATCCTGCTCGATCCTTCGCTCAAAGGAAAACCTGTGATTGTCGGCGGATCTGCGGAACGCGGCGTGGTGTCTACCTGCAGTTATGAAGCCCGGAAATTCGGCGTGCATTCCGCCATGCCGATGAAAACCGCCACACGCCTGTGCCCGCAGGCCATCGTTATCCGCGGATCGGGAAGCGAATACAGCAAATACTCGCGCATCGTCACTGAGATCATCGCTTCCAAAGTACCGCTGTTTGAAAAAGCTTCCATCGACGAATTTTATTGCGATCTCACCGGCATGGATAAATTCTTCGGCGTAAGCCAGTACACCCGTGAATTGCGAGAATCCATTATCCGCGAAACCGGATTACCCATTTCCTGCGGGCTCGCTTCAGCCAAATTCATCGCCAAAATGGCGACCAACGAAGCCAAGCCCAACGGCTTTCTCGAAGTACCCAACGGACGGGAAAAAGATTTTCTGTGGCCAATGGGAATCGAAAAAGTAAACGGCGTGGGGAAGCAGGGCGAACAACAATTGAAAAACTTCGGCCTCTATACACTCGGAGATGTGGCGCGCACTTCGCAGGAAGTGATGGAAAAATATTTTGGGAAATGGGGCGAAAGCCTGTGGCGCAAATCGCAAGGCATCGGCAGTACCACCATTGAAACGGATTGGGAACAAAAAAGCATGTCGCATGAAAACACTTTTCACGACAACCAGACCAATGCCGATTTTCTTTTCAGTGAAATAGTCCGCCTGACGGAAAAAACGGCCTATGATCTCCGGCAGGACGAAAAGCTTACCGGCTGCATTACCATCAAAATCCGTTATTCCGACTTTGAAACCACCAGCAAACAGGAAGCGATCGACTACTCTTCACTCGACGACCGGCTGATCGCCAAGGCCAAAGATATTTTTGCGAAGCATTATCAGAAGGGACGCCCCGTGCGCCTGCTCGGTGTGCGATTCAGCCAGCTTATTCCTTTTACCATGCAAATGGACCTGTTCAACAACAGCCAGGAAAAGCTGAACCTTTACAAAGCCGTAGATGATATCAAGGACCGTTTTGGCAGCAAGCTGGTGAAAAAAGCCATCACGGTAAAACAAAAGCCAAAGGACACTAAATAAATCCGCCGTCCGAAGGCTTTCTTTCCTTCGAAAACATAGCAAAATTTCCCCGTCCCCATTTTATCATCCATGCATCCAGCGCCGTGCGGAAAAGTATGAGCAGGATCGCCAGCACCAGCGCTCCGTTGAATAACATAAAAAAGAATCCCGAAAGAATCACCACTATCTGTTGTAACAACACCCTGCCATAAGGTTGAAAAAACATGCCAGCCAGGCTGTATTCGTGATACAGCTTCGGTAAAATAAAATCACGCATGGTCATGGCGGCGTGTGTAAAGCAACTGACCAGCACTGCCTGCTGAACATCTTCACGCTGCAGCATTGCCGCATAATTGGCGATCACATTGAACGAATTGCCGGTATCGTTTGAAATGAACATAAACATGAATACCGACTGTACAAAAAGAAAGAAGAAATAATGGATACAGAAAAAAGGAATCAGGAAAAACCCGTTCTGTTTCTGTTGCTCAATAGTGGCATTACGAAGCGCCTCGCGCTGAGCATTGCCGGAAAAATAAACAATCAACATCTTTACAATATGAAACAGCCCGATGATCACTGTTTCAAAAAAATAGGCGACCACGATGGCATCTGCATGCCATCCGAGAAATAAGATGCCAACCAGGAATACGATGGCCTGGAGCACCAGAAAAAACATCGGGTGTGTGGGCAGGGCCAACCGGCGGTAATTCATTGCCATGGTTGCAAGATAGCAGCCGCCGGCATGCCCGTGTATCCGTGCTGCACGGTATTTACAAAAATCTGACAGAATATTATTCTGCTTTTTATTAAATTAGCCGAATAATATTCTGATTATGTCGCTATCTCTCGATGAAATAGATCTGCGCATTTTGGCTGAAATGCAGTCCGATGCGCGCGTTTCCAACGCCGATCTTGCCCGTTTGCTCAAGATGGCACCTTCTGCCATGCTCGAACGTGTCAAGAAACTGGAGCAAAAAGGAGTGATCCAGGCTTACACCACCCGCATCAATGCCGCCTCGCTCGACCTGCGCCTGCTGGCATTCATTTTTGTAAAAAGCAGTGAAGGGCCGGGCAATATTTCCGTATCAAAACAACTGAGCAAAATACCGGAAGTGCTCGAGCTGCATCATATCGCCGGGGAAGATTGTTATCTCGTGAAAGTGCGCGCGCGTGATCCGCAATCGCTGGCACAACTGATGCGCGACAAGTTCAGCAAGATCAACGGTCTCTTGTCAACCAAAACAACCATCGTGCTCGAAACCATAAAAGAAACCAATTTATTGCCCGTTCCTAAAACGCTTTAGTCATGTCTGCTCCCGGTCAGTCAACACAACCTTCGTCCCTCGCGATAGTAGCTGCTTTTGCCGCTATTTATCTTATCTGGGGCTCAACGTATATCGCCATTCTTTTTGCCATCAAAGACATTCCGCCGTTCCTGATGGCAGGCGGCCGTTTCATTACCGCAGGGTTATTGTTATTTATCTATGCGCGCCTGCGCGGTGAAAAGGCGCCTGATCTTCAATCTGTCGGCAAAATCTCTGCAGCGGGCATTCTTATGCTGTTCATGGGCACCGGCTCGGTGGCCTGGGTGGAGCAATACATTTCCAGCGGCATCGCCTCGATCATTGTAGCTACGGTGCCTTTGTGGTTTGTATTGCTGGACAGGAGTCAGTGGAGTTTTTATTTTTCCAACCGCTGGATCATGACCGGCCTGCTCGTTGGATTTGCCGGTGTGATCGTACTGGTAGCCGACCGCGAGCTGCTGGATTTTTCGGGTAATTCGATGAAAGTGATCAGCATGATCGTATTGACCGGCGGATCGATTGCCTGGTCTGTAGGATCGCTTTATTCCAAATACAAACCCGTAGCCGCAACGGCCGGCATGAAAGCCGCCATACAGATGGCCGCCGCAGGCACCTGCTCGCTTATTGCCAGCCTGATCATCGGCGAACACCAACACTTCTCTGTTCAGAACGTGTCCACCAATGCCTGGCTGGCCCTGGGCTATCTGATCACCTTCGGTTCACTGATCGGCTACATGTCGTATGTATGGCTGCTCAACATCAAACCGCCATCGCTGGTTGGCACCTATGCCTATGTAAACCCGGTTGTGGCCGTGTTTCTCGGCTGGTTGCTGATCGGCGAAACGATCACCTGGCAGCAGGTGATTGCCTTAGCCATTATCCTTTCCGGTGTGATCCTGGTGAACCTTTCACGGGAAAAGAAAGCACCCGTAGCGGAAGCCGTCGAAAAAAAACAGATGGCGGTTACAGAATAATCCGCAGCGCCCGGTTTTGAAAATACTATCTTCGTCACTCAATTTTTCACTTTCAAATTGTTTGTTATGCAAACCTGGAAAGAGTATCAGGAAAAAAATAAAGAGCGCTTTTTAAACGAGATGATCGATCTGCTCCGCATCCCTTCTGTCAGTGCCAAAAGCGAACACAAAGAAGACATGCAGCGTTGTGCCGATGCCGTTGCCAAGAGCCTGCGCGATGCCGGCTGCGATAAGGCAGAAGTGATGGCCACCGCCGGACATCCTGTTGTATATGGCGAGAAGATCATCGATCCGTCCAAACCAACCGTTTTGGTGTACGGTCACTATGATGTGCAACCCGCGGAGCCGCTGGAACTGTGGCACAGCGGACCTTTCGATCCGGTGATCAAAGACGGAAAAGTATTTGCCCGCGGCAGTGCCGACGACAAAGGACAATTCTATATGCACGTGAAAGCGCTGGAAGTAATGAGCCAGACCAATTCACTCACCACGAATATCAAATTCCTGATCGAAGGCGAAGAAGAAGTTGGTTCTCCCAACCTCGGGAAGTTCGTTGCCGATCACAAAGACCTGCTGAAAGCCGATGTGATCCTTATCAGCGACAGTTCCATGCTGAGCATGGAAAACCCTTCGCTCGATACCGGTGTACGCGGCCTTAGTTATATACAGGTAGAGGTAACCGGCGCCAACCGCGATCTGCACAGCGGCACTTACGGAGGAGCGGTAGCCAACCCGATCACCATTCTTGCAAAAATGATCGCCAGTTGCCACGACGAAAACAATCACATCACCATCCCTGGTTTTTATGACGATGTGGTAGTGGCAACACCCGAAGAACGCGACCTGCTGAATAAAGCACCCTATGATGAGCAGGAATACAAAGATGAACTCGGCGTGAAAGAACTGTGGGGTGAAAAAGGATATACCACTTACGAACGCACCGGCATCCGTCCCACACTGGAAGTAAACGGCATCTGGGGTGGTTATACCGGCGAAGGAGCCAAGACCGTACTGCCTTCAAAAGCATACGCAAAGATTTCTGCACGCCTTGTGCCGAATCAATCGTCTGACAAGATCACCGAAAAGCTGTTGAATTATTTTAAATCCATTGCACCGCCATCTGTTGAAGTAAAAGCGGAACTGCATCACGGTGGAGAACCTTACATGACACCCATCGACAGCAAAGGATACCAGGCTGCGGCAAAAGCTGTGGAAGCAACATTTGGTAAAGCGCCGATCCCCGTTCGTGGCGGCGGCAGCATTCCTATTTGTTCTATCCTGGAAAAAGAGCTGGGTATCAAAATCATTTTCATGGGCTTTGGTCTCGATAACGACAACCTGCATTCGCCCAATGAAAAATACAATATCGAAAACTATTACAAGGGGATTGAAACGATCCCTTACTTCCACAAATTCTTTGCGGAATAAAATAGTTGTTGGAGCTTATAAAGAACCCCGCTGTAAGGCGGGGTTCATTTTTTAAGGCTGGAAAATGCGTACCATTCCGTCTTTTTTAAATCGCTCATTCATTTGTCTGAGTTCATCTGGCAAAGTCCCTGACATGGAAAGCGGCCTGCCTTCAAGATGCGCAAGTATATCCATGAAAATTATTCCATTCCGATACATCAAATTAATATTAGAAAGGGAAAAGAATAAAGGGTTTTTAAAAGGAAAACGGATAGCCTCTATTGGCAGCCTGTGATGGGACTCACCGGGCGGTAATGGCATTTTTAATATATCGAAAAACTCATTGGAACTTATAGTTGCTGTTCCTTCCGCGAAATACAATAGTTCATTTACTTCAAAATGATAATCCGATGTATCCAGTATTAATTTAATTGGCGAGGCATCAAGTTGCTTCCGGGTGTAAGAATAAATAAATGGCGGATACATCATCAGGACGTAATTCGTTATATACACATCCTTCCGGTAATTTTCCTTCTTCTGAATGTAGAGTAGTGGATAAAGATCGTTGTCGTTCGTGGAAACAAATATGGCGCCGGGTGGACAATCTTTTAAAATCATACGCGCTGAGTCCTCCACTTTTTTTTCGTATATACCATCAGGTAATGTCATTTGTTCCGCGTCGGTGGGCGCCAGCATCAGCAGCATATGATATTTGTCCACGATTTCATTAGCATACTTTCGTCCGATACTTCCGACCGCAGTTTTATACCGCGAATTACGTTTGGCCAACCGTCCGAAATATGCGATGGCACTATCCGCATTACGTTTATATTCGTCGAGGGCTGCTCCCGCTAAGGGCTGTTCATTAAAAGGCAATTGTAAAAATTTGCCCGGTGCCACATCGTCGTTAGGACTACCAATCGACGAATGAGTTGCCGTAGAATAAGCCCTCGCTAACGCATATAAGTCGTCTTCAGATAACTCGGGTCGGCTGCTCAGGTCTTTAATTGCATCAAGGTACCACCCGGGATAACCATAATACGGCTGTATGTCGAAATTCAGTATTTGATAATCCAGTAAATAGCTGGACACATCCACCGCACGCTGCGATCCATTCCGGTCAATCTCCAGGTCGAGGAATTTCTTTTGCTTTCCGCTATAAAAAAGTATAGGCGTGTTGTAATGCATTTTACCACCGTTGTATTCAATGGTGGCAATATACCAGTCGTCTTTTCTCTTCTGAAACTGAACCTGCTGAACCGTGAAGGCCGAAAGATTATAATGACTGTAAAAAGTACGGACTACCTGCCGGATGCCGGGAGTTGTCTGTGCATTTACAGCTATGTTAAACACACAGCAGCAAAACAGGGAAATGATTAATTTGCATCTCATATCAGACTAAAGATAACGCATGGTTAATAATAGTAAAACTGAAAAGCTGAGGCTGGATAAATACCTGTGGAGTATCCGGCTGTTCAAAACGCGGTCGGCGGCGGCCACCGCGTGTGATTCAGGAAAAGTGAAACTGAACGACACGGCCGTAAAAGCGGCCCGTACTGTAAATGTGGGCGATGAATACGAAGTAAAAACAGAGGTAAAACGCTGGCGCATACGCGTTACAGCACTGTTGCACACCCGGTTAAAACATGAAGAAGCGATAAAATACTACGCGGATATTACGCCACCCGACGAACTGGAACGCATTGCTTACCAGGCGGCGAGTTTTCATACCGGCAAGCGCCCCAGTAAAATCGGGCGACCCACTAAAAAAGAACGCCGCGATCTTGACGAATTTTATGACAATGGTTAAAAAAATTGCGCTATACCTGATGCTGTTTGCACCGCTGGCAGGTTGCAATAAAGGCGGAACCGATAACGACGACCGCACGGATCCCGTTATCACGCTGACAGCTCCGCTGAACGGCGCCACACTACTTGCAGGGCAAACCACTGCCATTACAGGCACCATTACAGATGAACGTGAAATCTACATGGTGCATACTCATATTTCCGACAACAACACCGGCGCATTGCTGATCGACATACACCGGTATCCGGCCGGAACGTCTTATCAATTAGCAGAATCATTTGTACCAGAGGCCGGCCGCAGTTACCGCATACAAGTGCAGGCACGGGACCGCGGAGCCAATGAAGCCGCTTCTTCCTTAGTGGTAAGCGCGCCCTAAATGCCGCTTAATGTTATCTTTGCCGCATGCGCATCGACATCCTCACCGTATTACCGGAATTATTACAAAGCCCCTTTGACCACAGCATCATGAAGAGAGCGCGTGAGAAAGGGCATCTCGAAGTACACGTTCACCAACTGCGCAAATGGGCCGTTAACGAATACGGCATGGTGGATGACTACCAATACGGCGGAGGCGCCGGCATGGTGATGATGTGCGAACCGCTCGTCCGCGCGATCGAAGAACTATCGACCACCGTCCAATACGACGAGATCATTTACCTCACTCCCGACGGACACAAACTTGATCAGCGAACCGCAAATACCCTTTCACTGAAAGGCAATCTGCTGATGATCTGCGGGCACTACAAAGGCATCGACGAACGCGTTCGCGAACATTTCGTGACCAAAGAAATTTCCATCGGTGATTATGTATTGAGTGGCGGCGAGCTGGCCGCCGCCGTATTGGTGGATGCCATCGGACGCTTATTGCCCGGTGTGCTCAACGACGAAACTTCCGCCCTATTCGATTCCTTCCAGGACGATCTCCTTGCTCCTCCTGTTTATACGCGTCCCGAAGAATTCCGCGGCTGGAAGGTCCCCGATGTACTCATGAGTGGAGATCACCGCAAGATCGATGATTGGCGCTATGAGCAGGCGGTGAAACGCACGGAAGAAAGAAGGCCGGACCTCTTGAAGTAATAAGTAATAGGTAGTAAGTAGTAAGTTTTAAGTAAACAGCCACGAACCTGGCGTTTGTGACAGGCCGTTCATTCGCCTTCCGATTAAGGGGATATAGATCAAACTCCAACCTCTGACAGGTCATTCACCTTATTATCTCATTCTCTCCCGCACCGGGAAATTTCCCGTTGCACAGGTGGCAGCTTTTTTACATTTTGTGTAAGAAACCACTTTTACCACCAAAACTCTGTTTTATGAAAAAGATGCTCTGCAGGCTTGCGCTGCCAGTGCTATGCAGTGTTTTTTTTATTTATTGTAATAATAAAGAAAAGAAGCAATATGCACCCGATCTAACGAAAGCCATAATGGAGTTGCCTGAAAAACATCAACCTGATTCAGCAATTCTGATGTCCGACCCTATCGAGCTCCATTTAGCTGAAAAGGCAATAATGGCTTATCGCACAAATGAAGCGTTGCTGACTGAAGCAATAAAAAATCGCTCTTTCGGCGTCGCGCATACAAAAACCAAACTGGAAAATTACCCTGTGAATTTTTTGACTGATTTTATTAAGACTCGTAGCATCGCTGCAAATCCAACTAATGGATATACCTGGCAGGTGGGTTTTGCCTTTGGCATTGCACGGATTGAAAACAAACCTGTGTTAAATATATACACACTTCCCGTACTGGTAAAAGGAACTAAAATTGTCGATTACTTTCAGCTACAGGCAGCGGGCAGCCAGGACGCAAAACTCTATTGGCGTGATGTTATTTCAAGCCAAGGAAGAAAACCCGAGCCTCCAGATTCTGCTTTCGTTTACGACGAAGGCGCCCTCTGGCCATAAAAGCTTAAACCATGCCTTTCCCTCCGAGTATCATTTTTGAATTTATTTGCCTGCTGGCCGGTGTGTGGTGGCTTTTGCGCGCCCGCACCGGCTGGTGGCAATTATTCTGCGTGTTTATTCTTTATACACTGCTTACCGAGATCACGGGTTTTTGGATGGGTAAAAATAAAATGGCGAACCACGACCTCTATAATGTCTATCTATACATCAAATTCATCTTTACCGTTTTTGTTCTCGCAAAGCTGATCCCCGCCTACACAACCTTTTGGAAATGGACCGGCATAGTTATCTTTCATACTCTTTTTGTAATAGAATTGATCAATTATAAGTTTTCTGCTTACGCCTTCTATACAAATGTGTTTTTCGGTACCTGGGTCATCGTCTGGTGTTGCATTTATTTCTTTTCCTTAATGAAACAAAAAGAGTACGTTGTCATCAAAGGGCATGCGCCATTCTGGATATTCACCGGGCTACTGTTTTTTTACCTCTGTACCACCACCGCAAGCATTTTTTTCAAACAACTCACCTTCATCAACAGGAATTATGGCATCTTCCTCAGATTTATTATATTTAATGCAGCAAGCCTTATTTTATACGCAGCCTGGACTTATGCGTTCCTATGCAAGTTCCGAAAGACGATATCATCCTCGGCGTGATTATCTTAACCTGCACTCTTTTTATTGCAGGTCTTTTTCTATTCCTTCTCATCAATTTATTTAACCAGCGAAAGAAAAAATTTCAGCAGGAGACGGCTGCCCTGGAAGCAGATTTCCGTCAACAACTCCTGCAGTCACAATTGGAAGTGCAGGAGCATACGCGCACGTTCCTCGCGCAGGAGTTACACGACAATGTGGGACAAAAATTAGGCAGCGTCCGTATGCTGATCGGCGTTGCCAACCGTCAGCTCGATACCATACCCGACTCCCTTTACCAGGCTGACGACCGTTTGCAACAGGCACTCAGCGATCTGCGTGCGCTTTCCCGCTCGCTCAATTCCGCATGGCTGGCTAATTTCAGCCTCCGGGAAAATCTGCAGTCAGAAGCCTCTCGCCTTGAATCAGCAAAGATCTGCGTCGTTCAACTCCTCCTCATTCCCGAACTCGATCAGCTCCACCACGAACGGCAATTACTTTTATTCCGCATTATCCAGGAAGCTATTCAGAACAGCCTGAAACATGGTAAAGCCTCCAACCTAACTATAAATACTTTTTCCACCGGTGATCATCTTACCATTGAAATAACGGACGATGGCAGCGGCTTCAAGCCGGAAGCCACTTCAGGCAACGGAGTAGGCCTGTTACACCTGAAGCAACGCACGCGCTTGCTGGAAGGCACTATCACCTGGACGTCCCCGCCCGGTACCGGCACTACCGTTACTGTTCATATTCCTTTTCATACAAGCATTTCCCTTCAAAAAACCAACAATGAAAATTCCCATCGCCATCGCTGACGATCATCAGCTTTTTCTTAAATCAGTGTCCATGCTGATCGATCACCTGCCGCAGTTCTATGTAGTAGCGGAAGCTGTCGATGGCGCGCAGCTATTGCAGCGTCTCGAATCAGCCGCAGAACCTCCGGCGATTGTTTTGCTCGATGTGGATATGCCTAATCTGGATGGTGCTGCCACAGCGGTATTTATCAGCCAGCGGTACCCGCTTGCCCGCATTGTCGCCCTTTCCATGAAAAGCGATGATGCCTCGGTGATCACTATGCTGCGGGCCGGCGCCTGCGCCTATCTGCTCAAAGACCTTCACCCGGATGAACTCGAAAAAGCTTTGACAGAAATCCATCAGACAGGTTATTACAACGCCGATGTGGCCAATGTCAATTACCGGCGTTTATTGCATGGTTTGCTGGAAAATGAACAGCCCGGTTTTACGCCACGGGAAAAAGAATTTTTGCAACTTGCCTGCTCCGATCTTACCTATAAACAAATTGCGGCGCAGATGTCGCTGGCCGAACGCACCATCGATGGCTACCGCGAATCACTTTTCGGCAAATTGAGTGTACAAAGCCGTACCGGGATGGCGCTCGAAGCCGTGAGGCGCGGTCTCGTTCAACTCTAGTACATTTGCCGTTCAATTTTCATGCATATGTCATCTTTCTCTGTCAAAGCGAATCTCGTCGATATTCCCAACCGCCGCATTTATCCGGCCGAAGTAACGGTGGCCGGTACACAGATCAGCAGCATTCAACCGTTGCCTGATAATACAGCAGTGAAAGGTTATCTGTTACCCGGATTTGTCGACAGCCACGTACATATTGAAAGTTCCATGTTGATCCCGTCGCAGTTTGCGCGGCTGGCCGTTGTGCATGGCACGGTTGCCACCATTAGTGATCCGCATGAGATTGCCAACGTATGCGGAATGGCCGGCGTGGAATTCATGATCGACAATGGCAACACTGTTCCTTTCAAGTTCAATTTCGGCGCCCCGAGTTGCGTGCCTGCTACGGTTTTTGAAACGGCAGGTGCTACACTGGACGCAGCAGACGTCACGCGTTTGCTGGAACGGCCCGAGATCCGCTATCTCAGTGAAATGATGAACTTCCCCGGTGTCTTGCACCAGGATCCGGAAGTAATGGAAAAGATCGCCGCCGCTCACCGTCTCGGCAAACCCGTTGACGGACACGCGCCCGGTTTGCGCGGAGAAGATGCACGCCGTTATATCGCCGCCGGTATCAGCACCGATCACGAGTGTTTTACCGAAGAAGAAGCCTTGGACAAGTTGCAACACGGCATGAAGATCCTGATCCGCGAAGGAAGCGCCGCCCGCAACTTCGACGCGCTGGCCGGACTGCTCAATGATCACGCTGATCATATCATGTTCTGCAGCGACGACAAACATCCCGACAGCCTTGTACTCGGACATATCAACCAATTATGCGCGCGTGCCGTGGCACGTGGTATCGATGTGTTCAACGTATTGCAGGCCGCCTGTATCAATCCCGTGCTGCATTATAAAATGAATGTCGGTCTGCTGAAAGAAGGCGACCCTGCCGACTTCATCGTTGCCGAAGATCTTGTAAACTTTACTATCACGGCTACTTATATCGATGGCCAACTCGTAGCCAGTGAAGGCAAAACGCATATCGCGCTTCCTGCGCAACCCGGAGACCCCGTTAATCAATTTGACTGTGCTCCCCGGAAACCGGAAGACTTCCGCGTAGCGGCTCCGGCAGATACGAAAGAAATTCATGTGATCGAAGCGCTCGACGGACAACTCATCACCAATAAATTACTCCTGGAAGGACGTGTGCAGAATGGCGAACTGGTGAGTCAGCCTGATAATGACATCCTGAAAATTGTGGTGGTAAACCGCTACAAGCAGGCGCCTGTTGCCACAGCCTTCATCCGTAATATCGGTTTGAAGCGCGGCGCCATTGCCTCCTCAGTAGCACATGACAGCCATAACATCGTAGCAGTGGGTGTGGACGACGAAAGCATTTGCAAAGCGGTCAATCTCATCATCGAACGCAAAGGTGGTGTAAGTCTGCACGATCCGTCAACCGGCGAAAGCCAGATCGTTGCCCTGCCCGTAGGCGGATTAATGAGCGCGGACGATGGTTACCGCGTTGCCGAAGCCTATTCGCTGATCGACAAAGCCTCTAAAGACTTGGGCAGCACCCTCGGTTCGCCCTTTATGACCTTATCGTTTATGGCGCTGCTGGTGATCCCGCATCTCAAGCTGAGTGATCTTGGGTTGTTTGATGGAGACGGATTTTCTTTCATAAGCAAGGTTCGGTAACCAGTAATGTGTAAATGTGCCCTGACTACGTCAGGGTCCATGTGAAAATGTGTTTTATCCATTTCCACATTTTCACATTTGCATATTTACACATTCCGCCACGCAGGCCGGGCTTTCAGTACCTTCTTATACACCGGGCAACTCTCCACGTGTGCTCCAGGCAGGTAACCGGTGCTCATCAGAAATTCATTCACGATCTCGCCGCCGGTGAAGCGAAACGTCTTTTTAAAAAGCTTCACCCATTCTTCTTTTGTTTTGGGATGATGATGGTCCAGCCATTTTTCAAAAGACCCGTATTCCTTTTGCAATTCCAGAATGGCCTTTGCATTTTCGATGGCTGCATTTATTTTAAGCCGGTTCCGGATGATTCCGGCATCGGCCATCAAACGTTTGCGGTCTTTTTCCGTATACGCGGCCACTTTTTTAATATTGAATTGATGATAGGCCTTCCGGAACGTCGCTTCCTTTTTCAGTATCGTTTCCCAACTGAGCCCGGCCTGATTGATCTCCATGATCAGCCGTCCAAACAGTTCATTATCGTCATGTATGGGAAACCCGTAGTAGTTGTCGTGGTAGTTGCCATGCAGTGCTTTCTTTTCACCGGTCATGGCAGGAATATAGGAGCAATAAGACATAAAGCAACTGTGTAAATGTGAAGATGTGATAAATGTGAAAATTAAACAAACGCCCCGAGACTTCGGCACGTTTTCACATTCCGGGCTTAACTTTAAGGAAATGTATTGCTATGAAATATCTTCCTCTACTTCTGCTCTTACTTCTGGCGTGCAACAACGAAAAGAAAGAAGATACCCAACAGGTGGTTGCAGACTCTGCTCCGGCACCGGTGACGCCGCCCGCCGAAAAAATCGCCGATTCTACCCAGGCATACATTTTTGCAGACAGTGTAGTGAAGGCGCTTAATAACCGGGATCTTGTAACACTGGCATCTTTCGTTCACCCGGAAAAAGGCGTCCGTTTTTCTCCTTATGGATTTGTAGACACGACGGCCACCAACCATTTCACGACCGATGCTTTTCAAAAAGCAAAATTATCCGACGTGCACAACTGGGGCGATTTTGATGGTTCCGGCGACGCGATAAAATTCAGCATCGAGCGTTATTTCAAACGCTTCGTGACCAATGCCGATTACCTGCGGGCACCTCAACGTTCGTATAACCAATTCAGGGGCCTGGGCAATTCGCTCAACAACCTTCAGCAGGTTTTCCCTTCAGCCGTATTCGTGGAATATTTTTACCCGGGTTTCGATAAGAAATACGAAGGCATGGACTGGTCCTGCCTCAGGATTGTGATGGAACCTTACAACGGCCGGCTCAGGCTGGTGGCGGTGGTGCATGATGAATGGACAGTGTAATTTGATGATTTGAAAATTTGAAAATTTGAGAATGATTCGGGAAAGAATTGTGTGTTCGGCCAAACCATTGCCTAATTTTCAAATCCTCAAATTTTCAAATTAGCTATTCACCGTCTTTTTTCCGCCGTTTACCGGTAATGGCCGTTTCATTACCTGCCCGGGCTTGCTTCGCGGAACGGCAGCTACTATTTTTGATTAAAATTTACAACAATGAGTGTTTTCAGAGATTTCAGGGAAGAAAGAAGAGAATGGCGCCGAGAGCAAGAGGAGCGTAACCCGAACGGTCATATATGGACCGGTCTGTTCCTGCTGGCTGTCGGCTGTGTGGCCCTGATCAAAAGTTTTGGTGTACCCATTCCCGGCTGGATATTCAGTTGGCAGATGTTTCTGATCGCGCTGGGATTGTTTGTTGGCTTCCGGAAGAATTTCCAGGGTGCGGGATGGCTGGTGCTGATCATCATCGGCAGTATTTTCCTGCTCAATGAATTTTTCATGAATGGGGATCTCCGCCGTCACATGTGGCCACTCATCATGATCATCGCCGGTATCTTTTTTGTGTTCCGGCCCCGCCGCCGCCGGTCACATTTTTTCGATGAAAAAAAAACAGCACTGGTCCCGGAGAGTCCCGATGCTCCCAGGCCTGGTCCCGGTAGCACCAGCACGGACGGGGACGACTTTGTCGATAGCACGTCCATTTTCGGCAGCGATAAAAAAGTGATCCTCTCCAAAAACTTTCGCGGCGGCGATATCGTGAATATATTCGGAGGTTCCGAGCTCGACCTGACACAGGCCGATATCAATGGTAAAGTAAAACTGGAAGTAACCGCCCTTTTTGGCGGCGCCACACTGGTCGTGCCCTCGCATTGGGTAATACGCTCGGAAGCCGTCACCATTTTCGGCGGCATCAGCGACAAACGGAAGTTCACCAACTTCACCGAGAACGACGGCAAGACCCTGGTACTTACCGGTACGGTGATCTTTGGCGGCATAGAAATCAAAAGCTACTGATAACGGACCATTGCCTGCACCACCTTTAGCCAGGCATGCACATTATTCAACCTAACAAATCATCCCATGAACTGGTACATGGCTAAAATGGTATTCCGGATCATCTGTGGCAACGGAGAACACACGCCTCAATTTGATGAGCAACTGCGCCTGGTGGCTGCCGAAAACAAAGAACAGGCTTTGAGCAAAGCATTGGCAATGGGCAAAAAAGACGAAGATGCTTTCTACAATCAACGGCTGCAGCTGGTACAATGGCAATTCATCAACGTAAGTGAGCTACACGAATTACAGCAACTGTCAGACGGTATGGAGATCTATTCCCGGATTGAAGAAAAAGAAAATGCAGATGCTTACATTTCCATCATCAACGGAAAAGCGTCCAACATTTCTCCATCACCCTTACCGAGCTGGCACTGATCAATATGGCAATGAACCCACTATCTGCACGACGATTCCTGATCATCTTCAGTGTGGCCTGGCTGGTATTAATCACCGGTCATGCACTGCTGCTGAATTGGTTTGGCCTGTCGCTGCAAGTGGCCGTTGCCGACAGCCTCATCAGCAACCTGCTGTTGCTGGGGGTATGCCTGATGGTGATCAACACGCTTCGTTTTTATTCCCCTTCGTCGGGACAATACATGAACGTGGTAGTACTGTGCCTGGTATTAGGGATATTCTGGCTGCTGCTGGACCGTTCCATACTCTGGTGGACACTGGGATCGGAAGAAGAATATTTTTCCTTCCTGCAGCGCTCCCTGGTGATACGTGCAGCTTTCGGCATGCTGATCCTTGGGTTTATTTCATTGACCTGTATCGTCTGGCACAACTTCCAGGACCTGCAGCTCAATGAAGAACGTAAAGCCGATGCCGAGAAACTGGCCAAAGACGCAGAACTATTTAAACTGCGCCAGCAACTACAACCGCATTTTTTATTCAATAGCCTCAATTCGATCAATGCCCTGATCGGTCTGCGGCCGGATGAAGCCAGGAAAATGGTACAGCAACTTTCCGATTTTCTCAGGGGCACACTGAAGAAAGATGAAACGCAATGGGTGAGCCTGCAGGAAGAACTGCAATACCTGGAGCTTTACCTGGATATTGAAAAAGTGCGTTTCGGCAACCGCCTCAGTACCGAAATTACCTGCGAAGAAGGAACAGGTACGCTTGTATTGCCGGCGCTGTTGCTGCAGCCCGTTATGGAAAATGCGATCAAGTTTGGCTTATATGATACCATCGGAGACACCGTAATCACGTTGCATGCCGCACGCGAAGACGAACATTTGATCATACAGGTACAGAATCCCTACGATCCGGAAACTTCCTCACCCAAACAGGGAACAGGATTTGGTCTTTCTTCCGTCCAACGGCGATTGTACCTGTTGTTTGGCCGCAATGATCTTTTACAAACAAGCGGTGAAGAAAATATTTTCACCACCATTATCCGCATCCCGCAACCGGGAGACCCGACCGATAAAAAAATTACCGCACCCCTCCCATCAAACAAACTATGTATAAAGTAATCATCATCGACGACGAATATCTCGCACGCAGTGTGGTGAAAGAATACCTCGCGGGTCATGCCGATCTCGAGCTGGTAGCCGAGTGCGGCGATGGTTTTGAAGGAGTGAAAGCCATACAGCAATACCAGCCCGATCTGATCTTTCTTGATATACAGATGCCGAAGATCAATGGTTTTGAAATGCTGGAACTGATCGAAGAACCACCTGCCGTTATTTTCACCACAGCATTTGATGAATATGCTATCCGCGCATTTGAAGCGCATGCAGTAGATTACCTGTTGAAGCCGTTCAACAAAGACCGTTTTGATAAAGCAGTGGGCAAATGGGCCGAGCAGAAAAAATCAGCGCCCGCGGTTGTGGATCAGGGTTTGCTGGAAACGGCCGCCCTGTCTCCTTCACAAAATCAACGTATAGTAGTAAAGAATGGCAACAAGATCAAGATCATTCCCGTGCACGATATCTGGTACCTCGAAGCCGCGGATGATTATGTGAAGGTGCACACACCGGAGGGTTATTTCCTTAAAAATAAAACGATGGGGTATTTTGAGCAGGTGCTGGACAAGCAGCAGTTTGCAAGGTGTCACCGATCCTATATCGTGAATGTGCAGCAGATCACCCGCATCGATCCGTACGAAAAAGACAATCACGTAGTCCTTCTCCGCTCGGGCGCACGCGTGCCGGTGAGCCGTGGTGGCTATGGGAAGTTGAAAAGTGTACTTGGGCTGTAAGCGCGGACTAATTAGAGAATTTGATGATTTGAAAATTTGATAATAAAAAAGGGACTCTTAGGTTAGCAGTCCCTTTTTTATTATCAGAAATCTGTTGTATTACAACTTTCAAATTTTCAAATCATCAAATTCTCTAATTAACCCTGTCCCATCCACATCGCACCACCTACACTATTCCGCGAGGCGCCGGTTACGGATGACAGCACATTGTTCTCTTCGCGCCAGCGCAATACCCCGATAAGCGCCATGATCAATGCTTCTTTATAGTTGACGAGCTCGTCAGCAGGCACTTCTACTTCTATTCCGATGGCATCCAGACTAACACGAAGACGTTCGATCAGGAATGTATTGAGAGCGCCGCCGCCGGTTACCAGCAGTTTGGCATTTTCATTTACGGGCCCAGTTGTAAGCAGCGCCGCCGCTATCTGGCGTGCTATATGTTCGGTGTAAGTACGCAGTGCATCATTAACGGAAAGTCCGGCGGCCTGTATGATCGGGTATACGGTATCCGTACCAAAATCATTCGCCAGCGATTTAGGAGCAGGCTCCTGGTAGTAAGAAAGTCCGTCCAGATCTTCCAGCAATTTTTTATTTATTTCTCCGGATGCGGCAAGTTGGCCACCGGCATCATAAGTATGACCCGCTGTCTGCGCCAGCATATTCAATACGCGGTTGGCCGCACATACATCAAAAGCGGCATAATGTCCTTCGGTATGACGGGAAATATTGGCAATGCCGCCAAGGTTGAGAAAATAATTGTAATCGCTGAGGAGTAATTGTTCACCTATCGGTACGATGGGCGCGCCTTGTCCGCCAAGTGCAACGTCCATGGCCCGCAGATCGCTCACAACGGGCAGTTTGGTTGCCGCAGCGATGGCTGCACCGTCGCCGAGCTGGGCCGTCATGCGTTTGGCCGGTACGTGAAACGTAGTATGTCCGTGCGACGAAACGAGCGCCACTTTATAATCCAACCCTTTTTCCCCTATAAACCTGTTAACTTCCGCTCCCAGATAAGCGCCATATTCGGCATGCAGCAACTGATAATCCAGTGCATTGAGGGAGGTTGCGGATTGCAAACGACTGGCCCATTCGGCTGAATAGGGATAACAATCGGCCGCAACGATCGAGTAGCTCCAGCGTCCGCCGTTTTCGTGGATTTCCGCAAAAACGATATCAAGTCCGTCCAGTGAGCTTCCGCTCATTAGTCCTATAGCTCTGTAAATCATGAGTCAAACAAGTATTGCAGGTCCTGAAAAAAATAAATTTCCTCCCATGGGACCAGGATTTTAGTTTTGCCCAAAAGTAAGACGAAAGCGTTATAAACCGGGAGTAGGCCCGCCGAATACAGAATCATGGTAATCAACTTAAGCGATCAACACAGTCTTGTCAGTAATTGGGTTAGCGAATTGCGGAATGTCGATATCCAGGGCGACCGGATGCGCTTTCGCCGTAATCTGGAGCGTATCGGTGAGATCGCAGCCTATGAAATCAGCAAAGTGCTGGCATTTGAAGAAAAAGAAATCCAGACACCGATGGGCACATCGGTGAGCAAAGTGCTGCAGCAACAACCTGTGCTGGCCACCATCCTGCGTGCCGGCCTTCCAATGCACCAGGGACTGCTTAATTATTTCGACAAAGCCGATAACGCTTTCATTTCCGCTTACCGCAAGCACAACAAAGACGGCAGTTTCGAGATCAGTCTCGACTATATTTCCTGTCCCGAACTGGAAAACCGGGTGGTGATCGTATCCGATCCCATGCTGGCAACCGGTTCCTCACTGGTCAAAACCATTCATTTTCTCCGCGAAGAAGGGCATCCCCGCGAAATTCATATCGTGGCGGCTATTGCCTGCACGGTGGGTATCGAATACGTGAAACGCGAGGAGCCGGGTGTGACCATCTGGTGCGGAGATATTGACGATGAACTCACTGCGAAAGGATATATCGTTCCCGGGCTGGGAGATGCCGGGGATTTGGCTTTCGGCGTAAAAGTGCAGATGTAATCCTGCTGAAAAAGAGAGAATCTTTATTTTCCGGTTTAACCTGTTTTTCCGTATTTTTCCATTTCGTATCCGTAAAGCCGGGGACAGAAACTGATGAGCAATTTTTAGAAAGACCGGACGTTATAACCAACATAAACTGCTATTTAGGGTCCTCTCCCCGTCTGAGAACCGATCGTAAAACCTAACGCTTTGATGAAAAAGTTATTGACTACTGTGATAGCCTGTGTAGCACTGACCTTTGTGAGCCACGCGCAGGACCCCAACTTTTCCCAATTCTTTGCCTCCCCGCTTACCATGAACCCGGCACTCACCGGCAAGTTTGATGGTGTGTTCCGCGTGGCAGGCAACTACCGCAACCAATGGCCATCCATCAACAATGCTTACATTACCGGTACGGCATCCGTTGACATGGGCATTCTCAAAAACCGTATTCCCGAAGGAGATCAATTCGGTATCGGCATCATGGGCTTCACCGACCGCGCAGGCAACGGCGCACTCACCAGCAACTACGGCGCCCTTTCTGTGGCCTATCATAAAAGTCTCGACGAAAACAGCTTCCATCAATTGGGTGCAGGTTTTCAGGGAACTTACATGAACAAACGTCTTAACAGCAGCAAAATCGTATTCCAGGATCAGCTCACGCCGTTTGGTTTTACGGGCGTATCGTCTGAAACATTTGCCGGACAACAACTGAACCTGAACTATTTCGATTTGAACGCCGGTGTATTTTACAACGGTAGCACCAATGGTTACAACAACTTTTACCTCGGCGCTTCCATGTATCACATCAACCGTCCGAAAGAAACATTCCAGCAGGGCGGCAACTTCACACTGGCCACCAGAACAACCATCCAGGCCGGTGGCAAGATTCCGATCGGCAGTTATAACTTCATTCACCTCGCTGCCAATCACAGCATGCAGGCCAAGGCACACAATACCATCGTTGGTGGTTCGTTTTCTCTTAACGTAAACAACGATGAGGAAAATCCAACGAATGTATACCTCGGAAGCTGGTACCGTTTTGGCGATGCGGTAATTCCTTACATGGGTCTTGAATTCGGCGAATGGCATTTCGGTGCCTCTTATGATGTGAATACCTCACAACTAAAGACGGCCTCCAACGCACGCGGTGGTATCGAGATCTCACTCATCTACATCAAAAAATATGTAGACCCGAACATGAGAAAGCTGAACTGTCCTAAATTCTGACGCAACCAATTCTCTATATATCCAAACCCCGGTTCATCCGGGGTTTGATTTTTAAGTAACCGAAGCGCTGTATGAAAAAAGTATTGACCAATCTCACCTTCTGGGTATTGGTGGCCATTACGGCCGGCATCCTCGTGGGTCACTATGCACCGGGATGGGCGCTTCAGAAAGTGATGGACAAGCCGTTCAAGGGCTCCGCAATGGGCCAGCACATCGAGATCGGCGCCACGCTCAGCGAATTTCTCGGCGGAGCGTTCATCAGCCTGGTGAAGCTCTTCATCAATCCCATCATTTTCCTGACCATCACCTTAGGTATTGTAAGCATGAGCAACCTGAAAAAGGTGGGTCGTGTAGGGGCGAAGGCCTTGCTGTATTTTGAAATCGTCACCACTTTTGCCCTCCTCATTGGTGCAGGCGTGGCCCTGCTGGTGAAGCCGGGCAAGGGCGTGGACACGCATGCGGTAAAAGGCGGTGACATTTCACGCTATACCAAAGCCGGTGATGACTTCAGTTGGTGGAGATTTTTCCAGGACAACATTACGCTGCAGGTATTGCTGCTCGCCCTTTTAACGGGCATACTACTCAGTTTTTATGAAAAAAGGGATCGCGTCATCGGGCCGCTTCAGCGTGTATCTAAATATATTTTCAAAGGATTGCATTTCGTGATGATCCTCGCTCCCATCGGCGCTTTCGGTGGAATGGCCTATACCATCGGCCGGTATGGCATCAGCGCATTACTGCCACTGGCCAAACTGATGGGCACGGTATACATGACCATGGCCGTCTTCATTTTTGTGATACTATGGCTGATCCTGCGTTACTGCCGCGTATCGATCGGGCGGTACTTAAAATACATCCGTGAAGAATTACTGGTGGTATTAGGCACTTCCTCTTCTGAAGCCGCATTGCCGTCGCTGATGGAAAAACTGGAACGCATGGGATGTTCCAAATCCGTGGTGGGACTGGTAGTGCCAACAGGCTATTCCTTCAACCTCGATGGCACTACGATCTATCTTTCGATGTGCATGATCTTTTTGGCGCAGGTATACAATGTGGACCTGAGCTGGGGACAGATTGCGAGTATTGTGGGCATCCTGATGTTAACATCCAAAGGTGCGGCAGGTGTAACAGGCAGCGGATTTGCCGTGCTGGCCTCTACATTAACCGCGATTAAAGTGATTCCCATGGAAGGCCTCGCGTTGCTGCTGGGTGTGGATCGTTTTATGTCCGAGGCCAGAGCTATTACCAACTTCATAGGCAATGGCGTGGCCACAATCTGGATAGCCCACAATGAAAAAGAATTTGATCCGGTGAAGATGGAGAGGGCTTTTACCGATACAGATAAATCTGAAGATATTTTGCATGATAACCTGGGGAGTAATGTGTAAATGTGTCACGAGGCTAAAGCCTCGTAAATGTGTAAATGTGAAGTGAGCCTGCTGTACTAAGCAACGGCTGTTTCGTTTCCATATTCATAATATACTGGCGAGGGATGTGCAAATGTGAAGTGAGCCTGCTGTGCTAAGCAATGGCTGTTTCATTCCCGAGCCTTCGGGACACATTTACACATTTTCCTATTTACACATTGGCTGTTTTCTTCCCGCTCACATAAGGATTGCCTCTCACAATATACCTATAGGGTAGCAACGCGTCTTCTGCCGCATAATCAACGCCGATGCGGGGCGTTTTTGCTATTTCATCTGATGAATAGCGCGTGCCGTCGTCTTCGAGCCATATAGTTTTTCCCAATAGATTTTCTGCGTTGTGGCTGGTATCGATGCCCAGCGCTTTAGTGAGGTTGCCGGGGCCGCGGGTAAGGGAGTGATCGGGTTTTGGTTTGCCGGTACGACGCAGCATCGCCGGTATGCCGCGCACGGGTTCGAGACCACGCAGCAGAATGGCATGCGGCACATCCTGTTTGCCGGTAACCACATTCACCAGGTAATGAATGCCATAACAGAGATATACATACGTGATGCCGCCGGCTGCGTACATCGCCTCGTTGCGGGCGGTGCGTCGTCCGCCATATGCATGTGAAGCTTTATCCCCCACGCCGGCATATACTTCGCATTCCACAATGCGTCCTGCTGTTTCCACTCCACGAAACCGGGTGACCAATAGCTTGCCCAGCAGCTCTTCCGCTACCTGCCATACGTCTTCACGTTGATAAAAATCGATAGTTAGTTTGTTCATGATTATTGCGAATAAAACAGCCGTTATAAGTTTTAAGTAATAAGTTATAAGTAAAACAGCCATAATCACTGACTGACTTATTATCTAAACCTATTATCTACAAACTCCGGTCCGATAATCAGAGCTAAAGCCTCCCGCCATACTTACAACTTATTACTTAAAACTTACAACCTTTCCACTATATTTACCCACCTGAAAATAATTTGCTCAAAGAAATAGTCATAGCGTTTCAGTCGTACCGCGAAGCTCACTACTTTCTGCGGAAACACCGGCTCTGGGTCTGGATCCTTTTGCCCGGCATTTTCTACACGTTGTTGTTCTTCACCGGTATGTACTTCTTCTGGAGCAGCACAGATGATGCCATCTCCTGGATCAATTCTGAACTCGGCATCGAAAATTTTCTGCAAAAGGAACGAAGCCCCCTGCTCAGTTTTGTATTTGTAATGACGGGCATGATGTTCCGGTTAATACTGGTCCTGTTTTACTTTTCTTTTTTTAAATACCTTATTCTGCTCATCGGCTCGCCGGTGCTCGCCCTATTGAGCGAAAAGACTGAATCCATTCTCGCGCAGCAACCACATGTGTGGCAATGGCGTGCACTCCGCAAAGAATGTGGCCGCAGCATGCGGCTGATTCTCCGCAATGCAGGGCTGCAATCCTTTTACCTGCTGGGCATCGTCATTCTTTCGCTGGTGCCGGTGGTGGGATGGATAACGCCGGTGCTCGCGCTGCTGATCGAATGTTATTACTTCGGTTGTTCCATGCTCGACTACAGCCTGGCCCGCAGCGGCTTCTCGCTCACCGAAAGTGCCCGCTTTACCGGCCGCCACAAGGGACTGGCAATCGGCAACGGCATCCTTTTTTACCTGATGCACCTCGTGGTGATCTTTGCTCCGGCCTACGCCGTAATTGCAGCCACCCTCACCGTGCACAAAGTCAAAAACCAGTAACATGGCGGCTACTATTTATCTGATACCTTCCCAACTCGACGATCAGGGATTTCATGTGCTCCCCGCTTACCTGCTCGACGCCGTAAAAGATTGCGAAGTTTTTTTCGTGGAAAATGAACGCACAGCCCGCCGTTATCTCAAACAACTGTGGCGCGAAATGGTGATCGACGATTACGAATGGCATGGCATTCACAAAGCCGAGGAAGCCGTGGTGAACGGGTTCCGCCAGAAAGTAAAAGAAGGAAAACGCATCGGCATCATCAGCGAAGCGGGTTGTCCCGGTGTGGCTGATCCCGGCCAACGGCTGGTACAAGCCGCACAGGAATTGCAGGCAACGGTACGTCCGCTGGTAGGCCCGAGTTCGATCTTACTCGCGCTGATGGCCAGCGGCATGAACGGCCAGCAATTTCATTTTCATGGTTACCTGCCCATCGACAATAGCCAGCGCATCAAGGTCGTCCGCGAACTCGAATCGAATTCGGCACGCCAGCAGTGTACACAATTGTTTATTGAAACGCCCTACCGCAACAATGCCATGCTCGATACATTGATCAAACAATGCAAACCCGATACAAGGATCTGCGTGGCCGTCGATCTTACAGGTCCCAAAGAATGGGTGCGTACCCGCACAGTGAAGCAATGGCAGAATGATGTGCCTGATCTGCATAAACGTCCCGCCATATTTCTGCTGCAGGCCTGAGGGAGGCAGAAGGCGTAAGGCGTAAGGCCCGACACTTCGGGCCGAAACTTCGGGCTTAGGTTGTAGCAAAAAACCGCCGCTCACTCACAATTGCCAATTCAAAATATCATTCACGATTGACGTTTGACGATTCACGACTGCCCGATGGAACCTGCCTCAACGCTCCGGCTCTCTCATGGCAATGATACTGTCTACGATGTAACGCGTATTGCCACGCCAGGGCAGCACACCGTTGTACTCCTTGTAATGCAGATCGAAAATTTTCCCGCTGTTCAATTTCAATACTTCGAATACTTCCTTGTCGCGGATGGAAAACTCGAATTCATTGGACTGAATGGCGCCGGCCGTTTTGCTACGGATGCCCTCCTGGATCAGCTTGCCTTCATACGTTTTAAACAATTGTCCTTTCTTCACCGCATAGTTGAGGTAACCAGACTTCACACCATCACTTGTGTAAGGATAATAGAACTTCCAGTAGATGTAACCGGCGAGCGCAAGAACCAGTAAAATAACGAACGTTAGAAAGAATTTCCGGAGGCCTGAAAAACGCCGGGGAGACCCGGCAACAGTGGTGTCCATGGTTATTTTTTTATAACAAAAAATTTGTTCAGTGAACGCAATTATTATTATACATTTGTATCCCAATTTACAATTTGCTTTGTAAACATGAGCAACATTCTGACACATACCAAACAATTCGCGTTCCACGCTCCAATTACGAGCGGCGTGTATGCCGTTGGTTATGATGTGTTTACTTTCTGCCGCCCGCGACGCCGCCCTGAGTGCTGACAGGACGAACCCCTTACCACGGTCCCTGTCAGTGAACCCTCTCCGGACATTTACTTTGGGACTGGTCATCCGACACTATCAACTCTTTACAAGTGGACAATCAACAGATCATCATTAGGGTCGCTACCCGGGATGATAAATCATATGCAGACCTCATCACTGAGGAAATGGAAGCGTCAGCTAAAGCCCGTGGTACCGGTATAGCCAAACGCAGCCCCGATTACGTTGCGCAGAAAATGGAAGAAGGCAAAGCCGTTATCGCACTCACCAAAGAAGGCGACTGGGTTGGCTTTTGTTACATCGAAACCTGGAGCCATGGCGAGTATGTTGCCAACTCCGGCCTCATCGTTTCTCCCAATTATCGTAAGACAGGCGTTGCCAAAGGCATCAAACAAAAAATATTCAACCTTTCGCGTCAGCTTTATCCTGATGCAAAAGTATTTGGTCTCACTACCGGCCTGGCCGTGATGAAGATCAACAGCGAACTCGGCTACGAACCCGTCACCTATTCCGAACTTACGCAGGACGAAGCGTTCTGGGCGGGCTGCCGGAGCTGTGTGAACTTCGACATCCTCATGAGCAAAGACCGCAAAAACTGCATGTGTACAGCCATGCTCTACGATCCCAAGGATCATTATGAGCCTGCGGAAACAAAAGCCTATTTCGAAGAAAATAAAAAAGGACTCGAACGCCTGCAGCGTTTTAAACAATGGAAACTGCTCAAGCCATTTCTCAAAAAAGAACAAAAAGATAAAGACAAAAAGAACGATCGTAACAGATTAAAATCATTTATTCACTTTTTATTTAATTTCTGATTACTACCATGGGCAAAAAAGTCGTTTTAGGCTTCAGCGGCGGACTCGATACCTCTTTCTGTGTGAAATACCTCACAGAAGACCAGGGCTATGAGGTTCACAGCATCATCGTGAACACCGGCGGTTTTTCCGAAGAAGAACTGAAGAATATCGAAGAGCATGCGTACCGGCTGGGTGTGAAATCGCACAAAACCGTTAACGCCGTCAAGAGCTATTACGACAGCATCATCCGTTTTCTGATCTACGGAAATGTGCTCAAGAATAATACATACCCACTGAGCGTATCGGCCGAACGTCTGAGCCAGGCTTTGCACATTGCCTCCTATGCCGAAGAACTCTCCGCAGATGCGGTGGCACATGGCAGCACCGGCGCCGGCAACGACCAGGTACGCTTCGATATGATCTTCCACATCATGATCCCCGGCATCGAGATCATCACACCGATCCGCGATCTGCAACTCAGCCGCGAAGCCGAGATCAGCTACCTGAAAGAAAAGGGCGTGGAAATGAATTTTGAAAAAGCCGCCTACTCCATCAACAAAGGTCTCTGGGGTACCAGCGTAGGCGGACGCGAAACACTTTCTTCACGCGGCATGCTTCCCGAAGAAGCATGGCCCACACAGGTTACCCAAACCGGTAGCCAGGAAGTAAAACTTTCGTTTGAAAAAGGTGAACTCAAAGCCATCAACGACGACATATTCAAACATCCCTCCGAAGCCATTCAATACCTGCAAAGCATTGCGGGTCCTTATGGCATCGGTCGCGATATACACGTAGGTGATACCATCATCGGTATCAAAGGCCGCGTAGGATTTGAAGCTGCCGCACCTATGGTGATCCTGAAAGCGCATCACGCACTGGAAAAACATGTGCTTACCAAATGGCAGCTTAATTGGAAAGATCAACTGGCACAGTTCTACGGCAACTGGCTGCATGAAGGCCAGATCCTCGATCCGGTGATGAGAGACATAGAAGGTTATCTCGAAACAAGCCAGCGCAATGTAACCGGAGACGTGTACGTGCAATTGCAACCTTACCGTTTCCAGGTAACAGGCATTGAAAGCCGCTTCGATCTGATGAACAGCAAATTCGGCAAGTATGGTGAAATGAACACCGGCTTCACCGGCGACGATGTAAAAGGATTCACACGCATCTTCGGGAACCAGACGCTGATCTATCACCTGGTGAAAACCGACAACGACAAGTAAATTTTCTGATCACTGAATAACTGAAACGACATGGCAATTACAGCAGGCATTATCGGAGGAGCGGGATACACGGGAGGAGAACTGATCCGTTTACTCATCCATCATCCCGAAGTGCATGTTGCATTTGTTCACAGCCGCAGCAATGCCGGCAAACCTGTCAGCGGCGTACACCAGGACCTGATCGGCGATACCGATCTTACTTTTTCGGGTGAACTGCAGGACACGGATGTATTGTTTCTTTGCCTGGGACATGGTGAGTCGAAAAAATTTTTGGCAGAAAATACAATAGCGTCTTCTACACGCATCATCGATCTGGCGAACGATTTCCGTCTTGCGGCAACTTCGTCTATCGGCAACAGGCAATTTGTATATGGATTGCCCGAGCTCAACCGCGAAGCGATCCGCACGGCACAGAACATTGCCAACCCGGGATGTTTCGCCACCGCTATACAAGTAGGGTTATTACCCCTCGCTAAAGCGGGATTGCTGACCGATATCTATACAACCGGCATTACAGGTTCTACCGGTGCCGGCCAATCCTTGTCTGCCACCTCGCATTTCAGCTGGCGCGCCAATAATATACAGGCCTACAAAACGCTTAACCATCAGCATCTCGGCGAGATCGGCGAATCGTTACTGCAACTGCAGCCCGCCAACAATATCGACCTGAGTTTTGTACCCTGGCGCGGTGATTTCACAAGAGGCATTTTTATCAGTTCCACGTTGCATTGCGATCTGAGTATCGAAGAACTGATCGTGCTCTATAACGAATTTTATAAAGACCATCCGTTTACGCATGTAAGTACCGATCCGGTATTTCTGAAACAGGTGGTGAATACGAATAAAGCTGTTGTTGGCCTGGAAAAAGCCGGCAGCAAATTGGTGGTGCATTCCGCTATTGATAATTTATTGAAAGGAGCGAGTGGACAGGCTGTGCAGAATATGAATTTGTTGTTTGGTTTTGTCGAGGGGCTGGGTCTTGGGTTGAAGGCAGCAGCGTTTTGAGTATTAAGTTATAAGTAATAAGTTTTAAGTTTTTGGTAGGACTGTTTTAATAGTGGATTGTAAAGCGAGTGAATGAGGAGCCGTATTAAACTAATACGGAATGCAAAACTACAAAGACCTGAAGGTTTGGAACAGCGCGCACAAATTTGTGTTGGACTTATATAAAGTATGCGGAAGCTTTCCCCGGGAAGAAATTTATGTGCTTACCGCGCAATTAAAGAGAGCAGGGATATCGATACCTGCGAATATTGCGGAGGGATGTGGTAAAAGATCAAACGCTGAACTTGCTCATTTTTTAAATATTGCATTAGGGTCAGCCAATGAGACAGAATATTTCGTATTGCTTGCCTCTGATTTAAACTTTATTGATAAAGTCACATACGAAAGGTTGGCAGCACAGATCAATGAAATAAAAGCCATGCTTATCGGGTTAATCAGCAAAGTCCGAAGTCAAAAAATCTAAACGTATTACTTATAACTTAATACTTACTACTCACCATGAATCTATTCGACGTTTACCCCATCATTGACATCAACATCGTGAAAGCTCAAGGCTCACACGTGTGGGACGAAAATGGTCAGCAATACCTCGACCTCTACGGCGGTCATGCCGTGATCAGCATCGGCCATACGCATCCGCATTGGGTAAAACGCATCGAAGAACAACTGGAGAAGATCGCTTTCTATTCCAACTCCATCCGCATTCCCCAGCAACGGGAACTCGCCACCAGGCTCGGACAAGTGGCCAATAAAGAAGATTATCAACTCTTCCTGTGCAACAGCGGTGCCGAAGCCAACGAGAATGCACTCAAACTCGCTTCTTTCTACAACGGACGCCGCAAAGTGATCGCCTTCAACAAAGCTTTTCACGGACGCACCTCCCTGGCTGTTGCCGTTACCAATAATAAAAACTACGTTGCGCCCGTCAACGAAACAGACAACGTGATCTTCCTGCCTTTTAACGACGAACAGGCTTTGGCTGATTGTTTCGAACGCCAGGGCAACGAGATCTCTTCCGTGATCATCGAAGGTATACAAGGAGTTGGCGGCATCAACGAAGCCTCAGTTGCTTTCCTCCGCCTCATCCGCCAACTGTGCGACAAGTACAACGCCATTTATATCGCCGACAGCGTACAGTGCGGTTACGGCCGTACGGGTCAGTTCTTCAGCCACGACTGGGCCGGCGTTGACGCCGACATCTATTCCATGGCAAAAGGCATGGGCAACGGCTTCCCCATAGCAGGCATCATCGTTTCTCCCAAATTCACCGCAAAACATTTCCAGTTGGGAACCACTTTCGGCGGTAACCACCTCGCCTGCGCCGCAGCATTGGCGGTATTGGAAGTAATCCAGGAAGAAAAATTATTGCAGCAGGCCAAATCAACCGGCGATTACCTGATTAACGAACTGAAAGCCATCGCCGGTTTACAAAATATCCGCGGACGCGGACTCATGATCGGCTTCGACGTACCCGCCGAATTGGGTGAGCTGCGCAAGAATCTGCTGCGGAAACAAAAAATATTCACCGGTGAAGCCAAACCGAATGTGATCAGACTGCTGCCTTCACTGGCACTCGGTCAGGAAAACGCCGGCAGCTTCATCAGGGCCGTTAAAGAAGAAATCGCTTCTTATCAACCAGCCGTTCATTCATAACAACAATAAACACCAACCGTAAATTGAAACAATTCATTTCCGTTGATGACGTTCCTGATATTGACCACCTGATCAATACAGGCCTGCAATACAAAGCAGATCCTTTCCGCGACCAGACGCTCGGCGCCCGCAAACGTATCGGATGTCTTTTCCTCAATCCCAGCATGCGTACAAGGCTGAGCACACAGATAGCCGCGCAGAACCTGGGCATGGAAGCCGTTGTATTCAACGTAGGTAATGAAGGCTGGGCACTCGAGTTTGAAGAAGAAGCCATCATGAGCGGCAACACCGTTGAACATGTAAAAGATGCCGCACCCATCTTCGGAAAATATTTTGACATACTCGCCATCCGCACGTTCCCCTCACTGAAGAACCGCGACGATGATTACAGCGAACTTTATATCAAACAATTCATCAAGTACGCCGGTATTCCGGTGGTGAGTCTTGAAAGCGCCACCTTACATCCTTTGCAGTCGCTCACCGATCTGATTACGATCAACGAAACCTTTAAGCCTGCAACGCCGGGCAGGAAGCCAAAGATCGTTCTCAGTTGGGCGCCCCACGTAAAACCCCTGCCGCAATGTGTGGCCAACAGTTTCGCACAATGGATCAACCGCTGGGGACAAGCCGATTTTGTGATCACACATCCCGAAGATTATGAACTGAGTGAAGATTTCACCCGTGGTGCATACATCACCCACAACCAGGACGAAGCACTCAAAGATGCCGACTACGTGTATGTGAAAAACTGGAGTACGTTCAACGACTACGGCAAGATTTA
Organism: uncultured Sphingobacteriales bacterium; assembly: GCA_937888905.1. Taxonomy (GTDB): domain Bacteria; phylum Bacteroidota; class Bacteroidia; order Chitinophagales; family Chitinophagaceae; genus Terrimonas. Next base: position 328,750 of record CALATA010000011.1, read on the forward strand.
TGAAAGCGATCCGCAATGGATGCTGACCAATAAAAAACTGGAACAGACCAACAATGCCCGCGTGATGCATTGCCTGCCCGTACGCCGCAATGTGGAACTAAGCGACGAAATACTCGACGGACCCAACAGCCTCGTAACACAGGAAGCCGGCAACCGCGTATGGGCTGCACAAGCCGTACTCTCTGAGATTTTAAGAAACAATGGATAAACTTTATATCATAAAGATCGGCGGCAACATCATCGATGATGAACAAAAACTGGCCGCATTCCTCGAGGATTTTTCCAATATCGACGGACGCAAGATTCTCGTGCACGGCGGCGGCAAGCTCGCCACACGCATGGCGGATACACTCGGCATCCAGCAACAAATGATCGATGGCCGGCGGATCACCGACGCCGAAACACTTCGCATCGTGACGATGGTTTATGCCGGTTATATCAATAAAAATATTGTAGCCAAACTACAGTCCTTCAATTGCAATGCCATGGGACTTTGCGGCGCCGATGGTGATGCCATCCTCGCACACAAACGCAAGCATCCCGTAGTAGATTACGGTTTTGTGGGCGATGTAGATGCCATCAATACCGACCTGGCCGACATGTTGCTCAGCCGCAATATCGCACTCGTATTTGCGCCCATCACACATGACCAGCAGGGACAACTCCTCAATACGAATGCGGATACCATTGCACAGGAACTCGCCAAAGGACTGAGCACGTTATATGAAGTGAGCCTTGTTTATTCCTTTGAAAAAAGTGGCGTGCTGCTGAATGCCGATGACGACAGCACCGTTATTCCATCCATCAACCCGGACTACTACCAGCAACTCAAAGCACAGAAGAAAATATTTGCAGGCATGCTCCCCAAACTGGACAATGCCTTTACAGCACTCAACAGCGGTGTAAGCCGTGTGATCATTGGCAAGGCAGAACAACTGCATCAACTGATCCAGGGAAGTGCGGGTACAACAATTGTGAATGAATGATCAACTAACCATACTGCAGACAGCGGCAGTGGCTTTACTCAAACAACTGATCGCTACACCCTCTTTCAGCAAGGAAGAAGACAAAACCGCTCTCCTGCTGGAAACATTTTTTACCGGACGGCAGATTCCCGTGCAGCGCATTGGCAACAACGTTATTGTACGGAACAAACACTATGACCCGGGCAAGCCAACGCTGCTGCTTAATTCTCATCACGATACCGTCAAGCCCAATCCGCAATACACAAAAGATCCGTTTTCTCCCGATGTGGAAGATGGAAAACTGTTTGGCCTCGGCAGCAACGACGCCGGCGGTTGCCTGGTGTCGTTGGCGGCAACCTTTCTTTATTTTTATGAACACAAAGGACCGTACAATGTGATCTTTGCCGCTACCGCTGAAGAAGAGATTTCCGGAACAGGCGGCATCGAACTGATCATCAACGATCTTCCGCCCATTGCGGCGGCAATCGTAGGCGAACCTACGCAAATGCAGATGGCCGTGGCAGAACGCGGACTGATGGTGATCGATTGCGTCAGTCACGGCAAAGCAGGTCATGCTGCGCGCAACGAAGGAGAGAATGCTTTGTACAAAGCACTTAAAGACATCGAATGGTTCCGCTCCTATCAATTCGACCGTGTGTCAGACCTCCTCGGTCCTTCCCGCATGAACGTAACCGTTATTGAAACGGAAAACAAAGCGCACAACGTTGTGCCTGCCGTCTGCCGGTTTGTAGTGGACACGCGTATCAACGAGTGTTACACCTTCGAAGAAGTACTGGAGATCATCCGCACACATGTAGACAGCGAAGTGTTGCCCCGCAGTACGCGCCTGCGCTCCACGTCCATCGCACTGGATCATCCGCTGGTAAAAGCGGGCATCAAACTCGGGCGTACCTATTACGGTTCACCCACCACATCCGACAAAGCATTGATGCCTTTCCCTTCGTTGAAAATGGGTCCCGGCGATTCGGCACGCAGCCATACGGCGGATGAATACATATATGTAAAAGAAATCGAGGACGGTATAGCACTCTATATTCAGCTCATCAACGAAGTGCAGAACGGATAACACATTTCAACCGATACAACATGAAACTCTGGCAAAAAAATACGGCGTCACTGAAAGAAGTAGAAACCTTTACCGTTGGTCATGACCGCGAAATGGATCTTTATCTCGCTGCATTCGACGTGCTGGGATCGCTGGCGCACACGCGTATGCTGGAAAGTATCGGCCTGCTGACTGCGGAAGAAACAATCGCACTGCATGTTGAACTGAAAAAAATCTATGCACGCATACAGGAAGGAAAATTTTCCCTGCAGGACAATGTGGAAGATATTCATTCGCAGGTAGAATTGTTACTGACCGAAACGCTCGGCGACACCGGCAAAAAAATCCACTCTGCGCGCAGCCGCAACGACCAGGTTTTGGTTGATATGAAACTATTCCTGCGGAATGAACTCGAATTGACTGTAAAAGCCATCGAGCCCTTCTTCCAACTGTTGCAGCAACAAAGCGAAAAATACAAAGCGCAGTTGCTGCCGGGTTATACGCATCTGCAACTGGCCATGCCGTCTTCTTTTGGTTTGTGGTTTGGCGCTTATGCGGAAAGCCTCGTCGACGACGTGATCACGTTGAAAGCAGCTTATGATGTGGTCAACAAAAATCCGTTGGGCTCGGCCGCCGGTTACGGTTCCTCCTTTCCCATCAACCGCACGCTTACCACGCAGTTGCTCGGATTTGCCGATCTCAATTACAACGTTGTCTATGCGCAGATGGGCCGTGGTAAAGCGGAACGTGTAGTAGCACAATCGCTGGCCAATGTAGCCGACACACTGGCGCGGCTTAGCATGGATGCCTGCCTTTACCTTAACCAGAATTTTTCTTTTATCAGTTTTCCTCCGGAATTAACAACCGGCAGCAGTATCATGCCGCATAAAAAAAATCCGGATGTATTTGAGCTGATCCGTTCGCATTGCAACCGTATCAAAGCTTTACCGAATGAGATCATGCTGATGACCACCAACCTGCCTTCAGGTTATCACCGCGATCTGCAGTTGTTGAAAGAACATCTGTTCCCCGCTTTCCGTAACCTGCGTGATTGCCTGGAAATGGCGGGATTGATGTTGTCGAACATCGATGTAAAAGACAATATTCTGACGGATGAAAAATACAAGTACCTCTTTAGTGTGGAAGAAGTGAACAAGCGCGTACTTGCGGGTATGCCTTTCCGCGATGCTTACAAAGAAGTGGGACTTGATATAGAAGCCGGTAAGTTTACTTATGACCTGCAATTAAATCATACACACGAAGGAAGTATCGGTCAGCTTTGTACGGCCGAGATACGTAAACAAATGGACAACGCTGTGGCTGCATTTCCTTTTGCCCACGTTCAGGCTGCTATCGATAAACTACTTTCCTGATCAAAGCCCGTAACGATCTACCAGGTAGATCAGCGCCGCCATATTAACGGCACCGAGCTCAAGTTCACGTTTATTTACAGCTTCGAACACATCATTGCGTGCATGATGAAAATCGAAATAGCGTTGGCTGTCTGGATTCAGGCTGGCCATTGGTGTACCCAAAGAACGGTTGAGCGGACCGATGTCTGCGCCGCCGCCGCCTCTCACCCATTCAGAACAACCATAAGGCGCCACGAGTGGTAACCATTGCATTATTTTTTTATACTGTTCATCACTGGCCGTAAATCCGAAACCGCGTGGTGTAAAGCCACCGGCATCCGATTCGAGTGCAAAAATGTGTTTCTCTTTTTTGGCTACCGCTTCTTCAGCATACTTCGACCCGCCGCGCAAACCATTTTCTTCATTGGCAAAAAGTACAAACCGGATCGTGCGTTGCGGACGATAGTTGAGTGCCTTAAATGCCCGCAGTACTTCCAATGTCTGCACGCAGCCCGCACCATCGTCATGTGCGCCTTCACAATTGTCCCAGCTATCCAGGTGGCCGCCGATGGTAATGATCTCGTCGGGATATAAAGAACCTTTCAACTCACCGATCACGTTGTGTCCGGTTGTGTCGGGCAAAAAATAACCGTGTGTAGTGATGCGCATGTTTAAGGTCTTTCCCGATTGCAGGGTCTGGCTCAGCCAGTCGGCATCCTGCAAGCCAACGGCAACTGCGGGAATTTTGGCATAGGCACTGTCGTAACGGGTAGAACCTGTATGCGGGATGTTATCGGTGCTGTGGCTCATGCTGCGGATGATAACGCCGATAGCACCAAGTTTCGCTGCTCTCGAGGGTCCCTGTCCGCGGTAAGCAACCGCATCGCTGTAGGCCTGGAATGTGCGTACAAAAGCCGACTTGAAATGATAATTATAAAAAACGATTTTGCCTTTGACTTCGGCAGCCCGCTTATCGAGTTCATCAAATGAGCTCACTTCGATCACTTGTGCCTGCACACCTCCTTTAGGCGATCCAATCGAATTGCCCAAAGCGATCACGTCGAGTTTGCGTGCGGGAATACCTTTACCGGTTACCACTGCTTCATCTTTTCCACCACGTACCCAATGCGGGACTTTGCACTCCTGCAAGATGGTTTGGTCGGCGCCGGCACCTTTCATTTCCGCAGCGCCCCATTGTTCGGCTTTTACCATTCCCGGCGAGCCTGCGAGCCGCGGCCCGATCTTTTTGGTTAAATGGCGTAGCTGCTCGTAAGCTTTTCCCCGTAATAAGATTTCATCGGCCAATTGCCGGATAAAAACCGAATCGGATTGAGCGAATGTGAGGTTGCAGATCAACAGAGCTGCGAAAGCGAAAAGAAAGCGACGCATGAAGAAGTATTAAGTTGTAAGTATTAGGTTCTAAGTTATAGGTTTTTTGGGAGAAGGCAGAAGGCGTAAGGAGGAAGGGGTAAGGTTAAACAGCCGCCCGACACTTCGGGCATAAGTAATAAGTTGTAAGTAAAACGGCCATAGGGCGCCTTCGGGAACCTCAAGAACCGCCATTCACCATTCACGATTGACGATTCACCATTCACCCTTCACTTATTCACTTATTGCCAAATCTTCAAATTATCAAATTTTCAAATTAGCCCTCAACCTTCCTCCAACAAAACTGTTACCTTAGGGGTGAGGAAGAACCGGTGCGAAGATTCCTTTTAAAACAACTTAAGCGATGAAAATCGGCATTGTTTGCTACCCCACATTCGGTGGCAGTGGTGTATTAGCTACTGAATTGGGTAAGGCGCTTGCACAGCAAGGCCATCACGTACATTTTATTACTTACCAGCAGCCGGTACGGCTTAACGGATTTATCCCGAATATCTACTACCACGAAGTACAGGTGCCCACTTATCCGCTGTTTGACTATCCACCTTACGAAACGGCCCTGGCCAGCACCATGGTGGATGTGATTAAAAACAACGACCTCGATCTGCTGCACGTGCATTATGCCATTCCGCATGCTTCGGCGGCATATATGGCCAAACGCATCCTGGAACAGGAGGGCAAACACATTCCTGTTATCACCACACTGCACGGAACGGATATCACTTTAGTGGGGAAAGATAAAACATACGCTCCGGTGGTTGCTTTCTCCATTAACGAAAGCGATGCCATCACCGCCGTATCGCAAAACCTGCGCGAGGAAACGTACCGGACCTTTAATATCAAAAAAGAAATCTCCGTTATCTACAACTTCGTGGATGTAGCGCGTTTCAGCCGCAAGCCGATCGATGCTTTCAAAAAAGTAATTGCGCCTAACGGCGAAAGAATTTTATTACATGCGTCCAACTTCCGCCAGGTAAAACGGGTGCAGGATGTGGTGAGTATTTTCAATGAAATCCGCAAAGAGATTCCTGCCAAACTTTTATTTGTAGGAGATGGTCCCGAGCGCCAGATGGCGGAGGAACTGAGCAGAAATCTCGGCACCTGCGACGATACCCGTTTCGTGGGCAAGCAGGATCAAATGGAAGATATCCTCGCTATTGCCGATTTGTTCCTGCTGACTTCTGAATATGAAAGCTTCGGCCTTGCCGCATTGGAAGCCATGGCCGCCGGTGTGCCCGTTGTGTCTACCGATGCCGGTGGTTTGGGAGAAATCAATATTGCCGGTGAAACAGGTTATCTCTCTCATGTGGGAGATATCGCACAGATGACGAAGCAATCATTAGCGATTTTGAAAGACGATGCTACGCTTGCAGGTTTTAAAAGCCGCGCTGCTGCGCACGCGCGTCAATATGATATTGCTACCATCGTTCCTCAATACGAAGCGTTGTATGAGCAGTTCCTGACTAAGTGAATGGCGTGAATCGTCAATCGTGAATCGTCAATGAAACAGCCATGGTTCGTGTATACACGAACCATGGCTGTTTTACTTACAACTTATTACTTATGCCCGAAGTGTCGGGCGGCTGTTTAACCTTACACCTCACTTCCTCACACTTTACCTCCTGAGCCATCCGCGGGGATCAACCGTTTTGTTCTCGATCATCAGGATAAAATCAATCTTGCCATCGCCCGTTTCCTCATCTGCCGCCGCGCGGCCGATCACTTGGCCTCTCGATACCTGCGAACCTTTGGACACCGTGGCACCGGAAAGATTACAATAGGTGGTAAAATATTTACCATGACGGATAGTGATGTTGGCTTTATCATCTACCGTAAACACACCCACTACTTCACCTTCAAAAATTGCTTTCACCGCTGAGCCTACGGGTGTTGCCATCGTAACGCCGGGGTTTTCCCCACGTACATCAGGCCCAATGCCTTCTATCTTGTAAGGGCCATAGCCAATCGTTACCACACCATTGTCGACAGGCCAGGGCAACTGCCCTTTATTGGCCACAAAACTGCTGTTGAGTTTTACGTCGGAAGCATTCAGATCGAGGTAACTCTTTGGTGCTGCCGGAGCGGGTGTAGCCGGGGCCGGGGTTGTTCTTACCGGTGTATTGGAGGCAATAGGATTGGCCGGTTTGGTAGTCGGATTGCTGGCTTCTGCATTGCGGCGTGCGGCGGCTGCGCGGTCGGCTTCGGCCTTCTCGGCTGCCGCTCTCGCTTTAGCATCACGTTCCGCCTTCAGTCGCGCCGCTTCGATCTCACGTTTTACGATCGCTGCCACCGCATTCCGCAGTTCGCGGTCGCGTTTTTGTTTGGTAGCGATTTGTTGTTTCAGGTCTTTTTCCTGTGTCCGCAGTTTTGCGATCACCGCATCTTTCTCTTTGCGCTGATCGGCGAGTACATTCCGCTCACTGGTCTGTGTAACCAGCACCGTCTGTTTCTGCTGTTTTCTGCCTTTCTGCTGCTCCTGTCTGCGGGCAATCAGGTCGGTGTGTTCGAGGATGATCTTCACCTGCTTTTGCTGATACGCGCGATAGGCTTTCAGGTAAGAAATCCGGCGGAGTGCATCGTTGAAACTCGTCGATGAAAAAATAAAGTTGAGGTAGTTATAGCTCGCGCGGTTTTTATAGGCATATACCACGCTGCGTGAGTACTGGTCTTTTAATGTGTCCAGTTGTTTTTGCAAACGATAAATCTCAAGGTTGCTGAGATAGATATCGTCATCGATCAGTTTTACTTCCTTGTTGATGTTATTGATGTATTGCTCCTGCAGGCTGATCTTACGGTTGAGCAGCGTGATCTGGCCCAGGTTCTGGCGGGTTTGTCCTTTTACTTTATCGTAAGCCTGCTGCATTTCGCGCAGCTCTTTCTGTAATTCCTGCCGTTCTTTTTCCAGTGCGGTTTTATCTGTCAACGGCTGTGCAGAGGCCAGGGAAAAAACAGCGGAGAAAAACAACAACAGTGATAGCGCTTTTTTTTGCATGGTCTAGTCTGGATTGGTCAGGGATCAGTGTAATGGTACAACGGCTATTTGCGCTGTAAAGTATAACTGTCTAGTTCTGCTTATAGTTTCTTGGCACGGAAAAAGGGAAACTTAACGTTTCATTAAAGGTATATGATTTGAAGTCAAGACGAATGTCCAGCTTCGATTTTTCAGAAACGGTTATGCGTCTTTTGGTAGAAAAATTCACGCCTTTCTTGTTCTCGTAGTTGTCATAGCTGAGATCGCAGGTGCGGTTGCGGTTCACATCCACATCATCGAGTTTGCTATGCAGCAACTGGTAATTGTCCGGTGTGAGTGTCAGCAGGTTTTTGAACGATTCGCCGATGCTGAGCAGCAGCAGTTGTGCGCCGGTTTGGGTAACGCTGTTCTTTTCATCGGAGATGAATACGGGATTACCGATCAGCAGATCCTGGAGAATGGCCAGATCGAGTGGCAGGCCTGTTACTTCCTGGAGATAAGCCACACTTCTGAGCGTATAGAGCTTATCGATTTTGTTGATGAGTTTTACGGAATCTTTGGTGATGATGCCACGCAGCCCTTCGATACCAAAAAGGCCGGTAACAGAGAGCCAGATGATGCTGTCCTTTTGCATTTGCAGCTTCACATTCACGTTCTCTTTTTTGCCATTGCCACCCACATAATCCACGTCGATCTTGGCGGAAAAGGTTTTGAAGTCGATGCGTTGTTTGTCCAGTGTGGCCAATACTCTGGCGGTCTGGTTAACGGTATCTTTAGACGGAGCGGGTTGCGTCGTATCTATTCTTACCGTTGCCGTGGTATCCTTACGGGATATGGCGGTTTGTATTTTGCGGGTTGACCGGCAGGAACTGAAAATAACGGCTGCCAGCACCAGGATGAAAATTCCTCTCATGTTTTGAATTGTTTACTGCTTTCCGGTGTGACCAAATCCACCGGCGGCGCGGTCGGTTGTTTCCAACTCCTGAGCGGGTACCCACCCGATACGTTCCACTTTCTGGAGCACTATCTGCGCGATCCTGTCGCCACTTTGTACGACTTGTGGTTCTGCTGAGAGGTTTATTAAGATAACCTTAATTTCTCCGCGATAATCTGCGTCGATGGTGCCGGGCGTATTGAGGCAGGTAAGTCCCTGTTTGATAGCGAGACCACTGCGCGGCCGTACCTGAACTTCGTATCCTTCCGGTATTTCAATAAATATGCCGGTAGGCACGAGTGTTCTTTCCAGCGGTGCCAGGGTTATATTTTCGGTAAGATGTGCACGCAGATCCATCCCTGAAGCGCCTGAGGTAGCATATTCCGGCAGCGCATTGGGAGAAGTGTTGACGATTTTTACAGAAACAGACATGCGGACAAAGATAGGTGTTGCGTCCGATGTGCTATTATACTTTTCTGAGAAGTACGGTGGCATAAGCCACGAGTCCTTCTTCGCGTCCTACGAACCCCATTTTTTCGGTGGTAGTGGCTTTAATAGAGATATCGCGTTCAGTAACACCGGCTATAGCGGCAATTGTTTGCTGCATCACGGGCACATACGGTTTAATCTTGGGAGCCTGCAGGCATAGGCTGGTATCGATATTGACCACTTCATAACCTTCGTTGCGGATAAGTTGCATGGTTTTCTGCAACAGGATTTTGCTGTCGATGCCGCGGTAGGTTTCGTCAGTGTCGGGGAAGTGCACACCGATATCGCCGAGGGACAATGCGCCCAGCAGTGCGTCGCAGATAGCGTGGAGCAACACATCGGCGTCACTGTGTCCCAGCGCTCCCTTTGTATGGGGAATCTTTACCCCTCCGAGCCAGAAGTCGCGTCCTTCCGTTAATTGATGAAAGTCGATGCCTGAGCCTATGCGGTACATGAAGTAGTAGTTTTAAGTATTAAGTTTTAGGTAACAGGTATAAGGCATAAGGCGAAAGGTAATAAGTTTTAGCTATAGATTTTAGGTAAACAACTACCTCTCACATTCTCCCTCTTCCCTATTATCAAATTTTCAATCTTCAAATTATCTGATTATAAAAAAAGCGCTCCCGAAGGAGCGCTCTTCTATAGGGAAATAAGCTTTTTTTACTTAGCTGCAGTGTTGCTTCCGCTACCACCGAGGTCAAACAATACAGAGAAACGCAGGGTGTTAGACAGTGGCAGACGTGTAGCGCCGTTGCCTGTTGGAGCCAGGTAAGAGAAGTTGATGCCGAAAACATTGTACTTCAGACCCAGACCAGCAGTGAAGTAACGACGGTTACCTTTTGTCTTGTCTTCGTAGAAATAACCGGCACGTACAGCGAACTGATTGTTGTACCAGTATTCAGCACCACCAGAGAGTTGGAACTCGCGCAGTTCTTCGCTGAATCCGCCGGGGGCGTCACCGAAAGAATTGAACCAGCTGCCTACTGTGCTCTTGCTACGGTAGTCAGACAGTGCATTGGGATCGCTCAGATCGCTTGGAGGAGTAGGCACCAGCAGTTTGTTGATGTCCAGACCGATAGTGATCTTATTTTTGTCGTCGAAGTTTTTAGTCCAGGTAGCACCCAGCGCCAGGTTAGCGGGGATGAAATCCTTCGCGTCAGCATTGTCTGTGTAAGAAATGCGTGAACCCAGGTTGGTCAATGTCACGCCATAAGCGAAACCATTGCCGGTTGCATTTTTGTTGTCATAGTACAGACCGATGTCACCGGCAACTGCACTTCCTGCTTTATAAGTAGCACCTCCTGAAGAAGCGCCGTTAGCCAGGTCAGAATTGATATAGCGCAGCGCTACACCCAGACCGAGCTTGTTGGTCAGTTTGCGGGAATAACCCAGATCGATACCGAATTCACGGGGTTTACCGTTACCATTCAGGTTACCATTCTGGTCGGTGAACTGAATGTCACCAAGGCTGAAATAACGCAGGCCGAGGCTCAGCGCCTGGTTGTCGTCCAGCTTGTAATAGCCGGCGAGAGAAGCCAGGTATACGTCATTTACGATGTCTTTGAGCCAGGGAGTGTAAGTAGCTACGACGCCGCCTTTGCTTTCATTGAAAGCAACTTTACCCATGTTCCAGAAATTAGCAGAAGCATCCGGAGAGGTAGCTACGCCAATATCACCCATACCGGAGGCACGGGCATCAGGAGAAACACGGAGGAAGGGTACAGCAGTGGTTACTACATTGATTGTTCTGGATCGGTTTTGCGCCTGAACGGCAGTAGAAAGACCTGAAGCAAGCAATATTGCAGCAGTTAATTTAATAGCAGTTGGTCTCATTAGCTAATGTTTATTATTGGTTGCAAATATATACGATTACAAAAATCAGTGAAGCAAAATAGTGGAAAATTCCTTGAAACTAAAAAAGATACAACACGCATCTCCCTATTTTTACCTGATCGTGGTATTTTTCGATTTTGGTTAGCAGCAGCAGTTAATACTTTATTTTTTTAAATACAGTATTCCACGTCACAACAGGAACGGAGACAGGGAAAAATTATTGTATGACTAAAAAATATTTTATTTAATTAAGTGGTTCTTTGTGTCCAAAGTCGCGCGAAAACGCACTTTTCACCTCGTCTAACATGTTGTCTGCTAAAAGCTTGTCCCCGACCTGAGGACAAATTCACCATCCCGAAAAAAGCCATATCACTAAAATAAGTGATAAAAAAAACGCAGTGCCTTGCACTAAAAAAAGTAATTCTACCTACAAACCTTTTTCCTGAAAGTATTTATATTCGCAGGCATTTCGGAGAAACCGGAAGCCTTAACGCAATAATTTGTTTAAACCCGCGTTAAAATTGTTCCAATTCATAGGCTTATGCAAAACATTATGAAAGTGAAAAACTTAACAATCCTATTATCCTGTGCAGTGCTGCTCGCATCTTGCGGAAAGAACAAAAGCGGCAAATCCAGCGTGACCGGCTGGAACTACAACGACAAGAAAATGGGCGGCTACCAGGTCGCCAAGGCAAAAGACCAGAAAACAGGCCCCGGTCTCGTTTTCGTTGAGGGTGGTACCTTCACCATGGGTCAGACAGAAGAAGACGTAATGGGCGACTGGAATAACATTCCCCGCCGCGTTTCTGTTCCGTCCTTCTACATCGACCGTACCGAGGTGGCCAACGTTCACTACCGTGAATACCTCTTCTGGCTGAACCGCATTTTCGATCCCGAAGAAGAACAAAACCGTGCCATCATCGAAGCAGCCCTTCCCGACACCCTGTGCTGGAGAAGCGAGCTCAGCTACAACGAACCGATGGTTGAATATTATTTCCGTCACCCGGGCTTCAACTACTACCCCGTAGTAGGCGTAACCTGGAGACAAGCTTCTGATTTCTGTCTCTGGAGATCTGATCGCGTGAACGAAGGCATCCTGGCCGACAAGGGCTACGTTCGCAAAGAGTCTATCTCCAACGGCCAGTCCGGTGCCAGCAACTTCACCACCAAAGCATACCTGCTCGGTGTTGGTGAATACCAGGCGCCTCCCGGCAAAACAGCTACTTCTAAAAAGAACCCGCTGAAAACTCCACAAGGCCAGCCCCGTACAACCGTTACCATGGAAGACGGTATGCTGATGCCTGACTACCGCCTGCCCTCCGAAGCAGAATGGGAGTACGCAGCTTACGGCCTGATCAACCAGAACCCACGCCCCAGCAAAAAAGAGAACAAAAGAGGCGAAGAGTTGACCAGCAACAAACAAATGTATCCCTGGTCTCAGAATATGAACGGCCTGCGTGATCAACGTCACGGTAGCTGGCAGGGTAAGTTCATGGCCAACTTCAAGCGTGGCTCCGGTGACAACGCCGGTGTGGCAGGTGGTCTGAACGACCGCGCTTTCTACACTGCCGAAGTACAGTCTTATATCCCCAACGGATTCGGTCTGTATAACATGGCTGGTAACGTAAGCGAATGGGTACAGGACGTTTACCGTCCGATGTCTAACCTCGACTTCGACGACATGCCCGCTCCTATGCGTGGTAACGTATATAAAACCCTGATGAAAGACGAGAACGGTGAAGTAATGGTGAACGACACCACCGGTCGCGTAATGTACCGCCAGGTGAAAGACGAAGAAGTAAAAGACCGCCGCAACTATCAGCGTGGCAACGTGATCAACTTCCTCGATGGTGACACCCTCTCACAAGCTACTTACGGCTACGGTATCACCACCATGATCAGCGACAAATCACGCGTATACAAAGGTGGTAGCTGGAACGACCGCGCTTACTGGCTGTCTCCCGGCACACGCCGCTTCCTCGAAGAAGACAAAGCCCTCAGCACCCTTGGTTTCCGTTGCGCAATGGACCGCATGGGCAGCCCCGAAGGCAATGGCCGCAAAACCGGTCAGTTCTTCCCGACCAAGCGCACCAAACGCTAATAAAGCATAAAGCCTATTATACAGAGCCCCCGCATGATTGTGGGGGCTCTTGCTATATGGAAATAACGTTAATCGCGTAGATTTGTGATATGTCAGTTGAAGCACTTTACCAGTTATACCTCGAACATCCATCCGTTCAAACCGATACACGCCGCCTCAAACCCGGCGATATTTTCTTTGCCTTAAAAGGTGATAATTTCAACGGCAATACATTCGCCGCAAAAGCCATCGAAGCAGGCGCCGTACATGCGGTGATCGATGAAGAAGCCTTTGCCATTCCGGGCAAAACAACCCTGGTAACGGATGTATTGGAGACATTGCAGCAACTGGCATTGCATCACCGCCGGCAATTCAATATCCCCTTCCTCGCTATCACCGGCAGCAATGGCAAGACCACTACAAAAGAACTGATCCACGCGGTATTGTCAACCCGCTATAAAACCTATACTACAGAAGGCAACCTCAACAATCACATCGGCATCCCGCTCACCCTTTTGAAAATAAAACAGGATGCAGAAATGGCGGTGGTCGAAATGGGGGCCAACCATCGAGGCGAAATCGCTTCTTATTGCCGCTTTGCAGAACCTACACATGGCCTGATCACCAACTGCGGCAAGGCCCACCTCGAAGGCTTCGGCGGCGTCGAAGGCGTACGCAAAGGCAAAGGCGAATTGTTCGACTACCTGCGCACACGCACACACGGTTATGCCTTCGTAATGTGGGATTACGATTACCTGCACGACATGAGCAAAGGCATCAGCGGTGTGATCAAATACGGCACCTCCGGCGATGTCCATGTGGCCGGCACCGCTGTCCGCAGCGAACCGTTCCTGGAAGTACATATCGCCCAGGGCATGCAGCCGGCCAACATCCGCACGCAACTCGTAGGTGATTATAATTTACCCAACGTATTAGCTGCTGTTACCGTAGGTAAAACGTTTGACGTGACCGAACAACAGATCATTCAGGGCATTGAACAGTATACGCCGTCCAATAGCCGCTCGCAACTGGTGCAGTCGGGAACCAACCAGGTAATACTGGACGCCTACAACGCCAATCCGAGCAGCATGCGGCTGGCCATTGAAAATCTCGCACGACAGCAGGGCGACAAAATTCTTATTCTTGGTGCCATGGCAGAACTCGGCCCGGAAAGTTTGGAGGAACACCAGGGTATCGTTGACCTGATCAGCCAGCATCAGTGGAAAGCGGTGGCGCTGGTAGGGGGTGATTTTCTTCAACTCAAACATCCTTTCACTTCCTTACGCGATGCCGCAGAAGCACGCGAATGGCTGCACCAACTCGACCCTCAACAAAGCCTCCTGCTCGTCAAGGGCAGCAGGAGTATGCAGATGGAAAAAGTGATTGCATGACTTTCGTCAACTTCCGCTTGCGTTAATTTTCCGACCTTTGCGGCATGAGCACAGAGAAAAGTAGCCGTGGTTATCTCGCTTCCTGCCTTACCTGCCGCTGTCCGCGTTGCCGGGAGGGCAAACTGTTTCAGGGACCGGTCAGCATCAAGCCCAAAAACAACCTGGCCATGAACCGGCAATGTCCTGTTTGCGGTCAGCCAACCGAGATCGAAGTAGGATTTTATTATGGTACCAGCTACGTGAGCTACGCATTATCTGTGGCCATCAGCGTCGCCAGCCTTATTGCCTGGTGGGTGATCATTGGTTTATCAGTGTATGATAACCGTTTTGTCTACTGGCTTATTTTTAATGCCGTATTACTGATTGCGTCGCAACCCTGGCTGATGCGCTTAAGCCGCAGCTTCTGGATTTCCTGGTTTGTAAAATATGATCCTGATTGGCAGGCCCATCAGCCCGAAGATTTTTCTGAGAGGTTGAATGCGGATCAGGGAGCCAACTGGTGACGGAACGGTAGAAGGTGTAAGGTTTAAGGCCGAAGGTTGGAACGGCCGTAGTAAGTTGCAAGTAGTAAGTTTTAAGTAGGCGTCGCCTGTGTGCTTTGCTTCTTTGCCCCTTACGCACCTCTGCGTGAAAACCAGTGTTGCAAAAATCACGGCGCTCCCTGAACCACTCCCGATTTTTGAATTTTGACTTTTGAATTCTAATAGCTCATTTCGTCCAACTTCACTTTTCCCTTGAAGGTCCAGAATACAAAACTGGTATAAATCGCCACCAGCGGGGTGCCGATCAGTGCAATCGTAAGCAGGATGCGCATGGTCTTGGGTGATGCAGCCGCATTATCAATGGTAATACTGTTCGCGGCATTATTGGATGCGTAAAGCAGATTGGGAAAGACCTCAATGGCTACCATCATCAGCAAGGTGGCAATAGTCACCGCAGAACTCGCAAAAGCATGGCGGTATTTTCTTTTATTCAATAAGCGTGGTATGTTGGCAATCGCCAGTACCATGATCAGGGGAAAAATGAAAAACACGGGGCTGGAACGGATCTTGTCGCTCATGTGATTTACATACAACAAAGTGTACACTGTAGTGATCACAAAACTCACCACAAAGAAGATTGTGAAGTTTTTTGCCAGGATGGTAAGTTTCGCGTACAGCCGGTTTTCCGTTTTCATCACCAGGTAAATAGCGCCGTGCATCATGAACAACGCAAGCGTGGTGATGGCCACAAGTATGGAAAAAGGATTGAAGAAACTCAGCCAGTTGCCCGCAAATTCTTTGTTCTGGTCGAGCGGCATACCCAGGGCCACATTTCCCAACATTAATCCCAGCGACAACGCGATAATGATGCAGGCGAAGGAATAAATAAAATCCCAGGTCAACCGCCACAGGCGGCCGGGTTCTTTGCTCCTGAATTCGATGGCCACCGCCCGCCAGATGAGGCCGATCAGGAAAATAAAAAAGGGTATATAAAAGGCGGAGAAGATTGCCGCATAAGCCACCGGAAATCCTGCGAACAATGCGCCCCCTCCTATTACCAGCCACACTTCATTGCCATCCCATACAGGCCCGATGGCATTCAACGCAATGCGGCGGCTTTGTTCTTTTTTCAGGAAAAGATGCAACGCTCCTGCTCCCAAATCAAAGCCATCGAGAATAGCGTAACCGCTGATCACACCGCCGAATACGAGATACCACCACACATGATGATCGATGCCCAGAAACTCGCCCATAAAATTTATTTTAATGTTGCAATACAGGATTGTCGCGCTTGCTGCCTTCTTCTATTGGTTCGGGTGCGCCTGCATCCACCGGACCATGTTTTACTTTTTTATTAAACAGGTAAATAAACAGGACAAACAGCGTGGTATAAACCAGTGTAAACAATATCAAGGAAAACAATACCTGTTCTGCTTTTACATTCTTCGACAATGCATCGGAGGTACGCAACAAGCCGTACACCACCCATGGCTGACGTCCCATTTCTGCAGCAAACCATCCGGCCTGGTTCGCGATCTGCGGCAGCAACACGGAGAATGCGAAGATCATCATCAACCATTTTTTCTCAAACAATTTACCACGATACCACAACCAGGTGGCGTATACCGTCAATGCGATCAGTAACATACCGATGCTGATCATCAGGTGATACAACTGGAAAACAGCGTTTATCTGTGAGGGACGCTGGTCTTCGGGAAAAGCATTCAACCCGGTCACGGGTGCATTAAAATCCTGGTGCGTCAGAAAGGATAAACCACCGGGAATGGCCAGTCCTTTTGTCTCCTGATTTTTTTTATCTACCCAACCGAACAAATACATGGGTGCGGCGGAAGCACTGTCGAAATGTCCTTCCATGGCCGCCAGTTTTGCGGGTTGATTTTTCGCGACGCCATCGGCGCTGCTATGTCCTGATAGTAATTGCGAGAGCGAACTGACAAGGGCCACTATCAATGCGATCTTGAAAGCTGGTTTTGCAATATGCAGGTGTTTCCCTTTTAAAATATACCACGCATTTACGCTCAACACGAGAAACGAACCCGCGAGAAAAGCACCGATCCAAACGTGCGTGAGGCGATCGACGCTTGAAGGATTAAACACCATAGCCCAGAAGTCGGTGATCTCTGCCCGTGCATTCATTCCTTCCCCGACAATATGAAATCCCGCAGGTGTTTGCTGCCAGCTATTGGCCACCACTATCCATACAGCGCTGAACATAGACCCAAGAAATACCATGACGACGGAGAAAAAATGTACACGCGGGCTGACGCGGTTCCACCCGAAAATGAGGATGCCGAGAAAACCACTTTCCAGCGCAAAAGCAAAAATTCCTTCCGCTGCCAGTGCACTGCCAAAAATATCACCGACATATTTCGAATAGGTAGCCCAGTTAGTCCCAAATTCAAATTCCATGATAATGCCAGTAGCCACGCCGATACCGAAGATGAGCGCAAAGATGCGAATCCAGAAGCGCGTCATTTGCTCGTATAGTTTATTGCCGGTACGCAGGTACATACCTTCCATGATCACGAGAATCAGACCGAGACCTATACTGAGCGGAGGATAGATGTAGTGAAATGCGATGGTGAATGCAAACTGGATCCGTGAAAGTATCTCAACATCCATAAGGGATTGTTTTGAGCGTCAGGAAAATTGCAGTTACGGAGAGAATTTCGCTGCAAAGGTAGGAAGTAGTGAGTAATAAGTTTTAAGTATTAAGTGATAAGTTTTTTTAGAGGTGGAAGGTGTAAGGCGTAAGGTGGAGGGAGTAAGAAGTAGGGAGTAATAAGTTTTAAGTATTAAGTGATAAGTTTTTTAGAGAGGTGTAAGGAGTAAGGTATAAGGCGTAAGGTTAAACAGCCGTTATAGATAATGTGTAATAGCTAACACTTGATCTTACAGTCAGGGCATTTTTTTAATTTTCAAAAGGGTTGGATTAAATAAATTTAAGCTGCTGACGATGTTT
>CALATA010000012.1:0-126781 GCA_937888905.1 uncultured Sphingobacteriales bacterium
CTACCAAGACTTTCAAAGAACTTCAATTAAATTATACCGGACACTAGTGATAAGTTTTAAGTAGTAAGTAAACAGCCATGTCCCTGAGGTTCCCGAAGGGAATGGTTGTCTTACTCACGACTGACGATCAGTCACCCGTTCACTTTTTTTGAATTTTGACTTTTGAATTTTGAATTAAATTACGGGATCAGTGCGTATTCGAATACGGGCTTGCCGCGTTCACCACCGTCTTCCGCAGCAAAGCTGATAAACTTCAGTTTGTAGTAGTTGCCTTGCACATCTTTGATCACATAGAAGCGGTCGGTACGTACACCTGCGTTGGTTACACCGGGAGCTGGCGTCACCCTCCAACTGCTGCCGATCGCCCAGCGGCTTGCAGAGAAAGTAGACACGGTTGCGTTCACGCTGTCGCGGTTGAACTTGGTATAAGCTTCGTTACGTGCAGCAGCGGAAGCATAAATTCTTGTACCGACAGTTACACCAGACAAGCTATTGGTAGAAATGAGGTCGGAGAAGTTGTAAGGGCCCACACCGGTGATCTCGTATACAGAGTAACCCCAGGTAAAATCCCACTCTGCTTTTTTAGGCTGTACGTTTACGATGGTGCCACCGCCGTCGAAAGACAGGTAGCGGAAATGGTAATCGGCATCTTTGGTAATCTGAACGGTAGTGAAGCCGCTGGTTTGCTGGATACCGCCGAATTGTACGGTGTAGCCATTGCCGTTACGTGTGATCAATGCTTTGATCCAGGCGCGGGCAGGAGTGCTACCACCTGTTCCGCGGTTGATGATCACTACGCGGTTTTCAGCCGCAGTGGCAGAAATGGCAGGAATCACGGTATTGGTCAGGCTTCCGTCGATCGGGTCGAAGAAAGCATATTGATCAGGACCGGGAGCCACCTGGTTGATAGCGAGGGTAAGGCCGATTGTATCCGCAGCACCCACAGCAGCCAGGCTGGTAGCGGTAGTCATCTTAGCGCCTGCGCTGGTGGTATTGTTCAGGATCACACGGAAATCAGATCCGCTATAAAAACCAAGGTCCCAGGAGGAACGTTTAACACCCGTTGCAGTGCCGGTGCTCATGTCGATGTATGCAGCATTTTCTGCACTGGCTCCACCGGTTCCGCCATTCAGCGTAACGGTGCTTCCTTCCGCAGGCGGGATCGTTACTTTATCATCGTCTTTGCCGCAGGCAGCTAAGAACACAAGGCCGGTCAATACGAGAGATAATCTTTTCATGTGTGGGTATTTGTATTTGTTATTTATTTGGTTGATTTATTCCATTGAAATACGATGCCTGCGAAATAAGAACGGCCGTAGGCATAGTTGGTAACGGCACCACCGCTGTGCGCGCCACTGCTGCCACCTTGTGTGCTGTTGAGTCTTGTTACATCAAACAGATTGCGGACACCGGCCTGCAGGCGGAAATACTTAAAGAGATCTTTTGACAACGTAAGGTCGGCCCAATGAAATGCATCGCGTTCGGACAGCACGATTTCATCATCCGCATTGAGGTTGTACACGGGAATTTTGCCGGTGAATTTGTAATACAGGCCCACGCTTCCTTTGAGTTGGGGAAAGGCATACAGTACGTTTGCATTCACTTCGGGCGACCAGGCAAAACGTGAACGCTCACCGGCCAGGCTTTTATCTTCCTGGAATTTGTTGTAGTAGCCGATATAAGACACGCCTACATTAGCTGTCAGATTTCGCCAGGTGATAGTATTGTCAAAGATGCCACCGATAGTGCGGTATCTGTCGCGGTTGAAATAAGAGAAGATCTCGTTGTTGTTGGCATCGCGGAAGCCGTAGAGATCGATGAAGTCCCGGTAGTCATTGTAGAAACCGGACAAGGATGAAGTGATGCGCACGCCGCCAACGCTGAAGGTGTTGCAACTGATGGACAGCATATAGCTGTTAGAGGTTTCCGCTTTCAGATCGGGATTGCCCTGGATACTGTGGTTGGCATCGAAGAAATTGAAATATAGTTCGCGCAGGATCGGCGCTCTGAATCCGCGTGCGTAAGAAGCGCGCAGGTCGAGGGTTTTGCTCAGGCGAAACTTGGTATTGATCGAAGGAATAACCGGGGGTGCTTCGTAAACAGAGTTTTTGCTGAAACGCACACCCGGGCGGATATTCACCCAGCTTACAGGTTTAATTTCCGAAGAAAGGAAAAATGAATAGTCGGTGATAGAAGGCGTGCCACTTACACGCTGGCCACTCGTTTTATCATACTTAATATCAAACCCGGGTTGTACAGATACTTTCGGGGAAGCTTCCCATACACCTGCTGCTCGGAAAAAGAAAGTCTGGAATTTTGTTATGTCCCAATATCCCGCGGCGATATTGGCCGGGTTGTCGTTGCGTACCTGCTGGCCGGTCACGTAGTTTTTGGTGTAAGACTCCGTGTTTCTTTTATAATCCTGCAGGGAGGCCGCCGTATTGAGTTTCCATTTCGGGGAAATAGTCCAGTCGGTTTGCAACTGATGCGTATAACGGTTGGTAATATAGTATTGGCGGAAAGAAAGACCGGTGTTTAAGTTCATCGGAGATGCCGCAAACAGTTCTTCGTTCAGGTAATCGACACGGTACCATGCGTTGAACTGACGGAAACGATAACCGAGACCCACACCACCCATCCATTGATCTTTGGGCTTGAAAACTTTTGCGGGAAATGCCGCCGTGTCGGTATAACCACCGAAGTTGTTGCGGGTAATATATGCGCTGGCTTTCCAGTGCGCATTGTTCCAGTTGATGGTAATGTTTTCGTTGTGGATACCGTTGCCGGAGAAAGGGCTGTAGGTATCAGCAATGCTTTCCTCCTGCACACGTATGGAAACGCTGAGGTTGTCGCGGCCTTTGACACCTTTGCGGGTGATGATGTTGATCACACCGGCCAGTGCGTCGGTACCGTAGATCACGCTCATCGGACCTTCCACGATCTCGATCTTTTCAATGGTATTGATATCGATCTGGGTGAGGCTTTGTTTGGTAGCGTCGCGGTCGGCCAGTGGCACGCCGTCGATCAGGATCTTGACGCGTGCGCCGCCTAATCCAAGTATGCGGGTATCAGATTCACCGAGTGTATTGTCGGTGGCGAAGCGGATACCGAGTTCGCTGTTGAGTACGCCCACGATATCGGTAGCGCCGCGCATGCGGATGTATTCTGCGTTAATGGTCCGCACTTTATATACAGAGCTGCGGAGTGGTTGCGGAGCATATTGACCTGTCACCACCACTTCGCCAAGCGCTTGTGTGGTATCGGTTTGAGCGAAAGCCGGCAACATGCCGGCCAGGAGAATGCTTAATGCGTAAATTTTCTTCATGGTAGCCGTTCAGGCTGCAAAGGTGCCCTGAAAAAAAACGGTACGCTTTCGCAATCAGGAAAAAGGATTTACGCCAACCGGTAAATGACACGGGAGTGACAAATCGCCAAGCGATTTGTCAATTTGAAAATTTGATGATTTGAAGATGTGGAAATAGAACAGCCGGATATCGTCGCCTTCGGCCTGTTTTGAGATTGCTTATGGAATTCTGATGATTTGACACGTTTCGATTGTCAAATTTTCAAATCATCAAATTTTCAAATTCCATCTCTGAGTCTGTTCCGTTCTGCCTTTTGCCGTATCAACCTATAAATTCTAATAGCGCTCATCAGCACAACCACAAACAATACAAGTCCCGTGAGGCCCCACACCACGCTCATGTTTTGCTTCACTGTCACCAGCATCACTATCGCGATCAGGAAAATGGTGGCTACTTCGTTCCAGATGCGGAGTTGCTGCGAAGAATAACGGAAAGTGCCTGCCAGTTGCTGCCTTAGCAACACATGCAGGGAATAATGATAGGCATAGAGGAAAATAACAAAAGTCAGTTTGATGTGCAGCCAGGAATGCTGCCCGAAGTTGTTGAGCCATCCGCCTGACCACAAGGTCCAGCCGCCCATGATCAGCGTGAGCACGGCCGACGGCCAGGTAATGCCGAACCAGAGCCGCTTCATCATGATGCCGAATTGGCTGCGTAAAATACCGCGCGCCGGCTCGGGCTGCTGCCCTGCCTCGGTATTGTAGATCATCAGCCGGGGCATATAAAAAAGCCCGGCAAACCAGGTAACGATGAAAATGATATGCAGGGCTTTGATGTAGAGATACATGGCCGGAGTTATATTTTACCCTTCAAAACTATCGTCTTCCAATTCAGCAGGTGCCGCTTTGTCCAGCAATCCAACCAGGGTCTTCACCCATTCGGGATGGGTATTGAGACAAGGAATCAGCGTGAACGATTCGCCGCCCGCGTGCAGAAACAACTCGCGTCCTTCTTCGCCGATCTCTTCGATAGTTTCCAGGCAATCGCTTACGAACGCGGGACACGCAATCACCGCTTTTTTATATCCCTGGCCAGGCCATTCGCCGAGGCTTTTTGCGGTATAAGGCTGCAACCACGGATCGCGGCCAAGACGGCTTTGAAACGATAAGGTATATTTTTCCCGCGGGATACCCAATTTCTCCGCTACAAGCTGTGTGGTTCTGATCACCTGGTGACGGTAACAGTAACGCTGGTATTTTGCTTCGGCACAACATTTCTCCGATGTGCTCAGATCATGCGTACCGGCAGGATGACGTTTGGTAATATGACGTTCAGGGATGCCGTGATAACTGAAGATCATTAGGTCATACGGCTGCGAGAGATACGGACGCATGCTTTCTGCCAGTGCATTGATGTAAGCTGGCTCTTCGTAAAACGGTGGCACTACCGACATTTTAAAGTTGAATCCGCCTTGTTTGTGCTGGTGCAAAGCATACACCACGGCCGTTTCGTAGCTGCTCCACGCGTAATGCGGATAGAGCGGCACCAATACCACTTCTTCCAGGGAAGGATATTGTTTGCTCAACTCCTGCATGGCCGTCATGGGCGAGGGATTGCCGTACCGCATACAAATGGCAACCGGGTAAGGCACCTGCTCCTGCACGGCCGATTGCAGTTGTTTGGTCAACACAATCAGCGGCGATCCTTCTTCTGTCCAGATCGACTGGTAAGCTTTGGCACTTTTCGGTGCACGGAAAGGAACAATAATGCCTTTCACCAGCAGGCTGCGCAGCCACCGCGGTTTGTCGATCACCCGCTCATCCATGAGAAACTCAGTTAAGTAAGTCCGCAGATCTTTTACAGATGTACTGTCGGGCGATCCGAGATTCATCAGCAGTATGGCTTTACGGGGAGAACTCATCTTGAAACGGCGATTTTTTACCGGCTGCAAAGGTCGGTTATATACCTCTATTCATCCAAAAAAACAATGCTTTGTCTGTTTATTTCTTCCATGACAAACTTGTGACTTTTATCCTGTTGCGCCCTCCTAACTTTGCGCATCTGTATGATTCCGCACACGCAGAAAAATATGATATCCACCCAGATCCTCGACCGCTTTTGCGTGGCCGGCATCAACTACCAGGCTGCCGGTACGGCTGTCCGTGGATCTTTTTCTGTCAGTCGTGAAGAATATGCCCGCATCGCCGAACAGGCGCAACAGTTGAATCTCCGCAGCGTTTTCGTTGTTTCTACCTGCAACCGCACCGAGATATATGGTTTTGCCGAACACGTGATGTTGCTCGTTAACCTGCTTACGCAGGTGACACGCGGCAGCCGCGACCAGTTTTTACAATTCGCCTATCTCAAAAGCGGACTGGATGCATTGAACCATCTCTATCATGTAGCAGCTGGACTGGATTCGCAAATTCTTGGCGATTATGAGATCCTGGGGCAGCTCAAACAATCCGTAGACATGGCGGCCTCTTTCGATATGATCGGCCCGATCATGAATCGCACCGTCAATTATGCCTACCAGGCTTCCAAAAAAATAAAGACCAACACCGAACTCAGCAGTGGAACGGTTTCCGTTTCTTATGCAGCCATCGAGTTGCTGCGCGAATTGCCCGCTGCGGATCGCCGCAACGTGCTGGTGATCGGCACAGGAAAGTTCGGCGGAAACGTGGTCCGCAATCTCCGCGAATATCTTCCCGATGCACAGGTAAGTCTGAGCAACCGCACATTTGAAACGGCACAATTGCTGGCAGAACGGACCGGCACTACCGCCGTTGCTTACGAACATATTTCCGATGCGGTAAAACAAGCCGATGTGGTGATCGTATGCACCAATGCCTCCGCACATACCGTTGTTCCTTCTTTTTTTGAAGGAAATAAAAAACAACTGGTACTCGATCTGTCGGTGCCCGTTAACGTTGATCCTGCCGTGCGCAATATTGCGGATGTGAAAGTGATCGATGTGGATGAAATATCTGCCACCATCCTGGATAAAACTTTTGCCCGTCGCCAGGCAGAAGTGCCCAAAGCCGAAGAAATTATTCTTCATTATAAAACTGAATTCTGCAACTGGCTGCATGAATACCGCTATTCCCTTCATATCAAAAGCTGGAAAGACAAGCTGTATGAATTGAGCGAGATTCAACCGCAATACTGCGAAATGGCCCCGAAAGCAGAAGAGCAAAAAGTTCAGAAAGCCGTTTCACGCCTGGCTGTTAACCTGCGCACCAACCAGGAAAAAGGTTGCCAGTTCATCAATGCGATCAACGATTATCTGCAAATGCGCTAAGCCGAAATGCCGGAAAAGATTTTACGTATAGGAACAAGGGAAAGCCAGCTTGCCCTCTGGCAGGCCAATAAAGTGAAAGACCTGCTTGAAAGCGCCGGTTATACCGCCGAGCTCATTCCCATCAAAAGCGAAGGCGATATCAACCTCACCACACCCCTTTATGAAATGGGCGTACAGGGTATCTTCACGCGAAGCCTCGATATCGCTCTGCTCGAAAAACGCATCGACCTTGCCGTGCATTCACAAAAAGATGTGCCCACCCGTTTGCCCGCAGGCATCGTGCAAACTGCCGTACTCGAACGTGCCAGCTATAAGGATGTATTGGTACCGAAGCAAGACACGGAGTCTATCCCTTTTCTCAAACAACTGAACAACGAAAACGAAGCCTTTACTTCGTTTCCCGCTGTGATCGCCACCAGTTCGATCCGCCGCCGCGCTCAATGGCTGCACCGTTATCCGCAGAGCAGCATGGAAAATCTGCGGGGCAACGTCAACACACGTTTGAAAAAATTAGCGGAAAGTCAGTGGCATGGAGCGATCTTCGCAGCGGCGGGATTGCAGCGTATCGGTGTTTTGCCGGACAATGCAATCGAACTCGACTGGATGCTGCCTGCTCCCGCGCAAGGCGCCATCGTTGTGGTATGCGGAGAAAATGATGCATTTACATACGAAGCCTGTCAATCTTTTCATCACCTGCATACGGCCTTGTGTACACAAGCTGAAAAAGATTTCTTACGTACTCTGATGGGCGGATGTTCAACGCCGATCAGTGCATTGGCTCAGATAAACGATCAGCAACTTTTCTTCCAGGGAAGTATCCTCACCCCCGACGGAAAAGAAAAAGCTGTTATTGAAAAAACGGTCCCCCTGGAAGAAGCTTCCGCCATCGGGACAATTGCCGCAGAAGAACTGCTGGCCAATGGCGGCCGCGCCATTGCGGAAGCATCAGGTTATGGAAAAAAATAAAATCCGGTTATTGTCAACCGCCCGTCTGCCCCGCGCCTTGGTCGATGATGCAGCCGCAGAAAATATCGACATTACCGTATTGCCTTTTATCGAAACAGAAGCAATCGGTTCCACGGAAATACAACAGGAAATTGACAACGCATTCCTGTTGAGCAGTATCGTGGTGTTCACCAGCCAGAATGCCGTGAAGGTTGTTGCCGACACAAAAGAAGAACAGCAGCCCGACTGGCTGATTTATTGCGTTGGTGAAAAGACTACTGAACTGGCGACATCTGTTTTCGGAGAAAATATGATCGCCGGCACGGCCAATAATGCGGCTTCTCTCGCAGAGCTCATACTGGAAGAACAGGAACCCGATGAGATCATTTTTTTCTCCGGCACATCACGAATGGACGACCTGCCGGAAATATTGGAAAAAAACGGCGTACTCGTGAATGAGATCAACGTATATCATACGGTAACTGTACCGCATCGCGTGCAAAATGATTTCGATGGACTTTTATTTTTCAGTCCGTCTGCTGTCGATAGTTTTTTCCGGCACAACAAGATCAACAGTGCACAAACTATTTTTTCAACCGGGCCTACCACAACGGCTTCCCTGGAGAAAAAAGGAGAATTCGAAATCATTACCTGCCGCAAAACCGGCAAGGCCGAGATGATCGGCGAAGTGATGAAATTTTACAACCGCTAATTTTTATAACACCGATATGTCCACACTACAGAACGACCTTTTATTAAAAACTTTGCGCGGAGAAAAAACAAGCCGTCCTCCTGTATGGATGATGCGCCAGGCCGGACGTTACCTGCCCGAATACATCCGGATCCGCGAAAAATACAGCTTCTTCGAACGCTGCCAGACACCTGAGCTGGCTTGCGAGATCACCCTCCAGCCGGTTGATATTGTGGGGGTGGACGCAGCCATTCTTTTTTCCGATATCCTGGTGGTTCCGCAGGCTATGGGACTGGAAGTACAGCTGATCGAACACAAAGGCCCCCTCTTGCCCGATCCCATTAAAAGCAGTGCCGACTTCGCACGTATACGTGTACCTGATGTAGACGAAACACTCGGTTATGTGTTTGATGCGATCCGCCTTATCAAAAAGGAACTGAATGGCCGCGTGCCATTGATCGGTTTTGCCGGCGCACCCTGGACATTGTTATGTTACATGGTGCAGGGGAAAGGCAGCAAAACCTTTGACGAAGCAAAGGCATTTTGTTACACCCAACCCGAAACCGCGCATCAGTTGTTACAGATGATCACCGACACCACCATCGCTTATTTGCGTCAGCAGATCCGTGCAGGTGCCGATACAGTACAGTTGTTCGATAGCTGGGGAGGTTTGCTAAGCCCGGATGATTTTGCTGTATGGTCATTGCCTTATATCAGCCAGATCGTTGCGGCTGTAAAAGATGAAGCACCGGTGATCGTGTTTGCAAAAGGTGCCTGGCACAGTCTTGAAGCGATGGCCGCAACCGGTGCGCAGGGCCTGGGTATCGACTGGTGTATCAGCGCTTCAATGGCGCGTCAGTTTGCCGGCGACAAAGTAACGTTGCAGGGAAATTTTGATCCCGCAAAATTGTTTGCACCCATTCCCGTGATCGAAGAAGAAACACGCAAGATGTTACGCGCCTTTGGTCCCGGCCGTTATATAGCTAACCTGGGGCATGGCATCTTACCACAGGTACCTGTGGATCATGCAAGGGCATTTGTGAATACGGTGAAGGAGTTTGAGTGGTGAGCTATAAGTATGAGGCGAAAGGCCCGACACTTCGGGCCGAAGCTTCGGCCTAAGGGGTAAGGCTTAAGTAATAAGTTGTAAGTGTTAAGTTATAAGTTTTAGGTGAAGCAGCCTTATTGACGATTCACGATTGACGATTCACGATTGACGATTCATTCCTTTTTGACTTTTGAATTTTGAATTTTTATGCGCGAACAATGGATCAACTTTATTCATGACCTGCAGGACCGCATCTGCGCGGCAATCGAGCAGGCAGATGGCCTCGCCAAATTCCGGGAAGATAACTGGACGCGCGAAGCAGGTGGCGGCGGCCGCACCCGCGTGATCGCCAACGGTGCCCTGTTTGAAAAAGGCGGTGTGAACACGTCAGTTGTTTTTGGTCCGGTTACCGCAACCATGCGGCAGCAATTGAAAATCGACGGACATAGCTGGTTTGCCTGTGGACTCAGCCTCGTTATTCATCCGGAAAATCCATTTGTCCCTACCACACACGCCAACTGGCGCTACTTTGAATTATACAACGAAGCCGGCGACATCATTGACCGCTGGTTTGGCGGCGGCGCCGACCTCACCCCGTATTATCTTTTCGATGAAGACGCGAAACATTTTCATCAGACATTGAAGAACGCCATGGATCCGTTCGGAGAAGAATGGTATCCGCTTTATAAAAAACAATGCGACGAATATTTCAACAACGCACATCGCGGTGTGGAAACGAGAGGCATCGGCGGGGTGTTTTATGACTACCTGCGTCCTGCTGAAAACCGCACTCTCGAAGACCTGTTCGCTTTTCAGCAGGCAAATGGCAATTCATTTATCGAAGCGTATATACCCATCACGGAGAAACGCAAATCAATGACATGGCAACCTCAACACAAATACTGGCAGGAGATACGCCGTGGACGCTATGTTGAATTCAACCTTATCCACGACCGCGGTACCATCTTCGGCTTAAAAACCAATGGTCGCACTGAAAGTATTTTAATGAGCCTGCCTCCTACTGTTCGCTTCGATTATAACTATCAGCCGCAACCAGGAACCGAAGAGGCAAGATTGCTCTCCGTATGCCAGTCACCGAAAGACTGGGTATAGCCGCCATTTGCGTTAATTTTGTACTGTAAACAACTGAACATGCATCTCCAAAGAAGAAACCGCATACTCCGCACTACCGGCGCCATCCGTGCCATGGTAGCGGAAACAACATTGCGTCCCGCCGATTTTATTGCACCGTTGTTTGTAGACGAAGGGGAAGAAGTGGCGCACGAAATCCCTTCTATGCCGGGCTATTACCGCTACTCGCTCGACTGGACCGTGCGTGAGGTGCAGGAATTGTATACACTCGGCATCCGCAGTGTATTGCTTTTTGTAAAAGCCCCTGATGAGGTTAAAGACAATACCGGCAAAGAAGCCTGGAATAAGGACGGCCTGATGCAACGCACCATTCGCGCCATCCGCGAAGCGGTTCCGGAGATGTATGTGATGACCGACGTAGCGTTAGATCCTTATTCGGAGTACGGCCATGACGGCATCGTAAAAGACGGAGAGATCGTAAACGACGAAACCGTTGAAGCATTGGTAAAAATGAGTTTAAGTCATGCTGAAGCCGGTGCCCACATGGTAGCACCCAGCGATATGATGGATGGACGTATCGGCGCTATCCGCAAGGCATTGGAAGAAAATAATTTTACCAAGGTGGGCATCATGAGTTACAGTGCCAAATATGCCTCTTGTTTCTATGGTCCGTTCCGCGACGCGCTCGACAGCGCGCCAGGTTTTGGCGATAAGAAAACTTACCAGATGGATTATGCCAACCGCCGCGAAGCCATCCGCGAAACACTGCTGGATGTAGAAGAAGGCGCCGACATCGTGATGGTAAAACCG
Organism: uncultured Sphingobacteriales bacterium; assembly: GCA_937888905.1. GTDB lineage: Bacteria > Bacteroidota > Bacteroidia > Chitinophagales > Chitinophagaceae > Terrimonas. The sequence continues at coordinate 11,193 of CALATA010000012.1, forward strand.
GCCATGGCCTATCTCGATATCATCCGTGAAGTGAAGAATAGCGTGACAGTGCCGGTGAGTGCGTATCATGTAAGTGGTGAGTATGCCATGATCAAGGCAGCGGCGGAAAAAGGCTGGATCGATGAGAACAAAGCGATTCTTGAAAGCCTGACGTCCATTAAAAGAGCCGGAGCGGATTTGATAGCGACGTATTTTGCGAAAGAGGCAGCGAAGCTGCTGCGTGAATGAGTGAATGGGCAATAGTGAATAGTGAATGGATAAAAAGAAAATTCCCAACCAGTATTGAGGCTTTCCCCAGATTGTAAAGCAAGAAGAAGCGTAATTTTCAAAAATGTTTCTTACGCTTAATCACCGAAATCTGGAAGTCTATCGGTATTCACGAAATTTTGTCGCTGAGTGCTATTTGCTGGCGAAGAATTTACCAATTGAAGAAAGATTTGCACTTTCGTCTCAAATACGAAGAGCAGCATTATCCGTTCATTTAAATATTGCCGAAGGAGCATCAAGAAGATCACCAGCAGAAAGAAGAAGATTTTACGAGATCGCGAGAGGCTCTCTCATTGAAGTGGACACCGCAATAGGCTTAGCTACTGATCTCAACTTATTGAATGGCTACAGCACAGAAACTATTGGAAAACTTATCATTAAATGTTTTTCTTTGCTCAGTGGATTACTAAAGGCTTAAAAAACTTAATTATTCACTATTGACCATTCACTATTCACTCGAACATCATGAACACCCCAACCAGCAACACCCTGTTTCTTCGCGCTCAACAAAGCATCCCCGGCGGTGTCAACTCCCCCGTACGGGCTTTTAAAAGCGTTGGTGGCACGCCCATATTTATCAAACGCGCCGAAGGCGCTTACCTGTATGATGAAGACGATAACCGCTACATCGACTACATCAACTCCTGGGGACCAATGATCCTCGGACATGCTTACCAACCCGTGGTGGAAGCTATCTGCCAGCGCGTCGCTTTTTCTACCTCCTATGGCGCACCAACCGCCCTGGAAACAGAAATGGCCGAACTCATTCTCAACATGGTTCCCAACGTCGATCTTATCCGCATGGTGAGCAGCGGCACCGAAGCCTGCATGAGCGCCATAAGACTCGCAAGAGGTTATACTGGAAAAAATAAATTCATCAAATTCGAAGGCTGCTATCACGGTCATGCGGATTGCTTTCTCGTAAAAGCAGGCAGCGGACTCGCTACCTTCAATATACAAACCGTGCCAGGCGTAACCGCCGGCGTTGCCGCAGACACACTTACCTGCGCCTACAACGATCTGGATGCAGTGAACCAACTCATTCAGCAACACAAAGGCGAAATCGCCGCCATCATATTGGAACCCGTTGCCGGCAACATGGGCTGTATTCCTCCCGCTCCCGGCTTTGCCGAAGGACTGCGTAAAATATGCGATGAAGAAAACATCGTACTCATTTTTGATGAAGTGATGACAGGCTTCCGCCTCGCAGCCGGTGGCGCGCAGGAACGCCTGGGAGTCAAAGCTGACCTGGTGACTTATGGAAAAGTGATCGGCGCAGGCATGCCTGTTGGCGCTTTCGGCGGCAAACGCGAGATCATGGAACACATCGCCCCACTTGGCAGTGTTTACCAGGCAGGCACGCTCAGCGGCAACCCATTGGCTATGATCGCCGGCTATACGCTGTTGAAAACACTCAGAGACAATCCGCAGATCTATCAGCAACTCGAAGAAAAAACAGCTTACCTGCACAAAGGCCTAGATGAAGTATTGCAGCGCTCCGGCATTCCTTATATCATCAACCGTACCGGCAGCATGATCAGCGTGCACTTCAGCGACAAGCCTGTCAACAACTTTGCAGATGCCGCGGCTGCCAACAACGAACGCTTCAACCGGTATTTCCATCACATGCTGAATGCCGGTGTTTACCTGCCACCTTCCGCTTACGAAACATGGTTTATCAGCAACGCATTAGAGCAGGCCGATCTCGATCACACCATCAGGGCAACAGAAGATTTCCTGGTTACAGAGGCGTAGCAGGCTGATTTGTTTTTGCGGGTGCACGTTTCTTTTTTCTCCGTCCCCACCAGATATAAAATCCGGTGATGGGCAACGAAGCGGCAATGAGGCTCGCCGCAAACATCAATATTTTCCCCGGCAATCCTAATACTGCGCCTACATGAATGTCATAATTCATGCGCGCAATTTTATCCGCTACCGCCGCATCCTTAAACTTACCCGCGTAGATGCCCGTTGCCGGCAGTTCCTTCAATGAATATTGATCGTAGTGATAATAGTCGGTATTGTAATAGGTACCCGGCCGGTGATTAACAGCGCCTTCCAGCGCGTCAGATGAAGTGGCTGGCAAATAAACAGCTACCGATTCATCCGGTTTCGCTATCGCACGCAACTGCTGCCAGATAATGTCTTCACCTTTTGCTCCCGCAGTTGCCGCTAATGTAGTATCCGATACCGGATGTTCATGCGCAGGCATCGCTTTACCGGCCGAGCTCACAAAGTAAACCGTGCGGGCAAACCATTGAAAGCCCATCACCAGTCCCGTGATCGCCAGGAACACCGCCACCCACGACATATAAAAGCCCAATACATTGTGCAGATCGTAGTTGCGGCGACGCCAGCGTACATTTAGTTTTATCGTGAACCGTTGTTTGCGCGCCGCTTTGTTGCGCGGCCACCAGAGAATGATGCCGGTGATCAGCATCACCAAAAAGATCAATGTAGCCGACGCCACGATCGGCTGCCCGATATGCGGCGGCAACCATAAATAATAATGGCCGATCATCACCACCCGGAAAAATTCCGTGTTCATGTTCCGCACTTTCAATACTTCCCCGGAATAGGGATTCAATACAGCAACGCGATAATCTTTTTCATCATAATAATAAGCAAATACGGATTTGCCGGCGCCACGGTATTCAATAGAACGCGGATCGGCATGCAAGGCTTTGGTGGCAATAGCGCGCAGTTGCGACGGAGGCAGTAAAGGCTTCGCCTCTTCTTTGGTGAACTGCGTTTTGTCTGTGAAATATTTTATCTCATGCTCGAACGCCAATATGCAGCCCGTAATACCCAGGAATACCACGATAAGCCCCGAGCTCAATCCCAGCCATAAATGTACCTGACCGATTATTTTTTTGAACGACATAAATGCGGATTCGTATGATGCTGTATAATTAAATTGCCCCCGCGGCTTTCGCGGGAGCAACTGTTGTTCTTTATTTTTTCATTTTCAGAACCGGTACGACAAAGTGCCCACCACTTGACGCAGCTTCTGCGGATTCATCGTCGTATACCCGATCCAGTATTTTTGATTGGTAAAATTATCCGCTCTTACACCGAGACGGAATTTTTCCCATTGATAATAAGCCGATGCATTCAACACGGTGTACGATGGCAGAATGAATACGCCCATGCTTTGACTGTTCATCACTTTGTTATCACTGGCATAGTTGGCCCCCACACCAAATCCCAGTCCTTTCAGCGATCCGTCAGGGAAACGGTATCCCGCCCAGATATTCGCATTCACCGGCGATGATGCAGTGGTTGGACGACGGCCGTTTACATCCGCGTCGGCTTTCTGCATTTTTGAATCATTATAGCTGAACCCTGTTACGATCGTCAACCCGCGAACCGGGTTGCCGGTTATTTCCACTTCCACCCCTTTGCTGCGTTGTTCGCCATTTTGTATTTGCGCAAAACGCGAAGCGGCTTCCGGATCGGGGTTGGTACGCAACATATTCTTCACTACAATATAATAATAGGAAACAGTGGCCGACAATCTTCCGCCCAACATATCGAGCTTCACCCCGGCTTCTGTCTGGTTAGCCTGCTCGGGCTTTGCCATTAACTGTACAAGACTGTCGGCATCCTGCGGATCGTAAGCGGTATAGGCACCTTTGTTGTTGAAACTATTCTGATAGTTGGCAAAGATGGATACACGATCTGCCAGCGGCTGATATACGATGCCAAATTTAGGTGAAAGCGCAGCCTGGTTATAAGCAGGCACTGCCCCACCTTCGGAGCCACCTTTGTTGTCAAAATAATCCAATCGCAATCCCGCGAGTACCTGCAGGTTCTTCGTCAGGCTCAGGACATCGAGCGCGTAAGCACTGTAGGTATTGCTGATGTAACGGATAGGATAAACGAAATCAGGAGCATTATTTGCATACAGGTTGTTCAACGCATTATCGTTGAATGCACTGTAGTCATAGTCTTTGTCGTTGACCGGCACGACATCAAACACGCTTCCGAAGAACTCCTGTTTTGAATTGAGGCGCAGGTAATCCAGACCGGCCACGATACGGTTACGCATCTTACCGATCATAAAATCGCCATTGAAATTTTGCTGCACACCTAACAACTGGCTGCGGCTGTCGCGCGTCGACTGATCCGCCCTGGTGATGTAATTGGCTTTGCCCGCGTCGGCAGGATTGCCGGTAACCGCATCATCAGGAACGAAATAAAAATAAGCACCGAACCCGCTGGAATAGCTGTTGCTCAGCGTGAAGTTGGTGGAAGACGTAAAGCTTTTCGAGATTTTATAGTTCACCTGCGCATAGTAGTTGGCACTGCGCGTACGCTGCGACAATCCTTCGCCCATGTATGACTTTTTATAATCAACAGGTAACTGGTCGGCACGGGTTGCACCCAATGCGGCTGCCGGGAAATAAAAGAAATAGATTTGTTTACCGATGCTTTTGCCATAATACAATTCCGCATCCAGATTCACGGTGAGTTTATCATTGGGTTTGTATTGCAGCGATGGAGCAATCGCGCCGGTTTTTGCATACCCCTGATCCTGGAAACTATTTTCTGTGGACAACGCACCGTTCATGCGGAACAGCCATTGTTTCTTTTGATCAATCGGCGTGTTAACATCGGCGCTGAAACGGTTGAAATCATATTGGCCTAATGAATAATTTACTTCGCCGCCAAGACGATCATAAGGTTTTTTAGTTACGCGGTTAATAAGACCACCGTAAGAAGTAAGGGTGCTGCCGAAAAGCGTGGCAGAGGGACCTTTGATCACTTCAATGCGTTCGAGGTTGGCCGCGTCGATGGTACTGCTGACCACTCCTGCCAGGCCATTGCGGAGTTTGGCCTGCATAATGAAACCGCGGCTGCTGTAATAACTTCCACCGTCGCCACTGCGGCCGGTGCCTTCCCACATTTTCTGTACACCTGTGGCATTACGCATGGCATCGTCGGCCGTGAACAATTGTTGCTCGGTGATCAACTGGCGCGATATGGTGGTATACACCTGCGGGTTTTCTAAATTTTTAAGTGGTATGCGTGCTACCTGGTCGCTGCGTACCGGATTGATGCGGCCGGTCTGGCCCTTCACAATTACTTCCTGCAACTGTTCGCCGGACAAGCGCAGTGAAAGGGAAACAGTTGTTTCCTTACCAGCTTCGATGCTCAACTGCTGGTGAAGCGTTTCGTAACCAACGAACGAAATTTCCAGTTCGTGGTTACCTGCATTCATGCGCGGAAAAACAAACTGTCCTGCATCATCGGTGATGATAGTCCGCGACGTACCACGCAAACGGACGGTAACGCCGGCTGCCAGTTCACCATCCGAGGTTAAAACAGTGCCTTTCAGGGAACCGAAAGTGGTTTGCGCAAATACAGGTTGACTAAAAAAATAAAATACGAGTAGCACGGAAAATGCAAAAGAAAGTTTTCGGAATGTATGTACGGGACTCATCTGATGGAGATTGTTATAGGCGGGTGCGCCCCGGAAAACTTTTGCATCATACTAACTGCTTAATCTGCCAACAAAAGAAAACTCCGGGACCACCCATGTTTTTTAAACTTGTAAGAACCGGTTGCAAAATTACCGGTGGGCTGAAACGGCTCCACGCGCTATCGGGAAAATGGTTTACGCAAACCGGAAACACCTCAGGCGGCAGTGGCCACCTGTACGGGTCGGCTGACTTTCTTCTTATTTCCTTTTTTACCACGTCCCCACCAGATGATGACGCCGGTAACGGGCAGCGATGCCGCAAAGAGACTGGCCAGGAAATAAATGATCTTACTGCCGATACCGAGCGATGGGATGTTGCCGGTATGTAACTGGTAATTGGCTTTCGCCACTTTATCGTAAGGCGTATCAGCGCTATAAGGCGCCGCCTTCAGCAGTTGACCGCTGTATTTATCATAGAAAAATGTGCTTTGTTTACGCACAACAGTATAAGGATAACGGAACAACACGCGGATAGCTGCTTTGGGCTCGTCTGCGGCGTTAATGAGTACCACTTTTTCCGGCCTGGGATAGTTTGCAATCGCCTGGCTGTAGGCTTGTTCGATGGTATAGGTTTTTCCGTCCAATGGTTGCGACTGGATCTTTGCTTCCCTGACCGCTGGTGTTGCCGTTGCCAGCCGCACGCCATCTTTCACCCAATCAAACATCCAGAACATGCCGGTAAGTGATATCAACAACAAGATGGCCAATGCATAAAATCCCAGCACGGAATGTAAATCCCAATTGAGGCGTTTTAAATTTTTCCGTTGAAACTTTATACGAGCTGCCTGTTTGAAAAACCTCCGTTGTTTGGGCCACCAGATGATCAGACCACTCACACACAGGATGAAAAATATCAGCACGTTCCATTTGATGATCTCGCTGCCGATATCGCCCCACGCGAGATGACGATGCACATCGAGTATCCAGTAAAAGAAATCCGTTTTGGTACTCCTCACCCCGGCCACTTCGAGCGTGTAAGGGTTCATGGAAATAACCTTGCTGTCTTTGGTAAAATATTGAATGGTAGCGCCGGCCGCTTCATCAAAGCGAATTTGTCTTACTGAAGCATCCGGGAAGGCTTTGTATAATGCGGCGGATACATCTTCCAGTGGCTGACGCGCGGTATGTCCGTCGGTGGAAACGTGATAATATTTTTTTTGAAAAATATCCCGCAGTTCTTCTTCAAACACATAAATGCATCCGGTGATCGATACAATAAAAACGACCAGGCCGGAGATCAAGCCCAGCCAGCGGTGTGCCCAGAGAACCCTGCCACGTTGTGCCTGCAGGAAACTTTTCTTCTTTGCCTTCTTTTCTGCCATGTTGAGGGTGCAAAAGTGCATCAGGCGCGGGTATCAGCGCTTACGGAAACCGGAAATACTGCCCGTCAGAAGCCAAAAAAAGCGCCCGGATGGACGCTTTAACATTTTAAAGGCGATCTGTTTATTCCACTACCGTGATGCCGTTTGCCAGAAAACGGATTTCTTTTTTCGGCTCAGTGATAGCGGCAATTTCTTCCGGAGATTTCTTCGCGTCTTCCGCATAGTGACGGAGTTCGGAAACAGAAGTCGTTTTTACGAAGGCCTTGCCATCGAGTACAACCGTTTTGCCCTTGAGTGCCAACGGTGTGAAGAAAGCATAATCTTTCATTTTTACGAATGCGGTTGTAGAATCATTGATAGCCAATGACACCCAGCAGCCTTTCTTGGGGCATACGTCCAGTACTTTGGCTTTGATCTTTGTATCGACGGACTCTGTGTTGGCGAGTTTGGCAGGAATTTCTGCAATGGCGATCGCGCCCGCGGGATTTACTTTTTCACCATAGCTGTCACCGGGTTTGGCATCACCGGCCGGAGGTTGTGCAATAGCAGCAGTGCTGAACAGGGCTACGGCTGCGGCAAGAACGATTCTTTTCATGTAACAATGTTTAATTGGAGCACAAAGTTAACCATTCATAACAAACGGAAAGTCTGGAGTTGGTAAAAAACAGGTACTGGGCTGATAAACAGCTTAGTATAATTCAAAAGTTAAAATTCAAAAGTCAAAAGAGCGAATGTTCAATGGCAATTGTCAATCACAACGTGAAAAACCTTTGCCGCTTAATCACTTTGCGCCTTTGCGTGCAAAGCGGCTTCGGATTCACGCAAAGGGGCATAAGGAGCAGGGGCGCAAAGAGTATGTCGCGCTCTGATTGACAATTGACCATTCACTCTTTTTTGAATTTTGACTTTTTAATTATTTCGGCAATGCCGGCATCTTTACGCGGAGCGGCTCAGCCGTTATCGCGTGCAGGAACGCGATCAGGTCGTCCCTTTCCTGCTTGTTCAAATCCAGCTTTTTGATGAGCACATCTGTGCGGGGAAATAAGGTATCGGCTGCCTGTTCCGGTTTGCGCTTGGGCTGTGGCATACCGGCATTATACATGTTGATCACTCCTTCTATGTTATCAAACAAACCATTGTGCATCCATGGGCGTGTGCGGATCACATCGCGCAGGGAAGGCGTTTTGAAACGGCCTACATCTTCTGCGCGGCCGGTTACCTTGTAACGTCCGAGATCTTCATTCTCGCGCTGGTAATAAGTAAGCCCTATATTATGAAAACTGTTGTCGGTAAATAAAGGGCCGTTGTGGCAATTCATGCAACGCGCTTTTGTACGAAAGATGTGCAGACCGCGGAGTGCGGCGTCCGACAGGGCTTTTTTGTCACGTGTCAGAAAATCGTCGAAATCGGCTTTGCGGCTTACCACGGTGCGTTGAAAGGCGGCTAACGCTTCTGTGACTGTTTCCGGAGAAATTTCCGGGCGACCGAATGCTGAATCGAAAAAAGGTCTATAACCGGGAATCCTGCGCAGCTTCGCCATTACTTCGGGCATGTCGCTGTGCATTTCTATTTCGCTGTTGATGGGACTGAACGCCTGGTCTTCGAGGCTGTGACTGCGGCCATCCCAGAAGAGGCGTTCGTAATACCAAACATTCAGGATGCTGGGAGCATTGCGTTTGTTGGACTGCTGATCATGGCCCACCGATTTACCGCGGCCATCTGTCCAGGAAAGATCGGGCACATGACAACTGGCGCAGGAGATCTGGTTGCTGCCACTGAGCCGCGGATCGAAGAATAACATTTTTCCTAAACTGATCAGGTGGCGCAGCGAATCCATGTAAGGTTTTAAAGGGCTGTCCGGTACCACGCCTAATTCTTTCCATACCACCCCCGAATCGATCGACGGAGCAGGCCATTGATCAGGTGAAAGGGAATATAAAAAACGGAGCGTGTCTTCATAGGTGCCGGCAGGGATGACCAGTTTGGGTTTGGCCGGGGTACTACTTTTCACCGCTACCGTACAGGCGATAGCAGAGCATACGATAAGACAAAGGACTGCCCATTTTTTCATGGGTGCAAAATTACTGATTCGTAAATAACCGTGGTGTTTATTTAACAATGCCCAGTAAAGATGGCAGGTAGAATCAGGCAGGTGTCTCCATAAAGTGTCACAAAAAAGAAAACGGTTAAGGATTCCTGCCAAACTTCCGTTATAACTGACATTTCCATTATAGTTTTAATCAAGACGATTACGTCTCCCTAAACCGTAACCTTAAAATTCATGATATGAAACTAAAACCTCTCTGTGTTATTGGACTGTTTTCCGCTGCTCTTATCAGCGGTTGCGGTAAAAAGGATCAGTCGTTACCTGCTGAACCCCGCAAACTATCCATAACCGAACACCAGCGGCTTCTCCTGGCTGAGCAAAGAAAAAACATTGCTGATATACGCCGTAGGGGACCTGAAGCCGCCGGCTACACTGAGCTGAAGGGCCAGGATTTACTGAATGAGTTTATGTTTAAGAAAAAAATGTCTGAGCAGGAAAAAAAAGCTGTTTTTCAGAAAATACGCCTCTATAAGAAAGCCAACTCTTACCATCTTGTGAATCAGCAAAAAGCAAGAGTAAGCGATAGTGAACCTGTGGACTTTGAGTTCGCAGTAAACAGTGACGATTGCATCTGTGCTGGTGTTGTCACTATGTGCGATCCGACAGGTATAGTGGACGACGAATGTACTGCAAACATTGGCGGTGCTATTTATACCGACGTTCCTTACGACATTACATGGGTAGTACCCGCGGGAGTAGGACAGTGGTTTAGCGGAGATTACATCGCATTTTCAGGAGGATATGCCGTGGTGACAATGACGCTTCCAGTGGGCTATGGTCTCGGTCTCCGGAACTGTATTTTTGATAATTCCGTTGAAGAATGGATTATTCCATTAAACGAGTCACGAACCGTAACAAGGTAGTATAAAAATGGCGTTGTAAATACAATGCCATTTTTATACTATAACGTCACGCCTATTGTCAATTCGTAAAACCAACGCTGCTTACCCGGCAATTGTGTAGCGGGTAACAGCCTGTTTTGTTTGATGGCAGCCTGTTGCAGACCTGATTGCAGACGGATAAAGCTATTCACTTTATCGACAGGAAAAGAATACAGTAGGTCAACCCGGCCGGTAAAAGAAGTTGCCCGTTGGTAATATGCATCAGGAATGACAACACCCTGCGTGAAGGCAGAAGATTGCGTGGGCGTTTGCACTTTCGAACTTACGGGTAGCTGTACCTCGGCAGCGAGCCCTGCCTTGAGAAACTGCTTTTCTCCAAAATATAAAAACCCGGCCGCCTGCGCCATGCCGCGTGCTACCTGGTAGTCTGTTAATACGTTGCTGCTGCCATCCGCACGATACAGATCCGACAATCTCGCATCCAGTAAAATCTCATAAACAGGTAGATTGTCTTTGCGACGGGTGTATACCGGACGTATACTGAGTTGCTCAAAACTGTAGAGATAGTTGTTTGCCGAAAACTCGGTATTCAAATCTTGTCCATAATGATATTGATAGGCGGCCAGTATATCGATGGAATACTGCGGCCGCATAAAGCGCCACTGAGCAGTAACATCGGCAATATCTTCGTAGAAGAAACCAACCGTAAGGGGTATGTCACCTGTCTGTGTGCCCGGGAGAAAAAACTCACTGTCGATTTGCCTATAACTGCCTTTCACGGTAAGCTCACCAAATGAGAACTTTCCCTGGTAAAGGGCATCTGCGGCCCACCCTGTTGCCTTGCTGCGAATGTTACGACGGGTTGACTGGTTTTTCTGCCGGCCGTATCCATACTGCAGATAGGTTATGTATTCAGGGTATTGTCCGCCTCCCATGGAATAATTGTCATTACGGTATTCAACGCTGGTTTCTGTCCGGCGTTTGATGTACCGTCCGCCGATGCCAATCAGTTGTTTATCTGAAAAACGGTACTGCGTGGCCGGCGCAAATTCCATGTATTGATCAAAATACTCAGGGCGGGGATCAGAACTGCGCCAGCCGTTCAGTGAGTTGTAATGGCCAGCCGCAGCTACGGTAAATTTATCACCAATGGTTTTGCTGACCACTCCGTTCAGGGAGTAATGTCCGATGTCCCAATGTCCTTTTTTTACTGTATAAAAATAATAAGGCGATGCCCCGTGCAGATCGTAGCGGAGTGTATAGGCTGTACTGTCCTGCACTACCCTTTCGTATCCGAAGCTACCGGACACCAGGAACGATTTAATACGGCGTGTTCCCGAGGTGCGGAAATAGAAATCGCGCTGCGAGCTGGCATCCTGCGCCAGACGGTATTCGCCGTTCTTTCTCTTGTAACCGGCTTCTACGATGTTGAAGGTCACATCCTGCAACAATGGCTGGCTGACGGCATCGGCCGCCAGCAGCCGGTAACGTTGATTAAAGACCTCACTTTGCACCGAGGCAATACTGTCCTGTGCATTCAACTGCTGGAAAGCCAGGCAAAACAGCCATACCTGTAGTATTTTTTTCATCATCGTACTTATTCGGCAAATGCTCCGGGAATTGAACGGGGAAGTGTGGTAAAGTCTTCCGTTGAATTATTGGTGTCTTTCAGAATCTTTCTCCCGCCTACCACTTTAGCAGTTTTACGGATAACAGACTGGGATGAGTATTGTCCGCCAGGCACTGCTATAGCTCCTGCATCATGCACACTTGACAATTTACGTGGCACACGGCTTCCGGGCGTAACATGCTGAATCTGCACGGCATCAATAATCACGTCATTGGGAATACGGTAGAACAGTGATGTGCTGGCAGTGATGGACGTCACATTAGGACTTGGATAGCGCGACCAGCCGCCGGTTCCGGTAGAGTTGAAAAGTGGAAGGAGTGTATTGGTCTTGAAAATAGCAATCGCATCCCTGCCTGGGTTGTCCAGTATCAGATCACGGTTGCCGCCTGTTTCAACAACAGCCAGGTTGGGCACACCGGGATTATCAAGATCTGAATTGAAGGGATTGGAAATGAGGTTACCCAGGTAAACTTCAAAACTGGCATTTGATAAGTCTACAGTCAGAGAAGGATCGTTGATAGGAATAGAGGTTCCCAGTGCTCCGGTATAGGGAGCTTTATGGTTTACTGCAGTGGCTGCAATTACGATGCTGGCGCCTGGTTGCACGGGGTAGTTGGCTCCGGTTCCCGGAATACGGAAAAGCGTCTTGGCATACAAATATTTGGTCACCGCATCTCCGCCACCAGGCATGCCAATAGATTTATTCCAATCCCACTGACCTTGGAATGAACCTCCATCATTAACAAAATAGCCAAGGCTGAAATCCGGGTTCACTGTATTACTGCCAGTCAATTGTGAAATGTACAGGCTGTCTGCATACAGTACTTTATTGGAATTATTGTATATCTCAATAAACTGGTCACGGAATACTGCACCATTTTGAGTATGACTTCCCGCATAGTAAATCTGCTTCAGTACCCAATCGCCGATTTTACCCAGTACCAGTTTAAGATCGAGCGTGTTGTTGGTAGTTGCATTGAGGGTCACATTCGCCAGCGAAGCATTAAAGGTAACTTCGTCACGGTCATGTGTGAGCCCGGTGATTGATTCATATTGTGTTTTGGTAAGTGTGATAGATGCATCCACATTGTAGGTACCTGGTGCAATGCTGTTATAGATTACAAGTCCATTTATATCCGTCTGCTGTGTGAGTACAGAAGAACTGGACATATCCGTCATCTTGATCGTAATACCCTGTAGGGGAAACGAATAAGGCGCACCATCGGTTTCATAACCGGTTTTGACAATTACGCTGATGGGGGTAACGCCTGGCAGGCGATCCTTCTTACGGCACCCGACTGCCATTGCAACAAGTAACACGAACATCGAAATTCTGATCAGGTAGTTCATTTCTTCATTTATTTAAGAGTAAATGTCATTTCTGCGCCAAAAGATGGCTGCCCATTATAATAATAATATCCGCCTCCGACAGCCCGCTGCACAGGCCGGATATTGAAAACATTGTATGCGTTGAAAGAAAAACGGAGCAGATTACCGATTTCTTTGCTCAGCCTCATGTGAATATTAGGATAGAAGAATGCAGGGCGGTAAACCACTGTCTCATTGCTGGCTACACGCGTTAAATGGGCATACTCCGGCGACATTGCCTGCTCTTTGTTCAGTGGAAAATAAAGACCTTCTTTAGTGTAATATCCGGATGGATATACAGCCGAAGGCAGTGTCTCGTTACGGCTCACCCAGAACAATTCACCGGTAAACATCACTGCCATCCGAAGCGAAGGAATATGCGTGGTTGTTACAATCGTGGACTTGATGTTTGTCGTTTTACGTTCCATATTTTTGAACACACCAAATACTGCTTCTTTGGTAAAATCAGGACGCTCCGGGATCAGCACATCATCAGCACTATTCAACGAATAGGTTTGATAATATGCTGTATTAAAAGCAAAGGATGTTTGTATCGCGCGGATTTTTCTGGTGTTGATCATTATCTCCAAACCGTTGGTCCGGCTGTAGGTACCGTTTGCCAGCTTGGAGTAGGTCAGGTTATAAACGGTATCCTGACCGGTTGGGAAGTACCGGAGACGCTCGCCGGGCGCAGACACCGTATCGTATTTAGCCACGGTGAGAGGATATAAGGTATTTACCTGCGCAAATCCATCTTTATTGACCCGGCGGAAAACAAACATTGATGTTGTAAAGATTTTATTGTCCCAGGTAAGTCCGGTCTCGGCTGTTATGCTTCTATAAGGTTTAATGTCGAGATTGCTGGCCTTAACCACTTCGGTCTGTACCAAGTAAAGTTGTTTCAGCGGATCACTGCTATAAGAATTGATCAGCGGAATATCGAAGTAGATATCCCCGGGGCTGATCTGGGAAAGAGAAGGTGCTTTGGTAGCGATGCCGTAGGCTATTTTCCAACTGAGCTGACGTGTGAGTTTCCATCCGACATTGATCCGTGGCGACACGGTAAAAAACCCATTCTGTATATCACCGCGCAATCCGGCATTAGCATTAAAAGGGCGACCCAGTAACCTCGTGCTAAAATTATTCTCCAGATACACCCCGGTATTGTGCTGATCAGGCACCTGGTTGAAATTTCTGGGCCGGTCATTTTTAAAACCCATGTTATCAAAACGGGGGCGTTTAGGATCAATCAGCACGCCGGGACCTTTGTTGCCTGCGTACGAGTAGTTGACACCAAGCGAAAGTTTGTAGACACTGTTTCTCTTCAGTCTGAAAATACTGTTGGCTTCCGCTCTGGCAGAGGCTGTTACCGGAATACCAATGATATGATGAGTCGCCAAATAGTAACCCGGTGCAAACTCCGCTTCAAATACGCCCGGGCTCGTGCTGCTTACCACCGGCAAAACAGGTTGTGTATTCAGATAATATTGATCGTAAGACTCCTCGCGGCGACGGCTGTAGCTTCCCTGCACCTGAATATTGTGAAGCCAGAGCTTCCGGATCTTCCACTCCGCCCGGTTGCTGATGCGGAAACTGGTGTTATTGAACTTAGCCATCCGCTGTCGTCCTTCATCGGGGTCGCGACGGGTTTGATCAATCGTGGAACCGTAGTCAACACTGAGATTGTTCTTGAACCGGGCTTCTTTCTGCTGATAGGTCCATATAAAACCTCCTCCGATACGCTGAAACGCTTTCAGCTTATTACGGGGGTCGTCGTTACTGTTGAGATAATCCAAGTTGACACTAAGCGTTCCAAACTTCGGACTTATTTTAAACCCTTTATTAATGCCTACGTTCTGTGTCCCTTCATTGCTCCGGATACTCACACGCCAGGGCGTAACGCCTGCCTGGCGGTTGATAATTACCACACCGGTTGTATAATCACCATAACGAGCTGAGGCAACACCAGACACCACTTCAATATTTTCGATATTCTCTGCCGGTATCTGCCGCAGGTCAACACCGTTGTTAGCCGTGATAGCACTATAGCTTCTGTACAGCGAACCGTTCCGCTCACTGCGGTCACGGATAACACCGTTCTCAGGATGCTGGAGATCATTCGCACTGCCTATGGGCATGAATCCGGGATTCGTGGCCTGCATGTTGGCGTCGTTTGATACAGTACTTCCATCAAGCTGGATGGAGACGCCAAACGCATTGTTGAGTTCCTGTTCGAGGTCACCTGGTTGAATAGCGGCCCTCAGTATGATGGGCTGAACGCCTTGGATGGAAACGGTAGGTTTGAGGATAGTTTTGCCGGGAAGATAGCTCAACACGTTGACCACGCTGAGCGCCTGCGTTTGCTCAATCGCCTCGCGGTCAAAAACGATGGACGAGTTGGAAACAGTTGTTGTTTTGCGTACACCATTTACTTCCACATTGTTCAGTTCCAGGTTAAGCGGAAGGAGCGTGATAGGCTGGAATTGATTGAATTGAGCCTTGTTCAGGTTGCGAGTCACGGACTGCTGACCCACATGAGAAACAACAATAGTTAACTCGTTCAGGAAAGAAGGGATTTCAATTACAAAACTGCCATCGAACTGGCTGTTAACGATAACATCCGTTTGCACAGCTTTGATGGTAGCAAAAGATAATCCCTTCCCCTGGTTATCCAGCACTTTTCCTTTTACCGTTTGTGTTTGCGCAAAGGCCGTTGCCAAGCAGCAGTAAAAGACAGCCATGGCCACCATCAGGCCTTTCAACCTCTGCGCTATTACCAGAAATAAATAGACGGTCTTCGCTCCTCTACCAAACATGCCTTAAGTTTTGGAGTGCAAAAGTGCAGCAGCAGAAAAAAAGACACTTATGAAATCAGGAAAAACTACTAAACAAGTAGAGAATGTGACAAGTGGATGACATGCTACAGAAAACCCTTACAGTTGTTAGCGCCACAACGACAGGGCAATTTTCCGTCGTGATGCGTTTCACCATAATCGGCTGTCAATTCTTCCCCTTTTTTGATATTGCGGAGCGCATAGAATTCCACGCGGTTCTTCATCACGCGCAGATAAGTATTGGGATCGCAGGAGTGGTTGATGTATTTGAGGTCGTTGGGGTTGGCAGAAGCATTCAATGCCAGGTCATCATCCAATTCCACGAGGTTGATGACTTTGATATCGCGGATCAGTTTGCGTGCTTCACGCATGGTAATGATCACGCCGCCGAGGTCACCGATCTTACGGCGGGCAGGTATACGACCGGTAGCAAAAGCACCTTTCCCGGCAATGCCGCTTTTGGCAACTTTAACGGGAAAGATGATGCGGTATGAGGGAGTGACTAATTTGATGATTTGATAATTTGATAATTTGAAAATACGGTTAGGAGCAGTTTGATAATCGAAGCTATTCAGACAGATCGTAATGATCGTGGTTCTGACTAATTTTCAAATTATCAAATCTTCAAATTCCGCTTCAGCGGATCCAGGTACTTTTCTCCTCCAGCGGCTGACGCTTCGCGCCTGTTGGCTGCACAGCTATATGGCCGATATAGAAAAATCCTAATAATTTATCTTCTTCACCCAGCCCAAAAAATGCTTTGGCCGGCTCGCGATACGTGATGCCGCCGGTTGTCCAGTAACCACCGATGCCGTAAGCGGTTGTAGACAGATACATATTCTGCACCGCACAAGACACGGCTTCCACGTCTTCGATCTCCGGAATGTTTTTATTTGGCGTACGCTTCATGCCCAGGGCAATGATGTGCGACGCTTTCAACGGATGCTGCTGCAGCTTGCCATAGGTGATTTCTTTAAAATTTTCACCGGAAAGTTCTTTATACAATTCACTTTGAAAGTTGGCGAACTTTTGCAGTCCTTCACCTGTGAAAACAGTAAAATGCCAGGGCTCTGCTTTACCGTGGTTGGGCGCCCAGATGGCATTGGTCAATATTTGTTCTACGATCGCGTCATCAACGCGGCGTGTGGTATCAAACTGATCGGGGAAAACGGAGCGGCGGCTACGCACCAGCTCATTGAATTGCTCTGCACTCATGTATCGCTGATTTCGTGCAAAAGTAAGGAAGCAATTTTTCACATACGGATATAAAAAAAGTGCCACCGGGAGGATGACACTGCTGCTTTGTTTTTAGTGGTTTCCCGGGAGGCGGGAACACACCGATATATCCACATTTATAACGTCGTGTTTAGTTAAGACCGCTCATTGAATAGTTTGAGCAGTTCCAACGAACGCAATTCACTATCTGCTTCTTCGAGCATTTTATCAAAGTCGTTCAGTTCCCGCGCGCTCAATAGCAACCGCATGCCATCGCAGGGCGTAGGTATAATGATACAGCGGAGTGAAGGTGAGTTTTCATGCCGTTGTTCATTCTTCACTTTCTGCAGCCACCAGCGAAAGGCATCAAAATCATCGCGGGCAAACGTCATCACCAGGTTTCCGAAACCAAGCTGGATCTTTTCGCACTCCGCACATTTTACCACATAGCCGGTATTGTCGTCGTGAAACAGGGTTTGATAGGCGCACATAGTTGCTTCGTTTCTGTAAAAGTGCACCCAACGGTCCGTGCTTCAGTTACGATTTCAGAAAAGCATTTTACGGTATC
The DNA here is from genome assembly GCA_937888905.1 of uncultured Sphingobacteriales bacterium. Taxonomy (GTDB): domain Bacteria; phylum Bacteroidota; class Bacteroidia; order Chitinophagales; family Chitinophagaceae; genus Terrimonas. The sequence goes on from CALATA010000012.1 coordinate 28,831, forward strand.
AGAAAACTGACCGGGGGCTGACAAAGGCGGCAGGCCGCTGTCAGTGTGCCTTTGCTTCGGGGCAAAAAAAACTATCCACATTCAGTGCATAATTATCGGTGGGACTTTGGACTTTTTGCAGCTAAATTCGTCGTCAGTTCTTGAAAATAATTCGGGTTGGCGCTGGTAACAACTAGTCATATTGTTATCAAGCTTAATAGGGAACCGTGTGAGAATCACGGGCTGACGGGCAACTGTATGTTTTCCAGCACTCCGGGAGCGCCCGCTCCCCTGCTGAAAGCTGCACGTTAGACCACTGTTCCGGTTCAAAACCGGGATGGGAAGGTGTGAAGCAAGAAAAACAAGCCAGGAGACCTGCCACTCAGAATTATTTGTCTGGAGCCTTCCCGGATCATAAGGTGCCGGCAAAGACCGATCGAAAAAAAACTCTCCAAGGAGTTTAAGGACGCTTTGTCTCTTGTCGTGCCGCATTATATAACCGTACAATATTTTTTATCATGCAGCATGAGGACGAAATTTTGCTGAAAGAGAACAAGGACCGCTTTGTTATTCTTCCCATCAATTATCCCAAAATCTGGGAACAGTATAAAAAACACGAAGCCAGCTTCTGGACGGCCGAGGAAATCGATCTGGGTGCTGATGCAAAAGACTGGGCTTCACTGAATGACGGCGAACGTCACTTCATTTCTCATGTGCTTGCCTTCTTCGCTGCCAGCGATGGTATCGTAAACGAAAACCTGGCCGTTAACTTCATGAGTGAAGTACAACTGCCCGAAGCACGCTGCTTTTACGGTTTCCAGATCATGATGGAAAATATCCATTCTGAAACCTATGCCCTGCTGATCGACACCTATATTAAAGATCCGAAAGAGAAAGACCGCCTGTTTCATGCCATCGATACCGTACCGGCCGTGAAAAAGAAAGCCGAGTGGGCCCTGCGCTGGATCGAGAACGGAAGTTTCGCCGAAAGACTGGTGGCCTTCGCAGCCGTGGAAGGCATCTTCTTCAGCGGCAGTTTCTGCTCCATTTTCTGGTTGAAGAAAAGAGGCCTGATGCCCGGACTTACTTTTTCCAATGAGCTGATCAGCCGCGACGAAGGACTGCATTGCGAGTTTGCCTGCCTGCTCTACAGCATGCTGAAGAACCAACTCACACAGGAACAAGTGTATTCCATCATCGGCAATGCCGTGGAGATCGAAAAAGAATTCATCACCGAAGCGCTGCCCGTGAAACTCATCGGCATGAACGCCGACCTGATGAGCCAGTACATTGAGTTTGTAGCCGACCGCTGGCTGGGCGAACTGGGTTACCCTAAAATGTTCAACGCCACCAACCCGTTCGACTTCATGGAAATGATCTCGCTCGAAGGAAAGACCAACTTCTTCGAAAAACGCGTGGGCGACTACCAGAAATCCGGCGTCATGTCTTCCAAAGAAAGTCAATCCTTCTCCACAGAAGAAGACTTCTGAAGACCAAGGGCTGAAAACAAAAAAACTAACACCAACTACGACTTACTACTAACCATTTAAATATATCAGTATGCAGGTAATCAAGAGAGACGGCAAAAAAGAAAGTGTCAAATTTGACAAGATAACAGCGCGTATTGAAAAACTTTGTTACAGCCTCGACCGCCGCTTCGTAAGCGCGGTGGACGTGGCAAAAAAAGTAATCGAAGGATTGTATGACGGCGTAACGACCACCGAACTGGACAACCTGGCCGCAGAAACGGCCGCTTCACTCACCGTGAAGCACCCCGACTATGCACTGCTGGCCAGCCGCATCGCCGTAAGCAACCTGCACAAGAACACAACCAAGAGCTTTTCCGCTACCATGGAAAATCTCTACAACTGCATCGACAGCAAAACAGGCAAACACCTGCCGCTGCTCGCCGACGACGTATGGCAGATCGTTCAGGACAATGCCGAACTGCTCGATTCTACCATCATTTACGACCGCGACTACGGATTCGATTATTTCGGTTTCAAAACACTGGAAAAATCTTACCTGCTGAAACTCGATGGCAAGATTGCTGAACGCCCGCAGCATATGTTCATGCGCGTGGCCATCGGTATCCACAAAACAGATATCGACAGCGCTATCAAGACGTACAACCTGATGAGCGAACGCTGGTTCACACATGCCACGCCTACCCTCTTCAACGCCGGTACGCCCAAACCCCAGATGTCGAGCTGCTTCCTGCTGACTATGAAAGAGGACAGCATAGACGGTATTTATGATACACTGAAACAAACAGCAAAAATTTCTCAAAGCGCCGGCGGTATCGGCCTGGCTATTCACGGCATCCGCGCTACCGGCAGCTATATCGGTGGCACCAACGGCACCAGCAACGGTATCATTCCCATGCTGCGTGTATACAATGACACGGCCCGTTACGTAGACCAGGGTGGCGGCAAACGCAAAGGCGCTTTCGCGGTATACCTCGAGCCATGGCATGCCGATGTGTATGAATTCCTGGATCTGCGCAAGAACCACGGTAAAGAAGAAATGCGTGCACGCGATCTCTTCTACGCCCTCTGGATTCCCGACCTGTTCATGAAACGCGTGGAAGAAGATGGCGAATGGAGCCTGTTCTGCCCCAACGAAGCACCCGGGCTGCACGAATGCTGGGGCGAAGAATTTGAAAAACTTTATGCCCAATACGAATCAGAAGGCCGCGCACGCCGCAAGGTAAAGGCACAGGAACTCTGGTTCTCTATCCTGGACGCACAAATTGAAACCGGCACCCCCTACCTGCTGTATAAAGATTCTGCCAACCGCAAGAGCAACCAGCAGAACCTGGGTACAATCAAAAGTTCCAACCTGTGTACCGAGATCATCGAATATACTTCACCTGACGAGGTAGCGGTTTGTAACCTGGCGTCCCTGGCATTGCCCCGTTATGTAATCAACGGCAAGTTCGACCACGACAAACTGTATGAAGTAACTTACCAGGTAACGAAGAACCTGAACAAGATCATCGATCACAACTACTATCCGGTAAAAGAAGCGGAGAACTCCAACATGCGCCACCGTCCGATCGGACTGGGAGTGCAGGGGCTGGCCGACGTATTCATTCTGCTGCGCATGCCATTCGAAAGCGATGAAGCCCGCGCACTGAACAAAGAAATCTTCGAGACTATTTACTTCGCTTCAATGACTGCAAGTAAAGATCTCGCCAAAATAGAAGGACCTTACGAAACATACGAAGGCTCACCTGTATCAAAAGGAATCTTCCAGTTTGATATGTGGGATGTAGAACCTACCCTGCGTTGGGACTGGTACACGTTGAAAGCAGAAGTGCTGAAGCACGGTGTACGCAACTCACTGCTGGTAGCGCCGATGCCTACTGCTTCTACTTCACAGATCCTTGGCAACAACGAGTGCTTTGAACCATACACTTCCAACATCTACGTTCGCCGCGTATTGAGCGGAGAATTTGTAGTGGTAAACAAGCACCTGCTGAAAGACCTGGTGGAGCTGAATCTCTGGAACGACGAAATGAAGAATGCCATCATGTCCAACAACGGTTCTATCCAGAAAATCAACGGCATTCCCGAAGAGATCAAGGAAGTATACAAAACCGTTTGGGAAATCAAACAAAGAGCGATCATCGACATGGCAGCAGACCGCGGCGCTTTCATCTGCCAATCACAATCACTCAACCTGTTTGTTGATGCCCCTACTACCGGTAAACTGACCTCCATGCACTTTTATGGCTGGAAGAAAGGACTGAAAACGGGCATGTATTACCTGCGTACCAAAGCAGCCTCCCAGGCCGTGCAGTTCACCGTAGAAAAACAAGGTGGCAAAAGTGTGGAGCCGCTGATCGACACGCACAACCTGAGCGTGGTAGAAGGTGGCACAGCCGAGGCCGAAGCCAAGATCGTCGAAGGTGCAGTATGTACCATGCAGGACGGTTGTATCAGTTGCGGTTCTTAACCGATCAATCTTATTCAAGGATAAAAGGTGTACTGTATGGTACACCTTTTTTTATGCCGGCCGTTCCATCTCAATCGTAAAGATCAAACCATTTTCAACGGCGATCTGCATTGTGCCATTCAGTTGCGTGGTGAGCAGGCGGATGAGTTTAAACCCGAATGAATTGCTTTTCTCTAAAACCGCTATATCGGCCACACCCGGGCCATTGTCAGCAATGCGAAGGATAAGCCGGTTATTCTCTTCCGTAAGACTGAGTTGTACATGCGGATCGGCAGTAACGGGAAAGCTGTGCTTGAAAACATTGGACAATAATTCATTTATCATCAAACCCAGCGGCATCGCCTGATCCAGGTCGAGCAACGGTTGTTTCAACGTCACGTTGATCGAAACATTTTCATTGGCATACCCGTAAGAGCCCGCGAGCATGGTGGCCAGCGTTTGCAGGTACACTTGCATATCAACCGCAGCCAGTTCCTCATCCATGTATAACTTCTGATGAATGAGCGCCATGGCATCCACACGCGAGCGGCCTTCTTCCAAAGCCTTGCGTGCATTGTCGTCGTCGAGACGGCTCACCTGTAAAGCCATCAGGCTGGATACCACTTGCAAATTATTTTTTACACGGTGGTGCAGTTCGCGCACCAGCGTTTCGACCTGGTGATTTTTTTTCGCGAGCAATTGAGCCTGTGTTTTACGTGCGCGATAAAAACGGTAGAGTAAAAAACAAAGACCCGTTAAAAGCACGGCTCCGGCGAGCAGCAGGATGATCGTTCGTCTGCGTTGCTGCAACAATCGTTTCTGTGCTTCCTGCCCGGCAATAGCCGTATCTAATTCTTTTTCTTTTTCTTTCGTATAAAATTTACGCTCCACTTCCAGTACCATATAATAGCGCGCAGCATTGTGCAGGGAATCACGGAGCCGGTAATAGTCCAGCCACTTGTCGCGGGCCGGTGCATGTTGTCCTCTTTTTTCCAACAGTGCTGCCTGCTCCTTGAAAAACAATATCCGGAAAAATGCATCCTTTACTTTGGCGCTCGAATTAACATGGCGGATCAGCGAATCGGCAGCAACATAATTGCCTGTTGTTGTATACACGCGTAAAATAGCGGGAACGGAAATGGAGATTTGCGAAGCGGGTTGTTCGGAGGCCCGGGTGTACAAAGCCACCGCTTCCCCGTAGCGGCCTTCCTTTTCGGCAAGCCATCCACCGGTATAGTAAAATGAATGAAATGGAATTTCATTACTGCCTGCATAGTCTTTGATGAGTTGCCGGCAGCTATCATATATATGTTTTACTTTATCAACCGGGCTGCGGAAGGTTTCCATTTCCGCCAGGTCGCACCAGACATAGGGCAAATAGCGGTAGTTCTCCCGTGCCTTATAAGCATCTACGATTTTCGATTGATAATAGCAGGCATCATCTATATCGGATAAATTGAAATAAGCCATGGCCAGTGTCCGGTACAAGCTGTGTTTGGCGTTGCGAAACATAAAAGGCATACGAACTACCGGATCTTCGGGTACGCTACCGAGAGCAGGATCGTCTAACCTGTCCTGGAAAGAAGTGGCGACGGAAAGCGCACCGCCCCAATCGCCTTGCGAAAGCAATAGCTCGGCTTTATTGAACAAAGCCATCACATCATCGTGCGGGTTGGACGTTTTTTTGGCTAACGCAATGGCCTGGTCAAAACAATTACCTGATTCGCGCATCCGTCCGCGTTCCGACTCGCGGACACCGCTGAGGGATAACAACAAAGAGTGGTTAAAAAGATCGCGGTCGCGGCACAACGGGATAGCGTAGTCTATCCAATACCAGGAACTGTCTGCTTTTCCCATATAACCGTAAGCGAGTACAAGTTGAACAAGCGCATCCCGGAATGACACATCATTTTTAAGTTGTGGAGACGAAAAGCCAATATCCACGGCCTTCTTAGCATAAGCAATACCCCTGGCATAATCGGATTGCTGCACTTTCATAAACGACCAGAGGTGATAAAGTCGCATCCGGTAATCGTCGCGGCCCGTTTTTTGCGCTTCGTCGATGGCTAATTGCAGCAGGCTGTCCTGTTTGGGTGTTGAAGGTTCGCGGACAAGCAATTGCACGCGTTTCCGCAGATCCGGCCCGCCGGCTTTCACCGCAAGAAAAGAAAAAAGTAAAAAGAGAAGCAGCAGGTTTCGGGAAACGGGGCTCATGACAGCAAAATACAACTTTAAAAACCGGTTACCGATGAAAAAAATCGTACTCGTATTATCAACGCTTTTTCTCCTGAAAAATCTGCACGCGCAGGACACTACGCAGGTCATAAAGAACGATATCTATTATGATTTTCCAACGAATACCAAAGGACCGCGCGACTTCGAGCTTCGCGACAGGGAAACCGGGAAGATCTTATTCAAACGCACTATTACCGGAGACTCCTGCAGTAGTTGTTATGCTCCGCTGGCTGGCATTGCCGACACTTTTTTTCTAAAAAAACAATATGCCGCTGCTATATCGGTCTACTCGCTCGCATTCAAACTAAACAATGACCTCGGGCGGGTGCGTCACCGCTTTAACGTGGCCGAAGCGCATGCAGCACTGGGTCAGCGGGACAGTGCCTTTGCCGAATTAAAACGGGTAGTAACCGGTGGCAAATATTATAATCCTTATCACCTTGAAGGCTCGGAATTGTTAAAGCCCCTGCAATCCGATCCGCGCTGGAAACCACTGATCGAGGAAGTGAAAGCAAATCTGAAGGAAGTGGAAGGGTTAAGGATTAAGGAGTGAAGTAAGGTGTAAGGCCCGACACTTCGGGCCGAAGCTTCGGCCTAAGGTGTAGGGCATAAGGCGTAAGGTATTCTATTCACTTATTGCTTTATTCACTTGTTCACCAGCCTTGTCAAGTCAATATCGATCACACTTCCGTCTGTCAACCTGACCTTCCCTTCGCTTAATACAGAAAATCCGGCACAACATTGTTTACGTCTCAGCTTAAGGCTATTGATACCACATTTATACCCATGCAGCAATGTAATACGGTAAACGTAGCGGCTGCAACTTTCTTTAAATAAACAACGCGGCCGCCGACGTGCAGGAATAAGCCAGTAAATACGAATACTTAAAAGCAGCAACCACTTCATTCTGTGCGGCTGAAAATTATCAATTGAATATAGCTGGTGGTCTTTTGCGCGTTGATCCCAAAGCAACCGGGATCATTGACTGCTGTTTCCAAACGATCGATCGAGACAAAAGACCAGCCATGGCGGGAGTAATCATTGATAATACTCTCAATAGCCATAGCCGCATCATGTGAAGACTGTTTGACCGAAATATTGCCTACGTAAGGCACTACTTTGTAGTTAAGCATTTCTCTTTTTTTTTCAAAGAAAAGCATAGCAAGATTGCGTCATTAGAAAGGCTTTCAAATACCGGAAAAATCCCCGGGCAGCTGAGACGTGAGGACCGTACAGGTGGTTCGTGAACAAATGAACCAGGGCTGTTTCACCTTACCCCTTACGCCTTCCACCTTAAACCTGAGGCCGAAGCTTCGGCCCGAAGTGTCGGGCCTTACTCCTTTCGCCTTAACCCTGTATATTTGTAAAAAACAAAAGCATGTTATCCAACTCCATTCAAGAGGCACTGAACAAGCAGGTACAGATGGAAGCCGAATCATCCCAGGCTTACCTCGCCATGGCGAGCTGGGCCGAAATTCAACCCGGTCTTGAAGGTGTAACCGAATTCTTTTATCAGCAGTCTGATGAAGAGCGTGTACACATGTTGAAGTTGATCCGCTTCATCAACGAGCGTGGTGGATTTGCAACGATTCCTGCATTGCCACAGCCCATGATCACGTTTCAGTCGCTGCGCCGCGTGTTTGAAGAGTTCCTCAAACATGAATTGAAGGTAAGCGACAGCATCAACGATCTCGTACACCTGTCACTGACAGAAAAAGATTACGCCACGCACAACTTCCTGCAGTGGTATGTAAACGAACAAATAGAAGAAGAAAGAACAGCCCGCACACTCAACGACAAACTCGAGCTTATCGGCGACGATAAAAGCGGCCTCTACCTCTTCGACAGAGATATCCTCAATTTCAGAGGGAAAGGGAAATAATAAAAGCGGCCTTTGGCCGCTTTTATTATAATGTGGAAATGTGTCCGCCAATGGCGGAATGTGCAAATGATTCCTGTCTTACATTTTCACCTTTACATATTTTCACATTCCCTAAACCTCTTCCATCCAATACACCTTCGCCGTATTGCCGCTCATATCTACCAGCACGTTGTATCCCGGCGTTTCGATCACAAGCACAGGTGATTTGATATCAAAGGAAATGATCGACCAGTAATAATTGAGTTCATCGGCTGTAGGCAACCGGAGTTTTGCTTCTTTTCCATCCAGATCGCGGAGCAGGATGTCCCACACGGTTTTGAAATCTGCCGGCGATTGCAACACTTTTCCTTTTACTTCTTTGGTGCCGGTACGGCGACCATTGGTAAACTGCGGCACACGGATGGTCATATCTCCCTGCTGAATACGCGAAGCGCTGGCATCCGTACCATAGCGACCCCATAAACGCGGACCGATAAAGGCAATACCGTTGAACAATTGATACGATGCAGTAGTTGCATTCAATTCGCGAAGCAGGGACACTTTCGCTTTTTCCATTTGTTCTTCCGTAGCCTTGAACAATACCACCCCTTTCGGCACCTGCAAACTGTCCTGTGCATGAGCTGAGCACACGCATAACAAGATCAGCAGGCACATAATGATTCTCATGAGAAAATTATTTAGTACCTAAATATAAGAATAGAAACCGTACCGGAAAAAGCGGATCAGCGGAATAAAAGCTCACAAGGCTTGAGCCCCGTATGTTTTTTGAAGGCCGTGCTGAAATGCGAAATGGAAGAATATCCCAATGTCATGGACACATCGGTTACACTCAGGCCTTTTTCATAGAGCAGGAACTTCGCATGTTCCATGCGCTGGCTCTGATAGAATTCGAAGATGGTGGTGCCGAACATTTCCTTAAAGCCTTTTTTCAGGTAACATTCGTTCATGGCCACCTTGCGGCTCAGCTCTTTAATGGTGATGGGCTCGCCGATATGCTGGATCAATACTTCACGCGCCTTGACGATTTTGTCACGGTCTGCTTCATTGGCCAGGAATTTACAGGCAATGGTATGCACTTCCTTTTCACCCACCATGCAATCCAGGCTATGCAGGAGCAACATCTGGATCTGCGCGTTGACAAAAATGTTTTCGAGTGTATCCGTATAGTTATTATTCAGCAACGCCTCCAGTACCACACGCGATTTACCGCAAAGCGGAAGGATGCGGTTGAAAGATTGCGGTCGGCGGAAACTGATAATATCGTCACACACCATCGTTTCCGTGGTATAGCGCGGTTTGGCAAATTGTGAAAGCTGGCCGGGGGAAAAACGGAAACTCAGCAAGTCAACACTTTCTTCCTTTTCGGGGCAGTTGACAGATAACTGGCTCCGGCACTGGTCGCAATCCGTTTGTTTGTGACGGCAGTAAACGTTGCCGCTGATGCAGAAACGCAGTTCCAGATGACTTTGCTTTTTGTCGTCTGCTTCGTAATGATACACCATCATCCCCGTATCCTCCATGTTCCACTGCTTGTTGCGGCGAAACCGGCGGATGGAATACTGCACCGCATCGGGCATCACGCTCTCTCTTTCATGCAACAATTCCAGAGAGGTTTCCTCCAGGGGGCGCTTGTAAGCCAGGGTGAGTATATCGGTAGTGGGTTGCATCAACGTGCAAATTTACAGTTGGAACACCGATTTTAACAGCCTGGTTTGTCAAAAGTTGGTCTGAAGCGGCATTATTTAAAAAAAATTCCTTTTTTCCGGTTAACAGTTACCTTTGCACGGTCACGTTTTAAAATGAAACGTGGCTTTTTTGTAACAGCACTGCATGATCCATCCACATACATACATTCACCCGAATGCAAAGTTGGCAACCAATGTCAAGGTTGACCCTTTTACCGTTATCCATCAGGACGTTGAAATTGGAGAAGGGACATGGATCGGATCCAATGTTACCATCATGGACGGCACCCGGATCGGCAAGAACTGCCGCATTTTCCCCGGAGCCGTGATTGGTGCCATTCCGCAGGACCGGAAATATGCAGAAGAAAAAACAACCGTGGAGATTGGTGACAATTGCACCATCCGCGAGTTCGTAACCATTCACCGGGGTACCAGCGACCGTTGGAAAACCGTGGTGGGCAACAACTGCTGGATCCTGGCTTACAGCCACATCGGTCACGATTGTATCATCGGCAACAACTGTACATTGAGCAACAGCAGCCAGCTCGCCGGCCACGTAGTACTGGGCGACTGGGTCGGCCTCGGTGGCGTATGCGCCGTACACCAGTTCGTACACATCGGTTCTCATGCGTTTATTTCCGGTGGTGCACTGGTAGGTAAAGATGTTCCTCCCTTTATCAAGGCTGCGCGTCAACCACTTAGCTACGCCGGTGTCAACTCCGTAGGACTGAAACGCCGCGGCTTTACCGTTGAAAAGATCAATCACATCCTCGATATTTACCGCATTATCTATAACAAAGGATTAAATACTTCACAGGCAGTAGAACTGCTGGAAGAAGAATTCCCCGCTACTGACGAGCGCGACGAGATCGTTACGTTCATCCGTGAAAGCGGGCGCGGTATCATCAAACGCTACCAAAAAGGCAACGGCGATGAGGATCTCTCTGTCTGATGCCGGCAAACGCTACAACCGCGACTGGATATTCCGGCACTTTACGCACACATTTGAATCAGGAAATTCCTATGCCATCACCGGCCCCAACGGCTCGGGCAAAAGCACCATTCTGCAGGTACTCAGCGGCAACATGATGCTGAATGAAGGAAAAATCGATTACGCGCATCCCGGTCACACCGCATTGGCTATTGAAAAAGTATACCGCCAGGTTTCGATCTGCGCACCTTATATGGATGTAGTGGAAGAAATGACGCTGCGCGAATTCCTGGAATTTCATACACGCTTCAAACCATTGCTGCCGGGATTGAGCGTAAATGATATTCCTTCGCTGATAACCCTCGACTCTGCCAGAGACAAACAGATCCGCTATTATTCCTCCGGAATGAAGCAAAGAGTAAAGCTGGCGCAGTGTCTTTTTTCCGACACCGCCCTTGTACTGCTCGACGAACCCTGCACCAACCTCGATCTGGCAGGCATATCGCTTTACCATCAGTTAGTGGAACAATACGGCAAAGACCGGCTGCTGATCGTCAGCAGTAATGATGAAGTGGAGTACCGGTTTTGCCAGCACCGGATTGTAGTGACGGACTTTAAGTGAATGTGCAAATATGTAAATGTGCCCTGCAGGCAGGGGCCATGTGAAAATCATTTCCGCATTTACACACTTCGATACTTCGTCCCGAAGTATCGAACACATTTACACATTCATTATCTCTCCTTCCAGGCTTCCTTTATCTCCTGCACCAGCCCATTGCACTGTGGTCCCAAATGAAGATGTTCATTATTATAAGCGATGATATCGACCATCACATCCTTCAATGATTCGAATTTTTCCTTGCCCACCAGGGCCTCGTATTTAGCTTCCAATGTGGAAATGACCGAGCGGCAATCCAGCGTAAAAAGCTGGCCCTTTTCCGTCAGGTAGATCATGGAACAACGTTTATCGTCCGGGCTGGGACGGCTTTCTATATAACCAAGCGACAGCAATTCCTTCACGATCTTGCTCATCGCCTGCTTGGTCATCATGGCTTTTTTTGCCAGTTCGGAGTTATTGATCCCGTCCGGACCAATATTCATAATCAGCGGCATATACCACATTTTCAGGTGCTTATGTTCTCCCTGAAAAAAATACTCACTGGCCCAGTTGTCGAACTGACGCTTCAACACACTCACGAGCTTGCCCCAACTGCGAAGCTTCGCGGCTTGGGTAGCCCTCAACTGCTCTGTTAACTCCTGTTTATTCATATCACAAAGATAACATTAAAAAAATAAATTGGTCAATCTAGTTGACTAATTAGTAAACTAAGTTTACTTTTGTTTTCTCAATTCAGTTTTATTCAACCATGGAACACACTAACACACCCGTAAAGAAAAAGAAATTCAAGCCGATATACGTCTTTTTCCCGCTCGTACTTATCGTTGGCGGCTGGTTTGGCTACAAAAAGATCCAGCACGCGCTTCATTATGAAGAGACAGATAACGCCCAGGTACAGTCGAATGCCATGCCCGTACTCAGCCGCGTGGCCGGTTATATCGATTCCCTCAACCTGCGTGATTACCAGGAAGTAAAACCCGGCGAAACGCTGGTGGTACTCGACGATCGCGAATACCGCATCGCCGTGGCCCAGGCAGAAGCCAACCTGCTCACCGCCGAAGCCGACCTCGCCAACGCCCGCGCTTCCGTTGCCAACATGACCGCAGCCGAACGCGTCGCCAGTGCCAACACAGCCGTCCTCAAAACAAGAGACGACAAGGCACAAACCGACCTCGCCCGCGACGAAGCCTTATTTAATGAAGGCGCCATCACCCGCAAACAACTCGAAGACAGCCGAAGCAACGCGCAGGCCGCACACCAACAGGCTATTGCCGGTGGCCAGCAGATCAGCCAGGCTTCCGCACAAGGCGGCACCATCCAGGCACAGATCGCAAAAGCCGAAGCCGTGATCGCCACACGCAAAGCCGAGCTGGAAAATGCCCGCCTCCGCTTAAGCTATGCACGCATCGTAGCGCCGGCATCAGGACGTATCGGCAAACTCAACCTGGCACCAGGTCAGTACGTTCAGCCCGGGCAACCGCTGTTTACCATTGTCAACAACGAGACTTTCTGGATCGTGGCCAACTACAAGGAAACGCAACTCAAAAACCTGTCGATCGGTCAGCCTGTTGAAGTGTCTGTCGACGGTTATCCCAAACTCAAAATACACGGCCGCATCACTTCCTTCAGTGAAGCAACCGGTGCACAAACCTCGCTTCTTCCTCCAGACAATGCTTCGGGCAATTTCGTAAAAGTAACCCAGCGTGTACCGGTGAAGATCGAGTTTGACAATACTCCCGAACTCAAAAAAATCCTTAAGGCCGGCCTTAGCGTAACAGTGGAAGCACGCGTAGACTAATCCCGACCGTCTCAATTTTTTTGTTATGGCCTTGAAAGGTTTTGCGAAGTACATCATTGTACTCACTACTGTTACGGCGGCGGTGATGGAACTGGTGGACACTTCGATCGTCAACGTGGCACTGTATGATATTGCAGGCAGCCTTGGTGTGACCATCGAAGACATCAGTTGGGTGATCACGGCATATGCAATCGCCAACGTCATCATCATTCCCCTGACCGGATTTCTCGCCGATTATTTCGGACGAAAGAATTATTATATCGCCTCGATGATCATTTTCACCGTGGCCTCTTACATGTGTGCGGAAAGCTCCAGCCTCACTGAGATCATTGTCTGGCGTTTCATACAAGGTGTAGGCGGCGGTGCTTTGTTATCCACTTCCCAGGCAATCCTCTTTGATGCTTTTGAACCGAAAGACCGGCCTATCGCGTCCGGTCTCTTTGGTATGGGACTCGTACTTGGTCCCACACTCGGACCCACCATCGGTGGTTATATCATGGAGCATTTTAGCTGGCCGCTGATCTTTATGATCAACATTCCAATCGGTATTGTCGCCACGCTCCTTTCCATATCTTTCATTGATAAAAAACCGGGAGAAGGAAAGCAGAAAAAAAATATACATATCGACTATACCGGTATTCTTTTACTGATGGCCGGCATCGGCTGTCTCCAATTTGTACTGGAACGTGGCGAGGCCGAAGACTGGTTCAGCAGCAATGCCATCCGTATTTCTTCCGTTATTGCCGTGTTTGGCCTGATCGGATTTGTATGGTATGAATTAAGTATCAAAAATCCGGCTGTCAATCTGCGCGTGTTACAGAACCGGAACCTCGCCTTCACCACCATCTTCACCTTTGTGGCAGGGCTTGGTTTGTTCACTTCGGTGTTTGTTTATCCCGTATTGGCACAGCGCGTATTGGGATTCACGCCCTATGAAACCGGTTTATCGCTGCTATGGCCTACGTTGATTGGGGTGATGATGATGCCCATCATCGGTAAGATCATGTCGAAAGGTGTGTCGCCTATTCCGTTTCTCATTATCGGGTTTCTGTTGTTTGCCAGTTATACCTGGTTGTCGGCAACCGTAAGTCCGGATGCAGGCCGGTGGTTTTTCTTTTTCCCGCTCGCCCTGCGCGCCATGGGTATGTCCATGTCGCAGCTTCCATTGATCAACCAGGCCGTGGCAGGATTGCAACCGAAAGAATATGCCGCAGGTATTTCCCTGAATAATATGATACGTCAGCTCGGAGGAGCTTTCGGTATTGCGCTGGCCAATAATTACATCGCCCATAAGTATGCGCAGCACCGTTACGACCTGATAGCCGGCACAACAGCCGGTACGGCCATGAATGAGCGGTTGTCTGCCCTCACTAATTATTTCTCTTCGCGTACCGGTGACCCCGTATCCGCAGGTCAGCAGGCACTGGCAATGGTCAACAACAGTATCGACAGACAAGCTTACTACCTCTCGTACCTCGATACCTTCCATATCATTTCGCTGTTTTTTATAATCGTGCTGCCATTGACGATTTTTTTACGTGTAAAGAAAAAATCAAAAGCCGAACAGGCCGAAGCCATGAAGGCGGCCGCCGAAGCACATTGATCTCTGAAAAAAATGAACGCATTTAGTATGAAAAAATATCTCTTCTCATTATTGATCACCTTCAGCTTTTTTGCAGCTGACGCACAGCAGGCCAATCCGGAGCTGCAGTCATTGATCAAACAGTCATTCAATTATTTTCCGCGCTTCCGCGAACTGGAAGAAGGTGTGAAAGCTAACGAACAAAGAGTGGGCCTCGCCGCTACCGGCCGCAATCCGGTCATCACCGGCGACGCGAGCTACACTTATGTCAATCCCGTTGCGAAAGTGAATTTCCCCATCAACGGTGAAAACAAGGAGTTACAGTTTCAGCCCAATCACAATTTCAACACCACTTTATCCATTGCTTATCCCGTAATTGATTTTGGAAAAACAAAACTCAATGTGGAGAAAGCAAAAGAAGAACTGTTGTTATCCAAACAAAACATCGAATTCACCAAAGCACAACTCGCCAGCCAGGTAACGGCCATCTATTACAGCATTATTTACCTGCAAAAAGCGATTACGGTGCAGGACTCTGTGATAGCCGTGCTGGAAGCCAACCGTCAGCAGGTGGAGACACGTTATAAAAATGGCGACGCCTTGCAACTCGATGTCATCACCATGCAAAACAATATCGACATCGAGCAGAACCGTAAAGTGGATCTGCAGAATAGTCTCGACAAACAGCGCAATCTGTTATCGTATGCAACGGGCAGTGACAAATTACCCGCCGGCCGGGATTTCGATTTTATCCAGTTGGCGCAAAATACCGACGCGGCATTGGAGTCGGCCCGTCACAACAACTACGATTATATCATTGCCCGTGAAAGAGTAAAACTGGCCGAGGCAGGGACCGCCATCGTGCGCAAAGGCACGGCACCCTCGATCAACCTGATCGGTAATACGGGTTTTAAAAATGGCTTTCAGCCAGAGATCATGCAGTATCGGTACAACTATGCAGCAGGTGTGGGCATAAGCGTTCCGATCTATGATGGCGGCCGCCAGCGCAGGCAGGTTAAACTCGCCGAAAGCGAAACACGCCAGCAGGAATTCGGCATCGAAACGCTCGACAATCAATATCGCAAAGACATCGAACAGGCCCGGTCCGATATCCGTTCCAACCAGGAGCGTCTTCAACACACCGAGGGCCAGATCTCTGCCGCCCGTGAAGCCTTACGCATAGCTCAAAGCCGCTTTAAAAACGGCATCAGCACCAACGTGGAATTGTTAAATGCCAATACGAATTTGCAAAAAGTAGAGCTGGCACGTATTCAGTACGAGTACCAGTTGACCACTGCCAATGCCGAGTTGGCGAGGTTGATGGGGATTTCCTATTGGTAATAAGTTATAAGTATTAAGTATTAGGTAAAACAGCCACGGTTAGTCTCTATACACACACCGGCTGTTTACTTACAACTTATTACTTAAAACCTATAACGGCTGTTTCCCTACGCCTTAAACCTTACGCCTTCTATCTTTGGCTTGCTATCAGCAAATTAATATCCGTAAACTTCAGATCGAAGCGCTGGCTCAGGTAAAAATTAGTCAATGCTCCCTTGAAAAGATAAATACCGCTGCGGAGATGGATGCGGTGCCACACCAGGTTTTCAAAACCACCTTCTTCGCCGGCCTCGAGCAACAAAGGCATCAGCACATTGCTGATCGCTTGTGAGGCTGTGCGGGCAAAACCCGATGGAATGTTGGGCACACAATAATGGATCACACCGTATTTCATGAAGATGGGATGTTCATGACTGGTGATTTCGGACGTTTCAAAACAACCGCCACGGTCGATACTTACGTCGAGGATTACTGAACCCGGACGCATGTTGCTGACCATTTCTTCGGTCACCACCATGGGGGTGCGGCCTGTTTGCGAGTTGAGGGCACCAACGGCCACCTCGCAGGTTTTGAGTTGTTTGGCCAGCAGGCGCGGCTCGATCACCGAGGTCCACATACGCTGACCGATATTGTTCTGCAGGCGTTTAAGCCTTGACACGCTGTTGTCGAATACTTTCACCGATGCGCCGAGTGCGAGGGCCGCGCGGGCGGCATTCTCCCCTACAATTCCGGCACCGATGATAATAACTTTTGTAGGTGCTATACCGGAGATACCACCGAGCAATACGCCTTTACCATGATTAGCAGAGCTGAGGTATTGCGCCGCAATCAGCATTACTGCACTGCCGGCGATTTCGCTCATGCTGCGCACGATGGGATAAGAATCGCTGTTGTCCTTCAGGTTTTCAAATGAAATAGCCGTGATCTTTTTCTGCATCATCGTCGAAAGGATTTCGGCTTTGAGTACAGAAAGATGAATGGGGGAAATGATCACCTGGTTCATCTGCAGCAAAGGCAGATCTTCGTCGATAATGGGTGCGCTTTTGACGAGGATTGGTGCTTTGAAAACTTCGGCGCGGTCATATACGATCTTGGCGCCGGCCTCGCTGTAATCTTTATCGCGGAAATGCGAGGCGTCGCCTGCATTGTGCTCGATCATTACATGGTGGCCATTGCTCACCAGCACGCTCACGGCATCCGGAGTAAGGGCAATGCGATTTTCCTGGAAAGCTATTTCCTTCGGAATACCGATGTACATACCGGCAGTCTTCGGTTTTACATCCAATGTTTCCTCCAGGGTTTCGTAGCTGAAAGATGTGCTGATTAGCGGTTTTTGCTGGCTCATGTAATGGATTGACAATGGCAGTAAGCCGGCTCAAAAGTACTTAATTCCTGCCGATTCTGAGTCGCCGGCTTCCTTCATTCAATGGTTCGAGGTAAAGATGCAATGTTTCAGGCGGAAAAATACCCGGCGCTTTCTCCGGCCATTCCACCAGGCAGGGATAACCACTGTACAGGCAATCTTCCACGCCCGCATAGATTGCTTCCTCTTCATCACGCAACCGGTACAGGTCGAGATGATAGATGCGGCCGCTGCCGGGCGCAGCATATTCGTTGATCAGGGAAAATGTAGGACTGCCGGTTACATCCGTAACCCCTTTGCTCCGGCACAGCGCATGCACCAGCGTAGTCTTACCCGCTCCCATTTCCCCGTGAAGCGCCAGTACTTTTATATCGCCGGCCTGTTCCCATACCCATTGCGCCGTTTCAGGCAGTTGTTCCAGCGAAAAAACCTTTTCCATACAGCAAAAATAATAGGTTTAGCAACCTCGTTGCTTTAATATTCCCGGCTTCGCAAACTTGCCGCAACCGTCCGTCTTAACTTTGTATACCGGATTTTTGTTATCTATCCGGATATATCCGCAATCGTCGTGTATGGAAAAAATTCAATGGAAAGTAGAAGGAATGGACTGCGCCAACTGCGCACTCACTATCAATAAATACCTGGCCAAACAGGGAAGCAAAAACGTAAAGGTCAATTATGCCACCGGCGATGTACTCTTTGAAACCGCTGCGCCCGATACGCAGCAACTCGCTGCCGGCCTCCAATCGCTGGGCTACACCGTAGTTGGCAGCCAGACTACCGCCGGTGCCGGCCGCAAAAAGCTGACACATCTTCAACGTTTCTGGCTTTGCCTGCCTTTTACCATTGTGCTGATGTTGCATATGTTCCCGGCAATCCACCATCAGCCGGGCTGGCAATGGCTGATGAATCCCTGGATCCAGCTCGCACTCTGCACGCCGGTGTACATCATCGGTATGAGTTTCTATGGCAGAAGTGCCTGGAAGAGTTTACGCAACGGCATTCCGAATATGAACGTGCTGATCGCGATCGGCGCCACGGCCGCTTTTGGCTACAGCTTAGCGGGTACCCTGCTCAATCTCGGCCCGGGATACATGTATTACGAAACGGCCGCTACCATCATCACACTGGTGTTCCTCGGCAATTACATGGAAGACCGCTCCGTGCAATCGACCCAGCGCTCCCTGCATGCACTGGCTAAAAGCCAGAAAGTAATGGCCAACATGATCGCTTTCGATGATCAATATAAAGAACAGGTATTCCCCGTTGAAAGTGAACATTTGCGCAGCGGCGATCTCGTGCTGGTGCGCACCGGTGAACAGGTACCGGCCGATTGTAAAATATTGTGGGGTGAAGCCCAGGTGAGCGAAGCCATCCTTACAGGTGAAAGCGAACCGCTTTTCAAACAAAAAAAAGACCTGCTTGTCGGCGGCAGCCTCGTGATCGAAGGAACAGTGAAAGCGCAGGTGACAGCCGCGGGTAAAGACACGGTACTCTCCAATATCCTGAACCTCGTGAAACAGGCACAGGGAGAGAAACCTCCGGTACAACAATTGGCTGACCGCATCAGCGCCATTTTTGTACCTGCCGTATTGACGATTGCGCTGGTCACTTTCATCGGCAACTGGCTTTATCTCGGTGAAATAGCGCCGGCCCTGATGCGCTCGATCGCGGTATTAGTCATAGCCTGCCCCTGTGCAATGGGACTGGCCACGCCCGCCGCCATTGCCGTTGGCCTGGGACGTGGCGCCCGCAATGGTGTATTGTTCCGGAAAGCGAAGAGCCTCGAATTGTTTAAAGACATCAAACAAGTGGTGTTTGACAAAACAGGCACGCTGACCACCGGCGAGTTTTCTATTGATAATTACAAAATACATGACCCTGCACTGAGTGAAGAGCAATTCCGGTTGATTTTATTTTCACTGGAAAAATATTCGGTGCATCCCATTGCGCGCTGCATTGTAAACGCCTGGAAGACCAAAGATGAAATCCGCTGGGCTTCCGTGGAAGAAGTGAAAGGGCAGGGAATGAAAGCCGCCGATAAAGAAGGCAATCAATATTTCGCCGGCTCCTATGCCATCGCAGAAGGACTGACCACCGAGTCCAATCACAATATTTATCTCATCATTAATGGCCGACTCGCGGGCTGGGTGGATGTGAAAGATGAGGTACGGCCCGAAGCGGCGGAAGTGATCAATCATCTCCGCAACCGCGGCATCCGCACCATATTGCTCAGCGGCGACCGCCGGCAAAAAGCCAATACGCTGGCCCATGAACTCGGCATGGACGAAGCGATCGCAGAAAAAAGCCCGGCCGAAAAACTCGCTGTCATTACAGCATTAACGGCTCAAACACCAACGGTAATGGTTGGCGACGGCGTAAATGATGCTCCGGCGCTGGCCAAAGCAACCATCGGTATTTCCATGAGCGACGCTTCGCAGGTGGCCATGCAAACGGCATCGGTGGTACTGGTAGGTCACGGTTTAAAAAATTTGCCGATGGCGCTCGGTCTCGGACTACACACCTATCGCACTATCCGTCAGAACCTGTTCTGGGCATTTTCCTACAACGTCGTAGCCATTCCCGTAGCGGCATTTGGCTTGCTGGGCACATACGGCCCAACCTATGGTGCATTGCTGATGGGGTTGAGTGATGTGATCCTTGCGATCAATTCCGCACGGCTTTTTGTCAAAAAAGTGGCGTGATCGCGCTGTCATCATTTATTTATCCTGCCTTAAATTGCAGGAACATTCATGGATTCATCCTTATCTGACATTCTTCAACGTTACTGGGGCTATCCTGCTTTCCGTCCCATGCAGGAAGATATCATGCATTCCGTATTAAGCGGAAAGGATACGCTTGCCCTCATGCCAACCGGTGGTGGAAAGTCGCTTTGCTACCAGGTGCCGGCCATGAGCCGGGAAGGTTTATGCCTGGTGATCTCCCCGTTGATTGCGCTCATGAAAGACCAGGTGGAAACATTGCGGCGCAAAAAGATCACAGCCTACGCTATTTATTCCGGCATGACATGGCAGGAAGTGAACCGTACCATGCAGACGGTAGCCGAAAGTAATTGCAAATTCCTGTATGTATCACCGGAGCGCCTGGAGACGAAACTGTTTCGCGAATACCTGCCCGCGCTGAACATAACGCTGCTGGCGGTGGATGAAGCACATTGCATTTCTCAATGGGGGTATGACTTCAGACCCTCCTACCTACGGATCGCCGCGTTGCGGGAAGAATTGCCGGATGTGCCGCTGCTGGCATTAACAGCCTCTGCCACACCCGAAGTACAGGAAGATATTTGCCAGCGCCTCGCGTTTGGTGAACACAAAATATTCCGTCAATCCTTTGCACGCCCGAATTTATCTTATAGTGCTTTTGCCACGCACAGCCGCATCAGCAAGATGGTGGAGATACTGGAAAACGTGAAAGGCACAGCACTGGTCTATTGCAAAACACGTAAACGTACCCGTGAAATCAGTGAACTGCTGAATGCCAGAAATATTCAGTCCGATTATTACCATGCGGGTCTCACGCAGGATGCGCGCAGTACTAAACAGGAAGCCTGGCTGAAAAATGAAACAAGGGTGATGGTCTGTACCAATGCATTCGGCATGGGCATCGACAAACCCGATGTAAGAGTGGTAATACATGCCGATGTGCCGGATTGCCTGGAAAACTATTACCAGGAAGCAGGTCGTGCAGGCCGCGATACACAACGTGCTTATGCCGTGTTATTGTACGACCAGGATGAACTGAATGAATTAAAGGGAATGCCTGCGGTACGTTTTCCCTCCCTGGAAAACATCCGCACGATCTACCAGGGAATTGTGAACTATCTGCAATTACCCGTTGGCGGAGGAGAAGGACAATATTACGATTTCGATCTCAACGATTTCATTCGCAAATTCAATCCCGATCCGGCAGTGGCGCTTAATAGTCTGCGCGCCTTGGAGAGCGATGGCTGGCTTACATTCAATGAGCAATTCTTCCGGCCTTCGATGGTGCAATTCAATACAACGAAAGCGGCCCTGTACGACTTTGAAAACAGCAACCCGGAATTGGAACCGCTGATCAAATCGTTGCTGCGTGCCTATGAAGGCATCTTCGACCGCAACGTATCGATCAATGAAAAAAATATTGCCCGGCTGATGCGCGCCGATGTAAAAGAAGTGGAGCAGGGTTTGCGCCAGCTCAATTCTTATCGCATTATTGAATATGAACCGCGAAAAGAAACGCCGCAACTGATGTTGCTGCGCGGCCGCATACGTGTGGAAGAATTGACGATCGATATGGAGGCGTATGAAAAACGTAAAGCCTTATTTACGCAACGCGTGAATGACATGGTGAAGTTTGCCAGCGAGCAAAAAGATTGCCGCAGCACCATTATCGGCCGTTATTTCGGTGATAAAGACATTGTCGATTGCGGCATCTGTGATAATTGTTTGCGGAAAAAAGTTACCGCCCTCAATAAAGAAGAGTTCACGGCCATTCATCAGCAGGTGCGCGGAAAATTAGTGCAGCAGCCATTGTCACAGCATGAACTGCTTGCCGCATTGCCTCATATACGTAAAGAAAAGATGAGCGTTGTGCTCGACTTCCTGCAAGCCGAAAACAAAATCAGGGTGGATCCTGGTGGAAGGATTCATTTGTTGTAGAGGGAGTTGGAAACAGCCGTTATAAGTAGTAAGTATTAAGTAGTCCGCACTCCGGAAGTTAAGAGCCGGAGTTTCGGTTCAAAACTGCACAACGTATTACCTATTACTTAATACTTATCACTTATTACTTAAAACTACCTTAAGCCTTATACCTTAGCCCGAAGTGTCGGGCCTTACGCCTTACTCCTTATGCCTCATACCTCCTACCTTCTCTTCCGTCCACCCAGCCCTAATACACCTAACAAAGAACGGATGATCGTATTACCTGCGGTGCGTGTCATGCTTTTCACCACGGGATCATCGAAGAATCCTTTTTCTTTCGGCGCGGATTTTTCTTTTTTTGCCGTTTCCTTTTTTTCCTCTTCCTGTTGGGTGGCGGCTTCGAGCTTTTCGGTGAGAATTTCGTAAGCACTGTGGCTATCAATCACTTCATTGTATTTGGCCGCGATACGTGATTTGCTCACAACCTGATCGATCTCCGCTTCGGTGAGAATATCCATGCGGCTTCGCGGAGAGGTAAGCATACAATGCACAAGCGGGGAAGGAATACCTTTTTCATTCAACACCGTTACCAATGCCTCACCGATACCTACCTGCGTCAGCAATTCTTCTGTTTTATAAAAATTCGTTTCGGGATAGTTGTCGGCTGTTTGTTTGATCATTTTCCGGTCGGCTGCAGTGAAGGCTCTTAATGCATGCTGCACTTTCAATCCCAATTGTGCCAGCACCGAAGCAGGCACATCCATCGGATTCTGTGTACAGAAATAGATGCCAATACCTTTTGAGCGGATGAGTTTGATGATCGTTTCTATTTGCTGCAACAAAGCATCGCTTGCTTCCTGGAAGATCAGGTGTGCTTCGTCGATGAACAGCACCAGTTTGGGTTTGTCGAGATCACCTTCTTCCGGCGACACCGCATATAGTTCTGCCAGCAGTTGCAACATGAATGTAGAGAACAGTTTCGGACGATCCTGCAGATCGGTTACGCGCACGATCGATACCACACCGCGGCCATCCTGGTTGATACGCATGAGATCATCCACTTCAAAACTTTTTTCCCCGAAAAAAACATCGGCACCCTGCTGCTGCAACTCGATCACTTTGCGCAGGATGGTTCCGGTGGAAGTGGTGGATATTTTCCCGTATGATTTTTCCAGTTCGGCCTTTCCTTCATCGGCTACAAACTGCAATACTTTGATAAAATCTTTCAGATCCAGCAAAGGGAGTTTCTGATCGTCGCAGTATTTGAAGATCATGGCCACGATGCCGCCTTGTGTATCGTTGAGGCCAAGAATCTTGGAAAGCAGCACGGGACCAAACTCACTTATCGTGGCCCGCAGGCGGGCGCCTTTCTGTTGACTGAGCGTCAGCAATTCGACGGGATAAGCCGCCGGCTGATAGGACATATTCAGCAGTTGATAGCGTTCTCTGATCTTATCGTTTAATGCGCCTTCCGCGGCAATACCACTCAGGTCGCCTTTGATGTCCATCAGCAACACCGGAATGCTTGCGTCACTAAGGCCTTCGGCCAGTACCTGCAATGTTTTTGTTTTGCCCGTACCCGTTGCGCCGGCAATAAGGCCGTGGCGGTTGAGTGTGCGGAAGGGGATAAAAACATCGGCGCCGGGTACTACATGTCCATCGAGCATGGCACTGCCCAGGCGAAATGATTCTCCTTTGAACGTATAGCCGGCTTTGACGGCATCAAGAAAGGCGGTGGTGTCTGCCATAAAGAAAATTTGGGGTTAAGGTAAGAAAATAGGTGAATGGTCAATCGTCAATCGTGAATAAAAACAGCCCGGGCCAGGTCTGTGCTTTCAGGCTGCATTACTTATAACTTAAAACTTATGCCCGAAGGGGCACCGCGTTAATCGTGAATAGGTGAATTGTGCTCTCTGAGCCCGAAGTGTCGGGCCGATACTTCGGCCTCCCGAAGGGGCACCGCGCCAATGTTCATCCCGCAGTACCGGGAGAGAATGGTGAATAAAACAGCCGGGGCCAGGTCCATGCACTTACAACTTATTACTTAAAACCGGCTGTTAAACCTTACACCTTCTACCTTACGCCTTAAGCCCTACATATCCTCTTCCCTTTCCAGCATTAATATCGCGCCTTGTGGTACAATGAAATATTTTTCATTTTCATACATCACTTCGGTGGCACCGCTTACGAGGAAGATGGCAAGGTCGCCTTCTTTTGCCTGAAGCGGGACATACTTCACCTGTTCTTCATCTGATTTCCAGGGTTCATTCTCCACCGGCATCGGAATGGCGTAGCCGGGGCCGGTCTTGATCACATAGCCTTGCTGCACTTTTTCCCGCTCCTGTACTCCGGGAGGAAGATAAAGACCACTGGCCGTACGTTCACCCGGATGAGTGGGTTTAACAAGTACGCGATCGCCGATGATGATCAGTTTTTTCCATTTATTGTCGGTTGTAACACGCATGGCACAAATTTAGGGAGGATAAAGGAGTAGAAAGAGGCGTAAAACGGGACCTTTTAACAAAAAATTCTGCACGTCGCCGTTCCATCACAAAAACCTTTAACTTTATTTGTCGTCAAAGTAAAAAACGAACAACATGGATATAAAGAAACCCAAAATTTTGTTGTGTGAAGATGATCCGAACCTGGGGAGCGTATTGAAGAATTATCTGGAATTAAATGATTATGATGTAACGCTGGAAAGGGACGGCCGTCTCGGCCTGGCCGCTTTTCAACGTGAAAAATTTGATCTCTGCCTGCTGGACGTGATGATGCCCAACATGGACGGCTTTACGCTGGCGGAAGAGATTCGTGATGTAGATCCTGATATTCCCCTGTTCTTCCTCAGTGCCAAGACCATGAAGGAGGATATCATCCAGGGATATAAACTCGGCGCCGACGATTATATCACCAAGCCTTTCGACAGTGAAGTATTGCTGCTGAAAATAAAAGCAATCCTCAAACGCAATGAGGAACTGACCAAGGAAAACGAGAACAAGGAGTTTGACCTGTCCAGTTATCATTTCAATCCCAAGCTGCGTCAACTGATACACGGCGGCAACACGCAAACACTTTCTCCGAAGGAGAATGAATTGCTGAAAATGCTGGCTGAACACCTCAATGATCTGCTGCCCCGCGATCAGGCACTGAAAAAAATCTGGGGAAGTGATACTTACTTCAACGGCCGTAGCATGGACGTATATATTGCTAAGCTGCGAAAATACCTGAAAGACGATGAAAAGATCGAGATCGTCAATATTCACGGCAATGGTTTTCGCCTTGTCGTCAGAGAATAAAAGAAAAAGCCCCTGCTCAGGCAGGGGCTTTTTCTTAGCAATAAGTGAATGTGACCGTAATTCCGGATCGTTCATTGACCATTGACACGGTGCCCCACGGTGCCCCTTTGAGTGGCCGAAGTATCGGCCCGACACTTCGGGCTCAGGGAGCAGTATTCACACGATTGCCTTTTTTGAATTTTGACTTTTTACTTTTGAATTACCAGAGCTGTGGTTGCCCTCCGGGCTGCTGGCGTCCCAGATGTTCATACGCCTTTAGTGTCACTTCTCGGCCGCGGGGTGTTCGCTGCAGAAATCCTTCCTGGATCAGGAACGGCTCATAGACTTCTTCCAATGTACCCGGCTCTTCTCCCACTGCCGTAGCAATGGTGGTAATGCCAACAGGCCCACCTTTGAACTTGTCAATGATCGTTGCCAGAATTTTATTATCCATATCATCCAGGCCATACTCATCCACGTTCAGCGCCTTGAGTGCATGTTTGGTAATACCCATATCGATTTCGCCATCGTTGAGTACCTGCGCAAAGTCCCGCACACGGCGCAGCAACCCGTTGGCGATACGTGGCGTGGCACGGCTCCGGCGTGCGATTTCACCCGCTGCTTCGATCGATATTTTCACCTGCAGGATATTCGCGGCGCGCTGTACAATCTGCCGCAAGGTGTCAGCAGAATAATATTCCAATCTTGATTTAATGGCAAAACGCGAGAGAAGCGGTGCTGTCAGCAAGCCGCTGCGCGTTGTGGCACCAATGAGCGTAAATTGATTCAGGCTCAGCTGAATGCTGCGGGCATTGGGACCACTGTCGATCATGATATCGATGCGGTAGTCTTCCATCGCAGCATACAGGTATTCTTCCACTACGGTGGAAAGCCGGTGGATTTCATCGATGAACAGTACATCATTTTTTTCCAGTCCTGTCAAAAGACCTGCGAGGTCGGCTGGCTTTTCGATAACGGGACCGCTGGTCTCCCTGATGTTTACACCCAGCTCGTGGGCCACAATGCGTGACAACGTAGTCTTGCCAAGGCCTGGAGGACCATGAAAGAGCACGTGATCAAGCGCTTCGCCTCTCATTTTCGCCGCACGTATAAAAACCTTCAGGTTGTCGATGATCTGGGATTGCCCCGAAAACTCCACAATGCTGGCCGGCCGGATATTATTTTCAAACTCCTTGTCGGCAGCACTGAGGGAAGACTTGTTGGTATCGAGATTGGGATTCGCCATATTATGTACGGTGCAAGATACACCGATTCTTCCGGTGTCTATTTTTTGATCAGCAGCAGACCGCCGAGGATCAGCAGGGCCCCCGCAATTTTTTCCCAGGTAATGGTGCGGATGGCCGTACCAAACAATCCATAGTGGTCGATGACCATCGAAGCAAATATCTGCCCGCTCACGGCCAGTGCAAATGTGAGCGCCACACCCTGTTGCGGGCTCACCCAGGTAATATATCCCACGAACATGGCACCGAGGATACCACCCACCCAGAGATACCAGGGACTCGCACTCCAGGACCGCATCTGCTGCATAGCCGGGTAGTTGACAATAAGATTGAGGATGACGAGGCATACCGCTCCCACGAGGAAGCTCACGAGGGCCCCGATAAGCGGCCCTCCATTCTGCCGGCCAAGCCTGGCATTCAGAATAGCCTGCACGGGCATCAACGCCCCCACAAACAACGTAGCAAACATCACAAGAAATCGCATAAGCTCTGTTTAAATCGCCGTGAAATTAATCAATACTGCCGTTAAAAAAATAACCCCGCCGGTTGGCAGGGTTATATCGATTTGCGTTTAGTTATGATTAGTTATGACCAACGATGATCTTGAAGGTCTTGTCGGTAGCGCGGTCGCCATTCTTGTAGTAGAATTGAACGAAGTATACGCCTCCGGCCAGGTGTGAGTAATCGAACGGAATCACACGGCCAAATGTCAGACCACTGAGATCTTTACGGCCTACCAGTTCGCCGGTAGCAGTGTAGATCCTTACAGACAGCCAGTCATACAGTACGCTGTTGATGCGGATGTTGAACTGACCATCGCTTGGGTTTGGCCACAGGATCACCGCGTCATCACGCAGTTGGTTGTAACGTTCAGGGCAATCTTTCACCGCGATAGAGCGTGTGGCAGATGCTGAACAGTTAAACTGGTTATTGTAAGTATAACGCAGCGTGTAGGTGCCTACTGCAGTGGCCGGCGGAATGAAGTTGTTACCCGATACGCCGATACCAGACCATACGCCACCCGCAGGTGTTCCGGACAGCGGCACGATCTGATCGCTGATACATACTGTATCAGGCAGACTACCGATGGTGACGGTTGGCAGCGGGTTAACCGTTACAGTAACGTTGGCAGTGCGTGTACAAGGACCTGCCCCTGTTGCCGTTACGGTATAAGTGGTTGTCTGTGTAGGCTTCGCATATACGCTGAGTACGTTGGCACCTGCTGTATAAGGAACTGTAGCGGCGGCATCGGTGAAGAGGCCGGTTACAGGCGCCCAGGTTACAGTCGGGTTAACAGTACCGTAAGTGATCGTGATGGTCCATGAAGTAATAGTACCACCGATCAGTGCTTCAATATCGCGTGCTGAAATGGTCCAGTTACCGTTTGGTACAGAGTACAGTTCGCTGAAACCTGTTGCATTCGATGTATTGTTGGTAGCACCTACTCCGATAGCTGCATCCGGACGGAAAGTACCTGTATAAGGCGCTCCCGTAGTTGGGATGGCATTGGTGGAAGTAGAGCTGAACACGGTATTCACCAGGTTACCGGCTGTGCCTCCTTTCGCATTGAAGAGGTTCAGCACTTTTCCGTTAGGCGCTTTCAGGTTCAGTACCACGTCGGCGATCCAGGCGTGGCTTACGTTAGCCGTTACTGCCATCGACAGGATTGATGCACCGGCAGGAATGCCGCTTACGGCAATCGTGTGAGTACCTCCGGCAGGCGCATTATCAGGAATGGCTACACTGATAGTGCCGGAAGGGAAACTGCTGGTAGTCGGAGGCGGCGGCGGTGTATACTGCGTGCTAAGCTGTACGGTGCTGCCGATACAAATGGCAGGAGCAGCAGGCGTAACAACAGGCGCAACCGGGAACGGATTCACGTTTACAGATGTACGCAGTGTATCGTTCGCAAACTCAGGATCATCCGGAGATGATGTGTAAGCCTTGATATTATAAGTACCACCAACGTTGAAGTTGATTGCAGGGCTCAGGTAAATGGTAGTGCTGGCACCCGGAGCAAGTGTTCCGGTGTTGATCGTTGCACTGGCCGTACCTGTTACCGCACCCGTTATATCTGCTTTCACAGTAACAGGATAAGTTGCAAAGTTCTGCGGAGTGGTGTTGAAGTTACGTACAGTAGCCTGCAGGAACACGCCGTCGGTAGGACAGGTCAGGGTCGGCAGCGGAACTGCGGTAACACCTACGTCTACTTTCGGTGCAAGTTTTACAGAAACGTCATCCAGGTAGATGAAGGCATTATCTGCATCAGACATTGCATGGAAACCGATATAATAAACGCCGGTAGCTGCTGGGGAGAAGTCAACGATTACAGAATCAAACGGACTGTTGATGTTGGTAACAATGTTATTGTTGGTCCACAACACGTTTGTCTGTGCCGGAGCATAAGCTGCAGCACCATAAGTTACCTGCAGTTTTTCGAAGTAATCAGGTCCGTCGGAAGCTTTGTAGAAGAACTTCAGACGATAGGAGGTGCCAGCGGTGAGGTTCAGACCTTGCAGGTAGAACCAGTCGTCAGCGCCGCGGTTAAGATTACTTGCGTCGTAACGGTAAACAATGCTCTTGGTTGCAGACACATAAGTCTGCGTTGTACCGGTATAAGACTCCCATCCACCACCACCTGAAGGCGGAGTGAAGAAGCCATCACCCGGATCGTAAGCACCGCTGTTGCCGTTCACATCCTGCTTGCTTGTACAAGTAGGCATGCCGAGGGCAGGAGTCGCGGTTTCCATGTTCTGTGTATAGATGATGTTGGTAGCATTACACAACGTAGTGAGTGTACCTTTTGTATTGCTGCTTGGAGTAGGTCCGCAGATCGCACGTACATACACATCATAGTTGGTAGCTGCACTCAGACCTGTTGATATGATAACAGGAGATGAAGTGGTCGGGATAATTGTACCACCACCTGCTGTTGTACCGGTACCGGGAACGAATCCTACAGGACCGTATTCAACAATATAGTTGGATGCTGAACCCGTAAAGTTTACCACGGCACTGGTAGGCGTGATGCCAACAGCATTCACATTTGTCGGAGTCGGGCAAAGCTCAACACCGATATCATCCACATACAGCCAGCCCTGACTTGCAGGAGTGGTGCAATGGAAGCCGATATAATAGATACCGCTGGCAGCCGGTGTAAACGGACTTGTCTGGAAAGCCCATGGATCATTAAGGCTGCTGGTGATGTTATTGTTGGTGAACAGCGTGTTGGTCATTGCTGCTGCATTCGGAGCGTTACCATATTTCACCTCCATACGGGTGATGAATCCAACATCTGATCCTTTGTAAGCAAAAGACAGGTAGTAAGGAGTGCCACCAGTGAGGTTGAATGCAGGCAGGAAGAACCAGTCATCAGCCGGCCCGCTGGCATCTACCGTACAACGGATAGAGTTAGGCTGAGAGTTGGCAGCCAGACCTGATGATGTTGTCCATGTCTGCCATGTCAAACCACCATTTACATTCTGAACGGTGAAACAGTCAGGGTAAGCTGGCGGCGTGATGGCATCAAACTTCTGTACATATGGTAAGGTAGTCGGGTTACAAGCTGATCTGAACTGGACAGGTCCGGCCCATGGGCTGTAAACACCACCACCGCAATGCGTACGTACCCATACATAATAAACGGTATTGGCAGTAAGGCCAGCTGCGTTGGCAGTAGTAGTTACGTTATCAGTTGTGCCGGAAGACACAACGTTGGTTGTAGCAGAGGTATTGGTTGAAGTAACTGCCCACTCGTATCCTCCTGTTGCTCCGGGAGCCGGAGAAGCGGCGGTCCAGTTAAGTATCGCGCCCACAGGAATGGGAGAAGAAGCGGTGATGTTGCTTGGCAATGCGCAAAGTGGCGTAGATACATTTACCATGTAATCTTCTGCCTGACCGAAGCCGGCCGTGTTACAGGGGGGAGCCGCGGCTACATCAACCGCCTGACCTGAAGTACCGAACTTTTTGGTAATGCGCATTCTTGTATTACCGTCCAGCGCACTGGCCGGAGGTGTAATAGTAGCAACCAGTTGTACGGCATCCGTACCGGTAGAGTTAGCAATCGTGCCGAGGTAATAAGCCTCACCTGCATCATCGAAATCACCATCCTGGTTCCAGTCGAAGTAAGCGGCGATATAAGTAGTGAAGCTACCATCGGTGTTGCCTTTGATCGTGATCGGATGTGCCTGTCCTTTGAACAGCGCAGCCGGAGGCAGGGCCGTGAAATTCTCATAAGCCGGAGAGCTGGTCGCAGCCGGAGAAGTATTGTTGATGCCGGCAATGTTTACCAGCGTGATTGGTTCAGTACCATTAGAGAAAGCAGGGACACAATAACATTGTGTAGGGCCGTTCATACCTACAGAAATTTCATTACTGTAAGCGTCAGTACCGGAACATGTCATTTTACGGCGATAGAACGTAGTTACTGTTTGCGTAACGGTTACGCTGCCTCCTGTGTTAGCAGAAGGAATGTCGGTCCAGGGGCCACCAGCTGCAGGGGCAGACTGCCACTGATAGGTAAGTCCCGAACCAACACTACCGCCACTTGCGGTAACAGTGAGGTTGTTGGTACCCGGACAAACTGCTGCAGGTGCCGAGATCGTACCGCCAGCCAATGAGCCCGGTACGCAAGGGGGAACCGTAAGCGTAAATTGAATATTAGGGCGGTTACCACTCACCGTGCCGTTTCCGGCAGGAGCTGTGTTATCAGCGGTCCATCCCTGGAAAGAATTAGCAGCGGTAGAATAGCGGAATTGCTTGGCAAACTGGCCTTCGTTGCCGCCGCCGCCGGCGTTCACTTCCGTGATCACCTCAAGGTTGTCTGTACCGTTGTAGTTAAACGGAGTGGCCAGATCGATCACCACCCATTGACCAGCTACAAAATTTGCCGCAGGAATGTTAGTAGGGCCGTAAACCAGTGTGGCACCGGTTGTTTCAGAAGCGTAAGTAGTGCCGGTTGAGAACAGGTTACTGCGGTGTTTCATGTAAATTCTGGGTGAAACAACAGCGGCGGGAGACGACACCGAATTGACATAATAGGCAATTCTGGTGATGGTACCCGGCAGACCTATCTGGGCTGGAGTGTAAATAGAGGCGCTACGCTCAAAGCCCCACCAGTTACCGAGCGGAAACCTTGCGCTACCGGTATTGGTATTGGCCGCAGGGATAGTCACCACAAGCTGCGCAGAGGCATTTTGCGTAACCGCCAATAAAGAAAGTAATGAAAAGAACAATAAGTAGATCTTTCTCATAAGCAGAAGATTGTAGTAATTGGTTAAGCAGCTCCTTGCGGAGTTTAATGTTGGAAGGTATTTATTTTTTCGATCCCCGCAATTTTTAACACCTTTTTTCTTTTTTTCCGGTCCTGGTTCCTTATTTAATGCCTCCGGATAATAGTTTTGACTTCCAGACGTTAAATTCCCATGCATCCGAAAAGCCTTTTTCCCCTCATTTTCTTCCTTGCTTTTTTCGCTAACGCAAATGCCCAAATGATCACCGGCGTGTGGAAAGGCCGCATAAACCGGCAAAAAGTTGAATTGAAAATTATCCAGAACGGTGACAGCCTCACCGGCACTTCCTATTATTATGAGTCCGCACGCAATTACCGCCGCTACAGCATCAAAGGCTTTTTCGACCAGCGCAACAGCGAAGTGGTTTGGTGGGATGATCAGTTGATCGAGGAAAAAAACGGGGTACTCGGCACGCCCGGCAAACAAGCGCTTATCTCACATGCCGACTTCAATTGCCCCGGCGGTGGCAAAATGCTGCTCAATGGCAAAGCCGGTACAGAAGAAAAACCCGACAAAGGCCCCGTGGACCTGAGTAAGACAGACCGGGCCGTTTTCAACGACGAATGGGATTTCATCCTTGATAATTACTTGGTTGGTGGCAATGATCCTTACCTGATCGACAGTGTCGGACTGATCGCTTTTCAGCAACCCGTAAAGGCTCCCGAGCCCCCTCCGCCCGTGGTTAAGAAACAACCCGACCCGCCGGTTGCCAAAGCTCCCGCAAAGGAAAAACCCGCTCCGCAACCTAAACCGGTGCCCGCACCCGTAATAGCGGTGGCCAAACCGCCCGCTCCTGTGACGATTGCCGACAAATTCCAGGTACGCAAAAAAGTAGTGGCAAAGGAAATTCCGCTCACCGGAGATTCAATTGAATTAAGATTTTATGACAATGCGCAGATCGACGGCGATTCCATTTCTTTATTCCTGAACGGAAAGCTGGTCTTTGAACACATCGGTTTGCTGGGAACGCCTTACACCATAAGATTTGCCATAGCCGATCTCGAAGAGAGCAACGAATTAGTGATGGTGGCTGAAAATCTGGGAACCATCCCTCCTAATACGGCCTACATGGTAGCAGAGAACAGAGGCCGCAGATACGAAGCAAGGCTGGAAAGTACGGAAGGCAGCAGTGCATCCATCCGTCTTTATAAAGAAAAATCTCCACCGGCATCTGCCTCACCGCAACCTTAATGTAACCAGCACGGCAAAATGATCGGAGGCAAACCGGCCTCTCCACGTTTCTGATAACACTGCATAACTGCTGACAGTCCAGTTGCCTTTCAGAAAAATATGATCGATGGGATCGTCATTTACTTCTGCGGAACGGAAGCCGTTGAACGTACCCGAGGGACCATAATGAAAAGCAGCTTTGCCTTTTGCGTCGGTAAGGTGTAAAGGGTTGTGCTGATCTGTGATGATCTTTATTGGTTCGTCGGAAGGTGCGGCATTAAAATCGCCGGTAAAGAGGAAGGGAAGATTGCCTGCGATCTCTTTGGCTTTCTGCAGGATCATTTTGGCGCTTTCCCTCCGGGCTACCTGCCCCATGTGATCAAAATGGGTATTGAACGCGACGAAAGCTTTTTTCGTCAGCTTGTCGCGGAAGCGGACCCAGGTCACCATTCTCGGATAGGCAGCGTCCCATCCTTTTGCGCCGGGGTTATCTGGTGTTTCCGACAACCAGAATTGGCCCCACTGCTGCGCCTGCAACCTGACTGTGTCATAAAATATGGCCGAGTATTCACCCTTTGTTTTTCCGTCATCGCGTCCGCCGCCAGCCGAACGATAACGTGGAAGCCGTGCTTTCAGATCTTCCATCTGGTCATGCAAAGCTTCCTGCACGCCGAGCAGATGCACCTGGTGGTACAGTATCTGCGAAGCAACATTGTCCTTGCGGTAAGGCCAGGCATTGAGGCTATCCGATTTTATATTCAACCGGATATTAAAACTCATTACGTTCATGTCCTGCGCAGTAGCTGCGAGCGACAGGAGGGACAGCGTGAGCAGGAAGTATTGTTTCATATAATTCAAAAGTAAAAAGTCAAAATTCAAAAAGGTGAATGGTCAATCGTCAATCGTGAATCGTCAATCGTGAATAAACAGCCGTCTTTGTTTTACCTGCTACTTATTATCTAAAACCTATGCCCGAAATGTAGGGCCGCTGTTTTCCTTACGCCTCATACCTTATTACTTACTACTTATTACTTACTACTTATTACTTACTACTTACTACCTACAGCTTCTTCAATATCTCCTCGATCGCCCGGTCAAGCTGCGGATCACGGCCGTTGACCTTATCCGAGAAACTATTGAGCACTTTGATATCCGGTTCCACACCTGTCATTTCCAGGTCTTTTCCTTCCAGGCTGTAACAGCCCCAGCCCGGCATGCGCACTGCCGATCCGTCTACCAGGCCAACACCACTGGTAAAGATGATCCAGCGATAAGTGCCGTTACCAACGATCTGGCCAAGCTTCAACGCCTTGAATCCCTGTGAAGTGACTTCCGCATCGCTCAATGATTGTTCATTGATCAGTAACACGATCGGTTTGTCGGCCGGTGCAAAGTTCGGCTGACCGGTGCGTATACCTTCGCGGTAGCCCCATTGCAGGTATGTTTTACGTGAAAGGAATTGCAATACTTCATCGTGCACGTTACCACCCGTGTTATAACGCAGGTCGAGGATCAGCGCATCTCGGTTGGGCAACTCCCGGGTCATGTCGGCGATGAACTGCTCGAGTTCACCCTGACCCATGTTTTTCATGCACCCATAAGCAATGCGGCCTTTGCCCCGTTCATCCACACGCTGCTGATTACGATCGATCC
Organism: uncultured Sphingobacteriales bacterium; assembly: GCA_937888905.1. Lineage (GTDB taxonomy): Bacteria > Bacteroidota > Bacteroidia > Chitinophagales > Chitinophagaceae > Terrimonas. The sequence goes on from CALATA010000012.1 coordinate 63,461, forward strand.
ATTCATCATAGTAATTAGCATACAAACTTGATTGCGGATGCAGCCGTACGGAATAGGTTTTGCCCGCACGGGTGAAGGTCAGTTTGATTTCCTTATCCGCAGACGGACGTGTAAAGTAATAGCTGCGGTCGCGGGTAGCCGATACTTTTTCGTCGTTTACTTCTGTAAGGATGTCGCCGGCTTTGATATCGACGCCTTTTTTGTCGGCAGCAGACCGCTTCAGGACATAATTTACTTTATAGGGATCATTATTATCAAATACGATTCCCGTTTCCATCGTGCTGTTGCTGAACGGCACCATCTCATCAGTACCGAAAGTGCCAAATCCCTGGTGCGAAGAATTAAGTTCACCCAACATATCATTGAGCAGGACGCGCAGATCGGAGCGGTTGTTCAGGTACGGCACAAACTGCGCGTAATATTGTTTTACTTTTTTCCAATTGATACCATGGAATTTATCATCATAATAATTTTCTTCCATCTGGGCCCAGGCCTCATCCACCATTTGCGAGAATTCTGCCTGCAGATTGCGGCGGAAAGTAGATGAAATGCTGACCGGATCAACCTTTGCAGGCTCCAGGCTCAGCTTATTGATGGTGCCGCTTTGCAACAGAAAGAGTTTATCGCCATTGATTACAACGTCGGAAGGGAAGTTGCCGTCGGTGCCTGCAATTTTTTCCGTTTTGTTGGCTTCAAAGGGTTCTATCACCGTTTTCCATAAAGCCATTTTGCCTTCTCCATGATTGCTTGCATAAAGTACGGTTGTCTTCTCCCCTTTCTGATAAACAGCCATCAATACCTGCATGCCAAGGGAAGGACTGATTTGTTCCATCCGCTCGATCAGCAAGTCCGTATCGATGGTCAGCGATTCTTCCACTGGCACCGGTGGCGCTTTTTTAGTCGAATCTTTTTTTGCAAGCGTATCTTTCTTTTCTTCTTTGAACAGCTCATCGAATTTGTCCATGCGGAATGGATCATCGAGTTTCTCCAATGCTATGCGATAAACGCGTGCCTGCTGCATGCCAAACGGATAGGCTGGTTTCAGGCGTTGTGAAGTGAAATAAATGTATTTGCCATCAGGCGACCAGATCGGATTCATTTCGGTGATGCCGGTACCGGTCAGGTTGGTGGTTTTATTTTGTTTGATATGATGTACAAAGATGTCCTGCTCAAAATTGCGGTAGGCCGTGAATACGATGTATTCACCATTCGGAGAAAAACCGGGCTGGCTGTTTTGGAATCCCCAGAACTCATCTTTTAATACCGTTTTGCTGACCAATGTTTTCAGATCGAGCAAGCGCAGTTCGTCGCGGCCGCTGAGGTAAACTGCCTGATCTCTTTTTTTATTGAAATTAATGAGACGGTTATTGCGTGCGTCGCGGGTTATTTGTTTCAAGGCAGCGGAGCCGTCGGCCGCAATCGTAAACCAGTTGGTATAGCCGTCTGCCGTCTGGCTGAACAAAATGGTTTTATTATCGCTGAGCCATTTTGCTTCGCGTACACGCTCGGCAGAACCGCGGGCAACCTGGCGGATGAATTTTCCTTCGGCATCGCTTAAGAATAATTCACCTCTTGAAATAAAGCAAAGTTTTTTGCCATCGGGGGATACATCAAAACCATTGATATTGCCACGCACATCGAAATCTTTTTCCTTGGGCAGAACATTATTGCGCACAATAGAAACAGACAATTTTTTCTCCGTGCCGGCCTTCACATCATACAACCAAAGCTGGTAATCTCTTTCAAAAACCACTAATCCGCCATCCGCATTTACCTGTGGTGATTTAATTGAAGAAGAAAAACGGGTGAGTGCTTTCTTTTTTCCATTATCCATGGTATAAAGATTATACTCTCCGTTGGCTTCATCGGAAATAAAATACACGCGCCCGGTACGGTCGATCGTTGCACCGAAGTCTTTTCCTTCCCACTCTGTGTATTTTTTGAATTGTTTGGTAGTAGGATTGTACGATTGAATATCAGGATTAAACGGTCCTTTGTAACGCTTGCGCTGAACCTGGTTGGAGCTTTCCCATGTATCGTTGAAAAATATTTCACCGCTGGATGGATGTTCTACCAGCGCGTGATCGAACTGAAAGAAGAAGCTGCCGAGCACGCGTTGCGGAGTACCGCCTTCGCGGGCGAGTTTGTAGCCCGAAATCTGTCCGTCGCGGCCGCTGTTAAAATAAATGTATTTGGAATCCCAGCTCCAACTACTTACATCATCGTTGCTGCTATGCCATGTGAGTTGCTGCACATCACCTCCGGCGAGCGGCATGATATAAATGTCCGCGTTTCCGTACTGGCGTCCTGTGAATGCGATCCATTTACCGTCCGGTGAAATACGCGGGCTGGTTTCATAGCCCTGCATGGCCGTGAGCCGCGATGCTCTGCCATCTTTCACATCGGCTTTCCAGAGATCGCCTTCAAAACTGAACACGACGGTTTTGCCATCAGGCGACAAACTTGGATTGGAGAGAAAGTAGGCATCATTGGCCTGTGCGAATAAACAAGAACTGCTGCAAGTGAGCAACAGTGCGAGGAGAAACTTCTGCATGAGCTGTATTTTTTGGCGGGTTTAAGGTACGGTTAAATGCGGAAGAAGGGTTGCCGTTTATACAAAATGTGCAAGTTCGTGAATGGTGAATGGTGAATGGTGAATCGTCAATGGTCAATGGTGAATCGTCAATGGCTGTTTACTTAAAACTTAATACTTAAAACTTATAACCCCCTGCCTTACACCTTCCGCCCTATACCTTACACCTTCCCGAGCTGTTTACTTAAAACTTATTACTTAATACTCATCACTCCCTACACCACCACATTGATCATCTTATTCTTCACATAAATGATCTTCTTGGGTCCCTTGCCTTCCAGCCATTTCTGTACAACATCATTGCCCAACACAATTTCCTCCACCTGCGCCTGATCGGCGTCGAGGGAAATAGACATGGTCGTGCGCACTTTGCCGTTCACTGAAATCGGGTACTCCTTGGCAGATTCAACCACATACTTTTCTTCGAATACAGGATAAGAAGCATCGAGAATGCTGCCGGTATTGCCTAATTGTTTCCACAACTCTTCAGTGATATGCGGTGCGTAAGGCGCCATCAACACCAGCAATTTTTCCAGTATTTCTTTTTTGTTACACTTGAGATCGCTTAGTTCGTTTACCGCAATCATGAACCCACTCACACCGGTGTTGAAACTGAATCGTTCCGTATCAGCGTCGATGCGGCGGATCGTGTTGTGCAACACTTTCAATTCGGCATCGGTAGCTTTCTCAGTGTTCCAGATTGCGCCTTTGGTTTCGTCGAAGAACAAACGCCAGAGTTTTTTGAGAAAACGGTGCACACCTTCAATGCCTTTGGTATCCCAGGGTTTGCTCATCTCCACCGGACCGAGGAACATTTCATACATCCGGAAGGTATCCGCTCCATATCTGTGCACCAGGTCGTCTGGATTGACGGTATTGAACTTGGATTTGGACATCTTCTCCACTTCCATTCCACAGATATATTTACCATCTTCGAGAATAAATTCTGCATTGGCATATTCATTATTCCGCCACGTTTTAAAAGCGGACATATCCAATTCAACGCCATCGACAAAGTTCACATCCACCCGGATCGCATCGGTTGATTGCAATCCATATTTTCCCTCACTGTCCAGCAATCCTTTCGACACAAATTGATTGGTACCGGTCAACCGGTATACAAACCGGCTGCTGCCCTGGATCATGCCCTGGTTCACGAGCTTTTTATACGGCTCTTCATGACCGATATAACCCAGGTCATACAGCGCCTTGGTCCACATGCGGCTGTACAGCAAATGCCCTACGGCATGCTCGGTACCACCGATGTATAAGTCTACCTGACCCCAATAATCGGACACTTCGCGGTTACAGAATTCTTTTTCATTGTGCGGGTCCATGTAGCGGAGAAAATACCAGGACGATCCGGCATAGCCGGGCATGGTATTCGTTTCCAGGTGTTGTGCCGTCCACTCCGGAATATTGGCCAATGGTCCTTCCCCTTCGGGTCCCGGTTTGTAGCTTTCCACTTCCGGCAATTGCAAAGGCAATTGGGATTCATCCAGCGGATAAGCAATACCATTTTCCCAACGGATGGGAAACGGCTCACCCCAGTAACGCTGACGGCTGAAGGCCGCATCGCGCATTTTATAATTTACTTTCCGCGTACCAATTCCTTTTTCTTCGATGGCTTTGATGGCCACCTCCATAGCCTCACGCATGTTCAGCCCATTGAGGAAACCGGAATTTTCCAGTATTGCATCTTTGGTAGGGTTGGCGTCTTCTCCGTTGAAATGCGAACCGATGATATTGGTAATGGGAATATTGAAATGTTTGGCAAAACGGAAGTCGCGTTCATCGCCGCAAGGCACGGCCATGATGGCGCCGGTGCCATAACCTGCGAGTACGTATTCTGATATCCAGACAGGAATCTCTCTTCCGTCAAAAGGATTGATGGCATAAGCGCCGGTGAACACGCCGGAGATCTTTTTCTCCGCCATGCGCTCGCGTTCACTGCGGCTTTTCACGTAGGCGATATAGTCGTCCACCTCGGCGGCCTGCTCGTCCGAACGCACTTCACCGATCCAGTCGAGTTCCGGAGCGATCACCATGAAGTCTACACCAAAAATGGTATCGGGACGCGTAGTGTATACGCGCAGCTTGCGGTCGTGGCCTTTGATCGCAAAATCGATCTCTGCTCCGGAAGACTTGCCGATCCAGTTGGTCTGCATTTCTTTCATCGCATCGCTGAAATCGACCTGCTGCAGTCCGTCGAGCAAACGATCGGCATACTCGGTTATGCGCAGATACCATTGGCGCAGTTTCTTGCGCACAACAGGATAACCTCCTCGTTCGCTTACGCCATTGATCACTTCGTCGTTGGCCAATACGGTACCGAGCGCTTCGCACCAGTTTACTTCACCGTAGCCGCAATAGGCCAGGCGGTATTCCATCAAAATGGATTCGCGGGTGAACTCATCAAAGCTATTCCATTGATCCGCGGTGAAAGTGGCCAGTGATTCGCTGCCTGCTTCCACACGGAATTTATCATTGGGGAATGGGTGATTTTTATTTCCTTCTTTTTCAAAAGCCGCCACCAGTTCGGTAATGGGCGTAGCCTTGCCTGTCTGACGGTTCAGGAAGCTTTTGAACAATTGCAGGAAGATCCATTGTGTCCATTTGTAATAACCGGGATCTGAGGTACGTACTTCGCGCTCCCAATCGAAGCAAAAACCGATATTATCCAACTGTGTGCGGAAGTTAATGATGTTGGCATGTGTGGACACGGCGGGATGAATACCATGGTCGATGGCATATTGTTCCGCAGGCAGGCCAAATGCATCGTAGCCCATCGGGTGCAGCACGTTGAAGCCTTTGAGGCGTTTATAGCGCGCGAAAATATCGGAGGCAATATAACCAAGCGGGTGACCTACGTGCAGGCCGGCTCCGCTGGGATAAGGGAACATATCGAGCACATAGTACTTCGGTTTGTCACGCTTGTTGGACACACGATAGGCGTTGGTATCCTTCCACGTTTGCTGCCATTTCTTTTCAATATCCCGGAAATTGTACTCCATAATTTTTTGCCGTTGTTTTAATAAAGCCCGCTGCCTGTGGACAGCATTAGCGTCTTTTTAACATCTGAGGCGTTGCCGGTGGCAATATACGCCGCGGCTTACCGTTTAAAATGGGCAGCAAAAATACTGATTGTAGGGCTGAATCTGCTAAATTTGCCTGCATGCCTTCCATCGCGGGCAAAGACAAGGACTAACCCATTCGTTTTCGAAAAAATTTGTGATTCATGGCTCGTACCAACAAAGCTTCGATCAAGCGCAGCAAACCTTCCTATTTCATGTCGATCCTGGGGGTAACCCTGGTATTGGTGTTGCTGGGCATTATTGGATGGCTCGTGATCAACGCCAACAAACTCGGTGATTATTTCAAAGAAAGTATAGAGGTGAAAGCTTTCCTGCGGGGTGACCTCAATCCCAAGGACAGTGTGGCGCTGGTGAATTATATCAACAGCCGCCCGTATACCCGGGCTTCGCAGTTCGTGGACAAGGAGGAGGCTAAAAAGATCTACCTGGCCGACGGCAACGAAAGCTGGGACAAATTCATGACGGAGAATCCGCTACCGGACGCCATATACGTGGGCATCAAAACGGATTATGTGGAGAAGGATTCGCTGGAAATGATCAAAAAGGACCTCGAACAGCAGACCTATGTAAGCGATGTGAACTATCCCGAATCGCTGATCGACGTGATGACCAAAAATATCCGCAACATCTCCATGGTTATCCTGGCCGTGGCCATATTGCTGTCGCTGGTAGCCATCGTGCTGATTGACAATACGATCCGCCTGGCGATGTTCAGCAACCGCTTCCTGATCAAGACGATGCAGATGGTGGGCGCCACCCGCGGATTCATTGCACGTCCGATGAATATACGGGCCATCATCAACGGCGCTATCGGAGGGGTCATTGCCTCCGTGTTCGTGTACCTGATGATCCTCGGCGCGGAAAAAGTAATCACCGGCCTGTATTCGCTCCGCGATAATACGCAACTGGCCATTTTATTCAGCGGCCTGATCCTGATCGGCGTGCTGATCAGCCTGTTGAGTACTTACCGCAGTGTACTGAAGTACCTCCGCATGAAACTCGACGACCTCTATTGATCCCGAATCCCGGATTTATTAATATATTGCGCATCCAAAATCTCCATTATGGCAGAAAAAACGACAACCGACGCCCTGTTTACACGTGACAACTATATCTGGATGCTGATCGGTATTGTGGTAATTGCAATCGGCATGTTCCTGATGAGTGGTGGTGCCAGCAAAGACCCCAATGTGTTTAACCCGAAAGAAGTATATAGTGCCACACGTATCACTATTGCGCCGTTGGTGATCCTGGCAGGACTGGTGATCGAAGTCTTCGCGATATTCAAATCTCCCAAAAAAGCATAAAGGCTGTTATCAGCCGCAGAGAAGAGGTTGTGTCAAAATAAAGACGCAACCTCTTTTTTATTGGCAATCATTTCGTTTCTTTATCATTCTTATAAATATTCTCCATTCATGACGATCATTGAAGCCATCATTGTGGCCATTGTGGAAGGACTGACAGAATTTTTACCGGTATCCTCCACCGGACACATGATCATCGCCAGCACATTCCTGGGCATTCACAAAGAAGAGTTCACCAAATTATTTGAAGTAGCGATACAATTGGGCGCCATTCTCGCAGTAGTGGTATTGTACTGGAGAAAATTCTTCGACTTCCGCCGCTGGCAGTTTTATGTAAAACTCTTCATTGGTGTCATTCCGGCTTTGTTGCTCGGTTATTTATTTTCCGACCAGATCGATGCATTGCTGGAAAGTCCGCTGACCGTGGCCATTACCTTACTGCTCGGAGGCATTGTGTTGTTGTTCATCGACCGTGCATTCAACAGGCCCACGATCGAGTCGGATGATCAGATTACCTATTCCAAAGCCTTCATCACCGGCATCTGGCAAACCATTGCCATGATACCCGGCGTAAGCCGCAGCGCGGCTTCCATCATCGGTGGTATGCAGCAGAAGATGACGCGTAACCTCGCGGCTGAATTTTCATTTTTCCTTGCCGTGCCTACCATGTTTGCCGCTACTGCTTATTCTCTTTTTATCAAAAAATGGGGAACAACCGAACTGCCACGAAAAGGCTATGAGATCATCATGGAATCGAAAGAAAACATGGTCGCGTTTGGCGTGGGCAATATCGTAGCGTTTGTGGTCGCTATTTTAGCGATCCGTTTTTTCATCAACTACCTGAAGATTTACGGATTTAAAGTGTTTGGCTGGTACCGGATCATTGCCGGTGTTATTCTTTTGATCCTGTTCCTGACCGGCGTGATCGAACATTAAAACAAGAACCACCTTTAACCCTCAACCACTGCAGTTATGCAAACCGCCTCCAAAAAAGTTGTGAACGGATGGGCCATGTACGACTGGGCCAATTCGGTGTACAACCTGGTGATCACCACCACGTTTTTTCCTATTTACTTCCTGGCAGTAACAGGTGGTGCCGGAGAAGGACACCGGGTGGAATTCCTGGGACGGACTTTTGTCAACTCCTCACTTTACGACTATACGCTCGCCCTGGGTTACGGACTGGTAGCCCTGCTCTATCCTATCCTTACATCCATTGCCGATACGCGTGGCAATAAGAAAAACTTCATGCGATTTTTCTGTTACATGGGTGCACTGGGATGCAGCCTCCTGTTTTTTTTCGAAGATGGAAGGTTGTGGCTCGGCATCCTGGCTTTCATGTTTGCCTGTATGGGTTACGCGGGAAGTCTCGTATTCTACAACGCGTATCTCCCTGAAATAGCCGCGCCTGCTGATCGCGACCGGATCAGTGCCAGAGGTTTTTCTTATGGTTATATCGGTAGTGTATTGATGCAGGCCATCGGTTTCGCACTCGTTACATTCATGCCCGAACAGGGAGATGCGATCCGTATTACCTTTTTACTGGTGGGCCTTTGGTGGTTTGGTTTTGCGCAGATCACTTTCAGACGACTGCCCGCCGTAGAGATACGCAAACCGCAAAAAGGAAATGTATTCAAAGACGGATTTACGGAAATGGGTAAAGTGTATCGTGAGGTAACAAAGATGCCGGTACTCAAACGTTTTCTCCGTGCTTTCTTCTTTTACAGCATGGGTGTGCAAACGGTGATGCTGGCCGCTACCCTGTTTGGCAGTAAAGTCTTAAAACTCCCCGATACCAAGCTCATCATCACCGTGGTGCTTATTCAGCTCGTGGCCATCGCCGGTGCCTGGGGTATGTCGCGCCTGTCGGCGAGATTGGGCAACATCAAAGTTTTGATGGGTGTTGTATTATTCTGGATAGTGATCTGCGTGGCCGCTTATTATACTGCTTCATTGCCGGAAATGGGCATCAATGCCGAGTATCCGTTTTATGGACTGGCTATTGCCGTTGGATTGGTAATGGGTGGCATTCAGGCCCTCAGCCGTTCTACCTATGCCAAGCTGATGCCCGAAACAAAAGATACTGCTTCGTTCTTTGCGTATTATGACTTCACCGAGAAACTGGCCATCGTGATCGGTATATTCAGTTTCGGTTTTATCGAAGAACAAACCGGCAGTATGCAAAATTCGATTCTTTCACTTGTGGTCTTTTTTGCCATAGGGCTGTTGTGGTTGTATCTGGCCCTTGCCAAGCAGCGGAAGACCGCCTAAACGATCTGCTATGAAACTTTATAGCGTGAATGCCGGCCATTTCAAACTGGACGGCGGTGCGATGTTTGGCGTAGTGCCAAAATCCATGTGGAATAAATTAAACCCCGCCGACGAAAACAATATGTGCAGTTGGGCTTTGCGTTGCCTGCTGATCGAAGACGGTGACCGTTTGATATTGGTAGACACGGGTATGGGCGATAAGCAGGATGCAAAATTTTTCGGTCACTATTACCTGCATGGCGACGACACGCTGGATAAATCATTGGCGGCACATGGTTTCAGTCGCGAAGACATCACCGATGTTTTTCTCACGCATTTACATTTCGATCATTGTGGTGGCGCGCTGATCCGCCAGGGCGAGGGATTTGCGCCCGCATTTCCCAATGCCATTTACTGGAGCAACGAAGAACATTGGGATTGGGCCGTGCAGCCAAATGACCGCGAGAAAGCTTCTTTTCTGAAAGAGAATATTCTGCCGCTGCAGGAAAGTGGTCGTCTGCAATTGCTCAAAAAGCCGGCAGCTACTGATGGGAAACTGGCAACATTACCATTTGCGGATGATTTTTCCATCCGTTTTGTGAGCGGACATACCGAGGCGATGATGTTGCCACAATTGCACTACAAAGACCGCACGATCGTGTACATGGCAGACCTGTTGCCCTCGCAGGCGCACATTCCCATTCCGTATATAATGGCTTATGATACGCGGCCGTTATTGACCTTACAGGAAAAAAAATCATTTCTCCGCGAAGCCGCCGACAACCATTACATCCTGTTCTTCGAGCATGATCCCGTGTATGAATGCTGCACTTTGCAAGACACGGAGAAAGGTGTGCGGGTGGGGGAATTATTTAAGTTGAATGAAATCTAAGAGAAGACAATTTGAAAATTTGATGATTTGATAATTAGGCAGTCAATATCCGCTCAATTGTCAAATTTTCAAATCATCAAATTCTCTAATCAGTTTTAGTTTTTCTTCACCAGCGATGTCAGCGGATGACGCAGGTTTTCGAAGCTCATCATGTCGATCTTTACTTTGCCTACTACAATCGGGCTTTCGATGCGCACCGGGATGTGGTTGGCGTCATCTGACACCCATACCGTCATTTTTTCCCCGCCTTCGAAAATAGTACCCTGGATCAGCAGCGGCTTGAACTTGATCGCACGGAATTTACCATACTTGGTCTTGATCGTCTCTTTGCCCAGGTAACGGATATACATGTTGTACACTTCGTTGTCAAGGAACATGGAAAAAGCAATCTTATCGTTGGGACGCAAACGCGAGAAGTCGATATTGCGCGCATAGAATACGGAACTCACCACATCCTGTACGCAGGGTGGTACTTTGAATACACCGTCGTTGGTCACCGCGGTATTGGCCGCTTTGTTGAAGGTGACGGTCTGGAATTTCTTATACCCGCCTTCATTTACGTTTCGGATAAATTTCAATGCCTGCATGGTAACCGTGTCGATATATGTTTCGTATTTATCGCGCACCTTGAAGATCCAGTCATAGGAATCGTTGGTTTTGCCATCGCCGACGATATGAAAAACCGGTTTACCGTTGAGGGTTTCGAGTGTATTGGTAAATGTGGCAATGCCTGCATTGACATAAATACCGGCCACGTTGTAATACACCGTGAACGATACTCGCTCGCCGGCTTTGAACGCGGTGTTGGGAATGGTGCAATCCACCTGCGGCCCTTTCAGTTTGCCGGATACCGGCTCCGTACGGGGCGTAAAGGCCAGCAATGCAACCAGCGGTACCGCAAAAAGTTTAAGTCCTTTCATGTCTGTTATTGAATATCCGTTTTATACTTAAAATTAACAAACTCCCGGCCAAAGCCGGAATTACCAAATTTATAAGCCAGATGCTGAGCGTTGTCAATCCTATCCCGAGCTGGTTGGTGCTGAATAGTCCAACCAGTTTCAGGCTCACTTCTCCTTTGAGGCCCAGATCCGTAAAGAGCGCAATTGTGGGAACAACGGCCATTACCAAAAACATCACACTGATCGTTGCCAGTGCCTGCGGCCAGGAAATCTCCACATTAAACAACCGGAACAGCAGGTAATACTGCAGGATAAAAACCATAAAGCGGGTTGCCGATAAAGACAGCAATCGCCAAAGTAAAGTTGCATTAAAATGCTCCAGCGCCTCGATCAGCCACACGAAACGGCGCATCGCGGGCAGCCGGTCTATCCAGCGGATAAGCCATGGAAGCCGGAAATAAAAGAACGTTAAAATCAATAGCCCCGCCCCTACTCCATATCCGATCATGCGTAGCCAGAACGAAGTCAGTAACTGATGTTCTGACAGTGTATCACGTAAAAAGAACAAACTGATCAGTCCCGCCACCAACGTGATCATGAGTTGACTGATGCTTCCCATGATGGTCAGCGAAATGGCCTTTAACCGGTTGCCGTCGTCCATGTACAACACACGTCCGAGGTATTCGCCCACCCTGTTGGGTGTACTTACGGAAAAAGATACACCGGAAAGCACCGCCCGGAAAGCTTTTCCCAGGCTTACCTGCTGGATCTGCTGCACCGACAATTTCCATTTCACCGCTTCCAGTCCCCAATTGACAATCATGAGCAATAATACCCCTATCATCAACCACACTTTCGTGCTGGCAAAAGATTCACGGATGTGCTGCCAGGATGTTTCCAATCCCGGTTGCCGCGTCACCTGGTTGTAAATAGACCAGGAAAGCCAGGCAAACAATAGCGGCCCTAATCCAAACCGGACGAATAAACTGATCTTGCGTTTGTGTTCTTTTTTAATCTGCATCATGAACAAGTCAAAAGTAAAAATTAAAACCTCAAAAGCACTGCCCTTGTACGGGTATTATGTGCAGCCGCGAAAAAACCCTTTTTTTGGGTTTCGAATGACTAATTTTGAATCGACGTTTTGACTTTTGAATTTTGACTTTTGAATTTGAACGCTAAGATAATATTAGGAATAGACCCGGGCACTTTGCTGATGGGCTACAGTCTGATCGAGGTCAGGGCTTCTGGTATTGCTTTGCTGGAAATGGAAGCCTTGAAGCTTTCCGGCCGTAAGGACAACTATGAGCGGTTGAGCATGATCCATGAAAAAGTGGAATCGCTGATCCGTGAATTCCGGCCGCATGAATTTGCCATCGAGGCGCCGTTCTTCGGTAAGAACGTACAAAGTATGCTGAAACTCGGGCGTGCGCAGGGCGTGGCGATAGCGGCGGCCATGCGTGCAGGACTTCCCGTTACCGAATATTCCCCCCGCCGCATCAAACAGGCCGTTACCGGCAATGGCAATGCCGATAAACAACAGGTGTGGAAAATGCTGCAGCAGTTGCTGTCGCTGACCGAAGCGCCCCGTTATTTCGATGCCACCGATGCATTGGCCGTAGCAGTCTGCCACCATTACGAGCTTCGCTCGGTGATACCGGCTGCAACGAAAAAAACAAAAGCCGCCAAAGTATCTTCAGCGGACTGGGAAGCATTTATCAAAAAAAATCCCGGACGCGTTTTATGATGCCTGCAGGCGGGCAACCAGCCGCTGCTGAATAGCTTTCATTTCCGCTTCTTCCAATTTCAATTTAGGTTGGGTAAAATTCAGATCGTTGGCTTCATTGATCGGAATAAGGTGCACATGCGCATGTGGCACTTCAAGCCCCATTACTTCTATGCCGCAGCGGTTACAATCGAACTCCTGTTCAATCGCTTTGGCAATGGGCTGCGCAAATACGAGCAGTTCGCGGAGCAGGTCTTCCGGCAGGTCGAAGAGGCGGTCGATCTCCTGGCGTGGCACTACAAGCACATGCCCGCGGCGGAGGGGGAATGCGTCGAGGAAAGCCACGAAGCGTTCGTCTTCCGCAATTTTATACGAAGGAATGGTTCCGTTGATGATTTTGGAAAAAATGGTCATCGCTGCATGATTTGATATGTCCTAAGATACGTTCAAAAAACAAGAGACCGGGTGATGACCCGGTCTCTTGTAAAAAGTTGTAGCGGGCAATCATCAGATGGTGATGTCTTCGATCTTGAATTTGATAACACCGGCGGGAGCCTGTACTTCTGCAGTCTCTCCTTTTTGTTTTCCTAACACTCCTTTACCGATAGGTGAAGTGATGGAGATTTTTCCGGCTTTAAGGTCAGCTTCTTTTTCGCTTACTATCTGATAGGTTACTTTCTTTTTTGTTGACAGGTTCGTCATCGTCACTTTCGTGAGGATGGATACTTTGCTGGTGTCAATTGTTGACTCATCGATCACACGTGCATTGGCAAGGGCGCCCTCCATGGATGCGATCTTCGCTTCCAGGAGGCCCTGAGCCTCTTTGGCCGCATCGTATTCTGCGTTCTCCTTCAGGTCTCCCTTTTCCCGGGCTTCAGCAATAGCCCGGCTGGCGGCTGGACGTTCTACTGCACGCATGTGATGCAGTTCCTCCTTCATGGCTTCCAGGGTTTCTTTCGTTACATACTGAATAGCACTCATAAAAACTCCGTTTTATAAAAACAAAAAAATAACAACGCCTCAGCCTGGTAGCTGAAGCGTTGCACTATTGAATATCGGTAAAGGTACTAAAGTATTCGATATAACCAAAACGGCTGTTAGCCGGTCAGTCCCGGATCATACAGGGCGGAACCAGCTTCAATTCAGCGGGATCGGCTTTTCCTTTTTCTAACAGGATGTTAAAAAGATATTTATCCGGCGCGTCTCCTTCACGGTTGTTGATGCAAACCGTATGAGAGCGATAACCACCAATCACATAGGTGATGCGGGGATACTGACGATGCCTGATTTTGAAAGAATAAACATTCTCCGAAACGTGCTTTGCCTTCAACACTTTACAGCCCGATCAAAAATCAAACCCCGCATCAGGGTTCCGCAGTTTTTTTACAACCACTTCCGACATGCGTTTATAGGCCTCATGCGAATAACCTGCTATGTGTGGTGTGATTAGTACGTTGGATTGCGTAAGTAACCAGTCGAGGCGTTTACGCTCTTCCTCCTCGTAGGTATCAAGCTTTTCATTTTCCAATACATCCAGGGCCACGCCGCGTATCTGTTCGCGCTTCAATGCCTGTACCAGTCCGTCTGTATCAATCACTTTTCCTCTCGATGTATTGAGGATCCACGGGCGTTGCTGCAGACTCGCAAAGAAGGATTCATTGGCCATGTGACGCGTTTCCGATGTAAGGGGCACATGAAAACTTACCACGTCTGCATAACGCGCAATCTGCTCTTCCGACGCTTCATGTACATGACCTTCCGCAAAACCGAATTTGTATTTATCATACGCCAGAATGGTTACCTTGAATGGTGCCAGTAACCTGGCAAATGCCATGGCGGTATTGCCATAACCAATCAGTCCTACCGTTCGTCCCGACAATTCCCATCCACGGTTTTCATCGCGCAGCCATTGTCCTTGTTTAACCTGCTGCTGCGACAAAGAAAGGTTGTTCATCATGTTCAGCAACATGCCCAGTGCTTGTTCGGCAACCGCATTGCGGTTGCCTTCGGGACTGCTGATGCAGCGTATGCCTTTGCTTTCTGCGAAGGGTACGTCTACGAGTTCCATACCGCTGCCGAGTCTTCCGATCCATTTAAGCTGATGCGCTTTTTCAAGCAGCGCCTGGTCTACGCGTATACGCGTGGTGATCACGAGACCTGTTATTTCACCTATCCTGGTGTTCAGTTCATCGTATTGAATATCGGGGCGATATTCAACTTCGTATCCATCTTTTTCCAGTTCCTCTTTTAAAAGCGGATGTGCTTTTCCTGTAATGATTGCAAGCTGTTTCACGTCAGATCGTTTTCAGGTGTGACAGGGCGTGGCTGCCCTTTTTTCATTTTATAAGTGAGTGCGGCGAAATCGGCAACCGATAATTGTTCGGCCCGCTTGTTGAAGAAATCGTCGGCCAGCACGTCTGGTTCAAAGAGGCCTTTAACAGCATTGCGCAGTGTTTTGCGCCGTTGATTGAAAGCCGTTTTTACCAGGTGAAAGAGATCGCCTTTACTTGTGAACTGGTACTTGCCCGGTGCACGTTTCAACCGGATAACACCACTCATTACTTTAGGCGGTGGCGTAAAACTCTGCTGGCTCACATCAAACAAATACTCCACCTCATAAAAAGCCTGCACCAGCACACTGATTACGCCGTATACCTTACTTCCTTCCGGTGCGGCCACCCGTTGTGCCACTTCTTTCTGAAACATGCCGATCGTTACCGGCACCAGCTCCTGCCACTGGAGAATTTTAAATAATATCTGTGTGGAAATATTATAGGGAAAATTACCCACCACGGTAAATTCTTCGTTAAAAGGCGGAGCGATATCGAGAAAACTTCTGTGCACGATGCGGTCTTTCAATACCGGATAGGTTTGCATCAGGTAAGTAACTTTCTCTTCATCGAGTTCTACGGCTTTAAAATCAACGTCCGGCAGTTCGATCAGGTATTTGGTCAATGCACCGCCGCCTGGTCCAACTTCCAGCAAACGGGAAAACGGATGTTCCTGCAATGCATCCACGATTTTACGGCAGATGTTTTCATCCCGCAGGAAGTGTTGTCCCAATGATTTCTTAAGCGTATACATGCCCCAAAGGTAGGCATAAAAAAAGGTCCGTCCCTGCAAGAGGGACGAACCTGGGGACTGAAAAACGAACAGTTCCGATTATTGTTTCACAAACTTCTGACGCGCGCGGATTTCCCCGTTGGCGTTGACTGCACGCAGCATATACGTCTGAGCCGGTAATGCGCGAAGGTCGAGTTGTATTTCATTTCCGTTATTCCCTGATACCACCTGTTGTGAGATCACCACGCGGCCGGAAAGGTCCGTTACCTGCAATTGCAGTTTTTCAGGACGGTTGCCGGTGAACCGTAAAGTGATCTGTTCGGTAGCAGGGTTGGGATAGGTCTGAATGCGCAGGCCTGTGCTCTTGTCATTCAATACCGTTAATGTTTTGCTGTAGGTGATGCTGCCATCTCTGTCTACCTGGCGGATGCGGTAGTGATTCAATCCTTCGAGGGGTTGAATATCGGTAAAGGCGAAAGGTTGCTGACCTTCTACTCTACCGAGTGTTTCAAACTGCCAACCATTGCCTGAGCGCTCTACTTCGAAATGACTATGCTGTGCATCGGTCACTGCCGTCCAGCGCAGATCGGTGGTACGTGCCGGTGTAAGCACCGCTGTAAAATCAGTAAAATGTACGGGCAGGGCGATCAGCGTTGAAGTAGTTCTGAAAAGACTGAGGTTGTCGATATAAAAGCCATCGTCGGTCTGGTAATCGAACCCGTTAGTAACATTGGCATCTGAAGCAAAATAAAAACGCAGTCGCAGGCTGGTAGCCGTAAGGAAATCTTTCAGGTCGAATGTCTCACGCGTCCAGTCTTCACGGATACCGGTCAACGAAGGCTTGCCATCGATCTTGCTGCCGTCGAAAGTTGTGGGCTCCTGCACGGTGGTAGATCCCACAAGAGGTGTCCAGGTACTGCCGTCGGTCGAAACCTGCACCTGCAGGTAATCGCGGAAATTCTCGGAACGGTGACGTACCCAGAAGTTGAGGTATGCCGCAGTAGAGCCCGAAAGATTAAAGGTATTCCGGTAGGTGGCAACCCTTGTGCTGCCGGAGGTATAATTGCCGGAGGGAGATTCGGACATCGCTTTGCTTGAGCCGCCGCCATATCCGGCGCCGGCCGCCGTAAAACCCCATCCATTGGTACCTGTCCAGTTGGTACCAAATGTGCCATCCATATTATCAGTGAACAATTCCTGCGCGTTGTAAAATTTCACGACGGTGTCGTACAGGGTTATGCCATCTGTTTCGATCTTCCAGGCAAAACGGATACGCTGCCCGGTAGGTAATGTGGAAGGCAAGGTAACTGCTATGCTACCGTTGTATGTATCGAAATAATTCGCCAGGGAAGTAGTAACGGGTGCGCCAACGGAAGCAACGTTCTCTATAGGAACAACTGATACGGTTACAGGTTTATTGGCAAGACCTGTGCGGATCATATTATAAGTAAAAGTGGGTGTTCTGCTGGTAAGATTCATTGGGCCTGTGTCCTGCAGGTTTACATAAGAACCGGCAGCGTACAGTAGTTGAAGATTCTGAAAAGCCATGCCTTTACAGAGATAATCGATCTGGTCTTTCGGCGCCCAGAAATTATTTCCCGACACCCCGCCTCCGGCTCCGCCTTCGCCGGTCATGCCATATATTTTACCCTTGGTGCCGGTACCGATATTACCCAGCAGCATCCAGTCTTTCACACCACCGGCCACTTCATAACCAACAGACTCCGGGCTATTGCCTGCGCGCATACCATTATACAAACCCATGGCCGCTGGCACATACGTATAAAACTTGGTATCGGGCGCACTCATGGTATGCAAACTCGGGCGACCGAACGGCAACGAATAATAGGGCCCATAGGCATGCTGATCGATCATGGCAACAAAACGGCGGCTGTAAGTAAAATCGCGGATCGCTCTTGTTTCTGGTTCTGAAAAGGCTGAAGTGCCATAATATGTTTCTGCATCAACAGAACCGGATCCGCAACTCGAAGATGCACCACTGCAGTTGCTCCAGTCAACACCGTAGTTACGGTTAAGATCTACGCCATAAGACGTACTGGTATTTTGTTTACGGTTCTTGCGCCAGCCAGAGCCTACTCCTCCGGCACGATTGTACTCCCATCCGTCGGGATTCACGCAGGGAACGATATATATCTCACGGTTGTTCACCAGTTCGCGCACACGCGGATCAGTATTATAAAATTCACAGAGATAATACATGAAGAAGATCATGCTACTGCCGCCGATGGCTTCGCGCGCATGTTGCAAGCCCATGAAAAGCACTTCAGGCTCGTCCTCATCAGTGGCTACGTTGTCGGAAATTTTAATGCACCAGATATCGCGGTTCTCAACAGATTTACCTATAGAAGTTTTTTGTGCGATGTTGGGATAAAGCGTTACCAGTTGATTCATGGCGGCATTCATTTCAGCGAAGCTGTAATAACCGCCAAACGTATTCTTTACTTCAAATCCTGATGGCGAAGGAATAAGGCTGTAAAGATCTTTGCCGGTTTGCTCAAAGCCAAGACGGGCTTGCGCATCCGGGTCTTCACCGCGAGCCTTCTTTTCTTCGTAAATACGATTGAGTTCATTCACATGGCGCGCCACATCGGGCACCAGTACTTTGTGTGAGCGACCGCTTCTGCGCAAACGAGCCAATGCATCGGCACTGATCTCCGATACGATCGAGCCATCATTATCATAATAAAAGTGGTCGATCTCCAGCAATCCGAGCAACTCGTTGCGTTCGGCCAATGTAGCAGGAGGATCGATTTTCACACTACTGTAAACCTGATGTTGCGCTTGCGCCAACACCGGCAAAAGAAAAAACAAACTAAGAATGGTTCTCAAGGACTTCATTGTACAATTGGATTTTTCAGGAGCGATTGGAAAATGAAACGGGCTTTTATTATTTATTACCGGCGTATAACCAATTTCTGCTGGCGTGTGCCGGATGCATCTGCCACCTGTACCAGGTAGGTGCCGGCGGACCACGATTTACTCAACGGAATAGTGATGGTGTTCATACCTGAACTAAGGGTTTGTTTGGCTGTATATACCACCTTGCCGTCGATACTCAGTATGGTGATATCTGCCTGTTCGCGGGTTTGTCCTTTTACGGATATCACCACCTGGTCACGTGCAGGGTTGGGAGATAAAGTGAATGATTGATCAGCACCGATCGTAATAGTGCGGATATCGCTGTATTTGTCGCGGCCGATCAGCAAACGATAATAGGATACGCCCTGGTAGGGATGTTTATCGAGCAACTCGTAATACTGTTTACCACTTGTCTGCCTGGCAGCTACCAGTCCGATGTTTTCCCAGTTCTGGCCATCGCGGCTGCGCAATACCTGGTAACCTGTCGACTGACGGTCTTCGCCGCTCACTTCCCAGTTCAGGTGCACCGCTGTTTTATTCACCACTTTAGCATCGAAGGAAAACAGGTTGACGGCAAGCGGATAGTTATCTACTCTTACACGATAATCTTCCACTTCTCCTCCGTCGAAATAACCGGTAGGGTTATTAGTAGTCATCCCTGCCGAAGCCGGAGCGATACGCATGCGCAAATACGTGTTGGTTCCGCTTACCAGTGTGGGAGATATGCCGGTCATATATAGCCAGGACACCCAAAGCGTTTGCACAGATGCGGAAGAAGGTATGGTATATGTTCTGCCTTCTGAAGGATCGAATACACCATTGGCGTTATAATCAAGCCATGCAATTAATGTTGCAGGTGAACCTGTATTATTGAATACCTGCGCCTGGAAGAAGTAATGTGGGTTGCCCGGTGCAAACAGGGGAAGGAATGGAATGCCGTCATCTGTATCTTCTGTGGTGGAGGCACCTCTTTTCAACCATTCCACATCCAGCGTGTTGCCGATACTGAGATTGGCCAGTGGCTCGTGTACTGCCAGCCCCCAGGTAGGATCAGCACCTTCATAAGAAATAGGCGCATCACCAAAATCACAGAAAGGACGGAAGGCTTCGCCTGCATCGCCCCAACTGCCCGTAATGGCTACGCCATTATAGGTAATGTTCTGTGCAGAGCCCACGTTATCGGTGCCGTTATAAGTAGAGATGGTGCCGGATGCACTGGCATTCGGTGAACCTACATTATAGAGTTGGCCCGACCAGTCTACAGCTGCCTGGCGCGGCACCACCCCTGCTGCGGGGGTATAGTTATCCACTACGCCTGTCAGCAGGTTCTGCCGGTAGAAATCCATATTGGCAAGGCTTGAAACCGCCCCGCCATCAAAGTCGTAAAGGTTGCCGTTGTTGATCACAAAATCGCTCCAGTCGTGCAGACGTGTACCGCCGGAGGTTTCCGATGTCTGTGCATATACCTGGCTGAAAGTGGTGGGAGTACCTGATGCGTTAAGATCAATACGGTAGACTATCGACTTGGTGTATTGTGAACCACCTTCCACACCCAGGTAGAGATTGCCGTTATAGAAAGCCGCGGCGGCAGATTCTATGCCTTGTTCGAATGTGGGAATATTAAGCGTGGTAGTAATGTTGTTTACCAGCGGACCGTAGGTATTGGTATTGTAATCGTAGCGGCGGAGAGTTTTCTGGCTGCTGTTAACCGAATTCCCTGCTCCGGTAAGACTATAAGTGTAATAAACCTGGCGCCGGTAGGGATCGTAGGCTATTGAGTTCATGCGGTTGTGACCGGCGTCGGTGAACAACAGTTTTGCATTTCCGGTTGCGGGGTCTACGTAATAAAAACTTCCGTCGAGGCTGGTAAGGATATAGGATGGCATGCCGGTAAAAGGACGGCTTACTGAATAATAATTATTGGGGAAACTGCCGCTGCTGCAGGCGGTGATGTCGGAGATCCAGAATTCCCCGTCTTCATTACGGTTAGTGGCGGTGTTGGTGATCTGCAAGGTAACCTGGGTTACCGGCCCGGTAATGCTGACATTGACATTACCGGCGGTGGAACTGTTGCCGGACGTGGAGTTAGCGCCGGTTGCCCGTGCGTTGGCGGTATTGTTATTGGAAATGCTAATATTAGCACCGCCCGTGAGGTTTACGTTGGTATTGGACGCACCATTGAGTGCCGACACATTTACCCGCTGGTTCAGGTCGATATCGTACAAAGAAAAACGGAGACTGCTGACTGCAGACGCAAAAGTCAGCGTGATCGTGCCATCACCTATAAACTCCACATCTGCTCCCGATCCGTTGGAGCCGGTTTCGCCGGTATGACCGGCATTAACCCCCGCAACGTTGGCATTGGTTGAATAGTTATGGGTAATGGTGAGTCGGTTGGCTCCGAACGCATAATACTGGGTCTGCGACTGCGCCAGGCTCACATAAGTACGAATGGTACCGTTATCCCGGGCGAAAAACTCCCGGTAGTCCCAGTCGAGGGTGTGGTTGGTGCACTGCGCTATCAAAGCGGCAGGGAGGATGCCCAGGACTACAGTCATGAGCATGCGGCGGCAATTGGCAATTTTTCTCATAAGAAAATGGATAAGACCGGTTTTCGATCCGCCTGGTCGAGCGGAATGGTTGAATATCGGATCAGTTACTTCTGGCTGCGAATTTTGGGATAAATACTTTGGAAAGAAAGCCGAATTAAGACTTTCTGCTTAAAAAACGTAAAAGTTCTCACTTAGTAATAGGAAAAATCCCTTGTTTATGCATAGGGTATACCCCTAAAGTATAAAAACAGGGGCCGGAGAAGAAATGCCTTATTTTTACAATTCAATCGTACTGCATATGACACATCAAGATAAACCTGTAATCGGCATCTCCTGTGGTGACATCAATGGCATTGGTTTAGAGTTGATTATACGTGCATTTTCAGATAGCCGCATGATGGATCTCTGCACGCCGGTGGTTTTTGCTTCCAGTAAAGTGGTGAATTTCTATAAGAAGACCGTAGCTGATTCGAACATTAACTATCAGAATATCAAGGATTTTACGAAGTTGAACCCCAAGCAGGTCAACCTGTTTAATTGCTGGGAAGAAGAAATTGCCGTGGCTCCCGGGCAACTGACCGATGAAGCGGGAAAATATGCGGCGCTCTCCCTGCAAACGGCAGTAGCCGCGCTAAAACAGCAGCAGATCGACGGTTTGGTGACCGCACCTATTCATAAAAAGAACATTCAGTCACCGGAGTTTAGCTTCACTGGTCACACACCCTACCTGCGAGCGATGTTTGAAGTACCTGATGTGGTGATGATGCTTTGCGCCGGTAATTTCCGGGTAGCCCTGGTTACGGAGCACATTCCCGTTGGGGAGATTGCCCGTCATATTACCAAAGAAGCCATCCTGAGCAAATTGCAGTTGCTCAACCAGAGCCTCCAGCGTGATTTTGGCATCGACACGCCCAGAATTGCCGTACTTGGTCTTAATCCGCATGCAGGAGACGAAGGCCTGATCGGCAATGAAGAAGAAACTATTATCCGCCCCGCCATCCGCGAGGCCAAGAATAAAAACATCCTAGCGGTAGGTCCCTACAGCGCAGACGCGTTTTTCGCCCGCCGCCATTTCGAAAAATTCGATGCTGTGCTGGCCATGTACCACGACCAGGGTCTTATCCCTTTCAAAGCGCTGGCATCCGGCGAAGGTGTCAACTACACGGCAGGCCTGCCGGTGGTGCGTACATCTCCGGATCATGGAACCGCGTTTGACATCGCCGGAAAGGGCAAAGCTGACATCTCCTCGTTCCTGACCGCTATTTTCGAATGCATCGACATTATCCGTCGCCGCGGGCAATACGTGGAAAACCGGAAAAATCCGATGAAAAAGGTTAATCCTGAAGTATTTGAACGATTAGAAGACGAGGCTATTTAAGTGGGTATATTAGGGAAATAATTTATGCACAAGGTTTGCAAAATCCGGGCATAGTAATTAGTTTTGTCCCAGTTCCTTTGTTTTTACGAAAGACCCGACCCTGCCCGGCAGGATATCCAATATTTCTGTGGGAATTGATCCATTCAAAACCCTAAGAAATGATGTTCAGCAATTTCCTCCTTACGTTAGGCGTGGCAGTACTTGCCGCCCTGCAACCGGCAGAGGCCCCGGTCAATCAACATTCAGCATCTGTGTGTATTACTGCCACTGATCAGCCCGCTATCCAGTCGTTTACGGCAGCGCGTCAGTCAGCGAAAAGCCAGCTTAGCTGGTCCATTACGGAGAATGCAAAAGCAGATCGCATTGAAGTGGAAAAGAGTACCGACAACCGTCAGTTTACGCTGGCTGCTATTGTCTGGTGCAGTGAGAACCCGACAACGGATCATTATTCGTTTTTTGAAAAAGCCGATAACGATAAAGTATTTTACCGTTTAAAGCTTATTCGCAAAGACGAAACTGTCAGCTACTCGAATGTGTTGACAATAAGCCGTCCAAGTTAGATCTTAATGTAGTACAGAGTCAATTGACTCTCACTGATCACTCATACACTTACATACACTTAAAGGAAGTAAAAGGCCCCTTGTCTAAGGGGCTTTTACGTGTCTGTGGCCGTGCAGTATATCCGGGGTCAATCCGGCCTGCACCGGCGGGCCCTGCTAACCCGCCGTACCGCAAACCTCAAATCAAGACCTCTTCAGGACCTGTTTACCTATTTCTTCCTGGCTGCTATGTCCAGTATAATATTGATATCGGGCAAAATGTACAATCCCTGTGTCGGGTCGTTGAATGCACCCATTCCCCAATCGAGTCGGTTAAAACTGAAAACTGCCTGCGCCAGCAACTGATCGTTGGTTCTGCTGATGCGGATGGGAAAAGACAATACGCGTGTGTTGCCGAGCAAGGTGAACATACCCGTCAGTTTGTAATTCGCGTTGGCGATGCCCTCCTCTCCTGTATAGGCTTCCACGTGCGTGATCTCATACGAGGCTTCGGGGTGCACGAGCATGTTGAAGAAAGTAATGCTTTGCAGGTGATCGAGCAGCATTTGCTTTTCCGGCCCCTGCAGGTCAAAGTTTTCAATGGAGCTAATGGGCATAGTAAATGAACCTCCATTGATCATCCCGTTTTCGTCTATGGTAAAATCTCCTTTGACCTGCAGCGAACCGGTGTGATGGTGATCCGGAGCCGAGCCTTTCCAATAGGCTTTGGATGTAGTGGCGTCTAATTTATACGAAGTGTCTTTGTCGTCTTTTTTGTTGCAAGCCATCATTGTCAGCAACAAAAGGGCCATCCCTGTAATACGTTTCATTTTTCCTTTTTTAATGGTTGTTTTTCGCAGGTTATAAAATAGTCCGTCAGATAAATTGTACGCCATACCGGCTACTGATTCTTTTTGTCATTATTTCAATGATGTCAGCAGGCGGCGGTCCGGCAGGAGGTGTCAGCTCCAGGTTGCGTGCGGGTTCGCTGAATTCCATAAAATAATCCTGCAGTCCGCCGGGCGTAATAAGACTCAGGAATTTTGCGGCATCCGTCTGAATAGCAAAATGATGTTTGATTGTTCTGGGTGCAAATACTGCATCGCCGGCGGAAGCCGTAGTCTCGTTGCCGCCAATGAAAAACTTAATCTTCCCTTCAAGAAGAAAAAAAGTTTCGTCTTCATTTGTATGAATATGTGGTGGAGGTTCTACGCCTTTCGGCAATGTCATTTCCAATAATGAGAAAGCTCCGCCGGTCTCGCTGCTGTTTACCAGTACCCGGAAATATCCTCCCTGGTAACTGCGGTAGTCAGCCACATTTAATACGTCATTGTCCATTGTTGTATACAATTGTTATTGATAAAAACATATCCGCTCCTCTTCAGCAGTTGCTGAAAAAGACAATTGATTATTTGCCTTCACGAATATTCCGCGGGGGCAAACGAATAACTTACCTTCTTGTGAAGGGGACTAATGCGAGGGATTCTGTTGAGTGGAGTTAAGCGTTGAAGCAGATGACCGGTTGCATGCCATGATGATAACCGGTTTCGTAATGCAAAAATAATCAGCGCAAATTATTTTATCGTTTAATGTTGGCTGAGACGTGCAAAAGCCCCTCTGAAAGGGGCTTTTGGAAAGTCAAAATTCAAAAGTAAAAAGTCAAAAATGTTCGTGTATACACACGAACCAGCGCGCTCCCTGAGGCCGATACTTCGGCCTCCCGAAGGGTTAACGGCTGAGGAATCGTTGCGCCACGCTTTCACCCCACTGCGGATGAATGCTGCTTGCCGGCTTGAAGGCTTTGAATTTCTCCAGCGATTTTTCCAATATCTTTTTTCCTTCTTCCACGCTGCCGCCAAATTGGGGAGGTGTATTCATTTTATCGATGCCTTCCTGCAGGTATACACGCGGATTTTCGGGGTTCAATGATTTTGCTTTTGCCAATGCTTCCGCAGATGCCGCACCGGCTGTCATATAACGTCCCATTACATCACCAATCAGTTTCAGCGTGTTGATCAGTTTTTTCACCACATATATTTCAGAGTTGTTGGCTTCCAGTGCATCGGCTTTATTGATCAGTTCCTCCGCCTTGTTTGCATAAGGGTCCGTTTGCTCGGCGGCATTGTTTTTACCTAATGCATAACCGGCATTCACTCTTGCAAGCGCCGCATAGTAATAAGGCAGCCATTGCGTTTTTTCTGCGTCTGCAATGCGTTCAAAGCTGTTGGACAACTCAACAAGTCTATCGGTGTTCCAGGTAGTATCCATTGCCTGTATCAGCTTTTCCATTGACTTCACATATTTTTCCGACTGCGCATTTGCAGCGATACCTGTGAGTAGCAGCAAGGAGAAAAAGAATACCTTTTTCATAAGTAACATTTAACGTGTTTTAAAGATTATTATTAATGATATCATCTGTACGATCCACACCAAAACTAATAAAGGCCCCGATAAACACAAAAGTGCGCGAAGGCGGAATAATAGCCTGCCGACGGATATTGTTGTAGGAATAGTTATAGCCATAGATCTGTTTCAAGCCAAAAATGTTATTCACCGAAAGTACCAGCACAGTAAACTGTCCTTTCTTTTTTGTGCCCAGCTTGGGCAGGTAGTTCATGCTGAAACCTACGTTGTGATAATCCGGTGTTTCTCCCTGATCGATGATCTTGCTGCCTGTTCCGTCATCAAAGATGTTGTAATACTTCCGTGGGGTTGCATAGGTATACGAAAGATTGAAGCCTGTCTTCCAGTCGAGCACAAACTTTTTCAATACCAGTGAGGCCGTATGGGTTGCGGCAAAGTTGGGTGTCAGCGCACCCGGATAATTCAGGAAGTCGCGTTTGGTATTCAGGTAAGAATAAGAAATCCAGTAATCGAAATTTTTGATGGTCTTTTTGTCGCGCCAGAATAATTCCACGCCATGAGCCTGGCCGTAGCCATTATTATTAGCGGCAACCGTCGTGTTATTGAAAGGTTCTGTCTTGATAAGATTATGATATTTTTTATAAAAAGCCTCCAGGCGCAAAGTGGTAAGTCTTGATACTTTCTGGTATTGCGCAATATAATGTGCCGCCCTGGAGAAATTAAGGTCATACGGTGAAGGCAGGTAACGGCGTTCAGGATTCTGGTAGAAAATACCGTAAGCCAGGGAGGCCTGGCTCTCCTCTCCCAGCCTGTAAGCCAGCGAAGCGCGCGGCGCGATATTCACTTTTCCCAGCAACGATGAATGTTCGAAGCGCGTACCGATTTTGGCCGCCAGTTCGTTGGTCAGATAAACATCCGTTTCTGCAAATGCGGCTTTGATATGTTCTTCCACACGCTGATCGAAACGCAGCCCGTTGTAAGCGGTGTATACCGAACGTTCATTGCTGTAATTGTATTCTGCCCCAAACCGTAGCATGCTCAGGTTACGCAAACGGCGCTCGAGTACTGCTTTGAGGTTGTAAAAACGTCCCCGGCTTTCAAGCCCGAATTGTTTGAACTCCAGCCCGGTCAGCAGAATATCTTTATTAGTTCCGTCTTGCAGATGGCTATCGATATCGTCGTTGTTTACGGAAAAAGAAGTGCCTGCCTGCAAGCGCCATTTGCGTCCGATCTTTTCTTTCCAGGAAAGATTGTGGTAGGTGTTGAGGTTCTTCAGACCAAAGGCATCTTTATAACCCAATGTATCGATGCTGTTGGTACGAAAGCCGGTTTTGTTATGACTGAAATAACCATAATATTTCAGGATACCGGTAGCGGATGTCTTTATGCGGAAGTTGGCATCGGCCGTATGATAAACAGGCACATCATAGAAATCCTGTTTTTGTTTGATTACCCGGAACGCCGGCCACAGGTTGGTGTAATCATAATTGACACCCCAGGAAGATTTTTTATTTTTCGCCACGTGCTGAAGCCCTGCGCCGAGTCCGATCACGGAAACATTCACGCGTCCTTCGCTTTCGTCGGGTATATCAACCGACTCGAGGATCAAAGCAGCGGAAAGCGCCTGCCCGTAAAGCGCGGAATAACCACCCGTGCTGAAGACCGTTCCTTTAAAAAGAAAAGGTGAAAAACGTCCGCGTTGTGAAATATTGGGCACGCTGCTGTAAAAGAAATTATTAACCGGCGTGCCATCGATGAAGGTGCGGGTTTCGGAAGCCGTGCCACCGCGGACGAAAAGACCTTCAGTCTCTCCTACCTGTTGTGCACCCGGCAATGTTTTCAACGCACCGGTAATATCTCCCATACCGCTGGCCGTTGTGGCAATATCGATAGAATTCAGGACGGTGGTGCGTCCTTTATCACTGGCTTCAAAAGTTCCGGCCGAGATTACCACCGCCCTGAGTTCGGTGATCTGTTCTTTTACCTGCACATCTACTTTCAGTTCAGGTTGATCGAGGGTAAGAGGAATTTCCGTTTGCTGATAACCGGAGGCGCTGATCACCAGTACAAAACTTCCGGTTTCGGTGGTGGTAAAGCTGTAGTTGCCCGCAGAATCGCTGGTGGCACCGTCGTAGCTGTCTTTCAGTGTTATGCTGGCGCTGTAGAGCGGGCGGCCTTTTTTATCGGTGACTTTGCCGGAGATACGGGTTTGGGCATGTAAAGAGTAGACACCCGTCATCAGGATGAAAAGCAGGAGTAATGGTTTAGCTGACATATACAGTGTATAGAACACGAAAATAATGAGTATTCGGTTATAAGTTATAGGTAAAAGGCGGAAGGCGTAGGGCGGAAGGCGTAGGGCTTAAGGTGAAACAGCCGTTGTAAGTAGTAAGTTTTAAGTAATAAGTATAGAACAGCATTGGCCATTGACTATTCACTATTGACCATTCACTTATTCACCATTGACGATTCACGATTCACCATTGACGAAAAAGGGGCCGCTGATAACAACGGCCCCGGGGTGTTAGCAACGACCCTCTCTTTTACGGAAATAGACCACAACGTTTATTCAATCTCTTCGTGGCGTATACCCACTACCTGTACGGCATCTTTCGCACTGCCTGAGACCGGTGGCGTGGCAGAAGTTTTGCGCGAACGGAAAAAGAGTATTACCATCATCATGGCCAGCAACAATAAACTGATGGTCATTATCCATCGTTGAGAGGACGTCTGATTTGGAGTACGGATTATAGTATTTTGTATAGCGGTCTCTTCCACAACCGGCAAAGCAGCCGGCCTGAACCAGTCCAGGAACGGAAATAGTTTTTCGGGCAACCCTTTCATTGCCACCGGGAACCCGAGGCGCAACTGTGCCAGCAACAACTGCTGGCTAAGCTGCCGTTGGCCTGCCATCAGTCCCAGTTCATGAAAACTGAAAGAAGCGAACAGGCACATCAATGTGTGTACGGTAGAACTTTTAACCCGGGCCGTTATGGATACGGCATTAACGGTGCTGCCGTAGTGGTCACCAAACAGATCGGCCAGTATACCACTGCCTTTCATCAGTACATAACCGTTATCGATATAGGAAGCCGGCGACTGGCCGAGGTTCATGCCCGCGAATTCTTTGGCAGCCTGGTAAAGACCTTCTGTATCCATGCTCATGACCGGCAAAGTAGTGAAGCGCATAAGAATGATCCGGATGATCAGCATTGCCGCATCTTTTATACCTGCCGGCTCTTCACCCGCAATGGCGGAAGTTTGATCACCGAAGTCCGCCGTGATATACTGTTCCAGCTTCTGTTGAAGTTCCTGGATCAGCAGTTCATTGCCGGTGTTATTGGTAGTGGATGAAGCAGGTCGACTCATATACTAAGGCGGAGAGGGCAGTACGTCAATCATGAGTGGCTGTTTACTTAAAACTCATCACTGATAACTTAATACCTGATTTTAAAATAAGACGGGCTGAATAACCTGGAAAGGTTGCTCAGCCCTGTCTTAAAGCCCTCTAAACCAGTTCAAAGAAATGCAGTTTTTGAAACGGGTTTAAAAAATTTCGATGAGTGAGTGTAGTTTTTCGATGAATGCGGTTGTTTTTGAGGTGAGTCCTTAGGGAGTGAATCGTCAATGGTCAATGCTGTTCTATACTTATTACTTAAAACTTACTACTTACAACGGCTGTTTCACCTTAAGCCCTACGCCTTATACCTTAGGCCGAAGCTTCGGCCCGAAGTGTCGGGCCTTACGCCTTATACCTTCTCAAAACTCGGGCAACACCGACCAATAACATAACACAATACGGCGGCGTTCATCGTCATCGCGATAATCGGTGATGTAAGGCAGCGGATATTCCTCACCCTGACCAACAGCCAGGTAGGTAATACGCAAACGATTGAAATTGGAAAAATTCGGTGCCTTCTGCATGATCAGGAATTTCAGTTGGCGCAATAATTCATTTGCGCGCAATTGCGAAAGCTGGCGGTTGAGATCCTGCCGGCCCGGATTTTCCATGTGTAACATCTGCGCTAGGGTAGTATACAGATCAGATGAATCGGCTACCATCGTTGCATCGGCAAATCCCTGCAATACGATCGACGCGGTATGCGATACGTCTTTGTATTTATTGGAGAAACTGGCCAGCGTATCGATCACGGGACCAAACAGGGCTTTTACTTTTTCATAACTGTTGGCAGGTATGCGATATACACCCGGATCAAAGAACGCGGCAAGATTGAAGAGATTGTAGTTGGAAATGTTCACCACATCATTCAACATGGCGTACACATGCACGCGGCGCCCGTAACGGCTGTTGAAAGTGTCAAGCTCGATGACACGCGGACGTATCTCATCGTTATAACGTTTTTTAAAATCGCGTTTATTCTGCGTCGCCTCAGAGATCACCGTTGCATTGCGGCTGGCAGAATCGATAGCCGCGCGGAGTTTCCCCAACGATGAATTAAGACTGGTACGCGTATTGCCATCGATACCCCGCACATTTGATTTGGAGACCACGATGGAATTAAGACTATCCAGGCCCTGCAATTCGCGCTGACGAATATCCTGGAAGGTGTTGACTGTTTTGCGGGCACTTTCGATCTTACGTTGGGTACCGCAGGAACTAAAAAGCAGGGTTGCGGAAAAAAGAACAAAAATTATTTTCATACTGGTGGATTCGGTTTAGGAATGATTGACGGGTTATTCCGGGTCAACCGATTGTCATGGTATTGCTCCCACTCGCCAGCCATCATTGGCCGGGGCCGGCGTGGATGCCTTCCGGACCCTTTGTTCAAAAAGTCTGTTGTATAATTTTTTACGATCATCGGCGGAGCCAGGTGTAGCA
The DNA here is from genome assembly GCA_937888905.1 of uncultured Sphingobacteriales bacterium. GTDB lineage: Bacteria > Bacteroidota > Bacteroidia > Chitinophagales > Chitinophagaceae > Terrimonas. Next base: position 93,833 of record CALATA010000012.1, read on the forward strand.
ACGTTCTCCATTTCCCCAATGTCTTTTCGAAGGGTATTGATCAGCGAAGTTTTATCAGGCAGGTTCAGGTCGGTGGAAGCCAGCAGCAACTGATCCAGGAATACTTCACCATCGGCACGGATGGAAGTTTTAGAGCCTTGTTCATCCACCGGTGTCCAGAAAGAAGCCATGATGATGAAGATCAATGCACCACCACTCCACAGTATCACCAGTGAAAGCAAAGAGCTTTTGTCAGCTTTTTTTGCCAGCACTCCCCCCAGTCCCCCCAGTTTATGGAAAATATTCTCCATACTTAACTGTTTTTAGCATTCATCCGGTCACCCAGTTCGTGAATGAGTTTATCCAGTGCACCGATGAACGCGGTTGTTTTCTGCGTGTTCTTTCCTTTCTGCAAAAGTAGTTTTTCTATGTCACTTATTTGGACAAATACCGGATGGCGCGGTCCTAAAGGTGAAAAAGTAGATCGCATGCTGTGAAGCAATAACCTCACCGTTTCGCTATCCCCTTTTTTTACGGCGGCTTCCAGGCCAGACCTGTCTTTTTTCCATTGCTGCTGCATCTCCGATATTATCTCCAGGGCCATATCACGATCACCGGCTATCAATTGTAATAAATAATCATAAGTAGTGTCTGCCGCTTCCTGCACTGGTGGCCGGCCGGCTTCGGGTAAAAGTGCAAGCACTGCTTCCACGAGTTTGTTCTCCTCTATCGGTTTGCCGATGTAAGCATTGAAACCCGCTTCCATACATTTAGCCTGTTCTTCTTTTGACACATAAGCTGTCATGGCAATCATGGGTATCGCCAATTTCCTTTCGCGGCGTATCTGATCCGCCGCCATGTACCCGTCCATCACCGGCATCTGGATATCCATTAAGATAAGGTCGTATTTATTTTTTGATAAAGCAATAAGTGCTTCTTCCCCGTTAGCAGCAAACTCAACAGAAGCATGATATTTCCGCATCAGGTGATCCAGCAGCAATTGATTGGTGCGGTTATCTTCTACTGCCAATATGCTGAAAGGTGATAGATCTATGTAGGTTGTTGAGGCAGGACCGTTATTTTCTGCGGTTTCTTCATCGGATACTTTTTCAAACAGCGTGGTGAAAGTGAATACCGAGCCTCTGCCCAGATCACTGTGTACGGAAATATTACCACCAAGCATGCTCACGAGGTTCTTAACGATCGTAAGACCAAGCCCCGTGCCACCGTGCTGCCGCGTGGTAGCATGCTCCAGCTGTTCGAAACGCTGGAAGATAGACTCGATCTTGTCTGCCGGAATACCTGCACCTGTATCGCGCACGCTGAATGCGATCTTGACCTTATTGCTTTCCGCATTATCCCATACGATGGACACGCCAAGATAAACCGCACCCTGGCTGGTAAATTTGATCGCGTTACCTATCAGGTTGATAAGAATCTGCTTGAGACGCTCGGGATCACTTTTAAGATAGCGCGGAATGTTTTGATCGACATCCAATGTGTACTGCAGGTCTTTCTCCGTAAGCGCGGCAGAAAACATCAGGTGGATATCTTCGAGTATATCACGCAGGTCAAACACTTTCCGGTCAATCCGCATTTTACCTGCTTCAATTTTGGAAAGATCGAGTACATCGTTCACAATATTCAGCAGGTTGTAACTCGACGATGTAATAATGCTGACATATTGCTGTTGTTTGTCGTTAAGTTCTGTTTGCGAAAGCAACTGCCCGAAGCCGACCAATGCGTTGAGCGGTGTCCGCAATTCATGGCTCATATTTGCCAAAAACTGATCCTTCGCCTCCGTTGATCGTTGCGCGGCTTTCTCAGCCTCCTTCAGGTCGCTGATCAGTTGCAATTGCCGTGCATGTCTGCGCACGATAATGGTGGTCATTACCAATATCGCCAGAATGGCGGCAACAGCCAGCACCCGGTTGTATAAAGAAAGTTTATTGGCCTGCGCGGTGTTGCGGATCAGGGTATCCTGCAAATCTTTTTCAAGCAGTTTCTGTACTTCAAGGCAATTAGTATAGATACTATCGCCGAGTTGCATACGCCGGAGCGAGTCTACCAATGGCTGACGTACGGACTGTACACTACCCGATTCGAGTATCTGGAAAGAAAGATTTACCTGCCGTACAATATAGGTATTGAGTTTTTCAAGAAAGCCGCGGGTATCCTTATTGGCAGCAGCTTTCATGAGCGCGTTACTATTGTATTCGAGCAAGGTCAGCGAATCGCTGAGATTGCTCTTGCGTTCATCGTTAGCGGGAGCGGACAGCCTGAATTTGGCTTGCAGGTCGAAGGCTATATTCACCAGTTCCTGCATGCGGTTGTTGATCTTGAATGTTTCAACGGCCTGCAGGTTTCCCTGTTTCAATGCAAGCGTGGCCTGGTTGGTAAACATCTGCGTAATGAAAATAAGCAGCATCAGCACCAGGGCCAGTAAAACGATCGGGATGTAACGATGCCTGAATATTTTCATGACCGGTATTACAGCAAATGAAGGTTTTGTAATAATTGATCGCGGTATGATTCGGACACAGGAATGGCCACATCGTGAATATGCACGACCATGTCTTCGATATAATCGATCTTATCGAGTGCAATGATATAGCTGCGGTGTACGCGAATGAAACGCGGGCTTGGCAAACGTTCTTCCAGCAGGCGCAGGCTTGAATGAATGATATAGCTTTTGCCGGGTACGTGCACGCGGGCGTAGTCCCCTTTTGCTTCCATCCATAAAATGTCGTTGAGGTCGAGTTTGCGGATTACTTTTCTTTCCTTGATAAAAAGAAAATCGGGAGATATCTGGCTGAGTTGGGTGTCTTTGCCGCGCAACAATTCCACTGCGCGTTCCACAGCCAATATCAAACGGGAAAAAGAAAAAGGCTTTACGAGGTAATCGACCACGTTCAGTTCAAAAGCTTCCACTGCGTAACCCTGCTTGGCCGTAGTAAGAATGGTGAGTGGTTTTTCAGGTAAAACTTTGAGTAATTCGAGACCGCTCATTCCCGGCATCTCGATGTCGAGGAAAAGTATGTCGACCGGTTTCTCCTGCAATACTTTACGCGCGGAGATAGCGTCTTCACATTCACCGGCGATCTGCACCACTGCGATCTTTTCCAGGAACTGGCGGAGCATGAGACGTGCAACGCGGTTGTCGTCTACGATGAGGCATTGTGGAGGTAGGTCTTCTTTCATAGCGTGGTGACAAATATAAGGTATAAGGCAGAAGGAGTAAGGGGTAAGGCGGAAGTACTAAGTAGTAAGTTATAGGTATTAGGTAACAGCCTTATTGACGATTCACGATTCACCATTCACTATTCACTATTCACTATTCACTTATTCACCATTCACCTACTCACTTATTGCCTTATTCACAAAAAAAGCCCCGCTGCTTGGCGGGGCTTTCACTATAAGAGTTTGGCTTATTTGTATTGGGGAATGATGGAATTCGCCAGGTCAACCATTTTCTTAATGCCGTCGTCGGGCAGGTTACCTTTCTTGAACTGCGCCAGTACATCGGGCAGTTTGTTTTCCATTTCCATCAGGAAGTGTTCTTCGAACTCCTTCACTTTGCTTACAGCTACGTCACGCATCAGACCGTTGGTACCAAGGTAGATGATGGCAACTTGTTTCTCTACCGGGAATGGAGAGAATTGAGGTTGCTTCAGTACTTCCACGTTACGGGCACCTTTGTCGATTACGTTTTTGGTAGCAGCATCGAGGTCACCACCGAATTTGGAGAATGCTTCCATCTCGCGGTAGAGAGCCTGGTCCAGTTTCAGTGTACCGGCTACTTTCTTCATCGACTTAATCTGGGCGTTACCGCCTACACGGCTTACGGAGATACCTACGTTGATCGCCGGGCGGATGCCGGAGAGGAACAGGTTAGACTCCAGGAAGATCTGTCCGTCGGTGATAGAGATCACGTTGGTAGGAATGTAGGCAGATACGTCACCGGCTTGTGTTTCAATGATCGGCAGAGCGGTCAGTGAACCACCACCTTTTACGAGGTGTTTGATAGACTCCGGCAGATCGTTCATGTTTTTAACGATCTCGTCGTTGTTAATCACTTTCGCGGCACGCTCCAGCAAACGGCTGTGCAGGTAGAATACGTCACCGGGATAAGCCTCACGTCCTGGAGGACGACGCAGCAGCAGGGATACCTCACGGTAAGCTACCGCTTGCTTTGAAAGGTCATCATAGATGATCAGTGCGGGACGGCCGGTGTCACGGAAGAACTCACCGATGGCCGCACCGGCGAATGGAGCGTAGAACTGCAGGGGAGCAGGATCACTCGCAGAAGCCGCTACGATGGTGGTGTACTCCATCGCGCCATTGTCCTGCAGGGTTTTCATTACACCTGCAACGGTAGAAGCTTTCTGACCAATGGCTACGTAGATACAGTATACAGGCTGACCTGCTTTGAAAAATTCTTTCTGATTGATGATGGTGTCAATGGCAATCGCTGTTTTACCAGTCTGACGGTCACCAATGATCAGCTCACGCTGTCCGCGGCCAATAGGAATCATCGCGTCAATCGCTTTGAGACCGGTCTGCAACGGCTCTTTTACCGGCTCACGGAAGATTACACCGGGAGCTTTACGCTCGAGGGGCATCTCATACAGTTCGCCGGAGATAGGGCCTTTACCATCGATAGGGTGACCAAGTGTGTTAACCACACGGCCAACCATGCCTTCACCTACTTTGATAGAAGCGATCTGACCAGTACGGCGTACATTAGCACCTTCCTTGATTTCTCCGCTCTCACCCATCAATACCACACCCACATTGTCTTCTTCAAGGTTCAGGGCAATAGCACGAACACCATTGTCAAATTCTACCAGTTCACCATAACGTACATTGCTGAGACCGTATACGCGGGCGATACCATCACCCACCTGCAACACGGTGCCTACTTCTTCGAGGTCTGCACTGGCGTTAAAATTGCTCAACTGCTGACGCAGTATGGCACTTATTTCATCTGGCTTAATGTCTGCCATATCTCTATAGGTTTTTTGCTTTTTGAACGGGAGAGAAACTCTCCTGATTTTCGGCTGCAAAAGTAGGGTAACGGCGACGGAGAAACAAAAAAAGACCCCGAAATATCGGGGTCTTTTGCGATTCAGTCTCAAATCTTATCCTATTCAGCGGATCAGCAGCTTCTCGCGATGCTCTTCCTCGCCGGTACGTATTTCAATATGGTAGAGTCCAGAAGCCAATCCGCTGATATCCAGCTCTGTACGATTTCCGGAGGTGGCGAGGCCATTCCATTGACGTACTACCTGTCCCAGGCTGCTCACCAAACGCACATCGGCCTTGGCACTGCTGCCGCTTACGGTCAGGTATACCTTGCCGCTGGCGGGGTTGGGACGCAGGCTCACCAGCAGGTTGGTTTGCTCGATACGGGCTGTGCGGATCTCCGACAGTTTCTCCCGGTTGTCCAGATCGGTCTGGCGCAAACGGTAGTAGTAAAGTACTCCGGCCTGAACCTCTGTGTCAGTATATTGATAATCGGATCTGGCGGCAGTAGTACCATTCCCATCTACCCAGCCAATGCGTTCGAAGTTGTTGCCATCTGCACTGCGCTCTATCGCAAAACCACGGTTGTTGGTTTCCTGCGAAGTTGCCCATGTCAATTGAATGTCCGAACGGCGTGCACGCGCTTCAAAGCTGATCAGGTTAACAGGCAGTACCGTGTTGGCAGATACCAGTATGAATTGTGAAAATCCACCGGTAAAGCTGGCTGTGTAAGACGCATACCCACGGGTAGACCGCAGATCGTTGAACGTTGGAGTAACAAGCTGTGCATCGACTCCCTGAATAGCCGTGCCAAGGTTAACACCATCTTTCACTTTCATGATCTTCAGGTTGGGAGCATTGGTGCCCCAATCAGCCAGTTCCGCTGTGGTAAAATACAGCGTAACCTGGTAAGTAGCCGTTGTATTGGCAGACGCAGGTGCCAGGCGGATCACCTTGCTGCTACGCTGGTAAGAACCTATGGAAGTAGCCAGCGTCACCAGGGCGGTGCCTGATTGCGTTACCGATGCGGTAACGTTATTGATATTGCTGTTGAGATTATTCAGGGACGCGATCACTCTGCCCGCTGTGCTGCGGAACAGGTTGGTGGTGGATGAGCGTACATCGAAGGCGTAACTGTTGCCAACAGCCGTTTCAATGGTAGTGCCGGATGCCGTCAATAACACATCATCGATATTCAGGGCCGGGTCGTTGCCGTCAGCGTCGTCATTGTTCCACAAAAAGCCCAGGTGGAAAGAAGCGTTGGCAAATGTGGCGTCGGCCAGCGCCAGGTTTGCCGTACCCGTTACTGCTGAGGTAGTACCTGCATAAATCGGAGAGCCCGCAATTCTCGTATAGGTAGTAGGTGTAGCTGCAGGCAGATAAGTGGCCAGTCCATAATCGTAGGCAGTAGTGCTGATTACTTCACCCCGCACCCTGTATTTGAATGACAATTGCAAACCGCTGTATCCGGATGCATTGATCAAAGGTGTTCTCAGCAAGGATATGCCTGCTATAGTTTTTGTATAGCTGTTGGCATAAGGGGCTGTTGTGCTGTTGGTGATAAAAGCACAGTTACCCGTACCACCCGCAGAACCGGTGTTGGATACTATCCAGTTGTTAGGCATGCCGCCGGAAGCAAGTATATTCCAGCCTGTTAATGAACCTTCGAAATCCTGGCTCAGTAAGGTGATTGGATTCTGGCTTGGTGTTACATTATCGTCATCCGTGATCGTAATTGTCTGCGTCTGGGACGAAGTACCAGCCTGCACACCCGCGCCTGTTATACCAAAGCTGAGTGTAAGCGTACGACTGCCATCGATCTCGGCATTGTCGAAGAGACGGACCGTCACCAGTTTTCTTACATCGCCCGCGGCAAACGTCACGGATGGTGTCAGTAACTGGTAGTGATAACCGCTTACGGCTGTTCCGCCGGTGCTGATGGTAACAGTAGCAGCACCTGTCGCTTTGTTTTCCACGAGAATCGCGAAAGTAGTATCGCGGTAGCGTGGATAGCTACCGGCAATGCCTGTTTCGGCAACGGTAACAGCCGTCAGACAGGGATTAAATTGTATTCTGTTGGAAACAGGAGCATCGATTGCAGGAACAGTGGAGGTGGTAAGGCTTCCGCGGCGCGGGCTGTTGAGCAGCACCGTTTGCATTCTTGTTTTCTGATCCGCGGTAAATGTATTGAGGATTACGTCATCGGTATAGTCCATGAAGTTTTCAAACATTTCATCGGCTGTACCGCAACTGTTGGGCTTGGGATGCGTGGGTACGCCGGCGTTCTGTCCCTGGTGTGTGGGAGTATCGCCACAGTAATCTGTTCCGCAATTGGAATCGCCCCAGATATGACGGAGTCCGAAAAAGTGACCCAGTTCGTGCGTAAGCGTGCGACCTTTGCCGAACTGTGCCGCACATCCGCCAGTTGGAACAAATTCACTACCGACAGAGGATGGAATAACAGCCACACCTGCCGTAGAGGCTGTTTCGGTGTCATTCAGGCCAGATAGGCCCGACATAGCTGGAAAAGTTGCTATTCCCAGGATACTGGACTCCATATTCAGCACCCAGATATTCAGGTAGCGGTTTGCGTCCCAGATAGTGGCCGGTTTGATCGTATTCGTCAACGCGTTGTTGGCGGGGTTGGCATAACCAACCGTATAAGGGCCTGCACCGAAACCCGCCGACGATCCATTAATACGATCGATACCCGGTTCTACAAGGATGTTGCCCGAAGGGTCGGTTGTTGCCAGGGCAAAGCGGATTTCCATATCCGCCGCCACGGCGTAAGGGCTGTTGTTCTGATTACCGAAATCCTTATTCAACTGTATGAGTTGTTGCTGAATTGCTGCTGCACTGATGTTGGCCCCGGTACCTACTGTCTGGCCGGTATGAATGATGTGGAATACCACGGGTATCGTTACAATCGCCTGCACGCGCGCGCTTTCAAGGCTGCGTTCGCGGATCTTTTGTTGCAGCCAGTTTTCAAATTGTTGATCACTAACCGCCATCGGATTGGCCCGGCGCATATTCTCCAGCACCTCGACGGTAGCACATTTTTTTACTTCAGTTTGTTGATTGGTAAAAGGTATAGGCTGAAAGCTCTGCGCACTAACGGCACAGCTTAGCATAACACCCGTAAGAATGGTGTAAAGCTTTTTCATAAGCAGAGTAGAGTTGAGTTTAGCTGTACAATTTACGGTAAAAACCATAACCAGTGTTTCCTCTGCAAAAAAAATCCCCGTCCGGAGGGACAGGGATTCTAATCGCGAGAAAAAAAGATCAGCGTATTTTATAAATAAAATCGTTGTTATCGAATTGCTTGGCAATTGCCTTCAGGTCATACGCAATGCTGGCATCCACCAGTTTATCACCTGCCTGCAATACAAATCCGCCGATGAGGCTTGGGTCAACCACGGTTTCCAGTTCGATGGAAGGAAAATCGCCGGCTTCTTTTACCTTAGCAACGATCGCTTCTTTTACAGAATCGCTCACAGGAATTGCCGTCTTCAGCGTTACGGTCTGGATATGTTTGTGGTCCTTGTACAGCTTGATACCGGCGTTCACAATCTCGGGAAGATTTGATTCGCGCCCTTTGGCAATCAGCAGGTTGTTGAATGCGGCTGTCAGCGCAGATATGTTGCCGGTTGTAACGGCTTCCATGATCTTCTTCTTGGTGTCGGATTTCACGATCGGGCTGCGCAGCAGGGTTACCAGCTCGCGGCTGCCTTTAATGGCGGCCTGCAACCACTGCAGGTCGGTATATACCTCTTCCAGTTGTCCTCTCTCAATCGCGAGATCGATCAGTGATTTGGCGTACCGGGATGCTAAACGCGGGTTTGGCATTTATCTGATTTTGATAATTTGATCCCGAAGGTCCGGGATTGAAAATTTGAAGATTTGAGAGTAGCGTCTCTCAAATCAGTTCATTCTTACTTCATCGACCAGGCTCTTGATATGCGCTTCCTGGGCTTCTTTTGAAGCCAGCTCCTGGCGCAGCACTTTCTCGCTTACTTCGATCACCAGTTTACCTACCTGGTTTTTCACGTCGGTCAGAGCAGCCATTTTCTGTGAATTGATGGCAACCTGCGCTTCTGCGATGATCTTGTTTGCTTCCACTTTCGCCTGCTCTTTCGCTTCGTTGATGATTTTGTCTTTGGTATCGCGTGCTTCTTTCAGCAACTGACCTCTTTCTTCACGTGCACGGGCCAGCAGGGCTTCGTTCTCACTCTGCATTTGCGCCATTTCCTGCTTTACTCTTTCCGCCGTGGCGATTGAGTTGGCGATATTGGACTCGCGTTCATTCAGCGATTTGATGATGGGCTTCCAGGCGAATTTCTTCAACAGCAGCAACACGATCACAAAGGCCACGAGGGTCCAGACAAAGAAACCAAGATGAGGAGTTAGTAAACTCATTGTATTAAATTAAAAAGTCAAAAAACCAAAAGTAGAACTGTACCCTCCGCCCTGTGCTTCAGGTACAGCACTTAGTTGGGTAGCTATCCTTAAGCTTTCAGTACCGCCAGCAGACCAGCGATTACAGCGAACAGCGCCACACCTTCTACGAAGGCAGCGGTAAGGATCATAGCACCACGGATGTCGTTAGCAGCTTCGGGCTGACGGGCGATGGCTTCGGTTGCACCTTTACCAATCTGACCGATACCGATACCAGCTCCGATCGCAGCCAGACCAGCGCCGATTGCACCACCAAAGTGGCTAACGCTTACATCCAGCAGAACATTCAATAAATCCATGACTGTGGTTTTATATAATTAAAAATAGAGACTCGTTATTAATGCTGTACGTCTTCTTCGTAGTGATGATCACCAATGGCCTGGCTGATAAACACCGCTGTCAGGTTGGTGAAGATAAAGGCCTGGATAAACGCTACCAGCACTTCGATAATGTAAATGAACACTGCAAAGGCAATGGAAACCGGCGTAAATGCCACACCAGCCACTTTGGTCATTTCAGCAAAGATGAAGATCAGGCTCACAAAACTCAGGATGATGATGTGACCCGCCGTCATGTTCGCAAAAAGACGGACAATCAGGGCGAAAGGCTTGGTGAACACACCCAGCAATTCCACCGGCAGCATCAGGATCTTCACGGGAACCGGTACACCAGGGAACCAGAAAATGTGACCCCAGAAATGTGAGTTGGAACTCGCCAGGATCACCACCAGTGAAATAATACCCAATACCGCTGTAAAGGCAATATTACCTGTTACGTTGGCAGCGCCAGGCAACAGACCAAATATGTTATTGATAAGAATGAAGAAGAACAAAGTGAGCAGGTAAGGCAGGAACTTCTGGTATTTAGGACCCAGGTTCGGCTTGGCCACATCGTCGCGCACAAACATGATCACCGGCTCGATAGCATTCTGCAAACCGCGGGGAGCAGAAGTTACGCCCTGACCGGATTTGTACTTTTTAGCCATGGATGACATGATCCAGACCAGCACCGCCAGCGCCAGGAACATCTGCACTACGTTCTTGGTGAGTGAAAAATCATATACGGAAACGCTTGCATCCGCTTCGCCCGCATCGTTAACAGGAATGATATCATGACCTACGAGCTTGTATCCGTTATGAATGGCTTCGCCATGATGAAACTTTGAAGACATGAAAATGTCCAGACCGCGCTCAGGTGAATAAAGAATCACCGGCAGCGGCAACGTAGCATGAAACGCATCATGCCCTTCTCCTACTGTAAAAAAGTGAAATTCATGCGCATCGGCAATGTGGTCCAGCATGGCTGCACCCGGATCAAATTTTTCACCGTGTCCCTCACCGCCGCCGGCCTTCACCGAAAGCGAAATTGTAAGGAAAAACAGGCTGAAAACCGCTGTAGAAAAGGATTTGAGGCGTTTTTTCATCATACCACCCTGAAATTTGCGGCAAAGATAAGGCGGCAGCACTAAAAAAGGGAATCGGCCGGATGGAATTTGCCATTTTTTTGTGGCGTGGCCGGATTAACCACTCCGTTGGCTGGTTATCAACCGTTTGTTTCCGGCTCGGCCGTTTCACTGGCAAATTGCATGGCATGCAGGCCCGCATAGAAACCACCCTTCGCCAGCAACTCGGCATGACTGCCGGTTTCTTTCACCTCGCCGCGGTCCAGCACGATGATCCGGTCGGCCTTGCGGATAGTCGACAAACGGTGCGCAATCACAATCGCCGTCCGGCCCTTCACCAGCGTATCGATCGCATGCTGGATGAGGTGCTCGCTTTCCGTGTCTACCGACGAAGTGGCTTCATCCATGATCAGCACCGAAGGCTGGTACAACATCGCCCGGATGAACGACAATAACTGACGCTGGCCAAGCGACAACGTGGCGCCACGTTCCATTACATTGTAATCGTATCCGCCCGGCAAACGCATGATGAAGTCATGCATATCAATGAGCTTTGCCGCTTCAATCACTTTTTCTTTGGAGATTTCAGGGTTGCGCAACGTAATATTATCCATCACCGACCCGGAAAAGAGGAATACATCCTGCAGCACCACCCCGATATTTTTCCGGAGATAGTCCGTACTGTAATCATTGATGTCCCGTCCATCGATCCGGATCACGCCTTCTTTTACCTGATAAAGCCGGTTGAGCAGGCTGATGATCGTGGTTTTGCCGCTGCCGGTATGACCCACAATGGCCACCGTTTCGCCCGCCTTCACTTCAAACGATACATTTTTCAATACATAGTTTTCGTCGGTATAGGCGAATGTTACGTTTTCAAAATTGATCTGACCATTCAGTGGTTTTCCGCCGCCGTCATAAGCATCGGGTTTGTCTTTCGTCACATCATCATTATCCAGCACTTTGAACACGCGTTCGCTCGCAATGATACCCATCTGCAATACGTTGAATTTATCAGCGATCATCCGCAGCGGGCGAAACAACAGGTTCAGGCAAAGAATGAATGACATGATCACCCCCTGCTGCCCTTTTCCCAAATTCAATGCCTCCCCTGCAGACCACCATACGATAAGACTTATCGAAAGTGCCAGGATAATTTCGATCAGGGGAAAAAATACGGAATAGGCAAAAATGGCCTTAATGTTCGCATTGCGGTGCTCACGGTTGATACTGTCGAACTTGCGGAATTCTTTGTCCTGGATGGCAAAGGACTGCACTACCTGCATGCCCGTCAGGTGTTCCTGCACAAAAGCATTCAAGGAGGCCACGGCATTGCGCACGCTGAGAAATGATTTGTTGATGCTACGCCTGAAATAGTAGGTAGCGATAAGAATGATCGGAAACGGGATCAGGGCCACGAATGTCAATTGCCAGTCCACTGCAAACATATACGCAAGCACGCAGATGATAGACAAAAGGTCCGCGATGATGGGCACCAGCCCGTCGGCGAAAATATCATTGATGGATTCGATGTCGTTGATCGTACGCGTTGTAAGCGTACCGATCGGTGTTTTATCAAATTGACGGAGATTGAGCCGCAGAATATGTTTGTAAACGGCAACCCGCAGATCACGGACCACGGCTTGTCCCAGCCACGAAGTCATAAAGGAGAAGAAAAAACGCATGGCCGTTTCCACCAGCAACAACCCGATCTGGATAATGGTCATGATCACCAGCCACTTCACCATCGAATGCGCGATGTATTGATCCACCGTATACTGGATCAGGAAGGGGCGCACGGGTGTGATGACCGCAAGCAGAATAGCCAGCACGATAGAAAAGTAAAACCTTCCTTTATAGGGTGCGGCATAGCTGAATACCCTCCGCAAATGCGTCAGGTCGAGAAATTTCTTATTCGTGGCAGACAAGTTGTGTGATTAAAACGGGGCAAAGGTAAGCCGGGCCAATTCAAAAGTCAAAATTCAAAAAAGGTAAGAGGTGTAAGGGATAGGGTGATAAGTAGGAAGTTTTAAGTAATAAGTTTTAAGTATTAGGTAAACAACCATATCCACCATGGACGATTCACGATTGACCATTCACTATTCACTTATTGACTCATTGCTCTCCTGCGTCCTCATTACCGATGGAAAGCTTGTACGCTTTGATGAAAATAGCGCCCAGGTTTTTATACGGGGGGATATAATCTTCAAAGCCCTCCACTTTGGCGGCAGATTTAAAGCTGCGCCAGAAGGCGATCCAGTCGATATCGCGGCCATTACGCAATTGCTCCGTAATAATGGAAAAGAAGGGTTTATTGATCGCCGTTTTACCGATCTGCTTAGATGCAATGATGTGCGCATCCGGTGTCTTTTTCAGAATGGCATTGATCAGGTTGAAGCCTCCGCACGATCCCATGAATACGATTCTTGAAGAAGGAGCCATGTAGGCGATGGTCGTTTCTGCATAATAACTATGCCCGCGGTGAATGGTAACGGTTGGACGCAGGTTATTTTTTTCCAGGTATTCTCCCAATGCCTGTTGTGCTTTATCGTCTTCTCCCGTTTCTTCCGGCAACGCACGGTTGGCATAAATGACCACGGGTTTACCTTTTACGGAACGGATGACGATCCATTGGCTGTTGCTTCGGTCGATAGTCCAGTTGGGCGCACCAAACATGTTTTGGAATCCGGTGAAAATATTCTGGCCGTCTTTATCACCGTAGAAATATACCTGCACAATCACTTCGCCTTTGTCGTTGGTCAGCGAAGGGAACGGAACAGTATAAACCGGTGGAATGCCGAGTTCTTTTGTGAGATCCACTTTATTGGTGGAGTCGGCAGACAGGAAAAGTTTGTATAAAATATTATAGATCGCTATGCCACGTTTGTTATTGGAAGCGAGGTTACGTTGGTAATTTGCGCGTACATTCACCAGCATTTCATCGGCGAGCGGCTTCAGCGTTTCGGTAATGCTTGCATAGGAGTCAGCCACGTCCACGCCGTCTTCCAGTCCATCGGAGTTTTCGAGATTGTTGACGAAAGCCTGCATCAATTTGTGGGCATCATCCTGATCGGGGAAGGTGGAAAGGAAATGCCCCAGTTTGTTATAGGCCGCCGCCTGGCTGATGAAACGCCGGTAATGATCGAAATGCAAACGCATCAGCAGCGAATCACCGCGGTTATTCGCTTTTTTCATCATCAGCGGATACACGCCATTGGTATAACTCGAAGTATAAATGAGGCCGTTAGTCATTACGGCGAGGTAATACAATTCTTCTGCGGTCAGCGGTTGCAGGCAGCGGAAACGTACTGCATCGTTTTCATTATGCAGACCATTGATGGTGGTAACGAAAACGTCTTTCGCCTTCTTTTCGAGTTTGGCGGTGAGTTCGCGGAAACCGAGCGCGGTGTCTTTGTTGATGGCGCGTTCCACGTATTCCATCTGCGTTTTTACGAGCAGGCGGAAGTATTGCACCGAATCGTCCATCACGGCTTCCACATCTTCAATGCTGAGTTTGCCTTTTACGATATTATCGAGGAAAGGAAAATATTGTTGCCCGCTTTTGCTGCGCGACATCTTCACCACTGATTTTACAAAATCATCGTCCTGTATGCCGCGGATCTTGTTGCCCAGTGCGTTGTTAGCCTGCGAGTAAGTGTAAAGTTGCTCGGGGTATTTCTTTCCCATTGCCCGGATGAGGCTGTCGGCAAAAGGAACGTTGGGATTTTTATTTAAGGTGAAAAACGTGAGTTCGGGGTGCAGGCGGCAATATTTCAACGTAAGAATATTGGCTGCATTTTGCGAAGGTCCGTAATCGCTGAGTGCGTAATAAACGCTGGTGCCCACGTCGTAAGGAATGGCCTGGATGAGCGAATCGATCGGACGGTTATCGATCACCATGTTGAGACCGAAGCGGAATTTCTCCACCATCATCGGGGTGTAGAAAATGTTAAAATTCTGCTTGCGGTAGTTGGAAAGATAGTTTTTGAGGAATATTTCGATGGAAACGAGCGCCCGTTTCTTTTCCTGGTCGCCGGTAATGCGGGTATCTTTTTCGATGTCGAGTTGTAATTGATCGAGTGACTGGAACAGGGCCCTGCTGATCAGGAAGTCGCGTTCTTCGTCCTTCGAGGCGGCAAAAAAGCGATCTTTTTTGCTGTCGAGCTGGTCTATCTGATCCTGCTGGCGGTCAACACGGTCGTGAAATCCCTGGCGGAAGATGGGAATCTTGATCGAATCTTCGGGCGGCTGGGCATATCCGGCAGTAGCGGTAGTCAGCAGGCAAAGGATAAGTATATAGTGCTTCGCAAAGTTTGGCATATCACAGTATTAGAACGCTGCAATCCCGATTAATGTGCTGGTCGGATGCAGTCTCGTAAAGACAAAATTAAGGCTCAGCGCGTTGCATTGGATGGCTATTTACGAAAAACGCTGTCCGGCATGCGCAGGCAAGAGGGTCTATTGCAAAACACAGGCCAGCGTATTAAGTTTACATTAACTCTATATGAACGACCAGCGCATATTTCCCCATGCTGAAAAATGGGGGTAGGTTTGCGCCAAATTTTACTGCATGGAAACCAAGAGCCGAAAAGTTTTGATCGCAGATGATGAGCCGGATATCCTGGAAATCCTGAAGTATAATCTCTCCAGTGAAGGATACGAGGTAATTACGGCAAAAGATGGTGATGAAGCGATTGAGAAAGCCAAACGCACCCAGCCCGACCTGGTAGTGCTCGACGTAATGATGCCCCGCAAGACCGGTGTTGAAGTCTGCCAGATCCTCCGCGCCCAGCCGGCTTTCAAAGACACCCTCATCATGTTCCTCACCGCCCTGAATGACGAGACCACACAGGTAAAAGGACTGGAAACGGGTGCAGACGATTATGTAAGCAAGCCTGTTAGTCCCAAAGTGTTTCTGAGCCGGGTGAATGCTCTTTTCCGCCGCATTCAGAAACCCGATGGCCGCGTACTGCGCATCGAAAACATCGTGATCGACCCTGAGAAATTCGTGGTACAGGTTGACGGAAATGACCTGGTGCTGGCCAAAAAAGAATTCGAACTGTTGTACCTGCTGGCACTGAAACCTGGCCGTGTATTTCTCCGCAATGAAATACTCAATGCCATCTGGGGAAATGAAGTGATCGTAGGCGACCGCACCATTGATGTTCACATCCGCAAAATCCGCCAGAAACTGGGTATCGATTGTATCACCACGGTTAAAGGTGTAGGCTACAAGTTTGAAGTATAGACCTGCACGCTTTTTACAGTAAATTGCAGGTATGTTCTCTACCAAAAACCTGACCCCGCGTCAGCTTGCTTTTTTTACGGCCCTTGCCCTGGCCATACCGATTACCTTACTGGTTTTTATTATTGAACGCCGCTGGCAACCGGTGTTGCTCTCCTTCTTCCTGCTCGCAAGCGGCGGGTATGTGCTTATTTCCTTTGTACTGGAACGGTTCATCTACCGCAAGATCAAACTGATCTACAAATTCATTTACCAGACAAAAGCCACCAAACGCGAAGAGACCTATTACAAATACATCTTACCCCGCAAAAGCATCGACGAGGTGCGTGAGGACGTGGAAGAATGGGCACGTCAGAACAAGCAGGAAGTGGAATTACTGCGATCGAATGAACAATTCCGGAAAGAATTTCTGCAAAACCTTTCGCACGAATTCAAAACGCCTGTATTTGCAATACAGGGATATGTAGACACATTGCTGGGCGGCGCTTTGGAAAATGGTGAAGTAAACCGTCGCTTCCTGGAAAAAACGGCCACCAACGTGGAGCGATTGACCAATTTGTTAAATGACCTCGACGAAATCTCCCGTCTCGAACGCGGGGAACTCAATCTTTTCAAACAGAATTTTGTGATCCAGGATCTCGTGCGCGAAACGTTTGAAAGTATTTCCATCATGGCGGTGCCGAAAAAAATCCGTTGTGTGATCAAGAAAGGATGTGAATCGCCGCTCACGGTATTTGCCGATAAAGAAAAGATCCGCCAGGTATTGCTCAATCTTACCGAGAACTCCATCAAATACGGCAAGATCAACGGCACTATCACGGCCAGCATGTACAATACCGATGAAAAACATATCCTCATCGAAATAAGCGACGACGGTATCGGCATTCCCGAAAAACATTTAGGCCGCATCTTCGAGCGTTTCTACCGGACCGATGTAGGCCGCAGCCTCGACGTAACGGGCAGCGGTCTTGGTCTCGCTATCTGCAAACACATTATTGAAGCGCACGGCCAAACCATTCACGTCCGCAGCCGGGAAGATGTAGGTACTACGATTGGGTTTACACTGGATACAAGGAAGGAATGACCGGCCTTCGGCCGGATGTTAAAATGTGCCGCCGCTTTGCGGCAGATGTGAAAATGTGTAAATGAAACAGCCATTGATTGATTCACTTATTACCCTTTCGTCATTTACACATGGTCCCGCCTCCGGCGGGCACATTTTCACATTACAATTTGCCTTCGGCAAATTGCTCCCCCACCAACCCCGCCATTAATCCGGCCAATTGCCGCTGATAAAACTGCTGCTCTTGCTTTACTTCGCCGGAGGCCGGTATGCCCGGACCAATCATCGCCAGCCATGTTTGAGAAGAGCCGCGCGTAACCAGGTCGTGCTTCGACCAGGTAGTGGTACGATTGCCACGGCCATGATCCGTGGTGATAAGCAGGGTTGTATTATTCTTGTAACCCGGTGTTGTCTGTAACCAGTACCAGAGATCCGCCAGCATCTGATCCGCTTTGGCGGCCTGCTGCAGGTACAGGTCATAACGCCCGGTATGCGCATATTCATCACTTTCGCCCAAACCTATAAACAACACACGGGGACGATGACGCTCCAGATAGGCACGCGCTACCATAAAAGTTAACTGATCATGCCGTGTAGCCCCTTCGTGGCAGACCGTTTGCGATTGCACATGATTAATCGATGCGGTCAGTTCGCCGGTTGCTTCTTCATCCTGTTCTTCATAACCACTATTGACTGGCAATCCGCTACGCTTTTCATTAAGTATATAGGGAAATACATCCCAGGAAGTGAACGCCACTACTTTATCGCGGAATGCTTCTTTTCCATGTAAGTATTCAAGCACGTTTACATTGGGGTTCGGTTTCTTTTTGTTGGAACTGATGCGCCAGTCGGCCTGGCCGGTAAACATCTCCGCATAGCCGGGATAGGAAAGATGGTAGAGATTAGAGACATTCAGTTTGTTGCCATAATGACGATTGCCGTACAACTGTCCTCTTTCCGCGATCACGTTCCAGAAGAACGGTAATAATTTACGTCGGCGCAATGCCTCATCAGGCGCATCATACATCATCTTCATCAGTGAAGTGTCGGGCGTAACGGATGAATTGGAAAGCAAAGCAGGATCGGCGCCGGTAAACAATTCCTGCCATCGGAATCCATCGATCGTGACGATCACAAGATTGTGGGCTGGGGCTACCGGTTGAAATGCCGCGGGAGGAGCAGGTTCGCCCGGGAATACAGGAAGTGCGGCAAAGAGTAGTAAGGTAGCAAACCAGGTTTTCATACCGGAATGTTTTGCAAAGTAATTCACGGGATATGAACAGCCTGTTAACACCGCATGACCTTTATGTTATGCCTTCCTGCGGTAAATCACACATCCTTAACATTGCCGTAATACAGGGTTTATATGAAAATGGAAACTTTATGAAACCGTTCTTATGCAAAGACGTCCTGTGGATGTGGTGGTGCTGTCGGATATTCATCTCGGCACCTATGCCTGCCGGGCACGCGAGTGCCTCAGTTATCTCCGGAGTATTGAGCCGCGGCTGCTCGTGCTCAATGGTGATATTATCGATGGCTGGCAGTTCAGCAAACATTATTTTCCTCCGCATCATATTGCCATCGTGCAGGAAATCTTACTCCTGCTTACCCGTGGCACACGCGTGATCTATATCACCGGCAACCACGATGAAACACTACGTCGCTATTCCGATCTGCACGTGGGTAATTTTCAACTGACAGACAAGATCGTTATTGAGATCAATGGCAAGATGACCTGGATTTTTCATGGTGATGTATTCGATCACACCACCAGCAGCCAGGCAAGGTTCTGGGCCAAACTCGGCAGCAACGGTTACGCTATTCTACTCGGTTTTAATAAGATGATGAATAAGCTTCTGCGTTCATTTGGTTATGAGAAACTATCGCTTTCCAAAAAACTCATGCACCAGTTTCACAAACGCATTGTAAAGGTGGATCAATTTGAACAGATGGTGGCTGAACTGGCCATCGAAAAGAAATATGATTGCGTGATTTGCGGACATATCCACGAACCGCAACATCGCGAGATCCACACCGGTAAAGGTTCGGTTACCTACCTCAATGCCGGCGATTGGGTAGAGCATATGACAGCGCTGGAGTATTGTGATAATGAATGGCAGTTGTATCAACACGATCCGGCTATCATGAAATATGAACGTCCGCATCCTGCGCCCGATCGTCCCGAAGTAATCACGAGCGAAATAGCGATTTATCTCCATTCACTCGCGCAGTCTTCAAGAGCGGTGTGAAAATGTGTAAATGTGCACGCCGGAGGAGGGATGTGTAGACGAGAAAATGAAACAGGCGGTTAAAAGTTATGAGTAGTATGTTTTAAGTAAACAGCCAGCAGAGTGACTGAGCTTCCCGACGGTTCCGTTGTTGGTGTTAACACCAACAACGGCGAAGAAGCCATGTTGCCGTGGCTGGTTCGTGAAGACACGAACCAGGAATGATTCACGATTGACCATTCACCATTCACGATTCACCATTCACCATTCACAATTCACTATATGAAAATCTTTTACGCAGTACAGGCAACGGGTAACGGACACATCAGCCGCGCCATGGAACTATACCCCTATCTCCGTGAATACGGGACGGTAGATTTTTTTCTCAGCGGTGGCAACAGTACGCTGTCGCTCGATGTACCTGTGAAATACCGCAGCAAAGGAATGAGCCTGTATTACAACTGCAACGGCGGACTCGACTACTGGCAGATCATGAAAGGCATCAAGCCTTTGCGTATCCGCCGCGAAATCCGTGAGTTGCCGGTAAACGAATACGACCTGGTGATCAATGATTTTGACTATATCACCGCTGCTGCCTGTGCAAACGGCGGCGTGCCATCGGTGCAGTTCGGGCACCAGGCGAGTTTCATTTCTGCCAATACGCCGCGTCCTTCCGCGCGCAACCGCACAGGTGAATGGATCCTGAAGAATTATGCAAAGGCAAGCCGCTATATCGGGCTGCATTTTGAATCCTATGACGATTTTATTTTCACGCCCGTTGTTCGTCGCGATATATTGGAAGCGCAACCCGAAGATCTCGGCTATATCACCGTATACCTGCCCTCCTATTGCGAACCGCAATTGATCCGTTTGTTTGAGCAATTCAGCGACCACCGTTTTGAAATCTTTTGCGGACAGATATCAGAAGAAAAGAAAGTAAATAACATGCGTTTGCTTCCCGTAAGCCGTGAAGCTTTTTCAACCAGTATGATTGGTTGTCATGGATTGATCACCGGTGGCGGATTTGAAACGCCGGCAGAGGCTTTGCACCTCGGTAAGAAGATTTTGTCTGTTCCCATCCGCAGTCAATACGAGCAGCAATGTAATGCGGCCGCGTTGGAAAAAATGGGTGTGCATTGTCTGCAGCAGATCGACAACAATTTTCAGGCGACCGTATACAACTGGCTGCAAAATGCTCCCATCATTAAGAAAGATTACAGCCAAAGCATTCCGCAGGCATTGGCACATCTTTTTGCTACGGCGCCCGTTCCCGTACAGGCATAAAAAAACCACCCCGGCACTGTCCTTCCGGGATGGCAACTGCATGAGAAATTGCTTGTACTGCAATTGGAACACAATGTAGAAAAGAGCTGCTGTAAATATCCTATCCCATTGTTAGAGCAACGTTAGCCCATGATTACCTTATTGTGAATGGTCAATCGTGAATGGTCAATGGTGAATCGTCAATCGTGAATCGTCATTGATCTCTGTGACTCATTACTTATAACTTATTACTTACTACCGGCTGTTTAACGTTGCACCTGCCTTTTTTAATATTTAATATTACCTTATTGTTAATTTTTGTACCTTGTAAGTATTGTATTGCCTGTGAACTTACAACGCCTCATACTTCCCTGGTTAATCCTGTGCCTTTCCGGTCCCCTATACGGTCAGCAGGAAAAAGTACATTTTGACTTTTACGGCGACCCCGTTGAGTTTGCATTCAACAAAACTTCCCGAAGCGAATTTACCGGTACACTTTCCTCCGGCAACATCACTACATTTTACCAGCAACTGGATCCGGCACCTTATGCTTCCATGATCGAAATGCTGAAAGGTTACAAAGACACGCACCAGGCCGACGACTGGCTGTTCTATCAACTCATCAGACGCACGGCACAGGCCATCAGCCCCAAGGAAGACGACTACCTGCGTTACACCTTGTACAAATGGTACCTGCTCAGCAAATGTGGTTATGATGCCATACTGGCCACATCCGGGTCGCGCATTCTTTTTTATGTGCAGAGCGATGAACACATTTACAATATTCCCAGCCGTATCGTCAACGGGCGCCAGTATGTATGCCTCAACTTTCACGATTACAAAGGCATCGACCCCTCAAACGAATTCTTTGCACCTGTTGAGCTAAAAATACCGGAAGCCGTAAATGGTTTTTCTTACCGCATTACCCGCCTGCCGGGCTTCAATGATACCGATTACCAGGAAAAAGAACTCAGCTTCCGTTATTACCAGCAGGATTATCATTTCAAAGTGAAGATTAATCAGCAGGTGAAAAACATTTTTGCCAATTATCCCGTAGTTGATTATGCGGCCTATTTCAATATTCCTTTAAGCCGCGAAACGTACAGCAGCCTTATTCCTTTGCTTCGCAAAAATGTGCAGCATATGCGTGTACGCGACGGCGTCGATTACCTGATGCGGTTTACGCGTTATGCTTTTTTGTTTGAACCCGACACCGATCAGTTCGGTGCAGAAAAAAGATTGACACCGGAGCAAACATTGCTCAATGATAAGAGTGATTGCGACGACCGCGCGGCGCTTTTCTTTTACCTGGTAAAAGAAATTTATAACCTGCCGATGCTGGTACTGAGCTTTCCTCACCACGTGACTATTGCCGTGAAGTTTGACAAACCCGTTGGAAAGACGATCGAATACAAGGGTGAAAAATATTCTATGTGTGAACCAACACCGCAGCAGGATGATCTTGCACTCGGTGACTGGTTGCCACAGCTCCGCAAACAGCCTTACGAAATTGCTTACGCTTACCGACCCTGACCCCGGTTCTTACTAACCCGTTGATACAAAAAAAGCCGGTCCGTTTTAACGGACCGGCTTTCCTATCTTAAACGTCAAACAGATTAATAAGCTGCGTTCTGAGGATCCCAGTTTGTCCAGCCGGCAGCCCAGTTGGTTGTACCAAAGGCACCGCGGTAGGTTGTAGAGGTGAAACCTGTCATGCCGGTAAAGCTTGCGCCGGCAAGGGCAGGTGAACCGGTTTTAGGCAGGAAGTTGGGGTTGGTGGAATAAAAAGGAGCTTCCAGCTGAATATCGTTGATATTGGTGTAAGTGATACAACCGTCGGCTTCTGCTTTCGTTTTGATCTGAGCGGCCGTAGCAACGGTGCTGTTGGAACGATAAGGGTTTGTTTCAGCGTGCACCAGGTTGTTCTTGAACTCAGAGATATTGTTTACATAGTAGTCGGTCACTGTTTCATCGCTTTCCATAGAGAAACCTGCATCGGGGTGACCCATCAGGATAGAGTTGCGCAGTACGAACTGTGTAGCTCTTCTCCAGCGGTTGGAGTAGTTGTGGTTGGCAGCAGCAGTAGCGCTGTTGGGACCAATGATGGTGAAGTTGCTCAATTGAGGACGTGTGCGCGGAGTAGCAGTTGTGCCACCGGCGTTGTTGTCGCACTCGATACCGTTACCAGCATCACCCGGATCCACGAAGTCAGGCTTACGCATAGATACCGCAAACTGGATACGGCCTACATAACCGTTGTCGAAGTCGAAGTCGTCATCCGCAGTCGCAAGTGCCACAATGTTTTTAGCGTTTACAGTACCACCGAAAAATTCATAAGCGTCGTCGTTACCGAAAGACACCTGGATATTTTCGAGGATTGTACCGCTGCCGACACCACCGCAGGTAAGACCGTTGATCTCGGAACCCGGATCAGAAGCGATACCAGCAAATTCGATACGTACATATCGCAGGATGCCGCTGTTGTCAGCAGCAATGCTGCCACCGTATTGGGCGTTCACCCCACCTTCGATAGTTGGAGTAGTCGGATGGTTGGTAGGCGCATTACCCAGCAGGATGATGCCACCCCAGTCACCAGGAAGTCTTGAACCGGGCTTGCGGCCGGAAGTGAATACGATAGGTTCAGTCTGCGTACCATCAGCGATCAGGCGCGAGTTACGCTCGATGATCAGCGCACCTTTGGAAATAGTATCACCGACAATTACAGAACCGGCAGCGATCGTCAGGGAAGCACGATTGGTTACGTACACATAACCTTTCAGGGTGTACTTGCCTTTTGGCAGTACCACATCTTCAGAGATCTGACCGGTGATGATCTTGCTGCAGATGATTTGCTCTTGTTTGGTGCCATCGGAACAACCAGAGCCGCCGTTACCGTTGTTGGTTGTAGAATCGTCGATTTCGACTTTCACACATGCCGTGAAGAGCAGTGACGATACGACAAGTGCAGACAGGACTTTTTTCATATAATTGTCAGGTTTGTATGTTTTAGACGAGAGGATTGTGTATTGATAATTATTTTTTCAGGTCGAGATTGTAATTGAATCCAAGTGAAATGGTGGTTCCCATACGGTAGTCGATGAAAGGCAGTGTGCCTTTGCCGTTGAACGCCTCCTGGTAAGAAACATAGCGCTGGTTCAGGATATCGCTTACAGTCAGTCTTACTTCACCTTTGCGTTTGAATACTTTCTGAGAGATCTGGAAGTCGACCAGGTCGCGCGGACGCTCATAGATGCTCGGGAAAGTGGCGTTGCCTACAAGTGCCAGGCGTTTACCGATACGGTTATAGAGCAGCGAAACGTTGGTGCCGTTTTCACCATCATATTGGAAGCCTGCATTGATCAGGTAAGGGCTCTGGCCTTGCAGCGGGCGATTGGTTGATTCGAGTTTATCACCGGCTGCATTGGTATTACCTACCTGCACTTTGGAGAAGATCACCGATACGTTACCATTGAAGTACAGGTTCTCCAGCCATTTTGAGCCGCCAAGGAAAGAAAGGCTCTTGCGGAATTCAGCTTCCACGCCAATCAGGTTAGCCTTCTCTGCGTTGCGGTATTCGTATTGACGGCGGCTGCCCGTGCTCGATTCGTTGAGCGTAAGTTCAATCGGATCGGCAAAGTTCTTATAGAATGCACCGAGTGATAACAATTCCCCCGAACGTGGATAGTATTCATAACGTACGTCGGCATTCAGGATGCTGCTACGTTTCAGGCCCGGCGTACCGGAGATAGAAGCCAGTTGTTCAAAATCGAAGAAGGCAAAAGAAGCTACTTCGCGGAACTCAGGACGTGCTACCGTGCGTGAACCGGCTACACGGAAGTTTGTTTTGCTGTTCACGCTCCAGGTAAGGTTGGCAGAAGGCAGCACATCAAACTTATTTGTATTCAGGATCGATGCTTTATCGGAAGTAAGCGTGTTAGATTTCAGGAACTGTTCGAAGTTTTCAAAACGGCTGCCCCATACGATACGGATCGCATCATTCAGTTTGTTATCAAACATTACGTAACCGGCACTCAGGGCAGATACGCCGTAATATTTATCAGAAGGGTTCTGCAGGTCGGTGGTGTAGTAGAATCCATCAGGACGGAAGTTCTGGTGCAGGAAGGCCTGATCGAAAGGCTGCGTGGTGATAGACTGATCGTCCGGCTCTTTCAGCCCCAGGATGATGCCGCGGAAATCGCGGAGGCGGACAGTTGCGGAACCACCCACTTTCACCGTTTGCTTGTGTGCACCCAGCGTGAAAGGAATAGCCAGGGAGGCATTGTAACCAAAAGCATTATCGCTCAGATCACTGAAGAAACGGTTGGTGTTGTTACCACGCAGGTTCAGTGTCAGCGGTCCGCTGGAACCGATCGTGCGTGAATACGTTTGTACACGCAGATCAGGTGTTTGTTTGTGGTTATAAGAATAGTTCAGGTTCCATTGAAAACGGATGTCTTTGAACAACTGATGGGTACCTTCCAACTGGGAAGAGTACAAGGTGCGCTGATTCAATACTGAGGAACGAAGCGATACTTCCTGCAGACCGTCAAAGTTGAGACCGCTGCGCACATAGTAGTTATCGTCGAGCAACTGGTTGTACAGGTTCTTGAAGGCTACTTTGTGACGGCCTTTGGTCCAGGCGATGTTGGCAACAGCCCCCCAGTTAACGGTGTATTTATTCTGTGCGTCGGTATAATCGAAATATTCGTTCAGTTCTTTGTTGGCATTGTAAAGTTGTTTGGCGTTGCGGTAAGTGACGCCGATCACAGAACCCCATTGTGCATTGTTCTTTGTGCGCACGACATTGGACCATGTCAGGTTGTACTGCTGTATAGGACCGGCGGTGCTTTGTGCCTGGCGGTAAACGTCGTCGCGGAATGATTTTGATACGGCTACTTTGTCGTCCGTAGTCAGGTAGTTGTAAGCACCGTATTTTTTGGGATAAGCAGATGGCAGTTTGCGGTCGCTGAAACCGAGCCAGTCGTTAGGGCCGCGCTCATTGCTCAGAAAATCTTTAAAAGTAGACTGGGTGTTGTAACCGAGGCTCACACCGAATGCCAGCTGGCTGCTGGTAGGAATGTCTTTGGTAATAACCTGTACCAGGCCACCGGCAAACTCACCTGTAAGATCGGGTGTAGCGGTTTTATTGATAATAATATTATCGATCAGTTGCGAAGGGATAACGTCGAAAGAGAAGGCTTTTTTGTCAGGCTCGGAACTGGGCAGTTGTGCGCCGTTAATAAAAGCTGAATTGTAACGGTCGCTCAGACCGCGGATTACCACAAACTTATTGTCCTGGATGGAAGTGCCGCTCACACGGCGAAGAACCTCACCGGTGTTCTTGTCCGGCGTACGGCGGATGAAGTCGGCGGCGATACCGCTTGACACGGCCGTGTTATTTTTCTGGAAGTTGAGCAGGGTATTGGTACTCTCCATGCGACGTGAAGTGGTGCGGACCGTTACACCGGCCAGATCGCTGGGCGCAAATTCCAGCACGATATCCAGTGTATTGTCGAGTCCGGCGCCGATCACCACATCGGAAACTTTTTTACCTATATAATTAACAGCGGAAAATTCGAGTTCGTATTTAGTGCCGGGAGTTAGGTTGAGGCTGTAACGACCTTCCACGTTGGACGTAGTGCCATTCTGGGTGCCGGAGATCCTCACTGAAACGCCGCTAACCGGTTCATTACGGTTGTTGACGATCTTACCGGTGAGCTTCTCCTGCGCGTGAAGAACAAAGCTCAACAGCGAGAAGAGAAGCGTTAAATGCAGCCTGGAGTACATAGCAGTAATTTCCGGCAAAGGTTGCGGTTGCAGGTTACCACACTGTTACGGCCACGTTAAGCAATTGTGAGCTGAATGTTACGGCAATGTTACCTGCTGCGGCTAATGGCACGCGGGTCGGTCGTTTTCAGGCCGGTTTAAACGGGAGAGCTTGATTCACAGCGCTTCATCTGCCTGAAACGGCAAAAAGTTTTCCTCAATCTGTATTAAGGAATTATTAATTCTACCTTTATATCCCCAGCCCCGCTAAGGAAGCCAGTATTTTCGCACCCGATATTAAAAACTAATAAAATGGGCCTCAATTCTTTCCTCAAGATCTTTATGCCGAAGAACCGCATCTTCTTCGAACTGTTTGAACAAGTGGCTGATAACGTGGCCAAAATGGGCGTAGTGATGAAAGAAGTGGTAGCGGAGACTGATTTTGACAAAAGAGCCGCCCTCATCAAAGTGATTGAAGACCTCGAGCATGCCAACGACGAACTCACACACAGTGTATTTACCGAGCTTGGACGCAACTTCATCACACCCTTCGACCGCGAAGACATTCACTACCTCGCCACCTCCCTCGACGATATCGCCGACTATATATATGCTTCTGCGAAAAAGATCAACTTCTACCGCGTGAACCCCAACGACATGGGCATGCAGAAAATGGCCGAACTGATCGAGCAGGGCGCACAGCAGATCCGTATCGCGGTTCGCGAGCTGCGCAACATGAAAAATATGCGCAACATCACGGAAGCCCTGGTAAAGATCAACAGCATCGAAAACCAGGCCGACGATATTTTCGACATGAGCATCGAGCGCCTCTTCGCTACCGAACCCGACGCCAAAGAAGTGATCAAAAAACGTGAAATATACCAGGTAATGGAAATCGTGACAGACAAGTGCGAAGACGCCAGCAATGTCATTGAAAGTATTATTATCAAATACGCCTGATCCGGTTTTCCCACAGAACCAGCCGTTTGCTCACGTATAAACTAATTTATGGCTTCTTTCCTGATTGCGATTATTGTACTGGCCCTCGTATTCGACTACATCAATGGTTTTCATGATGCAGCCAACTCCATTGCCACGGTAGTATCCACCAAAGTACTCACCCCCTTTCAGGCCGTACTCTGGGCTGCGCTCTTCAACTTCGTTGCCTTCTTTATCTTCAAAGACCATGGTGTGGCAGATACCATTGCCAAAACCGTGAAAAAAGATTTTGTCACCCTTGAAGTGATCTTTTCGGGACTGGTAGCGGCCATTATCTGGAATTTGTTTACCTGGTGGAGAGGTATTCCCTCTTCTTCCTCGCATACGCTCATCGGTGGACTCATTGGCGCGGCGCTGGTACATACCGGCAGTTTTCAATCGATCAACTCAGGGCCCGTTATCCAGATCGCCCTGTTCATCTTCCTCGCACCGCTGATCGGTATGCTGATGGCCTTTATCATTTCACTCTGGTTCATGTATTCTTTCCGCAAAGGATGGGGACCAAAGCTGTTTTCGATGGGCGTCATCATCGCGGTATTCATCTTCCTGGCGTTGGTGCTGGAACGTGACCCTGCCCAATTGAAAAGTCATTACGATTCTTATGTCCTGAAAGTTATTTTCCATTCGCAGAATTTCAAATGGATACTGCTGGCCTCTATCCTGCTGATCATGGCTTCTTTCTCGCTTTTCCTCAGCAACCTGAATGCACACAAAGCCAATATCTGGTTTAAAAGACTGCAGCTCGTTTCTTCCGCCATCTTCAGTGTGGGCCACGGTGGTAACGATGCGCAGAAAGTAATGGGCATCATTACCGCGGCATTGATCGCCGGCGGACAAATCAGCAGTTTCAGCGAAATGCCTGTGTGGGTGCCGCTCGCCTGTTATGCAGCCATTGCCGTGGGCACCATGAGCGGCGGCTGGAAGATTGTAAAGACCATGGGTACACGCATTACCAAAGTAACGCCGTTTGAAGGAGTGGCCGCTGAAACAGCCGGTGCCCTGACCCTCTTCATCACGGAATCGCTGAAGATACCGGTAAGTACCACGCATACCATTACAGGAGCCATCATGGGTGTGGGTGCCACCAAACGCCTCTCGGCCGTACGCTGGGGCGTTACCATCAACCTCCTCTGGGCATGGGTACTTACTATTCCTATCAGCGCGCTTATTGCCGCCTGCGTGTATTACGTAGTACATCTGTTTTAAACGAATAAGGCTGAAGGATTTCGGTTATCCGTTTTCTCCGTTACTTTTGCGGTAACTTTATTTATGGCAAAAATTCTTGTAACAGGAGGTTGTGGTTATATCGGTTCGCATACATTGGTGGACCTGATCCAGAACGGTTATACGGTAATCTCGGCAGACAACAACTCCCGCTCCAATCCCGGTATTCTTAATGGTGTGGAACAGATCACCGGTAAGACCGTCAAAAATTACAAAGTAGACCTTTGCAACTTCGACGATACGTTTGCTATTTTCCAGGAAAATCCCGACATCGCAGGCATCATTCATTTTGCCGCCTACAAAGCGGTGGGTGAATCGGTAGAAAAGCCTTTGATGTATTTTGAAAACAACATTACGTCGCTGATCAACCTGCTGAAATGTGTACAGGAATTTCATGTTCCGCATTTTGTATTCTCCTCTTCCTGTACCGTGTATGGCACACCCGATGATATTCCGGTAACGGAGCTAACGATCCCCAAGCCCGCCGAATCGCCGTATGGCTATACCAAGCAGATGGGTGAACAGATCATCAATGAATTTGCCAAAAGCAGCGGCACGCGTTGCATCCTGCTGCGCTATTTCAATCCGGTAGGCGCACACCCTTCGGCCAAAATCGGAGAATTGCCGATCGGCCGCCCGCAAAACCTGGTGCCGGCCATTACGCAAACAGCGATCGGCAAACTGCCGTCCATGACCGTGCACGGATCAGACTACCCGACACGCGATGGCTCGTGCATCCGTGACTATATCCATGTTTCGGATATCGGGCATGCACACACACTGGCGTTGCAATACCTGGAACAGGGAAAGAACAAACGTCTGTGCGATGTATTCAACCTGGGTACGGGCAATGGCGTGAGTGTGCTGGAGGCCATCCACACATTTGAAAAAGTAAGCGGCGTAAAACTCAATTATACGATTGGCCCGCGCCGTTCCGGCGATGTGGTGGCCATTTATGCCAACAACGACCTTGCGCGGAATGAACTGGGCTGGAATCCGGAATACACGCTGGAAGATATGCTGAGCACTGCATGGGAATGGGAGCAGCGCCTGCTGGCAGATGATGCCATCTTCGGCAGCCAGCCGAAAGAGCTCAACTAACCCGGTAATTAGCACTAATTCACTTACATTTGCCATCTAATTTTTAGCTATGGCATTAAAAGATATCCAGTCTACCGGTAACAAAGATACCCGTAGTGGTTTTGGTGATGGCATTGTTGAAGCAGCCCGTAAGAACCCCAATGTGGTGGCGCTTACCGCCGACCTGGCAGGCTCACTGAAGCTGAACCAGTTCATCAAAGAATTTCCTGAGCGATTTATCCAATGCGGTATTGCCGAAGCCAACATGATCGGCATCGGTGCGGGACTCACCATCGGCGGTAAAATTCCTTATACCACCACCTTTGCCAACTTCTCTACCGGTCGCGTATACGATCAGATCCGTCAGTCTGTTGCTTATAGCGGAAAAAATGTAAAGATCTGCGCATCCCACGCCGGCCTCACACTCGGCGAAGATGGTGCCACGCACCAGATACTGGAAGATATCGGTCTGATGAAAATGCTGCCCGGCATGACCGTGATCGTTCCCTGCGACTACGCACAAACAAAAGCGGCCACACAAGCCATAGCTGAATATGAAGGTCCGGTATACCTGCGCTTCGGTCGCCCGGTATGGCCCATCTTCACGAAAGAAGAAGATTTTGTGATCGGTAAAGCGCAACAGCTTTCCGAAGGAACAGACGTTACCATCTTCGCCTGCGGCCACCTGGTATGGAATGCGATCCAGGCAGGTTTGCAACTCGAAGAAAAAGGCATCAGCGTTGAAGTAATCAATATGCACACCATCAAACCGCTCGACGAAGAAGCAGTGATCAAATCACTCAGCAAAACACGTTGCGCAGTAACTGCTGAAGAACATAATATTATCGGTGGCCTGGGTGATGCCATTGCACAGGTAGCAGCGCGTCACATTCCTGTTCCCATCGAATATGTAGGCACTAAAGATACTTTCGGAGAAAGCGGAGTTCCGAAAGATCTGTTAAAGAAATATGGCCTTGATGTTCCCGACATCGTAGCCGCGGCGGAAAAAGTTCTCAGCCGGAAGAAATGATTTAAAAAGCGACCGATGGTCGCTTTTTTATTGCAGGTGGAAGGGTTAAGGAGGAAGGCTTGAGGTAGTTTTAAACGCCGTTGTTGGTCTCCCGACCAACAACACTTATCAAGTGACGGTTCAACAGCGCTTTAAAAGACATAACTCACTATTGACCATTCACCATTCACTCTTTTTACTTTTGAATTTTTAATTTTGACTTAAACCTTGTCTTCCTATTGCCTTCTAATCTGTAGCAAATGGAGCTAACCCCGCAGACCGATAGCGTTCTATTAACCCAATTCCGGGAACCGGCTACAAAGGAGCGGGCTTTTGCTGCTATTGTCAAAAAATACCAGGAAAAACTTTACTGGCATATCCGCCGCATGGTAGTGGGGCACGACGATGCAGACGATGTGCTGCAGAATGTTTTTATCCGCATGTGGAAAGGCCTCGAAAATTTCCGGGAAGACAGCCAGTTATATACCTGGCTCTACCGTATCGCTACCAACGAAAGTCTTACCTATCTCGAACAACAGAAAAAGCGCTCATCGGTGAGCATCGACAGCCTCGAGAACGGGCTGGAAAACCGTATCCGTGCCGACGAACACTTCGATGCCAATAAATTGGAATGGAAACTGCAACTCGCTATGCAGCAGCTACCTGAGAAGCAGCGGATCGTATTCAACCTGCGGTATTACGATGAAATGCCCTACGAACAAATGAGTAAAATACTGGAAACCAGTGAAGGAGCATTGAAGGCAAGCTACCATCACGCAGTGAAAAAAATAGAGGCCTACATTAAAAATCATTAAACCTTAACACGGCAACGCCGTCCTAATAAAGAAGAAAATGACACAGCGGGATACCATATTACAGGAACTGGCGGATTGCGGAAGCAGTCTTCAACCTGCCATTACGGCTGGTCCTTACCAGGTGCCTGAAGGTTATTTCAACGACCTCCCCGATGTGATACTTTCCCGTATACGCACAGAAGAAACAACGACGGCTAACGAAGAAATAGCCGTGTTATCCCCCCTGCTCGGCAACCTGCCCCGCGTATCGCCCTTCAAAGTACCGGAAGGATATTTTACTCCAACGCAGGAACAGGAACCCGATACAAGCTTCCTTGCGGGCGCCGGTAAACAAATGCCTTACAGCGTACCGGAAGATTATTTCGCGCAACTGTCCGCGCGTATCCAAAGCCAGGTAACGGCAAGGGTAATACCTTTGAATGCCCGGAAATGGTTCCGCTATGCAGCCGCTGCAATCGTTACCGGTGTAATAGCTTTGTCCGGACTGATGATCTGGCAACAGCAACAACCCGGTAATAATTCATCCGTGCTGGCCTCCAAAGAAGTGCGCCGGACATTTGAGGGTACTTCCGTGGAAGCATTGGAAAATTTTGTGCAG
This sequence comes from uncultured Sphingobacteriales bacterium, assembly GCA_937888905.1. Lineage (GTDB taxonomy): Bacteria > Bacteroidota > Bacteroidia > Chitinophagales > Chitinophagaceae > Terrimonas. The sequence goes on from CALATA010000012.1 coordinate 125,984, forward strand.
GTAACATCACCGGGCATCAACAATAAAGACATCACCAATGTCACGGCCAAAAGTGAGGAATTGAATTCTTTATTCAGGGAAATCCCGGATAGTGAACTCGACGCATTCCTGGACGTAACAAGCGATGGAAGCGAAGACGAAAGTCTGCTGAACTGATAAACATGAAGCGATTACTACTGATAGCTGTTTTACTGACCGGTCTGATATTGCCGTCCTTTGCGCAACAGGACGGAGACGACGATCGTCCTGCAGATGATATCAAACTGCAGCGCGGCATGAAAATGTTTATCCGGCAACGTTTGCAGTTGACGGATGATGAAGCGAAAAAATTCGAGCCTTTGCTAGAAAAATACCTTACGGAATTGCGCGATGCACACGTGAAAAACACGGATCCTTTGGTGCGCCAGCAAAAAAAAGCAGAGGTAAGACTTCGTTATCGTGATGAATTTAAGCCCATTATAGGCGAGAAGCGCGCCAACAGGGTATTTGTTGAAGAGCAAAGTTTTCGTCAGCAGATCCGCAATTACCTCAGGGAACGACGCGAGCGTGGCGGAGGAAGAAGCGGATCGCTCAGGCCGTTGAAAAGATGAAAAATGAAGGTGGGATAAAATAATTTTTCAGTTATCTTTGACCTTGGTGTTTTTCATAGGTTAGCAACGGCCGGCCCTTTTCAGGGCGGGCCTTTTTTTTGATTAGACAATTTGAAGATTTGAAAGTGGCGATCTCTGAGACAGCAATTATCTAATGCTGAGTTCAATAGATAAGTGCAATTTTTGAAAACAAAAGAAAAAAGCTTTT
>CALATA010000013.1:0-214054 GCA_937888905.1 uncultured Sphingobacteriales bacterium
AATACAGTTTATCTGAGTTATTTTTTTATATTTTTGGTGAAATAGGTTTTGTGAAATTTTGCTGTTGGTTCATTTGTGTAATCATTCTTGCTTTGAGCTTTGCTCCTTGCTCGGATACTATCGTACCTGTTTCCAAAAGAAGTAGTTTCTTCAATTCTCCCCAAACCAAAAATCACAGTCACAAGAAAAGTGACGCTTGCTCGCCTTTTTGTGTGTGCATGTGTTGTGGCGCACCAATATCTTTACAAAATGCCTCTTTAATATATACTATCGATATAGCTGAGCTTTCAGCATCGAAATATTCATTGGTTCATCCTCGCAAAGTGGTATCTGCTCCTTCTGATATATGGCAACCGCCACAACTTTGTTAATCTTATTTCTGTTTCCTGCACATTTTCTGTTTACGTAGTGGTGATGGCATCCATAATGCCCCGGCAATGGCTGAAAGTATGGAGAGCATTGCCACCCGCTGCCGGATCAGCCGTTGCCCTGAAAGTAACCATCCACAGAATGTGCAGATCAGTTCCCGAATGCTGGCCGCATTTACATCCTTATCTTTTGGGGATCGCTCGGCAGTTTTTGTGGTCTATCTGCAATTTTTTCCAATTAATAAAAGCACCAGTACAACTATTTCACAAAGGTACTTACAAGTAAAAAACTAAATAAATAATAAAGTTTTATGCGTACAAAAAAACTACCACGAACATTAGTGGATCGCATCAACCACCTCGATGCGCATTATAAATTATATATTTCAGTTGGATCTGCAATTATCGTGTTTCTTGCACTATTAAACAGCGACATGGAGACATCATTGGCCTTGATGATTGCATGGTTGGGATTTGTTGGCGTTAGCCTCACCCTCTCCTGGATAACTATCCTTACTTCTCATCCCTCAGATGTAAAACATGAAGCCCATGCGCAAGATTCGAGTCGTACGCTTGTATTTTGCTTTGTCATAGCTGCGGCTTTTGCAAGCTTACTGGCAATCGTTATACTTTTAAAAGGCACTTCGGGTAAAACCGATCAGGGAATTTATGTGGATGTCATTATTCCTTTAGGATGCGTGGCAGGATCTTGGTGGCTTCTACATACCATATTCACTCTAAGGTATGCCCATTTTTATTACTGCGACGTTGATCACAGTAAAGACAATGGCAAACACGTAAGGCCGGAGGGAGTGAACTTTCCCGAAGATAATGAACCAGATTACATGGATTTCACCTATTTCTCTTTTGTCATCGGGATGACTTTTCAGGTTTCAGATGTAGATATCACGTCCAAGAGGATACGCCGGTTGGCGTGGATGCATGGCGTACTTTCTTTTGCATTTAATACATTTATTGTAGCCCTTACGATCAATATTATTGCAGGGCTTTTTCAAAAATAAAAGAGTAATAGCCAAAACTACAGCAATTAAATTCTAAAATCATTATGATGTAAGATGGTTACTTATCTTAAAATATTTTAGGTTGTATCAGGTATTAAACACAAAATACTTTTCGTAACATCTCGGCCAATCGTTCGCCTCATTCCTTTAAAAACGCACATACTACATTATAAATAATTCGAAGCTGCCCAATCAGGGTTTCTACATATTGCACATCCTCCGTTATACCTCTATAGCGTGAGCTAAGGTGCCTAACAAAAATAATGATCTTTTTTTCCAATAAACCAGAAGAGAAATTTTTCATGTGAGATACTGATGTGCTGTATGTACTGTTGCGAAAATTTGAAAGCCACTTTTATGGCTTTGATAGAAAGATCACTGCAAAAAACGTTTCAGTAGATCAGGTTTCTTATTTTCTCTGAACTCAATAGCTTTTTTTAAAGTAAGCAAACTTGACACTGATATATCTACACTTTATATCCTCATTGTCTTTTATTGGAATCGGTCTCTTGCAGAAATACAGATTATTCTTTGGGAGACTCTATTCGTAAGGCCAAATACAGCCACTAACCGCCAAGTCCGACAGCTTTAGTTATACCGTTTTATCTCCGTAATATTTTAGTGAATCATCAAAAATTCAAAACAAAATATTTATGGATACACAGCAAAAAGACCTCTCCTATTTCACACTAAGGCTTCAGGAGTTACTGTACACCAGCTTTCCCGAAAAGGCACACGATCAGTCATTCATTGAGCAACGCTCCAGGTGGGCAGCCAATGCCTACGAGGGTGCCTTCCGGTCAGGAAATGCTATTGAGCAATGCGACCACATTGCTGAATACATCTTATTTGAAGGGCTGCATTTCTCCCCATTCGACACCGTATTCCAGGTGGTTTGTAATGAGTTCGATACGATTATGGCGGATGAAGAACTCCGGCCTTTTACCTTAAAGATGTTATCTGTATGCAGTTCGCTGTTCGCGAACTACGAACTGACGGATGATTTTGCTTACAGCGAAGCATACGACCTGCTCTACACCGAAATAACCGGGACCATAGCAATCTGGATCGAGGAAAATGGCCTTTAGTAAGCGTCAACATCTCCAATGGAATATTGATGCCCTGCAAATAGCTTTTAAACTGGAAAAGGAGAAACGCAACGCTACCCAGGGGGAACGGCTGCTAATGAAGCAATACAGTGGATTTGGCGGTCTTAAATTCGTGCTTAATCCCGTAGAAACCCCCACAGATATAAAGCAATGGGCGGAATACGACCGGGGACTCTTTGAAATGACACGGGACCTGCACCAGGTGCTCAAAGAAAATGCCGGTAATGAAAAACAATACAAGCGATATGTGGACAGTATGCGGGGTTCGGTACTGTCCGCCTTTTATACCCCACCGGAAATCATTCATACACTCTCCGATGTGTTTACAGAAAACGGCGTAGAAATCCGGCATTTTCTTGAACCGTCTGCGGGCGCTGGTGCATTTGTCGATCCATTTGCTGACAAAGGTATTGGCCATGTTACAGCTTATGAGAAAGACCTGCTTACGGGTAAAGTGCTGGAGCAACTCTATCCAGACAGGGATATCCGTATCAAAGGTTTTGAAGAGCTACCGGAAAGTGAGCTGGGCCGTTACGATGTAGTTGCCAGCAATATTCCATTTGGCACCAGTTCGGTTTTTGACCTTTCCTATTCAAGGGGACAAGATCCGGCAAGGGTTCAGGCTGCCCGCAGCATTCACAACTACTTTTTCCTAAAGGCGACCGATGCGCTAAGAAATGGTGGCATCCTGGCTTTCATTACCTCGCAAGGCGTATTGGATAGCCCTGCCAACCAGCCCATACGGGAAGCGCTGATGAAGGAGCATAACCTCATTTCAGTAGTCAGACTTCCCAACAACCTGTTTACCGATCATGCAGGCACCGAAGTGGGCAGCGATCTTATTGTTCTTCAGAAAAACACAGGCAAACAGGTGCTTTCTGAAATGGAAAAAGACTTTTGCCGCTCATTGGAAACAAAGAACAAAACCAACACTAATGCGCTGGTTTTGTACACGGGCCGCGTTGTTTTCAATGAGATCATCGAATCTACCGACCTGTATGGTAAACCCTATACGGTGTTCGTGCATAACGGAGGCGTTAACGGTATTGCAAAGGATGCAAAGGAAATACTGAACGAAGATTTCAGGGATCATCTGGACCTGAACCTTTACAAAGGAATTTCACCCGAAACGCCTGTTGTGCAGCCAGGAATGGCATCCGCACCTCAACCGCCAGCTAATGGCATTGTTACGGAGAGAACGCAAGCTCCTGATACACCTGTTCATTCATCTCCGACAGGCAACCGTGCTTCAGATCAGCTACAGGAAAATACGATAATTAAGGCCGATGATGCAGCGCCACAGGAGCAGGTACAATTAAGCCTTTTCAATCTTTTTGGCAGTACGCCGCAGGCCAGCGTTGTAGCTGCTCCTGCAACAACGGCAAAAAGGAAAAATACGGCTAAAAAGACCGCACAAAGAAGGCAACCTGGGCTATTTGATAACATTCCCATACGGTCGGCAAAACCGTTCAATAATACAGCCGCACCATCACCAAAAACGAACGGCAATACCGTTGGACTGGGAGATCTTTTTTCTGCTATTAATATCAACAATGACGGCGCACTTGAAAAGTCAAAACCAGTTGAGCAGGCTGCCGTATCAAAAGCAATTCCTGATCCGGCCCCGTATAACGGCAAAGTGCAGGCATTCCATAAGGATGACTGCCTCGCAACGGAAAATGGCTATGTAGGCTATCTAAGGAATATCAATGCGGCTAAAGGTTCCGCAGTTTTCCATCCTTTAGCACTGGCCCCGCTTCAAAAAGCAAGGACAGAAGCCTACATACAGCTAAGGGATGCTTATCAGCTCCTTTATAACAATGAAGCGACGCTTCGGGCCGAACATAAGGCAGAAAGGGAAACACTGAATACGCTCTATGATGCTTTTGTGAAAAGGTACGGCAACCTGAACAGCGCCGATAATATTAAGGTGATTAAAACCGATAGCGCAGGAAAAGAAATGCCGTACCTGGAGCGTGTGGTGGGTGGTGTGGTACATAAAGCAGATATATTCCATCGGCCCGTCAGTTTCTCCACCGCAACGCTTGCTACCGACAATCCCGATGAAGCATTAACTGCATCGCTTAACAAATACGGGGCTGTCAATATCAACTATATGGCAGGGATCAGCGGCATGTCCAAAGAAGACCTGAAGAACGCGCTACATGGCCGGATCTTTTACAACCCACTGGAAAAGGAATATGAGATCGCTGAAAAATGGGTATCGGGCAATGTGGTTGAGAAAGCGGGAAAGGTTATGGAATATCTTTCCAGCCAACCGGATGATAAAGAAGTTACCCAAAGCCTTAAAGCACTTGAAGAGGCCAGACCCCGCCGTATTGAATTTGAAGAGTTGGATTTTAACCTCGGTGAACGCTGGATACCTACCGGTATCTACAACCGTTTTGCCTCACACCTGTTCGATACCGAAGTACGCATTCACTATACCGAAAACACGGATGATTTTTCTATCCATTGTGATAGCAGGAATATTCACATCACAGAAAAATATGCCATCAAATCGCAAAGCCGTACCTATGATGGCATTGCTCTATTTAAACATGCGCTGGTCAACACCACGCCAGATATTACCAGAAAAGAGACAATAGGCGACAGGGAAGTAAAGGTGCGGGACATGGAAGCCATCCAGATGGCGAATACCAAGATCGACGAGATGCGCAAAGCATTTACGGATTGGCTCTATGCGCAGAACGATGAGTTCAAACAACGCCTTACCGACAGGTACAACGATACCTTTAACTGTTTCGTCCGACCGCAATATAACGGTAGCCACCAGGATTTTCCGGGGCTGGATCGCAGGGCGCTTGGTATCGAGGACCTTTATCCCAGCCAGAAGGATGCTGTATGGATGATCAAGCTCAACGGCGGAGCCATCTGCGACCATGAAGTAGGTGCCGGTAAAACGCTTATCATGTGTACTGCCGCACAGGAAATGAAGCGGCTGGGGTTGGCGCATAAGCCGATGATCATCGGGTTAAAAGCCAATGTGCACGAGATAGCCGAAACCTACCGAAAAGCCTATCCCCATGCCAAAATATTATATCCCGGCAAGGAAGATTTTACACCGCAAAAGCGCCTGCGCATCTTCGGTGATATCAAAAACAATGATTGGGACTGTATCATATTAACCCATGATCAATTTGGTATGATACCCCAATCACCCGAATTGCAAAAGGAGATACTGCAAGCGGAACTGGATAGCGTAGAGGAAAACCTCGATGCACTGAAGGCGCAGGGCAAGGAGGTTTCGCGGGCAATGCTGAAAGGTGTTGTGCTGCGTAAACAAAACCTGGAGGTGAAGCTCAAAACATTGGAACACGACATCGAAAACCGCAAGGATGATGTAGTGGACTTTAAAATGATGGGCATTGACCATGTATTTGTGGACGAAAGCCACCGTTTTAAAAACCTCATGTTTAATACCAGGCATGAGCGTGTGGCCGGGTTGGGCAATATGGCCGGCAGCCAAAAGGCAATGAACATGCTGTTTGCCATCCGTACCATACAGGAGCGCACAGGTAAGGACCTCGGTGCTACCTTTCTTTCGGGAACCACCATCAGCAATTCGCTTACAGAGCTGTACCTGCTGTTTAAATACCTGCGCCCGCAGGCAATGGAAAAGCAGGGCATTTCCTGCTTTGATGCCTGGGCAGCCATTTATGCCCGCAAAACGACAGATTACGAGTTTTCGGTCGCTAATAATATCGTATCAAAAGAACGTTTCCGCTTTTTTATCAAAGTACCGGAGCTGGCGCAGTTCTACTCGGAAATAACGGACTACCGCACGGCAAAGGATATTGGTATTGACCGGCCCGAAAAGAACGAGGTATTATACCACATACCGCCTACGCCGGATCAGGAGGTCTTTATCAAAAAGCTGATGGAGTTTGCCAAAACCGGTAATGCAGAACTGTTGGGCAGACCTCCTTTAAGCGAAAGTGAGGAAAAAGCGAAGATGCTGATCGCAACGGACTATGCCCGTAAAATGTCGCTGGACATGCGGATGATCAGCGGAAAGTATGGCGACCATCCTGATAACAAGGCATCGCATTGCGCGGCTAATATTGCCAAATATTATAACAGGTTCCACGCACAAAAAGGAACACAGTTTGTTTTCTCCGATCTCGGCACCTATAAGCCCGGTGAGTGGAATGTCTATTCTGAAATAAAGCGCAAGCTGGTGCAGGAGCACGGCATCCCCGCACACGAAATGCGATTTATACAGGAAGCGAAAAATGAAAAGCAGCGCAAGGAGCTTATACAGGCAGTTAATGAAGGAAAGATCAGGGTACTGTTCGGTTCCACCGAAATGCTCGGTACGGGGGTTAATGCGCAAAAGCGTGCCGTAGCTGTTCACCACCTGGATATTCCCTGGAGGCCAAGCGATCTTGCGCAACGGGACGGCAGGGCGATCCGTAAGGGTAATGAAATTGCGAAGTTCTTTGCCGACAACAAAGTAGATATTTTCATTTATGCGGTAGAAAAATCGCTGGACAGCTATAAATTCAATACGCTGTACAATAAGCAGGTATTCATTGACCAGCTAAAAACCAACAGCCTGGGCAAACGTACCATTGATGAAGGCGCAATGGATGAAAAAACGGGAATGAATTTCTCGGAATATGTAGCCATACTTTCAGGCAATACAGATCTGCTGGAAAAAGCCAAACTGGAAAAGCAGATCGCCGGTCTGGAAAGTGAGCGGCAGGCATTCAATCGCTCTAAGTTTTCTTCCAAATACAAGCTGGAAGATATTACGGCCACATTGGAAAGTACACAAGCACGACTGGATCGGATGACACTTGATTGGGAAAACCTGCAAAAACGGATAGAAAAAAACAAAGATGGTGAGATACTCAACCCGATACAGTTAACAGGTTTACCGCCCAATGCAGACATTAAGCAGATAGGTGCAAAGCTTAGCCATCTTTCCGAAAAAGCCCGTACCGGTGGGCAGTATGAGGAAATCGGTTCGCTGTATGGCTTTACATTACTGGTGAAAACAGAAGTTACAGAAAAGGACAGCACTACCCTCGAAAGGGATAATCGTTTCTTTATCCAGGGTGAAGGCGGTATCAAATATACCTACAATAATGGACGGATGGCAACCGATGCGAAAACCGCATCGCTCAATTTCCTGAATGCGCTTGAAAAAATACAAGGTATTGTAGAGCAGGAACAAAAGAAAATTGCCGGATTGCAGAAAGACCTGCCCGTGCTTCAGGAAGTGGTCAACGGTACGTGGAAAAAAGAAAATGCACTGGCCGAGCTGAAAACAGAATTAGCTGCGCTGGATAGAAAGATACTGTTATCTATAAAGCCGGAGGCTGAAGGGAAACCAACAGATCCGGTTGAAAAGCAAACACCGGTTCCAGATACTCCGGAAGTGGCAGCCTATCTGAAAGGTGCTCATGTACCGCGTGGCGCATTGTAATGATAATCAATATTTTGTTGGTTCAAGCATAGACAAAACCCTGTTCAATCTTTCCCAACTTGGGTTTTTTATTCCTAACAAAGTTTAAAATTTGTAACATCTGTTACATTTCATCTTAATGTGAGAACCTGTTGATATCAAATGGAATGTAACAGTGAACGGTGTCGAATATCATGTAATATTTACAGAAACCAGATAGCCTATGAAAATACCTTACCTATTAAAATTTAAGGAGGAGAACCTAATAAGATTGCAGCAGCATTCCAAACTTCCCGACTGGTGTAAATATCCCCTGCATTTTGCCCTGGAACAGCGTTATTTTAAACTGCCTCAAATAGAGCTACTCAGCCAGCAATTAAACCAGCAATCGTTTTTTATAGATCTGGTTCAAATCAACGCAAAAGAACCTGTTTACATCCCTTTCGATATAAACGACAGGCAACTGTACCTGTACTTTATGTTCAAAGGCCGGTTACTGTACACCACAGGCGACTACCGGCCTATTATTCGTACGCAGCCCAATACTTTTTTAATGTCGTATTATGACACGGGAAGTTACTTTGCGTATGCCCCGGAAGGAATACATATAGCCCTTGTGGTAAGCATACTGCCGGAATGGATTGAAAGTATGTACCAGGAATATCATAACCTGCAAGACATCCTGCATCGCTTTAAAAATGAGAGCAGGACATACGACACCATGTATCAATGCCGGATGGATAGGAAGATACACCGATGGCTGTATAAAATTTACAGCTACTCACAGGCAAATATTGGTGCTATAGACGGCAACCTGCGCAAGTACATCAGTTACGTGCTGGAGTACTACGACCATGCGCTCCGGGAGCAGAACGACGACCTGGCTTATAAGATAAAAGCATATATACAGGATCACTACTGCGATGTGGGACTGACCGTAAAATTTCTTGCAGATCATTTCTTCCTCACCGAACGTACGCTTCTGAACCTTTTTAAGCGGCAATACAATATGAGTGTGCAGGAGTTTTACACGGAGTTGCGCATGGGCCATGCCCTGCTTCAGATGCAGCAAAAAGGCATTGGCATAAAAGATGTTTATATGGAGGTGGGATATACTGATGAGCGCACTTTTCGCTCGGCCCTGGAGCGCTATCTTAAACGGCGGTAACAGCATTATACACCGATTGTTAAAATCGGAAAGTTTTCAACACAAACCTGCTCAATTTTTACCGATTTTGACTTTCCAACGCTAAGGGCATTGCTGAACTTTGTCTTAACAATAAAGGTGAAAACCCTACTAATGACCAAGGACTATGAACAGCAGGTTACCACAGCGGAAAAGACGGTCGGTTGCATTCAAAATTATAATGCTTCTTTTATTGATTTTATGGATACCCATAGTTATTGATAAACTTACAGATTTTGATTCTTTCAAAAGTGGCATTTTTAATCAACCTTTTTCTGATAGCCTGGGCAATGTACTGATCTACACATTGCCGGTATTGGAAAGCGCTACCATTATTTCCCTGATCTACGAAGGCTGGCGCAAAGTCGGTCTGATCCTATCCACAATGTTGATGGCTGCCTTTACAGGATATGTGGGCATTGCGCTTTTAGGAGCCTGGGAAAAGCTACCTTGCGGCTGCGGATCGGTCATCAGTGGTATGAGCTGGAAACAACATTTCTTTTTCAATCTATTCTATTTGATCCTGAGTTTATCAGGACTTTACCTGTGGCAAAAATTACGAAGCGGTGACGCGGGAAGCGAAGCTGCCGAGGGCGTGTCGGCCAAAAGACATATAAAACAATATTCTTTAACTTCTAAATTGTAAGAAGATGAAAAAATTAAAATTAAACCTGTTTATGGCAGCTGCTTTAGCGATTGCGGCTGTAACCATGTCGTTCAAGATGGCAGAAAAAAGTAATGCCCGTGAAGCATCTGGAAAACTTGTAACTTATGTGTTTACCCTTAACCCTGGAGGATCTTTTGATCAGGCCTCAGATTATTCGTTTAGCCCTTCAGGTACATCTTGTGAAGAAGGAAGCGAAGTGTGCGCGGTAAGCAATACGCAAAACAATGTGCTTACCCAACCTGAGTTGGATGCAATTCTTGCTGAAACTGACCCGCAGGGTCAGATATACTGGAGGAATTGAGTGATAGGGGCTGACCAAAAAGTAAAATGAAGGCTTTGAGATTCGCTTAAATGATGACAGGTCTCCATCAGGTACCCGGATAAATTAGGGCTGACCATTACTTTTTGGTCAGCCCCTATTTTATGGGTTTTGAATAACATCACTATTTTGTATAATAAACTCCGGTATTTGAAAAGCATATTTACTATCATTTGGAGATAATACATAATTCTGATTATTTAACATCCTTGTAATAACTGTTGCTGTTGAGGCATTCCTATTTAGTCTTTTTATATCCATCCACCTTATATGCCGATATGGCAATTCTTTTCTACGCTCCTCAAGAATTAAGCGAAGAGCTTCCCCATCACTGGAAGCTGTAACAGGTACAAAAGTACCAGTTAAGTATCTTTTTCTTAATAGTGCATTGAGCAGATCAATACCTTCCCCAGCATATCCAGTGCGGGCTAACACTTCTGCTTTTGTCAGATATATTTCATCTACAGCAAGCCCTGTAAATAGAGCCGTAGAACCGTCATAACTCCCTTTAAATGATTGGTAGCCAGAGGACGCTCTAAAATATATTTTTTTTCGCAAGTCATTCAAGTGATATGAAGAGTATAGTGCAGTATCAATCTTTCCTCTTGGATTATTGAGAATTAAAGCGCTAACTGCCGTAGTATGAAAAATTACCTCTTCGTTGAATTTCGGTACTGGAGAATTGGAGGATGCAGAAAGATCATTAAAGTCAAGTAAATTACTGTTTGTTTGTAAACAAGAATCTGCATAAGCTCCTGCTTGTTCATATTCCTGTCGGGCGAGAAATATTCGAGCTAAAAGACCAAAGGCTGCTCCCTTTGAGGGTCTTGTTTTATAACTTCCATATTCTGGAAGATAGTTAACAGCCTCTTTTAAATCTGTAATAATAAATTGATAAGAATTTTCTAATGTAGCCCTTGTACTTACTTCATTAAAGTCACTACTGGTTCTTAAAGGAACGCCTAATAATTGATCAGATTTGGAACTGTCATACGGCGCACTCCAAATTTGTATGGCTTGAAATAAGGACCATGAACGATAGAATAGTGCAGCAGACTTTATAGCATTTATTTCTGCACTTGTAGCTGAAGTTGAAAATCTGTTGATGTTATCTAACACAATATTTGAATATGACACTGTACGATAAATATAAAACCAATCATTATTTTTTGATTCATTATATACGTCCTTATCCCATATATAGCAATTTTTATGAGTTAACGATGAGAGACTGGACCAATCATTTGAAAGAATAAAAAAATTATCAGAAGCAATTTCTGGCGTATTAGGTTGAGATGTATTCATGATCGAAGTATTATCCAAAAGACTATTCAGATCTGAAATGCTGTTAATTGTATAGTATGTTTCATCTGATTTAATTTCAGTGTACTTTGTACATGATGTGATTAAACCAACCAATGAAACACACAAAATAATTCTAAAATTGCGAGAAAATATATTCATAGTTATTTTCGTTTAAAATTAAAAATTAGCCTTGAAGCCAAATGACAGGTTGTAAGGCTGACCAATTGTGTTTAGTGCTTCTGGATCAAGCCCCTTTTTGTTTGCCCGCCAAACGATCCCAAGATTATTAGCTATTGCATAAACCTGAAAGGACGAGAACTTCCCCAATATGGATCGTGAAAAATTGTAGGATAAATTGATATCCTGCAACCGGATATGATCTCCTTTTTCAACTGTTGCCTCCGAATAAGCATAAAAGTTATCTCTTTGAGAACTGACAAGCGGATATTGTAAAGAGGGCACAGACGTAGAATTTTCGTCTCCTGGTTTTTGCCAACGCAACGAAAAATCAGAATGGCCTAACCAATTATCATAAAGCAGTCCATATCTTATTGTAGGTCTCCTGAAATAATACCCTCCTTTATACAATAATTGAACAGAAAGGCTAAAATTCTTCCATGTCAGTCCATTTCTGAAAGTCCCAAATACTGTGGGAATACTACTGCCATGATAAAATGCGTCATCAACAGTTGTCTGATTAATTATTTCACTGTAATTCTCTGTATTTTGACCGTTCAGTCTACCAACCGGATTCCCGTTGTCTCCATTTAGACCAACCCAAGGATAGCTAATAACTGAATAGGGCGATTTCCCAGGTATTCTTGTTAGTCCGTTACCCGAAATATAGCTTGACGCTCTTAGATTAGTTGCAAGGTAATCATCCGAAATTTTGTTTGCTATAAAACTCAACAGCAAAGTAGGTGTATACCGGAGTACATTGTTTCCTAACTTTCCAGTTACTTCTATCTCCATTCCCTTACCATACATTGTAGCCGCGTTTTTCGCAATAGTTGTAAATCCCGCGGTATAGTCGATAGGTACGCCAGTGGATAGGTCAGTTATTTTCTTTCTGAACAATTCCAATCTACCGCTAAATCTATCCTCTCTGGTGGAAATATCTAATCCGAAATTTATATTTCTTACCTTTTCCCATCTGAGCGTCGGATTAGGGTACATACCAATTGCGGCGTATGGAGGAAGTTGCCCTGTACCTGGGTAGTGAGTTATAAGAGTTACAGCAGATGAACTGGGATTCATGTTTCCATTAAAACCATAGGTAAATCGCAGTTTTAAAATTGAAAGGGTTGGTATTTTAATGAAACTTTCTTCAAGCAGATTCCAACTTACTCCGCTCGACCATAATGGCACGGTTCGCTCATTGGTACGACTACCAAAAAGATTTGATTGATCTCTGCGGGCACTAAATGTGAGGACGTACCTTTTTGCATAATCGTAAGAGCCATTGAAATAATAAGAGACCCGTCCATTATTTGTTCCCGTAATGTTTCTATTGGAAAATATAGGCAGCATAATTGCGGAATAATAGTATTGCTGAAACAGGGTCGTGTTATCTGTTTCGACGAAACTTTGATTTTCAGTATTATACCCATAAGTGCGGTAATAACTGCCGCGGTTTTTCACAAGTCCAGCCTCAAATCCGATAACTCCAAAAATGTTATGCTTACCCCAAGAATATGACAAATCAGATTGTAGCCTAAAGGAATTAGCCTCTAACATTTCTTCGTTCTCATCTAAAATCCCGCCTTTAGGTACAGGAAATAGCATATTGCCATTTCCGTCATCCTGGGCGTATGAATTAATCATATTGCGGGTGAAATAAGATGACATGGATTGGTTTAAGTCCGCATTTTTTTGCTGCTTTTCATACTGGTACCTTGCTTCCAATTGAATAGATTTTGAAATATTATAACGCAAAGCCAGATTAGCTAATACATCAATAGATTTCATTTGCTGGATGTTATTTTGTTTTTCGGCGTATGGATAGTACCTCCAGTTCAATAACTGCCCGTTCCCTGCTGTATCTATGTATTCTGAGCGGAAATTGTTTATTAATGGTAAAGCATTCCCATTATCATCAACTAAATCGGCATAAGGATATAAGTATTTTTGTGCATTGTTAATCAGATTCGCATTAGAATATGGTTGTCTGCCTACTTTCATTACATTTTGAGTAGCTACAATTTCAGTAGTCAATTGTACTTTGTTAAAAGGTCGATATTGATTGTTAATCCGCATGGTAACCCTTTCAGAGTTATCCTGGAGTGTAGATTTATTTTTATCATATCCTAACGAGAACAACCAAGTCGATTGGTTGCCGCCTCCTTGCATGTTGATATTGTATTGTTGGTTTAATCCGCTGCTATACCAATATTTATCAAAATCGTCTAATACATTTTGTTTTGAAAAATATGCAATTTCCTTATCCACATCGCTCTGGCTAATCAATCCGTCACGTTGCCGTATCAACAATTCTACGACTGGAGACAGTGGCGGGTGCATGGGATCATTTTCCATAGATAGGTAATACCCATTATCAAAAAGCAGTTTCTCTACTTCAATAAAATCGCCTGAGCTAATGTTTCTATTTCTATATATTTTCGGTTTGGCAATATATGTCTGATTCATTGTCATGCTTACTTGTATTGGCTGGTTCAATCTGCCTTTCTTCGTAGTGATAACGATCACTCCATTGCCCGCCCGCGCTCCCCATATTGATGCAGCCGCAGCATCTTTCAGTATTGTAATACTCGAAATATCATTTGGGTTAATGTTATCAATGTTTCCTTGATACGGGAAATTATCTACGACAATTAGTGGTTCCATGCCAGACGAAAGACTATTTATTCCTCTTACAGTTATGGGAGGAGCAGGCGACGGCGAGAATAGAAGTCCAGTTGCCATGCCTTCCAACCGACCTATAATAGATGTAGAAATCCGCTGGTTAAGCAGTTTGTTATCGATTGTAGAATATGACCCCGTTGACCTTTCTTTAGGCAATGTCTGATACCCTGTACTAACTACAACTTCATTTAACATAGAGCTATTAGGAGTAATATAAACAATAACATCACGTTGGGGTGATAATTTTCTTATATCCACTACTGCTGTTTCAAAACCGATGTGTGTAACAAACAAGTTTCGTGTAGTATCTGAAACCGATATTTGAAAGAGCCCATATTCGCCACTTTGTGACGAGATCTCACATGAATAACATGAAACAGTCGCCCCCTTTACAATTTCATTAGAATTTGCGTTTATGACCTTACCAGTGATTTTTATTGGTTGGCTAAAAGATTTTTTAAAACAGAACAATAGTATAAGCATGAAAAGGATCAACTTGGCCTTTGTACTATTTTGATATATATGTTTTAATGTCGCCATTGATTGAATGTGGTTTTTATGTTTAATGGGATGGCTCGTTGCATATCACATAATGATCTTCACTACCTTGTTGCTCCTTAATTACCCGAAGTCTGAAATGCCTGTTTAGATCGCTTAGCATAACTTCTTTTAACTTCGGGATAGATGTACTGGATAATGATTTAATTTCGTAGCAGTAAGCAGTAGTTTTTGGATCAAAAGGAATTATTGTATCTGCATTTAGTTTCCATGTTATTTTACTACTCTCTTTTAGAGAAATGCCAAGTGCCGCTCTATAAAGTTGATGGAGCGGATAGTTTATAAAAGACATTCGATAACTTCCATTCTCTTCTGTTGTACTTCCATGTCTACCGGCTCCATCTATTCGTTTTAACAAAATACTCTCGTAGTGATACAATGGTGTTAGTCCAAGATCATCAACGTTTTCACTAAGCGATTTTTTTTCGTCAAACTCCATCAGATCTTTTTTCATTTTAATATTTATTCTGCCTGTATTCAGAAGTTGGATAATATTACTATTACTTATTTCCGAAGCAGAGGAAATTGCAGCTATTTTTTCTTCCTTGACCCAAACCTCATGTGGAACAAAACGATGTGGAAAGACTTTCTTTAATGTTATATCGGAACTAATGAATAGCAGATTCGGGGCATCAATTTTAAATCTCTTTATAGCATCCGCGATTTTAAATTTATCCTCTTCTCCGATAACCAAAAACTTTACATCTTTCTGAAAGTCCCGTTGAAGTATATTGAGTTTTGGCAGTTCTTTTATACAACTGCCGCACCACGTAGCCCAAAAATCCAGTATAATCAGTTTATCCCTATACTCACTAAGGGTAATAGTCTTCTTGCCCTGGGGATGGTTTACTACCTGCAACGGAAGGTTCCAAAGCTCATCGGGGATCTTATCGCCGATGGCAAGCGGTGTGGGTTTAAAGGTATTAACAGCCGTAGCAGAAGCCACTTGTGCGTGGCTCTGCTGTTGGACGGCTGCATACATGAGAAAAACCAGTAGCAAAAAATACTTGCCGGTTATGCTCACAATCCTACCACACGTTCCCAGTGCTAAACGATGGCGGGTTTTAAAAATAGTATTGTTATTACGTTTGGATACGCTCATGATAGGTTTATAGAAAAAGGGGTGAAATAAAACTATGATTACTCCGTACGAGTGTGCGGTGTGGTGCTAAATTGGCTTTTCGATAATAGCCCGCAAACTGAACTTCCTGGAGAAGAATAAAACAATGGCCTTGCCTTGTCCGGCTATGGAAAAGCAGCAATATTGTTCATACTTGGTAGTCATTCTTCCCATTTTGGCTGTTCTTATACAAAGATTGTTAATCAGAGTTCCCTATAAAAGAATGGGGATGCCAAGTAAGAAGTTTAACTTACCATATCAGTAGTTAGAAATATTTTTGTATATTTGGGAAAAGTTTAAGAAATGAAAATCGGACAGAATATTAAAGAGTTACGGCTTAAAAGTGATTTTACCACAAAATTTATGGCGGAAGAAGTGGGCATAACTGAAGACGAGTATATCAACATTGAAAATGATGGCGACGTAACACTTAATCTTTTGGAAGCTATTGCAAACAGATTATCAACAACCATAGTGGACATCATTGAATTGAAAGATGCTACTGGTGGTGTTAGAAACTTCTTCAACAATAATAATGGTAATCAGGGAACGATTATCAATATTCAAGGGGTGAATCAGGAGGAAATAAGAAAAGCGTATAAAGAAGCCTATGAAGACCTGTATTCAGAAAAATTAAAAAGAGTTCCACAGTTAGAAGCGTTATTGCATCAGCATAATATCAAGTTTGATTTTTAGCAGTTACTATGAAAATTGGGGACAACATAAGAGAAATCCGTGAATTTGAGAAAAATCTCAAACGGGATTATGTTGCCGAACAATTGAATATTACCACCCGGGCTTATGCGAATATAGAAAATAACATAGCTGATATTACATTGAGCCGACTTAGCGAAATCGCCAAGATTTTTGGATGCAGTCCACTTTATATTTTGAAGTATTGCAGATTAAAACAGGACTTCTACAATAATATTCATAATAATAGTGGCAATCAGGGTTTAATTACTATTGATCAAAGCCAGATAAAAGGAAGGGATTTGTTATATCAACTTCAGAGAGAATTGATTGAAAGTCAAAGAAAGCGTATAGATTTGTTAGAAGCACTTTTAAAGGCAAATAACATAGATTTTTAAACTAAATATTCTAATCATGAAAGTAGGTGATAATTTAAGAGAAATAAGAGAAAAGCAGACCAAATTTCGGCAAGAAGATGTGGCTAAAGCGCTTGGTATTTCAACAAAGGCTTATGGTAATATAGAGAATAATCAGGCTGATATAACGCTAAAAAGGTTGACCGAGCTTTCCGAAATATTTGGTGTTACCCCAGAGTATATAATTTCCTATCAAAACAAACCAACTTATACGAACGTATTCAATAATTATGATGGCAATCAGGGTGTGATTAATATGTATCAGGGATGTGGCGCTGATCAAATCAAGAATATTGAAGAAGATATAAAAAAAAACAAGCAAGAGTCCAGTCGCTTACAGGCAAAGACAAGGAGTAACTAACCAATGGATAAAAGGTTTGAAGATATTGTAAGCCTAATAATGCAGTCGAGGGCAAATGCTATCAGGGCTGTTAATGCAGAATTGATCAATCTCTACTGGAATGTGGGCGCATACATTAAGCAGAAATTGTCTGCCGCCGAATGGGGTGATAAGACTGTTGAAGAACTGGCAGTTTTCATTCAAAAAAACAACCCGGAACTGAAAGGCTTTAACAGATCAGGGCTTTACAGAATGGTGCAGTTCTTTGAAACTTATGTTTCGTCACAATTTGTCGCCGCAGTGAGGCGACAAACTCAACGTATTGATAATGATGAAAATAGAATTGTCGCCCCAGTGGGGACACAATTTGAGCGGAAGGATATCAGAAATACTGTTTTGGTGCAGTTAAGCTGGATCGTGATGTAAAGAAGCAAAATGAAAACCCAAGCATCGGTATTTTGCTTTGCAAGGACAAAGGCAGTGAAGTGGTGGAGTATGCACTAAGCCGCAGCCTTTCACCAACAATGGTGTCCGAGTACAAAACACAATTGCCGGATAAAAAAATATTCCAGCAAAAATTACATGAGCTGTTTGAAAATAGTGAAGATGATGAAAACTAAATAATCATCCAAGGAGACAAGGTATTAAAAATGGAAAAATTATTTAAACATAACGGCATCGGCCTTCAGCCTTTTGTTGACGAAGACGGGCAGGATACAAATTTTGCCTACACAGATAAGCTGCTTGCACTGAATGTGCTTATTGAATTTTACACGGCGGTTACGGATGATACGGAAGAGAATTACGAAGAGGAGACAGTGGTTTCAGCCATCACTTATGCCGAAAACAGATCTTATTCATTTGCACTATTCCATAGCACGAATGTTATAGGCCCATTGCTTTTGTATAGAATTATAGCGGATGGTATTGATTTTATTGAACACTCCAGCAAGGCCACTTTGCTGGAAGACCTGGAGGAAATTTCAACCGGCGGCACTACCTCCGATGTGATGGATAACGAGGCAGATCGTAAAAGAGTTTACGACAGTGATGTTTGGAAATTTACGTCCGTGCTGGATTTGATTAAACAAAAACGGTAGCGGTAAATTGTACATTTACAAGCCGGTGTAAGGGTGAATTATAACTAATTTTTATTTATCGGATGCAGGAGTTTATTAGCGACATAAAACGCATATTGGATGAGGCAAGGCAAAAGGCGTATAGTGCTACGGCTTTTGCTATGACGGAAGGGTTCTGGCTTATAGGCAAACGAATTGTGGAAGAGGAACAGCAGGGCGCTGACAGGGCGGCTTACGGCAAGGAGATCTTGAATAACCTCGCCACTGCATTAGGCAAGGGTTTTAGTGCCAGAACGCTGAGAGATTACAGGCAGTTTTATCTCACTTTTACAAACCGGGAAGATTTGGCACACCTGTGTGCCAAATTAAACTGGTCGCATATCCGACTGATTATGAGGGTTTCAGATAAAAACGCCCGCGATTATTACCTCAAAGAAGCGACCGATAATAATTGGGCAGTGCGTACACTGGAGCGAAACATCAATACCCTTTATTACCAGCGCCTTTTATCCTCCCAAATGCAGGATGCTATGAAGTATGAAATGCAGGAGAAAACAAGCGCTTTTCAGCAGGATAAGAACGAGTTTATCCGCAACCCTGCGGTATTGGAGTTTTTGAATATTCCAACCAATTACGCCCATACAGAACAGCAGTTGGAGCAGGCGCTTATTGATAACCTGCAACATTTTTTACTGGAGCTGGGTAAAGGTTTTGCATTTGTGGCAAGGCAGAAATACATCCGCACAGAAACAACCGATTTCTTTATTGACTTGGTGTTTTACAATTTTATTTTAAAGTGCTTTGTGATCATAGAACTGAAGACAGATAAAATAACCCACCAGGATATCGGGCAATTGGATATGTATGTAAGGATGTTTGATGACCTGGAAAAACGGGAAGGCGACAATCCCACCATCGGCATACTGTTATGTACCGAAACAGATCGCACCATTGCAAAATATTCTGTACTGCATGAAAACAAACAATTATTTGCCAGCAAGTATCTGGCTTATTTACCTACCGAAGAAGAATTGATAGCGGAGATAGAACGTGAAAAGCAACTGATTAAACAACGCTCGGAAAAGTAGTTGAGTTTTATTAAAAACCGGTGAGATTATGACAGAAGATCTTTTCACAGAAGAACAACGGAAGGCAATAAAAGCACTGGCTGAGGCGCTCGAAAAATGCCAGGCATCGGAAATTCATATTGCCAATATTACAGACTATAAAATATTTGAAACGGCAGATGCTGAGGGCAAGCCGTTCGTTTCTTTATTTTGAGCAAGCCCGATAGTATGAAATGCGAAATAAGGCTACCAGCGGATTTTAAGGAGTACCAGGGAGATGTAGTTGTCTCCAATCTTGACGACTCAATTAACCCGGAAATAGAGGCGGCAATAAAAAACAAGCCATTGTTTTCCCGCTATGCGGCTTACCATTTTAACGGTATTATTTGGTGGAATGACAAATTAGGATACTGGTGCGGGGAAGTATGGGTTTTAAGACAATATGTAGCTTCTTATCTCGCTGAAAATCTGTCCTTACTTGCCGACGAAATGAATTTTCATCATGGAAAAGGCGAAGGGCCGAACCTGAGCAATATACCGGGATATTTTGATAAGAGGTAAAAATACTGGCCCGTCCATTAGCCACAATGCTGTAAATCGGGAAATGAGCGTGGCGGGCATTCCGGCAACTATTTCTTATACTTAGTTTTTCATAGGATAAGGTTTAAGGTTAGGGAAAGTCGTTTAGTAGCAACTCTTAAAACGAGTTTCTTTTGATGGAAACTGCTTTTTCAATTTCAGTCAATTGGAAAAGGAAATCCCAAAGATCAATCCACGAATGTTATCTAAGGAATTAGGGGATCTGGAAAGTAACGGGGTGGTTACAAAAATGGTTTACGACCATACCTGTTACAGTAGAATACGAGCTCTACAAAATCGGGACGGTTGTTCAGAACAGAATATTTTAGACGTAATGAACTCTTACTCTTGTTTCACCAAATGCTGTAAATCCGGGTCGTTCTTAATACGCTCCAATTCATTCTCAATAATCTGCGTACTATCCAGCTTTACCCTCCTGTAATTGTTCTCAATCTCCTGTTTCATATTATCCCCTCCGTTTTCATCTGTAAAGGACAATATCTGTGGTATTTTTTTATAATCTTTGGTTTCGGCTGCTACCTTGTCATTATCTACTACAATTTCTGCATGAAATATTTTTTGCTCGATGCGTTCATCGAAATTGTCGGACACGGCTCCTACGAACATACCTTGTGTTAGGGTAGAAATTTTGGAAGCCGGAATAAGGCTATCCATTTGGGTACTTATCGAAGTGGATTTATCATTGCGGTTAATGGTCATGCTCTGGCGTTTCTGCAATACCTTGCCGAAACGTTCGCTAAGGTTCTTCGCGGTTTCGCCCACTACCTGTCCGCTGAATATATTACCAACGGTATTCTGTATAACTTTGCTTTCCTTATCGCCATAATCGCGGGTCAACTGCGAATAGTCCTGGAAGCCCAAACAAACTGCCACCTTATTACTTCTGGCCGTTGCGATCAAGTTATCGAGTCCTCTAAAGTAGATCGTGGGCAGCTCATCTATAATAACAGAACTCTTTAATTGCCCTTTTTTATTGATGAGTTTTACGATGCGTGAATTATACAAACCCAGCGCAGCAGAGTAGATATTTTGCCGGTCGGGATTGTTGCCTACACATAATATTTTCGGCTCTTTCGGATTGTTGATATCTAATGAGAAGTCATCACCGGTCATTACCCAATAAAGCTGCGGGCTTATCATTCTTGATAGCGGAATTTTTGCCGATGCTATCTGCCCCTGCAACTGATCCTGTGCGCCTCCCTGCCAGGCATCCATGAACGGGGACAAATAATTTTCCAGTTCAGGATAAGAAGTCAATATGGTAAATACGTCTGCGTATTTTTTATTCAGCAGTTCTATTGCGTGAGGAAACGTACAATATCTGCCGTTATCATAAATTTTTAGAAACCAGATAATGGCCGCTAAAAGAATGATTGGTGATTCCACGAAGAAATCGCCTTGCTTCTGAATCCAGGACCTGTTAAGATTGAGCATGATAGTATAAGCCGCTTCGTATGCATCCGATATATCCGTCATAAAGTCGGGATTAAGTGGATTGCATCGATGGCTCCGGCGTGGGTCGTCAAAGTTGATGACGTAAAACCTGGGCTTTACCTTATACTTATTGGCGTGCTTTAGTAAATGATTGTAGGCAATGGTAGAAAGGTCATCGAACTTGAAGTCGTAGATATACATCGAAAAGCCCTTTTCGATGTGTTGCTTGATATAATTGTTTACGATGGCATAGCTCTTACCTGAACCCGGAGTTCCCAACACGATTGAGGCACGAAACGGATTGACCACGTTAATCCAGCCATTGTTCCATTTGCCTTTGTAATAAAACTTTGTAGGCAGATTAACCGAATATTCATTTTGCATCAACTGGATTTCCTGCTGGAAGCTCTCGTTCTCGTTATTGAAAACATCGTCCATCAGGTTGTTGCGCAGCAACCGGCTTATCCACACGCCCGCAACCATTAGGGCGATATAGCCTAATGAGGTGGTCAGTATGTAAAGCGCGGTGGCAATCTCTGCGGATAACTTTAAAAGCGGCGTGTTCAGAAAAAAGAGGATAAAACCAATGACCAATGCCGTATTGATTTTTGTCCAAGTAATCTTTTCATTCTTTACGCCTTTAGTACCCAGACAGCTTAGCGCCAGTAGCACCAATGCGAAAATTTTGGTGTAAATCGTATTTGAAAAAAAACCTGCGGTGCGGTTGAAATTGAAGAGTATTTTACCAATAACTTCCAGCGTCCACCCACGTTCACTAAAGAACCCGTAACAGAACCAATAGAAGTGCATCAATACAATGATGATGCTTACGGCCCTCATAAAAGCGATGATCTTGGCCAGTCCTCTTAAATCGTCTTCTCCCTGCATAATTCAATAAATTGAAGTAATGCAGGTAATTTAGAGGCTATGGATAGCGGGATACCGAAAGCGGTTCTCGATGGCGTTTAGTGGCAGTATTTGGCTGTAAAACTATTTCAGCTTAAATTCTCCAATCCAAAGGAAGCCAGCTTATCAATAATTGGTAGGGTATTTAAACCAAGTTTCGTTAATCTGTATTCAACTCTTGGAGGGATTTCAGGGTAAGATTTTTTGGAGACGAATTTTTTTTCTACCAAAACATTCAGTTCCTGAATCAACATCTTTTCACTGATTCCAGGAATGCATCTTTTTAATTCACCATACCGGATTACCCGGTCGTTTATCTGGAACAAAATCAGCAACGTCCATTTCCCGCCTAATATGGCTAACGATTTCCTTACGGGGCAGTTGTCATCTGACTGCTTAATTATTTTTTTATCTTTAGACATTTGAAAGTCAATAATTCTAACCTTTTAGTAAGTACATAACCAACAGGTAAGTACTTGTACAAAGGTATGTAATTCACTTATTTTGCACAATAAACTATTTAATAAAGGCATTATGACACAGGAAGAAAAAAATAAGCAAATAGCGACCGCTGCATACCAAAGAATTTTTGGAAATCTGGATATTTCGGGTGTTGATGAATATATGAGTAAGGATTTCATACAACATAATCCTACAATTGCTGATGGTCCGCAGGGAGTAAAAGCGCTTGTTCAAATGCTTCTTTCGCAAGGAGTATCAAAGCAAAAAATAAACTTTAAGCATATTGTTTCTGAAAATGATATTGTCTTCCTTCATTCGCGTTATGAGATGGCAGGAAAGGAATGGAGGTTTATTGATATTTATCGCATTAAGAATGGAAAGCTGGCTGAACATTGGGATGCTATGATGCCAATGCCTGATGAGCCTGCAAATAATAATCAAATGTTCTAAATACAGTTATCTGTTAACAGAGTGAGTATTGCAGCCATAAATAATTTTTAAACAATAAAAAGATGACAGCAAAAGAAATAGTAGTGGCGTATGCGGATGCCCTTAGTAAAGGAGATGTTCGTGCCGCATTTTCATTTTTCAGCGCAGAAGTACAATGGCACCAGCCGGGCAACAATCAGTTCTCCGGACTAAAAAAAGGAGCTGATGAAATAGGCAAGATGATTGGCGGTATGATGGAGGTTTCAAAAGGAACTTTTGCTTTAAAGCCCAATGGAAACATAATGGCTAACGGCGATCTTGTAGCGATGCCGCTTCGCTTTAGTGGCGCTATTGATGACCGTACTATGGATATGCCGGGTATTGACCTGTTTAAAGTGAAAGAGGGAAAAATTACGGAGGTATGGTTGTTTTCTGACGACCAGAATGCTGAAGATATCTTCTGGGGAAAATAATTTCGTAAAGCTATTCAATAGCGATTTAGAATATTGTGGGCACCTTGATTAAGGATGCCCACGATATTGACATTACAACATAATCAAAAATCTTCATTATTTCTAACGATAATTGGAAGAATATTATAAACTTTAAATGCCCTCATGAGACAGCTGATAATAATCGCTATTTTAGGATTATCCGGTCTTTTAGTCAATGCACAGAGTACCGGAACTGCCCAACCGAGTTTAAGGTTCATCAGAAACGCAACCTTGACTTTAAATTATGCGGGGCATAAGATACTGGTGGATCCATTGTTACTTCCAAAGGGTTCGATGGGTTCGATTTGGGGGAAAGCTAAAAGCCCAATGGTAGAGCTTCCTATCCCGGTTGAAGAAATTATCCACGATGTAGATTTGGTACTGGTAACCCATAATCATCCCGATCATTTTGATACCGTTGCCAGTAGCGTATTGAATAAATCAATTAAGCTTATCAACCAACCGAAAGATAAAGATTTCTTTAATAAACAGGGTTTTGTAAATGCAGAATCTTTAGAAGAAAGTCTTATCTGGAAGGGAATCACAATCACCAGAACAAACGCCCAACATGGTACCGGAGAAATATTACTAAGGATGGGTAACGGATCTGGTTATGTATTGCAAGCGTTAAACCAACCTACAATTTACATAGTAGGAGATGCAGTCTGGACTGAGGACATCAATCAGAATATAAAAAGATTTCAGCCGGATTATGTTATTGTGAATTCCGGTGGTGCGGTTTTTCCCAAATTTCCCGCTACTCCTATCCTTATGGATGCTGATGAAACTATGGCATTGATCCAGGAAAGCGGTGAGGCGAAGGTGATAGCAGTTCATATGGATGCCATTGACCACTGCCTTACAACCAGAGATATTCTCAAAGCAAAAGCAAAAGATTTTAAAATTGACAGTCAGAAACTCCTGATACCGGATGATGGTGAAACCTTAGAGCTTCAATTTAACAGATAAGAAACCGCCAGAAATTTTGATGAAATTTATCCAGTGCTTATCGTTTGATTTTTATGACTAATTTCAATCAGTATTTTTGCATTGATGCATGTAACCAGAGAAAAAATCGAAGAAAATCAAGTAAGTATTTACATCGTTACGCTAATAGTAGCTGTTTTTGTTGGACTAACTTATAAGAACAGCCATGTAGCCGAGAAAACCATTGAGCCAATAATCGGAATTTTGCTTTATAGTATGTTTTGTCAAATTCCATTTTTAGAACTGAAGCAAGCCTTAAAAAATAGTAATTTTTTTAAAGCCATATTGTTCGGCAATTTTGTACTAATTCCACTATTCGTTTGGGGGCTAATAAGCATTTTTCCCATGACTCCAATAATAACACTGGGAATACTTTTGGTTTTGCTCACACCCTGCATTGATTATGTAATTGTTTTTTCGCATTTGGGAAAAAGTAATTCTAAAGCTGTTTTGGCTTCTACACCGTTGTTGTTCATTTTTCAAATGCTATTATTGCCTCTGTACCTATGGGTATTACTTGGAAAGGAAACAATAGACATCATTGAGGTAACACCATTTGTAAAAGCATTCATCTACCTGATCGTTATTCCATTTTTGCTTTCGATTGTAACGCAAATGGTATCAAAATCAAACAATAGATCGGGAAAAGCGATCTTAAATTTTTCGAGCTGGTTACCTGTTCCGTTTATGGCTTTGACCTTTTTTGTAGTAATAGCTTCTCAAATAGGAGTACTATACCACAACCCCACACCGATTTTAAAAGTTGTTCCCGCTTATATAATTTTTGCCATTATTGCACCGTTAATTGGAAAGCTATCTGCAAAATTATTTAAAGTTGATGTTTACGATTCAAGAGCTATTTCATTTTCAACAGCCACAAGAAATTCTTTAGTAGTATTGCCTTTGGCACTTGCTTTACCTGCACCAGATAATCAATTAGTGGCAATTATTATTGTAACTCAAACAATCGTTGAAATTTTCTTTGAGTTGATATACATAAAGATAATACCTCTTTTGACAAAAGAAATTAAATAACTTACTGCTGTCCTCCTCGTCTTTTTTGCTTCTTCTTTTTTTTCATACGATTAACAAAAGCTTGTTCCTCGTAATCTTCTCCCTGTGCTTCGGGCAATAGTCCGCCCAATCCATCTATCAAACCAAAATTGTCGGTGGCATAAGTGGATGGCTCTTTATTCAGAAAATCAAAAAACTCGTGTGTTTCTTCTTTTGCTTCCTCAACATTTCTGCCTGTGGTTGGCAATGGCGTGTTGATGCTTGCATGATCGGCATCCTGACGTTGCTCCGCAGCCTGCTCTTTCCATAAATCGTTAAAGACATTGGCCGAAAGGTTTTTGTCCAAAGCCGAACCGTTCCATATGGTACGGCTTTCATGATCTATGAACGTTATACCGTAAATGCGCCCCTCCTCGGTACGCCGTACAACGGTATTAATCCCTTGCTCCACCAATTGCTTTTTAAAATCGGTTTCACCAGCGGCAGTGTGCATGGCTGCTTCAATGGTGTTTTTGAGAATGGCTCTTGCGGGATCTGTTTTCATTTTCTCTTTCGCGGCTAAAAATTGCTCCTGTAAGGCTTTCGGTCCCGCATCTTTGCCGAAGCGAGACGCCTTGAACGGATTGCTGGCTTTTTCTCCTTGTTCGTTCAGCGCAAAATACACAATACCCTGCTTGGGCTGCCCGTGTAGTTCTCCTTTTACTTCTTCAGCGGTAATGTTAAATAGTGAAAGCAAGGCATTGTAAGCGCCCAGGGTTGTGTACTGGTAATACGTGGGCAGGTGCCGCACAACCGATGCTATCTGGCTTTTAATATCACCGGCTTTATAATCCACCGGGCGGAATATCTGCTCATTCCCAGTACGCTGCTTTTCGGTGGCGGGTATCAGGTTATACTTTTGTTCCAATGCCCTGCAAGCGTCCATTGAGCGCAGCTTCTCAAAGGTATCCGGTATCTTTTTACCATAGCGGTCCACGCAGGTAGATACGATATGGATATGTGTGCGTTCAATATCGGTATGCTTGAAAACCACATAAGGCTGATCGCCATACCCCATCCGATCCATGTAGTCTTTGGCAATCTGCTTAAAATTTTCGTCCGTTACCTTATCTCCCGGATCTGGGTTGAGCGATATATGCAATACAGGCTTTTCGGTGCGTTTATTGGCCATCAGATAAGGCTGGAAAGAGCGTAACAATTGCGCCACCGAAAAGCTGCCATCGGGCGTTTCTATGATCCTATGAGTGGTCAATATCTCGCCGTTTTCCTTATCTACTTTAAGCTGGTTGTAAGAAAGCGCACCTGTCATGTTTATCCCGTGACCGAT
This sequence comes from uncultured Sphingobacteriales bacterium, assembly GCA_937888905.1. Taxonomy (GTDB): domain Bacteria; phylum Bacteroidota; class Bacteroidia; order Chitinophagales; family Chitinophagaceae; genus Terrimonas. Next base: position 27,199 of record CALATA010000013.1, read on the forward strand.
TTTTGCTATCATTTCCCGTCAATTTTATTGAGGTGTTTAGCCTCAAATTCCGTTGTCAGCTTCATCACTTCACGACATAGCTTTGCCAGTTCTGCTGTTTGCTTCTCCAGTTTGAATAGGTAGGCAGCGGCTTTTTTCTCCGAAAAATTTCGGTAGAGTATCTTCACGATTTGGTTATAATTGACGCCAACCGCCCTGAACTGGCCGAACAATGTTGTTAATCTTGTATAATAATCCATTGCAGCCATATCAACTTTTACAGTCTTTACCGGTTTCTCAAACAGTAAAGAAGTAACATATTGTGCCTTGTTATCCGCCCCTGATGCTTCAAAGAGCGACAGGAATTTTGCATTTTCCTCATCCGTAAGACGAAATACATAACGGTGGATGCTTGGATTTGCTTTCGGGTTGCGGCCACCTTTATGCTGTATCTTTTTCTGCTGTTTATTCATCACTATCCAATTTTAAAACGAGCGTCAGCGAGCTGATCGTTCAGTAATTCAACAAAACCCCGACTTCGGAGGGTGTTTTCCGGCCCCCTGCAAGGGCAAGTTGTTTTGAGGCACGGAACAGGTTCCGAGTGCCTCAAAACACAACTTGCTCTGTTCGGGTGAACAGAAAATCCGCCCTGCGGGGGCGGATTAGATAAAGCAGAAAAAACGGCTTTGAGCCGTTCCACCTGTTACCTGAATTTTGTAATGTTCTTTCCATTTACCCATATCATTGGAGCCTATACAAAGTAAGGGCTGCTTTTTCAAAGCACTACAGTGCTTCCCACTGCCAAAGACTGCCACTGAACGCCAATGACTACCACATCCGAAAATATAGCTTCATGAAGTATTTTCTTTGTTTCAAAGCTGTACAGGAGCACTTACAGAAAAAAGTGCGGAAAAGAAAGAAACAAAATATATGTGATGTTTCACCCACATACAGAAAACCAGAAAACAGCAAAAGAATACAGGTTTAAAAACGGAGTGGCGTAAAAGTATAAAGTTTTAAAACCATAAAAATGTAAAAGCGGCAATGTTTACAGAAACAAACCTTTACGGGTTCACAGTTTTAAGCAAAAACATATAACCGGGAAACTGTAAAAAGACATAACAGTACAGCAACCCAGAAAAAAGGTAAAGCAGAAAAGCGGCAGTACAACTGCACAATTTATCAAACGGACAATTTTAAATTTTAGAAAAATGGAAACAGTAAAAAAAACTTTAAAAATCAGTTTCTCCACACAAAAAGGCGGCGTGGGAAAATCAACCATAACAACCCTGCTTGCCAGCTTGCTCCATTACCGGTTCGGATTTAATGTAGTAGTACTGGATTGCGATTTTCCCCAGCACAGCCTGAGCAAAATGAGGGAAAGGGATCTGAAGACCGTTATGCAGAACGACTATCACAAAAAGGCTGCAATGAAACAATTCCAGGCTATCAATAAGAAAGCCTATCCTGTTATCCGTTGTAAGGCAGATGAAGCGCTGGACAAAGCGTTGGAGTATGTGCAGCAATCGGCGGCACACCCCGATATGATTTTTTTTGACTTACCGGGTACGGTAAACACAAAGGGCGTTCTGACAACGCTAAAAGCAATGGATTTCATTTTTTCCCCGATCACTGCGGACCGGTTTGTAGTCGAAAGTACACTCGGGTTTGCTAAAGCATTTCTCCAGCTTCCGGAAATTGAAAATGCCAATAAAGAGCAGGTATTCTGGTTGTTCTGGAACCAGGTGGACGGCAGGGAGAAAACGATGCTTTACGAGGCTTACCAAACGGTGATCGAACAGCTTGGCCTTTCCATTATGAATACAAGAATTATGGACAGCAAGCGCTTCCGCAAGGAAACGGACGATACGGGCAACTACATCTTCCGGTCAAGCCTGCTTGCCGCAGAGCCGGGCCTGCTGAAAACGACTAAGATGGATCTCTTTGTACAAGAGTTCTTGAAAATTGTTCATTCTTAAATCAGTTGTGATATGGATACAGATAACATAAAGAAAGGATTTGAGAAGCCCAACGTGGATGAGGATTACCTGATGAACATTATGAGCGGCGATGAGCCTGTTCCGGTAACAAAAGCGAGCAAGGACCAGGCGGAGCATAAAGAGCCTAAAGCCCGTGAAAAAACAAAGCCCGGTTCATCAAAGAAAATCGACTACGAAGATGTTTTCTTGACCAATCGTTACCCTTCCGGAAGAAATGGCAAAGTGGTTTATATCAGGCCGGAATTTCATGAGCGGCTGCTGCGGATCGTTCAACTGGCAAGGGAGGATAAAACCACGCTCTATTCCTACATAGACAATATTCTCGAATATCACTTCAGGGAGTTTGGTAACGAGATAACGGATTATTTCAATGACAGGTATAAACCCATCTTATAGTAAAACAAAACCAATGAAAAAGAATATTAAAAACGGAAAGACCATACAGGTAGGTAATGGCTCCGTTAAAAAAGAAAGCTACGGAACCCAGTTCCTGAAACAGCACGCAATGGCGTGCCGGGGTGATAAATCGATCTACATACGCCCCGAGTACCATGAGCGTATCGTTAGAATTGTTCACGTTATCGGAGATGATAAAATCCCATTGTACGCTTATCTGGACAATATAATCAAACATCATTTCGATCAGTTTGAGAAGGCGATTACAAAGGATTTTAATGAAAAGTTTAAACCAATTTTTTAAAGTATTGGACCATGAAAAAAACAAATCAAAAACAAAGGAACACGTTACGTATTGCCGAATATCAGTCGGCATTCTTAACACCCACAGGTTTTTTGGCAAAAGACGGGAAAACGGTATATGTCAGCCCGGAGTTCCACGAAAAAATATCTCACATTGCATTTATACTTGGTACAGGAAAAATTACCATTGCTGATTATCTGCATAGTGTTCTGAAGCACCATTTTCAGGATTTTGGAGAGGAAATAAAAACCATTTATAACGACAAGAATAAACCCATTTTTTAACTTTCCTCAAATGCAGCGGCATATTTGTGTATCTGCGAAGCCGTAAAACGCCAAACACTGCCACAGGAAGCAATAACAATTCACCTATTGATAATAACATATAGTTTTAATCACATCGGTTGAAAGAGGTTCTGAACGGATAGATACATTTCATTAGTAACAGATCTAAAACTAAAGGGTGAGCAGGGGGATTTTGTGGAGAATGAATATGGGGTATTTATGATAGACCCTCCGTGGGAGAAAAGAAAAGGCGGGCTAAGACAGGTAAGGCCATTACAGGGAAAGAATCTCCCTTATGCAACAATGTCAATAGAGGCTATTTTTCATTTACTGGATACAGAGTTGTTCAATTTAGCACAGGAAATACATTGCGTGTTCATCTGGACAATAGAAACATACCTGTTAGAGTGCGAAAACTTCATGGTTGAACGTAACTACAAAAGGCATTGCCGTTTTATATGGGATAAACTCAGTGGAATAGCTCCTGCATTTACCATCCGGTATTGTCACGAATATTTATTATGGTACTATAAACCGACGCTTCTTCCAATTTCTAAATCATATCGTGGAGTGTACAGGTCTGTCTTTTCCGAAAGGTCAAGGCAACACAGCCGTAAGCCCGATTATGCTTATGCAATGGTTGAGCATTTCTATCCCCTTAGTAAAAAGATAGATGTCTTCAGCCGGGAGAAACGACCGGGTTGGGAACAATACGGAAATGAGGTCGATTTTTTTCAATAACAGTTTATGGAAATAATAATTATAATATGCCTGCTCATCGTCATTATCCTTCTGGCTAAGGACAAGATCGTTATAAAAAAGGTGACCAAAAGCAAGCCTGTGCAACCTGCGGTAAATCCCGATTTACCGGAAATAATGGGTAAGCCCAAACCCGTAGAACGCCGTGCAGTGCCAAGTAAGGCCACTAAAAGCCAGTTAGTTGAACCAAGAGCTACTCCTAATAATTTTGAAACAGAAACCAATGTATCAGGTTTCGCAAGGGAAATTCCGCAGGAAGAGCTGGATGAAGTTTTTGGGGACGGCCCCAACCTTGAAGAAGAAGAGGAAGAATGGAATGGATATGGTTATCCGAACGGCGATGACGGTTTTGCCACAGGGGTTACCTTCGACGAACTGAGTACCGTGGGGGCCTTGTTACAGCAAGAAGTGCTGGAACCAGCCTTGCAGCAAAAAGCGGTGGATATAGTTCAAAGAATACAAGGAACCGAATTGTTCAGCCTTTTGGAGAACTCAATGGAGGGCGCTTCACGAAAGATTGCAGCGTTATTGGACAGGAGCCTACTCACCGTGACGGATTCCGGTTCTTCCAATTTGCGGAAAAATGATCTGAGTGACTTTGACATTGGGGAGTTTGTCTGAAAAGACAGCTCCCCTTTGTTTTTATAAAAAGGCACGTTTCAAGAAATATTTGATCCAATTTAATAAGAACAATAATGGTTAAAAAAGACGATCCAGATTATGTATTCGAGGAATATAAAGGACACACCATTGCCAGCCACAAGAACAACGTAGCCGAAAAGGACATCAATAATCTCATTATTGTATATCGCAAAGAAGAATTTCCCGAATACGGGTTTATAGTTGGACTTGATGATTCCAAAATGTCCGGGCGTAGAAAATCCTTCCCCCACAATATGGAAGATGCGAAAAGCTATATTGATTGGGTAGTTGAAGTCCGCCAGAAAAAAGAAGCTGCCAACCTGGATAAAGAAAAGCCAACCGTTATGATCGAGGGCACGGCGTTTCTATTTGACATTGACAAAATAACGTTAACTGAAAAAGGGAACCCTGCCAACAATATCTACTTCTCCTCTATGCGGGATTATGGTACGCATTATGAGTTTGATTATAGCAGGGTTTCTAAAAAATTCCATGTACTGCATTCACCCTATCTGCGGAACAAACCTGTTGTTTTAGGCAACCCGAAAACAGCACCCGAAGGCGATCCGGTTGTTACCGTTAAGATACCCTGCATCGGTGAGATTGATCCGGACGGCATGTGCCGCAAATACGGCTGCACAAAGAAGGACATTGCTGAAAAAACCGACTTTGAGATTATGGTTGACCAGGATATCTTCGAACGACGGATGGATGGTATTCCTGTAACAATAGATCTTGCCGGTAAAAGATTTGAGATTGATGTTTCGGGCAATGCGTTGCGTCCGCAGGATGGCAATGGCGAAACAATCTATTTAAATGCCCTGTACGACTATTTTTCAATAGACCGGGAAGCGTACCAGTTGTTTTGCAACACGGCAACATCCAAAATAGAAGATCCTTTCAGAGACGGCACTTTAAATAAGCGTATGGACTGCGTAATTGTGGAAGTTCCCAGGCTGTCAGACCTTGATCCCATTGGTGCCAATAGGGTTAACGGAGTTGAACCAGGTTACGGACTGATGTACAGGACACTTTCCATGTACCACGATCCGCAGATCCTTCCGTGGGAGGAATACAGCAATAGCATGAAAAACCAGCACCATTGGGCATTTCAAAATTTGAACGCCAGCCCTGCAAAACGGGACCTGCCTACGGAAAAAATTGAAGGAACTGATTTTATTGTTGACGTAATCAAATTTGAATTAAGGGAGAAAGGAAATGAACAAAATGTGATCTCCTTTAAAGACATGACAGACTTTGGAGAGGGGTATTCATTTGAATACAGCAGGAAGACAAAAAACATTCCTGATGTATATGAGAAAAGCGATGTATTGATAGAGATACCGGAATTTGTCGGACTTGATCCTGTCGGTATGGCTCAAAAGTATGGCCTCACCGTCGAAGAAGTGAAGGCTAAAACGGATTTTGAGCTGATGGTGGATCAATACGCTTTTGATATGCGGCTGAATAAAGGCAGGCTTCCTACTATTGATATTGCCGGTCAGCTTTTTTATGTGGATATACGCATGGATATGCTCCGTCCCAAAGATGATTTTCTATCCAAAGGAATTTTGTTTGATGAAATCGATCACTACTTTTCAGAAGAAAGAAACGCTTACCTGATACCATACGATCCAAAGAAGCATGAATTTAGGGAACTGGATTACGATAAGATCACCGAGTTTCCTAAAGATCTGATAGCTGTGCAATTTCCGTTTCAGAAAGAGCTTGATCCGATTGGCTGGAACAGGCAAGGCGGTTGGGATATCAAAGACGATTTAAAAAAGATTGGTGTCAAAGGGCATTTCAATGCCCTAACCGTTCCGTGGCAGGAAACCTATTTGCCAGCAATCATAAAAGAAAATCTTGAAAGGCAAAAAAAGCAAGAGCAAAAGGGAAAACCGGAAATAAAAACGAAAGAAAACACAACCAGGAAAAGCAGAGGGCGCAAGATGTAAATCAATAGAAAAAAGACAGTTTATCTCATTCGTTTTTTTAGTGTCGGGGATCAACCAGCCTGACACTTTTTTTATGCGCTGAAAAGTAATTTCATAGCCACGTACTGCCAAGTAATTCCAATGAAAGACACTTCTCTGTTGCGCCTTGATTTCCGTAAGACTTTTATTCCAAAGTCCGTACGAGGCGACTGACTTAGGTGGTTTTATTATCAGGGAGTCTGTCTGATCAGATCAGACAGTTTTCCTTTTTTTAACACATTCAATAAAATTATGTGCAATGAAAGAATTATCAAAAGCGGCTGATGAGATAGCTGAAAAAATGAAAGAAAACGGGTATGAATATTTTAATATAAGGCACGGTAAGATTGGAACTGATTTAAAGACAGGTCTCGCCTCTTACTTATATGATGCAGGTATCAACAACAAAGAACCTGTATTCCCAATTTATGCGGGTTCAGGAATAGCCGCCACGTCTCCTGATAATCCCTATTCCTGGGCAACATTCAAGATAGTGGAAGATGCCCAAAAAGGGTTACGAATTGATGCGATGGGTATTTCTATGTATGAGTGTCATGATGGTGCGTTAAGAACTTCTTTGGAGCTAAAGATTAATTCGCTGGAGGACATTCCATCAAAAGAGAATGCGGTTAAGCTGATTGAAGAAAAATGGGAAAAAGTCTCTAATGAAAACCGAAAGAAATGGAATACTCCGGCAGGTGTTAAGCCGCTTAAAACTAAAAGCAGAAGATTATAGTCTATGAATATGGAGTGTAGGTAACACCTGTTTACCGAATATTTTTTCAACGTCAAATCTCTAATGATTTGGCGTTTTTTTTACGCCTTTTACTCGCTGGCAAAGCCATGTACTGCCAAGTAATTCCAATGAAAGACACTTCATTATAGCGCTTCGATTTCCATGACATTTTTGTTCCGAAGCCCGCAAACAGCGGGAAAGTAGTAACAAAATAATTCAGATTGATCATGGAAAAACAAAGAAAAAAAGTATGGCTGACAGGCGCTGCATTACTGTCGGCATTTGGTGTGTTCGCACAGGGAAACGGCTCTGCGGGTATCAGCGAGGCTACGCAAATGGTAACCTCTTATTTCGATCCCGCAACACAGCTCATTTACGCCATTGGAGCCGTCGTTGGGCTAATCGGAGGTGTTAAGGTGTACAACAAATTCAGCAGTGGCGATCCTGACACGAGCAAGACTGCGGCAAGCTGGTTCGGTGCCTGCATCTTCCTTATCGTGGCTGCTACCATCCTTCGTTCATTCTTCCTTTAAACCGATGCCCCATGAGTAATTACAACATCAATAAAGGCATTGGAAGGACGGTTGAGTTCAAAGGATTAAAGGCGCAATACCTGTTCATCTTCGCAGGTGGTTTGCTTGGCGTGCTGATCCTCGTCATGATTATGTACATGGTAGGCGTAAACTCCTACATCTGCCTGTTCATCGGGGCTGGCGGTGCATCGGTCATCGTGTGGCAAACATTCGCACTCAACGGCAAATACGGAGAATACGGATTAATGAAAGTCGGGGCGAAAAAAAGGCATCCGAAATACATCATCTGCCGCAAAGCCGTACACCGCTATTTAAAATTCACTTCTAAATCCAATGCCCTATGAGAAACACAGGAAAAGCCACAACGCTGGAAAGTAAGTTTCCATTACTGGCGGTGGAACACAACTGCATCATTTCAAAGGATGCAGACATCACAGCTTGCTTTCGTGTACACCTTCCGGAACTGTTCACGGTCGCATCGCCGGAGTACGATGCGATACATTCGGCTTGGCACAAGGCTATCAAGACCTTGCCGGACTACACCATTGTCCATAAACAGGACTGGTACATTAAGGAAAGTTATGCGCCGGATATTGCACAGGATGGATTGAGCTTTCTTGCGAAGTCCTACCAGCAGCATTTTAACGAACGCCCTTTTCTCAACCACTACTGTTACCTGTTCCTCACCAAAACCACAAAGGAACGGATGCGGATGCAAAGCAATTTTTCATCGCTTTGTAAAGGTGTTCTTATTCCCAAAGAAATAAGGGATAAAGAAGCTGTCCGCCGTTTCATGGAAGCGGTAGCACAATTCGAGCGTATCATCAATGATAGCGGTTTTGTAAGGTTGGAAAGGTTGAGCGAAGATGACATTATCGGAACAACCAATACTCAGGGGTTGCTGGAACAATACCTTACCCTGTCAAGGGAAGCCGGAACGCCGATGCAGGATATAGCGTTGGGAAGCGAGGATGTACGTATCGGCAACAAAAGGTTGTGCCTGCACACCCTCTCCGATACGGATGATTTGCCCGGTACAGTATCGGCAAATACCCGTTATGAAAAGCTGTCCACCGATAGAAGCGATTGCCTTTTGTCGTTTGCTGCTCCTGTGGGTTTACTCCTAAGCTGCAACCACATCTACAACCAATATTTGTTCCTGGATAACAGCGATGAGAACCTGCGCAAGTTTGAAAAGTCCGCGAGGAATATGCACTCGCTGGCAAGGTATAGCAGAGCCAACCAGATCAATAAGGAGTGGATAGAAAAGTACCTGAACGAAGCGCACAGCTTCGGGCTTTCCTCCATCCGGGCGCATTTCAATGTGATCGCATGGTCGGATGATCCCCATGAACTGAAGCACCTGAAGAACGATACCGGCAGTGCGCTGGCTTTAATGGAATGTAAGCCACGACATAATACTGTTGACGTTGCTACGCTGTATTGGGCGGCGATGCCGGGCAATGCCGGCGACTTTCCGAGCGAAGAAAGTTTTTACACGTTCATTGAACCCGCGCTATGTTTCTTCACAGAAGAAACCAATTACCAAAGTTCGCCATCGCCTTTCGGCATCAAGATGGCGGACAGGCTCACCGGCAAGCCCATACATTTAGACATATCGGATTTGCCCATGAAGCGGGGCATAATCACGAATCGCAATCGCTTCGTGTTAGGCCCGTCCGGGGGTTGGCGGGCTATTCTTAATTGAGTAGCCCGCCAACCCTCCAAATTGGAAGTGGAAAATCATTCTTCACCAATCACATGGTGAGGCAGTATTATGAGCAAGGCGCTCATGTACTATTGGTCGATACAGGTAATTCGTATCAGGGTCTTTGCGAACTGATCAAGGGTAAGACGAAAGGCGAAGATGGTGTGTATTTTACTTACACCGAAGACAACCCGATTGCGTTCAATCCATTTTACACAGATGATGGCGTGTTTGACATTGAGAAACGGGAAAGCATCAAAACGCTGGTCCTTACGCTATGGAAGCGTGATGATGAACCCCCGAAGCGTTCGGAAGAAGTGGCGTTGTCCAACGCTGTTAGCGGTTATATAGAGCGCATCAAACAGCGTGAGGACTTCCCATCCTTTAATGGCTTCTATGAATATGTAAAGGGCGATTACCAGGAGGTGCTGGAAGAAAAAAAAGTAAGGGAAAAAGACTTTGATCTTGCCAACTTCCTCAACGTGCTGGAGCCTTATTACAAAGGTGGTGAGTATGATTACTTATTGAACTCCGATAAGCAACTGGACCTGCTTTCCAAGCGCTTCATAGTCTTTGAAATCGATGCGATAAAGGATCACAAAATTTTGTTCCCCATCGTAACGATCATCATCATGGAGGTATTCATCAATAAGATGCGCAGGCTAAAGGGCGTGCGTAAACTCATATTGATCGAAGAAGCGTGGAAAGCCATTGCGAAAGAGGGAATGGCGGAGTACATAAAATATTTATTCAAAACCGTCCGCAAATTTTTTGGCGAGGCCATCGTCGTGACACAGGAGGTGGATGATATTATCCAGTCTCCCATCGTGAAGGAAAGTATCATTAACAATAGCGACTGTAAAATTTTATTAGACCAGCGCAAATACATGAACAAATTCGATGACATCCAGGCAATGCTTGGTCTCACCGAAAAAGAAAAATCCCAGATCCTTTCCATCAATATGAACAATGATGCCAGCAGGCTTTACAAGGAAGTCTGGATCGGGCTGGGCGGCACGCACTCGGCTGTATATGCTACCGAAGTGAGTTTGGAAGAATACCTCGCCTATACCACGGAGGAGTCAGAAAAAATGGAAGTGATGCAACTCGCCCATGAACTGGGTGGCAATGTAGAAATGGCTATCAAACGAATTGCCCAACAAAGACGTGAGAAAGCAGACAACTTTTAAATCATGTAAAAAATCAGGATAGATGGAAAAAGAAAAAATCACGCTGCCCATCGGTAGCAACAAGGCGCTAATATTTGAAGCCGATCCTGGTGATAAGGAAAGTCAGGATTTTGCAAAACTATGTAAGGATGTTGCTGCAACCCAACCTCAAAGCCTACAGGATTTCTTTACCCGGCTTAATGATCTGCAACAGAAACAATCCCGTGAAGTAGGTAGAAAACAGGGCAGAAAAATATAACGCCTTCCACCTGTAAAAGAAAACAATTATTAATCATTTAAAAAAAATCAGGAAACAATGAAAAAGATCATGTTAATGGTGTGTACAGCAATTATGCTTGCTGTAATACCTTCCGCAAAAGCACAATTTGTGGTAACTGACCCCGGAAATTTGATTTCCGGCATTCTCAACAGTGCCAACGAAATTGTACAGACCTCATCCACTGTGTCCAATGTGGTAAAGAATTTCAACGAAGTAAAAAAGGTCTATGACCAGGGCAAGGAATATTACGACAAACTCAAAGCCGTGAACAACCTTGTCAAAGATGCACGTAAGGTACAACAGACCGTTCTACTGGTGGGTGATGTTTCCGAAATGTATGTAAAGAATTTCGGAAAAATGATGAATGATCCCAACTTCTCACCGCAGGAACTTTCCGCTATTGCCAACGGCTATTCCACATTATTGAACGAAAGTACCGAACTGCTGAAGGAGCTGAAGCAGATTGTTTCTTCCAATGGACTCTCACTGAACGACAAGGAGCGCATGGATGTCATCGACCGTGTGTACAAGGAAGTAAAAGACTATCACAGTCTTGTTCGCTACTATACCAACAAGAATATTTCAGTGAGCATTCTGCGGGCAAAAAAACAGAACAATACCAAAAGGGTGCTGGAGCTGTATGGTACTGCTGAACAAAAATACTGGTAAGTTATGGAATGGGATAATCTTCATGAACTCCTGCGCTCACTGTATGATGAGATGGTGCCGTTATCGGCAGATATGGCGGCAGTGGCAAAAGGTATAGCCGGATTGGGCGCACTGTTCTATGTTGCTCTAAAGGTATGGCAGGCGTTGAGCCGGGCAGAACCGATAGACGTATTTCCTCTTTTAAGACCTTTTGCCATCGGGCTTTGCATAATGTTCTTCCCAACGATTGTGCTGGGGACTATCAATGCGGTATTAAGCCCGGTGGTGAAAGGCACAAATGCCATGCTGGAAAACCAGGTACTTGACCTGAATAAGCTGCAAGAGCAAAAAGACCTGTTGGAAAGGGAGGCAATGCTTCGTAATCCCGAAACCGCCTATCTGGTATCGGACGAAGAGTTTGATAAAAAGCTGGACGAACTGGGTTGGTCACCTTCCGATCTGGTAACGATGTCGGGTATGTACATGGAAAGGGGAATGTACGATCTAAAGAAAAGTATCCGCGACTGGTTCCGGGAATTGCTGGAAATGCTTTTCCAGGCGGCGGCATTGGTCATTGACACTATACGAACGTTCTTCCTCATTGTGCTGTCCATATTAGGGCCTATAGCTTTTGCCATATCGGTGTGGGATGGCTTCCATTCTACCCTTACGCAATGGCTCACCCGATATATCAGCGTGTATCTGTGGTTGCCTATCGCCGATATGTTCAGCTCCATGCTCGCCAAAATTCAGTCGCTTATACTGGAGCGGGACATCGAGATGCTGGCTGATCCCACCTATATACCCGATACCTCCAACACGGTGTATGTCATATTCATGTTGATTGGTATTGTGGGCTACTTCACCATTCCAACCGTAGCGGGTTGGGTAATCCAGGCTGGTGGTGCAGGCCATTTTACACAAAATATAGATCGGGCAGCGAGAAAAACAGGCAATATCGCAGGTGCCGGTACGGGGGCCGTAGCAGGTAATATTGGCGGCAGGTTATTGAACAAATAATTAATCATTAATAAAAATGGAATTTAAGACTTTAAGAAACATTGAAAACAGTTTCAGGCAAATCAGGCTATATGCTATTGTATTTGCCGTGCTCTGCATCAGCGTGGTGGGATATGCCGTTTGGCAATCCTACCGCTTTTCGGAGTTGCAACGGCAAAAGGTTTATGTACTTGACAACGGAAAGTCATTGATGCTGGCGCTCTCGCAGGATGCAAGTATTAACAGACCGGTGGAAGCCCGTGAGCATGTACGCCGTTTTCATGAACTGTTCTTTACGCTGGCACCGGACAAAAATGCCATCGAAAGCAATATGAAACGGGCGTTCAACCTTGCCGATAAAAGCACCTTTGATTATTACAAGGATCTTGCGGAAAAGGGTTATTACAACCGGATCATATCAGGCAACGTACAGCAACGCATCGAAGTGGACAGTGTAGTCTGCAATTTTGATAACTACCCCTATGCCGTAAGAACTTATGCCAAACAGTTTATCATCCGTTCAAGCAATGTAACAAGGCGCAGCCTGGTCACCTCCTGCTATCTGGTCAACTCTGTTCGATCCGACAACAATCCACAAGGCTTCAACATTGAGAAATTCTCAGTGCTGGAAAACAAGGATGTGGAAGTTATTGATCGCTAAAAACAATCTTATGGAAGCATTATCAGATTTGAACTCGTTTACAAAAATTCTTACTGACAAAGGATACAATGGGTATTTCCATACGCAGGGTGCGTATGCCGGGAAGCTGAAAGAAAGTATTGGCGGATACCTGAACAACTGCCGCAAAGGTGCTGCGGGCGTACCGAAGCCAGTGTTGTTGTTAACGGGCTATCTGCAATGGTCGGGTGAAGACAAAGCGCGGGTTGAATGCAGCATGTGGGTACAATACCGGAACGGAAAATTTAACCTCCGAAAAATGGAGGTCACGAAAAAAGATCGCTTCGGTCAACCGTTGAAAAGAACGGAGTTAACAAACCTGTCTACGATTGCTGCACCAAAATCAACAGAGGCCATTGCTATGGTCAGTGATGCGGCTACACAAAAAGTTGTTTCCCGCACCGGGCGAAGGATATAAATCGCAACAATAGTTACGGAATGAAAAATTTAAGAACAATCATCAATAGCCGGATCGATAGGCTCGATGAACGGTGGCGTGAGTTGCCCTGGAAAAAACAACACCGATATATGTTGTTGCTCTTCGCTGGCTATGCGTTACTGTCCATCATCGTCCTCGTTAAAGTATGTTATGACGTAGGGAAATCCAATGAGGGAATAAACATTGAGCATATCGAGAACCCGGTTATCAAGCAAAATAAGTCCTCGGCTCAATCGCAGGACAGTATTTCAAAAATTCTAAAAAATAAAATGTATGAAAGATAATGAAAGCAAAAGAGTGAGTTTTCTGGTCGATGAAGATGATCAGAAAACTGGTACAGACGCACCTAAAGAGAGTGCGCAGAAAAAGGCTGAAAAACTTAAAAAGCCGATCATTTTTATCCTGATGGGTATTGTGTTTCTCGGTTGCATGTACCTGATCTTTAAACCTTCTTCCGACAAGAAAAAAGTAGAGGATATTGGTTTGAACGATGCCGTGCCGCAGGCAACCGATGCAGGACTTCAATCGGATAAACAAAAGGCTTACGAACAGGAGATGCTCGAAAAGAAAATGCAGGAAAAGCGCGATGCGCTGACTTCGCTTTCTGACTATTGGAACAGTGACAGTGCAACTGATGGGGAGGTGGAGCAGCCGGATGAAGGCTTTGGAGAAGATACTGGCTATGGAGATGGCAAAAGGAAATCGGGTAATCCTGCCCTGAATAGTTACCGCAATGCACAGAGCACCCTCAGTTCGTTCTATCAGGATGACAATTATGCGACACAGGAACTTCGTAAGCAGGTCGAAGAACTGAAAGAACAATTGGCAGAAAAGAATGTGCCTCCGACCTCTACGGTGCAGGATCAACTGGACCTGATGGAAAAATCTTATGAGATGGCTTCACGCTATCTGCCTTCAGGCATGAACAATCCCACACAACAAGGAATAGTTGATTCTGCGGGTTCCGTTTCAGCTAAGGCCACAGAGAGGGAACAGTTTGTAGCATTTACTCCCGCCAGGAAAAATACCATATCCACACTTTATAGAGAGCCGACTGACAGTGCTTTCCTTGCAAGCTGGAATGAGAACAGGAACCGGGGCTTTTATACAGCGGGATCAAATGAACAGGTTGTACAGCCCAAAAACAGCATCCGTGCGGTAGTACAGGAGACACAAACAGTGATCGACAGGAGCGGCGTACGCCTCCGGCTACTGGAGTCAGCCAAAACGCCAAACCGCACTATTCCACAAGGAACGATGATCACGGCGAATGCCAAATTCCAGAATGGAAGATTACAGCTAAAGGTTACTTCTATCGAAGTGGGAGGCAATATCATTCCGGTGGATATAACCATCTATGACCTTGACGGGCAACAAGGACTTTATGTTCCATATTCTCCTGAAATGAATGCGCTCGCGGAAATCGCTTCCAACATGAGCCAAACCTCCGGCACATCCATCATGATGACCCGTTCCGCAGGACAGCAGGCGGCAGGCGATTTGAGCCGTGGCGTGGTGCAGGGCATAGCGGGTTACTTCTCCAAAAAAGTGAGAACACCGAAAGTAACCGTCAAAGCCGGTCATCAACTTTTCCTTGTTTCAAAAAATTAATGTTGAACGTTAAAAATCAGAAAGAAAAATGAAAGCAATATTTAAAAGCCTCATGGCAATGTTTTGTTTTATAGCCTTTAATACAAACATCCAAGCACAGCAAATCGCATCCAAGACAACTAAACTGGATTTGGGTAAGATTGAACCTTATCAGATGCAGGTAACTTATAACAAGACTTCCCATTTAATATTCCCCGCAGCAATCCGTTACGTTGATTTAGGCAGTGAATACCTGATTAGTGGCGAGGCAGAGGATGCAAAAAACGTACTGCGTGTAAAGGCTGCCGTTAGGGACTTTGACGAAGAAACCAATTTTTCGGTGATTACCGATGACGGGCGTTTCTATAACTTCAACGTCTTTTACAGTGCCTCTCCTGCAACCCTCAATTATGATCTGCTGACGATGCAAAAGGCTTCGGACAGAGAAAACGGCAACGATGTACTGTTTGAGGAATTAGGCAATAATTTACCATCACTGGCGGGGTTGCTTATGGAAACCATTTACAAAAGGAACAAAAGGATTGTAAAGCATATCGGCGCAAAAAGCTACGGCATCCAGTTTTTATTAAAGGGCATCTATATTCAAAACGGTAAGTTTTATTTCCATACGGAGTTGCGCAACAAAAGCAATGTGACTTTTCAGATTGACTTCGTAAATTTTAAGGTGGTGGATAAGAAAGTGGCAAAACGTACCGTAGTGCAGGAAAAGCCACTGACCCCGTTGCGTATGTACAAACCACTGGGTGAAATTGGGGGTAACACGGTTGAGCAAAACGTTTTCCTGCTCGACCAGTTTACCATGACCGATGACAAGGTATTGATTATCGAAATTTTTGAAAAGAATGGCGGACGGCAGCAGGTGTTGCAAGTGGAAAACGCCGACCTGGTACATGCGAGGCCCATAAGGGATATGCACTTAAAAATCAATTAATCCCCAAAATAAGAATAATGAGAAAATACATTTTTGTCGTAATGCTTACCATGATAAGCATTACGACAGTGCAGGCACAGCGTATGCTCCCCAAACAAAAGGGGCTGGAAGTAAATGCAGGCTTATTGTCCAAAGACGCGGACAAAAACTACTACCTGAATTTAACCTTGACGGTTAACGGAAAGAACGGCAATTACTGGATATGGGCGGCGGAGTACACCCACCAGTTTGCAGATTACAGGGATTTGCAGATCCCATTGGAAGCCTATACGGGCGAAATGGGTTACAGTCTTCAGGTGTTGGGCAATGCAAGAAAGAGCATCACCCTGAACGCAGGCTTAACCGCTGTTGCAGGTTATGAAACCGTTAATCGAAGTAAGGCAACGCTGTACGACGGGGCAACCATCCTGGATAACGACAATTTCGTTTACGGAGCCGGGGGACGTTTGTCTTTGGAAACATACCTGTCCGACCGTTTTGTATTGCTCCTGCAAGGGCGTACCAAAGTAGTATGGGGAACGGATTTAAAACAGTTCCGCCCGTCGGCAGGAATAGGGCTAAGGTTTAATTTTTAAAAAAGAACAACAATGAAAAGATTATTGAATAAAAGCAAATTTTTATGGATGCTTGTTATGGTCATAGCAAGTAGTATAGCATTATCATCCTGCGATAAGAATGAACTGGATATACAACAAAACTATCCCTTTGAAGTAACGGTAATGCCAGTACCGGCAGATGTAGAAAGCGGACAGACCGTTGAGATAAGAATTACCATACAACGTGCGGGCAACTTCAGTGACGCACAGTATTACATCCGTTACTTTCAGTACGATGGTATAGGAGCCTTACGGTACTATAATGAAACTCCATACCTGCCCAATGATCTATACGCACTACCGCAAACACAGTTCAGGCTGTATTATACTTCGGCTTCCACGGTATCACAATCCTTTGATATCTGGATTTCGGATAATTTCGGTAATGAAAAGCAAGTGAGCTTTCAATTCAATAGTAGCGACTAAAATTTAGGGGCCTAAAAATTGAACAATAGTTCCCGAAGTATTTATGATCGGGGACTATTGTTGTTTGCAGGATTTTGTCTTGCGCTTGTTCGGAGTAACCGAACTCAACGGAATGTTTTGTAATGGAATACATTTGGAACAGAAAATCGCAATTAATTTTCTTAAATTTATACGTAGAAATTTTAAAGATTTAGAATATGATTGCGTCATTGGTGTTGGGTATCATAGCGCTGGTGTTAGGGTTAGGTTTGCGATACTGGATTAATCGGAGGAAATTTTACCGGCGCAGTCCGACCGGAGCTGAGGGCTTTTCATCTTATGAAAAGTCGGTTGCCATTAAGTTTATTGAACGGGTTGGCAAATGGATAGCCTATGCGTTGATAATTTTTGGAGTACTATTCTTATGGAGCTATTCGAGACAGAAAAAGGCAAAAGAAAAGGCATCCCAAAATATAGAAATACAAAACCCGCGATGAGCATTCCAATTTGCTTCAAAAACTAAACGATACCACAGGATAGTGAAATATAGAGAATTAAAACCTTGTATAACATTGGAGCCATACATCCATTCCTTTTGGGAATTAAAAGGTGATGATACCGATAACCAATGGCAACGGAATTTCCCGGACGGGTGTCCGGGACTGGTTGTCAATTTAGGAAATGCTTGCATTACTGACAATGGAGCGGTTCGTATGGACTTCGGTAAAACGTATGCCGTGGGAATGATGACTTCCTTCAAAGACAGTTTCATTGAAGCCGATACCCACTTGTTGGGGGTATGCCTGAAACCAGCGACTTTTTCAAATTTTTACAGCTTTGTCGCACAAAATGAGCTGACTGGCAAGACCGTTGAATTTGAAAAATCAAATTCATTTAGCATTGAAAAACTTATTAAAAATCCAACCGATTATCTCAACATTTTCTTTACCGACAGGCTACAAACCCAAAATGGATTATTGAAATCTGTTATTGAGGATATTCATAAATCAAACGGTCAGTTGAGTATAGCACAAATAGCCAAAAGAAACTTCGTTACAGCAAGGTGGTTAGAGCGAAATTTCAAAACACATATAGGCGTTACGCCAAAAGAGTACTCAAATATTGTACGTTTTCAAAATGCTTTGTCCTTAATTAAAAATTCCGACAAAGCGCGGAGTTTATTGGATATTGCTTTTAAGTGTGGTTTTTATGACCATTCGCACCTTGCCAATGAAATAAAAAGAAACACAGGCGTTGCTCCGTCCCAACTTTAATTTTGTCGCTTTTTTCCAAAGTCTGAACATAGACCAATTCCTAATTTTGCTAAAAATGGATTGATATGAAAAAGGTGATTTTAAATTTAGCAGTTAGCTTGGATGGTTTTATCGAAGGGGCAAACGGAGAAATTGACTGGTGCATTATGGATGATGATATGAACTTTGATGCTTTTATAGAAAGCATCGACACGATTTTTTATGGCAGGGTGAGTTATGATGCGTGGGGCAATTATCAGCCGGATGAAAATACAAGCCCGGCGGAAAAAATGATGTGGAAGGGCATACATTCAAAAAACAAGTTCGTCTTTTCACATCAGCCCAGGGCGGATGAAAAAGCGACCTTCATCACTTTAGATACCGCCGATAAAGTAGCAGAAATTAAACAGCAAGGCGGTAAAGATATTTGGCTGTACGGGGGCGCAAACCTTATAAAGACATTTATAAATTGGGGACTTATTGACATCTATAAAATATCGGTACATCCGGTAGTTTTGGGAAGCGGGAAACCTTTGTTTGAAGATTTGAAAAGCCGTATAGGACTGAAACTAATCAGTACCAATGTTTTTAGATCGGGAGTGGTAGAACTTACTTACAAGCCTCAATAAACAACAAGCCAATAACAGGCCATTACAAATGACCAATCTTAGCCCCGATTTTCGGGGCTTTTCTTTTGTGCCAAAAAAAACATCTCAATGGCTTACATTTTCAGGCATTGGATCAAAATTATGCTTCCAATGATACGTCATTTTTATAATAAAGAGGACTTTGGTATCTTTGCGAAAATATATTGAAATTCTTAAAGTGTTTTTGCTTTAAGTCTCGATACTGAAAACTGGTAATTTTTATATCTCCGAGACAATAAGTAAGAACGCTCATGCTATGGCGTGGGCGCTCGCTTATTCGGAGACAGGCATACCAGTGCCCCAGTATCGGTAAGTGTGGTTGCCTGCGCTCTTTTTTTTGTACAGTGCTCCACTAAACCAAAAAAACAGAAATATGGACACTGGCAACGAAACCTATCCCGCCTTCAACATTCCCGCCGCTGAGCTATCAGCTTTTACGGTCAGTATCGACCTTTTTATCATCTCCCTTAAAAATGGCGAATTGATACGGTTTACCCCCGATGATGTCGGGCGATTTTACGACTGGTTAATTTCTCATAACGTGAGGGATATACGCACAACCAAAATGCCCAATGTCCCTGCTAACAAGGGACGTTTTAACTCAAATAAAAATGGAAGTAATGAGTGAACAAAAAATAATAAAAATAGCCATCATAGATGACCACGATCTACTTCGGGAGGGTATCTGCCAGTTTCTCGAAGAAAAAGGTTTTGAAACCGTGTTTGAAGCCGAAAACGGCGAGGCGGCAATGATGAAAATAGAAGCCTGTGAAATGCTTCCCGATCTGTGTATCGTTGATGTCAATATGCCGATTATGAACGGCTTTGAGACGGTCAAAACACTACGGGCAAAATATCCACCTCTGAAATTTTTGGCGTTCAGCATAAACGACGATGAAAAGGATGTGGTGCAAATGCTTCAGAATGGAGCCGACGGATATATCCTTAAAGGAGCAGATCCCCTGGAACTGACAAAGGCCATCCGGGTCATCTGCGGTGGGGGACGTTATTTCAGTGCTGGTATATGCCAAGTGGTAAAGGACTATTTTAAACCTCGATCACAATCTTAGGTTTCTTTGCTACTTTCTTTTTCGCCACCTCATGAAAGAAAGTAGTCTTGTCAGTCGGCAATAAAAGCGGCGTTCTTTTGCTTCTTTTCTTTGGCCGCTGATGCGGAAAGAAAAGAAGTTCGCCAAAATAACAAGGGGATAATGAATATCCCACGAATGGCTCCGCAACCTGTTTGTAAAATGCAGAAATGAGATGGTGATGCAGGCGCATTTTACCAAGGGGTTGCACCGCTTCCAAGCAAAAAGACTGCCCCGATCAGCGGAAGGGGGTGTCTTTTTGCCCGCCCCGATAACTATCGGGGTTCAGGTCAGGTTATCGGAATGGGTTGAGTACGGAACTCTCCAATATTGTGGAAAAAGCCCCTGTATTGGATAAGCCCTTTGCGAAAAAGGTTCCATAACAGCGAACAGCCCATTTGCGCAAGTGAGCCGTTTATGTACAAATCCTGCTTTTCCAATGCTTCCGCTAATGAACAGCTTGGTGTGTCGTCTTGCTGTTCGGCTCGCTTCAGCAAGTCGCCAAATTCTTCGGTAACAAAGGGAAGGTTCGCTACCGTTTCATATTTCTGTGAGTTTGGTTGTCGGATATTTCCTATTGTAGATAGTATAACTTGTCCGGTGTACTGGCTGTTCCCAAAGTCGAGCCAGTAGCTTGGGCGGTTCGTGTAATAGCGACCGCTGTTGAGCCTTTTCAATATATCGGCTATTTCAAATCTTGTCTTTACACTATCCACGCAGGTAATGAAAATACTTGCTCCTGCATGTTCGGGCATTCTGCCCAAATTATCCCTTTCAAATTTTCGGTTTTCGGCTTTCCAGTTTGTACCCTCGCAACGGTTTGCCCGATTGATCAGGGTTACGGATTTGTACAACCCTGTTTCACATGCTGCAAAACGCTGTCGCCCCAAATTGGCATCTGTTACAATATCGTCATCCCATAAACGAACGTGTAAACCTGCGTGTCCCAAAGATGTAAGGCTATGGTTCATTTCCAACAAGGCTGTAAGAACTTTGGAGCCTGTACCACCTGCACCGACAAGGTTTATTGTTACGGGATTAGTGGCATTTATTAAATCACTGTCCGTAAAATGGACTTTTATTTTATCTGTATTCATTATAAAAAATCATTTAAGGTGATGTTACTCTTTTTTAGTACGTCCTTCGGGAATACGTCTCCAGTTGCGATAAGATGCTCCCAAAGGCTTACGCAATTGCCGTTAACCGGATTGTAGTCCTGCATCAGATGGCTGAAATAGGAATTAAAGAAATAGCCTTCCCATGCAGTGATAAACTCCTCCAGTGATGAGGTGTTCTTAATACGCACATCTACCGTTCCCATACATACGTTTCCATCTTCGTACACATTAAAAAATGGGGCATTATAGAGCGTTGTACGTGCGGTGGGTCTGCGGTTATTGCCCAATGCAAAAACGCAAAGGCTGTTCCTTCCTGCCACCCACAACATGGGCGGTACATTGGCTGTTCCTTTGGGAATCCCCAACTTTTCCGTAAAGTGCAATTCCCTTTGCGTGGCTTTGGTAAACCATATAGCCATGCCTTTTTGCGGGTCAAGATGCAAAATGTGGTTACCTAAAATGCCGTCAATTTTCAGGCAGGGTTCTTTTTCTTCCTTTGCCGTCTTCAATGCTTTTGCCAATTGGTTGGCTTCTCTTATTGTCAATGGATGCGCATTGATCGGTGTACCGTTACTATCCATGTCGAAGTATTCTACATAGGTGTCTGTATTCGTTCCCTTCGTTTGATAGAATACCAAAGCGGATTTGGGGTGGTAAAGTGTTCCGAAGTTTGCTGTTATATCGTTCATGATTTCCGTCTTTAAATGTTGCTAAGTAGGTATGCCAGTTCTTCCATGAGGGTAAACAGGCGGTTCTCAAAATCAAGGTTATTTCCTGTTATATCGCTTCCATCAAAGCATTTGAGAATAACAGGTTCTTCCATTTGCCCGTATTCCTGTAAATCCGTATTTACGCATTGCTCCAAATTTTCATTCAGCCAGCCTTTGCCATCGGCACAAAAGGAAACATACTTGTCCATTGTGACAACATATTCCATGTCGTCTTCTTCGGCTTCGCCATTGGGTCGGGCATTGCGAAATACGTTTTCATTAGGGTATTGTTGGTATAGTTCAAACGCTTCCTGGGCAAGTGTCAGACAATCGAGGTCTAACGCATCTGTGCTTTTAAATCGGGTCAGACGCTCTTTAAAAAAGGTCAGGTTGGCACGGTGGAAAATCTTCTGTTCCATGCGGTCGCCAATCCATTCAGCCTGTTCCAATTCGCTTAGGTAGCTACTCATTTCGTCTGTATATTCATCGCTAACTACCCATTCCTTCAGCATTTCATACTGCCAGTACAGGAAACTATTTTCCTGCCTGTAATACGGTATATCCACTACATGATAGAGGTAGGTACAGACCGATAATAAAAGCTGTGCGGTATGTTTTCTTTTGGGGTCTCTGAGCATCCGGTACAAAGGAACTACAGGGATATAGAACAGTGTAGAACCTGTATTGTATCGTTCCTCGCTCGTCAAATACGTTTTCCTGCTATCCTGTAAGAGTTTGATTTCTTCCCAATCCCTCACTTTTTTGCTCAACTGTTCCTGCGTGTCCCACAATGCCAATGCGATATTGTACGGATAGCCATAGGACTGCGTTGGCATAGGCTCTATGCAGTAATGCCCGGCAAGTCGGGAAAGGGACTTATAAAAATCCCTCTCCGTTTTTGCAGATTTCCTGCAAGCCTGTACCGTTTCCGTTTCGTTCAGTTTCGGAAGAAATGAAGTCCTTAGAAAACCATTGGCAACATGGTTATCGGTACAGACTGCCGTTTGTCCTTTTGTATTTCGCCTGCGTCCTTTGGGCGATTCATCCAGTTGGTAAATTCGTTCAACTGGCGGTGCAACCGTCTTTGCTTTGGCTCTTTGGGTATGCGTATCGTACCCGATATGATATGTTGTTGCATAAGTCATCGTTTTATATTTTTTGCGTTTAACCTTTCGTACCCATTACACTCTCAAAGCGATACTGCACTGTATCTTCCCTGATAACAGGTGCGGATATTTTTGCAGTGGTGAGTATTGGATAGGTATTGGAATAGAAATTCAATACCGCCTGTACGCTCCATTTCGGTTCGGGGTCTGTCAATCTGATTTCCTGCTCTTTGTCTTCAAACAGGAATATGCGTTCTAACTGTGTTGCTAATAACATGGTTACTGAATTTTGGCGTTGAACAATTTTTTTTACTCTGCTCCGAAAAGGCTCGGTGATGCGAACTTGTCGGACAATTGTGATTTGCGTTTGCGTATCGCTTCGGCATGGTCAGGGTATTCGGTAGGGTCGGGTACTTTCATCCACGCTTCACGGTGCTTGCCCTCTTTTTCCAGTTCGTCCGCCTTTGCCATCTCTTCTTTGTACTTCTTGTCCCTTGCTTCCTTGTCCCTGCGTTCTTTCTCTGCTTTTTCCTTTTCCATCGCAGATTGCTTTTGCGCTTCCTCCAATTGTTTTAAAAAGGCTTCCATATTCACCATTAAGCCCGAAGCCTTTTCGATGGGTGCGGCTATCCGCTCAAAATATCCCTCGTCCAGTTCCGCTGCTGTTCCCTTTAGATTGAGCGGAACTATGCAGTTCTTTGCATCGTCTCCGCAATGCTCATTGTTCAATTGTGTGGAAACAATAAGGGTATCATCTGCACCCTTTGAAATGATCAGATGTAAATCACCTGTGATGTCCATCTTTGCTATCTGACTAAAAAAATTTGCGTTCATTTTTTGATGATTTTGTTGTTCTTTAATCGGTTTTTTAATGCCGTTAGCTTCTCGTGCATATCCGTCCAATAGGCACGTTGCCTTTTGTCCAACTCGGAGAAACTTTTGTCCTCATGCCCGTACGTTTTGTATTCGCCTGTTATCCTGATTGCTTTATCAAGGTCTGCGACTTCAATCGGGTGGCCATTTAAATCTGTTATAGATAGTTTCATTGTCGCTGATTTTTTATTCGGCATAATCACAAAGCCAGTCAGTATGCACTCCATTTGGCGTAAAATGATACTCGTTCGCTTCTATGACTTCTTGTATGGCTTCATCGCTTATCAAATAATCATAAGTACATTCAAGGCACTTGTATAGATAGTTGTTTAACTGCTCTAATGCCCGCAATACCCACACGTCCAGTTTTTCGATTTCAGCCTCAATTAAAGTGTGTTGCCTGTCGCTATCCCCATGTAAATAACTTTCAGAATAATATGCTACATAGTAACCCATGTGGGGTTTGTCTGTCCACATTGGCATTTCTATCGTCCTGTTTTCGATAAGTTTTATTACACGCCTGTCAATGGTGCATGGCTGTATGTTCAGCTCCAGTGTGGGGGCATAGCTTTTCCAAGCCTGTTCCGCTATACCTTTAATGAATGCAGATACATCAATCTTTGAAATGAAACAACTCCCGTCTCCCTGCGAATAAAACCCTCTGAAATAAATCTCTTTCAGGCTTATATGGATGCCAATTAATGAACAGATAGTTATAAAATCCTCGCATTCGCTTTCCCACCAGTTATGGTCGGTGTTAAAGTATCTAAAATGCTCCGTTGCTTTCTCCTGTGCTTCCTTTTCCAGTTCGGAAAAGGTGTATAGCTTTATACTAATCGTTTTCATTCTGCTTTGAATTTTTAATGTTATGAGTGTAATTATTCAGAAGTAAAAACCCCATTGATATAGTAGCCGATTAGCTGTTCCCACAGTCGTATTAAACCATCGGTATCAACATAGAAAGATGCTGTGCGGTTACAATGAATGATATATATAGCCACATCCTCGTTATCTTTATTCAGGCTTTGTGCTTTAGCGTAACTTTTCGCTTCGTCTATTGATTTTGCTTTCATACCTTACCGTTTTTTATCGTTATCAATCTTTTTTATTTTAACGATGGCTCTTTCAGGGCATCCCTCTGCCGCAGTTATCTGTTCGATTACTCCTTTTTCTCCGCTTAGTGATACAACCCTGAACCGGATTTTGCCGTTATCGTGTTTTACGGTTGCTATAAAGGTTTCGAGTACCATATCTGTAAGTTTTTTAAGGCGACCACCTTTACAGGCGGTCGCCTTTGGTTACTTAATTGAGTTCAAAAACGTCTGCACCGATTTTTTCAAATGAGGTACACAGTTCAAAAGCTTTTTGGGTCTTTAACTGTGCAGTACCACCTAATACGATGCTCTGTAATTTGGCTTCACCATCCTTGTAATTTCTTACGTTCTGATAGTAGCCAGTCACAGCATTGTAGGCTCCGAACAATGTGCCTTTAGTGGTGTCCATCTGCTGTGTATCGCTTATCATTGCATAGGCAAAGGCATCATCAACGGTATTTTTGAACACGGTGGAAACTTCATCCTCTGCACCTTTTTTGAGCAGGTCAAGGGTTTCCTTGTTGGGGCAAAGCGCAAGCTGTATCAGTTTCCTTACTTCGCTGTCTGTTACCCTTACTTTTGTCCAATTGTTGAAAATATCCTGCAATTGGTTGCTAAGGGTGTTCGCCAGTCCCATTACCTTGTGCGCATTTTCCAAACGTTGTTTGGCTCCTGCGGTATGTTTGATACGTACCACATTGCTCATGTTGCGGAGCGAAGCATTAAGGGTATTTTGGCAAACGATGCGAATGGGTGTGAACGCTGCCGTAATGCTTCCGCTTCCATCGTGGGAGGTTGTCAGGAAGATGTATTTTTCCGTAATATCATCACCGTTACCTACTCGGATATAGTCGGGTAGTTTAGCCGTAATGAATATGCGCTCACCGTTGCCCAATGCTCCTGCTGTTTCATACAGGATACCATCGCCACCGTCTACAATGGCGTCAAAGAAATTGAAGGCTTCGCGGTTTTGTACAATATGGTAGTCTTTACCGACTACGCCCAATACTGCATTATTGTCGCTTCGGATGTTGGCAAAGTAGTTGGGAACCTCCAGTTCGTTGTTTCCTATCACGATACCTTGTGAAGTTTCTTTGATGTTTGAGCCTTTGGTGAACAGCGGACTTTTGATGACTTCGTAATCAAGCCCTGCATATCGGATAGCTTGCTCGCTTGTGGGATAGTCCTGTACGATCTGCCCCAAGCCGTGCCATGCTTTTTCCTGTACGCTGAAGAAACTGTATTCACCTGTGCTACTGTTGAAATTGAGATTATGTGCCATGATGTTTTAAATTTTGATTGTTTGAAAAATGATTGATTGTTGATTAGAATGGGAGGTCGTCCTCTTGTGCGTTGCCAGCGTTCGCTTTCGTGGTAGCCTGTGGCGTTTCGCTTCTCTTGCCGCCTGCAAGCGGTTTGATGTTGGAGGTATGGAAGTTTAGCCCTGCTCTTGGCTCTCCGTCCTTGCTTACCCACGCCCTTGTACTTACTCTGCCTGTGAGTTCTACCAGTAGCCCTTTTGTGAGCATCTTCGCTACGTTGGGGGTTATCCAGTATGAGCAGTCGAAGAAGGCGGTTTGCTCCACTCGTTCGCCCTGTTTGTTTTTGTAGCTGTCGTTCACCGCTACCGAAAAGTTTACTACCTGTTTGCCGTTTGACGTTGTGCGTACTTCCGCATCCCCTGTCAGTCTTCCTGTGATGTTCATGATTTCTGCGTTTTAAAAGTTTTACATTTTGTTTCGTTCGCTTCCCTCTTTTCCTGCTGTGCTTTGCTCCGCTTCGCTTCGCAAATCATTTTTCCAAAAGAAAAACCGGAAAAAAGAAAGCAGACAAACAAGGGGAGGAATAAGGCGAAGGGCGTGCTATAAGTCCCGAAGGGTGGCAAGCGAAGCGCAGCCATTATGCGCACGCCATCGCCGCCGCCCCTTAACTTGGCTGCCTTTTTACCGGTTCTATTGGAAAATGAATTACCCCTAACTCAAATGGTGTATTTAAAAATTAACCACAGTAAATGCGGACTAAAAGGAGGTATAAACGATTGCAAAAATGAGTACGGCTAACAGAAAGTGTCGTAGATAGCCAAACACTTCCACTCACTGCCACATGGGGAGATTGACCACAACTCTTTGATAATTTTAAATCGCCAAAATTGGTCTATAGTAGTAGTGAACAAGATGAACAACAGTCTTTCAAACAGCAAGATGACACCTGAAAAACTCCTTAAACTGTTTAACGGAGAGGCTAAGGGAATGAGCAATGAGGAAGCAGCAAAGCTGTTATTGTTTTTAAAAAAACTGGCCAGGATTGTGGTCATAAAATATTTGGGGAGATGAAAAAGGATAGAGAACCTATCGCTGATCTATATATCCGTGTAAGTACCGATGAGCAGGCTGACAAGGGTTATTCGCAACGGAACCAGGAGGAAATGTTGCGGAAATACTGTGACAACCATTCTATCGAGATCCGTAACGTTATTTATGAAGATCATTCTGCAAAATCTTTCAACAGGCCGGAATGGAAGAAACTTATCCAGCAACTTAAAAAGAACAGGAATCGGATTGACCTGATTTTGTTCACAAAATGGGACCGATTTAGTCGCAATGCGGGTGATGCCTACCAAATGATAAATGTGCTGCGTGACCTCAACGTTGAGCCGCAGGCAATTGAGCAACCGTTAGATTTGTCTATACCGGAGAATAAAATGATGCTGGCATTCTATCTTGCCGCGCCCGAAGTGGAGAATGACCGTCGCGCCCTCAACGTGTTTTACGGAATGAGACGGGCAAAGAAGGAAGGACGTTATATGGGTCTTGCCCCGGTGGGTTATAAAAACAAAGTTGATGAGACAGGCAATAAATACATTGCTCCAAAACAACCTGACGCATCAATTCTTTTATGGGCCTTTGAACATATAGGCAAAGGTGCTTTCAATACTGCACAGATCTGGAAAAAGGCAAAGGATAAAGGTCTCAGGTGTAGCAAAAATGCCTTCTGGCAATTGATCAGGAATCCATTGTACTGTGGGAAGATTTTCATCCCCAGGTTTAAGGATGAGGAGAGCTATTTTGTAGAGGGGCAGCATGAGGCTATTATATCAGAAGAATTGTTTGATCGTGTACAGGATGTATTGGATGGACGTGGTAGGAAATACCGGCCAAAGATCGAGACACAGCGGGAATTTCCCTTAAAAGGCTTCCTGGTCTGCCCTGAATGCGGAAAGTTACTGACGGCAAGTAAATCAAGGGGAAGAAGTCGGCATTATACGTATTACCATTGTTACCGTGGATGTTCGCACCGGATCAATTCCGATAGGATAACAAAGGCTTTTGACGATGAGTTAAAAAAATATGTACCCAAAAAGGAGATATTGGATATTTATCATCGGATAGTGAGTGAGACCTATTACGAAATGACAAGTGATATTCAGGTTTCTAAAAAGCAGCTTTTGGGCCAGATAAATGAATATGAAAAAAGAATGTCCCATATTAGGGACCTTCTTGCGACGGATAAGATAGAGGCATCAGATTACAACGATTTTAAAGCACAATACAGTTCTACAATCGAGCAGTTGAATGTAAAAGTGGATAGCCTTAACGCAAATGTTCCTTGTTTGGACGGACTTCTTTCATCAGGACTGGAGGATCTCATGAGGTTGGACAAAATATTAGGAGAAGGAAATAACGAAGATGTGCGAGCTATCGTAAACATGATATACCCCGATAAACTAACCTTTAATGGGAATGTTTTTTTAATGGGAAAAGTAAACGTAGCATTGAGTTATAGCTATCATCATCTTAAATAATGATTTGATCTTCAAAAAGAACCTCGAAAGTGTTCTATTTCTGTTGATCATCATTTAAAGCATCCTGAAAGGGGTGCTTTTTTTTGCGTAAACCTCCTCGTATTAATTTATTAAGCTTTCAAAACCCATTATGCTAAGTCATGTAATCAATTATTACAGCTAAACAACTATTTCTGTCGGCCAAATAACGTAAATTAGTGCCAAACAAAGACACTAAGAAGATATGGATAAAAATGTTAGAAAAAGAGCGGTGTCCTATTTACGGGCTGCAAAAATCGAGATGGCAAATTTCGATTCGCTTATTCGACAAAAGGCGGCTATTGAAGAATATTGCTCGAAGAACAATATTGAATTAGTGAATGTATTCTGGGACGTTTCATCGGGAAGCCATTTCAATCGAAAAGGTTGGGAGGAATTAGAGGCTTATCTAAGCAACAACCTGGGAAGAGTCCAGCTCCTGATAAGCGTAGATGCGTCTCGCATAGGAAGGAATTTTGCATTGTTTGCATCAGAGGAGCAGCGTTTCAAGGAGCAATATGATGTAGATTTTTGTTTCTGCGTTGGTAGTAGTGAATTTCGAGATTTAGCAACTGAACAATTTTTGAGGGTATGTAACCAACCCCCAAAGAGCAATTAAATTATAGGTCATGGTATATATTGCTGATTTATACATTCGGGTAAGTACCGATGAACAGGCAGACAAGGGTTACTCCCAAAGGAATCAGGAAGAGATGCTGCGCAAATATTGCGAGAGCCATTCCATAATGATTCGTAACGTTATTTACGAAGATCATTCTGCAAAGTCTTTCAACAGGCCACAATGGAAGAGCTTGATACAAGGTCTGAAAAAGAAAAAGAGCAATGTTAATCTGATATTGTTCACTAAGTGGGATCGGTTCAGTCGTAATGCAGGTGATGCTTACCAGATGATTAATGTACTGCGAGGGCTTGGTGTGGAACCACAGGCGATAGAACAACCATTAGATCTTTCCATACCGGAAAACAAAATGATGCTGGCATTTTACCTGGCTGCTCCGGAGGTCGAGAATGACAGGCGTGCTTTGAATGTTTTCTATGGCATGAGAAGGGCGCGTAAAGAGGGCCGATATATGGGCCTTGCACCTGTAGCTTACATAAATAAGACTGAGGAAAATGGGAAAAAATACATCGCTCCGCTGGAACCTGATGCGTCGATACTAAGATGGGCTTTTGAAGAAATTGCAAAAGGGATCTTCAATACAGAGCAGATATGGAAGCTGGCTAAGGAAAAAGGATTGAAATGTAGCAAAAATGCTTTTTGGCAGGTAATACGGAATCCTCTTTACTGCGGCAAGATTTTCATTCCTCAATTCAAGGATGAAGAAAGCCGCTTTGTAAAAGGGCAACATCGGGCCATTATATCAGAGGAGTTGTATTACGAGGTGCAGGATATTCTTGATGGACGTGGAAGAAAGTACCGTCCAAAAGTCAAAACCCTGGATGACTTTCCAATGCGTGGTTTTTTAATCTGTCCTGAGTGTGAAAAGTTATTAACAGGAAGTAAGTCCAAAGGTCGTACAAAATACTATTCCTATTACCATTGTGTTGGTGCGTGTAAGCATAGAACCAATGCAGAAATAGTGAACGATGCTATTTTGAGGGATCTTGCGAGCTTCGTTCCTGAAATTGGTGACATGGCATTCTATCAGGAATTGATCACGAAGGAATACCTGGATAAGACGAATGAAGTTCAATTTGAAAAGAAGGAAATTCTGCTTCAAATAAAGGATTATGAAGATAGGCTTTCACACGCAAGGGACCTTCTTGCGACACGTCAAATAGACCCCGATGACTACCGTGATATGAAATCACAGTACAGTTCAAAAATATCAACGCTGGAGTCACAATTGACTCGGCTGAATAACGACGTTGACAATGTTCAAATCCTTATTAAACGAGGGGTTAAGCGGGTTTTTGAAATTAAGGAAGCACTAAAAGATGGCTGTTTATCTGAGATAAGAAAAGATGTTGGTTCAATTTATCCCGAAAAAGTCGTTTTTGAAGGAAGCAAAGTTCGAACCGCCCGGCGTAATGATTTTATTCAGTATATCAACCTGATTAACAATAAGTTACGACAAAATAAAAACGGGACAAAAGTAGACTTTTCTACTTTGTCCCGTCAAGTCGGGATGACTGGATTCGAACCAGCGACTCCTACGTCCCGAACGTAGTGCGCTACCGGGCTGCGCTACATCCCGTTTTCCGGAAAGGCAAAGTTAAATAAGGCTATGAAAAATGAAAAGAGTAAGGCCGGCAGATAATACCTCGGGATCGAACTAGCGACCCCTTGCACCCCATGCAAGTGCCCCGCCAACGGCGGGGCTACGTCCCCGATAACATCCGTTGTGTAACCGATGTAATACTTGCTGTCCCTCAGGCTTTGTAAAATGTATATGTGATGAAGCATAAAAAGAGGCCCTAATTTCTTAGAGCCTCTTCCTTATTCTGTCGGGACGACTAGATTACCTGCGATGATCTTTGGATGGGGAGGTTCTCAACGCAAGCCCAACCGCCAGAAGCGGTTTGCTTTTTACACGAATCCGCTTACGCGGTCAAGCCCGCGACACGGCTCCATGCAAAAAGCCCTTCAACATAGTTGAAGGGCTTTGCGTTGGTCGGGACGACTAGATTCGAACTAGCGACCCCTTGCACCCCATGCAAGTGCGCTACCGGGCTGCGCTACGTCCCGAACATTCGACCTTTTCAGGTCAGGGGCAGCAAAACTAACACTTTTCACCCAAATTACCCGCATTTTCTTGTTTTTTCTTTACTCCTAACCGCCTGACTGTCATGTTGCACACGTCTCCTGTTAAGATGCTCATAACATCCCGCCTGTACACAAGCGTCAGCCGCTTTTGGCACTATTTTGTTAACCTATCTGGTTACCGTTTGAACCAATCCACTGCTCCTGATTTTTTAACCTCGAAAAATTAAAAGCAGCGTATGAAACGTATCCTGTTAGTTACTCTCTCTGTTGCCAGTGCAGCTATTATTTTTACCGGATGTCTCAAAGATAAAAATGACAATCCCACCGTGCCTGTTTCCGGCCTCATGGCCTTTAACCTGGCGCGTGACCAGAATTCGATAGGTTTTGCCTTATCGGGTAGTCCTATCAGCAACACACCGCTGGCGTTTACCAATTACACCGGTGGTTATCTGGGCATTTATACCGGCCCGCGCAGTGTAGAAGCCTATGAGTATTATACCGGTAATACACTCGCAACAGCCAACGCGGAATTCCGCGACAGCCTGTATTATTCCGCATTCCTGGTAGGTGCCAATGGTACTTACCAAACAGTCATTACCCATGATGCATTCGATTCGCTCGATGCATCCACCGGCCAGGCATTTATCCGTTATATCAATGCCATTCCCGATTCTTCCCGCCCTACGGTAACCGTATCGGCAGGTGGAAATAACGTGATCAATGAACAGGCCGCCTTTGCCAAAGTAAATGGCTTTACAGCCGCAACACCCGGTTCCGCTACGATCCGTGTGAACAACGGCGGTTCCATCAGCAAAGAGCGCACCATCGCTACCGAGGCGCGCAAACTTTACACGGTGTTATTGCTGGGTAATCCCGGATCGGGCAACGCAGCAGACAGCGTGCAGATTCGCTTTGTGGAAAATGGTACACTCGATGCCACACAAGGCAACCGCACCACTACACAAGGACGGGCGGCAACTTTTCGTTAATAATATTAAGCTGACCCTGGAAAATGAAAAAGCTACGCGAATACGTAGCTTTTTTTAATTCAAAAGTCAAAATTCAAAAAAGTAATAAGTATTAAGTTGTAGGGGGCGGAGGGGAAACACAAGATTATTTTCACCCCTTCAATATTCAACCGGCTGATTAATCTCATCTAAAACCAACGCCTCCCGGACAGTTAGTCCGGGAGGCGCCAGAAAAAATAAGGCGCTTATTTATTACTGCACAATGAATTTGTTCGTTGAGCCCGCACCTGTTTCCTGCGTTACTCTTATCACATACACACCTTTCTGCAGTTCAGCAGTTTCAATCTGTTTGTTTTGACCAATCGTGCCTGTCCATTTACGTACCAGTTGTCCACCCTGGTTGTATATTTCGCCGGTATAAGTCTGTCTGCTGGCAGACGCGCCAGTATACAGCGTAACAGTCTGGCCACCTGTTACCAGCGTTGGGTTTACAGACGTAACCATCTGGCTGCCGAAATTGACCAGGTTGACGCGGCTATAGCTGTACCGGCCATCGTTGTCGATAATCTTCAACCTGTAGTATCCTTTCTCCATAAACGCCTTGGCGTTCACATCGGTGAAAGCATAGCTGCCGGACAAACCATTATTTACGGCTACCGTACCCACGACGGTAAATGCGTTGGAGGCAAACGCCGAGCGTTCGATCTCAAAACGGCTTACATTATCCTGATGATCGGTTGACCAGTTCAGTTTCACGTCACG
Organism: uncultured Sphingobacteriales bacterium; assembly: GCA_937888905.1. GTDB lineage: Bacteria > Bacteroidota > Bacteroidia > Chitinophagales > Chitinophagaceae > Terrimonas. Next base: position 60,440 of record CALATA010000013.1, read on the forward strand.
ATCACTAACGGTAGCGTTGAATGACGTAAGTGTCAGCGGAAGTGTTGTTGCTGAAGGGAACACCAGCAGATACAGTGTTGCGTTTGCGCAAGCCACCGGTGATCCGTCATCACAAACCTGGTAAGGAAAGTTTACAGGTCCGCTGTACCCCGTTGCAGGAGTAAAGGTGTAGAATCCACTGGTACTGAGTAACAACGTTCCTCTACCTGAGATAGTCGTATTTTGAGCTGTAATCGTTTGCGGATTGCCTTCAGGATCGCTGTCATTGATTACAACACTGCCGGATACAGCTGTATTCAGTCTTGTACTGTTATAGTCGTCGGACGCCAGGGTGCCGTTGGCTCTTGCAGCCGGCAGGATGGTGATGATCTGGTAAGCCGTAGCTGTCTGCGGCGTTGGCGACGACAGATCGGCAACCTGGTAAATCAGCGTGTCGTAACCGGTATAACCGTTATTCGGCGTATAGGTGATGTTACCGTTGCTGCTGTTAACTGTTACGGTACCGTGCAAAGGAGCCTGCGTAATAGTAACAGATGATGCATTCAGCGACACAGAGGTATTATTTCCGGCCTTGTCGTTTGCCAACGTATTCAGGGTCACTGCGGTGTTAATTGGCGTAGTAGCCATGTCTGTATTGGCAAAGGGCTTATTGGTGGTGGCATTTGCATCGCTTACCGTAATGATCAGGTCAATAAGCGGGCAATCGGGCGACACTACACTTCCGGGACACATCGGTACGGAGAATTTGTACACTCCTACAACCGCTGCGGTAAAGCTATAAGTACCATTGGCATTGATAACAGGTAATGCAGATGTGGGGTTGCCCGGCTTCGCTACCGCTGTGCCATACGTGGTGCCGGTGGGCTGGATATCGTTGGTACCAACATTACCGGTAACAGCCGTGTTTACGAACGTAGCATTGATATCCGGGGGAACGTTTACACAACGCGTGTAAGAAACAGACGTAAAGCCTAAAGTAACCGTGCTGGTATTGTTGGCATCTGCCTTACCGCTGGTCATCACGATCCTCGTTACCGGGCCGGGAATATTCAGCGTGATGCGGTTGGTGTTAACAGATGTACCTCCGGCAGTGTTGTTGCCTGTTAAGGTATTGCCGTTCGATATCACGATCGTACCCGAATTACCCGGGTCCGCCACGTTGTCGGAGAAGTTGGCGGCAGAGATCGTTATGGGCGTGGCTCCGTTGAAAGCCGTAATTCTAAGCTGGTCCTGGTTGTTAAGTCCGGCACAGCGCAAAGAGAAGTTGGTAACGGCTTCCGTAAAATCGATCGTGTACGTGGCGATGTTAGCGGTACCGGTGTTATTGGTATTATTAGGCTGTACATAGATATAGTTGCCCACCGTGGCGTCGTTCTGGATCTGTATACCATTCCCCCACCTTGCCGTACCTGCTACACTACCGGTGAAGCTGAACATACCGCTGCTCAGGTTATTAATGGTGGCAGGCGCTGCATTACCGGAATTAAAGGCCGTGTTTAACGTGTAATTGGGGGTATTCAGGTTCGCTGTACCTCTCACAGTAGCCGGTGTGCATTGCGAAAATGCCACATTAAAACAACCTGCCAGTGAAAAGAGAATTGTGTAGAATTTTTTCATTTACTTTTTTTTGATTTAGACTTCTGTGTTTTATCTGATTTTATCTGATCTCTCCTTTAAAACTTGTTCAAAATTCACAGGTTACAGCCAATCGCCTACCTCCACAGGTTTTTACATCTGCAGCTTTATTTTACAATGAAATCCAGCGAATAAAGTGGCTAAACTTGTAAAATTTTTCCCTGAAAATGGGGACGGATACTTGTTTGCTTTCGGGGGCCGCAAAGATAGACTACTCTAAGCTTTTTTACAATCGAATTATTTCGATAGCAGGTATAAATTTTTCTGAAGCTGGTTGCTGGAAGGATAGATATCAGCACGCTCACAACAATGTGCGATCACACAATATTGATCAGGAGATTAAATAAAGATGTTTACAGTAAGCCCGCCAACGGCAGGGAAAACCAGAAGATGCTTCCCTGATCGGCTTCGCTCTGCACGCCGATCTTTCCTCCGTGCCGCTCAACAATTTCGCGCGAGATATACAGGCCGATACCAAAACCCTTCACGAATCTTGTCTTCTCATTGTTGGCGCGGAAGAATCGGTCAAATACCAATGGCATCTCTTCAGGTGTTAAACCAATCCCTTCATCATGCACACTGATCTTTACCTGATCCTTTTCCACAACAGATGAGATGATGATCTTACTTCCGTTTGGTGAGTATTTAACTGCGTTACCCACAAGATTGGCGAGCACCTGTTCGATTTTGGCAGCATCCGCCTCTACTAAAGCCGGCATCAACGGCGCATACTCAAGCATATGTGATGCAATCGTCACCTCGTTTTCATGACGTACGGCTTCAATCACCTCGCGTATATCAAATTTCTTTTTCTTTAATTCAATTTTGCCCTCTCCCGCCCTCGCCACATCAAGGAAGTCGCTGATCAGGGCGGTCATGCGATCCACCTGGCGCTTGGCGCGTATCATAATGTTGACGGCAGCAGCGTCGGCCGTCACGCATTCATTCAATTCCAATACCTGTATATATCCGCTCAATGAAGTGAGTGGTGTGCGCAATTCATGGCTGACGATCCCGATAAAATCATTCCGGCGCTGCTCTTCCTCTTTACGTTGCGTGATATCGGCAATGGTGCCGTAGAAAGTAGTTTTTTGTCCGTCATCTCTTTTTAACGCGCGGCCGACTGATCTTACCCAATGGAGCTTGCCGTCTGTTCTGCGGATGATGCGGTATTCCTGGTCAAACAGGATTTCCTGTTCAATGGAATCGCGCATAGCCCGTTCAACACGCGGAGCATCTTCTTCCATCATATTAAACCCATCGGCAGCGGTAATAACCGCATCAGGCGGAAAGCCGAATATTTCCCGGCAATACTCATTTACCGTAACAACACCGGACGCAATGTCAAGGCTATACACTCCCAGCCGGGCTGCCTCTATGGTGAGTCGCAGGTTTTCCTCTTTCTCGTGAAGCTGGTGATTGAGACCGATCAGTTCCTCCTCGATGATCAGCAGTTGATTATTCCTGGAGGCCAGTTCTGCTATACTTTGTTGCAGGGCTTCATTTGCCCTTGAAAGTCCTTCATTGGAAATGGCGAGTTTTTCGATAAGCGTCTGTTCTTCTTTTTCTTTGTGAAGAAGTTGAAGGCGGGCATCTATTCTCGCTGTTACATCGGTAGCACGGTGAAGGATACAATAGGTTTTGCCCGTTTCATCCGTTAAAGCCCTGTACTCGAAATCAAAATAACTTGTAGTAAGTAAGCCATTGGTTTCCAGTTGCGCGGGCATATCCTGTGCGCGGTATGTTTGGCCGCTCCGCCACACGTCCTTCAGGATATCGATAAAGGGTTGGCCTGCCAGCTCGGGAACGCCTTCGATCAATCTCTTGCCGACGATACTCCGGTCTTTGCCGAAAAATCGCAGCATGGCATTGTTTACAAAACCGATATGTAAGTCCTCACTCGTAAAAATAGTCGTGGGGTCATCGGACAGGGTCAGCACTTCGAGCAGGGCCCGGTCGTCCAAATGTGGCAGAGGTGTTGTCATCAGGCAGCCTTGTTATCCTACTAAATTAGCACAGTTTTCTGCAATAGAAAAGAGCTATACACCCTCGGATAGCAATTATTTCTGCTGATCGATGATTTCGAATGCTTTCAGCAGCAGCAGGTCTTCTTTATTGCGGATGCTGCTGACCGTGGGCCTCACCACTATGTCTGGTTTTATACCGATGCGCTGGGTTTCTCCTCCGTCGGGATAGTAAATGCCCAGGCCGGAAAAAATGATGCGATTACCATTGGTCAGGCGAATAGAAGTCTTGTTGCCATCGGCACCGGCGGTCTGGCTGCCGACAAACACTACTCCGGGGACGCGTTTGAAAATCATCCCCCACATCTCTGCCGCGCTTTGTGTATATTCATTGATCAGCACTACCACTTTACCTTTGTATGCGTCGGGGTTATTTTTACCCGTTAATTTCAGCTCCGGGGTGACGATATTATCTTCAAAACAATACATGCCGGGGCGATTAAAATCAGCATGTGTCTTGATGCCAAAGTGTTGGGGACTGGTAAAAAGGTAGTCGAAGATGCGCAGCAACGCGCCGTTGTTATTGTAGCCCCGCAGGTCGATCACCATTCCTTTTTTGGTCATGGCAACAGGCAGCAAACTGTCGATGTCTTTCAGGGTAAGCGATGCAAATTCGAAATAAGCTTTATCGTCGAGGAAAAATGCGGGATCAAGTTTGCTGAGTTGCTGATTCCATACAAGAAATTCATGATCTTTCCCTTTATAACGCAAATGATAATTGGGAATGCCGTCCTGATCCCATTCCTGCAGGAAGATGCGCGCGACGCGCGTCAGTTTGACGCCGGAGAAAGACGAGCCATCTACATGTTGTCCCTTTATCAGACAAACGGAGTCATTGGAACTGAACAGAAAGTTATAGGCTTCGCGATTCAGCACCGACTTATTGGAAGCCGGCAAAAATTTGCTGTGACGCTGAATGATGCTGTTGACCGGTTCGTTGTTGATATGGGTGATGCGGTCGCCCAGGCTGAGACCGGCAGCTTTCACTTTTTCAGCGTCTTTGATTACGGTGATCACCACCGAGCCATCTGCTACCTGGAATGAAAAAGGTGAAGTCAGTTTACCAAACACGTCATACTGGTAAGTAGACTCGAGACTGGTATGTGTGTCCTGGATGTTGGCGGTCAGCAGCATGATCGCCTTTTTATAGGCATTGGTTGAATTGATACCACGGAATACCGGGATCATTTCCTTCAGTACATTGTCCCATTTCTTATCCAGCAGGTATTTATATGGATAATAATATTCGATAGCATTCCAGGTGCGGAACAGATCGATCCACGCGTAATCGAGTTTCCAATCGGTAAATACTTTTTCATTGCCCGAATTAAACCGGATCGGTTCTTTCTCCGACCGGGTGTAATAAAAGGCGATGTTGGCAGGTTGATCCACCAGTTTTCTGAATCGTTGACGGGTTGCCGGTGACAAACCCTGCCTATCGATCCAACGGAGGTCGTAGTTGCGTTTGGTGAGGCTGTCGCATGTAAAGGTGACGGGTGAAAGGGTATCGAACGGAAGTTTGTCCAGCAACTGAATCCATTGATCGGCTACGCGGGAAGCTTTGGTGGACGCAGGTCCTTCGAGCACTTTCAGCAATTCAGCGTCCCAATCGATCTTTCCCTGCGAGGTAACGGGATGGTAATATTTGAGAAGTCCCCATATTTTGCCGATGGCAAATAATTCTTTATCGGGAACGCGGGTTACAGAGACTTGGGCACGGGCGGAAAGGGAGAAAAAGAGTACGATAACACACAGTATGCGCATAACTAATCGGAGCGGCAGGTGAACGATAATTGTGAGCGGTGAAGATAGTACAAACCGCGGACTGTCTGGATTTTGAGACCTTTTTGGAAAAGAAGAGGTTTCGGCGGGGCGCTTCGTCCGGGACGAATAGGCCGCTGGTTCGCTCCTCCTCCGGCATCGTAAACATTCCTGCTAACAAACAAGAAAAACAGATAAGGTAACGCTCATCAGTTCAAATAAACAACCCCACCCTTAAAGGTATAACTCACCTCGCCCTCTCCCGACAGCCTGTCTAAAAAATCCGTGATGGATTTATTCTTATCAATCATCCCTGTAAAACGTTTCGGCGCAACAGTTTTATTACTTATTACTACCGTATATCCATAACATCTTTCCAGTATACCCGCTATTTGCGACAACGGCGCATTGTGAAAATGATAGTAGCCCTCCATCCACGACAGCACTTCTTCTTTATCAAAAACACTGACTGCCGGTGCCGCCGTATTTACAACCGTTCCCTGCTGGCCGGGTCTGAGTTTCACCTTGCCTGCCACAGAACTAAGGTTTACTTTACCTTCTACCAGCGCAACGCTGACCTGTCCGCTATCATAGCTGTTGAGATTGAATTGGGTGCCCAGCACCTCTACATCTGCCCCTGGTAAATGTACCACGAAGGGATGTGTGGCATCGGCAGACACTTTCAGATAAGCTTCGCCATTCACTTCAATCTCTCTTTTATTTCCGGAGAAATTCATGGGAAACCGGACGGTAGTAGCTGAATTGATCCATAACTCCGACTTATCCGATAATTGTATTTTGTAATCTTTTCCGGCGGGCACAACGATCCGCGCCCATTTATTGCTGCCGGCATCATAAGTCAGCGATTTGCCATCGGTCGTCAGTGTCGTACCTCCGCCGGCCTCGATCGTTTGCCGGGTGGAATCATCGAGGCTGATGGCCGCGCCACCCTCTACCTGGAAAATAATGTTGTCTTCTTTTGTGATAGCAGGCCCCTGGGCTATGCCTGTATTCCCGGGAGAGGTGAAAAAAGGCCGCAACAGGAAGACTGCAAGGATCACGGAAGCAGCAACTGCAGATGGAATCAGTAGCCGCAGCACCTTCGCTTTTTGGGTTCTTTTTTTAATCCTTTGCTCAATGACACGCCATTCTTCCGCTGTGTTCACAGAAGATAAAAAGTTTTGCGTTTCGTCTTCCTTATAAAATGAGCTCACTTTATTCCACAAATCCTGTGCAGGGCCGGGTTTGCTGATCAACGATTGCAGCAAATCATCATTATCAGGGTGGATAGTGTTGCTTAATTTTTCAAAGATGAGGTTTTTTATATGGTCCAGGTCGTATTCCATGGTTATGTTTAGACAGTGATTCAATGAAACGGGTGACAGCTATTTGAGTTTTGACCGTAAAACTTTCAGTCCCCGTGACAATACGGTCTTAACGGTATTGACGCTGATGCCGAGTTCTCCGGCAACGGTGTGGCGGTTTTTTTTCTCCAGGTAGTACAGCCGGAAGATTTTCGCTGTTTTCTCGGGCAGTTCGTCAATAGCTACGCGCATTTGATCAATCCTGTTATCTTTTTGGATGTCTGTGTGGGTATGGGCATCTTCCGCTTCGTGCTGCCCGTTTGTTAAATATTCGTAAGCGGCCCGTCTTTTTTCGGCGGTCCTGGAGGACTGCAGATGATTAAGACAGCGGTTTCTAACGGCCGTTCCGAGATAGGCGCTCAGCGAATGAATATTTTTCCAGTGCTGTTTATTCCAGAATTCGATAAAGATCTCCTGAACGATGTCTTTTGCCTGCTGCTCATCCTGCAAAAGAAAAAAAGCTTCCATCAGCAGGCGCTTGTGGAAGTAAGAGAATATGTCACCGAATGCGGTTTCATCTCCCTGCTGCATCCGGTGTAGTAGTGTTTGATCCGTCGTTGACATGGTAGGAATAGCAGTCGTTAGACCCCAAACCTACTATTTTATTTAATTTATTTCTTCAAAATGTCACCCGGTATTGCATCATCCCTGTCTAAAGACAAAACGTATCGACCAAACGATTGCTTATGTTTATTTCATTACAGAATTCCCTCCGGTTACTCCTGTTGGTTGTTGCCTGTACCGTCATCCATTCCGTAAACGCCCAAATGCCGTCGGGTAAATATCCCGTGCAATTTAAACAGGCTACACTGTCCGAGGTATTCCGGTATATCCGGTCCCAGACAGGCTTTTCCTTTTTTTACAGTAATCAACAGTTGAACGATCAGCAAAAAGTCAACCTTCAGTTTAGCAGCGCCACCACCGACCAGGTATTAAAGGCGGCTTTGGGAGACCAATATAGCTGGACGGGCAAGGACAAAACCATTACGATAACGAAGAATCAACCCGGCCTTTCAACAGGATCCGCTAAAGATACCCTGCCTGCACAAACAAACGGCCTGTTGATTCATGGCCAGGTAGTGAATGAAGAAGCAATGCCCCTGGCAGGCGCTTCGATAAACATCAAGGGATCGTCCTCCGCAGTCACCATATCCGACGGAAAAGGAAATTTTCAACTCAGAGACGTTACCGGTGGAAAGGCAGTGCTGGAAGTAAGTTATGTCGGGTATCAAAAAACCGAAATACCGGTGCCACAGAAAATGCCCCTTACGGTAACGTTGAAGAATGGAGACAACAGCATGACCGATGTAGTGGTCATTGGATATGGTGCGGTAAACCGCAAAGATCTCACCGGTTCGGTGGCACAGGTAAATATGGAAGACCTGAACAAGGCGCCGGTTGCTTCTTTTACGGAAGCATTGGCGGGCCGGATAGCGGGCGTGCAGGTCAGCTCCAACGATGGCCAGCCCGGCGTGACGCAGGAGATCATTATCCGCGGTGCCAATTCCCTTACGCAATCAAATGCTCCGTTGTATGTGATCGATGGATTTCCTGTTGAAGACCTGCAGGCTGCCGCCGTTAACAATGAAGATATAGAATCGATCAACATTCTTAAGGATGCTTCGGCTACGGCCATATATGGAGCCCGCGCCGCAAACGGCGTTGTCGTGATTACCACTAAAAAAGGGAAAGCCGGAAAGATGGCCATAAACTTCAGTACGTCGCAGGGGTTTCAATCGATCCGGAAGAAAATGGACATGATGACGCCTTACGATTTTGTAGAATACAATCTCGAGCTAAAACCGCAGGTAACGCAGGATCGTTACCTGCAGCCGTATAATAAAACACTGGAAGATTACAGGGGGCTGGAAGGCGTCGACTGGCAGGATGCTATACTGGCCAACACACCCATCACCAGCATGTATAACCTGAGCCTGCGCGGAGGAAATGCGCAAACAAAGTACAATATATCCGGCTCTATATTTGACCAGGACGGCATACTGCGCAATTCGGGCTTTAAACGCTACCAGGGAAGAATCGGCATCGATCAAACGATCAGTACCAAATTGAAAGCTGGCGTCAGTATCAACTACAGCAGGACTGCCACCAATGGTCAGCCCGTATCAAGTCCTGAATCGGAAAGCAATCAGTCCACCGCCCTGTTATATCGCGTATGGGGTTACCGTCCGGTGGCGGCATCGGCCATCAACCTGCTGGAGGAAGAATCAGATCCTGAAAACCTGACGAATAATGAAATAAGATTGAACCCCGTTATTACCAACGACAACGAATACCGAAAAGGCAAGATCACCGATATCATCGCCAACGCTTACCTGGAATATAAAATAACCCGCGACCTTACCTTCCGCGCTACGGGAGCACTCAACAGCCGCGTACAACGGAATGATGCATTTTATAACTCAAAAACAACACAGGGCTCACCATTAAATCCGCTCAATACAAGAGGACAATGGGGTTCGGTAACCTATGCCGAACGCAATATCTGGATCAACGAGAACACACTCAACTACAACAGAAATCTCCGGCACAATCATAAGCTGAACCTGCTGGCAGGCTTTTCCATGCAACAGACATCCGTGAGCACAAACGGGTACGCAGCAACGCTGGTGCCTAATGAAGAACTCGGCATCGATGGTCTCGACGAAGGCACTCCCTATACTATAAGGTCTTCGTCCAGCCGTTCAACACTCGTTTCTGTCTTTGGCCGGGCCAATTACAGTATCGACTCGCGTTTTCTTTTTACCGCCACCCTGCGTGGTGACGGTTCTTCCAAGTTTGCACCAGGCTATCGCTGGGGTTATTTCCCATCCGGTGCTTTCGCGTGGAATGTCGGCGAAGAAAAATTTCTGAAGAACAACCGCATCATCTCTTCCGCCAAAATACGGACCAGCTACGGTGTCACCGGTAATAACCGCGTAGCGGATTTTGCCTACCTCCCGAGCCTGATGATGCCGATCCGCTACTCCTACTCTTTTAATAACGGAACCCCCATAAACGGAGTGATCCCAAATGACCTTGGCAACGCTGAATTGAAATGGGAAAGTACCGCGCAACTGGATGCCGGAATTGATCTCGGTTTCTTTAAAGAAAGAATCAACCTTACCGTTGATCTGTACCGGAAGAACACAAGCGACCTGCTCTTCTTCGCCGATGTGCCTTTTACATCCGGCTATGAAAAAGCCTATAGAAATATCGGCAAGATCCGCAACGAAGGAATTGAGATAAGTCTCAATACGACTAACATCAACAAAAATAATTTCCGCTGGGAATCCAGTTTTAATATCAGCTTTAACCGGAACAAGATCCTGGCGCTTTCCGGTGACCAGCAAAACCTGTTCAACTTCGTAAGCGTATTTACACAGTACAATAACTCCCCGCTGTACTTGTCGCAGGTTGGCCAGCCGGCTGGTATGTTCTACGGTTATATCTACGACGGAGTATATCAATACGACGATTTTATCAATGCCAATAACACGTATACACTAAAACCGGAGATTGCCACCAATGGAAATGAACGGAGCACCATTCAACCCGGCGACATCAAATACAGGGATCTTAACGGCGATGGTGTGGTTGATGCATACGACCAGGCCATTATCGGCAATGGAATGCCCAAACATGTAGGCGGATTCACCAACAACTTCCGGTACAAAAATTTTCAACTGAGCATTTTCTTCCAGTGGTCATACGGAAATAATATTTACAACGCCAACCGACTTTTTTTCGAAGGCAATACCTTGCTGGTTACCGATCTCAACCAATACAAATCCTATATGAACCGCTGGTCACCGGATAACCAGACGAACGCCAATTTCAGAGCGGGTGGCCAGGGCCCTGCCGGCCGTCATTCCTCCCGTGTACTGGAAGACGGCTCCTATCTGCGATTAAAAACATTTTCGTTTGGGTATGATGTTCCCGCTAAATACCTGCGCAGAATATCCATGAAATCACTCAACATAAACCTGTCTGCACAAAACCTGCTGACCTGGACAAATTACTCGGGAATGGATCCTGAAGTATCTGTACGCAACAGTGTGCTGACACCGGGCTTCGACTATTCGGCCTATCCGCATGCACGTACCGTTGTATTTGGCATACGTGCCGGTTTCTAAAAACAGGCATTGACGTATTGCAACGGACTCATTTTACTCAACAAAAGTTCATCAGACCATTATAAATAAACACAAGATGAAACGATTTACCTGCCTATTGCTGTTGACAGTTGGCTTAGCGCTGACAGCCTGTAATAAAGTTTTGGATACGACACCAACCGATTTTCTTTCCCCTGTCACCTACTATAAAACAGAGAAGCAATTGAATTTTGCACTTGCCGCTGTGTACGATGTAATGGGAGACGCGGGCTTTTATAAACAAATCTATACGGCAAGGATGGGCAATGAAGCCGATGAAGGATTCTATGCCCGTAACACCGTTGTAGCCGGCGTACAGGTTTATAATTTTTCCCCGACTGACAACGATGTACAGAACCTTTGGAAGTCCTTGTATGATGGCATCAACCGGGCGAATGTATTGCTGGCGAGCATTCCATCCGCTACGGAAGTGGCAGACGATATCAAAAATGTGATCAAAGGCGAAGCGCTCTTCCTCCGGGCATATTACTACTTCCTGTTGGTGCAGCATTGGGGCGGCGTTCCCCTGATCACACAGCCCACTACATCTGCGAATGAAACGGCTGTTGCCCGCTCTTCTATCAGGGACGTCTATGCACAGATCCTTACCGATATGGAAGAAGCCGAAACCCTCGTGCTGCCAGCCGGTACGGTCGGTCATGGTGGACGGATCAACAAATCCGCCGTGAGAGGATTACTGGCAAGGGTTTGCCTGTTCATGGCAGGTGAACCGCTGCGCGACATAAGCAAGTACGAGATGGCCAGGACCTGGGCAAAGAAAATAATGGACGATGCCGCTTCCGCCCACGCCCTGAATCCGGATTACTCACAGGTCTTCATCAATTACGCACAGGATAAATATGACATCAAAGAAAGCATCTGGGAAGTAGAGTTCTGGGGCAACAACACGAATGCCTATAATGAAACGGGATGTGTCGGCGCCTGGAATGGTATTCAGTCTACGGACCAAACCATCGGTGTGGCTTATGGATTTATCAATGCCACTTCCAAATTATTCAATTCTTATGCCGCTGCCGATCTCCGTCGCGACTGGGCCATTGCACCATTCTCTTATTCGGGAACCACTAAGGTGATGAAAGCAAACACACCGGCCAGCGCCTTGTGGACACGAAATATCGGAAAATTCAGACGGGAGTACGAGCTCCTCACACCTAAATCAAACAATGCAACACCGCAGAACATGCCCTTGCTGCGGTACGCGGATGTATTGCTCATGTTCGCCGAAGCAGATAATGAAGTAAACCATGGCCCGACCCAGGAAGCATATAATGCCATCAACCTCGTGAGAAAGCGGGCTTTCGGAAAATTATTACCCAACGCACCAAATCCGAATGAATATGACCTCTCCGGTATGGACCACGAATCATTCTTCCAGGAGATCATCAAAGAACGTTCGAGGGAATTGTGCTTCGAATTGCTGCGGAAACAAGACCTGATCCGCTGGGGCATCTTCGTGCCAACCATGAAAGGCATTGAAAACCTGATTGCCCTGGAGGCATCAGGTCAGTATTACGCACTTACGTTCAGGAACGTTTCCGATAAACATCTGCTATTCCCGATCCCGGCAAGGGAAATGGCGCTGAATAAAAGCCTGGTGCAAAATAATAACTGGTAAAAACGATAACAATGGTAAAAGCTATTACAACCAATATAACAACCGGTATCATACTGCTGATGACCGTTCTCGCGCAAACAGGCTGCTCAAAAAAAATCGAGGTGAACGGTGGTGAACCTGATTTGAAAGTAAGCCTGCCGGCCATTACCTTCAAAGCCGGCGAACCCGTTACCTTTCAATTCAAAGGAGATGCGGGCCTGATCAGCTTTTTCTCCGGTGAAGTATTTCACGACTACAATTTCCGGGAGGGACGTGTATTGGAACAGGGAGCACTCAAACTCTCCTTCAATACCGCTGTGCAGTATGGTACACAAGCCAATCAATTTTCCGTGCAGGCTTCTTCGGATTTCAATGGAAACTATACAGCATTCAGTAACGTACAGCAAGCTACGTGGACAGATATCACCAACCGGTTTACAATCGGAACGGGAACAACCTACACGCCTTCCGGAGTCAAAGACATTACAGACCTGGTGCAGGAAGGAAAACCCCTGTATATCGCATTCAAATATATCTACCGGCCTTCGGCCACGTATGGCACACGCCGTACATGGAGGGTTCAAAATTTCAACCTTAGCTCTACCACTGCTTCCCTTGGCACACAGGTGATCGGCAATATGACCACTTCAGGCTTTACAACGGTTGAGCAGAATCCGCTCACCGAACCCTCTGCCACTACTATTTCCGCCTCTACTATTTCCCTCGTTGGCACAGCCGTAACCCCGTCAACACTTACCAATGAGACCTGGGTGATCACAAAGGGCTTCAGCACCGGTAAAGTTGATTTGGGACCCGACAGACCTGTTGCCATCAAAGGTATTGCAGATGCAAAACTCACCAGCTTCTCGCATATCTATGAGAAGCCCGGCACCTATAAAGCCTACTTCATTGCAGCGAATGCAAACATTGATGATAAAAAGGAAACTGTTCAGAGCGTTGATGTAATCGTAGAACCCTAACCATTCATGCGTTTGTATAAAAACATATTTTTCAGCAGTGTACTCGTCTTGCTACTGGTAAGCCCCGGCGCCCTGACGGCGCAGGTTCAACTGCCATCCTTGTTTGCCGACAACATGATATTGCAACGTAATTCGACACCGCCGATCTGGGGCAAAAGCAATAAAAATGCAAGAGTAAGCATAAAGACATCCTGGAATAAAAAAACATATACCACAACCGCATCCGCCGATGGTGCCTGGAAATTGAATGTGGAGACCGGTGAGGCGGGAGGGCCTTACACTATTACCATCAAAAGCGGATTAAAAACCCAAACGCTTTCCAATGTGCTTTTGGGTGAAGTATGGCTGTGCTCCGGTCAGTCTAACATGGAAATGCCGGTAAGGGGCGCAATGAATCAGCCCGTACTCAACGCAAATGATATATATATGGAAGCGGACAATCCGCTTATCAGGATTTATAAAATGGAACGTGTTGCCGCGGGCACACCGCAGGATAGTTGTACCGGCATCTGGCGCGAAAGCACTGCCGAAGTGGTAAAATATTTCAGTACGGTCGGGTATCTTTATGCACAGTTATTACAGAAAAAGCTGAATATTCCTGTCGGGATAATAGGCGCATACTGGGGCGGCTCACAAATACAGCCCTGGATGACGCCGGTCAGTCTCGATGCCTTTGGTATTAAAGTACCCAATGACCTCAGTGGCATGTCTGTACCCCGCCGGGCTGCTGCTTCGCTTTATCATGGTATGATCGCGCCACTGGCCGGATATGGCATCCGTGGATTTTTATGGTACCAGGGCGAATCAAATGTTGAGCAGCCTGACCTGTACAGACGCCTTCTTCCCGCACTGGTACAATCATGGAGAGATAAATGGAACAACTCCGCTCTCCCGTTTTATTATGTTCAGATTGCACCTTATGAATACAACGGAGCCGATTCCGTACGCGCTGCCCTGTTGCGTGAAGCGCAGCTAAAATGTCTCGATTCCATTCCCAACAGCGGCATGGCTGTGGCATTGGATGCCGGTGAAAAAACCTGCATCCACCCGGCTGATAAAGCTATTATAGCCCGCCGTCTTGCCTACCTCGCATTGCACAAAACCTATAATTATAAAGGCATCGCTTATGCCGGGCCAACCTATCTCTCCCACACCGTCAAAGATGGCAAGGTGACGATACAATTCAGAAATGCAGATAACGGGATTACGTCCTATTATAAACCTGTAACGCTTTTTGAGGTGGCAGGCAGCGATAAAGTGTTTTATCCGGCGGAAGCCCTGATCACCAAGGAAAAAGGGATCATTGTGTGGAACGACAAAGTAAAAGACCCGGTTGCGATACGTTATGCATTCAGGAATTGGGTCAAAGGAGAAATTTACAATAACGAAGGACTTCCCATGTCTTCTTTCCGTACCGATGACTGGTAAAACATTCAGCATATACAAAGCGGCAGGTATCCACCTGAAGGCAATTTGCCTGACGTGCATCCTGCTCGCAGGACTTGCAGCACGTCCGCAGTTGCCCGACGCAGATACGATTATCAGCCGGCTTGCACGACATATTATTCTGCAGGCATCCCCTCGCGGAGTGGACAAATATGTCTTTAAGCTGAACAGCAATAACAGATGGGATGATATCGATTACAGCGATCTATCCAAATCCAAATGGAAAACAGCAATTCACCTGGAACGGGTAAAAGACCTGGCCATAGCCTGGGCCTCCGGCTCTTCTGTCTATTATAAAGATGAGCGGGTATGGAACATTTTTTCACAAGCATTGGATACCTGGTTGGATAAAAAATACCAGAATCCCAACTGGTGGCACAATGAGATCGGAGTTCCACAGCTTATGCGAAACATCCTGGCGGTCACGGGCAATCATTTAAATAAAAAGCAGCTAAAAGCGGCGCTGCAGGTGTTGGCACAATATCGTGTGAGAGGCACGGGAGCCAACCTGATCTGGAGCGCAGATCTGGCGCTGCATTATGGAGCCTTTATAAAAAATGATTCGATCATTGAACACAGCCGCCGGCTCATCGTCACCGAGATAAGAAATGATACAACGGAAGGTATACAACCGGATTACAGCTTCCATCAGCATGGCGCCAGGCTCCAATCCTTTCATTATGGTATGGATTACCTGAATGATCTGCTGCGCATAGGCTGGCAACTGCAGGGCACCAGATGGTCCTACCCTGCTGACAAAGCCTCCCTGCTGACATTTTATGTACTGAATGGCTGGCAATGGATGACCAGGAACAATTACACCACCCCCGCAACCGTTGACCGGGCGGTCAGCAGAAAGGGACAACTTAAAGTAACGTCATTGCAATCTGTCGCGGGCTACCTGCTAAGCCTGGATACGTCACGCAAAGACGCGATTAAGGAAATGATTAACGGGTATCGTCTTAATAGCCGTCAACCCGCCTTTCATTCCTTTCCGTACAGCGATTTTGCAGCTTACCATCAGCAAGGCTTCAGCATTTTTATCAAGACCATTTCAACCCGTACACTGCCGACAGAATCTATTAACTCAGAAAACAAAAAAGGACAGTTACTGAATAATGGCAACGTTTATGTCCTGAGAGACGGAAAAGAATATTTTGACCTGATGCCGTTATGGGACTGGCAATACCTGCCCGGCATTACCAGTTTCGATCCACAGGCGAAAATTGAACGATCTGCTTATGCAGGAACTGTTACGGATGGGGAAAGCGGACTTACCGCCATGCATTATTCACTGCGTAAAGACAGTAGCCTGCTGACAGCCCGTAAAACCTGGATCATACGCGGCAACCAAATGATTGCATTAATCGCCGGACTCAACCGCAAAAACATCAGTGCCCCCGTATTCACAATAATCGATCAATCTCTCTGGCGCGAACCAGTTCTCTCCGGAAACAAAAAAATAAACAAGCCCGGTGTTTATTCTTTTTCCACTAATGAAAATTTATTCCATAACGGATTGGTGATATCCCTGCTCACAGCCGGTTCAGGCAAGCTGGTCCTGAGAGACACCATTGGCACCTGGAAATCTATTAACGATGGAGAACAGCCAACAGAGGTAAAAGCAAAAATATTCCAACCCATGCTTGAACACCAAAGCGACAGCGCTGCAGCATACATGGTAAGCTATTGTTCATCACCGGATGATAGAAAGACTGCAAGTACCCGGCAATGGGAAATCATCCGGAATGATAAAGACTGCCAGGCTATTCGCTTTACCGATGGAATGATAATGGCAGCTTTCCATGAAGCAGGTAGTTTGAATACCAACGGAGAAACAACCCTGCAGGTTGACCGTCCCTGCCTGCTGCACTACTATTCAAACAGATTAACCCTGAGCGATCCTTTACAACTTGGAGGAAAATTAAACCTGACCATTGGTGACAATCACTTGCGTATCGATCTGAGAAAAGACGGATCGGGCGTTAGCATAAACCTGTAAACTTTTATAACATGAAATTTTTCCTGGGACTGCTGCTTTTTGTTGCGGTGCAAACCTCCGCACAATCAAGAAAAATATCAACTGCAACGGGCGGAAATTGGCAGGACGTTACTACCTGGGCAGGTGGAGTAATACCTGCATCCAATGATACGGTCGAGATAGTCAGCGGCGCTGTTGTAACCGTTAACAAGACTACTGCCAATACGACGGCTGGCAGGGTTGAGCTATCGGGCACGATTGAATTTTCCGCGGCGGCATATCCACTGGAAATAAACGGCCAGCTGGTAATCAATAGTTCCGGTATCCTTAAAGCGGTGAAAGCGAATACTACCTTTGCCAAGGCGGTGATCATACACGGCAGTATTACCAACAATGGAATCCTTTATGCCCCTTATGCCATCGAAGGAACTACGCCTTCTACCACCGGCGGTATCACCATGGCGCAGGCCAGCGCCGTCACCGGCATCAGCGGCACCGGTACATTCAGTGTTATCCGTCAGCTCACCATTGATAATTCATATGGCGTAAACCTCAACGTTGTCCTTAGCCTCTCTTCCAAACTGATCCTGCTGAACGGCATTTTTAATAACCGTACCAACCTGACAATGGATAATACGGTTGTTGGTACGGGTCCCAACGGCAATGCAACCAGTTCAGGCAACCTGCGTACCGAACGTTCGCAGGCAGGCGTACTGGAAGATCCTTTTACGTTCGGCAGCAGTGCCTCTTTATTCCTTACCTATTTTACCAATACAGCAGCAGCCAACCCGTCAACAACGATCACCGAAGGATACGAGATACCTTCAGGCCGGTCTATCCATGGGATCACTATTGACCATGCTGGCGGCATCATTATCAAAAACGATCTTACCTTAAAATCGGGTTCAGTACCGCTGGTGCTTAATGCGGGGATCATTTATGTCAATAAAGGCAAAACAGTAACCTGCAACAGTGCGTCTTTTGCAGGTTTGACAGGTTTAACCAACAGCTTTGTACAGGGAGGGCTGGCACTCGCAGTGGGCACTACCGCTGCCACACGCACCTTCCCTGTTGGCTTTGCCGGATCCCGAAGACAAATCGTTGTCAACGGAGTAAAGGCTGCCACCGGCACCGCGATCATCCGCTTTGAGATAACCGATACCACAGGGGGCACGGCTGGCGCGGGTATCACAATTGAGCCATCTATCAAACGCCGCGCAAGCGTCGTAAGCGGAACACTGCACAGTTTCACCGGCCTCAGTTTCGTTTTCGGAAGCGAGGAAGAAAAATATGCCATAGGAACGATTGCAGCATCTTCTACCTGGAACGGGACATACACCAATATTGGCGCCGTTACACGCACTCTCACCGGCATCAGCCTTGCTTCAGGCATCTATACAACATTGCAAAGTTATGCACTGGCATTACCTGTAGTGCCCTCTCCGGGCAACTTCGATTCGCTCCGCCATAAATGGGCCGGCTTTCTTACAGGAGGCGATTATTCTCTTGCCGATCCGGAAATCAACACAAGAGTGCAGGCGATTAACAACAGCGGCAACGCTACCTGGCGTACCAATTTTGTGCAGGATACTACCGGCAGAACAACCCTCTGGACGGATCTGAATTATACATCCTCTGATCAACTCACCACCAGCTATTCCCGTTTGAAAACGATGGCCCTCGCCTATTGTACACAAGGAGCGGCACTTTATCAGAATGACACGTTGCGTAATGACATCATTTATGCGCTTGACTGGCTATACAGAAATCATTACAATGAATCGGTGGTTGTGCCCGTATCCGGTTCCGGAAGTTCCGGCAACTGGTGGGACTATCGTATCGGCGTTCCGCTGCGCCTCAACGATATTGCGGTATTAATGTACGCCGATCTCGACAGTGTACAACGCCTCAACTATTCCAACGCTGTGAGGCATTGCATTCCCAATACAGGCGACTATACCGGTGCCAACCTCGTATGGGCCAGCACTGCGATGACGATCCGGAGTCTCGTCGCAAATGATTCGGTTTCCCTCTTCTATGCAAGAGACCAGCTAAGCCCGGTTTTTCAATATGTAAATACCGGTGACGGATTCTATGAAGACGGTTCATTTATTCAACATGAGAAACACGCCTACAATGGCGCGTATGGTCTCGCATTATTCAGCACACTGACCGACATTCTGTATTTTTTCGCTGACACGCCCTGCGACATCACCGACCCGGCAAAATCAAACGTGGTGAATTGGGTCTACAATGCTTTTGAACCGCTGGTGTTCAAAGGCGGCATGATGAGCATGGTAAGAGGAAGAGAGATCGCGAGACGGACCTCTTCTGAACATGACCAGGGACGGGCGCTGGCAGAAGCCTTGTTACTGATGAAAGAGATGGCGGATTCAGCAGATGCGGAAAGAATCGGCTCCATGGTTAAACACTGGCTGATCAGCGATAACAGCTTCTCTACACCCTACGAAGACCTTAACTCGATCATGGCCGTAACCCTCGCCAAGAATCTCCTGGAAGATTCCTCCATAGCAGCAAGGCCAGCCTACAATACCTACCGGCAGTTCTCCGGAATGGATAGAGCCGTTTATCAAAGTGCCAACTATGCATTCGGCATCAGCATGCATTCCTCCCGTATTTATAATTATGAACTGATCAACGGAGAAAACCTGAAGGGCTGGCATACCTCGGATGGCATGACCTATCTGTACAACAATGACCTGCTGCAATACGACAACTTCTTCTGGCCAACAGTAAATGCCTACAGGCTGCCTGGTACCACCGTAGAAGACAGTGTTACGGCGACGCAAAACCGTAACAGCAACAACGCATGGGTTGGAGGCACTTCATTGCTGGGAAGGTTCGGAACAACGGGTATGTTCCTCACTCCGAACGGCACAACTCTCAATGCTAAAAAATCATGGTTTCTCTTTGACGGCAAGATCGTTGCATTGGGTGCAGCCATTTACAACAACGACAATAAATCCGTATCCACTTATATCGATCAACGGAAAATAAACAGCAATAATTCGAATACATTTCAGATAAATGGTGTGACGCAGGCATCCGGTTTCGGCACAGAAAGTTCGCCGGCAACTTTTACCAATGTCGACTGGGCACATTTATCCGGCAATGTGGCCGGGGCTGATATCGGATACTACTTCCCCGGCTCTCCTGTCCTGCGGGGTTTACGCAAAGCGCAGACAGGCCGCTGGAGCGATGTCACTACCGGGGAAAGCACCGTGCTGCGAACCCAACAATATATCACGCTTTGGAAAGAGCACGGTAACCATACCGCCGACATTGATAGCAGCTATAATACTTATGCTTATGTGCTGCTGCCCGGTTACTCAGCCACGCAGACAGCCGCTTATGCTGCCAACCCGGACATTACCATACTGCGAAATGATCAACATGTTCAGGCAGTGAACGACAGCTTACACGGCCTGCTCGGCGCCAATTTCTGGAACAACGGAACGCAATACGTTCCGCTTAATGGCGATACGGCCTATTTATCCGCCAATAAGAAAGCATCCGTAATGGTGATGAGTAATGCCGATACCATTGCTTTTGCGGTTGCAGATCCAACCATGCTCAATACGGGCAGCATTACCATCCGTTTAAAGAAAAGCGCCTCCGCAATTTTATTCAGCGATCCTGCAATCACCGTAAATCGTCTCAGCCCGGATATCGAATTCACCGTAAATGTTGCCGGCTTAAAAGGTGCAACCAGTCAGCTTATCCTTGCTGCAGCAGCAGCAAGGTCGCTGCCGGTAAGTCCTGCTGCTTTAGCGGCCGATCCCCAGGGGCAGACAGAAGATTTTTCTTTTTTAGTAACCTCCTCAACGGATCCATTTTCCGTCGACTACCTGATACGATCTGATAAAAATGCAACAGGACTCCTGGCAATATATAACCTGAACGGTAGTCTGATAGGGAAATACCAGGTATCCTATAACCCTGGCGTCAATAGAAGGCAGTTGCCGGTTGCCCATCATGCCAGAGGAGTTTACCTGGCGGTATTAACCACCGATGGAAAAGTATACACGCAGAAATATTATAAATAGTAAATCATGAAAAAGAATTTGAAGAAGCACATACGAATGCGTATGATGCAGGCCATTGCTTTGATGTTCATGTCAGGAGCCAGCGCGCAGGATCAGGCAGTGAAAGTAACGGAGGTAACGGGCACGGTAGAAGCTCATTTATCCGCTATGGTGGCTGCTCAAAAAGATGTCTCCCGCTTTCCCCGCTCGGTAAAAGAAGATGGTTCGCTGCATACGGTTAAATCTTCTGATTGGACCAGTGGATTCTTTCCCGGTACGCTTTGGTATACTTATGAGTTGACAAAAGATGCCCGATGGAAAGATGCAGCTACGAAATGGTCGAAAGAGCTGGAAAAGGAAAAATTCAATAAAACCACCCACGATCTCGGTTTTATGTTATACTGCCCGTTGGGCAATGCCTACCGCCTCACAAACGATGCAGCTTATAAAGAAATATTGTTGCAGGGGGCGGCTTCGCTCAGCAGCCGGTATCACACAAAAACGAAAACCATCAAATCATGGGATAAACCCGGTTATCAGTTTCCGGTTATCATCGATAATATGATGAATCTCGAACTATTGTTCTGGGCAACACAGGTGTCAGGCGATTCTTCGTATTACAAAATAGCGGTAGCACATGCCGATCAGACGTTGAAACATCATTTCCGCGCAGACAACAGCAGCTATCATGTAGTGGACTATGACACCCTTACCGGGCAGCCTTTAAGGAAAATCACGCACCAGGGCTATAGCGATGCGTCCGCGTGGGCCAGAGGACAGGCATGGGGACTTTATGGCTATACGGTAGCCTATCGCTTTACGCATGCCAAACGCTATCTGCGAATGGCGGAGAAGATCGCTTCGTTTTACCTCAATCATCCGGGATTACCAAAGGACAAAATTCCTTACTGGGATTTTAACGCCCCCGTCACCAGTTCCACACCACGTGATGCCTCTGCGGCCGCTATTGTTGCCGCCGCATTGCTGGAACTGGCTGATTATTCAACCGCTCATCAACAGCGGTACCGCGACGCCGCCGGTATGATGTTGAAGAGCCTGTCTTCTCCGGCTTACCTGGCCGCGCCCGGCACCAACCAGCATTTTATACTCAAACACTCCACCGGCCATTTGCCGCATAAGTCAGAGATAGATGTACCGATCAATTATGCCGACTACTATTTTGTAGAAGCCCTGGTGCGTTATAAAAAAATGACTGATAAACCTTCTGCATCCGGCGCTGTTTCTCCCAAGACCGCAACCATGG
Source organism: uncultured Sphingobacteriales bacterium (assembly GCA_937888905.1). Classification (GTDB taxonomy): domain Bacteria; phylum Bacteroidota; class Bacteroidia; order Chitinophagales; family Chitinophagaceae; genus Terrimonas. The sequence goes on from CALATA010000013.1 coordinate 82,707, forward strand.
ATAAACGGACAACCAAAACATCAGCCGATGTGATCGTTTATACAGCCAACCCCGGCGGTATCATGTCTGCCATTGCTGCTGCGCGCGAAGGCGTCTCCGTATTGCTGATAGAGCCGTCGGCGCATGTAGGAGGCATCATCGCACAAGGCGGACTCTGCGTCACTGATATCGGTAATCACTCCACCATTGGGGGACTTAGCCGCGAATTCATGAGCCGGGCAGCCAGCTACTACAAGGAGAAATATGGTGAAAACTCCGCCCAGTTTAAAGCCAGCATCATCGACGGGTTACCCGGAGCTGCATTCGAACCCAAAGTAGCGGAAGCTATTTTTGAAGAAATGATTGCAGCTTATCCTTCCATACAAATCCTGCGTAACACAGAATTGATCAATGCAAATAAACAGGGAAAAGAGATCAGGAGTATTAACTGCCGCGATATATCCGGAAATGAACAACTCGTGCTTGAAGCGAAGATATTTATAGACGCAAGCTATACCGGTGACCTGATGGCAAAATCAGGAATTGATTTCCTGCTGGGAACCGAAGGCAGGAACGTATTCAACGAACCCGCTGTACCTGCCAAATCATCGGCGGCCATACAGGCATTCAACTACCGTGTTACGCTTACCAATGATCCTGCTAACCGTGTGATGGTGGAAAAGCCCGCAGGTTACAATGCGGCGGATTATTCCATAAGACTCGCGGGTCTGTTAAAAGACAGTACGTCAAGAGTATTCAAGTCATACTGGAAACTCCCCAACAAAAAGATCGATGCCAACATTGCAGACATGCCGGGCATAAACTGGAATTATCCGTCGGCCGGTTACAGCGACCGTAAAAAAACAGAAGAGATTCACCGGAAAAACTCCCTGGGCTATATTTATTTTCTTCAGAACGATCCCCAGGTGCCGCTACGGATACGAACCGAAGCAAGTGAATGGGGACTGGCCAAAGATGAGTTCACCGACAACGGAAATTTCCCCCGCCATATCTACATCCGCGAAGGAAGGCGCCTGCATGGTGAGTATGTAATGCGTCAGCAGGACCTGCAGAAAGAGCGACAAAAAGAAGATGCCATTGCCCTGGGAAGTTATTCAATGGACAGTCACGCAACCATGATTACAAAGAAATCAGATGGCACAATGGCTTATACAGGTGGCGGCTTATGGGAACCGGTAAAAGCCTACGAAATCCCCTATCGTGCATTGTTGCCTAAAGCTTCGCAAAACACCAACCTGCTGGTACCCGTATGTTTATCGTCGAGCCATTTGGCCTGGACTTCCCTGCGAATGGAGCCCGTGTTCATGATGACAGGCGAAGCTGCAGGACTCGCGGCAGCCATGGCGGTGTCAAACAACCTTACCGCGCAGTCTGTACCGGCAGCAACACTTCGTCAAAAATTAAAAGCAGCCGGAGCGATTGTCAATCTTCTACCCGAAACCGTAGCCGATTTTGATTGGCAACCCAAACAACCACGCGCCGGAGAACTGGTGACGTTTACAGTTAAACAAACTCCCGGCAACTCACCGGCTGTACGGTACTACTGGGATTTTGACGGAGATGGTATAGTGGATGGAGAAAAAGCAGCAGAACAAAAGGCACTGAAAATGGATAAAACCCACCTGGTAAGCCTGGTAGTGGAAGATGCAACAGGAAAAAAATCACAGCCCATAGCGAAAACGATACCGGTAGGAAATGCACTGGCAGGCGATATCCAGATAGACTCGGAAGACGATAAATACGTAACAGTAAAACTGGTAAAAAAATCCATTGCGCAAACACCTTTCTGGGGAACCTATTTCCATACGGACGGTAATCTGATGAAAGGATCTTCCTTTGCCTCCTATGACGCACCGATCAAAAAAGCGGGCAGATACGCGGTATATGTTTCATCCATTCCCGGTAATGGACGAAGCGCTAATACACTGGTAGAAATAAAACATGCGAAAGGAACGGAGAAAGTATATATTGATCAGCGGAAAGCGGGCCCGCTCTTCGGCCTCATATTCCTTGGCGTATTTGAATTTGAACCCGGTTCTCCGGCGAATGTTACCATTCATAACAACGATCCGGACAAATATATTCTTTATGACATTGCCCGGTGGATTATGCAATAAGATCAATTCATCCCGGCAACAGATAAAGCCCACGCGTTGCGTGGGCTTTATAATGCACGGTATGCGTGGTTATGAAAAACAGGTTTATTAAATCCATTTTCCAATGAATTTAATTCAGCACTGATTGTCCTTCAAAAAAAGGCAGGTGTATTTCCGCAGTTGTGCCTTTTCCAGCCTCTCCACGGCCAATCATAAAACGGGCCTTTCCTCCAGGATATTGCTTATTGATCATGGCGATACGGTCTTCAATGGAAGACAGTCCCATTGATTTTTCTTTGATGCCGGATACCCTGGCTGGATTTACCGTATTTTCAAATCCTGCTCCGTTATCTTTTACGGTAATACAAACACCCGTGTCCGTTTTTTTGAGCGATACGGACAAATGACCATGCTCCTGCCCGCCAGTCATCAAACCATGCAGAATGGCATTTTCAATTAAAGGCTGGATGAGCATGGGCGGCAAAAACAGTGTTTTTAGTTGGAGTTGTTCATCAACATTAAAACTGTAGGTAAATGAATTACTGTAACGGATATCTTCCAATTCGGTATAGAGCATTAATGCCTTCCATTCTTTATCTGCTGTAACGAGGCTTTTGGTGGAATTTTCCAGTATCAGCCTGCTTAAGGCTGCAAACTTCTGGATCAACCTCGATGCTGTTTTTTTATCATTGTCCATTATGTAGGACTCGATGGAGTTTAACACATTAAAAATAAAATGCGGATTCATCTGTGAGCGAATAGCTTTTAACTCACTTTCGGATAACTGATGCTGATGTTTCAGCTTTAAAGCCTTTTGCTCCGACTCCTGCAACTGAATTTCATTTTTATACTTCAGCTTTCGCAAACGGTAAAGATTTAAAAGAAATATCAGTACGGAGAACAGGACTACTAAAGCCAATATCCCATATAACCACAATTGTTTAAGCTCAAGCCGGTCCAGTTGCTGTTGTTGCGACAACGCATTTACTTTACCGGCCTGTAGTTTTTCATTATTCTGCGCGATGATTAGTTGCTTTTGTTTCTCTTCATTCAGCAGTTTTTCATTTTGCAGTTGCACCTCCTGCAGACGCCTTAGTTGTTCGCCTTGTTGAAATTGTGAAGCACTTAATGCCAGCTCGAGCTGCTGCTGCCGGAGCTGTTCGTCGGCGAATAGCTGTTTCTGTTTATAGACGGCTTCTGTTTTGTCAAATTCATATTTGAGTCCCATCCGGGTCACCTCACGCCTGTTGTTATCATTGCTTATCGAATCCGAAAAAACCGTGAACATTTTATAATAATACAAGGCGCTGTCTGGCTTCGACAACGCTTCATATACTTCACTTAATCCCAGGCTGGCCTCTTTTTTTATGTCAGTCGCATTCAGTGCCATGCCAATCTTTAACGCGTCGAGACCATGCTCCCTGGCCAGTTTCAGATTGCCCTTTTTTAAATAGGCGGCGGATACATTTTGTTCATTGAGTCCCAGGCTTTTTGTGCTGCCGATTTCTTTATTGATAGCAATTGCCCTGAGACCATGTTCCAATGCCAGGTCGTGCTGACCAAGCTCATTGTAGTAAGCTGATAAGTTACCGTTTTCACGCCCTTGTGACCGGATATCCCTGACAGAATCTGCCAATGCCAGGGCCAATCTGCTGTACCTGATCGCTTCCGGGATATTTTTCTTTTTATAATATACGATGCCGATATTGGTCAACGTGTTTGTCTGACCGCTATAATGGTTACTATTTCTGAAAATCGTCAGTGAACGCTCATAATGCTGCATGGCCTGCTCATAGTCTCCCATCTCAGTATATACAATACCGATATTTGCCTTAGTGGATGCCACGTCCAATTCACGATTAATTTTTTCTGCTTTGGCCAACGCGAGCAGGTAGTACTTTAAAGCCTCCGGGTATTTCGACTGGCTCATATACACCAGCCCGATTGTATTCAGATCGCCGATCATGCCAAAATCAGCTTTCAGTTTTTCATCAATCTCCAGCGCTTTGTGCAAACTCGACAAAGCTTCCGGAAACTGGGAAAGATTAAGGTGTATGATACCCTTCACCCGGTAAGCTGCCGAAAGCAAATGCTGGTTCTTTATATTCCTTTGAAACAGCAGGATTTCATCCGCATAGGTCAGGGCCTTTTTAGCATCTGATGATAGATGTTGCGCTGCCAGGTTAAAAAATGCCGTGCCGATCTCGTCGGCTTTCCCGGGATGTGCTTTTAATACTGTTCGCAGCGAATCCGCCACGCTGGTTTGTGCAGACAGATCTGTTGAACACATGTTCCAACTTATCAGCGTGATAAAAAAATACAAGCCTTTCTGTAAGGAAACTTTTACGCTCATTTTTCAGTATTGGATAAAAGAATGGTTGCAAAAAACACAGGAAATGGGGTTCGTCAAATATAGGACTAAGATCCCCAAGTGGTCTTTTTATTCGCTCGGTATAAAAAGGTGTTCACTCAATTTACGCCCCTTTTCAATCATTTGCTTCCAAAGCCCGGTTTACAGGTGATAAGTTTGGTTAAGAAAGGCGGCGCCATTAACCATTAGACTTTACCGCTGCCTTCTGCCAATTAAATAATATCAAAAATCAAACGACTATGTCAAAACTATTTTTCTCCGTTGCTTTTTTGCTGGTAACCATGCTTTTTATGCAATGCAAAAAGGAAGGCACTCCCGGCCCGGAAGGTCCGAGGGGTGAGCAGGGCGCAACCGGCAACGCCAATGTCAAAACGGACACCTTCCGCTTAACCAATGCGCAATGGACTGCAGGTGGATCCTATGTCCTCGACCACGTGCAGGGCGGCTACATGTGGTCCGTCTCACGGTTCCATGAGAGAAACTTTACCGCTATTACGCAGGACGTGTTAAATACAGGTATGGTATTGTGCTACTTTACGCCTTCTCTCACTTTTAATGTGAACAACTGGGTACCCCTGAATTACAGTATGCTGAACCCCTCCAACAGTTTCTTCTACAATATCGCTTATGAAACAAGCGTCGGAAAAGTTAAACTGTACTATTTCTACCGGACCAACATCCCTGGAACGGATCCACCCGCCGTTTCTTCTGCAGTAATACCCAATTACAAGTTCAAGATCGTCGCCGTATCCGGTACAATGGGGCGCACGATGAATAGCGGCACTGCAAAACAACTACATCTTAAAGGAAAAGACTATACAGAGGCGCAACTGAAAGCAATGCCCTACAACGAGGTGTGCCAGTTGCTTGATATTGCCCCCTGATAAACCCTGCAACCATGAAAACATATATCTGTTTCTGCTGCATTCTTCTTTTGCTTGCCAATATGGCTACTGGACAAAATGTTCCGGCCTGCATAAGTGCTTTGAACAAAAAAAGTTCACTTACCAACACGGAATTTGTAAAAACGCTGACGCTGAAAGACCGGCGAACCGTGTTTCAGTTTAAGGTATCAAGCGCCGCCCAATGTATGGATTGCCCTAACGGAACTATCTATTACGATTCCAATTGCAACGTGGTGGCAAGTTTTATAATAGGCAGAACTGCCAGCGGCTATGTGGCATATGGTTATACCGCCGGAGATTTTGGCAAATCGCAGTATCCCAATATTCGCCACGGGAAAAAAAATGACAGCATTCCGGCTTGTATCAGCAAAGCCATGCTAAACGAGGATTCGTTGATAAACGCTGGGGTAAAAAAAGTAGTACAGGTACGTATCAAAAACAAAACACTTTATTACTTCGAACATGCACCTGCAAAAGAAATAGCAAACTGCAAGGACTGTTCAACAAGTATGCAATACTATAATGACAATTGCGAAAAAGAGGTAAGGTTCACTATTGGAGGTATAGCCGGTGCCAAGGCAAGTGAAGGCTACACTATGCCGGATTATTACAACCGGCAGGTATTGCAAATACTCTGGAACGCCCGGTAAACAAATGGCAAAATATAAAAATTATACCATGAAAAAATTCATAAGCATTTCCCTGAAAGTTTTACTGGTTGCAACGCTGCTCACAATGTATACAGGTTGCAAAAAAGACAACGATCAGGACAACTCCACCTTCAGTCCGGGAGAACTCGCCGGTTATCAATGGTTGCTCTTTATCAATAACGGTACCGGTACCGAAATGAGACTGGTCCATTTCACCCAATCCGGTAATGACGTGACTGCTACGATTGAAAGTGTAACATTGAAAAAAAGCCAGTCACTCAGCCTGAGAAACGATGGCTTTTCCATCGACGAAAAAGGCGATGGCATATCTGTCTTTCATTTCAAATTGAAAAAAGATGCGAATGGAGAACCGGTTATCAACATGGTAGAATATAAGGACAGGCAAAACCCGGCCAAGACCATCCAATCCGTACATTATATAACAAAATCATCGGAGATCATACCGTTTCAAAATAACAGTTACGAAGGGCCCGGATTCCTGCAATTTAATGCAGGCACATGGAGATACTATGCAGTTCCAAACGCGATGGGCAATTACACTGAAATAGCTCCCGGCGCGTGGAAAGGAACGTTGAATGGAGCTCAGTATATGGGCGTAAGTGCAAAAATCAATAACCGCTGGCGTATGTTTCTGCAGAAAGCAGGTGAGCCATCGATGATGTTCTCGGTTATTTGAACCGATTTAAAAGCCATACAGGCGTTGAACACACCGCAAACTTTATTGTGATTCCATCGTAAAAAACCGAAATTTACACAAAGCAGCCTACACATGTTAAAAGCAGCCATTTTGGATGACGAAATAAGAGGAAGCAAATTGCTGGCGCAAAAACTAAACATTTTTGAAAATGAGCTGCAGGTAGCTGGAATTTTTAACAGTCCGGAGAAAGCGCTTGATGCCGTCGCAGACCTGCATATAGATGTACTCTTTCTCGATGTAGAAATGCCGGGCATGAACGGTTTCCAATTCCTGGAAAAACTGGGCCGGTTCAATTTCGAAGTAATTTTCACCACTGCATACGATAGTTACACCTTAGAAGCACTGCGGTTAAGTGCAGTTGATTACCTGCTTAAGCCGGTAGACAGTGAAGAACTTGAGGCGGCCATTTCCCGGTTGCAGAAAAGAGTGCACGAGAAAACCGGCCTCAAAGCCGCCCGGCCTCAGAAAAACCTGAGCACCAGGTTACCCCTGCCAACAGCCGAAGGCATTTATATCGTAGAGAAGCATACGATTACAAGGGTTGAAGCCATGAGCAACTACAGCGTATTCCTGCTCAGTGACAACAAAAAAATTGTTGTGTCAAAAACATTGAAAGAATACGAAACGATTCTGGACGACGACCGTTTCATGCGCATAAACAGATCGGTGATCGTTAACCTCGACTTTGTAATTAAATACCGAAAAGGCGATGGCGGCACATTGGAGCTCTCCGATGGGACAGAAATAGAAGTGTCACCGCAGAAAAAAGATATTTTGTTACAACGGCTGTTTTGATAAAACCGGTTGTCATCACACAATTTTTATAATACTACACCTCTCTCTTTCTCTTGTATTTTGCCAGGCTGTCAATACCTGACAAAAACTATCGCTATGACTCAAGGTCAATAAACAGATTTCTCTACCTTTTAAAAAAAACAGGTTATGCAACATTTTAAAAAACATATCAAGGCTGTATCAGCACTGTTGCTGATTGTGCTTTGCTCATTCAGCGCAAAAAGCCAGGCAATTGAATTGAAAGATTATTGCATCGTAGGTTATTATGCTTCTTCGGCAACCGCCACTTTCAAGACGCCATTCATTTTCAATTTCGGGGAGAACAATACGTTCCAGTATCTTGAGGTGGATGGCAGGCTGCATGAAGGAAAGTACACCGTTACTGACAACAATATTAAATTTGAATTGATCGGTGGTGAATACAACTACCAGCTCAAAGGCGAAACCGTTACGCCACGCGGCAACCGGACCTATGCCAGGCTTGAGAAAAAGATATTCGGCAACCGGTTAAAAAGTAACCGTTATACCGGCATTTTATATAAGCAGCAATCCTCCCTGGCAGTGCGCACCAGCTATCAATTTATCGGCGCCAAATTCAGTATAACGAATGAAAAAGGTACGGTGGTGCCGTATACAGAATATACATTGGTCGGTAATATGGCTGGTTATGCTGTTGGCGGAATTAAATCCAGCATCAAACGAAGCATTTTTGTTTTATATGGTACCCAATTGGTGGTCATGAATATTTATAGAAATGAAAGTGAGGGCGCTACTTTCGGCATATTGGATCAGGTGAATACAAAATAACGATAAGACAACAAGGATATAAGACTTGCCGGCAAAGAAAGCCCGTTTGTTCTACGACTGCCCGGATCAATACGAAAGATTAGAGAAACATTAGCGTTTTCTATAATATTTACAACCCGACAGGAAAAAAGTCAATCACCAATACACTTTCATTGGATAAAGGATTGAATACCGTTTCTCTTCCTGTCAGCTCCTTACCTGCCGGTGTTTATTTCGTACAGGTGGTCGGTGAGTCGGGCGTGCTGCAAGGCCGGTTGGTGAAAGGAAGGTAAAGGTGTAAGGCGTAAGGTAAAAGGTGTAGGGCGTAAGGTAGAAGGTTGAATTCCCTGGTTCGTGTATACACGAACCAGGGGATTGACGATTCCAACCCCGCTCTTTATACTTTATTTGTCGATGGCAGAGAAAAAGTCACTTAGTTCCACCGCATACACGTACGGCAATTCCATTGGTGCAAAATGACCACCCTTGTCCAGTTTCTTATAGCTGACCAGGTTCACCATTCTTTCCGCCCATTCTTTTGGGAATTGCGCCTCTCCGGGAAAAAGGGAAACTCCTGTCGGTACCGTCACTTTCTGCGAGGACTTCAATCCTCCTGTATAAGCAGCCCGGGCATTTTCCGCATAGGTTTTTACGGAACTGTCGATTGTCTGGCTCACCCAATAGATCATGATATTCGTCAGCAATTCGTCTTTGCTAAAGCTGTTTTCTATGTTGCCATTATTGTCGCTCCATGAATTGAATTTCTCGATGATCCAGCCGGCAAGGCCTGCAGGAGAATCATTGAGGCCGTAGCTCAGCGATTGAGGCTTTGTTGCCTGGATCATATTAAAAGCGCCTTCGGTAAAAAACCAATGCTGGATCATCTGACCAAATTCCTGCTCGGCCGGTGTCATCACACTCCAGTCCTCCTGCCCTGTCGGATACCCGACATCGGTAATATGAATCGCTTTAACCTCGCCGGGAAACTGGTTGGCCATCGATTTGGCAATGACGCTTCCCATATCTCCACCCGCAATAAAATACTGCTCGTAGCCAAGTGTATCTGTCATCAGGCGGTGAAAAATCCCCGCCGTAACATCGCTGTTCACGGCACGATGCCCGGAAAAGCCGAAGCCCGGAATAGAGGGAATAACCAGGTCAAAAGAATGCTCGCCTTCGTTAAGCATAGAGATGATCTTATGAAACCGGTAGAATGAGTCAGGCCATCCATGAATAAGCAACAACGGCCTGCTGTTTTTATTTTTTCCTTTTGCCTGCACAAAATGAATAGCGATACCATCTATCGCTGTGGTAAACTGGGGATATTTATTCAGTTCTTCCTCCTGTTTGCGCCAATCGTAGTTTTCGTCCCAGTAGGTCAGGAGCTCTTTCAGATAGCGGGGATCGGTGCCATAAGCCCAGCCGGCGTCCTCACCGGTTTCGGGCCACCGCGTATGACGAATACGACTGGAGAGATCATCAAGAACAGACTGCGATACATTGATTTGAAACGGATTAACTGTTGCCATGGTTGTTTATTTTTTGATTCATGACAAAACTACTGCGCCACAGATCCGTGGGATTGTAAAAAATTTACCTGCTAAAAAACCTTAATATCAGTAAGGATCCTGTTATGACCGGAGGCATTGTTCATCCTGAAATATTCAGCCGGCGTAATGCCGGTAAAGTGAACGAATTCTTTAATGAAATGCGCCTGGTCGAAATAATCGAGGTCATAAACGATCGAGGTCCAATTCAACCGGCCCTCCGATTGCTGCACGGCATTGATTACCCGTTGAAACCTGTGCAGGCGTTGCAGGTATTTGGGTGAAAAACCGGTTTGCTTCTTCAGCATACTGATGAGATGCTTCTGCGAGTATCCGGATTTGTCAACCAACCAGTCGATCGGCTGGTCGATATTTTTATCTATAAATTTCACAACCGAGCTTTCGAAAGTATTATCTGAAATATAACCGCCGAAATAATCCAACAGTACCTGGAATTTCCGGTCAATATTTTCCTCGTCCAACAATTGCTGGTAACACCGGTTGAATGAATTACCCAGCAACAGCTCGATCTCCAAACCAGGATGGATTATTTCAGACATGGGAATCCTGGTAAGGGCAAAGAACCCTCCGATGGCAAAACGAATGCTGATAATGACTGAATTGGTATTGTTCTGATAGGTAATGGCTTTGGCATTAGCACCGGATAACCAGGCCTTTTTCATGGTGTGTTTTCCCATGAGACCGGCTTCGGCATACAGCGTATTCACGGTGTTTTCGAGTTCAATGACGAGGTTAAGCCGGCCGTCCGGCAGTTCCATCAGGTAAGGCAGGGGCTGGCTTCCCTTTGCATAGATGATGTGTTCTATGTACTGGGAAAGAGGAGCCGGCGGTATGTGCTTTTTAAAAATCATGACTTTCGCTGCCAGCCGTCGCGGCCGATGAACCTGTTTTTACCCAACAAAAATCCTATTGCCTTATTTACGTTTTCCGTTACCGACGCTTCCGTTTTTAAAAAAGAGATGTACCGGACAATCTCTTTCTGCAGGGAAGGCGGAATCGTTTCAAAAACTTTTTTGGCTTCCTTGTTTTTATTCAATGCCTGCACCAATTGAGGATGTGGCTGGATTGTTCTGTCTGTACTGTCGAAACGGATCTTCACTTTTACCCGTTCTCCGATCTTTTTCTTCGCGTCCGGCAGCATCAGGTTGTTGATATAAAGCCGCCACTCTCCGCTATATCTTATAAGGGTCTGCACATAGCTTTTCCCATTGACGGTTCCGCTGACGGGAATTTTCCCCTTGTCTTTTTGGGCATCCCGGAACAGGCTGTCCAAAATATCAACCGGTATAAAAACAAAGGGATTGATTCCTATCATTTCCAGTCGGGTCTCAAAAACATACATGGTTAACCGTATTGGCTGTTTGATGATTGTTACTGCAAGCTAATTCAATATAAGCCATCCCCGGCATGGCTTTTTCCACAACCAGTTTGTCAAAAAAAGGCTGATCCAAATGGATCAGCCTGCTTAAAACTTATGACTTACTACTGCTTCACCAATTTTACCTGTTGTTTATAACCCGTTTCCGAAGACTGCAATTGCAGTACGTACACTCCTTTTGCCATGCTGCTCAACTCTTGTAAACGGATCACCTGCACGCCTGTATTGGAAACCGATTGTTGCTGCCAGCAGACTTTACCATACATATCGATTAACTGCAATGTTATTTTTTCCTGCCCCACTGAGGTAACACTTATATCGGCAAAATCGGTAGCCGGATTGGGCGTCACTTTTAATTGCCATTTCTTTTGTGAAGGATCAAGCGTTATTACCTGGCTATAGCGAACTCTTGTATCGAGATCAACCGCTACGATGCGATAATTAAAACGGCCGCTGGCCGCCGCTCCCGACCAGGTGTATACGCTGCTGCCGGTTGCGGGCACTGTGCCTATCTCCTGCCACTCGCTACCGTTGGTTGACCGCTCAACGCGGTAATCTTTTACGTTTTGTTCGGCACCTACTTTCCATTGCAGCTTAACGTTACCATTTCCCGGTTCACCACTAAAGGATAAAAAGTTGGCAGGAAGCAATGTCAAGGTGGAAGGAATCGCCAATGCGTTTGCGTCGTCAAATTCCCAGTTGGCCAGGTTATTAATAGTGGCACGGTCGGTGGTAGCATTACCGGTAATATTGATGCCGGCTTTCAAACGTGCATTGTTAATTTCCGGTACGATGGCAAAAGCGAAGCTGGCAATGGCGGGTGGCACTGCGGATTTGCTGGCATTGAATTCACAGTTGCCGAGTGTGGCATCCCATGGGCCATTCATGCTGAGGCCTGCAATGATGGAAGTAGGTGCTGTTATCGCCCCCTGGAAGGCGAAGATCTGATCGCCCCCTGTTACAAAACTGATATAATCGGTAGGCACACTTACGCCATTAATGACACCCAATACAGTGCCTGTTGTGGCCTGTAAATCGACCCGGCAGCGAATCCGTACCTGTGTACCATATTTGACCTCGGCTGTAGCGGTCCATTCAATCGCACCGTCGGAATAAGCCCCTGTACTTGCCCCGCAGGGGTTGATCGATTGAAACCGGCCCACATCACTGGCCCATCCAAAATCAGTGAACATGATCTTCGTACCAACTGGAATGGTACGTAAAGCAATAAAACAAAAATCGTCGTTTGAAGTAGGACCATTGACCGTATTATCGACTGAATTATAACCGGTAAAAAGAATGTCGCCGGGTAATAATTGTGCTTGTACGGGAGTAGAAAAGAAACTGCAGCAGAACGCTGCAATAAGCGTAAAGGAACATTTCATATTGGTTGGTTTAAAGGATTAAGACAAACCAAATATAAAACAGATATCCTGAACAGTATTTTTTATTATAAAGCCCCTGATAACTTGCTGTGCTGTCGTTTTATAATAATCAGTCCATTCCTTTTCACTTCATTAACTCAAATACAAAACTTTCGCCCTCCTTCACCCGGATGTTTTCAATAGCCACCACTTTTCCTGAAATCACATCGCGGGCTTTGGTAAATCCTTTTGTCCGTTCGGCCCACTCCTTCCAGCGCATTTCGCCGGGCTTGTTGCCTGTATTGGCCATCACCATCACTGTCTGTTCAGGTGTGTAACGGAAATACACATAGAAGTTGTTACGCGGAATGAATTGCATCATTTTACCGCGGGTCAATGCAGGCGATTTTTTACGGAACTGTGCGAGTTTACTGATATAGGTGTAGATACTGTCTTCCAATGAGCTGCGTCCCGCGCGCGAAAATTTGTTAACCGAATCTCCTGCCCAGCCTCCGGGAAAATCCATCCGCACCATCGCATCATTCGGATTTTTGAAATTTTTCATCAATACTTCCGTTCCGTAATACAATTGCGGAATACCGCGAAGCGTGAGCAACCAGTTCAACGCCATTTTCAATCTTTCAGGATCTTCTCCTGCTACGGAAAACACACGGTCCATGTCATGATTATCCAGGAAGATGCAATTGTGCATCGGATCTTTGTACACCACATCCTGCGCCAGTGTCGAATAAATCTTGTTAACACCATCCATCCAGCCATCGGCTTTGTTCATGCCGGCGAGCATGGCAAAGCAGGTTTGAAAATCTATCACTCCATCGGCATTGTGGCGGAAAGGCGTTTGAATATTGTTCCGGGTAAAATAGGCGTTGCCGACTACAGAGTTCACCCAGGCTTCTCCCAGGATAGTGATAGCCGGAAATTCCCTGTACAATGCTTCATTCACTTTATTCAGAAAGGCTTCATCACAATATTTATACGTGTCCACGCGCCATCCGTCGATCCCGAAGTTCTCGGTTGTCCAGATGGCATGCTGGATCAGGTAGGTGGCCAGGAAAGGATTGCGTTGATTGAGATCGGGCAAATGATCCACGAACCATCCATCGAGCATCACCTTGCGGTCGTAGGCAGATGCATAGGGATCAAATAATACTTCTTCGCGGTGGCTCGGCCCCTGGAAGGATGGCCAGTTGTTAATCCAGTCGTCAGTCGGCGGATCCAGCACAAACCAGTGTTCTTTGCTTACATGGTTGTATACAGCATCCTGTATTACTTTGAGACCACGGCGATGCGCAGCATCACAGAATTCGCGGTAGCCATCGTTGCCGCCAAATCGTTTGTCGATCTGGTAATGATCCGTAAACCAATAACCATGATAGCCTGCCACATTGTTGCCGAATTCATGCATCATGGTCACATCATTCTCAATCACAGGCGTCATCCAGATCGTAGTGATGCCGAGGTTTTGCAGGTAATCAAAATTGTTCTGTATGCCTTTAAAGTCGCCGCCATGACGATCGTATCGGTTGGCGCGATCTGCTGTATTGGAACGATAACCGGGGATAATATCATTGGTTGGGTCGCCGTTGGCGAAACGGTCGGGCAACATCAGGTACACAAAATCTTCTGCGTGTACGCCTTTCACCCGTTCCCTGCCATTGCCGCTATGCCTTGCTTTCAATTGATAAGTAAGCTTGCGTTGCGCTTTACCTGCAGCACCGTAAGTAAACACCAGCTCCTGCGGACGCGCCGTGGCGGCCAACTCGAGGTCAACGAACAAATAACGCGGATTGGAAACTGTGTTTACTTTCACCACGCGTACATCTTTGCTGGAAGAGCGGAACTGCACATTTTTTCCTATCTCCGTACTATCATGGATCAGCAATTGCAGCCGCCGGTCTTTCATGCCGGTGTACCAATGCGAAGGATAAACGCGTTGCGCCTGCGCCACACAAACAAACAATACAAGCGTTGTCAAAAATGCAAACAGTTTCATCGGATTATTTTTTTTCGTTGATCTTAACCGCTGCCGGATCGTATACAAAAAGAGCGCTCAGCGCGGCCAGTAACATGAATACACCTGACATGATCAGGGCATAGACCGGCTGGTTGTTATAAACATGTTTCACCATAGGCCCGCTTACCACACCGTTGAGTATCTGAGGAATGGTGATAAAGAAATTGAAAATGCCCATGTAGATACCCATTTTACCGGCAGGAATGGATCCGGAAAGAATCACATAAGGCATAGCCAGGATACTTGCCCAGGCGATACCCACACAAGCCATGGAAAAAATGAGAAACTCTTTGGAAGGCGCGAAGAAAAAAGAGATCAGACCAATTCCACCTATTACCAGCGACAACGCGTGCGTACGTTTGCGTCCTATTTTTCTGGCGATTGCAGGCAGACAAAGCGCGTAAATAGCCGATACCAGATTATAAACACCGAAAATAATACCGGTCCAGTTTTGCGCGCTGCGATAAGCATCCGAACTTCTGTCTTCAATGGGCAATGACATCACATGGGTAGCAATGGCATCCGTGGTAAACACCCACATACCGAATAAGGCAAACCAACTGAAGAACTGTACAAGCCCCAACTGCCGCATGGTCTTTGGCATTTTGGCAAAGTCTTTAAAAATGGTTCCAAGACCAGCATGCGCGTTCTCAGGTTTACCATGATATTTTTCATACTCTGCAGGGGTATATTCTTTTGTTTTTAAAACGGTCCAGATAATACTGATGATAAAAATAGCAGCACCTATATAGAAGGCAAATTTCACGTTGTCGGTCACCACACCATCGGCTGCAGTGGAAGACACATTAAAATAAGCGAGTACTGCAGGCAACCAGGAGCCGATCACCGCACCGATGCCTATTAAAAATGTTTGTATGGAAAAACCAAGCGTACGTTGCTGATCGGGCAGGTTATCTGCCACCAATGCGCGGAATGGTTCCATCGCAAGATTAAAGCAGGCATCCATTACCATCAGGAAACCGGCACCGATGATCATCAGCGGAGCGAGGTCACCAAGAATATTGGCGTTAGGCATCAAGGTTAATGCACTGGCAGAAAGAATAGCTCCGGCGAGGAAATACGGACGTCTGCGGCCGAGACGCGTCCAGGTACGGTCACTGTAATGACCAACGATCGGCTGCACGATCATACCGATCACCGGAGCCGCCAGCCAGAACCAGGAAAGATGTTCTACGTCTGCGCCGTAATTACGAAGAATACCACTTGCGTTGGAGTTTTGCAGGGCAAAGCCAAACTGGATACCCAGGAAACCAAAACTCATGTTGAAGATCTGCCAGAAACTCAGACGGGGTTTGGGAACAAGGTCATCCTGATCCCGGATAAAGGAAGCTGTGGCCATAGCAATCGTTAGTTTTAATTCAAAATTCAAAAGGCAAAATTCAAAAAGGTATGTGCGCGGCATATTGCTACACCTTACGCGTTACGCCTTTTACCTTCACTGTCTTTCGTTGCAGCAAGATAATGATAATATGTAAAAAGTACACATTCCCCGGAAAAATGCCTTTTAACAGCGATCCCCGCACTGGTGCGGGGATCTTTATTTCTTTCTTATCGTTTTCTTATATCACGAATCCGTTTGGCAGCACTGCTCCTTTTTTGATAACGATCACACCATCTTTGATCGTGTAGAGCGTATGATCACCATTTTCCAAATGTGCACCGCCATTGATCCGTACATCGTCACCAATTCGGCAGTTTTTGTCGATGATGGTGTTTTTAATATAACAACGGTTACCCACACCTAATGCCGGCAGGCCACTGAATTTGTCGCTCTGTATGTCTTCCAGCGTTTCATAGTAATCACATCCCATCAGGTAACTGCTTACAATGGTGGAGCCATGGCCGATCCGCGAGCGGATACCTATTACGCTGTTCTCGATACGAGAGGCATTGATAATGGAGCCTTCCGCGATTACGGTGCGCTCCAGGGTGGTGCCGCTGATTTTGGCCGGTGGCAGCATGCGCGCACGTGTATAGATGGTATTGGTATTGTCGAAAAGGTTGAAGTCGGGCAGCTCATCGGTCAGGTTCAGGTTCGCTTCAAAGAAGGAATAGATATTCCCGATGTCGGTCCAGTATCCTTCATATTGATAGCTCACTACTCTCCGGCTTTCGATGGAATCGGGAATAATCTCTTTGCCGAAATCCGTTGCGTTGGCAAAATCATCCTGCAGCAGATCAAACAACAGTTTGCGGTTGAAGATGTAAATGCCCATCGAAGCAAGATAATTACGGCCTTTCGCTCTCATCGCATCGCCGGTATCGCTCACCCAGTCGGGCAGTAATTCTTTGGCCGGTTTTTCGATAAAGGAGGTGATGAATCCTTCCTG
Source organism: uncultured Sphingobacteriales bacterium (assembly GCA_937888905.1). GTDB lineage: Bacteria > Bacteroidota > Bacteroidia > Chitinophagales > Chitinophagaceae > Terrimonas. The sequence continues at coordinate 99,724 of CALATA010000013.1, forward strand.
ATCGCTTTTAAGAATACCGAACTCCGGTGCTTCCCGGTCGCCAACGGGAATGGTGGCAATAGAAATATCTGCACCGCTTCGTTTGTGGTTTTCCAGCATATCATGGAAGTCCATCTGGTACAATTGGTCACCTGACAGGATCAGCACATAATCACTGGCAAACGGGCTGATGTGCCGCAGACTCTGACGCACGGCATCGGCCGTACCCTGGTACCACGTGGGATTATCGGGTGTTTGTTCCGCCGCCAGTATATCCACAAAAGCAGCACTGAACGCGCTGAAGTGATAAGTATTTTTGATGTGGCGATTGAGCGAAGCAGAGTTAAACTGCGTCAGCACAAACATCCGGTTGATACCGGAATTGATACAATTGGAAATGGGAATGTCCACTAATCTGTATTTGCCGGCAATGGGCACCGCCGGTTTCGATCTGCTGGCCGTTAGCGGGTATAAACGGGAACCAGCGCCTCCTCCCAGGATCACCGTCAGTATTTCTTTAGAAATAGACATAAGAACTGTTGTATTATAGTTATTTGGTTATTTGCTCAAAAGATAAGTAAGAAAACGGATATCACCATCCGGCGGTTTCTTTTTTGACCGAACCGGTTCTAGGCTTCAGTCTTAAGAGACGCATAAAGATCGATGTACTGTTGTGCCGATGCGTCCCAGGAGTGATCGATGTTCATCATATGTCCGCGCATCCACTGGTACAGATCGGGTTTGTTTGCATAAAGATCTATTGCTCTTCCCACTGAGTAAGTGATATCGCCAACGGTAGCCTGGTCAAATCGAATGCCGAATCCCTGCCAGTCGCCAAAATCGCGGATGGTATCTTTCAATCCTCCAACGCTTCGTACCATGGGCACAGTACCGTAGCGTAATGCATACATCTGGTTGAGTCCACAGGGCTCCACGCGGCTCGGCATCAACAGGAAGTCGGAGCCTGCGTACATCAGGTGACTAAGCGATTCATTATACCCAATATAGGAATTAAAATACCCATGAAACTGGCTCTTCATGTGATCGAGTTGTCCTTCGAGCTGCTGATCGCCGGAGCCCAGCACCAGGAAATTGGCTTTGCCATGATGCTGGTAGATGGATTGACTGATGGCATCGGGCAACAGATCGGCTGCCTTCTCTCCCACCAACCGGCCGATAAACGTGATCAGCGGTTTGTCGGGATCGAGACCAAATTGTCCGCACAGTTCGGCCTTATTCTTTTGTTTTCCTTTTGCTACCAGTTCCGTGTTATAATTTTTGGCGATGAAATTATCCGTTTGCGGATCCCATACCTGCGTATCAATGCCATTGAGGATGCCGTAGCTTTTACCTTTTTCGTATTCGAAAAGATTTTGCAATCCGGCGGCGCTTTCGCGTAACTCGTGCATGTAGCTCGGGCTTACCGTGGTTACTTTCCACGCGCACTTCACCGCAGATGCCAGCGGATTGATGGTATTGTCCCAATCGAGCATGCCCCAGTTCCAGCTATCATACGCCGGTATCAGGTAATATTTATCCCAGCCCATCCATCCCTGGTATTCGCCGTTGTGTACAGTAAATACGGTGGGAACGTTGGCCAGTTGATAACGGAAAGCATAAGTATACTTGCACATGAACGGAATCAATCCGGTGTGATGATCATGGCAATGGATAACATCCGGTTTATGCTGCCAGCGGCTGAGCCAGTCGCATACGGCAATCTGAAAAGCCACGAACCGTTCGTTATCGTCATCATAACCGTAGATCTTTTCGCGATCCAGCAGACCGTTGATATCGACGAGGTAGAGGTCGAAGCCAAGCTTGTTGGTCTTTTCTTTAATCACACTATAATGAAACCAATGCGAACCGAGCGCTTGTCCACCCTCGTGCACAAGCTCCCATTGATTATCGTAAAGAAATTTTGTACGATACATCGGCATCACCACTTTGGCAACGTGACCGAGCTCGTTCTGGTACTTGGGCAGTGCGCCTGCCACATCACCTAAACCTCCGGCTTTAGCAACCGGATAACATTCTGCAGCTATATGAATAATCTCCATTCAAACGGTTTATACACTAACAATTGTTGTCAAATTAAGTTGTTTTTTCCAATGATAACGGGATAATTAAAATTTTTGGATAACTGAATTCTGTTTATTTTCAGGACTTAATTAAAATAAACGATTGTAATGGCAGATCAATCTAAGCAGCCCACCAATTATGGAGCGCTAGGCACCCTCGTGACCGTATTTTTCTTCTGGGGGTTCATTGCCGCAGGCAACAGCGTGTTCATTCCTTTCTGTAAACACTACTTCAACCTGGATCAGTTTCAGAGTCAGCTGATCGACTTTGCATTTTATCTCGCCTATTATGTCGGGGCCCTTATCTTATTTGCCTATGGCGCATATGGAGGGAAGGACCTTGTAGGAAAATGGGGTTACAAGAAAAGTATTGTTTATGGTCTGCTCTTCTCTGCGCTTGGTGCTGTAGCCATGATCATTGCCGTTAATGCCAACGTATATGCGGGCATGCTCGTGGGATTGTTCATTGTAGCGCTCGGATTTTCGCTTCAGCAAACGGCATCCCAACCCTTTGCCATTGCACTCGGCGATCCGTCTACCGGCACCAGCCGTGTAACGCTGGGCGGAGCGGTGAATTCCTTCGGCACCACCATCGGACCATTGGTCGTAGCCATTGCCCTGTTCGGCACTACTGCTCCCATCACCGATGAAAAAATTGCCTCGCTCGGATTGGAGAAAGTGATCCTGTTGTATGTGTGTGTGGGCGCTTTGTTCCTCGGTGCGGCCGCGCTGTTCTTTTTCTCCAAAAAAGTACCCGCAGGCATCAACGAAGAAAAAACAGAGAAAGCCAATAAAGCACTCAACTCCTTATTAATCCTTACCGGTTTCCTGATCATGATGTTTGTGCCCGTCTTCACCAGCTATAAAAGCGAAGAAGCCGTGAAAATCGACAAGATGGAAAAGCGGATTGCTGATGACAACAAACTTAACGACAGCCTGCTCAAACAAGCCGGCGTACCGGCAGCCTATGTAAAAGAGTTGTCCGCCAAGGAGCCACTGGTTGCTGCGGCGAGTCTCGATTCGCTGCAAACGGCCCTTCCTGCTGCAGCACAAACGATCCAGGATGTAAAAACGGCTAAAACGGCACATGTGGCACAGAAAGCAGAGATCGCTGCGCTGAAGCATCCGCTGGAGAAAAAACGAATGTACTGGCTGCTCGGCGCCCTTGGCGTGGTGGTGGTAGCTTTATTGGTTTCCAATAAAATGGCGCGCAGCAAACCGGATGGCTGGGGCGCGATGCAGTATCCGCAACTCGTACTCGGTATGCTCGGCATCTTTGTATATGTTGGTGTGGAAGTAGCCATCGGCAGCAACCTTGGTGAACTGGTAAGACAAAAAGAATTCGGCGGATTGTCTTCCTCCGAAGCCACTCCCTATATCGCGATGTACTGGGGAAGTATGATGATCGGACGATGGACAGGTGCCATCTCCGCCTTCGACTTCAGCAAAGGCGTAAGGACGGTATTGATGTTTGTCGTGCCGCTGCTGGCTTTCGGCATCATCATTGGCGTAAACTCGTTATTTGGTTATGATATGTCGCCCCTGTATTACTATGTGGTATGTGTGGTGATCCAGATCGTGGCCTTTTACCTCAGTAAAGAAAAGCCTGCACGCACGCTGTTGCTGTTCAGTGTACTTGGTATTGCAGCCATGCTGATCGGTATCATGACTACCGGCAAAATCGCGATCTATGCGTTTCTGGCCGGCGGTCTGGTCTGTTCTATCATGTGGCCCTCAATCTTTGCACTTTCGGTAGCAGGCCTTGGCAAGTATACCACGCAGGGTTCGGCCTTCCTGATCATGATGATCCTGGGTGGAGGTGTTATTCCTCCGATCCAGGGAAAGCTGGCCGACGTGATCGGTATCCACCAGTCATATATCGTTGCAGCGCTCTGTTTTGTTTACCTGGCTATTTTTGCATTTGTGGTAAAAGGAATTCTGCGTAAGCAGGGAATTGATTATGATGCGGAAACAAGTGGTGGAGGGCATTGATGGTGAATGGTGAATCGTCAATCGTGAATGGGTCGTTTTTAGTTCCTGGAAGCATATCAGTACTTACTACATATTACTTAATACTTACTACGGCTGTTTCACCCTTCTGCATTTTTTTTGAATTTTGACTTTTAAATTTTGACTTTGTATTATGTCCTTAGTAGATCTATCTAACGAGCTGGCGATCGGCATTGATATCGGTGGTACCAATACCAAATTCGGATTGGTGAATCACCGTGGTCAGATACTCACGCAAGGTGACATTCCAACGGATAAAACACCCGATATTGAAGACTATATCGAAGATTTATTCAACGCCCTGCAACCCGAAATTGTGAAAGCCGGCAATAAGCCGGTGCGCGGCATTGGTGTGGGCGCTCCGAATGGCAACTATTATACAGGTACGATCGACTACGCTCCCAACCTTCCGTGGAGAGGTGTTGTGCCACTGGCAAAACTCATCGGTGACCGTTTCAACCTGCCCTGCACATTAACCAATGATGCCAATGCCGCAGCGGTTGGGGAAATGATGTACGGCGCGGCACGTGGCATGAAAGACTTTATCATGATCACCCTGGGTACAGGCGTTGGCAGTGGTATTGTGGCAAACGGGCAACTGATCTACGGTCATGATGGTTTTGCCGGCGAGCTCGGGCATACCGTTATCCGTCCCGGGGGGCGTCCGCATTGGTCTACAGAGATCAACGGATCGCTGGAAGCTTATTGCTCTGCCACCGGCATTGCGATAACGGCCAGGGAACTGCGTGAACATTATCCGGATTCTACGCTCAATAATTACAAGTCCGAAGAAATAAATTCAAAAGTGGTATTCGAGTGCGCTGATAAAGGAGATGAAGCGGCGAGGGAAACCTTCCGTTTTACAGGTCAGTTGCTTGGCGAAGCGCTCGCGAATTTCATCATGTTCTCTTCTCCCGAAGCGATCATCTTATTTGGTGGCGTAATCAATGCCGGAGATTACATCATGAAGCCCACACGCGAGCACATGGAAAAAAACCTGTTGCCTATTTTCCAGAACAAGGTGAAATTGGTATTCAGTGAATTGAAAGAAGCGGATGCCGCCATTCTTGGAGCAAGCGCGTTGGTGTGGGAAGCGAAATAATAATTCAAAAGTCAAAATTAAAAATTCAAAAGACATTTAAGCCTGGTAGTGCTCATTTTTGATTTTTGACTTTTTACTTTTGAATTTTAACTTGGCTGTTTAACGTTGTACGGTCATGCCGTGCATCACGGGTTGAGAAGGCGCGGTCTTTTCCCAGACCGTTTCATTGGAACGGGGTAATTCTTTGTCGGCGGCGAGGTACAATACTTTTGAAATGACGCTGGTTACCAGCACCGATGATACCATTGCAAAAACCATCAATAGGATAAATAATGCAGGCCTTTTCATATGGAATATTTTCCTAAAAGGCCATAAAAAGTGTGCCAGTCCTGCGTTTTAAGCTATCAGGAGGTTATTTACGGGAAATAATAAATACGGCCGGCACCGGGCGCTGCTGTTTATCCGAAGGCTTAATAGTCTCTTTTCCATTGACAAGCATGCAACTGCTGCCCCCTCCGTCCAGGTTTAGCGCTTCGGCACAACCAAGTTCCTTGAACAAACGGGCTTCCTGTTGCAACGATGCACCTTCCGCAACACCCGGATTTCGTCCTTCGATCACCATGACGATTAATTTGCCTGATGCGGTATAGCCCATGGCTGTACGTGGGTGTTTGTCGGTCAATCCTTTTCCGGTAAACTTCACCTCTTCTTCATTGGTTACCTTTATTTCGCCATTCTGAAGTAATACCGGGCCGCCACCTACTGCCGTCTGCATTTTCCATTTACGGAATCCGCTTCCGTTTTTACTCTTTGCGGTAAAGGTTTTGAAACCGGGCGTCTCCACCGAATCTCTCCAGGCAGACAGAGTCTCCTGCCGCGCATATGCGAATCGTTTTGATGAGTCGGTGTACAACCAGGCCACATCCGCTTTGCGTTTCCTGGAAATCCCGATGGCGCTGCCCAGCGGATGACGGTAAGTAAGCGTATCCTTTCCTTTCCCCGGCAGCGAATGAATATTGTACCCTACCAGTTCGCCATTACGGATCACTGTATTCAGGTTGCGGTTGGTGGCAAATGAAAAGAACGTACAGTTGACAACCAGCAAAGGCTGATGGTTACGTTCATAAAATTGTGAAGGGGTTTGCCGGCGGTTCAGCGTAGTATCGGCAGAAAAAATAAGTGAGCGGTCTTTGAGATCGGCTTCCACATACCAGGCGATATTAGGTTTTCCGTCGAGCGGATCCTGGGTGCGGTAGACATGTACGGAAGCGGGCAGGCCGGCAAATGCAGTGTCCATGTTTACCCATTTTACCTGGGCAGACAATTGCTGACCGGCCAGCAGACAAAGGGCGGCAACCATTTTTTTTACCATAAAAGAAGAGATACTTTTTATTGAGCAGAACGGCTTTTTTCCCATTCGAGGCGTCCCAATCCGGCGAACACATGACGTTCGCTGTGATAGGATGAACGCACCAGCGGGCCGCTTTCCACATAATCCAATCCCATCTCATAGCCGGCTTCGCGGTATTCCGCAAACTCATCGGGGTGAACAAAACGTTGAACGGGCAGGTGTTTTTGTGTCGGTTGCAGGTACTGCCCGATTGTTACCACGTCGCAACCGTTGTCGCGAAGGTCGCGGAGAGTCTGCAATACTTCTTCTTTTGTTTCGCCGAGGCCGAGCATGATACCGCTTTTGGTGCGCATGCCGCCTTCTTTCAGTGTACGGATCACCTCCATGCTTCTCCAGTATTTGGCCTGGATCCGTACTTTTCGGGTGAGACGTTCAACGGTTTCGATGTTGTGGCTGACCACTTCGGGTGCCGCTTCGATCACACGTTGAATATCGGGTTTATTGCCTTTGAAGTCACCGATCAGGGTTTCAAGGGTTGTATCGGGGTTGAGTGTTTTAACGGCGCGGATGGTATTGTGCCAGATCTCGGCACCACCGTCTTTGAGCTCGTCGCGGTCAACAGAAGTAATTACCGCGTGTTTCACCTTCATGAGGTGGATGGCTTCTGCTACCCGTTGCGGCTCATCCCAGTCAACAGGCTCCGGCCGGCCGGTGGCAACAGCGCAAAAACCGCAACTACGTGTACAAACATTACCCAGGATCATAAAAGTAGCCGTGCCGGCACCCCAGCATTCGCCCATATTCGGGCAATTACCGCTTTCGCAAATGGTGTGCAGCTTGTGCGTGTCTACCAGACCACGGACATGCTTGTAATTTTCGCCTATAGGCAGCTTAACCCGCAACCAGTCCGGCTTTTTAACACGGGCAGGTGCGGCAGGATTTATAGAGGAGGTAATAGGAAGCTCAATCATCGTACAAATATACAAATCAGACCGTGTATTTGTTCGTTGCCATTGGAAACCACCGCCTATCTGCGACGGCCGAACATCAGTGCAATATGTCCCTGGAAGAAAATTTGTTCTTCTTTGTTGTTCGCCATGATGGGCACTTTAGAGCCGTATGCTTCCACGCTCATACCGATCTCGATAGCCGAAACCGTCTGATTGTACCGCCCATAATCAAAGCGGAGACCTATTTTGGCAAAACCACCGGGCTTGAGTTTGATCTCACCCCAGCCTTTGCCCAAGCCGGCGCTCTGCTCGATGGCGCCATTCAGAAATTTGTCGGAATCGTCTTCATATTTAATTGTACGTTCCTGGCCGTTATCGTTGATGATCAAATAATAAGGACGAAGTAATCCGAGTGCCAGGCCGGCGTTGTAAATTGCCGAAACCGCCACACCGTTCTTGTTTCCTTTTTGTCCCAGCACATATTGCTGACCAAATCCTAGTGTAACGGGGTAGAAATAATTGATCTTTCCGTAAATGAAAGCGTTGCCAAAGATACCCGGGTTCATCAATTTCTGCTCCTTGACGTGTTTGCTTTCCTGGATATCGATGCGGTAAATATTGGATTTGCGGGGCGATCTCATGCGTGCATGTTCGTAGAACGCTCCATAACCGTTTGTGCGTAGCTGAATACCAAAAGCGTTCTGGCGTTGAAACACCAGGGTGCCTTCTTCTGCCAGCCGCATGGCTTCTTCGGATTTTTTACGCCGTTCTTCTTTCCGCTCTTTCTTGGACATGCCTTCCTGAGCTGAAGCGCCCAGGGCTACCAATAATACAATCGTCAGGAGACTTAGTTTCTTCATATTAATTCAAAATTCAAAAGCGTGAATGGTCAATGGTGAATGGTCAATGGTGAATCGTCAATCGTGAATAGATTTATTACCTATCCCCAACTCTTAAACCTTATACCTGTAACTTATCACTTATTGACTTATTACTTAAAACTTATCACTTACTACTTATTACTTAAAACTTATTACTTACCACTTATAACGTAAATTTAGGGCAAAAATTGGAATGACCTCTTCTGTAATTTATAATGGCGATCTCCGTACTACCTGTACGCATCTTCAAAGCAATTCTTCTATCGAAACGGATGCCCCTGTTGACAACAACGGACGCGGCGAACGCTTCTCACCTACCGACCTGCTGGCAACAAGCCTGGCCACCTGCATGCTCACCGTTATGGGCATTAAAGCGCGGACGATGGGCTTTGATCTGAACGACCTGAAAGTCGATGTCCTCAAAATCATGAAGGCAGACCCTCGCCGTGTCGGCGGCATTCACCTGACCGTACATGTTCCTGATTCGCTCCGGGATATCGATGATAAGACGAAAACGATACTCCGCAATACGGGCGATACCTGCCCGGTAATCAAAAGCCTGCATCCCGATATCGAGATCCTGACCGATTGGGGCGCATGGGCCTGATGCAACGATCATACTCATCAAGCTGTCAATACTCCCATGTTACACCTCATGAAGTTATCGTCCCGAATGACGGCATTAGGCATTTTCTGCGCGTTTTTGGTCGGTTGTACCAAGGACGAAGAATCCTTCAAAAACACAGATGCGCTGGCCGGTACCTGGAAATGGGAAAAGACCCTTATTCATAATACACAGACGGTGTATCCCACTCCTGGCGACAACTACTATCTACGTTTTTCCAAAGAAGGCGGTTTTGCCTTTTTGCTCGACAGCGCGGTGTTACGTTCGGGCACTTACACAGTAAGGGGTGAGCAGACCTATCAGAATGTAGGTCCGGGAAAACTCAACCTCAAACTGAGCGATGACCGGGGCGAATACCTCGTTACCCTCAACGGGATGGAGATGATCCTCGAATATAATTCCCCTTTCGGCAATCCTACTTCGGCTTATTATCAGCGTCAATAGGTTGTTTTAATAGATAATTCCCAACGGCACAGTCCAGGCAACGACGCTGATCGCAGTATTGTTCCTTCAATTCTATCATTGCCTGCGAGTCGCCTGCATGCAGCGGTTTTCTGCCCAGGCGCGCAAATAGCTTGCTGTGCCGGTTATTCTCCGGTGCCGACGCTTCCAGCCAGCGGACCGCCCGCTCCTGGTAAACCGGCTGCCGGTGATATTCGCCGTAGGCAAATAACAGCGGCGCCACCGTGTTGATGACGATATTCTCCTGCATCATCTCGCCAAGATGTTTGACCTGGTAAGTAGCCGGTTCGTCGAGCCGGAAATGATAATGCCAGTAATCATTGGCCGTTACATTAAACCAGCTTCTCACTTCTTTTACGTCTTTCACTTCGAGCAAACGTCCGAATAACCCACTCGACTGATGCAACAGCACCGCCAGTTGAGCAAGCCGCACGGTTGGAAAATGAACAGGTCGCATCCGCAAAAAACTCAACGGTTGTTGTACCGGTTTCAACGCCCATTTATGCTGCAGGTATCGGTATTCCCGGAACAGCATCCTCGGATAATCTTCCTGAAAGCGGGTATGCAGTAAACCCGCCTGTCCGAATAACAAGGCTTCCAGTTGTACCAACTGCTGTTTGTGCCGCGCAATGATCCGCAAAGGAATACTCCTGGCTATCTGTTCGAATACGTCACTGTTGAGACGCACCCCAAAATTTCTCGCCAGCAACCACCAGCACACTTCCTCCCAGTGTCCGCCGGTTTGCTGCAGCCATTCAATAATGTGCCGGCTTCTGCTCATCATTCTTTCCGTCAGCAGGCGGTCCTTCCAGGCATGCCAGTGCAGGGAAGGCAGGCGTGTCAGTTGTGTTTCACAAGGTATCTGTGCCGGTTGCCACATCATCGCACGGTACTGTTCCAATAATATTGTCGGCACACGTCCCTTCAATTCCAATACAGGTATCGCCCGCTGATCCGATGCATGATCATGTTCCCACACCACATGCAGTATCACATTTCCATAATGCGGATCCTGCTCGTGGCGATGACGCAGCCAGTCGGATGTGCGGACATGCAGTTCAATCGTTCCCCGCCATTCCAGTCCACCCAAACGGATCCGGCTTTCCAGGAAATCAGGCCCCTGATCAGTGTTCAGCCGGCCAGGTGATATTATCGTCAACCATTCACCCGAAGTGGTAGACAGACCAATGTTGTTGAAGTATTGTTGTTGCCAGATAAATTGCAGCAGCCGTTCGTCCATATCCGGGTTTTGTCAAAACTCCTGTTTGAGAGGAACATGACAATGTGATTTACCACATGCAGCAGAAGGAAAATTCTTACAGCAAGGATAGCTGTTGTACAACGCGGCTTACGGGCAATCCCATTACATTGTAGAAATCGCCCTGGATTTCTTTGATGCCCACCACACCGATCCATTCCTGGATAGCGTAAGCGCCGGCTTTATCATAAGGTTGGTATTTATCTACATAAAATTCCAATTGCGCGTGTGTAAGCGGATGAAATACCACACCGGTAACATCGGCAAAGGCCCATTCTTTTGCTCCCTGGCGAATAACCACGCCGGTCACCACTTCGTGGCGGTTGCCTTGGAGGTCGGCTAATATTTCCACGGCCTCATCGCGGCTGCGCGGCTTACCGATAATCCGGTCGTCCAATACCACAATCGTATCCGCGGACAGGATAATGCGTGATGAAAAATCATTCTCCCGCTGAACAGCCAGTCCTTTCTGCCGCGCGATGTGGATCGCGATCTCCGTTTTATCCAATCCTTCCGGATAGGTTTCTTCGGTAGGACGCACGATCACTTCGAACGGAATTTCCGCCCATTCAAGCAACTGACTGCGGCGCGGGGACTGGGAGGCTAAAATGATTTTTTCCTGCATAATAAATTCGTGTCAGAGATAAATATAAAACAAGAGCATGGACAATATGCCTGCCAGCATCAGCCATTTGGTCTGGTTGCTGAGCCGTCCGAAATCTGCGGCAGACGATGCACGGAGCAGACCTCTGAACAGCAATAAGCTTTGTATCAATAACAGGCAGCAATAGGCTGTAGCCAGCCACCAGCGGAATTGAAGAATATAAACCTGTACAATGCCCAGCAATGCGATCAGGATCACAAGCCATATGGCCACGTAAACACGCGTCACATTCACGCCCCATACAATGGGCATGGTGCGGCATCCGTAACGGGCGTCGCCGTCCATGTCTTCCACATCTTTAACGGCTTCGCGGATCACCGAACAGATAAAAGCAAATCCGGCATAGAGAAAGGCGAAGCGGAAGAACTTAGCCTGGTTCACATGCACCGCTCCGAATGCATCGGCCGGCGAAAATTTTGAAAAGAAAAGTACCAGTATCGTCCACGAGGTTAGTGCGGCGATGAGGATATTGCCAATTAATAATTGCCGTTTGAAAGTGGTGGAATAAAACCACAATACGATCACGCATCCGGCATTCGCCACCACGAGATACCATTTATCCGGAAAGGAAACAGCCGGGATAGTGAGTATAACGCCTGCCAGGCTCAGCATGCCGTGCCATACCAATGCCCAACGACGGTGAATGACTTTGTCCACCACCATGCGTTTGGGTTTATTGACCTCATCTATATTGATATCGAAATAATCATTGATGATATACCCCGCAGCGGTGATAAAAACAGAGGCGAGTAACAACCATATAAAACGCCTGTCATCACCCGGCACATGCGCGTCGGCGAACAGGGGTTTATAAATGCAATACTGGAAAAGAATTTGCGTGAGCGCCACAAATACAAGATTAGGCAGTCGCACCATCCGGAAAAAGGCTGCTGTCAATCTCATGAGGATAAGTTGTAATTGATTTATCTGAAAAAAATGCTGATCTGTTTATCTTGAAGCCACTCCTTGTTCCGGTGCCCAGTCTCCTCTTGCTTTCATTACTTCGCGTATTACTTCGCGCACGCAGCCCATGCCACCATCGATTGATGATATATAAGTTGACACGTCTTTCACTTCGGGTGCGGCGTCTGCGGGACAAGCCGCAATACCCACCAATCCCATTACACCGATATCCGGTAGATCGTCTCCCATGAACAACACCGAAGAGGCCGGTATGTTTTCATGCTGAAGATAATTTTTCAGGAAAGCGGCTTTGTCGGTAATCCCCATCTGTATATCGTCGATGCCGAGTTTTTGTAACCGGTCTACTACCGGGGAAACGGCGGCGCCCGAAAGTATCAGTACCCGGTATCCTTTTTTTACTGCCAGTTGCAGCGCAAATCCATCTTTGATGCTCATGCGCCGTGCCTGCAAACCATTTTCCAGCACCAGCACAGTACCGTCGGTGAGCACACCGTCCACATCAAAAACAAAACAACTGATGGAAGAAAAAAGAACCGACATGTAAGAGATTTGATGCGAAAATAATTCAAAAATCGTCAATCGTGAATGGTGAATCGTGAATGGTCAATCGTCAATAGATCAATAAGTGAATAGCTTTGCGCCTTGATTACTTTGCAGCTTTGCGTGAAGTCGAGGCTTCTTGTCACGCAAAGGCGCCAAGGAGCCAAGATGCAAAGAATACTTAGTACTTAGTACTTACTACTTATCACTTATCACTTATTACCTTACGCCTTATGCCTTCCCAACTTCCCTTCGATGCTGTCCGACAAAAACTGATACACCTTCTGCAACTCCGGATGTTGTTCCAGCAACGCAATATGCTTCTGTATCGTTTGCGTGTCATGACGGATGGCGGGACCCGTCTGTACTTCTGCAGCGGGCAATTCCTGCAAACGATCACCGGTTTCGCGGATTAAGGGAATGAGTTGCTCGAAGTTGATGCCCTCGCGACGGCAATAATCCTGCGCGAGACGATAGAGATAGTTGGTAAAATTATTAACGACCACCGCGGCCAGATGCAGTTTTACCCGTTCGTCGGCCGATGCCGTTAACACCTGATCAAAGGCGATGGAATGTGCCAGCGACTCCAATACACTTTTTGCACGCTCATCATTTCCCTCAAAAAAAACAGGTATGTCCGGCAATACTTTTCTTTCTTTATTCAGGCTCTGCAACGGATAAAACACACCGTAGTGCTCGCTTACACGCGATAAAACCTCTGCAGGCACCGATGCGGCCGTATGCGCCACCACTTTGCCCGGAAACTCCAGACCGGCAACTACGTCTTTGATCGCGTTGTCTGATACCGCTATCAAATACACATCCGCCTGGCGGTTGATCACCGTTTGGTAATTGACAGATTCCGTATCCCATTCGTACGCGAGCTCGCTCGCCGCCGACGCATTGCGGCTTACTACCTGCACGATTTTATGTCCGGCTCTTATAAACTTGCGCCCCAGGACGGCGGCAGTATTGCCCGAACCAATTATCACAATATTCATATAGGGTTGTTCAGCTTTAGCATTAGTAAGATAGATTTGCAGCGATGAAATGGATTCAGCAACTGGCGCTCGCATTTGTCCGTACAAAATTGCGGATGACAGCGGTTATCTCAAAAAAAGAAGCGGGAAAGCAGGCTTTCCGGCTTTTTTGCACACCGCAGTTTCGCAACCGCGATGCTGTGCCACCACTTTTTGCCAACGCCGAACAGGTTTCTTTTTCTTTCGCCGGCGAAACGATCCACGGTTTCCGCGTTAATCCCGGCGGACGGATGAAGGTATTGCTAATTCACGGCTTTGAATCATCGGTGGTCAACTTTGAAGTCTATGCTGCAGGTTTTGCAGCCAAAGGACTGGAAGTACTGGCATTTGATGCACCGGCACATGGCCGCAGTACCGGCAAACGGATCAATGCGCTGCAATACCGCGACTTCCTGCTGGAAGTGATGCATCGTTTCGGACCCGTTGAGGCGGCCATGGCGCATTCTTTTGGCGGACTGGCACTTTGCCTGGCCATCGTCCAGCAACCGGCCCTTCCCCCGTTGAAAATAGCGCTGATCGCTCCCGCTACCGAAACCACCACCGCTATCGATCAATTCTTTAAGATCGCCGGGATCAAGGATCCGGAAGTACAGGCCGCTTTTCTACAGCAAATACATACGATCAGCGGGCGCGACGCCACCTGGTTTTCCATTACCCGGACAATTGGCCCCATTACCGCCCATTCAAAAATCCTCTGGATACACGATACCGACGACCGCATTACGCCATACGCGGATACCGCCGCCGTACGCGAAATCCATAACCCGCACCTTGAGTTTATAGCGACTTCCGGCCTGGGCCACCGGCGCATTTACAGAGACGAACAAGTGATAGCAAAAGTGTTGGCCTTTATTCCCTGAACTCGCCAGGGGTAACAATTTGTTTTTACCAGTGATCTAATCTGGCAGGACTCTTGCTTCTATAACCAGGCACGTTAAGCGCTCAACTACTCTGTATGCGAAAAGCAATTATCAGGTCTGCCAGCTCATCCTTTTTTGCTGTTGCAGGCATTTCCTTTCTTCTTATTTTCATCGCGGGAATGAAACATCCGCTCATGAATGATCAATCATCTGTTGAAAAGACTTATTCTTACCTCGCTTTAGGCGATTCCTATACTATCGGAGAGAAAGTAACCCGCCCCGAAAACTTTCCCAATCAACTGGCTTCAGGCTTGCGCGAACGCGGCATTAATTGCCGGGTACCGAAGATCATAGCCAAAACCGGCTGGACAACAGATGAACTGGAAGCAGGTATTTCACAAAGCCGGCTTCGCCGTAAATATGACCTGGTAACCCTGCTGATCGGTGTAAACGATCAATATCGTGGACGCCCGGTAGTAGATTATATTCCCCGTTTTGAAGCCTTACTCAAAAAAGCGATTGCTTTTGCCGGCGACAAACCTTCCCATGTGGTGGTGTTCTCCATCCCCGACTGGGGCGTTACGCCTTTTGCGCAGGGCCGCGACCGTAACCTTATCGCTTCCGAAATAGATGCATTCAATGCCGCCAATGAATTGGTGTCCCGCAAATACGGTGTACATTATATTTCTATAACGCAAGGCTCGAGAAGAGCGTCCGACGACGTGGACCTGCTCACCACCGACGGCCTCCACCCTTCCGGTAAAATGTATGCGCAATGGACAGCCGATGCGCTGCCATACATTGTGAAGGAACTTCATTAAAACCCTTTCTCCGTTATACCACCATCAGGTCGGGTATGAATGAGCGAATGCACCATGCCAACGAATAATCCCGTTTCCACCACCCCGGGAATAATCTGCAGCGCTTTGTCGAGCGCGGCAGGATCGTCGATTACCCCAAATTCCACATCCAGTATAAAATTGCCGCTGTCAGTTACAAAGGGTTCTTCGCCTTTGCTGCGGAGTTGCATGCCGGCTACGCCGAATTGCTCCTTTATTTTCCGTTGCACCTGCCGGTAGCCGAACGGAATGACTTCTACAGGTAAGGGGAATTTTCCCAGTTTCTCCACCAATTTGGTGGGATCGGCTATAATGACCAGCTTATCCGAGGCCGCAGCTACCAGTTTTTCGCGAAGCAAAGCCCCGCCACCGCCTTTGATCAGGTTGCCCGAAGGATCGGCTTCGTCTGCCCCGTCGATGGTCAGCTCCAGGCGCTCCACTTCATTTAATTCCTTTATCTGCCAGCCGGCCTGGCGGGCCAGCCGTGCAGACTGTTCGGATGTCGGCACCACCGTAAGATTGGCATTTTTGGGAAAACGATCCTGCAATTCTTCTATTAACCATTTGACAGTGCTGCCGGTACCAAGTCCGAAAGTCATTCCCGGGCTGATCAGTTTGGCAGCCTGGCGACCGGCCTTTTCCTTCAATCTTTCTGTTGGAAGCATAGCGCTTTTTGTTTGACCCACTAAATTATGCCATTTGCTAACTAATAATGGCCATTGACCAACCGGATTAGGCAATGTGTTGCCATTAAGTGTATCCTTGTATTGGTTTTTCATAGGATATTGGATTAAAGAACGGGGCTGGATTTTTATCCTGGCCCTTTTTTATTTTTCACCCTTCTTGCCCGCCAAATCTGACCCGGTCGTTGCTTTACAGGAAAAATTAATTATTCTTGCTTTAACTTGCACCCGCCGCCCGGCGGCAGGATCAATTAATTACGGAGCGATTATGGCGAAAAACCTGTTAATAGTAGAAAGCCCTGCAAAGGCGAAAACCATAGAGAAAATTCTTGGAAAAGACTTCCAGGTGAAAAGCTGCTTCGGGCATATCCGCGACCTGGAGAAGGCCGGCATGGGTATCGACCTCGAAAACAACTACGAACCGCGTTATATTATTTCAGACGATAAAGAAAAGGTGGTCAGAGAGTTAAAAACCCTGGCCAATAAATCTGAAGAAGTATGGCTGGCAACGGATGAGGACCGTGAAGGTGAGGCCATTAGCTGGCATTTGTGTGAAGTGCTGGGCCTCGACCCCGCTGTTACCAAACGCATCGTTTTCCACGAAATCACCAAACCCGCGATTCAGAAAGCTGTTGAGCAACCACGGAAACTCAACATGAACCTCGTGAATGCGCAGCAGGCCCGCCGTGTGCTGGACCGGATTGTGGGTTTTGAACTCAGCCCCGTGCTCTGGCGCAAAATGAGCATGCGCAACAACCTCAGCGCCGGACGTGTGCAGAGTGTGGCCGTAAGACTGATTGCCGAACGTGAACGGGAGATCAACGCCTTCCTCACACAAAGCAGCTTTCGCATCGATGCCTTCTTTACCGCACCGGATAAAGACAAAAAACCGATCACTTTTAAAGCGGAAGGCCGCAAATTTGAACAGGCAAAAGATGCCGAAGCATTCCTGAATGAATGTGCCGGCGCCGATTATACCGTAAAAGATATACAGGTTAAACCCGGCAAACGTACACCTGCTCCTCCATTTACCACTTCTACCCTGCAGCAGGAAGCTGCACGTAAACTGGGATACGGCGTGGCGCGTACCATGCAGATTGCACAACGACTGTATGAAAATGGTCATATCACTTACATGCGTACCGACAGCGTAAACCTGAGCGATACGGCCCTTGGCGATATCACCAATACCGTTAAAGGCCTTTACGGAGAACGTTATCACCAGTTCAGAAAATACAAAAACAAAAACCAGAGCGCACAGGAAGCGCACGAAGCCATCCGCCCCACGTACATGAACAATACGACCGTGGAAGAGCCGGAATGGCGCCGCTTGTACGAACTGATCTGGAAACGCACAATGGCCAGCCAGATGGCCGACGCAGAACTCGAAAAGACCGTTGCCAAAATAGACATATCCACCAACCGCGAAGAGCTTACGGCCTCCGGCGAAGTGCTGAAATTCGATGGCTTCCTGAAAGTATACCGCGAAGACAAAGACGATGACGAGGAAGAAGAAACACAGGAAGGCATGCTGCCGCCATTAGTGAAAGGACAGGATCTTCCGCTCCGCGAAATGAAGGCCACGGAAAAATTCTCCCGTCCGCTTCCACGTTATACCGAAGCTTCATTGGTGAAGAAACTCGAAGAACTCGGCATCGGACGCCCTTCTACTTACGCTCCTACTATTTCTACCATCCTCAAAAGAGGTTATGTAGAAAAAAGAGATAAAGAAGGTGTGCTGCGCGAATACCGCGTGCTAGTGCTCAAGAACGACAAGATCAGCAAGGAAATGCACCAGGAAACAACGGGTGCGGAAAAAAGCAAACTCTTTCCATCCGATCTCGGACTGGTAGTGACTGACTTTCTCAAGCAATACTTCGAAGACATCATGGACTACGGCTTTACGGCACGTATCGAAGGTGAATTTGACGAAGTAGCCGAAGGCAAGCTGAAATGGAATAAAATGATCGATGACTTCTACAATCCTTTTAAAGAAGATGTAGACAAGACCATCGAAACCGCTGAGCGGATCAAAGGCGAACGTGAGCTGGGTATCGATCCGGAAAGCGGCAAGCCAGTTGTGGCGCGTATGGGCCGCTATGGTCCCATGGTGCAGATCGGCAGTGCGGATGATGAAGAAAAGCCCCGCTTCGCCAAAATACAGACCGGGCAAAGCATCGAGACCATCACGTATGAAGAAGCCATGGAGCTCTTCAAAATACAGGGCACGTTCGGAGAATTTGAAGGAAAAGATATTTCCGTTGGCGTGGGACGTTTTGGTCCGTATGTCAAATGGGGTGATGAATTTATTTCCATTCCCCGCGGCACGGACCTGGCTACCGTTGATCTCAACAAAGCGATCCAATTGATCGAAGAGAAAAAAGTAGCCGACGCACCGATTGCAACGTACGACGGTAAACCCGTAACCAAAGGCACCGGGCGTTTCGGTCCGTTTATCAAATGGGATGGCATGTTCATCAACGTGCCGCGCCGTTATGACTTTACTAATCTTTCCCAGGGTGATATCAACGAACTCATCGATGCGAAAGTGAAGAAGGAAGAGAACCGTTATATCCAGCGTTGGGCAGATGATAAAATCGCCATCGAGAATGGCCGTTGGGGTCCGTTCATCCGCTTTGGCAAAAAGATGATCAAGATGGCGCGCAAAGCCGACGATAGTAAGTACACGCCGGAAGAAGCCTCGTTGCTGACGTTGGAGGAAGTGAGGAAAATGATTGAAGCAGAAGTGCCCGGCGCTTTCAACGCTCCTGCTAAAAAAACCGCAGCGAAAAAGTCAGGCGCCAAGAAAGCGGCACCCAAGAAAAAAACCGCAGCGAAGAAAGCAGCACCCAAGAAAAAGAAGTAACACATTTACCTTATAACAAAAAGAACGGTCCCTCCATCAGGGACCGTTCTTTTTCTATTCATTCACGATTGACGATTCATTCCCGAGGCTTCGGGATGACGATTCACCCATTACCGGCTGCCCTTCACAATATTCTCCATTTTCATCTTCATGGGAATCTTTTGTCCCATTGCCTCGGCATTGGCCGTGAGATCCATTGTTTGTCTGCCGTCGCGGATATAACCATCTTTTACTCCTACATTCATCGTACCTGATGCGGTTCCTTTCATATCCACTTCCATCTCGATACCGTTCTGATTCATCTTACCTTTGCTGTCAATCTTGCCGACAGAACGTATCACGGCTATATCGCCCTTTACTTCCACCAATTCGTATTCTGTCTTCATTTTTACATCCATTGACCCGGTATTCACCTTAATATCCTTGTTCCATTTGTCGCCTGGTTTAACGGGCTTGTCGGGGTAAAACTGGAAGCTCTGGCCAAACATGCTGTTCAGTTGTTGTTCGGAAAACATTTGCTCCAGTTGCGCGCGGCTCTGCGCATCGGTGGCCATGGCATCCATCAATGAATCAGTGCCTGATACGGCCGTTATTTCATTTTTTTCATTCATCGTCAGCACTACTCTTTTATTCTGCATGCGTTCCCCCATGCCGTTGTCGGGTATCGGCGATTCCTGGTCACCCATTTTCATACCGGCATCCATCTTGAAATTTTTGTAGGTGAGCGCTACTTCTTTTGTGGTGCCGTCATTTTTTATCACATCAAATTCGGAAAGGCCGCCAATGTTCATGGTGGTTGTCATTTCCTGGCTCATAATGGCCATATCGATATTCATTTTAGTATCTACATCAAGGGTGAACTTGTCGCCTTCCTTGAGTTGCATAGCCAGGGTGATGCCTTCACCGCTTCCGGCACTGCTTTTTTTGTCCTTACAGGCAGAAAAAGAAAATAAAACGAGCAGCAGTAATACGCTGCCGGTCCACAGGGATTTGTTAGTTGATTTACTTGTCATGACAATTGATTAGGTATTGTTTGTTGGACGATGAAGATAAATAAAAAGCCCCCGCAAAAAGCAAGGGGCGAGTTGTTTTCCACAGGACCAACTTAATTACGTAACCTGATCGTGCCGACGTCGGTATCCCTTCCTGCCTGGAGATTCACCGTGAAACTGGTATCCCGATACCCGTTACGTGTGGCGTTGATCAATACCAAAGCGCTGCTGCCTCGCAAACCTCTTATTTTGAAACGGCCGTCGTGCCGTTCGGGAATAGCGATCAGCGTATCGCCGTTGGCCACTGCCGACACTACGGCGCGTGCATCGTCCGGTAACACTTTTCCTTTGACGCCGGCGGTGCGCGCAGGCACAAATAATTTGAGTTTAGGTTTCAGCACAAACCGGTTGTTGCTCACTTTCACAATCGAAGCACCGGCATCGAAATCAAGCCACAACTGCAATTCGTCGGACGTTACTTCGTCAATGTCTTGTCCGCGCACCTGGATCGTTACCGTATTATTATTATTCCATAAAGTCAGCGGATACGATACACTGTCGACCACAACACTGTTCTGGGTACCCAGTACCAGTTTGATCTTGTTGATGCGACCCGCGATGGTAAATCCGTTTGCGAGCAAAGTATCGGTACCGTTGGACAGATCGAGCAGGTTATAAACACCGGGCCTGATATCCAGCGTATCCCATACGGAGCAACGGTATTCATCATCATCATAACAATCATTGCCGTTGTTGTCGCGGCCACGGCAACTGTCGGGAATGACCTGCACAATTACCTGACGGATATCAACATTTACCTTGTCGAAGTTTACAGGATTATCGGAAAGAAAAATGCGTACCCGCTGCTGTCCTTCGGGTACCTTATTGCTGTCTTTTTCTTTCTGACAGGCAAAGGGAATCGACAGCACAAATAACAAGACGGCCGAGCATAGCGCGGCAAGACGGAGGTGTTTCATACGTTGCATGGTTTTGTGGTAAAAAAATAAATCAATCAGCCAGGAATGGCTGCTCATTACGCGGCAGAAGAAGGATCAGGTGCAGAAAAGGAGAACAGCATTTTTGGTCTAACGTAAAAGCCCGTCATAAAAGTGTATAATGTGCATTACTTTGTCCGGGTTTCACCAACAAAAACTATTCCGCACAGAATTCCGGTGGATAAGTTTATCCTGCCTTTCACTCAACTGAATACGGTATTTTTATAGAGAAAATTGACTTCCATGAAAATGCCATTTCTTATCTGCTTATCACTCATCATCACCAATGTGCTGGCGCAACTTCCCGACCCGGAATTTCCTCCGGGATTTATTTTGCATGCGCGATTGCACAATGGTCTTTTGACGAAAATGAATTCCTCACCCGATCGTTATGCCGGAGGTTTGCAGGTGGTACCGCAGGTGACGGTAATACCACATCGTTTACGTGCGGGTGTTTCGGCGGGCTTGTTTTATGCAGATCATAAAGTGCAGGCGCTGGCGGGTCCGTCGATAGCGTGGAAGATCAAAACATTACATGCGTCTTTCTTTGGCAGTGCCGGTAATATTCATCTCGCTGCAGATCATTGGTGGGGCACGCGCGGGCAGGCTTTTGCGGGCGGCAGTTTCAACCTCGATCTTGGTAATTTATTGGTACTCGGGCTATCGGCGCACCGCGATTACAGCCGCGGTAATTGGTGGCTGCAGCAGACGCTGGCGGTGAGGATCAATAAGAAGAAAGTGGAGAAGGAACCGTTTAATGAATAAGTGAATGGAACGACGTGAATCGTCAATCGTGAATCGTGAATAAACAGCCGTTGTAGGTTTTAAGTTATAGGTATTAGGTGTAAGGTATAAGGGTTAGGAATAGGTAATAAATCAATTCACGATTGACGATTCACGATTGACACCCTTTTGAATTTTGAATTATGAAAAGAGCACTTGTGATCAGCGGCGGCGGCTCGAAAGGCGCTTTTGCCGTAGGCGTGGTAAAAAAATTACTCGCCACCTGGCCGGGACTTGAATTCGATATCCTGGTCGGCACCAGCACGGGTTCGCTGATCACGCCTTTTGTAGCGCTCGATGAACTTCCATTGGTGGAAGAACTATACACCACACAAACCACTGACAAAATTCTCACTACTTATAATCTTGGTGACCGCCTTATGAGTCATTCTATTTTCGGTAGTAATCCTTTGTGGGAACTGCTTACAGGATACCTGCCGGAAAATAAAGCACAACAGCTACTCGATCATCCTGCCTATCTCGCATTTACTGCCGTTTGCCTGCAAACCGGGCAACTGGAGGTATTTGCCAACCGCGACATCTCTCCTGCTCCCCGGCATTATGCGCACAGCCGTTTACGCAGTCCCCTGCATTTACAAAAAGCGGTGATGGCATCGGCCAGCCAGCCGGTGTTCATGCCGCCGGTGATGGTCAACAAAGGAATTCCTGGTGCCGGCAATGAAATGTATCAATATGTGGATGGCGGCGTGCGTCAGTATGCAGGTATTGAAATGGCCATCGATGCGGGCGCAACGGAAATATTTACCATACTGCTCTCGTCGGGCAAGGACGATCCGGTTACCACACCGTTCAAAGACCTGTTTTCCATTTTACAACAAACCATTGCCATCTTTACCGATGATGTGGGGAAAAACGACCTGATCATTCCACAACAGCACAACGAAGCGCTTACTTATATCGATGCTGTGCAACGCAAAATGAAGCGGCAGGGTGTAAGCGCAGCCGATATCGCCGATTACTTCCATATCCGCGGACGCGAAAGTCCGTACGAAGAAAAAATACCGATCCGTATGTTCACCATCCGCCCCGACAACCCGTTAGGCGGCGGCCCCGGTGGCCTGGTATTTGATCCGGCTGAAATGACCGGCATGGTGGCCGCAGGAGAAAAGGCAGCAGGCAATTTCATCGCTTCGCTGCCACCCGGAGAGATAAGCTGGGCTTGATTCTCCAACGGAAAGCACATCTGTGGAAAAGTTTAACGATTACATGTCGGGCACTATCAGGAACTTGTGACGTATCTGCATGGAAGATAACAAGGAAATATCAGCCCTTTTCCACCTGATCGACGACCCTGATGAAGAGGTTTTTGATGTGATCTCGCGCCGCATCGTCGATTATGGCAAGCCCATTATTCCCCATCTCGAACATTTGTGGGAAAGCACACCCGATGAGCCTACACAGGAACGCATCGAGTTGCTGATCCACCGGCTCCATTACACCGATCTTACCGAGGATATCCGTCAATGGAGCGACGCCGGTCATCACGACCTGCTGGTAGGTTCATTGCTGGTATCCAAATTCATGTATCCCGACCTGTCCACAGCGCCGGTATTGATGGAGATTGAAAAGATCCGTAGAAATGTGTGGCTGGAACTCAACAACTACCTTACGCCGCTGGAGCAGGTGAATGTGGTCAGGAACATCCTCTATCACTATTACGGCCTGAAAGGTGTGGACATCAATTATGCCGAGCCTAAAGAATTCCTGCTGCACAAAACGATTGAAAGCAAACGCGGCAACCAGCTTGCCAATGGCATCTTATACTTACTCATTTGTGAGCTGCTCGACATACCCGTTCAACATGTCAATATCCCGCAACAATTTGTAGTCGCTTATTTCCGGCAGGGCCGCAGCAATACGTTTCAACCTTCATCACCCGAAGAATCGTCCAATCCGCGGCAGTTTATCGAGTTTTTCATCGATCCCTCGTCGGGGCAGGTATTTACCCATCACGACGTGGAAACGTATTTCAGGCGGTTATCCGTTGATCCGCTGCCCGTTTACTTCGAACCGCGTTCCAACAAAGAAGTAATCAAGACCCTGCTGAAGGAGTTCAGTAAGTGCTTTTCAGGCGAGCAAGACCGCTACAAGCAGGAAGAACTGCTCCGGCTGGCATCACTTTTGGATTAAAAAGGTATTAGTAACTTTACTACTCACCAATCCTTTTTATCATGAAAGTGAATATTGGCATCACCGAAAAGAACCGGCAGGCCGTAGCTGCTGAGCTCAACAAATTATTGGCAGACGAACATATCCTTTACAACAAAACGCGCAACTATCACTGGAGCATCGAAGGTCCGAGCTTCATGGAGTTTCACAAACTCTACGAGCAGCAGTACACGTTGCTGGCCGAAGTGATCGACGAGATTGCCGAAAGAATCCGTACGATCGGACATTTTGCCGAAGGCCGGCTGAAGGAACTCATCAAACTCGCCTCACTCGACGAACCGGAAGCCCCGACCAAACAAAGTGAGCAGATCGCCAACCTCGAGTCCGACCACGAAACCATCATCATCCGTCTCCGCAAACTGATCAAAGAATTCGACGAAGATTATAAAGACGTCGGTTCCGCCGATTTCATCACCGGTCTGCTGAAGACCCATGAGAAAATGGCGTGGATGCTGAGGAGTTATTTGCGCTAAAGCGCAAATAACAATGTGGAAATGTGTAAATGTGCCTTGCTTCGCAAGGATACATTCCTAAATAAAAAAAGGGAACGACCTTTCGCTCGTTCCCTTTTTCAATTCAAAAGAATTCTTGTATTCCATTTTCACATTTCCACACTTACACATTTTCACATTTACAGACTCCACCCTTCTCTGTAACTTCTCTTCACAAACTCATTCGCTTCGTCGAAGTTGGTCACCTTCATGTTTTCCGCGTCCCACAGGAGTTTCTTGCGGCCCACATATTTATCCTCCCAGCCTTTGCGTTTGGGATTCAGCATCATCCAGCTACGGATAGCGAGGTTGCCCATCAGGATGCTTTCGGTAAAGGGGCCCGCATATTCGAAGGGAGAACTTGTTACACCTTTTCCATATCCCGCGATACAGGCATTCACCCATTGGATATAATGTCCTTCGGGTACGCGCTTGATTTTTTCCGCGGGCATTTTTGTTTCCTTCATCAAACGTGTGGGCAGCAGTCTCGGATTGGCGCCGTAGCAGTCGAGCAGCAGTTTGCCTTTTTTGCCTACCAGCAACACGCCTCCGTCCCAGTTACCGAACGGTTCACCGGGTAATAATTCTTCCGGTAATTGCGGCAATAGTCCGCCATCATACCAGGATACTTTGATCTTGCCTTTACCATCCGTGCGCGGATAGTTGAGGTGAATGATCGAAGACGGAGGTGCGCTGTCAACATAGTTACCTTCGGCCCACATGTCTTTCCATACATTGGACACGCTGCATTCGGCAGAATCGGGATACAGGATCGGCAGGATGCGATAGATCGGATCCATGATATGACAAGCCATATCGCCTAAGGCGCCGGTACCGAATGCCCACCAGCCGCGCCAGTTGAACGGTACGTAGGCCGGATTGTAATCGATATAAGGTGCGGGGCCGAGCCACAGATCCCAGTCGAGTTCCTTCGGCACGGCGTGTTTGCCGGTTGGAGTGGGAATCCCCTGCGGCCAAACCGGACGATTGGTCCATGCATGCGCTTCTATTACTTCACCGATTAAGCCAGCATCATACATTTCCTTAGCTTTTCGCACGCCATCCCCCGAGCCACCCTGGTTGCCCATTTGCGTCACTACTTTGTACTTGCGCGCCGCTTCGGCGAGCTGACGTGCTTCATAGATATCGTGCGTGAGTGGTTTCTGCGTATACACGTGTTTGCCCATGGCCATAGCCGCCATCGTGGCTACCGCGTGGGTATGATCCGGTGTGGAAATGGATACCGCGTCGATGTTGTTCTTCTCGGCCTGCAACATCTTACGGAAGTCTTTGTAATAATTTGCTTTGGGAAAACGCTCGCGGCTTTTGGCGGCGGCCCTGTCATCTACATCGCACATGGCAACGATATTGACATGGGGACTTTTGGCAAACTCGGCGAGATCACTTTCGCCCTTTCCACCGGCACCAATGCCAGCGATATTGAGTTTATCACTGGGCGCAACGTATCCGCGGCCCAATACGTGGCGTGGAACAATTACGAAACCTGCGCCTGCTACGGCAGCCTGACGTATAAAGGTTCTCCTGGAAGATTTTTTCATCGGCAAACTTTTGCTTAAGGTAAATTCAACCGCTGACATCAGCAAATAAAATCCTCCTCGTCCTCAATAAAACAATTGGTAGATTCGTAAAAAAAAGAATGATTTCCTGGGAAGATTTTGAAAAGATAGACATGCGTACCGGTACCATACTCGAAGCCACTGTTTTTGCGAAAGCAAGAAAACCGGCTTATCAATTGTCGGTGGATTTCGGAGAACTGGGTATAAAAAAATCTTCAGCGCAGATCACCGTTCATTATACGCCGGAAGCATTAGTGGGCAAACAGGTAATAGCCGTAGTAAATTTTCCGCCCAAGCAGATCGCCAACTTCATCAGCGAGTGCCTGGTGCTTGGTATTTATGATGAAAACAATAACGTGGTGTTATTAAGTCCCGGCAAGCCCGTTCCTAATGGTTTAAAAATTGGCTGAACAACTTTACCATACCACCTATCAGTCGCCGCTTGGCAAGCTTAAAATTGCGGTTACGGATACCTGTGTTCGGATGGTGGAGTTTATGAAAGAAGACGAAGCCATTCCGCCAACAAACAACAGCCCCCTGCTTACAGATTGCGTGCAGCAGCTCATCGAATATTTTCAGGGAGAACGCCGTGTATTCGATCTTCCGCTCGATCAGCCCGGCACGGGCTTTCAGCAACAGGTATGGAACCTGCTTTGCGTGATTCCCTATGGCAAAACGATCAGTTATCTCGATCTGGCGTTGCGGTCGGGAGACCGGAACAATACGCGTGCTGTGGCCAATGCGAATGGCCGCAATCGTATCGCCATCATCGTTCCCTGTCACCGGGTGATCGGGCACAACGGCAGCCTTACCGGTTATGCCGGCGGACTATGGCGCAAGAAATGGTTGCTCGAACTCGAACTGAAATGGACGCACGGTGTGCAGACGCTTTTTTGAAACACCGTGAATTGTCATCCCGAAGTCTCGGGAGTCAATAAGTCAATAGGTGAATAAGTGAATGAAATGCGCTCCCTGAGCCCGAAGTGTCGGGCCGGTACTTCGGCCGCCGAAGGGCTATTTACCCGTGGAAGTTTCCAGTTCGGTGCGTGTAAAGGCAAAAGGCAACAACAAACTCGCCGCCGGAATCACCCAGATACGTCCTTCCTGACCGGATAAGATGAGGCGGATCGGATGATCGGTTCTTCCTTCGTATTCCAGCAATGCCTGGCGGCACATGCCACAAGGCGATATAGGATGATCATTCTCCCCTTCACTGTTGTAGGAAATAGCCAGCGCATCGATGCCTTCACCGGGATATTGCATGGCCGCATTGCCCAGCAAAATACGTTCAGCGCAAATGGTCACGGGATAAGAAGCGTTTTCCTGGTTGGTTCCTTTTACAATAGCGCCACTGGTGAGCCGGGCGGCGGCACCTACGTGAAAATGAGAATAAGGAGCGTAAGCAAGTCTGGTCACTTCACGGGCCGACTGCAGCAATGCCGCATCTGCCGGTTCCAGTTCGCTGACCGATGTATATTCTTTATAAGAAAAATGAATCGTTTTTTCTGTCATATGGTTCTGTTGACCGATAAAAAATGCCCCTCGTTCGACAGGGGCATTTAAAGGTAAACTATTTTATAATGTTAAACAACCGTTTCCACCGTGGTCCCTTGTCCCAACTCATCCATATCATCCACGCTTTACCAACAATATGATCTTCGGGTACAAAACCCCAGTAGCGGCTGTCCTGTGATTTGTGACGGTTATCCCCCATCATCCAGTAATAATCCATTTTGAATGTATAACTGGTCGCTTCTTTGTCGTTGATGAACACTTTACCATTAAACTCCTGCAATTTGTTGTTTTCATACACCTCGATACAACGGCGATAAAATAACATGTTGCGTGGAGTGAGTTCAACGCTTGCACCTTTTTTCGGTACCCATAGTGCATGGTCATAAGCAAAGCTGTCTACCGACCAACTGATAGAACGGTCATAAGGGAACATAGCACCCGGAGCGGTTGGCTCAATCTCTTTCTGAATAGACGCTACATCAACACTTGCAATGCTTTTTAGTTTTTCGAGTTCACCGGCTGAGAGGTTGGCGCGGAACATGTTGCCGCCAATCGAAGAAAAGTCTTTTGCTCCTCCTTCCGAATCGCCCATATTGAGACGGATGCCTGCCTCGCGGAGATCTTCTTCAGAAATGATCTGCCCCTGTTTCACCGTAAAACGATAGAACGTGGACGAGTGCGGCGGCACATAAGCAGGTGCGCCGTTTACATACAAAACACCGGCAATGATTTGCAGTGAATCGCCCGCCACCGCTACGCAACGTTTGATATAGTTATCCGTTTTATCAACCGGATGAATGGCCAGCGGATATTCATCGGGATTGCCCAGGATAGCCTGACGTCCGAGCGCGCGTACCATCTGGTAATAAGGTACGGCCGACTGGAACTCGGGTCTGTTGATAACAGTATCCCCTTCGGGAAAATTAAATACTACCGCATCATTTCTTTTTACCGGCGAAGCGAACCAGCGGATGTAAGGCAGCTCAATCGCGGTTGAATAAGATTTGCGGCCGCTGCTTCCCGGCAGGTAGTTGTGCATGAACGGCACACTTAGTGGTGTATTGGGAATACGTGGTCCATAGCTCAGTTTGCTTACAAACAGAAAATCGTTTATCAGCAATGTTTTTTCCATCGAGCTCGAAGGAATGGTGTAGGCTTCGAATACAAATGTGCGGATCAACGTAGCCGCTACGACTGCGAAGATGGCTGCATCTACCCATTCGCGCCAGGCGGCTTTTTTATAATGCTTCACCACATCCGGACCAACGTAACGCAGATCTTTTCTGCCGGCCAGCCAGGGAAAATAAAACGGCGCAAACAAAGACGCCATGATATGCTCACCAAATGAATAGCGGGCAAATACTTTGGCAAATTCTATGAAGATACCCGGCGTAATGAACCATCCCACAACAGGAATGAATTGCCAGAATACCCAATGTTTGGGACGTTTGGCAATATCCTGCATGATCCATGTATTGTAAAAAGGAACGTATGCTTTCCAGGATTCACGACCGGCTTTCGCAAAAAGTTTTGCGAGACCGAATGAAGGAAGAAAAACCAATAAAACACTGATCAGGTATACAACCAGGATGTGTTGAAGCGGCATGGGCCTTTATTTTTTGTTGCTCAAAAGTAGTTTATCTCTTTACCGCGTCCTGCGCAGCCATTGAAAGTTTGTGAAATCATTTACAGGTTCAGCGCGGCAGTACATAACTTTTCACATCTTCTGCGGTAATGACTTTACCGGAAAGGATCACGAGGCGCTCTACCACGTTGCGCAGTTCACGGATGTTACCGGTCCAGTCGTAATTCTGCAGCGACTGCATGGCATTGTCGTCGATGCTTTTCTTTGCCACGCCATAATCGGCGCAGATATCGTCGAGGAACTGGTCCACCAGCAGCGGAATATCCTGCCTGCGATCATTCAGAGAGGGTACGTGAATAAGAATCACGCTGAGGCGGTGATATAAGTCGAGACGGAAATTTTTGTCCTCTACTTCTTTGAGCAGGTCTTTGTTGGTAGCCGCGATTACGCGTACATCCACGCTGATATCTTTATCGGCTCCTACGCGGGTGATTTTTCCTTCCTGCAGGGCGCGCAGCACTTTTGCCTGCGCACTGAGACTCATATCGCCGATCTCATCGAGGAAAAGTGTACCGCCGGTAGCCTGTTCAAACTTACCGATGCGTTGTTTGATGGCAGACGTAAACGAACCTTTCTCGTGTCCGAACAATTCGCTTTCGATCAGCTCGGTGGGGATGGCTGCGCAGTTCACTTCAACGAGTGGCCCTGTGTTACGGTTGCTTTTTTCGTGTACCCAGCGGGCCACGAGTTCCTTACCTACCCCGTTCTCACCGGTGATGAGTATACGGGCCTCTGTAGGCGCCACTTTTTCGATCGTTTCCTTGATCTTGAGGATGGGATCGGATTCGCCGATCATCTCCTGTACGCGGCTTACTTTGCGTTTGAGCACCTTTGTTTCGGTAACCAGGTTGCTTTTGTCCATCGCGTTGCGGATGGTGATCAGCAGGCGGTTGAGATCCGGTGGTTTGGAAATATAATCGTAGGCACCTTTTTTTACAGCTTCCACGGCAGTTTCGATGTTGCCATGTCCGGAGATCATGATAATGGGAACATCGGGATTTGACTCACCGGCTTTCTGTAAAAATTCGATACCATCTATTTTCGGCATTTTGATATCGCAGAGCACCACGTCGTAGGTCTTTTCACGAAACTTCTTCAGCCCTTCTTCCCCGTCGGCGGCTTCGTCGATCGTATAACCTTCGAAAGAAAGAATTTCACTCAGTGTCTTGCGGATGGCCTTTTCGTCGTCAATGATCAATATATGCGGCATAGTAAATCAGGTCAATTGCATTTAAATCGGCAATCAGGGGTCAAACTTATTGATTTTTATGGTAATCCGGGCACCGTTGACGGAGAGAATCAGGTTATTGGCGAAGTAGCGGAAGATCAGGGCATAAAAAAAGGCCGGATAGAAATCCAGCCTCGTTGTAAAATCCAATATCCTATGAAAAACCGTAACAAAGATGCATGTTATGCGGCAAAACGCTGCATCAATCTGAAAATAATTATCCAGAGTATTTTTACGATTTATATGAAAAAACGCCACATAAATGTGGCGTTTCCCAGTCTTATATTAGTAAAATTACTTCTTCGTGTACATTACCTCTTTCACGATTTTCACGGTACGCTCTACGTTTGGCAGGGCGGCAGCTACCAGGTTAGGTGCATAGTGCAGCGGAGCATCGGCGGCGGTGATACGGCGGATCGGCGCATCGAGATAATCGAATCCTTCCTTCTGAATGCGGTAGGCGATCTCGGAAGATACAGAGGCGAAAGGCCATTGTTCTTCCACGATCACGAGACGGTTGGTCTTCTTTACACTCTCCAGGATGGTCTGCCAGTCGAGCGGGCGGATGCTGCGCAGGTCGATCACCTCAGCGCTTACGCCTTCTTTTTCGAGCTCGGCAGCGGCACCCAGGGCCACTTTCATCATTTTATTGAAAGAAACGATCGTAACGTCGGTACCGGCTCTCTTCACGTCGGCCTTACCGAGTTCGATATAATATTCTTCCTCGGGAACTTCCATTTTATCACCGTACATCTGTTCGCTTTCCATGAACATAACGGGATCTTCTTCGTAGCGGATGGCTTGTTTCAGCAGACCTTTTGCGTCATACGGGTTGCTGGGAGAAACGACTTTGATACCGGGAATGTTGGCATAAAGTGCTTCGAAAGCCGTAGAGTGCTGGGCACCCAACTGACCGGCAGAGCCGTTACCACCACGGAATACGATGGGGCAGGAAATCTGTCCGCCGCTCATGGCGAGCATTTTTGAAGCGGTATTGAGAATCTGGTCCAATGCCAGTACGGCAAAGTTCCAGGTCATGAACTCAACAACCGGGCGGAGACCGTTTTGTGCGGCGCCTACACCCACTGCGGTAAAGCCCAGCTCGGCGATCGGTGTGTCGATCACGCGTTTGGGACCAAATTCGGCCAGCATACCCTGGCTCACCTTGTAGGCTCCGTTGTATTCGGCTACTTCTTCACCCATTAAAAAAACACGTTCGTCCCTTCTCATCTCTTCGGACATTGCCTCACGCAGGGCCTCACGGAATGCGATAGTTCTTGCCATGTTAATCCTTTACATTTAAAGTGCCGCAAATTTAAGCGACAGAGGGGATAAAACCTAAAATGAAAT
Organism: uncultured Sphingobacteriales bacterium; assembly: GCA_937888905.1. GTDB lineage: Bacteria > Bacteroidota > Bacteroidia > Chitinophagales > Chitinophagaceae > Terrimonas. The sequence continues at coordinate 131,545 of CALATA010000013.1, forward strand.
CCATCCCGGGGCAATGGTATCTTTGCCACATGCAAGGAACCGAACAATTTGATCTGGTTATCGTTGGCGGAGGCCCTATCGGACTGGCCTGCGCGCTGGAAGCCCGGAAAGCAGGACTCCGTTATGCGGTGATCGAAAAAGGTGCGCTTACCAACTCGATCTTTCATTACCCGGTTAATATGACTTTTTTCTCCACCTCGGAACGGCTGGAGATCGGCGGCGTGCCCTTCGTCAGCAATAACCCCAAACCCACCCGGGCCGAAGCACTCGAATACTACCGCAGAGTGACCCAGGGTTTTGACATCCCTGTGAGGCTTTACGAAGAAGTAACAGCTATCAAAGGAGAAAATAACCGGTTTCAGGTAACCACCAGCCGTGGAGCATACAAGGCAGCTAAAGTCATCATTACAACCGGCTTCTACGATATTCCCTATAAACTGAATATTCCCGGAGAAGACCTGCCCAAGGTTACCCATTACTATAAAGAACCCCACCCCTATGCTTTTCAGAAAGTAGTGGTAGTGGGCGCGCAGAACTCAGCGGTGGATGCCGCTTTGGAAACCTGGCGCAAGGGCGCGGAAGTAACGATGGTGATCCGCCAGCCGGAAATAGGTAAGCGGGTAAAATATTGGGTACGGCCAGATATCCTCAACCGCATCGAAGAAGGATCGATCAAGGCATATTACAATGCAAAGCTGCTTGAAGTGCGCGAAAAAGAAGTAGTGATTGAAACAGAAAACGGGGTGGTGACACTCGAGAACGACTGGGTGATTGCGGCAACCGGTTATCAGCCCAACCTGGCCTTTCTGCGGAAGATCATGATTAATTTGTCGGAAGATGAAGTGATGTGTCCTGTAGTGGATGCGGACACGCAGGAGTCCAGCGTGCCCGGCATCTTTCTCGCTGGCGTGATCTGCGGAGGCATGAACACGCATCGTCTTTTTATCGAAAACTCGCGCGAACACGCCGTCAAGATCATGCAGGCGATCACTAAACAGCTTGCTTAGAAGTTGAAATGTGTGCCGACACCGAGTACAGTAGCACGTGGTTTATTCACTCCATCGTGGATAGAAAAACGCAACTCGACATTTTTCTGCCGGCGGCCTGTTGCGAAACGCATACCAAAGTTGACCGCATGGCCAAAACTCGTAACGCTGCGATTTTGGGTATAATAATACAAATTGTCAGCATCATACTTTCTTTCCAAAAAATCACCATAGTGAAAACCAGCACCCACTCCCACAAATAGACCAAAGCGTTTTTTAGTTTCGCGGTTGGCTCCGGCTCCCCAGTTGAAATCGATCATCAGCGGAGCATTGACCATAAAATTGACATCATCATTGGAATCGTACTCCTCGAAATCACCGTCGTACGAATAACCACCGGAAAAGCCTACAGAGACTGGCAGGCCAACAGAAAGGGATATATTCTTTTTTTCCATGAAATGAAAACGGGGCGTGTAATTCAGCGCAGAGGAAAAAGTGAGATCGTTATCATCATTGGAAAGAAATCCGCAATGAGCGCTTAAACCCACCCCCTGCCGGAAGGTTTGTGAATAAGCAGCGGAAACAAAAAGGCACAGGATTAATACAAGTAAAATACGTTTCATAATTTGAGTTTATTTTACTCAAGACAACCCTGAAAGCGAAAACCCTCGCCTGTGAGGACAAGGGTTTTTGCTTTTAATAATATATTAACGTTAGTCGATATTTTCCAATACCAGCGCACTGGCACCACCACCACCGTTACAGATACCGGCCGCACCGTATTTAAATCCGTTTGCTTTCATTACATTGATCAGGGTAACCAGGATGCGCGCACCACTTGCACCGAGAGGGTGACCGATCGATACCGCACCACCATGCATATTTACGCGCGCCGGATCAAGCTGGAGGCGGCGGCTGTTTTCAATACCTACCACCGCAAATGCTTCGTTGAGTTCCCAGCATTCGATATCGCTCATTTGCAGGCCGGCTTTTTCCACCGCTTTGGGTACCGCCAGCGAAGGTGTGGTGGTGAACCATTCAGGTGCCTGTTCGGCATCGGCATAACCACGTATACGGGCAATTGGTTTCAAACCGAGTTCTTCCATTTTTTCCTTGCTAACCAATACCAATGCAGCAGCGCCGTCGTTCAGGGTTGATGCGTTGGCGGCAGTAACGCTGCCGTCTTTCTGAAACGCGGGGCTCAGCGCAGGTATTTTATCAAATTTTACGTTCCAGGGTTCTTCGTCTTTTGCTACGACTACGGGATCGCCTTTGCGTTGGGGAATTTCAACGGAGATCACTTCGTTGGCAAATTTGCCGGCTTCCCAGGCGCCCTGGCTGCGCTGGTAGCTGCTGATGGCAAATGCATCCTGCTCCTCGCGTGTGATACCACATTCGCGTGCGCATAGTTCGGCGGCATTGCCCATTGCTTTGCCATCGTATACATCGGTAAGGCCATCTTTCACCAAACCATCTACCAATTGTGTATTACCATATTTATTACCCCAGCGGAGATTTTCCGTATAAAACGGCACGTTGCTCATGCTTTCCATACCACCGGCTACCACAATGTCGGCATCACCGAGCGCAATGCTCTGCGCCGCCTGTGACACCGCTTTCATGCCGCTGGCGCAAACTTTATTGACCGTCGTGCAATTCACCTGATCGGGCAGTCCGGCAAATTTCGCAGCCTGACGTGCAGGTGCCTGTCCGAGATTGGCCTGGATTACACAGCCCATCAATACGTCCTGCACTTGTTCAGGTTTCAATCCTGCACGTTCTACCGCACCGCGGATAGCAGCAGCACCCAATTGTGTAGCCGTTAAAGATTTCAGTGCCCCACCAAAACTTCCGATGGGTGTGCGTACAGCAGCAACAACATAAATTTCTTTCATATAGCGAAAGGATTTTTAAAATTTGAGGATGCTAAGATAACACTTGTTAGTGCAATACGGAAATGTGTCCGAAAGTACGTAGCCTGCGGCTACCGCACTTTCGGAATGTGAAAATATGTAAATGTGGAAATGGGGTTTTTAATTCATGCATTCATCGCTTTTTCATTTGCGCATTTTCACATCTGCACATTTTTCCGCAGGAAAATCTTCCATCACATCAGTAAAACTTAACATTGACAACAGCTATGCTCTGTCGTTAGTTTTAACCCAGTTTTACCAAAACCAGTGCTTCACACCTGTAAGCACTTATTCTAACGATTCAATAAACTTCAACTATTATGAAGCGGATGCTGCTTGCCATTGGGTACGGACTTTTTATGCACGTACCTGCCCAGGCCTCTCCCGGTTTTATCGACGATCATTACACGTATGACCGGTTCTATTTCCAGGAAAAAATTATCAACGGAAAAATCACCAATGATCGCGGCGAGCCGCTCTCCGGCGTAGCTGTGCAGATCAAAGGCACTACAAAAAGTACACTCAGTAAGGAAGATGGAAGTTTCTCCATTGCAGCAGACCAGTTTCCCGCCATACTCACATTTTCTTATGTGGGAATGGAAGCGAAAGAAGTGAACGTAACCAGCACCGCCGATGTACAGGTGCAGCTCAAGACCCTTGAAAATACAATGGACGATGTGGTAGTGGTCGGTTATACCACGCAGAAAAAAGTAAACCTCACCGGCTCTGTCAGCAGCGTGTCCGGAGCTACGCTCAGCCAGCGCCCCGCTCCCACCACCACCAACCTTTTACAGGGAAGAGTAACGGGTTTGCAGGTAGTGCAACCTTCAGGACAACCGGGCCGTGATGAAGCTTCCTTGTTGATACGTGGCCGCGGTTCTTTCCAAACGGCCAGTTCACCACTTGTACTGATAGATGGTGTGGTGGGTTCGCTCGGCAACCTCTCACCCGATGACGTGGAAAACGTAACCGTATTAAAAGATGCGGCTTCCGCTTCCATCTATGGCGCACGCGCCGCTAATGGTGTGATACTCGTTACCACACGAAAAGGCCGCAAAGGACAACCCGTTATCAGCTATCGTTTCAACATCGCACGACACAACGCAACGGAGTTGCCCGACTTCATTACCAACTCGGTGGAATACATGGAAATGTACCGCAAAGCCGCGATCCGCCAGGGTTTGCCCGAAATCTATACACAGGCACGCATCGATGCGTATAAAAATTCCACCGACCGTAACCTGTATCCCAATTTCGATTACGTAGATTATTATGTCAATCCGGCAACCGTTACCAATCACAACCTTTCCGTTTCCGGTGGCAGTGATAAAAGCACGTATAATTTTTCTTTGAGTTATCTCGATCAGGACGGTTTGTTGCCGGTATACAATTTCAAACGTTACAATGCCTTATTAAACTACAGTAATCAACTCAGCAAATCGATCACATTCGGCACCTCGGTGAACGTAACTTATAAAAACCGTACGGACCCGCCGTTTCTGAACGACAACATGATGTTGCTGATCTATGCCGCAGGTCCGTTGTATGGCCCTTATCTTCCTGATGGCAGCGGCCGCATTGCGCAGCGTGCCTACCAGAATGAAGGCCGTAACCGCAACCCCGCTACGGTATTTGCCATGGGTTATCAAAATACCAAAGAGTATAACCTTAACGGACAAGCCTACCTTGATATCAAATTGTTCAAAGGCCTTACCTGGTCTTCCAAAGTAGCCGTGAACTATATCGATGAATATTATAAAATGTACCAGCGGCCTGTAAATACTTATCTGCTGCAGGAAAGGGAAACGAATGGCGATTACAAATTTTTCGACAATGGTCCGCCCGATATCCTGGGTGTTACGGATCAATACAGTAAGATCATTCAGCCAACGGTATACAGCACCCTGCGTTACGAAAAACGTATCGGCGATCATCAGATCGGTGCGCTCGCGGGTTATGAACAATTGTATTACCGCTACCAAACGCTGCGGGCCAACCGTCCCAACAGTGCGTTTCCCAACCTCACGGAGCTAAGCGGTTATTCGCCTACGAACCAGACCTTGTTCAATACTTCTCCGCGTCTGGCAGGCATCGGTACCAATCCGGCGGAATGGGCGATGCAGTCTTTTTTCGGCCGTGTCAATTATGATTTCAAAGGAAAATATTTGTTGGAAGCCAACCTGCGCTATGACGGTACCTCCAAAGTATCGCCTGATTACCGCTGGGGCGTATTTCCATCCTTCTCTGTTGGCTGGAGAGCTTCGCAGGAAGATTTTATCAGGGACAATTTTAGCTGGATCAGCGACCTGAAACTGCGCGGTTCTTATGGTACACTGGGCAACCAGGACATCAGCACTTACGCCTATCAACGTATTCTGACAACGGATAATATCGGATATCCTTTCGGCAATACCTCCCTTACACAAGGTGCCGTGCTCAATACACTCGTAGATCAAAGCGTACGTTGGGAATCCACCCGCGTGCTTGATCTTGGTTTTGATCTCGAGATCAAACGCGGGCTGTTGGGTATCACCTTCGACTGGTTCCGCAAAACAACCTCCGACATTCTCGCCAATCAACCGATTCCTTCGAGTCTGGGCCTGAGTGCGCCTATCGCCAACGACGGACGTTTGCGCAACCAGGGCGTGGAGTTGGAACTTCGCCACCAAAACACGATCGGCAAAGTAGGCTATGGCGTAAACGGATTGATTTCGATGGTAAAAAATAAAGTGTTGTACATCCGCACACCGAGCATCGGTTCCAATATCCGCCGTACCGGCGATGAATACGATGCGCATTATCTCTATATATGGGATGGTATTTTCCAGGTGGAAGACATCGGCAATCCGAGAGTTCCCGTGCATGCACTCAACCCCAACCCCAAACCCGGCGACCTCAAAATGAAGGACCTCAATGGTGATGGCGTGGTAGATGCCAATGACCGCAAAGTAGTGAAGGGTGCTTATCCCAATATCACTTATTCATTCGGCTTCAATGTTGACTATGCAGGATTTGGGCTGACCGGATTTTTCCAGGGTGTGGAAGGCACGGCAGCGCGCGTGAATAACTGGGGCATCGATCCGTTTATGCAGGGAACGGCGCCCACTACGAAGTGGCGCAATGCATGGACACCGGAAAACCGCAGCAACACGATGCCCGCTATGTATATTTCAGGTTACCAGGGCGTGGCCAACTATTCAGGCAGTACCTATTACCTGATGAACTCCTCTTACCTGCGTTTGAAAAATATCATGTTGTCCTACACATTCGGTAAGTCGATCATTTCCCGCATCCGCGCAAGCAACCTGATGGTGTATGTATCGGCCGACAACCTGCTCACTTTTACGAAGTATGAAGGCGGCGATCCGGAGAGAGCGGGTCTCACCGGCAACTTCGCGCAATATCCACAGGTAAAAATTTTCAACGCAGGCATCAACATCAAGTTCTAACCATTGCAAAACCATTCTAAAATGAAACGATTATTTTTTCCCCTATATATTCTTGCCTGTACAAGCTTGGTACTGACCGGCTGCAGCAAAGGATTTCTTGACCGTAATCCGGAGAACAGTGTGTCGAGCGAAATTTTCTGGAACTCTGAAACCGATGTGCAAACTGCATTAGCCGGTGTGTATTCGCGACTTCAGCAAAACTTTCTCGGTTACGAACGTGTATACCTTGAGGGTCTTTCCGACAATGCATTCCTGGATAATAATTCCAACCAGGGCAATATGCAAACGATGAGCACCGGCAACTTATCCGCCGCCACCGGTGGCGCGTTGAACAATATGTATTCAACGCCGTACAGAGCGATCGCTTCCTGTAACTTTTTCCTGGACAATGTAGACAAAGCACCGATCACGGATGCGCAGAAAGATCTGTACAAAGCAGAAGTTCGTTTTATCCGCGCCCTCGCCTACTTCGACCTGGTACAGCTTTTTGGAGGTGTGGTGGTTTATACGTCAACGCCGGCTAATGCAGAAGCGGCCAAAATTGCCAAGAGCAGCAAAGAAGACGTGTATCGGCTGATAGAAGACGATCTCGATTTTGCCATCTCAAAATTACCCGAGATCAAATACAACGGGCATGCGGTAAAAGGCAGTGCGCAGGGATTGAAAGCACGCGTATTGATCACGCAGCAAAAATTCGACGCAGCCATTCCTTTACTCGAAGCTGTGATGAGCTCGGGTAATTTCGGCTTATCCAACAACTATGCGTCGATTTTCAAAACAGCCGGTCAGTCGAATGCAGCGGTGAATACGGAGATACTTTTTTCCACCCAATACCTGGCCCCCAACAATATCCAGCGCGCCAACCAGGGCATGGACATCGAACTTGGCTGGTTCTCGCTCATTCAACCTTACCGCAACCTGGTAGATGAATACGAAGCAACGGACGGTCTGCCGATCAGCGAATCACCTTTGTACAATCCGGCCACGCCTTACAACAACCGCGATCCGCGGCTCAACCTTACACTCAAACTGCCGGGAGAAGTATGGACCAATCCTGCCGGTACGGTATGGAGCGGCAGTTATGTATCGCAGACTGGTTTTATCATGGAAAAATATGTAGACCTCTCCCGTGCGCCATTTACAACCAACACGGCCAATGCAACGGACCAGGATTATGTTCACCTGAGATATGCGGATATCCTGCTGATGTATGCGGAAGCGCGTAATGAAGTAACCGGACCTGTGGCTGCGGCTTATGATGCAATAGATGCGGTACGTGCAAGACCTGGTGTGACTATGCCTGCCGTCAACCGCACCCGCTACAACACCAAAGAATTGCTGCGTGAATATATCCGTCACGAGCGCCGGGTAGAGCTGGCCTTGGAAGGTCAACGGTACTTTGACCTGAAGCGTTGGAATATTGCACATACTAAGCTGCCAACACTGCAGCAACCAGCCGGCACACCGTTGAAATTTGAAACGAAAAATTATGTATTACCGTTCCAGCAGGCAGAGCTGGACAACAATCCGAGACTGGTACAAAATCCCGGATACTGATTTAGTTTTTTTTATCTTTCATATGGCATAGTAAGGGGCAACGGTTCTCCGTAGGCCCCTTCATTTTTGCTACCAGTTATTTTTCTGGTCGTCGTTCAGCCGCTCGGGTTTGGTAGCGGGAGTGGTACGCCAGTCGGGATCATAACTCACAAAAAAGAAAATCCACAATGAACGTCCGAGGCGCATTAATAAAGGCTGCATGAGCAGCAATAAAACGGCATTAAACCCAAGCCAGTAAACAAACCGGTTGTCATATAAACCCAGGCCGACGATCAGCCACCATCCGATGAGCGAGGCCACGCTTAAAGCAATAGAAAGCGCATAACTCACATAACTGGAACCGTAATAAAAGCCCACTTCAAGATCGAAATACTGACCGCAAACGGGACAGGTCTCGTGCATCTTCAACGTCTGTCGCAGGCGATAGGGATTTTTGGAAACGAACATATCACCCCGGCGACAGCGGGGACACTTGCAGCGCAGCGCATTCAGGGCGCTGGGACGGACATCGGGAGCATTTATGCTCAATTCTTTATCAGACATGTGTAAACTGTTTTCTGAATGAATCCGGCGTAACACCGGTGTACTTCCGGAAGAAACGGTTGAAATAGGAATTGTCCTGGAAATTCAACTCGTAAGCGATCTCTGTTACGCTCATGTCGGCATTCACGAGCAGGCGTTTTGCCTCAAGCAATATCCTGTCGCGGATCAATTCGCCGGCCGTTTTGCCAAGCAAATCCTGACAAAGCGCATTGAGGTGATTGGGCGTGACGTATAACAGATCGGCGTATTCTTTAGGTAGCCGGATCGTTTTATAATACTGATTAATGAGACTTCTGAAATTAGCGAGTAAGGTTTGTTTATGACGCGGCAATCCCTGTGTCGGCTTCTTAGCACAATGTTCGCGTACGAGCAGGAAGAGCTGCAGCAATAAAACCCGCAGCAGGTCGCGGTCTGCGGTGACGTGTTGTTCAAGCATTTGCTGAAAAAGTTTGACAGCCGTTTCCCGGATGAGGGGAGGCAACTGGCAAACGCTGTCTTCGCTGTGTCCGCCAAAAAAGCTGAACTTCTCGAGATAATCGGGATTCAGTAAAAAAGTACGGAAAAAGTTTTCGGAGAAATTGATGATATAACCGTCGGTTTCTCCTTTGAAATGCCAACTGTGGACCTGCCCGGGTGCCATAAAATAGATCTGCCCGGCCCTGACATCGAACCGGTCGAAATCGATGGAATGCGTGCCGCTTCCTTTGGAAAAAAAGACGAGGTGGTAGAAAGAATGTCCGTGTGCGTGATGGAGGTTGTCGTAATGCCGCCGGATATAATCAGCAAACCGCTCGATGAAGAAGTCGTCCTGGTGATGGTCGTGCGCCAGGGTGCAAATATCGTAAACGGGGATTTTCTTGCGGGGCATAAGAGCTTGTGATTATGGTACAAAATTACATTATTACCGGTAGGCATAGAGAGGAAGATCGGGGAAAATATGGTACTTTTTACTGAATCAAGGTGTAAGGCCTAAGGAGTAAGGTTTAAGGTTAGGTAGCAGGTTATAGGTTTTCGCGGTCTCTGTTTATTTGCGTAAACCTGCGCCTATTTGACGCAAAGCCGCAAAGAGATGAAGGCGCAAAGATTGACTTATTCACCATTGACCATTCACCATTTTGAATTAAACTTAAGCATTTAACATCCGGCTACCGGTTATCGGTGGGCCTATCTTGCCGGTGTAGTAAACGGTTGGATTAAATTGATAGAAGAATTCTGCAACTGACGATAGGCTCTACCTGCTACAATTAAGCCGCAGTTAAGCTGCGGCTTTTCCCTTCGAGAGGCCGAAGTATTGGGCCACCCTTCGCCGACTCACTCATTCACTTATTCACTTATTGACTTATTGACTCCCGAGACTTCGGGATGACGATTCACCATTCACCTACTCAAACCCATCCCTCACAAGATCCCAGAAAGCATCTAGCGCAATAATGCGAGGTTTGAAAAAGGAAATGATACGCGGCCAGTCGTCTGTTTTGAAGATATTGACACCCGGCAAGGTGGTGCGGATCGTACTCACCAATTTGCCATCTTCATCGTATTGATGCAGTTGCCAGTCCCAGCTTTCTTCCGTATGTGATTCGAGAATTTTCTGCAGGGCTTTGAACTGATCAAAGTAAAGCGCCTGCCATTCCGGATCGGGATGGCGTATTTCTATACCAATGGATGCCTGCTGACGACCGGCATCCAGCCGGAAAAACAGGTGACGGATACCGGTTTTGTAATTGAGCCAGTTGATGGTATCACCGGATGCGCCGGGCACGGGACGCATGTATTGACCAAATCGCGTCCAGAAGTCCCTTTTGATCTGTGCGGCTTCTTCACGTGAGTACATGCTGCAAGTTAGGCTTATGGCATTATTTTGGCCGCCTAAATAGCTGTATCTTAAAAAAATGATTCCCATGGCAAAATCTACGCTACTTTCTCTTGCCCTGTTGCCCGCGATCGTAATCACTTACGCCTGTGGCAATGGTGGAAAAAATCAGTCCACACAACCTTCGCCTGTACCGAACGGCGACACGCTGCCCGCTCCTTTTGCTACCAAGTCGGTACGCAATACCAGCAAAGTAATCGGATGGCCCGATACCCGCATGCCTGTGGCTCCTGAAGGGTTCAGCGTCTCACGGTTTGCCGACGGACTGGACCACCCACGCTGGATCTATGTTGGCCCTGACGGCGATGTGTTCGTTTCCGAATCCAACACCCGCAGAAGTGCCAACCGCATTACGCTGCTCCGCGACCAGGACAAAGACGGCCGCTATGAAACGCGCCATGTGTTTGCCGAAAAACTCAACCAGCCTTTCGGCATGCTGATCCTCGGTGATTATTTCTACGTAGCCAATACCGACGGCCTGTTGCGTTTTCCTTATAAAGCCGGTATTACCAAACTGGAAGGTAAAGGCGAAAAAATAGTAGAGCTGCCCGCCGGCGGTTATAATAATCACTGGACACGCAACCTCATCACCAATAAAGAACGCAACAAAATCTATATCTCTGTTGGCTCCGGCAGCAATGTGGGCGAAAACGGAATGGAACATGAAGTACGCCGTGCCGCCATCCTTGAAGTGAATCCGGACGGATCGGGTGAAAAAATTTACGCGAGCGGCCTGCGCAATCCTGTAGGAATGGATTGGGCTCCGGGCAGCAATGTATTATGGACGGCAGTAAATGAACGTGACGGTCTGGGAGACGACCTGGTACCCGATTATATTACCAGTGTAAAACAGGGCGGCTTCTACGGATGGCCTTACTCTTATTTCGGTCAGCATCCTGATCCCCGGATGAAAGATGATCCGCAACCACAATTGGTAAGCCGGGCTATTGTACCCGACGTACCGGTGGGTTCACATACCGCTTCACTGGGTCTTACCTTTTACACGAAAGAGGCATTCCCTGCACGGTATAGAAATGGTGCATTTATTGGCCAGCACGGTTCATGGAACCGCTCGGAACTCTCCGGTTATAAAGTGGTGTTTGTCCCGTTCAGCAACGGCAAGCCTTCAGGACCTCCTGAAGATTTCTTAACAGGGTTTGTGGCAGATGCTTCGAAAAGTGAGGTATATGGCCGCCCGGTTTGTACAACTGTTTTACCGGACGGCTCATTGCTCGTCAGTGATGACGATGCGAATATTATCTGGCAGATCAAAGCCAGCAAATAATTTACTGATTAACTTTTCTTCGTGGCGGCAGCATCTTCTTTAGGTGTTGCCGCTCTTTTTTCCTGCGTCGCTTTTATCTCTTCCAGGTGCGGACTCACTAAACTTTCCAGGTCTCCCGCTTTGATATCGAGCGCATGTGCATCCTGCGCCAGTGCCATCCATGGTTTCGGACCGTCAAAGGGATATTTTCCAAAAACAATTACGGGTGTTCCTTTCAGCACAACACTATCAGATCCTTTCAGCTTCCACTGATCAGCCCAATCGTATAATTGTTTTGCATCGGACTCGAGCAAACGCAGACAGGAGTGGCTTGCCGGATAACCGGGTAATGCGTATTGGTGCCAGCCGATACCTTCTTTGTTTTCGATATTAAAATTCCAGCGCAGTACCCACTCATCATCAAACGTGCTGATCGTTTCTTCCGCTTTCCAGTTGGTGAAATACAAACCTTCCGGTGTAGGATGTGCTTTGCTGCCCATGCTCGTTGGACCTGCATATACCAGTTGTCCGTAATTGTAAGCTGCAAAGGATTGCGTGGCATACGAAAAGAATACGATCTTTTCAATATCCTTCAAGCCTTTTGCCTCGAGCGGAAAAGGCATGTAAGCTTCCCGGTCGCCACTGAGATCATCGGGCACCAACAGGGAATCCAATTGACGAACATGATCGAGGTCCACGCGGTTAACAGACAGGATGATGTATTTTCCTGCAGAGTCTGGTGTTTCTTTCAGTCGTTTCACCCATTCTTTGGAGGGCTGAAAATGATATTGAAGATTTTTGGGCTTCTTCCATTCCCTGGCGGGGGCTTTGTTTTCCTGTGCATCCTTTCCGGGCTGATTACCATTCTTGTCGTTGCCGGTACAGCTTATAAACAATACCGACGCAGCCACAGCTACCGAAAGGGATAAGATCGAAGTTTTTATCATAAATCCATTTTCCCTTATCTGAAGCAATATCATGCCAGCCAGCGCAACAGACATGGCACAATTTTGCAGGGTAACAGATAAAAATATTACCATTATGCAAAACTGGCTCAGAACCTTGCTTGCAGGCTACGCAGGATACAAATGGGGCGGCGGATGCTTAGGCTTCATCGCTATTTTCGCCATTGTTTACTTCCTGCTGGGACATTGTTAAACGGGGAAATTTTACCCTAAAATTTACTGATATAGTCACGGATCTGGTGACGCAGCTTATCACTTACGCTGACGACCGGCAAACGGAAATAATTTTTACAAAGATTCATTTCATCTAAATAGGCCTTGACGCCAGAAGGACTTCCTTCTGCGAACAGGGAGGTAATGATATCGGTAAGCCGGTGATGAAGCGTTGCCGCCGTTTTGACGTCGCCTTTAAGTGCATGGCGCGTCATATCGGAGAAGGCTTCGGGATACGCGTTAGCTACCACGGAGATAACGCCGTCTGCACCGCAGGCGATCATGGGCAGTGTGAGGCCGTCGTCGCCGCTGATTACTAAAAATCCTTCGGGACGGTATTTAAGCAGGTAATTGATCTGGTCAAAATTGCCACAGGCTTCCTTGGTCGCAAATACTTTATCGCACTCGCGTGCAATACGCAGTTGTGTCTCTGCCGTCACATTCTGCCCCGTACGCGATGGTACGTTGTACAACATCAGTGGCAGCGGTGTTTTCTCATTCAGCGCTTTGTAGTGCTGGAAAATCCCTTCCTGGCTGGGGCGGTTGTAATAAGGCGATACGGAAAGGATCGCATCGTAGCCTGTCAGGTCGTAGTGCGCAAAAGCATCGAGCACTTCTTTGGTGTCGTTGCCACCGATACCGGCCATCAGCGGCACACGGCCGTTGACGGTTTGCTGCACAAACGTAAACACTTCCTGTTTTTCTTCACCATGAATTGTCGCGCTTTCACCGGTGGTGCCCAATACGACCAGGTACTCCACCTTACCCTTGATCCAAAACTCGATCAACTGTTTATAGCTGTTCCAGTCAATAGATCCATCGGCAAGAAAAGGAGTTACAATGGCGATACCGGTACCGGTAAATTTTTGTTGGAGCGACATTTTTAAACTAATTATTTTTTTTAGGTGAATGAATGTTTCAAAAATAAGATTTTGACGCTTACGAATTGCAGAAACCCGCAAATCTTCTAAAGCGTAAGCAGAAGGCATTTAACAGATGAACGTATAAAATGTAAGGCCGAAATGCAGCAGGCAAAGATGCCGCTGAAGAAAAACCCGCAAAGGTCGGCAGTGATGAAGCGATTTTTTTTTCGTATCCTGCGCAACGAAGAGAAATAATGGGTTGTCAGCCTATTCAGGACGGAGTTTTTCCGGACCTGATAAAATGAAATAATCGATGTTTCTCATACAGTAGTGTGTAGCGGGATGTGTTTCTACACGTCCCTTTTTCTTTTTTTACTCCGTTGCACTACTATTTCGAAATTAGCCGTGAAGTGGCTTTATCCAGTAAAAGGCTTTTAAGGAAATCGCCTGACTCATCGCCGGTACAGGCCAGGTCGTGAAGGGTAACGTTTTCCAATAAACGATCGACCGTAAATTGAATCATTGTCCAGAGTGAGCGTGCAGAGCAATCCACGGAATTCGTACAAAGGCGGAAAGAAGAGCCTGTTTGTGTACCGACTTCCTGTTCCAGGATCATTCCTCCCAATGCGCTCAATACATCACGGATTACGATCTCGCGCGAGGGACGCGCCAGGACGTAACCGCCTTTGTTGCCGGGTGTGCTGTTGATGAATCCTTTCATGCGCAGCACACGCGTGAGCTTGGCCACATAGTGACTGCTGATACCTTCGGCTTCGGTCAGTTGCGGAATGCTGAGACCTTTCGCGTCTTTGCATCCTGCAATGCGGATCAATATGCGTAGTCCGTATTCTTCCTGGGCGGTAACTTTCATATCTGTTTAGATCTTTTCAAGTTCATAAGAATCCCAGTTCCAACTGGGCTGCTTCCGACATCCGGCTCTTATCCCAGGCCGGCGTCCAGGTGAGTACCACGTGTACATCATTTACTCCTTCGATTTCGCGGAGCTTCTGGTCTACTTCCACAGGCAGCGTCTGCGCAGCGGGACATCCCGGTGCCGTCAGCGTCATCACTACCTGGATATTGTTATCTGCGTTGATGTTGATTTCATAGATCAACCCCAGCTCCCAGATACTTACCGGCAGTTCGGGATCAAAGATCGTTTGCAAACGTTCGATCACCGCTTGTTTCAATTCCTCCTCCGTTCTGCTCATCCGTTTACGTCGTTTTTGAGTTTGTAGGCCAGCGCGTAATTCTTCATTTGTTTTACCATCGACAGCAATCCGTTGGACCTTGTCTGCGCCAGGTGCGAGGTCATCCCGATCTGCTGTATAAATGCCAGCGGCGTTTCGATGATCGCATCCGGTGTTTGCCCGGACAATACGCGGATCAGCATGCTCACGAGTCCTTTTACAATGATTGCGTCGCTGTCTGCTTCGAAGAACACACGGCCATCGCGGTAATTGGCTACCATCCATACGGTCGACTGGCAACCTTTGATCTTGTTCTCATCGAGCTTATGCTCCTGTGCAAGCGGCGCCAGTTTTTTTCCCAGGTCGATAATGTATTCATACTTATCGTCCCAGGAATCGAAGAGCGCAAACTCTTCCACAATCTCTTTTTCTATTTCCGCGATCGGCTTTGTTTCTTCCATGCGTTTTATGCCAGCAATTTGATGGCGCGTTGCAGACCGGCTATCAGCCTGTCCAGTTCTTCCATTGTGTTATATACTGCGAACGAGGCGCGCACGGTTCCGGGGATACCAAAACGGTGCATCAGCGGTTGTGCGCAGTGGTGCCCTGTACGCACGGCAATACCTTGCGTATCGAGCAGGATGCCGATGTCCTGCGGATGAATTCCATCAATAATAAAAGATACCAGGCTGATCTTTTCAGCAGCCTGCCCGATGATCCGCAGCCCCGGCAGTTGTTGCAGTTTGTCCGTTGCATAAGCCAGCAACTGATCTTCGTGTTGGCGCATACGGCCTTTTCCTGTCTCCGTTACAAAATCCAATGCCGCTTTAAATGCAATGGTGTCTGCTATGTTAGGCGTACCTGCTTCGTATTTATAAGGCAGTTCGTTGAAGGTGGTTCCTTCAAAACTCACCTCCTTGATCATTTCTCCCCCACCCTGGAATACGGGCATATTCTCCAGCAATTCCTTTTTTCCATACAATATGCCTATACCCGTGGGACCATATACTTTGTGCGCAGACATGGCAAAGAAATCGCAATCCAGTGCCTGCACATCGATATCGAGATGCACACTTGATTGCGCACCGTCGATCATCACCACGGCTCCCTGCTGACGCGCCGCCTCAATGATTTCCTTCACCGGGTTCACTGTACCCAATGCATTGGATACATGCACGATGGAAACAATCTTTGTCCGCGGGCTCAGCAATGCTTTGTACGCATCGAGATCCAACTCGCCATTATCCAGCACGGGGATCACTTTCAGCACCGCTTCTTTTTCCAGGCAAAGCAATTGCCAGGGTACGATATTGGAATGGTGTTCCATACCGGAGATGATGATCTCGTCTCCTTTGTTGACCTGCCGGCGTCCCCAGGTTTGTGCAACCAGGTTGATGCTTTCGGTGGTACCGCGCGTAAAGATGATCTGTTCGCGGCTGGCGGCATTGATAAAACGGGCAACCGTATCACGCGTGGCTTCAAAAGCGGCAGTAGCTTCTTCGGCCAGCGTATGAATACCGCGGTGAATATTGGCATTGTAACCCGAGTAATAATCTACAAGCGCATCGATCACCACCTTTGGTTTCTGCGATGTAGCCGCATTGTCCAGGTACACCAGCGGATGCCCTTTCACTTCCCGATGCAATACGGGAAACTGACGGCGGATCGCTGCTATATCGAGTGACGGTATGGTTGTTTCCGTAATCATGATTGAGTGAATTGCAGGCGACCGGCAATCAGGCTGTCAACATAAGCCCGGATGGGCGCCAGTTTGATCTTTTCCAGCACATCCAAAGCAAATCCCTGGAGCAACAGCGCCTGGGCAGCTTGTTGTGTGATACCACGTGAACGCAGATAGAACAGCGCTTCTTCGTCCAACTGACCTACCGTACATCCGTGCGAACATTTTACATCGTCCGCAAAAATCTCCAGTTGAGGTTTGGTATTGACGCTCGCTGTTTTTGACAGCAATACATTTTTGTTGGTCTGGTACGCATTGGTTTTCTGCGCAGGCTGACGAACAAATATTTTTCCGTTGAAAACACCGGTAGACTGCTCATCGAGAATGCCTTTGTATAACTCATAGCTCAGGCAATTCGGCGCTACATTGTCTACGATGGTGTGATTGTCTACATGACTGCTGCCCTGCTGAAAGTACAGACCATAAAGATGTCCTTCGCAATAAGGGGCTTCGAGTACCAGGTTGAGGTTGTTGCGCACGATACCGCCGTTCAGGGAGATGGTCACGGTATTAACGTGGCTGGCTCCGGTCTGACGGATATGGCTTGTGCTTACGAGGTTGGCGGAAGCAACGTCGTTCTGGATTTTGTAATATTCCAGGCGGGCGTCTTTTTCTACGGCTACTTCGAATACCTGGTTGGTAAAACTTTCGGCGTTGCCGATAGTATGGTATGTTTCAACAATGGTGACGCCTGCGTTTTGTCCCATATACACGAGGCTGCGGGGCTGTGCCAGTACGGCTTCGGCGCGCGCATCCACGATATGATAAATATAAACGGGATGTTCGATCTCGGTGTTTTTGCCGATATGCAGATAAATGCCGCCATCAGACAATGCCGTATTGAGTGCATTGATTCCGTCACGCAGGTAATCGGCACTGTGTCCATAATGTTGATCAACGATAGCGGCATATTCACCTTCAGCAGCTTCGTTTAATGGAAGCAATACCAGGTTTTTGCTGCGCAAAATTGATAAAGCGGCCACATAACGGCCATTTACAAATACCAGTTCGTTGGCTGCTTCATGGGCTGGCAGGCGGAGATCGTTGAGATCCGCGGCCTGCAATGTGTCAGCGGGTTGCAACCGGTATTGTGTATTGAACAGGCTGTTGATACGCGTGTACTTCCACTCTTCATGTTTCACACCGGGCACACCCAGTTGGCTGAATGCGGCGAATGCCTGCTGCCGGTGATCATTAAGCACGGAAGTAGTGCCGGTCTGCTGCTGATCGAAATATTCTTTGAAATATAAAGTCGAATCGTTCATGTAAATTCAGAGTTAAGCAGGGCTGTCTGATCCGGAACAGGAATGCCCTGTGATTGACCTGTACCGGAGCGGGATTAAGCCTCCTGTCCTACTTTTACTTCGTTGCGGATGAAATCGTATCCTTTTTCTTCCAGCTCGAGCGCCAGTTCTTTCGGACCGGATTTCACGATGCGGCCATCATATAATACGTGTACAAAGTCGGGAATGATATAATCCAGCAGGCGCTGATAGTGCGTCACCACCAGTACGGCGTTGTCTTTGCTGCGCAATTTATTTACGCCATTGGCTACGATACGGATTGCGTCGATATCGAGACCGGAATCGGTTTCGTCGAGGATGGCGAGTTTAGGTTCGAGCATGGCCATCTGGAAAACTTCGTTGCGCTTCTTTTCACCACCGGAAAAACCTTCGTTCAGCGAGCGGCTGAGCAGGCTTTGATCAATATTGGTGATTGCCATTTTCTCTTTCATCATTTTCAGGAAGGCCACCGCGTCGAGTGGTTCTTCTCCGCGGTATTTGCGGATCTGGTTCACGGCTGTTTTGATGAAGTTGGTAGTGGTCAGTCCCGGAATCTCTACGGGGTATTGAAAAGCGAGGAACAAACCTTCGCCGGCACGTTCTTCGGGTGCCAGGTCCAGCAGGTCTTTACCTAAGAAATCTACAGTACCTCCGGTCACATCGAAATGTTCGCGGCCCGCAAGCACCGAAGCCAGCGTGCTTTTACCCGCACCGTTGGGCCCCATGATCGCATGCACTTCACCTGGTTTGATTTCCAGGTTCAATCCTTTTAAGATTTTCTTCCCCTCAATTTCTGCGTGCAGGTTCTGAATGTTGAGCATAGTATGTGTAATTAAAAACGAGTATTTTATTTAAATTAAAATATTAACCAACGCTGCCTTCAAGACTGATAGCCAGCAACTTTTGTGCTTCCACCGCAAACTCCATCGGAAGCTGGTTCATCACCTCTTTGGCAAAGCCGTTGATGATGAGTGCTACCGCCGTTTCGGTGTCGATGCCGCGTTGATTGCAATAGAAAATCTGGTCTTCCCCAATCTTGGAAGTTGTGGCTTCGTGTTCTACCACGGCCGTATTATTTTTTACTTCGATGTAAGGGAAAGTATGTGCGCCGCATTTATCGCCCAGCAGCAGTGAATCGCACTGGGAGAAGTTGCGCGCGTTTTCGGCGTTGCGGTTTACCTGTACCAGTCCGCGGTAGCTGTTATTGCTGAAGCCTGCGGAGATACCTTTTGATACGATGCGGCTGCGGGTATTCTTCCCGAGGTGCATGATCTTGGTACCGGTGTCGGCCTGTTGGTAATTATTGGTAACGGCCACTGAATAAAATTCGCCAACGGAATTATCTCCTTTCAGGATCACGCTGGGGTATTTCCAGGTAATGGAAGAACCGGTTTCCACCTGTGTCCAGGATATTTTTGAGTTGTCGCCTTTGCAGATACCGCGTTTGGTTACGAAGTTGTAGATACCTCCCACGCCGTTCTTGTCGCCGGGATACCAGTTCTGAACGGTCGAATATTTCACCTCAGCATTCTCCATGGCCACGATTTCCACCACGGCTGCGTGCAACTGGTTTTCGTCGCGCATCGGAGCCGTACATCCCTCGAGGTAGCTGACATAGCTGCCTTCTTCGGCCACGATAAGGGTACGTTCGAACTGCCCGGTATTCTCGGCATTGATCCGGAAGTAGGTGGACAATTCCATCGGGCAACGCACGCCTTTCGGAATATAACAGAAAGAACCGTCGCTGAACACGGCGGCGTTCAGGGCGGCAAAGAAATTATCGGTTACGGGCACCACCGAACTCAGGTGTTTGCGCACCAGCTCGGGGTGTTCCTGGATGGCTTCGCTGATGGAGCAGAAAATGATGCCGAGTTCGCCGAGTTGTTCCTTGAACGTGGTACCGATGGAGATACTATCGATCACCGCATCCACGGCTACACCGCTCAGACGTTTCTGTTCGTCGAGCGAAATGCCGAGTTTTTCGAAAGTGCGGCGGAGCTCAGGATCTATTTCGTCGAGGCTTTTGGGCTTTATCTTCTGCTTGGGAGCGGAATAATAAATAATATCCTGGTAGTTGATGGGAGGATAATTGATATTGGCCCAATTGGGTTCTTTCATTTTGAGCCAGTGCTGGTAGGCTTTGAGGCGCCATTCCAGCATCCATTCCGGTTCATTTTTCTTAGCGGAGATAAAGCGAACGGTATCTTCATTGAGGCCGGGAGGTGCCTCATCGGCTTCAATATCGGTAACAAAACCATATTTATAGTCTCCAAGGACCGCTTTTTCGATGGCTGCACGCTCGTCATCCACTATGACCTCCTGGGGGAGTTGTTCTATTTCTGTTTTCATCGCTGCAAAGATACAAATGAATTTGTACAAAAAAGTACAAACAATGCCGTTTTATTGGGGGAGATACTGTAAATCAGACCCGTTTCAGGGGCGTTTCAACATAATGACACAGCAGGTCCGTATTTGTTCGTAAACGCTTAAAAGTTTCCGGGAGTCGAAAACGCGGGATCAGGCGACGCCGGTTTGTTGCTGGCGGCGCCAGGCGGCCGGGCTGAGACCGGTCCAGCGGCGAAAAGCCCGCAGAAAAGCTCGTTGTTCTTCATAACCAAGCATCGCCGCGATATCTTTTATGGGATACTGGCTGGCGCGGAGATAATCCTGAGCCAGTTGTTGCCGAACCCGGGTTACGATATCGGAAAACCGGGTTCCTTCTTCTTCCAGATGTCGTTGCAGGCTACGCGGGCTACAATTGAAGTTGGCGGCGACCGCCTCCAGGCCGGGCATTTGCCGGTAAGAATTGCTGAGGAGAAAATGGAAAACGCGTTGCTGCAAAGTCGTGGTTTCATCGGGCTCGCGGGCACACATGGCGGTTACGCGTTGCAGCAGAAAATTCTGCAGACTATAATTGGCAGATAAGATAGTCAGGTCTTCATAACGCCGGTGAAACCCGATAGACAACTCCCCTGCCTTGCCTTTTACCGGGCAACGGAAGATGCGGGTATATTCGTGGTGGTCTGGAATGGCATAAGGAAAGCGGGCGGACAGCGGTTCGATGCGTTCAGGCAACAGGCCGTCGAGTTCGTGCAAAGCAAATACGATCAGGTAATCGCCGAAATGCCGCGCGGTGTGCGGATAGCGTTGCGTACGGCGTGTATTTTCCATAAAATGTAAAGTGGTGGTGCGGCTATCACGGCTGATCCGGAAGCGATAAAGGTCGGTGAGCAAGTGCGCCATTGCGCCGGCGTGATCGAGCGCTTCACCAACGGTATTGCTGGTAAGAATCACCTGTCCAACTACACCCAACGCGGCGAGCTGCATGGCTTCACCAAAATGCAAACCGAATAAAGAATCCTGTGTAAGATGAGCGGCATTCTTCCACAGGTGTTCGAATTGAACGGGCGTCAACCTCATGGAAGCATCGCGGGCGAGCACGGCGTAGTCGACACCGGAAAGGCGGCATAAATGCGAAGCAGGCACGCCCCGCTGCGCTGCATAGCTCAATAAAGCCAGGGCCACACGATGCTGCAGATTTTCCATTTCGTTGTTTTCTCAAAAATAAACTGTAGCATTTATAAAAAGCCGATATGGCGGAAAATGATACATAGTTGGCGCCAACGGACATCTGGCTGGCGCAAGAAGACAGGTAGTTTTGTGGTATTATAAATCACTAAAACTTTCAACTATGTTATCGCTTAAAAACACACTTTTACTGAATGCGCTTAGTTCCGGTATGACTGGTATTATATTAATCTGTTTTGCCCGGCCCGCGGCTGAGTTGTTTGGTCAGGTGCAGGCCGCACCGTTTTCCGGTGTTGGGGTGTTCCTTCTTGTATTTGCCCTATATGTGTTTCGCGCATCCCGCCGGACGCCGGTGCGCAGTAACGAAGCCCGGTTGATTACGGGGCTCGACCTGTCGTGGGTCTTGGCGAGTGTGGTGTTGCTTTTATGGATAAGCAATCAGTTTTCCATTGTGGGAAATGTGCTGATTGCTGCCGTTGCAGGATGGGTTGGGTTGATGGCGATGTTGCAGTGGCGCGGATTGCGGGTGGCAATTGCCAACCGGCAACCGTGAAATGGTGCTAAACAACTGAACTATTGGCCTTAATGCTTTGGTACCATTGTTGTTTTATCTTATTAAACATCTCATCATGAAAGACAATATCATAGACTTGGAAAAAAAATATTGGGACGCTATGGCCAATAAAGACTTTGAAACAGTAAAAAGCCTTACAAAGTTCCCGTGTATTGTGGCTGGCAGAAATGGCGTGATGAGCGTGGATGCGAGCACTTACGAAAAGATGTTTAACAGCAATGGCAGGTCGATGGAAGTGAAGAGTATCTCCGACGAACAGGTGCAAACCGGCGAAGATCATACAATGCTGGCCTACCTGATCGAATTAAGTTATGATGGAGTTTCCATGAAATGTGCCTGTACATCTACATGGATAAAAGAAAACAATGATTGGAAGTGTGCCATGCATACGGAAAGTGACTTGGTTAAGAAATAAGTCTTTACTCTTCATTTGTCAGTCTGAACCTTTGACCTAATTATTAAATAGTAGCAACATTCCTCGCCGTTGTTGGTCTTCAGACCAACAACGCAAAAAGCGCGGTACTGATCCGCGCTTTTCTATTTTGTTTCCGTTCGAAAAAAATTCATCAGGCCGGCACTTCATCCCAGAAGCCCATTTTGCTGAACTTCTCGATGCGTTGCGTTATGCGCTCCTGCGCTGGTATCTCGCGCAGTTGGCGGATAACCGGCACAAGATGTTCTTTGAGGATGCGGGCAGATTCATCATAATCCCAATGCGCACCGCCGGCAGGTTCGGGAATGATGCCATCGATCAGACCGAAGCCCAGCATTTTATCGCCGGTGAGTTTGAGTTGTTCGGCCGCAATTTCTTTTTGCGCCCAGCTGCGCCAGAGAATAGTGCTGCAGTTTTCGGGCGAGATAACGGTGTACCATGAATTTTCCATCATGAATACACGGTCGCCAACGCCGATACCGAGTGCGCCGCCGCTGGCACCTTCACCGATGATCACGCAGATCACGGGAACGGTAAGCCGCATCATTTCATAAATATTGCGGGCGATGGCTTCGCCTTGTCCGCGTTCTTCAGCCTCGAGACCGGGAAATGCGCCGGGGGTATCGATGAGGGTGATGATGGGTTTATTGAACTTCTCCGCGAGTTTCATGAGGCGGAGGGCTTTGCGGTAACCTTCGGGGTTGGCCATACCGAAATTGCGGAGCTGGCGCATTTTGGTATTGATGCCTTTTTGCTGACCGATGATCATCACGGTTTCGCCATCGAGGTTGGCAAAGCCGCCTACCATGGCTTTATCGTCTTTCACGTTGCGGTCGCCGAAGAGTTCCACGAATTGTGTGGTCATCTTCTGAATGTACTTGAGTGTATACGGGCGATCCGGGTGACGGCTGAGCTGCACGCGTTGCCAACTGCTGAGCTGGCTGGTCAGTTCTGTGCGTTTATCGAGGATCTTCTGTTCGAGTATATTGATCTGGTCACCGAGGTCGAGGTGGTGTTTGTCCTGGCGGGCTTTGGTGATCTCGATCTCTTCGATGAGATCTTTGATCGGTTTTTCAAAGTCCAGGAATTGTCTGTTGGCGTTACTGGGCATAACTTAATAGATAGTAAAATGAGCGGCTAAATTAACGGAAAAATCCAGAAAAGGGTTTAAATGCAAAAAGCTGAGGTTGTGAAAGATAAATAATCTAAAAACTTTTGGAGGAAATATTGTGTCGCCTTATCTTTGCCGTCCCTTAATGATTAACACTTGTGTTGATCAAGGTAAGGATCGGTAGTTCAGTTGGTTAGAATGCCGCCCTGTCACGGCGGAGGTCGCGGGTTCGAGTCCCGTCCGGTCCGCAGGAAGCTTCGAAGAAATTCGAGGCTTTTTTGTTTTTTTACATCCTTCGAGAATACCATGCGACATTCATAATCATTTAATACATACGAATGTTGTTCTTGAAGACACCATAACTATTAGGAACATTTATCCCAGGAGTCGCTTTTCATTTTTAAACGTAATGGCGGCGTGAGGTATAAATTAGCGCCCTTGTTGAGCTCCCGACCAACAGGCAAGCGTCAGGTAGCTTTGATAAGTTAAGGGCAACTTCGTAAATAACTCAAAGATGAGCAGGCCCGTTGGTCTGGAGACCAACGGTGGCGTGATGTCGGATTGACAGGTTTTAAATCTTCCAAACAGTTGTGGTGAAGGCACCAACAACGTCATGCATCACATCTAAAACACCATTCACCATTGACTATTCACTATTCACCATTGACGATTGACGATTGACCATTCACCACATCTCCCTCACCACTCCCCACACCTTTCCTCTCTCCACCCCATACTTTGCCGCATACCTTGTCACACGCACCATGATCTCTCCCATGCCTACCGCCAGTTCAAGCGCCTGCCTCATGGCAAACCAGGAATGCGAGCGATAATATGCAAATTGCTTTTTTCTCATCTGCCTTACCAGCGCCAGCCCTCTGGGATCCAGCAGATCCGACACATCCGGCGTCAATGCTATTTTTACTTTATCCAGTATATTCAGTTTTACAAACCCTGCCTGCTCGTAGGCCGCTGCATGTGTCGCATATACGAGATCATTAAACGCTGTATCGTTCAATTCCGCTACCGGATTGCCTGCCAGCACATCTTCTATAGCTGTCTGCAGATTGACGAGCGTCCGGTCAAGCCATTGCTGCCCGTTGCTGCTCAACGTTTCCCTAGTTTCTTCCCTGAACCGCTGCAGGTATTTGTGTCCGTAGTTTAAATAATACGTTGGTGGAGCTGTGCGCCAGTTACCACTTTCAACACGCCTTTGCTGAAAGTCAAAATACCGCAACAGGTAATAGTTATCCGAACCCGCCTTATTCCTGTAAGACACTGGCTGCGCCATATCGTATCGTTGTGAGTTATTCGTTGTATCTATCAATACACCCAGGCTGAATTCATCAAAGTACAGCATCGGGAGATATTTCCCGGAAACGCATAGCGTATCAGGTGTGGCTGCTTTAATAAATTGATTGGAAAAAAGCAGCAGCTTCTCCTTTGGTTTGTCCCGGGATATGATGGTTGCTTCCGCTTTTTGTGCCCGGGCTATTTTTGCCGCAATCATCATACTCAGGAAGACAGACACAAAAGCATATCGCATAAATAATGGCCGCACGGTGGTTCTTATCTTAGCGGCGGTATTGAAGATAGAACAAAAACATTTCAAGATATATGGCCTGGCACAATAGATTTCTCCGCTACAATCGCACGGCAAAGCCTGTATAATATTGATGCTCCGCATTTTTCTGAAAGCCTTGTATGGAACCGATATCTACCGCCAGGTTTTTCAGCACGCTCAATTGCAACGCCAGGTTGATGTAATTCTCCATCCGGTGTTCCCTTATTCCATAAGTGGCGTAAGTTTCGATCATTCCTTTCAGCGATTTTGTCAGTTGATAATCTGCTGCCACAGATTGCAATAGCTGCCAGTCGTATTCCCGGTCATCCGCTACATAGTCCACTTCCTCCTGCACGCCCAGCGTCCATTTTTCAGAGAGCTTCCAGCGCATCGGAATGATCATTCCGCCCTCGACCAAGTGATGCTCAAAGTGTTTATCTGCCGGCAGCTTGATATACGGAAGTGCGGCAACGGCAAACTTCCCATCATCATTGCCACAAAAATTCCTTTTCAACCGGAGCGTTACACTGCCACAGGCATCGTACCGTTGCGGTGCGTTGCCCTCTTCCGTTTTCACCTCATGCCTGAACGTTTCCACGGCCACCTGGAAATCGATCGAGTTCGTTAACCCGAGCTTGGCGGTAAGCGGCGCTACCAGCATCTGCCGGTTGCCCGAGCCGCCGTCGCGCGAGCGTTTGAATTTTACCAGGTCGGCTTCGAATTGAAAATGCCCTGCGTCGACAGTTACCGGAGATTCGGTAATGTCGGGGCGGTCGGTTTCCATTTCTTTTCGCATCAGCGCCTTGGGAACCGGATGAAATACGGAAAAGCGGTTTTTTAAACGATCGGTGGAACTATCGCGTTGCGCCAGCGCAGGAGCAGAGCAACAGGTTAGTATGAATAAGGCAGATAAAACTTTCATATGATCGCAATCGTTT
This sequence comes from uncultured Sphingobacteriales bacterium, assembly GCA_937888905.1. GTDB lineage: Bacteria > Bacteroidota > Bacteroidia > Chitinophagales > Chitinophagaceae > Terrimonas. The sequence goes on from CALATA010000013.1 coordinate 157,533, forward strand.
CTACTTACACTGCAATTGCAATACCAGTTCACTTCCACCACAGGCTGTGCGACAAGCGTTTCCCGGATGCCACATATTTACCGGAAAAATCCCCCCTCGTCGAAATTCCTGCTTCGTGAAAAGATCAGCACTTTTGATCTTTCAAGATTTTACAACCTAAACCACGCCTTATCATGCTCACCGAAGCCAAAAAGCAAAAGCTTATCGAGAACATCAAGCTCTATATTAAAAAATTTCTCTCCGGCTCTATCACCGACCTCGACGAAAGCGGCACCCGGATCATGATCAATCATTTCCTTACCGATGTGCTCGGCTACACGGCACTTGAAGAGGTACGTACAGAATACATGATCAAAGGCACTTATGCCGACTACATGATACAGATCAACGGCAAGCGGCATTTCCTGGTGGAAGTAAAAGCCTTTTCCCTGAACATCAATGAAAGTCATCTGCGGCAGGCAGTGAATTATGGTGCCAATGAAGGAGTGGAATGGGCATTGCTCACCAATGGCAAACAGTTCGATTTTTACAAAATAATTTTCGAAAAACCGATCCAGCACAAAAAAGTATTTACTGTCGACCTCACCGACTCTTCCAGCCTGAAAGCTGCTTACGACATTATCGAATACCTGGCTAAAGACAGCCTCAACAAAGGCGGACTGGATGCATTATGGAATAAAGCACAGGCAATGACCCCCATCTCGATTTCCAAACAATTGCTGTGTCCGGAAGTGGTTGCCATCGTACGCAAAAACGTCAATAAAGCCTATGAAATGAAATTCAATGACCAGCAGATCCAGGAGACTATTTTGAAGGTCATTGCCGAGAAGATCGATCTGAGTGGATTTAAAGTGCCGAGGCTGGTTAAAAAAGAAAATACGCCGAAGAAGAATCCACCGCCTGAAACCAATGTTATTACGTCTGTGGAGAATCCGGAAGTATAAATTTCTTACAGCACTTCCCTTGAAGCCGCGATATAATTCAAGACCTCTATCTGCGGCTCGCCGGTTAAATTTTTATCCCGTTCCTGCTGGAATTGCAGAAAGGACGGCACTTGCAATAGTTCCTCCTGTATGGCTTTGTCCTGGTATTGCGAGAGATGCACAAAAGTACCACCATCATTTTTTTGAAAAATGGTATAGAGGAAACGGCTGTTATCAAGGGTTTTAAAATCCTGCAGGAAGGCTTCAATCAATTGTTTGTTGACAGAAACATGTCCCTCATTAATGGTATAAGTCACTTTTACCGCAATCATAGGATTTATTTATAGCCGGTTAAAACTAAGGTATTGTACAAACCTGGGCAGGTCAGAGTGATTACAGCTTGCGGCATGCGGCAATGTCTGCAACCACAGCACAACATCTCCTTTTTTGCCGGCGATGTATTCAGGCTTCAGCGTTGTGCGCATCTGGTGATACGATTCAATTTCATCCGGATATTTTTGCTGCCAGTCATCAAATTGTTTGTGAAATCCCGGAACGACTTTTAACGGACCTCTGTTTTCCGGCACGTCATTCAGGTAGATCAACCCCTGAATATAAGTCGGATCGGGTTTGCGGTAATTCATATCCCAGTGAAGCAGATGATGTGCAAATTTCCAATCATCTGTTTCAGGCGGATTGAAACTTCCTTTGTCGGTTTGCGGAATAATCGCATAAGTATTATAGAGTTCCGCAAAAAGTTGTTTGATATTCGGATGCGAGCGTACCCGGTGCATACTTTCGTGCTGGTATTGCTGCAACATTAATCCGTGCCAGTCGGTATGTCCTTTGTACCAGGTAGACGGATCCGCCAGATCGATTGCCAGAAAACCACAAATAAAATCGGTAACGGCATCGCATAGTTCCTCTTCCACCAGACCACTTACCCTGATATAGCCCTGCTCCTGCCAGTGCACTAGTTGTTCATCGTTCAGCAGTTTTCGTTCAACCACCGCCGGGCCATCGGCCATTTCATTTTGCTGCCATTCGCGGAAAGCAGCGGCCGACGCCTTTATTTGCTGCTCCCCTTTTATCCGGATCATCCATTCCTGCAAATGCGCGATATCTTTACAGTCGGCATAGATGAACTGATAAGTTTCAAATCGTCCAAGACCGTACATATCTATCCACACCGCTTCTGTTTTGCTATAATCCGCAGACGCAGGAGGAGCAAGTCCTTCTTTCAATGATTTATGGCGCTCGTAAAACACCGGGAGAAATGCACAGTCGATCATGAACCTTGTTATTTATCGGGTAATCTACTACTGTTCTTCGTCCTCTTCTTCTTCATCGTCTTCATACGACACATAAGACCATTCCACTTCTATTTCGTCCAGCAATTCATCAAAAGCGTGCTGATCGCTGGTGCCGATAAAAACAGCATTGCAATTGCCGCTATCATCGAAAGATAGACTGATCACTTCGCGGAAATCATCGGTATACACTTTTTGTTTTTCCCAACTGATGTCCGGCACTTCGTTCCAACGTTGCTGTATCGCTTTTACCACTTCCGGATCAACCTCATCCAGGCAATTGGCATTGTATTTTAATCCACCCATTGTACCGTTGTAAACAGCCATGAGCAGGAAAAAATTCTCCACCGTGCTGGTTTCCCGGTGCCAGTCGGGCATTTCTTCATCGCCGTAATTGCCCCAAACCGGCGGACTCTCCAATTGCAACTCATCTTTCTTTATACCCCAGCTCACCACTCCCTGGTTTTCTTCGTAAAACAGCAGATAATCATCTTCTGAATAACCGACTTCACCGTTGGGTTTCAGCAAACGGTTGTGCGAGGCATTGACGCGCTCATTTTTTCCAAGATGCAGATAGTAATCGCGGAGCTTGCCGGGCAGGCGAACACCAAGGTCGATTTCCAGGTTAATGATTTCCTCTTCGGAATAGCCAAACGTTTCATCGGCTGGTAAATCGTACAGGGTACGTATCTTTTGAAGGTACATCATATCCAAATTTCCACATTTTCCGGCTTCTTTCTGCGTTTGGGATTAAATTTTTAAATTAAAAAATGGAAACAAACATTCTCTGGAGCGGTCGTGAATATTTTTCGCTGGAAAATTGCCTGATAAAATCAGTTAATCAAGGGCACACGATCACGTCGACCATTGTGGGTTATTATGAAGAAAAAATATATAAAGTTGATTACCGGATAGAGACGGATGCGCACTGGCATACGCAAGTACTGGAAATTCATTGTTTCCACGATCACCATGTCTTTTCCAATTTATTGCAGGCCGACGGACATGGAAGCTGGACCTGCAACGGCATGCCGGTCCCGGAACTGGATGGTTGTATCGACGTGGATATACCTGTGACGCCATTTACCAATACCCTTCCGATCCGTCGTTTACAATGGCAGCATAAAGAAACCAGGGAAATCAACGTGGTATACTGTGATGTATTGGCGCGGAATATCCGCCGTGTGGCGCAGCAATACACCTGCCTTTCAGACACCGCTTATCACTATCAGAATGTACCGAATGATTTTGAAGCTACGATACAGACAGACCGGTCGGGATTTGTGGTGGACTATCCGGAATTATTTGTGCGGAAAGCTGTTTCTATTCGTTGACCGCAACTGTAACTTTTTATTGTTGAATGCGTTTAACAGGTACAAAATATGCTGATAAAATGACAAGATTACTATCTGTTGCACTTCTGCTGGGCATCGGCCCTGTTCTTTGTTCTGCCCAGACCGTTCCCTATAACGAAAAGAAAATCTACAAGGATAAATTCGACAACGCCATTCCGGTATTGAATGTGGCAACCTTTCACATGGGCTTTACATCCGACGCTTCCTCCACCAACTTCGATGAGCACGACCGTAAAAACCAGGAAGAAATAAAAAAAGTAGCGAAATTGCTTGCTGCCTTTAAACCCACTATCATTGTCATCGAAGATCTTCCCGCAAATGATTCTGCGCGGCTAGCGGACTTCCTCGACTACTGCAATAATCCGGCAAAAAAATATAAAGATCCCGACGAGCGGGAGCTACTTGCTTACGAAGTAGGCAGATTGAGCCAGGCAAAAAAAATATACGGCGTGGATTTTAAAGAAGGCTACGACTATAATATTGGTGGCAAAATTTCCAATCCTGCCGACAAAACCACCGTTAGCCAATACTGGAGCCTGCTCGACTACAACGAAAAGAGAAATCCTGAAGAAGGTATTCCTTTTTATGATTTGTTCAAATTGAACAATCATCCGCAATACCTGGAAAGTCTCATCAACATCAACGCCGATTTGCTGACCTATATTTCCACGAAAGGAAAATCAGAAGGCGCCGATGAAGCAGCAAAATTCTATCATCGCAACCTGGTGATGTTCTCCAATCTTAATCAGATTCAGGTGACATCAACCGATCGTATATTCATCCTGATGGGCGGCACCCATACGGCCTTCTTCCAGGATTTTCTTAAGCGAAGCCCGAAATTCAACCTGGTGAATGTGTTTGATTATTTGAAGTAAACAGTCAATACGTTTCCTTTTCCTGGTTCATGAGGACACCATAACTGTTCGGAAGATTTTAAAACTGTCAATCCGACATCACGCCACCGTTGGTCTCCAGACCAACGGGCCTCCCTATCCTTGAGTTATGTACGAAGTTGACCCTAAGCTACCTGACTTTTGCTTGTTGGTCGGGAGACCAACAAGGGCGCTAACTTATACCTCACGCCGCCATTACGTTTAAAAATGAAAAGCGACTCCTTGCGATAAACGTTCCGAACAGTTGTTCACTTATTGACGATTAACGCCTTTTGAATTTTGACTTTTGAATTAAAACTCCACATCATCCGCCACATTGCCTCCCTGTTCTTCTGCAAATCTCTTCGCATACTCCGCTTGTTTCTTCTGCTGGTAGTCGATAAAATGATGAATATTCCCGGTCTGGCCGCCGGCCATTTCCTGGTTTTGCACTTCCATCCACTTCATGGCTACGGTTTGAAAATCCCCCAATGAAATGCCATAATTTTCCTGGATCCATTGTGCGCCGTCATATCCATATTCGTAGGCAGCCTGACGTGCGCCATTCAGTTCTTCGTAGAAATAACGATCGTCGCGCATTTTGTCGAGGTTGGCTTTTCCTTCGTCGCCCACCTGGGCCTGGAGGTCTTTTAACTTCGGATGATTTTCCGCTTGTCCGAAATACTCGCCAAAGGCCATCGTCACGGCAAAGCTGCTGTCCTCCTGCATACGCGCCACCCACAAGGCAGACGCCTCTTCAAATACAGCATGTTCGATGCCTAATTTTTTACAGATTTCTTTTACATCAACGCCATTGGCCATTTTAGCCGACACCGCTGCGTAGTCATAAAGCGAAACGCCATGAATCGGCTCTAACAATGGATTGCTCATAGTTACTAATGCTTAAAGTTTATATTTTCTGTAGTCGCTCAATAAACGGTTGTAGAATTTCTCATGCTCCTCCGTCAATGCCGGATTAATCTTGTTCCATTCATCAAACATCGCACGCAAATAGGTTTGATACAGCGCAGGACGTTTGCGCTCAAGTTCCTCATGCAGTTTTCCCAATTCTTCGATGCGGCTGGTCTTTTCCCTGATGACCCGGTTGTTTTTTTCCTGAATAAGACTCAATTGTATCTTGTGACGCTCGAGGTATAATTCCTGCGTTTTAGCAGGTATCGCATCATGTTCTTTCAACAGATGGGCCGTTCTTTGTTCGGCGAGACTGCGGCCAAGCTGTTCCAGCGTTTTTGCTTTGGAACTCGGCTCAAAGGTATTGCGGGTCTGACAGGCGGGACAGGTTATATAGGTGGTAGTGAAATAGATTTTTTCAATAACTATAGGACTTCCGCATTGGACGCAGGCAAATTTATTCCTGATCGCTTCGTATTCGTCGAGTATCTGCTGGTATTTTGCTTCGTAGTTTTCGGAGTAAGTCGCCTCTACCTGGCCGCGGTAGTGATTCTTCAATTCATCCAGTTGGTTGTAGCGGTCGTAGCAATCGTTTCTGAAATCGTAATAAGCCGTGGATAATGCATGATCATTGGTGGTAAAGCGAAAATTGGTGATCTTCTCTTCTTTTACTTCCAGCGCTTTTTTCTGAATACTGTCCAGTTGTCCGAGTACGGCGGCTTTCATGCGGTGATAGGCGCGCTTGTATTCGTCTGTATCAGTATTGTTCAACTCAGTTAATTCGGGAAGAGAGGCTTCTGCAAACTCCTTCATCTTTTGTTCCAGCTTTTCGATGAATGCGAAAAATCGTTCCCTGGTTTCTTCCATTTCCTTGATAGCGGCAGTGGCTTCGTTGTTTGTTGCCTGGTTGCTGAAAAGTCCGAACATAGTCAGGTGTTTTGAGAATTATCTTCTTTTTTCAGGTTAATGCCATCGGTAAGTTGGACGGAAAGGAATTCGAATCCGCAGTAGGCGCAATGTGTGAGACCGTCTTGTTTTGCACGGCCGGCACCGCAATTGGGGCAGGCGCGCACATTTACTTTTGCCTCTTCCCCGGTAAATTCTCCGCCGTAATTTTTTTGTTCTTTCGCCTTTTGTTTCATCCGCTCCAACAATGAAAGCGGTTTATTTTCTGCTGACATAGCCTTTACAGTTTATCGATGAGTTCTGCTTTTTTGGCTTTGTATTCCGTTTCATCAATCAGGCCGTTTTCAAAAAGCAATTTCAATTGCTGTAACCGGCCTGCGATATCATCTTGTGGTTTCTGCTGTGTCTGGTTTAGCAGGATGCCCATGGCCATGGCATTGGTAGTGGCTTCGTTGACTGCCGTTCCTTTTTCACCGATTGCCTGTGCAGTGTTGAAGCGTGTGTATTTGTCCATGTCGTTCACCATGTTCATGTTGGTGATCTTGTCGAAATGCGCAGCCACTTCTTCCGGCAGCGTGACGCTGGTGATGGTGAACGTCAGCAGTTCGATCCCAAACTGTGCAAAGTATGGCCGGAGGAATGGTTCGATTTTCCTGCCGAGTTCGGTTACGTTACCGGCCACATCCGTTACGGAAATATTTTGCTGCGCCAGTACTTCTCCGAATTTAGGAGCGATAAAATCACGCAGCTCTTGCTGCAGTTCGAAGATGGTAAAGGTTTTATAAGAGCCGGCGTATTGCCCGAAAAAGATGGTGATGTCGTTGATGCGGATATCGAAGGTGCCGAAAGCGCGCACGCGCACCTGTCCGAATTCCGGATCGCGCATCATTACCGGCGCAGGCGTTCCCCATTTATTGTTGACGAACTGCCGGGTATTGATAAAATAAATATCTGCTTTGAAAGGACTCTTGAATCCGTATTTCCAGCCTTTGAGCCGGCTTAGGATGGGATGTTTTCGGTTTGCAGCGTATGCAGGCCCGGCTGAAAAACGTCGGCAAGTTGTCCTTCGTTAAGAAACACCGCCACCTGTGATTCACGGACGGTAAGTTTAGCACCGTTTTTAATTTCCTTGTCTTCATCTGCATATTTCCACATCAGCAGATTGGGATCGGGAGTAGTATCTTCTATGATCTCGATGAAAGGAGCATTCATTAGCTGTACGGTTTACATGGTTGGCAGTTGATGATCAAGAAAGGATCAAAAAGGACAACAGCGAACGTAATGCACTTTTTCAAATGCCATGGTATGCCGTTCCGGTATTGTCTTTTTGCGACAACATCGAAGACAATTTTAGTGCCACGCTTCCGATAACGTGTTGATTATTTGGTTAATTATCGCCGGAAAAGTGATTCGGGTCCGGGCGACTAAGGATTTACCATTGGTTTGGGTGAGAAGATTTTTTTTTGGGGGGGGTATTTTCAAGGCTTCTTTGATTAAACGTACCCCAACTTTGAAAGCTTTTCAACACGGCCATCCTTAATTTTTTTTACAACCCAACCGTCCTCGGATACAACTACATATCCCATTACCTCCATAGCATTTTTTGCAGCCCGACGCCCCGCAGCTTTTGCTGTAGCCACAACCATTCTTTTGGTCAAATACGCATAGCCAAATTTGCAACTTTTCCTATCGCTGGCATTCATAAAAAAGTTAATCCTCACATCACGTAATAACTGCCACCCGCTATCATTTTCGGCGGTACCTCCTGTCCTGTCATCTCCAGCATATTTCGTTCGATGGTGGCCGACAACGTAGTCATCGGCGTATCGGTCGGTTTGTTTTCAAACGGGTCCTGCATCAGGATGGATGTCTGCTCGATGGCAATGAACAATACCGGTATCAGGGTCACCAAAAACATTTCAACAAAAACGTTATTATCATCCAGGCCAAAAGGCAATAGGGTCATCAATACATAGATCAGGAAATGTATTAGCAGACTATACGACCGGGGAAATACGGTGCTCTTGATGCGTTCACAGCGTCCCATGGCATCGGTCAATCGGTGAATGGTGCTGTCGAGCTGTACCTGCCTGTTTGGGTCCATCGCATACTTTGTAGTGATGGCAGATAATTTCTCCGCATGACGGGTGAGCAGCAGGTTGGGAATGTTTTCACCGGCAATACCGTATTTCGCACAATAGTCTCTCACCCTGTCCGTCATTTCCAGGTTGCGAAGCGAATTAGCCAGGGCATAACACCACATCGTCTGCCGCTGTACAAAGCTTTGGATGATGTGTTGCTTTTGTTCATCCGCCGGAAGGAATTGTTGTAATTGCCGGATCAATGTCCGGCTGTCGTTGACAATCGCGCCCCATACCACACGTGCTTCCCACCAACGCTCATACGATTGCGAGGTACGGAAAGCCAGTAACAGGGAAAGTAAAGTGCCGACCAATGCCGAAAGTGCGAACGGGATAGTAATGTTGGAGAAAAAAGACATGTGGTCTAATATACCTACCGCTATCGCGTAAAATAAAATAGCGGCGGCGTCCCAGACGATAAGTTTCAGAAAGTAAGCGATCGAGATTCTTTTCTTAATGAGCATATAGATGACAGGTGGTTTGAATGTCTATACTCCATTCATGCAACCGGTATGCCAATTAAAAGTCAAAAGGCAAAATGGGCGGGAACTTCGCCCCTGCCCCTTTATTTGCTATCTGATTGCAGGAAGTCCTTCACTATTTTTGCCGTAAAGGTTATCATTTCCTGATCGGCTTCACCGGATTCAAGTGATCCTATGCAGGAACCATGCGTGCCGGGCAGGATCACCAATTGCGAACCCGGTATCAGCTCGGCCATTTTCAAAGCATGCCCGTTCTTTATCACGTCCAGGTTGTTGTTGATGATCAATGCCGGTGAGCCGATCTGCGCCAGCAATTCATCAGGAATGTCTTTGAAATGTATCATCCGCTGCCGGTCTTTTTCGAATACATTTTCCAGCGCTTGCTGATCCGGGTTAACCGCCAGGAATGCATTTCTCAACGATTCGGGCATTACTTCCAGCGTGACGTTGGCCATTCCTTCGAAAAAACCATCCGGTAAACCCGATCGCTGATAACAACCCGCAGCCAGTACCAGTTTGCCGGCTACCGACGGATGACGGATCGCTATTTGCATCGCCGTAGTAGCTCCGTTGCTAAAACCAAATAGGGCAGCGCGCCCGATACCGAGCGATTGCAACAAACCAGCCACATCATCGGCATCTTGCTCAAAACTCTCCGGCTGATCGCGGTCACTCGTCCTGCCGTGCGCCTGCAATTCCATCGCGATTACCATAAAGCTGGGGAAAAGCAAAGGAAGTATCCGTCCCCAGGTACTGTCTATCGTAGAACCACCACCGTGAATCAGTACCAGCGGCTGTCCTTCGCCATGTTTTTCGTAATACATGCGGATGCCCGCTATTTCTTTATAGCCCGTTTCCATAAATTCAAAGTCAACATTAAAAATTCAACAGCGAAGATTAGTACAATACCTCAGTACAATAATATAAAAACCAGACGAAGTCTTAAAGCCCGGATACGAACAGGCCAAAAATCCCGACCGGCAACGCCGGGGAACTTTTATCTTTAGATTTAAGCAACCCGGTTAACTGTTGGTGTGGGTCTCTTAATTTGTGAATACAATGAAATGAACACCAGAGCGGCGAAACATTACAGGTTGTGAACTCTTTGAATTTTTACTTTTGAATTTTGAATTATTATGGCATTCACCTCTATCGACGCCTATATCGCGTCATGCGCAGCGGAACATAAAGAAGGACTTGAACAAATGCGCCAGATCATCCGTAAAGCCGCGCCCGGGGCGGAAGAGGTGATCAGCTATGCCATGCCCACATTCCGCCTCAACGACAGAAACCTGATCCATTTCGCGGCCAATAAAAATCATATCGGTCTCTATCCCGGGCCGGGTGTTATTGAGGAGTTTGCCGCTGAAACCACCGCTTACAATGGTTCCAAGGGATCTATCCATTTTCCCTACGACAAAGCGCTTCCGAAAACACTGATTACCCGTATGGTGAAAGCGGGAATCCGGCGCAATGAAGAGCGGGCCGCCAAACGTGCGAAGAAATAATTTTTTATAACATAGTTGTTGGACAGGCATAGGCTGTCAGCCTGAACCGGCCACTTGCTTTTATCGCTTTCAATCCGCCTTGCACATCCACAAGGTTGTTGTATCCGCGTGCTTTCATCAGCGAAATAAAAATCATGGAACGATAACCTCCGGCACAATAAACGTAACAGGTTTTGTGACGATCAATAACATTTACCGCATCGTTAATATAGTCAAGCGGGCTGTTTGGGGCACCGATCACATGTTCACTTTCGTATTCACTTTTTTTCCGCACATCAAGCAGTTCTGCATCTGCAGGCAATTCAGTGGCTGGCACGGAAGCAATATGTTCAATTGCTTTACCGGCCTTTTCCCATGAATCAAATCCTCCCTGTAAAAAGCCTGTTACGTGATCCAGCCCTACCCGGCTTAGCCTTATCACTACTTCTTCTTCCGTGCCGGGTTCCGCCACAATTAGCAGTGGCTGATTGACATCCGGGATCACTGTGCCGGCCCAGGGAGCAAATGATCCATCGAGACCGATATTGACAGAACCGGCAATGAACCCGCGCGCAAATGTCTGCGCCGCACGCGTGTCAATTATCCATGCTTTCGTATCACGGGCTGCTGCTTCAAATGCGTCGGGTGATAAAGCCTGCAATGCTCTTTGCCTGACTGTCTCGCTATTTTCATAACCGCGGATATTCATCAACACATTGGAAGGAAAATAAGCCGGCGGTTCGGTCAATCCGCTGGTTACTTCTTTGATGAACGCTTCTTTGGTCATATCGGGACGTAAGGCATAGTTCGTTTGTTTCTGATGTCCCAGGGTATCGCTGGTTTCACGGCTCATATTTTTTCCGCAGGCACTGCCGGCGCCATGCGCCGGATAAACGATCACGTCGTCCGGCAGGGTCATGATCTTGTTGCGCAGTGAATCATACAATAATCCTGCAAGCATATCCTGCGTCAGTTCGGCTTTTAGTTTTTGTGCAAGATCAGGACGGCCGACATCTCCTATGAACAAGGTGTCGCCGCTGAACAAGGCCACTTCTTTTCCGTTCTCATCGATAAGGAGATAGCAAGTGCTTTCCATGGTATGGCCAGGTGTATGCAATACACGAATCCTGCTTTTACCCAATGATAACTCCTCGTTGTCTTTTGCGGCGTAAAAAGGAAAGGCAGGTGCCGCCCCGGGACCGTACACGATCGTGGCGCCTGTTTGGGCTGCAAGGTCAAGATGACCGGAAACGAAATCTGCATGAAAATGCGTTTCCAATACATAGCGGATGCGGGCATTGTTTCGCGCAGCCATCTCCACATAAGTGGCTGTTTCCCTTAATGGGTCGATAATGGCGGCTTCTCCGTCGCTTTCGATGTAATAAGCGCCCTGGGCCAGGCAACCCGTGTAGATTTGCTCTATTTTCATCGCATTCATTTTAATCAGCAAAAATGCGGGAGATATACTTGCCAGCCCATGATGTTGATCACGCTGCAGACTAAATTTTCTCAGTTGGAAAAAACGAGTTCGCGGAGAAGGATGTAAATCCCCATGGCCAGTACAAACCAGCCGAATGCCTGCCGAAGCCTGCGTGCGGGAACATGTTGCGCAATGGCATTTCCGAAAAATACGCCAACGATGGCAATGCCGGTGATGGCTAATAAAATGGTCCAGTCGACGTGGTTTCGTGCGGGATCGACAAAAAATCCGATCAGTGATTTAACGGCAATGATAAGCAGGGAAGTGCCAATGGCCGTACGCACGGATAATTTTCCCAACAGCACCAATACGGGAATGATCAGGAAGCCACCTCCTGCGCCAACCATGCCGGTCAATGTACCTTCTGCCAGTCCGGCCAGCATCAACAGGAAATCAGGTGCGGGTAAATCGGTTGGCAAAGCTTCCGCGGGGCGCGTATTGCGGATCATCGATATCGACGCGATCACCATCAGTATGGCGAAAACGATCAGCAACAATAATGGCTTGGTCACAATGAACTCACCTATCGATGTGATCTGGTAGGGAACAGCCGGCAATAACCACACGCGGGCGGCAAAAACCGCCGCCAATGAAGGCAGGCCAAAGAAAAACGCGGTGCGGAGATTGACCTGTGCAGCGCGGTACTTCGGATAAACACCGGCCAGACTTGTAGCGCCGACAATAAACAGAGAATAAGCCGTTGCCGTGACGGGCTCCACATTAAAAAGATAAACCAGTACCGGAACGGTCAAAATAGAGCCGCCCCCGCCGATAAGTCCCAGCGAAATGCCAATGAAAAGCGCGCCTGCGTAGCCAATCCATTCCATATCCCGCGCAATGTAGTTTATTACCGGGAAAAAATTAACGAGTGTTCGGTTTGAATCAGCTTTTCGTTTCCTGTGTCAGCAGTTTTTCTTCTATTACCTGCTTGAAAATATGTTTGGGAAACGCGCCGGGTTGCATCATCGGATCGGCACCTACGGGAATGAATAAAAATGTGGGAATACTGCGGATACCGAATACCGCTGACAGTTCCTGTTCTGCTTCCGTATCAACTTTGTAGATAACCAGGCGGCCTTCATATTCTTTCGCCAGTTCTTCGAGTACCGGTGCTATCTGTTTGCAGGGACCGCACCAGTCGGCGTAAAAATCCACGATGGCGGGCAGCGGTCCATCGTACTGCCAGTCTTTGTCAGTCGTATAATCGAATATCTTTTCTTTAAATGCCGCGGTATCCAGTTTAATCGTAGTCATAAGGAAATGATTGATGAATAAAAAATGTTCCGGCTATGCAGGCCTACCACAAATTCAGTATTGTCATCGCTCATTTACCATCTTAGTTTTATCATGAACGATACGGTAGTCTTCTTCTCATTTTCTTTGCTCACACTGCCGCTGAAAATTACGGGTGGCATTTTTATGCCGCCCATTACTCTTTGACACTGATGGTAAAAGGCGATGCGGGTAATCCCTGATCGTTGACCAGGTTGGCACTTACCGGATTGTCGGCCCACGCATAACGTACCGTAACCGGGAGTGAAATAGCCGGATGCCACACTTCCAATTGCTTTCCCCTGATGCGTGTTTCGGCCACGACAAAACGACCATCTGCGCCTGCTATGGTAACATAACCAACAATCTTGCCATCCGTGGTGCGTAATCCTTTTCCGGCACGGTCAAAATTCACCCATACATGATTTTCTTTCCGGGTGACGGATAGCGGCAAAGGTCCGCTGCTGAGCAGTTTCTTTTCTCCGTAGGCTATCCTGCGTGCTTCGAGTGCCAGCCGCTCTCCCACTTCGCGTTTGCGCAGCGGATGGATATCATTCCATTCACCCACATCGATGGCCACGGCCATGCCCGTATTCGGCACTTCAAGTGTTTCCAACTGTGACTGTCTTGTTGCGGCCCAATTGCTTTCAGAGGGCGCGGGTTTTGCCTCCATGTAATTGGCAAGTTGCACAAACAGGAAAGGCATGGCGGGTTCGTTTCTGCGCCGGCGCCATTCAGCGATCAGGGTCTTCATTAATTCGCGATACTCCGCGGGTCGGGCTGTATTAGCTTCGCCCTGGTACCAGATCACTCCTTTTGCGGCATATTGCTCGAGTGGTGCGATCATGCCATTATACAGTCCACCGGGCTTCCAGCGGACAAAAACCTGTGGCGTTATTGGTTGCATAGCTGCGCCTCTGCGGTATTGCCAGTAACCAAGCAACTGCAGACTATCGCCATCTAGTACCAATGCATAAGGTTTATCGGGAATCCAGCCACCTTTGGCTCCTGAATTAATGATGCGCACCGTAATCGTATTCCATCCTTCCTTCAATAAACCCTGCGGCAGTTCATACCGGCGCGGCGGATACTGATAACTGGTAGTGCCGGCGAAACGGCCATTGACAAAAACAGAATCTGCATCGACGATGCGTCCCAAGATGAGACGGGCCGGTTTGCTCGCCTGAGCGGCGGATAAATAAAGTTGTTTCCTGAACCAGGTGGACCCGTTTCCTTTCCAGGGAAAATATCCCGGCACTTTTATGGAATCGGCCCAGGGCGTTGTGCTCCGGTCATTTTGCCACTGCCCTGTTATACCGGGATCAGAAGCATACAACAAAGCACTCCATTGACGTTGGTTAGCCGTATTGGCTGCTTCAATGGCATCGATGAGGCTATCGTTTTTGAAACGTTGTAATTCTTCATACTGTTTGGGAAAAGCTATGAGTTGGGTTTCGCTGATCCATGCCTCTGCCGGAGAGCCGCCGAGTGCGGTATTGATCAATCCTATGGGAACACGATAACGTTTATACAAATCGGCGGCAAAGAAAAAACCAACAGCGGTGAATGCATTCAATGACGGGCCTTGTGCTTTTTGCCAACTGCCACCGGTCAGATCCTCTTCCGGTTTTTTAAAATTATAGCGGTCGGGCACTTCGAACTGTCTGATAGCGGGATTCGCCAACTGCGCAATCAACGAACCATAAAAATCCTGCACACGATGCAACGGCAACTCCATGTTGGACTGGCCGGCGCAGATCCATACATCGCCGAACAAAACGTCTTTCACCACTACGCGGTTAGTGGCTGAAAAAGACAATTCAAAAGGTCCACCGGCGGGCTGGGCAGGAAGGGTTAACATCCATTTACCATCCTTACCGGTGATGGCGGTATAAGTAGTCTTTTTGAAAACGAGTGATACCTTTTCGCCGGGAGAAGCATAGCCCCAAAGCCGGGCTGGTTTGTCTCGCTGAAGAATCATGCCGTCGCTGATCAGGCGGGGTAGCCGGATCTGGGCGGAGGTCTGCAGAAAGGCTGTCATCAGGGTAAGAAAAAGGGCAAGCCGGTTAAACATAACTGATTCAGGTTTAATTATGCAATCGGTTTAAATCTACGGCTTTTTTCTGGTTTAAAAAGCGTGGGACTTAAAGAAACAGGCAGCCAGTTCCTGCCAGGAGCCGGCCTCAAAGTCAGGATGGATCCTTTTGGCGATAAGGTCATAAACGGCCGCAGCGGAATATCCGCGCGTACGCAAATACTGTATGGAAATAGAACCCGCGGATTTTGACAACTTCTCTCCTTCACTGTTCAGCAAAAGCGGATGATGAAAAAAGGAAACATGCTGCAAGGGATGATCCGGCATCAGGGACGATAAAAAAGACTGCGCCAGGGTGGAATCGAGCAGGTCTTGTCCGCGAACGATGAGATCGGTTTGGTAGAAAGCATCGTCGGCGAGGCTGCTGAGTTGATAAGCGGCTTTGCCGTCGCGGCGGCGGACGATGAAATCTGTCATGGCTGCGGGCAAGGCGGCGGTGGTCCATGAGCCATCGATATTGTGGAAGCTGACAACCGGCTGATCACCCGTAACAATACGCCAGGCTACATCGGGTGCATCGGGATCAAGATTTTTATGGCGACAGGTACCGGGATATCCTTCGTGACCGGCGAGTTGTTTGCGTGAGCAATTGCAGGCGAAGAGCAGGTGTTGATCGCGGAGAGATTGCAGGCGTTGGTGGTAAAGCGCTTCGCGAAGCAACTGCGAAAAATGGTTTTGAAAATCGTCGACATTGCGCGGGCCGTCGTCACAAGGAATATCGAGGAATGCCAGTGTATCGAAAATATCCTGCAGGTAAGCCGGTTGAACGCGTTCGTGATCGAGGTCGTCGATACGGAGAAAAATGGAGGCGTTGGTCTGCCGCGCCAATGCTGCGGTGAGGGCGAAAGAAAAAACGTTGCCCAGGTGCAGGAAGCCGCTGGGTGTGGGTGCAATGCGGGTGCGGGCGAAGTTGTTTTGTATGGTGAATGGAAATGTCAGGACACAAAAATCGGGAAGGAAGAAATGGGAAAATAAAAAACGCAGATTTTTTTTGTGGGGAAAGCTTTGTCCCTATATTTGCCGCCTGAAAACGCGAACAATCATTGAGTTGTGCGTTTTGGATCGGTAGTTCAGTTGGTTAGAATGCCGCCCTGTCACGGCGGAGGTCGCGGGTTCGAGTCCCGTCCGGTCCGCAGGAAGCTTCGAAGAAATTCGGGGCTTTTTTGTTTTGTTGGCGTTCAAAACCACAAAGGCGACCTATTCTATATCTGACGATCGACCCTCAGTAAACCGAAGCTCCATTCGGCAGAAATTAAACCCGAGCCAGGGTAATACTTCCGTCGACAATCGATGATTTTGAAATCCAAACAGGGAGATATCCTTTTTAAAAATTATGGAATTGCGCCTACTTTTGAGCTGGAGAAGGTGTACACAAGAAAGCAACATATACCAACAATGCAAGACATCCTATTTGACTTTATATCCAAATATATTTCTCTGACAGATGAGGAGAAGAACGCCATACTTTCTTTGGACCTATTCCACTCGGTTAAGAAGGGGACAATTTTACTCAAAGAAGGACAAAAATCGAAAAGCAGCTACTTTGTTTTAAAAGGCTGCATCCGGACATATTATATTTTAGATTACGAAGAAAAAACCACTGCTTTCTATACGGAAATGGAAGTTTTAACTCCTCCTTGTGTAATAAACAAAACGCCGTCCGACTATTATGTAAGTTGCATTGAAGACACCATACTTACGATTTCAAATTCCGATATGGAAGCAGAAGTAAACAGTAAGTTTCCAAAGTTTGAAACCATGTGCAGAATTTTATCCGAAGAACTTTTGGCCAAACAACGAATGGACTTTGACGAGTTTAAAAATTCCTCCCCTGAAGAACGATACCTGAACTTAATGCAAAAAAGACCAGATCTTATTCAACGTGTGCCTCAGCATCAATTAGCTAGTTTTTTAGGTATCAAACCCCAGTCTCTAAGCAGGTTAAGAGCAAGAATTGTAGATAAGAACAAGGGATAGAATTCATTGCATGACTGAAGTGAACGGGTTATGACGTCTTGCTAATCTGGCAGTTGGCATTCAATCTTAATAAAAGGCAACGAAACACGTAAGTTATTACTCCCCTCTCTTTCAAACCAGTCAGGCTTTGCTTACAATGCGGCCATCCTCCATTTCTATAATGCGATGCGTCCGGTGGGCGAATTCGTTGTCGTGTGTTACGATCAATAACGATTGATGATATACCTCCGCCAATTCTCTGAATATATCGAAAACCATTTCGCTGTTTTTCTTATCGAGGTTGCCGGTCGGCTCATCCCCCATGATAATTAATGGATCGTTGATCAGCGCACGGGCAATAGCTACCCGTTGCTTCTGCCCTCCTGAAAGCTGATTTGGTCTTTTAAGCGCTTCCTTTTCTATGCCCAGTATTTTAAGTTTTTCGTAAGCAATACTTTCTATCTCCTTTGTTGTGCGTTTGCTTAATTTTTCGCCGGGTAACATAACATTCCGGAGTACAGAAAATTCATTGAGCAGGTAGTGGAACTGAAAGACGAAGCCGATTTTTTCATTTCTTACCCTGGCAAGTTCCGACTCTTTCTTTTGCCGCATACTGATTCCATCAATTTTCAAATCACCTTCATAGTCCGTATCCATCGTCGACAAAATGTAAAGGAGTGTGGATTTGCCACAGCCGGACTTTCCAATGATCGATGCAAATTCTCCTCTGAACAGAGAGAATCCGACATCGGTCAACACCTTCACCTTTACAGGGTCATGAAAGTATTTGTTGATGTGAATAGCTTCCAGTACGATATCAGTCATGTTATTTTCCCCGTATGATGATGACAGGATCTATTTTGCTGGCTTTGCGAGCCGGGAAATATCCCGCTAAATAAGTAGTGACGATTGAAAAAACTCCTCCGATAACATAGAAGGTTGGACTATAGTTGATGGGATATGTTTTGACGGTCGGCAAGGATGCTGTTTCGAACGGCACTTGTCCGATAATGGCAGAAAGTACAAATCCGAATAACAAGCCAAGCAAGCCACCGAAAAAGCCAATGGTAAGCGCAATAGTTACAAAGACCCACTTTACGTCTCCGCCTGAAAAGCCGGTGGCTTTCAGAATCGCAATACCATCCATCTTTTCATAGATCATCATATTGAGTATGTTGTAAATACCAAAACCTGCCACAATAAGTAAGGTAATGCCTACTGCATACGAAATAAGCGTCCGGATAAAGCTGCCGGTTTCAAACTGTGAATTGGCAGTCTGGATGTCGGTCGCTTCGACCGAAAAGAGTTGGTTATATTCTTTCGCCATAGCCGGAGCCAGCAACAGGTCATGCAGTTTCACCTGGATATCCGTTATATAGCTATTGGATTCTCCCAGTATTTTTTGCGCAGTAGCGAGGGAGGTATAGCTTTGTACTTTATCGATATCCAGTATTCCTGATTGAAAGAAACCCACCACTTTAAGTTGCACATGATCTCCCTTCACAGTAGTTATCTGAATAATGTCACCAAGATCAACCAGCATTGTTTCAGCAGCACCAATCCCTAAGATAATACTGTTGGGAGTGTTTTGAAGGTCCATATAGTTACCAGCCACGACATAGTTTTGAAAAGAGAATAATCTGTTTTCCGGTTCCACGTCTATGCCGTTGATGATCCCTGTCAGATTAATCGTACCAATATTGTAAAATACCTGTACCACTACTTTGGGAGCTACCCCTGACACACGGCTATCCTTCTTTATCGCATCAATGATGGCGCCGCTATTGCGTATCTGCGGTTTTTCATTGGCGGGCTTAACCGAGCTAATGAAGTTGTACTGCCGGCTGCCCTTTGAATAGAGTGCGATCGGCTGATGCTCCGACTGCCTTACTTCGTTATAAAGCCGGATATGCGGTGTACGGTTAAGGATAAGCCCATCCAGCAGATCATTCAGACCAGACATGAAACTGAGCAGTGCAATAAACATAGTGATGCTGAATGTTACACCAATAGCAGCCACTAATGTTTGTTTCAAACGGGCTGCTAATAATGACATGGCTACATCGCCGATCAGTTTCAGATTCATTTCGCTGGTATGATTAGATCATCGTTTGCCGTAACGCCGGAAAGTATTTCTACCATCTTATAATCCTTTAATCCTGTTTTCACCACTACTTTATCACCATTGCTTTTTACCAGGGTGGAATCATTAAGAAATGCATTTCTCGGTACAAGTAACGCCCGCGTTTTTTTATCAATGACAATGTTGGCTTCAAAGCTGATGAATGGATAGAGTTGGGCGGGCGGACTTTCAAAGGTCGCTTCCACTAAAAAAGTCTTGCTGCTTTCATTCATCATCGGTAAAATAGCAGACACCCTCGCCTTGAAAACCTGGTCTTTGTAACTATCCATCGTTACCAATACCAGTAAGTTCTTCCTGATTTTAAAGATATCGTATTCATCGACCTGCATTTCCAGGATGAATTGATCATTTTTTCCAATTAAGGCCAGAGGCGTTTGCAGGCTCACAGACTCGCCTTTTTTCTTGTAGATTTTGTACAACACTCCATTAATCTTACTTCTAAGGGTAAAATCACTGGCCTGCTGTTGAGCCACCTGCAGGTTCTTCTCGGACTGTGACGCGGTGAACTTGATTTGCCGCTCTAAATCATGGTACTTACTCACCGCAGAGAGATAAGCTGTTCTGGAACTTTCGTAGGCCAGTGTTCTTTGCTCCAACTCATTCCTGGTGCCTATATTCTGTTCCCATAAATTTTTTTGCCGGTTTAAAAGGAGTAAATCATTTTTCATCTTGTTTTCCTGCAGGTCAATAGTTTGCCGTGCATCAGACAACTTATCCTGATTGGAAGCCACATCAGCATACCGGGCGGTGAGTACCGCATTTTCTTTGTTCAATTGCTGCACTTCATTGGCTACAGAAAGAATGGGAGTACCAACGTTCAACGTATCCCCTTCCTTCAGATAGATCTCCTGTATAACGCCATTTACTGTAGCGAATGCCTCGTATTGCTGATTACTCTTTACCGAGCCCGATGCATATACCGACTCTGAAATCGCAGAAAAAAAAGGTTTCACTTTATCCGATTTCGCTTTGCAGCCGGCCAGGAAAATAGTTGTTAGTATGAGTGTGTATCTGCTCATAGTTGATTTGTAGTAGATGATTCCAACAGGTAAAAGGTCACCTGCACTTGAGAGATTCGCTTTTGACGGTTAAAATGTCCCGATTAACCAGAGCGACAGGCAATTAACAAAGTTACTGCAGGGGGAATGATTCGAAATGACTACCATCATTATAGCTCATGACACCTGTCAATTAAACCTGTAATTTTGCATACATGGAAACCCTCAATGATATAGCTGAGTTCAAATCATCCCCTGATCTGGTTGAGAAGTTATACAAGTATGGTATACACAAGACCTATCCGGCCGGCAGCATTATCCTTAACGAAAATGCATCTATCCGCTCTATCCCCATAGTAATGAAAGGAACGCTGAAAGTTATCAGGATGGAAGACGATGGCCGCGAAATTCTACTGTATTATATTAAAGCTGGTGAAAGTTGCATCATGTCCTTTCTCGGCGGTCTGCACAACGAAACGAGCAAAGTGAAAGCTGAAGTGGATGAAGATGCAGAAATCCTTTTTCTTCCCGTAGAGAAGGTTCCCCAATTCATCAAAGAATATCCCGGATGGCTGGATTATATCTTTCGTTTATACCACAAACGTTTCGAAGAATTACTTGAGATCGTGAATGCCATCGCCTTTAAAAAAGTTGATGAACGTCTCCTGAACCTGCTTAAAAAGAAGTCGGAAATCCACGCCTCAAACGTACTACCGGTTACACATGAACAATTGGCCAATGAACTGGGTACCGCACGGGTCGTAGTCTCCCGGCTTCTGAAACAATTGGAAGAAAACGGCATTGTCCGGCTCGGACGAAATAAAATTACCCTTGTGTAACTATAGTTACTGTGCTACCCTTTGAATTAAATGACCTTTACGGCGTTAATTCAAAGATCAATGATTATCTCCGGCTACCTGGCGTCTATTCTTATCGGCATTTCTTTAGGGCTTATCGGCGGCGGCGGCAGTATACTTACTGTGCCGGTACTTGTCTATTTATTTAGTCTGGACGCAGTTCTGGCTACTACCTATTCTCTTTTTATCGTCGGCAGTACGAGCGTTGCCGGCTCCGTCTCCTATTTCCTAAAAGGCCTGGTAAATCTTAAAATATCCGTTTTTTTCGGTCTGCCTTCCGTTGCGGCAGTTTTGCTTACCCGCAGGTTTATCCTTCCGGCCATTCCATCACATATTCTGACGCTTGGAGGCTTTACGTTAACCAGGAGCATATTGCTGATGTTGCTTTTTGCCGTACTCATGATCCTTGCTTCCTGGAGTATGATAAAAAAAGATGGCAGGAAGGCCTCTGTACCCGCAAACAGGTCGCCGGTTGCTTTAGTAGGGCTGCAGGGAACCGCCACGGGACTAATAACAGGGCTTATCGGCGCCGGCGGTGGCTTTCTCATCATTCCAGCCCTGGTCAATATACTGAAACTCCCTATGAAAACAGCCGTCGGCACCTCGCTGTTCATCATTGCCATTAATTCTCTCACAGGTTTTTTCTTTTCCCTGGAGCATCAGCCGGTACAATGGCCATTTCTACTAACAATTACGGCTATCGCTACAGCGGGTATACTGATCGGCAGCCTTCTCGCTGCAAAAATCGACGGCAGGAAACTGAAGCCCGCATTCGGCTGGTTCGTTTTAGTAATGGGTCTGTATATTATCGTTAAAGAAACCCTATTAAAATAATCCATCCAAGTAACTAACAATTCAAAATCTTCGGATTGTGTAACAAAAGTAGCTGTACGGGGGAGTTTATCCATCGATCTTCGCACTAACCGGCTGTCCAAATAAACAATTGCAATACGGAATAAAAATCATCATCACTGATAAAAAAATAAAAATGTTTTTTCAACACATCTACGACAAGAGTTTAGCACAGGGCAGCTATTTCATAGGCTGTCAGAAAACAGGAGAAGCTATTGTTATCGACGCGCAAAGAGACATCGACATTTATCTTGATATCGCGCGGCAAAATAGCCTCCGCATTACGCACATAACAGAAACCCATATCCACGCCGACTTCCTTTGCGGCTCCAGAGAGCTGGCTGCCGTAACCGGAGCAACGATGTACCTGTCAGACGAAGGTGGCAAAGACTGGCAATACCAATTTGCGCACAAAGGTCTAACAGACGGAAGCATCATCCGCGTTGGCAACCTTACCCTTAAAGTGATGCATACACCTGGTCACACACCGGAAAGCATCAGCTTCCTGCTGACCGACCACCCCGCTACCGATCAACCCGTAATGGTCTTTACAGGCGACTTCGTTTTTGTTGGCGACATCGGCCGCCCCGACTTGTTGGAAAAAGCAGCGGGCATCATGGGTACCAAGGAAGCTGGCGCCAAACAAATGTTTCAGTCGCTGAAGAAATTTGCGGCCCTCTCCGGGTACGTTCAGGTCTGGCCGGCACACGGCGCAGGCTCCGCCTGTGGAAAAGCCCTTGGTGCTGTAGCCAGTTCAACCGTTGGTTATGAGAAAATAAGAAACTGGGCGTTCCGGTACGGCGAAGACGAACAGTCTTTTACCGATTACCTGCTGGCCGATCAGCCGGAACCACCGAAGTATTTTGCCATGATGAAACATCTCAACAAAGTAGAAAGACCCCTGCTGACAGCCGTGCCGAAGCATCCTAAACTAAGCAAAGAACAATTCATTTCTGCATACGAAAAAGGCATCAAAGTAATTGATACGCGTAATAAAGCAGCATTTGCCAACGGTTTTATTCCCGGCAGCCTGAATATTCAGGGCAACAATTCCTTTTCCACCTGGTGCGGCTGGCTGCTGAACTACCAGGAACAGTTCATGCTCGTTGCCGATGATACGCAAATGGAAGACCTCACAAGAAAACTGATGCGCATCGGTTTAGATAATATTTACGGCTATGTTTCAGATGTACAGGAATTGGGGCTGGACTTGCAAAGAGCCAACCTGATCGATATAACTGAATTCGCTTCCTGTATAGGAAAGAAAGACGTACAGATTGTGGACGTGCGTGGAGCAACAGAATACGAAGCGGAACATATCGAAGGTGCAGACAACGTATTCGCGGGCACGCTAACTGACAATCTGTATAAAATTGACCGCGACAAACAAGTGGTCATTCATTGTCAGGCTGGCGACCGATCCGCAGTAGCCTATTCCATCCTTGCCAGAAATGGTTTTAAGAACGTAAAGAACTTTTCCGGTGGAATGAAGGAATGGAAAGAGGCAGGTGGCGCGACCCTATCATGTACAGAAGAAATCTGCATTACCGCTTAAAATTAAAATAATCATTATGGGACTGTTCTCAGCATTATTCGGAAATAAAGATCAGGCGCAGTTATCAGCTACCGTCAGTAAAGACGCCTTTCTCGTAGACGTACGCACGCCAGGTGAATTTGCCTCGGGCACTGTGCCGGGCGCAGTAAACATCCCGTTGGATACACTGCAAACGCAGCTCGCAAAATTCAACGGCAAGAAGACAATTATTGTTTTCTGCAGAAGCGGCAACCGGAGTGCACAGGCAAAAAATATCCTGGTGCAAAACGGTTTCAAAAATGTAATCAACGGCGGCACCTGGAAGGACGTTAATGCCATTGTAAACGGATAATCCGGCAAGGCAAGATTATGAACCTGTCAGAAGCCTGCATGGGAAGTATTCATTCATCTGACAAAGAATAGTTTTATGAAAAAAAACATGGGCACAACAGACAAGGGCATCCGCATTTTAGCAGCTGTGGTGATCGTGGTCTTGTACTATACCAACATCCTCTCCGGGATAGCAGCCATCGTACTGGGAATACTGGCCATTGTTTTGTTGCTAACGTCGCTGATCAGCTTCTGCCCTTTATACCCGCCGTTTGGGATTAATACCCGCAAAAGAAAAAACACATGAGAAACAGGATTTTGAGCGGATGGCATTTTATACGCGTTTTACGGCTGGTAGCGGGAGTGTTGGTTGCAGTCCAGGGCCTTCTTACACATGAATGGATTATTGTTATCGCAGGTGGCTTGTTTGCCTTGATGTCCTTATTCAATACGGGATGCTGTGGCCCATGCGGATGTAGGGTACCTCCTTTCGCGAAGCGTAAAACAGAAACAACAACTAACGATCCGTCCCTAAAGAAAGACGGCTAACCTTACCAGCCTGACTTTTCGCAATTAGCAAAAAAATGAAAATGATTGAATTCCTGAAACAACCCTGGCCCTGGTACATTGCCGGGCCTTTAATCGGGCTGACCGTTCCCACGCTTTTACTATTGGGCAATAAGTCATTTGGCATTAGCTCGTCGCTCCGTCATATCTGTGCCGCTTGTATTCCCGCAAACATCCCCTTCTTCCAATACAACTGGAAAAAAGAAATATGGAACCTCGTTTTTGTTTCAGGTATATTGCTGGGAGGAATAATTGCGGTCAACCTCCTGCCAAACACCGGCCCCGTACAGGTGAACCCTAAATTAACGGAGGAACTGGCCCGGTATGGAATTACCAACTTCAGTAATCTTGTTCCGCAGGATGTAATAAGCTGGCCCGCATTGTTTTCCGCGAGAGGATTTATTATGATGGTTGGCGGAGGCTTCCTCGTAGGCTTCGGTACACGCTATGCCGGTGGTTGTACCAGCGGCCATGCTATTATGGGCTTGTCGAATCTGCAATGGCCTTCACTGGTAGCAACTATCTGCTTTATGGCCGGCGGTTTTGCAATGGCCAACCTGATACTGCCTTTTATACTTTCTCTATGACCTGTTAAAACAAACAACAAATGCGAACGGATGTAAATAAAGACACCGATTTTGACGTGCGGTTGCAGGATGCGATCTGTGTAAATGAAAGCCACCTGCAACATAAATGGTATCACAACCTGAAATACCTGATCACAGGTATTTTATTCGGTATTGTATTCGTAAAAGCAGAGATCATTAGCTGGTTCAGAATCCAGGAAATGTTCCGCCTGCAATCCTTCCATATGTATGGCGTAATTGGCAGCGCCGTCGTCACCGGTATGCTCTCCGTGTGGCTGATCAAGAAATTTAACCTCAAAACGATCTATGGTGAGGTTATAGAATTTCATCCTAAAAAATTCAACAAGGGACAAATCTATGGCGGATTGATATTCGGCCTGGGCTGGGCACTTACAGGCGCTTGCCCCGGCCCCTTGTTTGCGCAGATAGGCACGGGTGCAACTGTTGTTATCATTACCCTGTTAAGTGCCATTACCGGAACCTGGGTATATGGCTTATTAAGAGAACGATTACCCCACTAGCAATAAACCTGGAAATCATGGAGATGAATTATCCCTTTGCGGAAAATGCAACTCCTCAGTCCCCATATGCCTGCCTCGTCGAAAGAATCCTGAGCTTGGTTGTTTTCGATCAACTTTATTGCCTGGTTCGATAAGAATCAGTGGCGGCAATGACACCCCTCATTTCTGCCGCGTTTTTTATCCCGTATCATTGGTGTTTAATAAGCGCTCATGAAAAGGGAGGAACTTTTACTGCCGGTCAAGCAAGTGAAAGAAGGGTTTACCAGCTTACCTGCCATCCTGCGCCAATTATCGAAGGAAGCTGTACCAAAGCAATCACGCACAAAAAAGATACGGAAGATTCAGGGGGCGCAAAAAATTGACCTGGCAAACACTCAGCAACCCATTCCTTTATTTTATACAGACCCGATATTTTTTGCCAAAGAAAACGATCCATTATAGTCCCAGTGCTAAATTATGCTCTGCTAAAAAAGAAAATATGCTGAAGCGTCGGGTCCAGGCATCGTGTTACGCTATAGGTATGTCGTTCTCTCCTTCCATGCCTCGTACAGGCCTTTTACATCCGTCTTCCATTGTGGCAACACCAACACCATGAGAATCTCCTCCGCGAGATCAACAGCCGTTATAATCACCGCTGCATAAAAAACACCATAAGGTCGGTAATCAAGAAAAAACAGCAGTAGAAAGAAAATGCCCTGGCCAATCGCTGCCAGTTTAGCCATGCGCGTATGAAAACTCGTCATTTTCCTGTACCTGATCAATGCGAGAATCGCCTGTAGTAAAAACATACCCCCTAACACGGCAATCCAGATTAACTGTTCTCTCATAAACACCGGATAAAACTGCACCGCGCCTGTTAATGCGGCAGCTATCGTGAGGTCATCTGCCAGCGAATCAAGCCTGGCACCAGCACTGCTGTCCACATGGTATTTACGGGAGAAGAATCCATCTACCGCATCAGTAAGAAAACTCAGTACCAACAGCCAGCGGAACAGGTTGAAATGATTATTCACCACCAGCATTACGAGCACTGGCGCCATTATCAGCCGGTAAGCCGTCACTGCATTGACGATATAATAACTACGCTTATACATACAAATGGCCCACACCTACTGGTTCCTGGTCGCCGACAGAGGTGGTGACATATAGTTACTTGTTATTATCGTCCCGGTTTATGACGCTTATCAACCTCCGGCATGATTTCCAACACAAGAATACATATTGATATGAACCGCCCACCCTTCCATGAGGCAAATCAGTTATTGCCGTGACCACTCTCAAAAAAAAACACCGGGACCTGATCTATCTTACAACTCCTTTCACACAACAACAATGCTAAGTAAATGACTGACAGGGAAACCATAATAAATGTGTTGGCATTCGTTATCACCATTTTCGGGTTCGTAGCGGTGGTAGTAAAAGCGGGCAGCAACGCAATCCGTTACCTGCTGATCAAACTCTATAAGCTGATGTTTCCGAACAAAAACTAAAGCCTCAGGTACCGCCTTTGGGAGCCTCGGTGCTCATTCCTTATTCACTTAAACTGTCTACAACAGAGTTATCCGTCGCCGCGACCGATTACCAAGTAGGGTTTGAACATCCTCAGTCTTTTAATAAGTTATTTAACGTAAAACCAAACAAAGTCCATTGGATTTCCGGCAGGCCTTCAACGAATGTCTTCAATATAGTATCGCCTGTTACAGCCTTTTCAAAAGATTAACTATAAGTCTCTCCCTCTGTAATGGTTCATTGTTCTAATTTTACAGTGTATGCAGCAAACAGCCTCTTTTCTTTACCAACTCAGGCAAAACGATAAACTGCCGATCAGGATCGTGTCGCCGGATTATGGTCACCTAACGCCCACCGAGGCTGCTAACTATGTTATTCCGCAACACGCCCAACACTACCTCTTGTTATTTATGCTGGATGGCCGTAGCCGGCACAGGGTAGATCTGCAACAGTACGAGGCGGCTACCGATGAACTGATCTTCACCATGCCCCACCAGGTCCATGAGCAACCTGTTTTTGAAACAAGCGCTGATTTTATCAAATTGGGTTTCGATGAAAGCTGTTTGTCCCTGCTGCCGAAACAATATCCCTTTCTGATCAATCCGCTGAATTATCAGAAAGTCAGCTTTGAACCCGCTGCCGCCTTGCGGTTAAAAGCCGTCTTCGCTATACTGCTCGATCTCTTAAAGCGCTGGCAGACCGAACCCGAACTTATTCTTGCTCATCTCAACAGCCTGCTTACCGAGATCAATACCGCTTATTTTAAAGCGCAACACACCCTGCCCGACGGCAAACTATCGAGGTTTATCGCCTTTAAGTTCCTTGTGGAACATAACCTGACCAATCTGCCAACGATCAATGCCATCGCTCAACAACTGGGCATCAATACCAATGGGCTCTACCAACTTGTTAAAAGCCATTCCGGGCTTTCTCCCAAAGAATTCATCAACGGCCGGCTGATACTCGAAGCAAGACGGCGTATTTGCTACGAAGAACGCTCCTCTGTCAAGGATCTGGCTTATGGGCTGGGCTTTAACGATCCGGAATATTTTTCCCGCCTCTTTAAAAAGCTCACCGGGCAAACGATCGCCCAATTCTCCAAAGATTTGTCAGGCAATTAATTCGATTTGTCCGGGCTGTTCCCGGAAGCCTTTCTGAGCTTTGTTAAACATTAAAAGTTTAGCATTATGCAGGAAAAATCACGAACAATATTGGTGACCGGGGGAAACGGTCTGGTTGGCACACGATTGTTGCCCCAGTTGATGAAGGCGGGTTGGCAATGTCGCGTTCTTGTACGCGGTAAAAAGGAAATGCCTGAAGGGGTGATCCCTGTTGGAGGAGATCTGTTCGACCCTTCATCGCTAACCGAAGCAGTGGAGGGGGTTTCAGCCATCATTCATTTGGCGGCAGTATTCCGGTCGTCTGATAAGGACCTGATCTGGAAGAGTAATCTGGATGGCACTTGTAATCTGCTTGCAGCAGCGAAAGTACATGCCCCTGATGCGCGCTTTATTTTTTCGAGTACCAGTCATGTCTATAATACAAACAATCCGCACCCCGGCCGCGAGGACGATGAAGTGGCTCCACAACATGCTTATCCGGCCAGCAAAGTGGCCGCCGAACATGAATTGAAGAAAAGCGGGTTGACCTGGTCGATATTGCGGTTCCCTTTTGTTTACGGTGATGGAGACGGACACCTGGAAGCACTGCCCCAGCATGTTGTTGCGGCCAACTTTCATCCTGCCATGAGAATGAGCACCATTCACCACCGCGATATCTATACTGCTATCAGTCTTGCGCTTAACGGAGTTATGGATAAGCGCATAGTGAACATAGCCGACGAAGCCCCGACATCTTTGTACGAGTTGTTGAAACTCGTTGGCCATACGATGGCATCTTCATCTGAACCGCTTGTCAATCCCTGGTATCTTCATGCTGATAGTTCGCTTGCCAGAAGTCTTGGATTTCAGCCGCAGATAAGGACCGTTCACCAGGCCGCACAAGAGGGGTTGCTTTGAATTACCCCACGGGTACCAACTATGTAACCGACGGCGGCACAATCCCAACTATTTAATCATTCTGATACATTCATTAACAATGACTGCTTCCGGAGCTTGCTCGCAGTTTTTGCCTCCTCCTCTTACAATAAAATGCTGTCCCCTGTCGTATTTAAGAGACATTTTGTTTTTACTACCTTCGTGGTCCGGTCATGCAACTCATTATCTCCAACCAACATAACGAAATCATTTCTTCCGGGCACACCGATAGCCCGCTGACGGCGTCTGTTTACAAGGAGTTCGCCTACCAGAGTTCCGAACCCTTCTGGCAGAGCACCGCCAGGGAAATACATTATCCGGGTACGCATATCGCCATGCACGAGGTGAACGTTCTTCAATCCGTCAACGTGCAAACCTTGGATGCGCCGCAGACGGTGAGTCTATTTTTTGTAGAAAATGGTTCGCTGGTTTCAAAAGCCGGTAAACAAACCCGCGACTGGCAGATTTCTTCGCTTCAACACAACCTGCTCTACAGCGCCTACTCTACCGATGCCACGTTTTTTGAGGAACAAAAAAATCTGCGCCTTAACATCATCAGCTTCACACCGAAAAGATTTGCAGAACTCACCGAAGGTGCCGGCAAAATAACAGACCATGTGAATAACCAGATCGCCAAAGGAAACAGTTCAAGCCTGAGCGAACAACGCAATCTCCGGATCAACCTGTCCATGATGCGACTGTTCCGCGACCTCAAAGACAGTTCCTTCCACCCTTCTGCCAGGAAATTACATGTGGAGTCCAAAGTATTGGAATTACTTGCCCTGCAGTGCAATCAACTCGCACAAGAGACCGACGAAACGAACAATTACAAGCTTACACCCCGGGACATACAAAAACTGAACGAGGTACGTGACTATCTCCTTAATGATATCGCTTATTCACCAGGTCTTTCCGAATTATCCCGGCATTCCGGTTTGAATATGTTCAAACTGAAATCAGGATTCAAACAATTGTTTAACCAGACCATTTTTGGTTTTCTGCGCGAACGCCGTTTGGAACATGCAATGGATCAGTTAAAAAACAGGGATAAAGCCTTAACAGATATTGCTTACGAATCAGGATTTGCCAGCCTCGCCCATTTCAGTGATGCCTTTCGCAAGAAATACGGTTCACCGCCCGGAAAATGGCGCAACCATTGATTTTCACTTTTTGAAAATCTTACTGCTTTATCTGAAAGTCCGCCTTCCCCGCTTCAGGGAAATTTGTCTTAAAAAAATGGCAATACCCAAAAAAGGCAGCATTGTGCTTCTTCTCTCCGCTCTTTACGGCGTGATCCCCGCAGCAGCTCAGCAACCCGAGATCAAACTGGACATCTATCACAGCCCGGCTTCAAAATACCAGGCTCCGCCCGATAGCAGTAAAAAAAAAGGAACAAGCAGTCAGCAGGAAATAAACCTCTCCGGTAAGCTGCCCCTGTTTCTACGCATAGATACATCCTCCGGTAAGATCCGCAGCCTGGGCGCTTCAGGGCATTTGCGATACACTCACTTTAATAACACGGATTATACCCGTCAAATCCTGCCGGTCAATCTTTTCGCATCCGCATTGGGAATAAATTATTATTCCACCTTGAAACGCAACTGGGCGTATACCTTGTTTATCAACGCGGGTGTCAACACCGATTTCCGCGAAGTTGATTTCAACGATGTATTTCTCACCGGTGGGGTGGTCTTTCTGAAACAATTCTCTAAAAGCTTCAGACTCGGCGTTGGTGTTATTGTGCATAACCAGTTTGGCACACCAATGGTCTGGCCGGCGCTAACAGCCGATTGGAAATTCGGCCGCAAATTCAAGCTCGACATCCGTGTGCCGGACGAGGCGCAAGGCATTGCGTATAAAATAGGCATCGCGTATCAACTGAAAAAACAACTGACCGCAGAGTTTGCCTTTCGTCCGCAGGCCGTTTCGTACGACGTTACCGCCACGCGCGCCATCCCCAACCGGTTGATGAATTACTGGCAACTTCCTTTTGAACTCAACCTGCAACAGCAACACGGGCGCATCGGCTGGACAGGCGGAGTCGGCTTTACTGCGCTGCGAAGTTTTGCTTACAGCGAAAAGAAATTAGAAAAAATGTTTACCAGCTATCCTTATCATGGACTCAGCAGCAATTGGTTCGTTCATGCCGGTATAAACTGGCGGTTGAAGTAAACTATTTACCGGGGAATGCTTATTGGGCTATTCCCCGGTAAATAAGCGTTGGTTCGCTCCTTCGAGCACTTCAGGCATCTCCTTCGAGCACCTCAGGCATCTCCTCCGAGCACCTCGGCGAGCTCTCCCATTGACCTATTCACTTATTGACTTATTGGCTTATTGACTTTCCCCCTTTTCGTCACGTGATTTTCCCATCGTCGCCCGGCTAACTCTTCTTAACTTGCACCGCTTAAGATGGTTTCAAATGACGCAGGAAAGAAAGTTAACAGACGAACAACAGGCTATTATCCATTCCACCGGAGACATCCGGATCAACGCCGTGGCCGGCTCCGGCAAAACCACCACGCTGATCGAATACGCCGCATCCAGACCCACCGGGTCCAAAATCCTCTACCTGGCTTTCAACAAATCCGTCAAACTGGAAGCGCAACGGAAATTTGCGGCAAAGAATCTTACCAACGTAAAGGTCGAGACCGCCCATTCGCTGGCCTACAAACATATTTTCCGAAGCAATCATTACTCCCTGAAATCCAGTGGCTATAAAATGCACGAAATCGTGGAGCTGCTCGACCTTCGTGGCAACGGAGAAAAACATACCGAATATATCATTGCCAATCATATCAGCAAGTTCATCAGCTATTTCTGTAACAGCGACAAAGCCAAAGTGCAAGAGCTGAATTATCTCGATACCGTCAACGATCCAAACGCCCAATCTTTTGTCCATTCGTTTTATAAATATATCGAAGACGGCACCCGCCTGTTCTTAAGCAAAATGGACAAGGGAGAAATCGAGATCACTCATGATTTTTACCTGAAAAAATTCCAATTGTCCAGGCCGGTGTTGCCTTATGACTATATACTTTTTGATGAAGGACAGGATGCCTCAGGCGCCATGCTGAGCGTTTTTTTACACCAAAAAGCCGTTAAGGTGATCGTCGGCGACACCCACCAGCAAATCTATGGCTGGCGGTATGCGGTCAATTCGCTGGAGAAAACGGATTTTCAAACTTTCCACCTTTCCGCCAGCTTCCGCTTTCAGCAACCCATCGCCAACCTCGCCAACGAATTACTCAAATGGAAGAAACATTTGAAGAAATATACGCCTGTTCTCATCAGGGGTAAAGGTTCTTCCACCGCAGAAAAGTCAAAAGCAACCATCGCCAGGACCAATCTAGGACTCTTGCTGAGCGCCATTGATTTCATCACGGATAATCCAAAGATCAAACATTTATACTTCGAAGGCAATATCAACTCCTACACTTATGCGGATGATGGTGCTTCTCTTTACGACGTGCTGAGCCTCTACAATAATAACCACGACCGCGTACGCGACAAGCTGATCAAGTCGATGCATGATCTGGATGATCTGGAGGACTACGTGGAAAAAACGGAAGATGTGCAGTTGGGCATGATGGCCGGCATAGTAAAAGAATACGGCAACGAAATCCCGGCCATTTTAAAACGGCTAAAAGACCTGCATACCGGCGACGACAGCCGGGACAACGCGGAAATGATTTTCTCCACCGTACACAGAGCCAAGGGAATGGAATACGATGTAGTGTACCTCGCCGGTGATTTTATCAAAGAAGCCGACCTCGAAAGAGCGAAGAACGGTCAGCAAAAAGAAAATGTTGATACGTCGAAATTAAACGAAGAAATAAACCTGCTGTATGTAGCCGTCACCCGTACGAAAAACATTCTTCATGTTCCCGAGGCATTATTACCTGAAAATTTCCCGTCTTCTGCATTGATAAAAGTTGTCAAGACAGAGGATAAACGACAAGAGAATGCTTTTACAGACAACAAAACAAAAAGGTCAGGCGCCGGAAACATTAAACAGATTAAGGAGAAAGCATACACCGTCGCTAAACAAAGAGAGATATCCAGGGATGCCTACAAACCCTGGACTTCCGACCAGGACGAAGAGCTCCGGTATCTATACGAAAGTGATAATCCCATCAGCGCCATAGCGGATCATTTCGGCAGAACCAAAGGCGCCATTATTTCGCGCCTGAAGAAACTGAATTATTTTACAGAATAATGCGAAGCGTTCATTAAAACAATGAATAGCCGCAATGTTTGCAGAAAAGCGCATCACTGTCGTGGCCTTCGAGGCTGCAATTGGGGCAGGATTCCGGTAATTCTTTCTTTTTCCTGGTGGCCATCGCGATGTCGTGCGTGATAATACCTGTAGGCACGGCGATGATCGCATAACCCGTCAGCATCACGATGGACGCCACAAATTTTCCGAGCGGCGTTATCGGGGATATATCGCCGTAGCCAACCGTAGTAATTGTAACGATAGCCCAGTAAATACTCTCCGGGATGCTGCTGAACCCATTCTCCCTTTTCTCCACCAGGTACATGATGGAACCCAGGATCACGGTTATCGTCAATACGGTGAGCAAAAAGATCGAAATCTTTCTCAAACTGCCTTTCAATGCCTGTTTCAGAAACTGGATTTCCGTCAGGAAGTGCCCAAGCTTGAATATGCGGAACACCCTGAGCAAACGCAGGGCACGAAACACCAGCAGGGATTGGGCGCCGGCAAAGAAAATCCCGAGATACGATGGAATCAGTGCTATGAGATCGATGATGCCGAGGAAACTGAATACATACCGCCAGGGCTTGCGGATGCTGATCAGCCGTAAAATATATTCAATGGTAAATAAAATAGAAAATACCCACTCGGCGATCAGGAATAGTCTTCCATAACGCTGATGCAGGCTGTCGACACTATCGAGCATGACCACGATAATGCTTGTAAAAATGGCTACAAGAAGCGAGAGGTCAAAAGCTTTACCGGCGGGCGTGTTGGATTCGTAAATAACTTCGTGCAAGCGGAACCGCCAGTCTTTTTGCGTTGTTGTCTCCATAATTATTCAGATGGCTTATTCATCCAAATGTAAGAAGTCTCCTTATTTTTTCTTTTTCCTGAGTGCTTCCATGGTGAGTGCTGCCACTACTCCTCCCAGCAGATACCAGCCTACGGTCATGGCCTGCGTTTTACTGCTTTTCTTTACCGGTTCATCGTCGAGACCCAGCGGTTTGGTCAGCGTCAGCGCGCCGATACCCGCAGCGGCTCCCATCATCACACCGCGACGTAATAAGTGTTTGCGGCTACCGCAACCGATCAGGCTGTAGTAAATGGTATTGGCTGCAATATCAGAAGCCAGCGTGGCATTGAACAATGCTTTTCCTTCCGGTGGTGTCTGGCCTGCCGCCAGCATTGTTTCCGCAAGTGCTTCCTCCCCGATCTTGTCGATCTGCGGGGCATCTGGATCCACTTTTTTTGCCAACTGATGAATGACATTAAGCGCTATTGCACCCGCAAGACCGCCTATTAAACTTTTGAGCATGCTATTTATTTAATATTGATTGTATTTTTCTGCTGCCCTGTCTGAGATAGCTCCGATAACACCGTGCGTAAGCCTGGTTTCAGCATCCCATCCTTTTTTAACAGCGGTATTTTCACTTCTTGGTAACAACGCATTCATGAGCTTCGCAACCGTTCCCATTGCTCCGGGAAAAATCCCCTGTACTGCGCTCACAAATTTTGCCGTGAAGGTGAGTATGATCTCGCTGCGTCCGGCCTCGATTCCTTTTACAATTTGCCGGGCAGCCTGATCCGCATTTTGTGAAACTAATGGAAATGAACCCGCCAATTTAAACCAACCGTATTCGGCCTCATGATTTCCTTTGACGGTTATATTGCGTGGACTTCCGGTGCGCATTAAGTTCGGTATCACAGTAGTGACTTTTATCCTGTCCTTTGCAAGCTCTGCTGCCAGTCCCTGCGACAAACCGACCATCGCAAATTTGCTTACGCTATAAGGCAACATGTGCGGCACCGCAAATCTTCCTCCAATGGAGCAGATATTGACGATATGCCCGCTTTGCTGGTTTTTAAAAATGGGCAGGACTGCTTTAATGGTATGAAGTGAAGACCATACGTTGGCCTCCATTGCATCTTTGAAATCATCTACGCCCATCACATTCTGCGGGCCAACCATCATTACGCCTGCGTTGTTGATCAGCATATCAATTCGTCCGAAGCGAAGGATGCTTTGTTGAAATAATTCCGCCACCTGCTTTTCATCCCGTACATCGGTGACCCTGGTAAAAACAGGACAACCCCTGGCCTCCAATTCCTTACGGGCCTGCTCCAACTGGCCTGCGGTACGCGAGCATAAAATGAGCGAGGCACCTTTTGAAGCAAGTTCGCGCGCCAACGCGAGTCCTAATCCGCGGGCACCGCCGGTTATCAGCACTACTTTGTTAAGCAAACTGACCCTGGTCAGTTGCCGGTAAATTTTATGGTAAATAAATGCCAATGCCAGTACCAGACCGATTGACCTGGCGGCATTCGACGGGCCCGAAGGATTGCTATTACGCATAAGGAGTATATTGATGATTATACATTCAATTCTCCTTCCCTGCCGATATCCAGTTTCTTTCCTGTTACCGCACTGGCGGCTACTTTCAACAGCGTAACCAGCTTACTGGTTTTATTATCCCAATAGTGCGCATCATCTACCTGCACTTTCATCACCCGGATACGCGGATCTTCCTTGCCTTTTTCAAACCAGGCTTCCACAAACTTGTTCCAATACTTTTCGATACGGGCTTTATCCTGTGATACGGTGGCCACACCGTTGAGGCTCAAAAAGCTGTAATCACTTACCTGGGAAAATAAAATACTGACCTTATTGTTTTCTTGCAAGTGCTTGAAAGTGTCACTTTCCGAAGAAAAAAGGTACCAGATATTCCCCTCTTCATCCACTTCCTGCCGGCTCATCGGCACGGCATGTACGTACGGCTGATCAGTAGGATAAGTACATAAAATGCCGACATCGATCTTATCGACCAGGTCTTTAAGTTTTTCACGGGCTTCGTCGTTGTGCAGGTTCTCAGTGCTCATAGTTTTATTTTTATGGTTAGCAACAGTAGAAATACAACCAAACCCAATGCCAATAAAAAATGCCGCAAATGCCCCACATTTTTTCGCATTGCCCCAGCTTGTTTGGCCGGTTTATGGCTGATCTTTGCGTCTAATTAAAACTCCAGATCATGCAATCAAAAAAGATATGGGCCAACTTCCCGGTAAGTGACCTGCAACGCACCACCAGGTTTTACAAGCAACTTGGTTTTAAATCAAATGGCTCGTCCGATCAACTGACCAGTTTCTTCTTTGGCGACAATGATTTCATCATTCATTTTTTCCTGAAAGAAATACTGGAACCGGCGATGAAGGGACCGGTAGTTGATGCAAAGACCGGCAATGAAATCATTTTTACACTTTCAGCCGGTACCAGGGCCGAAGTGGATGCCTGGGAAAAAGAAATACGGGAAGCCGGAGGCACTATCGTTTCCCAACCGGAAGTATTCGGTGACAACTATTATGGTTTTGTATTTGCCGATCCCGATGGTCACCGGTACAATGTTTTCCAGATGTAATGAATATTTGACAACTAAGTAATACCCACGGGTGCCGGTGGGTATCACTATTTTAACGCGAACAGGGCCGTCACCTGCTTAAGCCTCTGTTAAAACTCCTTGGCAAATCCTGGAGTTTAATCGCAGGGACATACATCTTTGCAATAGTCTGCGCCATATAAGGGTACATATCGGCATCATTGCTCAATACGATAATCGTTAACTTCTCTTCAGGGAAACGGATAACATCCGCCAAACCCGGACCGCCGCTATGACCGGTCATTACATGGCCTTCGTTATCCTGTATTGTCCAGCCGAGTTGTGTAAAGCCGCCCTTGACAGTTGTGCTGCGCGTGATCTGCTCCTGGATAGTTTTATTGATAAAGACTTCCCGGTCCAATGCAATTGCCCATTTTATTGCATCGCTGACAGATAAAAACATTCCTCCGGCACAATATGACGCAGGCGAATAAAATCCTTTAAAGATGAGCGGACCATTCTTTCCATTGGTAAAGTTCTGCGACTTGTTCGCTACCGGTAGCATCGTTTGATAGGGATGACTTCTCATCTCCACATCAAAACCGCTGCTGGCCATGCCCAGCGGCGTAAACAACTCTTCTTTAAAAACCTGTTCGATGGGCTTACCGCCTATTTTCTCCAGTATATATTGCAGTACAAAATAATCGCCGTTCTGGTACATTTGTTTTGTGCCCGGCTCAAATACCAGGGTCGAGTCTTTCAATTGCTGAACCAGCGTGTCCAGTGGCAGTACACGCACGCCGGTTGCGGCCACGGTGCCGAGGTAACCGCCCAATGTAGACGGCCACCGGATGCCCCCCTCATGCGCCAGCAGGTGTTTGATTTTTATAGGCTCCCATATAGCCGGTATAACTGAAATGTACTGATTGATCCCGTGTTCAAGATCCAGTTTTTTTTCCTGTATCCATTTCATCACGAGTGTTGAGGTAAAAAGTTTGCTGACGGACGCGATCTGAAAAGTTGTGTTGCTGGTTACCGGAAGATTGTATTCGATATTGGCGATTCCGTAAGTATTGCTGTGCAGCACTTTTCCGTCTTTCACTACTGCCACGGCCATCCCGGGTACACCGAGTTCCTGCATTTCTTTTTTGATATAGCGGTCAATTTCAGGATTCGTTTTTTGCGCAAAGCAAAAGAAGGGAAATAACAACGTAAGCACCAGGATTTTTAAATTCATTGCAAAAATTTTTATTGATAAAAATTGATTTACAATATTCTAATTACCCTGTTATTTCAAAAATAGCATCGTACGCCGGAATAACCTTACCGCTCATGGATTTTTTACGTTTTCTGCTATTTCACCTGCTGAATGATGCCGGGTGTCTGCCCCGGTTTCTTTACCATAAAAAAACTGTCCCGAAAACCGGGACAGTCATTATTAAAACTAAGGAAAGATTATCTGTTACAATCCGCCGTCCAGGTAGCACCATCTTTCGCATAACCGATGGTCAAGCTGCTGGCCGTGATACGGATGATTTTGGTTACATCTTCGTCAACGGAAACAACAGTGTTGTCACCATCCTTTCTGAAGCGTACGCCTGTCAGATCAGGAATACCATCAGAAAAAACAAAATTATAATCGCTTCCGACCTTCACGACAGTTACTTTACCATTGTCGTTGGATTTTGATTCGGATCCATTCTGGTAGGTCACACGGCCGTTGTAAGTACCAACAAATACGTCGTTGTCGGCCGGGTCGTCGTCTTTGCTGCACGACACGAAGACCATACCTGCCATTAATACTACAGCCGCGATAGAGAAATACTTAAGGAATTTTTTCATAAGTTAACTTTTAAAAAGTGTTTAATTGAGATTAAAGTTTGTCGATCCATTCTTTGACCTGTTCTTTCGTCTTACCGGTCTTCTGCTGCAAACGGCCAAGCAGTTCATCTTCTTTGCCTTCTTCGTTCAGCAGATCATCATCGGTCAGATCAGCATACTGTTGCTTGATCTTGCCTTTTAATTCGTTCCAGGTTCCTTTTAATTTTAATTTCCAGCTTTCCATTTGGGTTGTTTTTAGGTTATTAATTAATTGTTTTCGCTCATTTTTCTGCGGTTAAGGATGTAACGGATACTTACCGCTCCGTTCACCGCGGAAAAATTCTTTTCTCCACTGAAATAATAAGTTGGCATCCAGTCCACCTGCAGATTGATGGGCGCTCTCAGGATTCTCCAGTCAAGACCAATGACGCCGGATGCTCCCAGACTCTTGCGTTTAAAATGATAACCCGGTCCAAGACCGATCAATGCGGAGAATTTGTCGCCCAGCAACGGCGCATGTTTTTCAAAAAGAGCATTAATGAAAACGCCTGGCTTCTCTTCTGAAAGAAAATCATTTCCCAATACACTTTCAAATGCGAAATTTTTTCCGAAAAACTTTTTATAAGTGATACCGAAGGATCCGCCCCCCCTCAAACCGAGCATAGACTCACGCGGAGTATACTGTGCGTTCGCTTGTGTAGCCAGCAATAAAAAGACGGCTGCAATTAGTACTTTGTTCATAGATGGAATATATCAGGTGAATAATAAGGTGATTGGAAAGAGGGAGTATTGTAATAGGGGCAAGTGTCCTTATCCTGCATGACAACGTAAACATATTGGGTAAAATACACCCCAATGTCTGCTCCGATATAAGAGCGTAATGCCGTTTCGCCCAAGGAATAATGACAGATCCCGTGACGCTTGCGATCGTATTGCATACGAATGTGTTTTTTTAAGACTAGCGATACCTTTTTGGTCACGGAGGGTATTGCTATCTATAAAAAAACTGTGCCAATTGAAAACAAATTTTTCAAAAAAAAGATTCCGGCTGGCCGGAATCGATAAGCAAACGTTTGCGAAAGGAGTGTTAAGTATTAAGTTTAGGGTTTTCCCAGACTTAGTACTTTTTTGACTTTTGAATTTACAGTTTCTCGATCTTTACATTGCCCAGGTAATAGAAGTGTTTATTATCTGAAGTATTTTCCCCTCCTTCGAATTCTATTCCCTTTATCTTGTAGGCGGCGGGAATTGCTTTCTTACATTCATAAAACTTTTTGTTATCCGCCAGCAGTTGTATCGTCTCGCCTCTTTTGATGAGCCGTATATGCACTTTGTTCAAAACCTTATCGTTGGAAAAGCCAGGAATTTTATAATAAGGATAATTGACGCCATTCGATTGATTACAACTGCCCGTACCATATCCGTCTCCAAATCGATAATCGCTGCGAAAGAAACCATCGTTACCGTTTGCACCTGGCTGGAGCATGGCTATCGAGGACTCTTGCTTATCGCCGATGATGTTTATCCATAAAGGCTTGGCATGGTACGGGAATCCTTTCTCCACCGCAAGATCAAAACTCAATATAAAGTTGTCGGGCAACACGGCTGTTTCCAGTTTAGGCGATACGCTGTTGGATGCAAGTTCCAGCCACTTGCCATTTCCGGCGAT
This sequence comes from uncultured Sphingobacteriales bacterium, assembly GCA_937888905.1. Lineage (GTDB taxonomy): Bacteria > Bacteroidota > Bacteroidia > Chitinophagales > Chitinophagaceae > Terrimonas. Next base: position 197,738 of record CALATA010000013.1, read on the forward strand.
TTCCTTCACTTTTGCTTTGCTCCCACTGCTAAAGTAAACGTCACTGTTCCAGTCGGGCGAATAACTGTTTACCGCAACGGCGGAAAAATCGTCGAAGAATAAAATATTGGCATTCTTCACCGCCGCCTCTTTTTGTCTGGATGCAGGCACGGCTTGTGTTTCTGATGGTGAGGCAGCCATAGGCGGGCGAAGCGGCTTATAGGGCCCGATCACTTTTTCGTTACCGAAAAAATAATCATGCACATACTTAAAGTTGAAATTGTTCAAAATACTTTCCATCATGTGTACATAGGCGTCTTTGTTGGACATATTCAATGACCAGTAAACCGCAATCCATTGCGGGTTGTCTGTTTTGCAGGCTTCCATCGCGCTTTTCTTCACACGCAGTACCGGAAAACCCGACCAGCCTTTTTTAGTCTCCAGCGGACTCCAGATTCCTTTGTCCGCCGCATGAATGCTGTAAAATCCAATATCGGTCATTGGATTAACATACGCATTTTCATTCATGCGGCTCTTATAATGCTGGCGTATCAGGGCAAGATTTTTTTGTGCCCGTTCCAACGCACCGGCCGGTGTCTTGTTGTTATAATAATCGTTGTGTTCGTAGTAGGTTTTGCAAAGCCATGGCAGATTTTTTTCCAACCGGTCAAAAAACTCACTGAACTTGATACCTTCAAACGGCAAGGGCTGATTGTTTTTGGTGATGATGACCACATAGGTTCCTTTACCACCGATCAGGTCCAATTCCTGCGGAATCACAAAATGCAGGTACGGCCGGAGATTGGGGTGTTTATCAAAGTTGAGGTAAGAAGACTTGTCTGCCGACAGCGGATACTCTTCGGCGCTTAGTTCGCCGGGAACATACCGCGGCATGATAAAGAAATTTTCATCCGGCGTTGAAATGCAGTTGATGGCTGTGGTAAGATATTCCAGTTGGTTGGCCGAGATAAGCCAGTTTTCCCGGTCGGAATGATTGGCATTCTCCACGAATGTATTGTCGGGTTTCTTTACGACGGGCCAGTACATATAGGAAAAAGCGCCGTACAACTGCGGAATCGCCTGATCATAATAAAAAGTAGTGGAACCGGGATGCCGGTTTGGGTCAGGATTTCTGTTTTGAAAATACTTAGCAATGCCCAAACATCCTCTTGGTGTATAACTGGCCTGCATCCACTGAATGAATTTGCGGGAATTATCGATCTGTCGCGCACTGTAATTCCTGCCGTTGAGCGTTTTGCCGGTGACCTTAACATTCGGATCAGACAAACCGCCTTTCCATCCCAGGTACAATCCTTCAGTTTCAGGAAAACCAAGTGTTTTACCAACCGGCAAGCTCTGAATTGTACGTTGTGAATATCCTGCGATAGATACCAGAATCAACAGTAATAGGAATATTTTTTTCATGCCTTAAATTTCCCTGCTACAGCGGGAATAGCGCCCCCCTGAAACAGTGATTTTTTAGTAAAGGTGTAAGGTGGAAGGCCCGACACTTCGGGCTAAGGTGTAAGGTTTAAGGTTAATAACTGTAACCCTATTCACGATTCACGATTGACGATCCACGATTCACACCCCTAACTTTGCAGCATGCGCTTCGACACCCAACCCATATTAGAGAATCAAAAGTTCGTCCTCTTTCCTTTACAGGAGAATGATTTCGCTGCCCTGTATGCTGTAGCCTCCGATCCCAAAGTATGGGAACAGCATCCGAATCATGACCGCTGGCAGGAAGATGTATTCCGTGTGTTCTTCAACAAGGCCATGGAGAGCAACGGCGCCTTCAAAATAGTGGATAAAGACACAAACGAAGTGATCGGCGGTACACGCTTTTATGATTACGATCAGGAGACTGAGAGCATATTCGTTGGTTATACTTTTTACGCTACCAAATGCTGGGGCAAGGGCATCAACAGCTCTGTCAAGGAATTGATGTTTGACTATGCTTTTCGATTCATCACTACTATCCGCCTGCACGTTGGCGCTAACAATATCCGTTCACAGATAGCCGTCGCCCGCCTGGGTGCGGCAAAAACAGGCGAAGATAATATGGCGGCTCCGGGAGAAACGCCGAGAATAAATTTTTTATACGAGATTGACAAGGAGACCTGGGAAAACAGCCGCAGTAAGTAGTGAGTATTAAGTAGTAAGTTGTAAGTTGTAAGTATTAAGTAAAACGGTCTGAGTAAGCGGCGGGTCGCCGCAAGTGCCTATCCATTCACTTATTCACTCATTGACTTATTGACTTATCTTGTCTTCTTCAGCTTCACCGTGGCTTTGTCGCCATTCTTTTTAATGGTTACCACTTCCTGCACCGTGGCTTTGGCAGATACAGCTATATCATGTGAAACCGTATTCGCCGATGTGCCCTGAAACATGCCGTTGATATAAGTGTCGGTATAACCCACCACTTCGGTTTGCGTGGCCTGATGAACGTATTCAAATTCCGTATAAAGCAGGTATTCTCCCGGCTGCAGGTTCACAAATTCGAAGTGGCCTTCATCATCGTAAACACCCGTCACTTTCATGCAATCCGCCACATCTTTGGGCAAGGGAATGGCCCGGCCTGTTTTCCGCGATTTCTTATTCAGCTTCAGCCATTCCTTAAAGTAAGCAGTGTAGGGAATCAACACAACTGAAGTGCCTTTAGACGCATACTGCCGCTTGTTTATATTCAATACGGCTATGCCTTTTATAGGGGCCTGGTTATCGCGTGCAAATACCTGGCCGGTAATAACGCTGTTACCAGTGGTGATCATCTTCATGGTGGCGTCCTTGTCAAATGTGGCTGTAAAAGGGTTGTAGTCAGTTTCTTTATCGATGAGCTGAAATTGTTTTCCACCGGAGACCAGATCGATTTTCCAGATGCGGCGGTTGTCCTTATCAATGTAGTAGTCATAGGTATCCCCCGTTGCTTCTTCCACCACACTCACCTGCCATACTTTATGACTTCCTGTTACCGGGCTTTCATAGGTATTGCTCCTTACTTCCACCACTTTCACCTTTTTTACATTGCTCTTGCTGCCCTGCTTGTAGTCGTATACGGCAAAATCGGTTTTGTAGCCGGATGCCAGTGGCAACATTCCCAACAGATAGGGATAAGTATAACTATCGACAAAATTATTCACCACCGGCTCGGTCACCTGGTGACGTTGTCTCGTTTTTTTATCGAGATAGTAACCACTCACTTCTTTTCCATACCGCAATGCATATTCGCGGTCTTTGTTGTGCGACGCCCGATAAACCGGGGTCAGCGTTTTCCAGTCTGATATGGACGTATCTGCCCATTTATCATTAGTCCCGGTAAAAGACAGCATGGTATACACCACCAATTGATTATTATGCTGGCTGACATCTATCCGGAACGTGCAGATTTCTGTTTTACCGCCGTTCTGTAAGTAATAATAGGCCATTTCAGACCGGCCGTTGCGATGCCATTTTTTATCGAAAAGACTTCCCGGAGCCTGCGCAAACAGAGATTGGGAAAAAACGATTGTGAATAGTTGGAGAAAATACCACTTCATGTTCCGGATTTTGAGCTAAGAAATAGACGTACAAATTTAGCGGCAATGCTGGTTTCCCCGGATACGACGTCTATCAACGGCAGGAATAAGTCTACCGAAAACCGGCAACTACTGCCTGAAAGAGCTTTTTTTTTAAAAAAAATAATAAGCCTGCAGCCGGAGCCCCCCATCAATTGTTATGGCTTTGCAAAAAAAGACCCAGATCATTGGGCAGTTTAATTCTTTGATCTATATTGACAACAGCAAATGAAAACACTGGCCGCCACCTTTTTGCTGACCGTTTATCTTCTGGCTTCTACAGAAGCGGGACAACTATTGAAACTTCCGGCCATTTACCATCATTTTACAGAACACCGTAAAACAGAACCGGCTACGGGCTTTTTTTCTTTCCTGGCAATGCATTACTGGAATGATCACGCCCACCATGGCGAGCATTCTTCCAAACACCAGCATCTGCCGTTTAAGAGTGGGAGACATTTACCTGTAGTGGCCACGGCAGCGCCGGCCTTTCTTCCTTCGAGAATTGCCGACACACCGGAACCGGTGGTTATAATTAATCCTCCTTCCCGCCACACGGATCTTCACGCAGGAACCATCAAAGATATCTTCCAGCCTCCTCGTCTCTCCTGATTTAGGCTACCCTGACTGCTTATGCAGTAATAACTGATCAGTGATTTATTCACCGCTCATTACTCTTATTTAATACCTCAACATGAGAACGATCATTTGTGCCTGCCTCCTCTGGGCTTTGCCAGCGTGGAGTCAGTCTGCCGCTTTCAGCGACATTATGAATAATGCCTTAAAGGAAAATAAACCAGTAGTCATCAGTTTCTCTGGTTCCGACTGGTGCCTGCCTTGTATGCGTATGCACAAGGAAATTTTTGATACGGACCGTTTCCGGCAGGCCACCGCCGGCTACGGATTTTACAATGCTGATTTCCCGCGTCGTAAAAAGAATATGCCGGCAGAAGCCGTACGTGCCGTCAATGACTCGCTGGCCGCACGTTTCAACCCTGAAGGAAAATTTCCGTTTACGGTGGTGATCAGCCCCGCTGGAAAACTTATCCATTCCTGGGAAGGGTTTCCCGATTCTGGCATTGAATCTTTTTATGCAACACTTCAAACCATCAGAAATGACTACGGAAAATGACCTGCAGGCAGCGACGGAATATAAAAAGACGGCGAAATTGATGGGCAATCAATTTGAAATTACCGTTGTATCCGAAGAAGAGGAATACGCTACGCAACAAATAGAAACAGCGATCGCGGAAATACAAAGAATAGAACGCCTTTTATCCACGTTCCGCGAAGACAGCCAGACCAGTGCGATCAACAGGATGGCCGGCGTTGCACCGGTTAAAGTTGACCGTGAAGTTTTTGAACTGATCACTCGTGCACAACGGATCTCAGGTCTTACGCAGGGAGCTTTTGACCTGAGTTACGGGGCGGTAGACAAACGGCTCTGGAATTTCGACACGCACATGACCAGTCTTCCGGATAAGGAAACAGCCCTGGCCAGGGTGAAGCTGATCAACTACCGCAACATTGAACTGGATGAGGCGTCTTGCTCTGTATTCCTGCGGGAGAAAGGCATGCGGATAGGGTTCGGAGGCATTGGGAAAGGCTATGCAGCCGATAAAGCGCGGCAGTTATTGATCGCGCAGGGCGTTGCTTCCGGCATCGTCAACGCTTCCGGCGATCTCACTGCCTGGGGCACGCAGGCAAACGGAGAGCCGTGGACGGTAGGCATCGCCCATCCCGACCATGCAGACACCCCTTTTTCCTACCTCAAAGTTTCCGGCATGGCAATGGCCACATCGGGCAACTATGAAAAATTTGTCCTCATCAATGGCCGGAAATATTCCCACACCATCAATCCGCGCACCGGCCTGCCCGTCACCGGCATCAAGAGTGTAACGGTATTCAGTCCTTATGCAGAATTGTCCGACGCAATGGCCACCCCTTTGTCGATCATGGGCATACGGGCCTCCATCGAATTGGTGAACCAGGTGCCCGAACTGGCCTGTATCCTGATCGACGATAATAATCATCTTTATTCATCCAACAACATTCACCTGACATGAAAACATCCATTAATAAGTACGTACTGTTTGTCGCGGGCTCGCTCCTGCTGACGCTGGCCGCCTGTACAACCGTAAAAGAGTACCAGAAAAACAAACTCAACGACGCCGAAATGTCGCTCGGCAACAGGAAAGCAGAAAAAACCGAACTCAATTTCCAGTCCTACCGCGAAGGCTCTTCGGGAGCCAATGGTGGCAAGAACGGCGGAGGATGTGGCTGCAACTAAGGCGATCAATTAAAAACTACACTACCATGAAACGTATTTTCTTAAGTGCTATCGCCCTGATGAGCCTGCTGAACCTGCGGGCGCAGTCGACCGGCGACAGCACCGGATTCAAAACACGTAAACTTAAAATAGACGAGATCAACCTGGTGTCCAGTTATTATAGCCAAAGTGGGGAACATGCGGCGGTCACCGGTGGTATCGGCTCACAAAAACTCAGCGACATTGCCAATACGCTGGACATAAAACTCATCAGTTATGATAAGAAGCTGCGCAAGCATACATTTGATGCGGAAATCGGCATCGATCATTATACGTCTGCCTCTTCCGACCGCATCGATCTGAAAGCAAATTCTTCTGCCTCTCATGCGGATACGCGAATTTATCCTTCGCTCAACTGGACCATGGAAAATAACCGGAACGGAAACGGAATCGGTGCAGGCCTGTCCTACTCAAGCGAATTCGATTATCAGTCCCTGGGTGTTTCAGGAAGCTTTTCCAAAAAGACTAGCGACCGCAATGGTGAATTCAATATACGCCTGCAGGCATTGTTTGACCAGGTGTCGGACATCAAACCTGTAGAATTGCGTACCGGAGGCAACAGCGGGGATGACGAAAGTTATCCCAGACAAAACCGGCGTACACTGGCTGCCGCACTAAGTTGGTCGCAGATCGTAAACGACCGGTTGCAGGTAGCATTGCTGGCGGATGTTGTGCAGCAATCCGGCTTTCTCAGCCTGCCTTTTTACCGTGTATATTTTAACGATGCCTCCGTACACCAGGAGCATTTGCCGGATACCCGTTTTAAATTGCCGGTGGGAATAAGAGCCAGTTATTTTATCGGCGACAAGGTGATCCTGCGTGGTTATTATCGTTACTACGCCGACAGTTGGGGCGTGCGTTCGCATACCGCCAACCTGGAAGTACCGGTGAAGCTGAATCCCTTCGTATCAGTTGCGCCCTTCTACCGCTTCTATTCGCAGACAGGAACACGTTATTTCGCGGCCTACGGCGTTCACACTGCTGCCAATGACTATTACACGAGCAACTACGATCTGTCAACTTTTCAAAGTCATTTTATGGGCGCTGGTATTCGCTGGACTCCGCTCAAAGGCATTGCAGGCATTCAGAAACTGTCGATGGCCGAAATTCGTTACGGGCATTACACAAAAAATATTGCCATGAATGCAAACATCGTTACGCTGAATCTCCGTTTTCGCTGATTCATGCTTTCGCTATCAACAAAAATCCCCGGCTTTTGCAGCCGGGGATTTTATTAATAAGGTTATTCAGGCGTTGTTTATTTTCCGCCCAAAGCGAAGAATATGCCTACCTGGATCACGCTGTTTTTGAAATCGGGATCGAAATCGGCATTGGAATCGAAGTCGCCTACTTTAGACAGACCCGCCATATAACGGGCACCAATACCAAAACCACCGGCAGACTGGAAACCGAGACCGGCACCAACAGAGAGGTCAAGATTTTTGGCGAAACTGCGGAAGGTTTGGTCAGGGATGTCTTCAGAAATTTTGAAGCCCACCTGCGGACCTGCTTCTACATAAAATCCACCGGGTGAACGGAATTTCACCATCACCGGTACCGTAACATAGGTAAGGCGGAAGCTGGTATCAGCATCTTTGAGTTTTGCACCGGCTGTAGAAACCAGGGCTTCCGGTTGCAGAGAAATCGCACCCAGCCGGAAATTCATAAAACCGCCGGCATGAAAGCCAACCAGCGCCTGCTTATCCAGATTATCAAAACGACCGCCGCTGAAATTGGTAATGTTCAGACCAGCTTTAAGGCCGCCCGTGATCTGCGCAGAAGCTGCTTGAGAAAGGGCAACAATCAACGCAACAAATAAGGTTTTTTTCATAAAAAACAATTTAGTTTGCAAAAATAGATGATTCCTGATTAATCGCTTTTTGTCTAATTACCTGATGATGAAAAATATACTGCTGTTTGGCGCGGGCAAATCCGCTACCGTTCTGATCGATTATTTACTCAACAATGCTGCCAAAGAGCAATGGCATTTGTACGTGGTAGATGCCAACCACGAATTGGCCGCTTCCAAGATCGGCAGTTCGCCACACGGTACACCGTTGTCATTTGACATAGCCGACACGGACGCGAGAGCCGGTTATGTAGCAAAATCATCACTCGTCATTTCCATGTTGCCTGCCGCGCTTCACAGCCTGGTGGCGACGGAATGCCTTGCGCAGGGCAAACATCTCCTCACCGCTTCTTATGTGGATCCCACCATCCGGGCGCACGCGGAGGACATCGCTGCCAAAGACCTCATTTTCCTTTGCGAGATGGGCCTGGATCCCGGTATCGACCACATGAGCGCCATGCAGCTCATTGCAGACATCCGCAACCAGGGAGGCTCCATACATTCGTTCTTATCGCATTGCGGCGGCCTGGTGGCTCCCGAAAGCGACGACAATCCCTGGCATTACAAAATCAGTTGGAACCCGCGCAATATCGTGCTTGCCGGCAAAGCAGGTGCCGTATACCGCGAAAACGGCCGGGAAGCACATACCGGCTACAGCGACCTTTTTGCCAACCGCAGGCAAGTGCCCGTTACCGGTCAGGGCAACTGGGGCTGGTACGCCAACCGCGATTCACTTAGCTATGCGCCGCTGTACGGCCTCGAAGACGCCTCCACGTTTATCCGCACCACTTTGCGCCATCCCGATTTCATGGAAGGCTGGGAACAGATTATCGGGCTGGGCCTCACTGCCGAAACACCCGTTTATACCACCGATGGCCGTTCGCTGCAGGAGCTGTTTCAGCATCACCTGAACGAGCACGGACTGTCTGATACGTATCAACAACTGACAGCGGACGCGCAGTCCGTTGTGGCAAGGCAACTGGCTTTTTTGGCTTTCGATACGCCGTTGCCGCTTTCCCGTCCGCAATATAGCCCCGCAGATCTTTTGCAGGAAGTGCTGGAAACCAAACTCGCACTGCAACCGGCCGACAAAGACATGATCATCATGTTGCACGAAATCGGTTACGAACTGGCGGGTGAGAAAAAGGAAGTACGCAGTTGCCTCGTGGTAAAAGGTGAAGATCATTTGCGGACTGCTATGGCCAAAACCGTTGGTTTGCCATTAGGCATTGCCGCAAAACTGATCCTCAACGGCACGCTGACTGTACGCGGGTTGCACATTCCGGTGATAAAAGAGATTTACGAACCCGTGCTCAAAGAACTGGCCACACTCGGTGTGGCGTTTACGGAAGATCACGTTTAAGGTTTCACCTCAATTATTTTCTCTGCTAATTTTTTGTACGCGATATCGCGGTATACGATTGTGTATTTACCCGGACGTAAATACAAAGTATAATAGCCGTTGTCGGCTGCTGCAAATGTCTGATCCGCAGGCACTAACTGATCGACAATATCCTTTTGATACTCGTCTTCGTAATAAGCCTGTACCATAAACATGTAGCGTTCGCTGGGCGCAATGATTGTTTTTTTCCGCACATCGCCCATTTTCAGCCAGGTTGGTCTTCCGTCTTCGTAAACACTTGCCGGATGTATCAGCTGTATGTCATAGCCGGTTTCATCCATCAGTTTAAAGGGTTGCTGTTTCTGCAACAGCACCACCGGCTCCTGTATGGCTAGTCGTTTGGTTAATTGTGCATCAAAATAGGCGCCTTCGGCAAATGTGCTGCCCTCTGTCATGAGCGTCTGATCGATCGTCAGCGGGTCGATATTGCTCAGTTTTTTAAAAGCCAAAGCCATCGGCACATAATCTTCCCCCACGGGATCTTCAGCTACATGACCATATCCTGCCAGCACGATCATGCGGGCACTGCTGTCTTTCCTGATAACCTGGTATAAATGCGATGCCTGAGCCGAATCTCTTTGTGAGGGTGTATGACCGGCAGCAGCAGTATCCTCATAGGGTACGAGTGTATATCCTTTCTCCAATGCATGACGCACGACCTCTCCACCTATCGGTTCGTTGGTATAATGACCTGTAAAAACATTCAATTCCGTTGGTTGAAAACCCGCTGCGTTGCGCAATGTTTCCATGGCGAGGTAGCGATAGCCTTCCTCATACAATTTATCGAGTAATGAATAAACGAACGCGCGGTGTTGCGGTTTATCAAATGCTTCGTTGATCATCAGCACGCGCTCCCGCATAGCCCGTCCGGTAACATAGGCCGTTGCCTCCATCGATTGCACCCGCCTGAGCTGATCGATATAACGATCGATCTGTCTCTTCTTTGCTTCACTTACGGGACGATAAGATTTTTGTGCATAGCTGAGTGCAGCGCTGTAATCACCTGCCATCGAAAGAAACTGTGCAAGGAATTGTTCGAAGTTGCGGTCGCCCATTTGTGTACGCCAGCGTTGTTCGAATGCAAAAGCCTGGTAAAGCGGATACAGGTAATGGCTGGCCGAACCCAGCACCAGCGTGAGATGCCTGCGGGCCGAATCAGCCGCTACAGGTGGATAAGTACTTACATAACGCCGCAGGTTCTGCAAACGCGCCGGCTCCTGCGCAAAGGCTTGCTGACAGGTGATCGTAACGATCAGTAAAACGCTGAATATTCGTTTCATCAGGTTGCAATGATACGGGGTCCGGTGTTACCAAAAGCCTAAAATTGCCTGTCAGACGATGTTCAGCGGCTGGAAGTCTTTGTACAATACCAGCCGGGTTTGCGCCGGTTCTTTCTGGAACCAGTTTCGCAGAATGCCCGCATACAAAGCACGGAAATCATGTTGCATGCCCACATTGTCTTTTACGTTGGCCTGCTCCGGTATATCGGGGCTGGTGCCCATCACGCCCGGTTTTACTTTATTGCCAAACAGTATCACGGGTGCGCCGGCGCCATGGTCGGTACCGCCGCTGGCGTTGGATTTGATCCTTCTTCCGAACTCCGAAAAGGTCATGCCCAGTACGCGATCGCCCACGCCGAGTCCGTTGATGTCTTCCATGAAAGCACCGATTGCTTCGGACAGGCGGCCCAGCAACCGGGCATGATTACCGGTGGTGGTATCGCTCTGTTCGGTTTGTTTTGAATGCGTATCGAAACCACCCATGCTCACCATGTACACTTTTGTTTTCAATCCGCCTGCGATCAATCGTGCAACGATCTTCAACTGATCGGCCAATGGATTTTTACCGGCGGCAGGATATTTATCGGATTGTTGTTTCACTTTCAATGCAGCCTGTTTGATTACGCCTGCATACTGATCCGTTTTCATGGACATCTGCCGGATATAAGCGAGCTGATCGCCTGCACGCGATGGCGACTGGGCAACGGGCTCACTTTTTAATAACTCATAAAAACTGGTAGGATTACTGATGGCCATGCCCATGGTAGTGAGTGGCCCCTGCAACGCGGGCGATACAATGCCACCGATCTGGATCGCGAGCGGGTCGGTCATTTTGCTGCTGGGATAATCGGCCGGAAATCCGGGATAGGACTCGTCGAGGTAGCGGCCGGCCCAGCCACTTTCCAGTACCTGGTCGCTGTCGGCGCCGGTGAGCCAGATATCGGTGGCGCGGAAATGTGAGAAATTGGGTTTGGGATAACTCACCGCCTGCACGATAGAAATTTTTCCTTCACCATATAATTGCTGAATATGCGTCATCGCGGGATTCAAACCGGTATGATCCACGCCCTGCAGCCTCAATATTTTTTCTTTGGGAATAGCAATATTGGTTCTCGCCGCATAATAGCGGTCATATATATCGATCGGGATAATTGTATTGAGGCCATCATTGCCACCATTTAATTGTACCAGTACGAGCACACGGTCGTTCTCCTCTCCTGCTTCAATCAGGTCGGCCAGTGGCGATTCGGCAAACGCCTGCATGGAAAATCCATTCATCAGCATCGGCAAAGTGACCGATGGCAACGTAATGCGGAAAAAGTCTCTTCTTTTCATAACAACCTTTTTACATCAACACAATTGATATTCCGGCCTGTTCATCATATAGCGATAGAGCGCCTTCAATTTCTTTACCACCACATCTTTGTTCTTCTTATCGTCCGGATTTTCCAGAAAGGCTTTCCATGCATCCGTCCAGTAATGATCCGATTGCATATTGGTGAGGCCCGACAACAACGTATTCACTTTAATGAACTGCTGCTCTTCGGGTGAAAGACTGACGGAGTAAAACAATTTACTCAATTCAGCGATTAACGCATTCGGATCTTCGGCTTTTGGAATGTCTTTCGTGAACGCCAGTACATCCACCACCAGTTTCGCTTTGCTACGCGCGAGACCATTGTTGATCATGCGGTCGGTAAACTGGTTGCGTTTGGGCAATGTATCCGAACTGATCCACAACTTGTCGTATTGCGGCTCCTGGTAATAAGCCTGCCAGCCGGCTACATTCGGCGGGTCGCCGATATTCTGCTGCATGGAAGATGCCTGTTGCTGCAATTGCAACCACAAACCATATTGATCGGGTACGGCGTTGGCATTATCGAACTTCACTTCAAACTCGCGGCAAAAACCAACGACCAGGTCAACCGGACTCTTGATCATTCCACCATAATTGGCGGCTTCAAAAAAATGATCACTGCTGAATAAAGCTTCGAGCACGGGTTTGATCTCGTATTTATTTTTCCGGAAAACGTCGGCCAGCGGCGTAATCACATTGGCCTCCGCCTTATCGTCTATCTGGTGATAAACAAAAAAACGATAGAGTTTGCGACAAATGAATTTCGCTACCTCCGGTTGCGCAAAGATCATATCGATCAACTCGTCGAGTTCTTCTTTCCCTTCCTCCTTCTTGCGGCCTTTGATAACGGTGTTGTTGTAAAATGCTGAGAATTGTTTATCGGTGTCGTCGTGGCGGCCCGGTTCAAATACCGAGGTAAAAGTTTTATTGTCGATGCGGTAACCTGTCAATACGCGTGCGGCTGCCTTCACATCGTTTTCCGTGTAATGCGAATCGGGGCCTTTTCCGACCGTAAATAGTTCCTGCAACTCGCGGCCATAGTTCTCGTCGGGTGCTTTTTTGGTATTGGCATTGCCGTTGAGGTATTTGAGCATGGCCGGATCGAGTGTGATGGCTTTCACCATTTCTTTGAAATTGCCCAATGCATGTTTGCGCAACAATTCGTTGTGCCGGTAAATGTAAATGGCATTATCGATCACGGCCGTTTCGGTGGCAAAATGGTTGTGCCAGAACAGCACCATTTTTTCACGGATGTTTGGCGATTGATTAAGCATCTGGCTAACCCACCATGCTTTAAAAGAATTTTTACGGCGACCATTGTTCTTACCGTTTGTAATGGTAGCGGTAATCCAGGTTTGTCCTTCCGGTATTTCCTCGTCTACATAATAATTAACATCATCTTTCTTCTCGGGAGGATCGTTGTAGTTATTGACAGGAGGTGCGGGCATGTCTGTATCCGCCAGCAGCTCCTGCATGATCTTTTTAATTTTTTTGCCGGAGAAATGGTGCAGGTCGTTTTCGGATGCGCCAAACATGGCGCGCCGGAGCAGGTGACGGAGTTGCTTATCGTTGAGTTTGCCTTTAACGGGTGCGATACCTGCTTCAACAGCCTCTTTAACTGCATTAAAATCCCAATCATCCGCAGCCGGCGGTTCGCGGCGGCGCAAAGTGCTGAAAAATGATTTTCTGTCCATACCGGAGGATTAACATCGAATGTCAGAAAAAACAGTGCCAGATGGGTTGTTATCTTTTCACAGACTGTTAATACCGAGGCGTTCAAGCAGTTCGGCAACGCCCTCGGTTGCTTTTTTCTCGATCAGGTGGAGGTTGGGCTTGCGGGTTACTGACGGTATCGTTTTATCTATAATATATTTCGGAACCTGATCGGGGACAAAATCCAGCAGGCCGGCAGCCGGATAAACGGCGAGGGAAGTGCCGATTACTACGAAAATATCGGCTTGCCGGGCTAAGTTCGCCGCTTCTGCGATAAGTGGCACAGGTTCTTCAAACCACACGATATGCGGCCGGAGTTGCGCGCCGTCGTCTGCTTTGTCGCCCGGATTTATATCGCCGTGAATCGGATAAACCAGGGTTCCATCTTCTTCGCTGCGCATTTTAAAAATTTCACCATGCAGGTGGAGGATATCGGTACTGCCGCCCCGCTCGTGCAGGTCGTCGATGTTTTGGGTTATAATCTTAACGTCAAAGTTTTTTTCCAGTTGGGCCAGTCCGCGGTGCGCGGCATTGGGTTGTGCATCGGCTACGTTGCGTCTTCTTTCATTGTAAAAGTCGAGCACCATTTGAGGATTTCTGCGCCAGGCACCGGGCGTTGCCACATCATAAACATTGTAACCTTCCCACAGACCATCCGTATCGCGAAAAGTTTTCAATCCGCTTTCAGCGCTGATACCTGCCCCGGAGAGCACGACGAGTTTTTGTTTCATGATAATTCAAAAGTAAAAAATCAAAATGCAAAAAAGCGAATTCAGGGGATAGTGTTTTTGCGGTGAGATTTGCGTGAATTGGCAATGGTGAATCGTCAATCGTCAATCGTGAATAAGTCAATAGTGAATGGTGAATAGTCAATGCCATGGTTCGTGTTTACACGAACCATGGAGTAGAAGCCTTACACCTTCGCCCTGGCTGTTTACTTAAAACTTATGCCCGAAGTATCGGGCGGCTGTTTACCCTACACCTTACGCCTTCTACCTTTTCGACAAAGCAGGCACAGCTTCTACAAGGCTGATAAACCCGCCACGAAAACCTTCAGGATCGGCTCCTTTGGCTCCACGGGCCAGTGATAACACTTGTTGCCAATTCGCCTGCTGGCGATAGGGCGATTCGCGCAAGAGCAGGCCAAACTCGGCAACGGCTGCGGCAAAACGGAAATGATCGGAACTTTGTTGCCAGTTGAGCGGATCGTTATAAACAACCCGGCCCAGTTCTTTTGCCTTTTCTTCCGAAGGATTTTTATAACGGACCTTCACTGTCAGTAATTCGCCGGCATAGCGGATGCCGTTATTGCTTTGTTGATAGCGGAGTGAATCACTGCCTTTGAGAAAATCATTTTTTACACCAACCGGAATAATTTCATACAGTGCCGTAACGGTATGACCACTCCCAATCTCTCCCGCATCTTTTTCATCATTGCGAAAATCTGAAGCGGCCATTTTGCGGTTTTCATAACCGATGAGTCGATAACCCTGTACACCAGCGGGATTAAACTCTACCTGGATCTTCACATCTTTTGCAATAGTGAACAGCGTACCGGCAAATTCGCTTACCAATAATTTACGTGCCTCACTGAGCTGATCGATGTAAGCATGATTACCATTTCCCTTATCGGCCAGTTCCTGCATTTTACTGTCCTGGTAATTGCCTGTACCAAAACCAAGCACGGAAAGATACACACCGCTTTTACGTTCGTGCTCGATGAGGCGTATCAATTCATCTTCGCTGGAAACGCCTACATTGAAATCACCGTCGGTGGCAATGATCACGCGGTTATTGCCTTCTTTCATGAATTGTTGCCGGGCAATTTTATAGGCGAGTTCGATGCCTTCACCGCCGGCCGTGGAACCACCGGCATTAAGCCGGTCGATGGCATTGTGTATCTGCTGTTTGTTGTTGCCCGACGTTGCGGGTAATACCACACCGGCATTGCCGGCATAAGTAACGATCGCTACTCTGTCTGTAGCGCGTAGCTGATCGGTCAGTAAATGGAGCGAGGCTTGTACAAGGGGAAGTTTGTTCGGTTCATCCATCGAGCCGGAAACATCAACAAGGAAAACAAGATTGGAAGGAGGCAGATCGGTGGTGGGAATTCTGCGTCCCTGTATACCAACCTTCAATAAACGATGAGATGCATTCCAGGGACAATCGGCCAGTTCGGTATGAATGGCAACGGGATGTTCACCGGTTGGTTCGGGATAATTGTAGTCAAAATAATTGACGAGTTCTTCGATGCGTACGGCACCGGCCGGCGGCATGTTGCCGGATTCAAGAAAGCGGCGCACGTTGCTGTAAGAAGCGCGGTCTACGTCTGCTGCAAAGGTCGATAACGGCTCCTGTCGCGGAGACAGAAAACTGTTTTCTTCGATGCTGGCATAACCTTCGCCATCAAAGAGTTCCTCCTCTTTGACAAGCGTCAACGACTTTGCTTCATCTGTTACAGGTTCGCCTGCGACGGGGCTTTGCAGAAGCGCATCTTCCCGGGTTTTGTACTGTGTGTTTGAAGTTGATGATGGCTTATTGTTGCAACCGTAAGCCACCAGGCACAGCACGGGAATCAACACCCGTGCTGCACGCAGCTGGTGATAAATGTTCATGGCTATACTTACTTTATCAGTGATTAATAGATGCAGGAACAGAAAGATTTCACAAATGAGTGGTCAGTAATTTTATCACTGCACTTCATTTTTCTTTCCGGGTTGTTCAGCGGATGAAACGAAGTAACCGGTTACAGCTATATATACCCGGCATTGAAAAAGGTAACCCGTTGGAGAAGTTATAAGTTATAAGTATTCACTAGTGTCCGGTATAATTTAATTGAAGTTCTTTGAAA
>CALATA010000014.1:0-404159 GCA_937888905.1 uncultured Sphingobacteriales bacterium
TGGCACCTCGATGTCGGTTCGTCACATCCTGGGGCTGGAGAAGGTCCCAAGGGTTCGGCTGTTCGCCGATTAAAGTGGCACGTGAACTGGGTTCAGAACGTCGCAAGACAGTTCGGTCCCTATCTGTGGTGGGCGTTAGTAAATTGAGAGGACATGACCTTAGTACGAGAGGACCGGGTCGTACGTACCGCTGGTGTATCTGTTGTGCCGCCAGGTGCAATGCAGAGTAGCTATGTACGGAAAGGATAAACGCTGAAAGCATCTAAGCGTGAAACCTGCCTCAAGATGAGTTTACTTTTAAGGGCCGTCAGAGACTATGACGTTGATAGGCTACAGGTGTAAAGGTGGTAACATCAAAGCCGAGTAGTACTAATTGCCCGTACGCTTTAATTTTTTTTCTTAGACTCTCGTTCTAACTTTTCCCAATATGATCTTATTTAAGTTCTAAGTAGTAAGTATTAAGTAATAAGTCTTTCATCTGTTTGAAACGACATTACTTGAAACTTATAACCTAATGCTTATAACTTATTACCTTCTTATGGTGGTTTTTCCAAGGGTGTTCACCTCTTCCCATTCCGAACAGAGAAGTTAAGCCCCTTATGGCCGATGGTACTGCACCACAATGCGGGAGAGTAGGTAGCTGCCATATTCTTTACAAATAGCCTTTCAGTTTACTGAGAGGCTATTTTGTTTTTATACCATTCCCGTTCCATAACTACAGGAGAATCCGTCAGCTTCAATTCCCTCATCAGCTCAAAAAGTCCGGCCAGTAGTTCCACCTTACCCCCTCGCACGACGGGAGTCCTGCTCTCGATATATCCTTCTACACCTGGTCAGGTTAGCATTTCGTATGAAGTTCCCCCTTGCCCCTGAAAACTTATAACTAACAACTTAATACTCCCCGCCTTCCGCCTTCCGCCTTCGGCCTTCCGCCTTCGGCCTTCGGCCTTCCGCCTTCGGCCTTCCGCCTTCGGCCTTCCGCCTTCGGCCTTCCGCCTTCCGCCTTCCGCCTTCCGCCTAAATACTTATAACTTAATACTTACAACTTATAACTTTCACCAACATTTGCACGATTTTAGTTAGCTTCATCTCAAACTTTCTCCCAAAACCAAATTTTTACCGGATGAAATTCTACAAACTACTCCCCGCACTCGTTATCGTTCTCCTCCTTACCGCCTGCGGTTCCAAAAAGAAAGCTTTCCAATTCAGCGAAGACATCGTGAAAATGGAAACTGAACTTACCCCGGAGATCGAAAAGACAGAAACAGAAGTTGAACAAGCCATCGAAAAAGGCGATAACGACGCCGTTATCAAAAGCTCTTCCAGGATGGAAGGACTGATCGATGCTAAAATCAAAGACATCGAAGGACGCTCCGTAAAAGGAATCTCCCGCGGCGAAGAATTCAAAAAAGCATGTCTTCATTATTTCGAATACATGAAGAACATTTACACTTCTTACCGCAAATACGGAGAAGCAACTACCGAAGAAGCTAAACAGAAAGTTGCCGAAGACATGATGAAAATCGTCAACGGTAAAAATCAGGAGATCACGAACCTCCAGAACGAACAGCGGGAGTTTGCCAAAGAGAATGGCTTCCGTATCCAGTAATTATTTTGTTATCCGGTACACCGGGTAACGCATATAACCCGGCTCCAGGTAAGGCGACTGGCGAAATACATATTGAAGTTGTAAGTAGGCACTTTTTGCCAGCTTTTCATCCTTCTGTCTGGCTTCCTCCAGTTGCCTGCCCGCCTCGGGATGCTGCCGCAAATATTCGGCAGCAATATCTTCAAATGCATAGTCCGAAAAGCCTTCCTTCTGCCGGAGAATAGGATCAAAGAAGTTCCAGGTAAAGTAAGAGTCCTCCGCCTGCGGCTCCAACGTTTCTATCAGAAAACGCGCCGCCTCCTGGTTCATCGGTATATACCAGTCGCCCTTTCTGAACGATATTTTCTGGCGACTTGTTTTGATTTCCACCTTGCTCAACGGATAATGACCTTCATATAGTCCCCCTGCCTGGTATTGGGCAATCCGGTATACTTCCACTTCTATTACCGTGTCACGCTGCAGTGGCCGCATCACCACATTGTTCGCTTTTAAACGCTCCACCACTTTCCACCAACCTTGTGGCAATACATAACCCAACGGCGCTTTCACCGAGTCAACCGGGTAATACGAGTTATAAAAAGATATTTGCCGTTCATAAGGTTTGTTCCGGTCATAGTACAGTCGCGGCAATCCCGATACTTCACTTTTTTTATAACCCGATTCATAACCGAGAAAGCGTATGCTGCTTTGTTTCGTAGAGTCCCATTGCCAACGGATAGGAAAATAAGCAGCTTTTTTATTTTCTTCCCTCCTCGCAGCCCTTAACCGGCGGATTTCCGTTCCATGCTGTGCGGCATAACTGATAAACGATTCCATCAGTGCTCGCGTGGCCGCCACACGTTGCGGATAAGGCTTGAGCATATGCGTTTCTGGTACAAAAGAAAAACTCGACCAAAGCGTTCCGTATCCACTGCCATAGCGCGGTGAATCCCAGAATTGCTGCCAGCCTTCTTCTACTTTTTTATCACTCCAGTGATTGACATACGGCACAAGGTCAAATCCTTTTTGCTTCATCAACGCATAAAGTGCCGGCTCAAATTTTTCCTGCAGGTATTCACCCATTGCTCCGCCAACACGGTTGTGCTGGCTGCTCAGCAAGGTCATCACATGCTGGTAATCCGCCCCATTGCTTACGTGGTTGTCGACAAATATATCCGGATCGGTTAGCCGGAAAAGTGCCGCAAACGATAAAGCTTCTTTACTGTCGGCCTTTATGAAGTCACGGTTGAGATCGAGGTTTTGCGAGTTTCCCCTGGATCCGAATTCCGCAGGCCCATTCTGGTCTACACGATAGTCCGGACTTCTGTTCAGGCATCCGCCGATATTATAAACCGGCACAATGCACAACAATACACCCGGTGGTAGTGTGTATTTTTTCTCTACGATATCACGCACCAGCAACATGCTGGCATCAATACCATCCGGTTCTCCGGGATGAATGCCATTGTTGACCAGGATGATCGTGTTTCCTTTTTTTCGCGCAGCAGCTATATCATGTTCCCCGTTTGCCGATACCGTAATCAGGTGCAGGGGATATCCCGCATCTGTCGCACCCATTGCCCGAATCTGCACCAATGCCGATCGTTTGTCCAATGCTTTCCACCAGTCAATGATTTCATGATAGGCCGGTGTTTCCGCTCCTTTCGATTTTTCAAATACGGTGATTATCGGTTGCGCATACAACATCGTTACCGCAGAACAATACAAGGCCAGACAGATTATTTTACGGATCATCAGCGTGCGTTTTTTACATATTTATCCAGCCAGTTGAGCTGCTCGGTGAGTAAGTGAAGAATGTTCTCTTTTCCCTGATAGCCGTGGCTTTCATAAGGAAGACTGATATAACGTACCACGCCTCCATGTCCTTTGATCGCATTGAACAAGCGCTCACTCTGGATAGGATAGGTGCCGGTATTGTTGTCGGCATCTCCGTGGATCAGCAACAAAGGTGTTTTGATCTGATTGGCATAACTAAATGGACTCATGTCATGATACAGTTCCGGTGCCTGCCAGTAGGTGCGGTCTTCATTCTGAAAGCCAAAGGGCGTTAGTGTGCGGTTGTAGGCACCGCTGCGCGCTATGCCGGCTTTGAAGAGTTTGGTATGCGCAAGAAGGTTGGCCGTCATGAAAGCACCATAACTATGTCCTCCTACTGCTACGCGATTGCTGTCACCCACTTTCATGTCGGACAGTTTGCGGATAGCGGCTTCGGCATTAAGGCGCAGTTGTTCGATAAAATTATCGTTCGGCTTACGCGCCGTGTCTGTTGCCACGATCGGCATTTCTGCATTGTTGAGCACTGCATATCCCTGCGTTACATAAAACACAGGTGATCCCCAACTGAGCGTGGTGAAGCGGTGTTCACTGCCACGGATCTGCGCAGCATCCGCCACGGAGTTGTATTCTGCAGGATAGGCCCAGATGAACACGGGCAGGGGTGCATCTTTACCCGGCGTATAACCCGCCGGCGTATAGAGGTCACCGGTTAAGGTTACTCCATCTGCACGCTGGTATTTTATTTTCTGTTTTTGTACACCTTTCATGGCTGGATAAGGATCCTTGAAAGCAGTAAGTGGGCGATCGGCGACACGCAGCCGCAGATTTTTCAGCCAGTAGTTCGGCACTTCATTTTCTGTTTCGCGGCGGGTGATCAGTACCAGCTTTTCCGGATCGGATACCTGCGCTACATATTCATAGCTTCCTTCCTGGCAACGCCACAGGGTGTCTGCTTTTTTGGTATGCAGATCAAATGATAGCAGGAAGGGAAGATCACCTTTGGGTGAACTGCCTGTTATATTGTTGAGTAAGATTTTGTTGCCTTTGTCCAGTAACAACAGGGTTTGTTTGTCCCATTGATTCGGAGTGGTTACAGGCTGCCCTGGATTGCTGTAGGCATCCGTTGTGTTACGGGAAAATAGTTTTTCAAGATCACCGGTAGTGGGACTGTAACGGTTGAGTTGTGTTTGTTGCCTGCTGCGCAGACCTTCCGATACCAACGCGGCCTGATCATTTCCCCACAATATATAGCTGAAGCGCATCTTGGTGCGGAACAGTTGTTCAGCTTTGCCGCTGAAAGGCGCTGCTAATTGATACACTGCATCCCGGTATTCAGCGGGTTTTTTGATGAGACCACTATCAAGCGGCTCGCACCAGGTAAGCGACGCCGGCTGATCGTTGCGCCATCCATAACCACGTGGTGTGGGTTGCACGTTATCGTATCCGCTGGGCGCCGTTTCGGAGGAGGGGAGGTCGGTTATCTTTTTGATGAGTTTTCCCGTGATGTCAGTGATGTTGACCGCAGTGGCAAATCCTGATGCAGGTACGAGGTAGGAAAAAGGTTTTTTGATGGTCTGCGTCAGCATGTATTTTTTATCGGGAGAAATGCTCACCCGTGAGTAGATAGCAGGCTGACCGATCTTTTGTTCTGAGCCGTTGGTATTTTGGATTAATTGTACGGTTGTGTAAAAAGCAAACAGGTCTTCGTCGTGCGGCGATTTGATCATGTCCTGGTAAGTAGGACGTGGGGAGGCCTTACCAAGATTTTCCTGGGTGGCAGGCCCTTTGGGCAACAAAGAACGTTTGGGCGCCTGTGCTGCCGTTTTTGTGGTAACGGCATAGAGCAGGCGTTGGTTATCGATCCAGTCGTAATCCACCATGATGGAGTTCAGGGCAGTCTTGTTTACTTTGGTGGCACGACGTGTAGCCACATCGATTACATACAGGTCCACGCGTGATGCACTGGTATGCAGCAATGCAATCTTTTTTTCATCAGGGCTCCAGCTCACCTGGCTGGCAAACAAGGGTGAGGGCAGACCGGTGATGGTAAAGTCTTTGCCACTGTTCACCTGGCGCAATACCAGGCTATTGATAAATGCCTGACGGCTTGGTGCGAAGTTGGCCGGATTGATGCGAAGACCGGCGATCTTTAATTCGGGCCGGGCCAGTTCTTCCACGGAAGGATAACTGGATCGCTGTAACAATAACAGCCAGTCGCCTTTTTTACTTAAACTGATGGAAGGCGTAGGCGGCGCCAGTACCAGGTCGCTGATCAGTTTGGGTGGCGTCTGGTAGGCAATATCGTCCTGCGCATGCAGGGTAGCTGTCATTAACAGGGAAAACAGGAAAAGCAGATAACGCATGGTTCATTTCTTTTTAAATGAAGAAGAATGGATCAGGATCTGGTATCGTTGTATTCAGGATGTTTGTCAAACTGGGCACGGGCAAAAGGGCATAGGGGAATAATACGGATGTTATTGGCGCGGGCATATTCAACGGCTTTGGCAACCATCGCAGCGCCGGCATTTTTACCGCGGAGTGCATCGGTTACGCCGGTATGATCGAGGATCATTTTATCGGTACCTGCCATACTGAAGGTGAGTTCGGCGAGCGGTTCATTGCCATCACCACCGATGTAAAAGCTGCCTTTGGCACCGTTCTGTTGAAAGAGGATTTCCATGAGAGAGAGGTTTATTCAAAACTAACGAATTCATGCCAGCAGCAGGAACCATTCCTGTAAGAAAAATTTGGCGGCTATATTTAGCCTTGTATCTTTGCTTCATGATTCAACAATGCAATATTATTTGGTGGTGGCAGACAAACTCTTCCGGGGTTATGTAATGTCGTTATCATAATTGCAATAAACGCATTCAGTCCCCACAATACGTGGGGATTTGTTTTTTCAGACTATACAGGCAAATTGAACAAATGAAGAAGATCAGGATACATACCGTCACCAAACGCATGCTCGCCGACGTACACACTCCGGTAGGCATCTACCTGCGGCTACGCGACCGTTTTCGTGATACCAACCTGTTGGAAAGCACCGATCACCACGCTGCCAGCGACAGTTGGTCCTTTATCTGCGTAAATGCGATAGGGGGCATAGAGATCAGGAACCCGCGGCAGGCCGACATTAAATGGCCAGGCATGCCACCGGAAAAGAAAGAGATCAACGCAGGTACCGTTATTCCGGATCTGCTGCTGTCGTATACAGCACAATTTGAAACCTCCTCATCCGGAGGCAAAGAAACAGCTTTCGCACAGGGGCTTTACGGTTACACTTCCTATGAAGCAGTAGCGTTCTTCGATCGCATCCATTTACAAACACATCCCGGAGAAAATGCGATTCCGCTGATCCGTTACCGCCTTTATCAATACATCATTGCCATTAATCATTTCCGCGATGAGTTATTCATCTGCGAAAACCAGATCGACGGTGTGCCGTCCGAGCTGGGACTTTTGGAATCACTGATCAGAAGCAAGGACGTACCGGTTTATCCCTTCAGCAAAAAAGGTGATGAAAAGTCCAACATGACCGATGAACATTACCGTGAAATGGTAGCCTCGGGTATCAAAAGTTGTTTGCGCGGCGATGTTTTCCAGATCGTGTTAAGCCGTCGTTTTGAACAACCTTTTTCCGGTGATGAATTCAATGTATACCGTGCCTTGCGCAGCATCAATCCTTCGCCTTATTTGTTCTTTTTTGATTATGGTGATTATAAACTGATGGGCTCGTCTCCTGAATCGCAGCTCATCATCCGGCACAACAGAGCGGTGGTACATCCGATTGCCGGTACGGTGAAACGCACAGGCGATGCAGAGCAGGACAGGCAGGCCGCGGCTTCTTTGCTCGCCGATGAAAAAGAAAATGCCGAACATGTAATGCTGGTTGACCTGGCACGCAATGACCTCAGTCGTGAATGTTCGGAT
This sequence comes from uncultured Sphingobacteriales bacterium, assembly GCA_937888905.1. Lineage (GTDB taxonomy): Bacteria > Bacteroidota > Bacteroidia > Chitinophagales > Chitinophagaceae > Terrimonas. Next base: position 7,319 of record CALATA010000014.1, read on the forward strand.
GTGCAGGTGAATCATTACAAGGAGGTGCAATATTTCTCCCATGTCATTCACATGGTGAGTGAAGTGAGCGGACAGGTTCCGCAGGGAAAAAATCCGTACCAGCTTTTTGCCAAATCTTTTCCTGCCGGCACGTTGAGCGGCGCGCCCAAGATCAAAGCAATGGAATTGATCAGTGGACTGGAGCCCACGGACCGCGGCTACTACGGTGGTGCCATCGGTTTCATCGGAATGGATGGAAGTTTTAATCATGCCATCATGATCCGCACACTGCTCAGCCGCCACAACAAACTGACGTACCAGGCAGGAGCAGGTGTAGTGGCGGCCAGCAAACCTGAAAATGAATTACAGGAAGTCAATAATAAACTCGGGGCATTGAAGAAAGCCATTGAAGCAGCAGAACAAATTCAATAGTCCTCAAACAATACAGCAATGAAAGTCCTTGTTTTCGATAATTACGATTCATTCACTTATAACCTGGTTCATATCGTGGAAAAGATACTGAACCAGCAAATCGATGTGATCCGCAACGATCAGTTGCCCTTGGAGGATGTAGCGGCGTATGACAAGATCATTCTTTCTCCCGGGCCGGGCATTCCGGAGGAAGCAGGATTGTTACTTCCATTGATCAAAGAATACGCGGCCACGAAATCCATACTGGGCGTGTGTCTGGGGCATCAGGCCATTGGTGAGGCATTTGGTGGCACGCTATCGAATTTGTCTACCGTGTATCATGGCATCGCCACCGATTGCCGTTTGACAACCGTTGCGTCGCCATTGTTTGATGGCATGTCCGATGTGTTCCGCGTAGGGCGTTATCATTCCTGGATAGTAGACGATAAAGATTTTCCCGAAGAGCTGGAGATTACCGCCCGTGACGATAATGGTTATATCATGGCCCTGCAACATAAAAACTATGACCTGCAGGGCGTGCAGTTTCATCCGGAAAGTGTGTTGACACCAGAGGGAGAGACGATATTGAGGAATTGGCTGAGGGGGTAATTCAAAAGTCAAAAGTCAAAATTCAAAAAGGGGTGAATGGTCAATGGTGAATGGTCAATAGTGAATAGTGAATGATCAATAGCAGATACACGATTTACTTAAAACTTAATACTTACAACTTACTACTTTGAAAAATACGCTGCAACATCTTTTCGAACACAAAACACTGAGCCGGCAACAGGCAAAAGACGTGCTTGTCAATATCGGCAAACAGGCCTGCAACGAACATGAAGTGACGGCCTTTATGACCGTTTACCTGATGCGCAGCATTACTATTGAAGAGTTAGAAGGCTTCCAGGATGCGCTGCTCGAACTCTGCGTGCCTGTCGATCTTGGTGACGTACCCGTTATCGATATTGTCGGCACCGGCGGTGACGGAAAAAATACGTTTAACATTTCCACACTGAGTTGTTTCATCGTGGCAGGTGCGGGGCAGCATGTTGCGAAACATGGCAACTATGGCGCTTCATCTGTTAGTGGCGCCTCGAATGTGATGGAAAAACTCGGCTATCAATTCAAGAACGACAGCAGCGCTTTGCAAAATGAATTGGAGAAGGCTGGCATTTGTTTTTTGCATGCACCGTTGTTTCATCCGGCATTGAAGGCCGTAGGCCCGATCCGCAAAAACCTGGCAATGCGTACATTCTTTAATATGCTCGGACCGATGGTGAATCCGGCCAACCCGGCTTATCAACTGGTGGGTGTTTTCAACCTGGAAATGGCCAGGATCTATAATTACCTGCTGCAACGTACGGGCAAACCTTTTACCATTATTCATGGGCTCGATGGCTACGATGAAATATCGCTGACCAACGACACGAAAGTGATTACGCAAAATGGGGAACAGGTGTTTTCTGCCATCCAATTAGGCAAACGGAATGTGGATGCCCGCGATATTACAGGCGGACAATCCGTCGACGAAGCAGCGGCTATATTCCGTACCATCATCGACGGCAATGGAAGCTGGGCGCAGAATGCCGTGGTATTGGCCAATGCGGCCATGGCTTTGCAAAGCACCGGCAAATATGCCAACTATGAAACGGCTTACCAGGCCGCGGTTGACAGCCTGGAAAGCGGGAAAGCAAAACAATGTTTGGACAAATTAATCGCTTTACAATGAGTACAATACTGGATAAAATCGTTGAAACAAAAAAAGCGGAGGTGGCGCGATTCAAACCCAAGAGCAGCATCGAACGGTTCGAACGCGAAGGATTCTTCTGGCAGTTCAGTAACCGCTCCCTGGTCGAGAGACTGGAATTTCCGGGAAGCCTGGGCATCATTGCCGAATTCAAGCGCAAAAGCCCCAGCCGTGGCTGGTTCAAGACAAAAGAACTGGAAGTAGAGAAAGTGGTGCGTCAATACAATGACGGTGGAGCCGCCGGCATTTCGGTGTTGACCGATACCGAATATTTCGGTGGTGATCTCGACGACCTGATACAAACCAAAGTGGTAACGGATATTCCCATTCTTCGAAAAGATTTTATTGTGGATCCCTGGCAGATTGCGGAAGCAAAAGCATTTGGTGCAGACGTGATCCTGCTGATTGCTGCCTGCCTTACGCCGCAGCAGGTGAAAGAGCTGGCTGCTTATGCAAGGTCCATCAACCTGGAAGTATTGCTGGAAATACACAACGAAGAAGAACTGGACCATATCTGCGACGAGGTAAGCATGATCGGTGTCAACAACCGCAACCTGCACACATTCGAAGTAAGCATTGAAACCTCGCTCTCGCTGATCGGTCAATTGCCAAAAAATAAACCCGCCGTCGCAGAAAGTGGTATTGCTAATCCGGAAACTATCGTAACTTTAAAACAAGCTGGTTTTAAAGGTTTCCTGATCGGCGAAACTTTTATGAAAGAGCCCGATCCCGCGATTGCTTTTGCCGAATTCATTGAACGACTAAAAGCAATAAGCGTATGAGGATTAAAGTCTGTGGCATGACTCTTCCCGAACAGGTGAATGCGCTGGCCGAAATGGGGGCAGACCTGGCCGGTTTTATTTTTTATCCCAAATCTCCCCGGTTTGTAGGAAATAAACTTTCCCCTGAAAAAATGAAAAAGATTGGCGGCGGCATCGGCAAGGTCGGTGTGTTTGTCAATACGCCTTATGAAGAACTGCTGCAGACGGTAGAAAGTTATCGCCTCGATATCGTTCAGCTTCACGGCGATGAAACGCCCATCTTCTGCGAAAAGGTGGCCAACTATGTTACCGTTATCAAAGCCTTCCGGCTCTCCGATAATGATCCGCTTGAATGGATGGTACGCCCTTTCCATGATGCAAGCGACATGTATATGTTTGATACGCTCGGCGCCGGGTACGGCGGCACCGGTAAAAAATTTGACTGGAAAGTGTTGAGTGATGCCGTGATCGATAAACTTTTTTTACTGAGCGGCGGTATCGAACCGGGTGACGAAGAAAAATTAAAAGCCTTTGCGAAAGAAGAGGCAGCCCGCAAACTATTTGCGCTCGATATCAACAGTAAATTCGAATTCAGCCCGGGAGTGAAAGACATGGACCGCGTGAAAAAATTTATACAGGAAATGAAAGCTTAGAGGGGAAGGGCCGCCGGCCCTTTTTCTTTTAGCATGGCTGCCACGAGCTTGTCGATGGGAAGCGTCAATGCTTCCGGCGAAAAATCTTCCCAATTCAGAAAGCGGAAAGTTTCTATCTCTTTTCTTTCTCCGTACAAACGCAATTGCTCCTCATCAAAATCAAATGGTTTATCGCGAAGCGGCGCACGGATCGGTTCCATGGCTTTGGCGAAATAATAAATGGAAATGATCTGGTCTTCCGGTCTGAATGCAGACAATTGGAAGAAGTCTGTGGTATAAATATGCTCCGTTACTTCTACGGCGAGATCCATTTCTTCTTTGAACTCGCGGGCCAGGCATTCCCGCGTGCCTTCGCCAAACTCCAATCCGCCTCCGGGGAATTTTGTAAAATAGCCTCCCCTGATCAACTCATCGCTCACCAATACCTGGCGTTGTTCATTAACCAGGATGCCATATACGCGGAGATTGAAATTCGGCATCAGAATATTTTTTTACGTAAAAACAGCCAGCCGATGGCCAGCGAGATCAGCAGTGATACAAATACCACGATATAAAAGGCATAGGGGGAATGTTCGAAACCGCTCGGCACGTTCATGCCGAATATGCTCGCGATCAATACGGGAAAGCTGAGCACGATCGTGATCACGGCGAGACGCTTCAGCACTTCGTTCTGGTTGTTGGCAATGATACTGGCAAATGCATCGAGCGTACTGCTGAGGATGTTGGTGTAGATGTTCGCCATCTCCTGGGCCTGCGAATTATCTACGATCAGGTCATTCAGGTATTCTTTCTCGTCTTCGTTCAAAGAAAGAAAACTGGATCGCTCCAATTTCATCAGCAGCAGTTCATTTGAACGCAGGGCCGTAACAAAATACACCAGGCTTTTCTGGATGCGCATCATCTGCAGCAGGTGTTCGTTGCGGCTGGAGTCGTATAATTTTTGTTCGAGGATGTTGCGCTGCTGGTTGATCTGTTTGAGGTATTCGAGAAAATTCTGAACGATCTTTTCGATGATCTTCAGCACCATCATGTTCTTTTTATCGGGATGGCGGTTTTGAAAAGAGTTCAGGAATTTTTTGATCGCCGGATTTTCAAACGAGTTGACGGTAACGATCTGGTTGTGGGTTAAAATGATACAGATCGGAATGGTGATATAATAGGCGTCGCTTTCGTTGAAGGAATTATTCTCTGTGGGTGTTTTGATAACGATGAGGCGTACGTTGTCGTCTTCTTCGAAACGGCTTCGTTCATCGATATCGAGTGAGTCGGTCAGGAAGTCGATGGGAATATCGAGTTCCTCCGAAAGATTGGAAAACTCTTCCTGGCGGAGGGGAGGCAATACGTTTACCCAAACTCCGTCTTCAGGTTTGTCGACCGCAATGGTCTGGTGGTTGACGTTTTTAAAATACTGTATCAAAGCGGCTGAGTTTTTCGGTGGTTAGTCGCGCAGTTCTATTTTTCCGTCGTATACTTTTTCGGCTGGTCCCGAAAGCCAGACATTAATATAACGTTCCTCTATGCGGTCGAATTCAACATTCAGTTTGCCTCCCAGGGTTTTAACCTGCACATCGTTGAAGCCGTTTTCGTTGTGGTAACAAACCATGGCGGCGGCGGTAACGCCGGTACCGCAGGAATAGGTTTCATCTTCCACGCCACGCTCATAAGTGCGGACGATGATCTTATCTTCTCCGGTTTGTTCAACGAAATTCACATTAATGCCTTCCTGTTCGTATTCTTTGCTGTAACGAATATCGCGGCCTTTTTTATAAACGTCCATGTCCATCACATCAGACACCACTTTTACGTAATGCGGGGAACCGGTGTTGAGGATAGAATCGCCGTTCTGCCGGCGGATCTTATCCACGTCTTTCATCTTCAGGGACACGATGCCATCGGTGTCAATTTCTGCTTCATGATCGCCGTCAACGGCCAGGAACTTGTATTCATTGCGGTGGATGCCGAGGTGGTAGGCAAAACGGACGAGGCATCGTCCGCCATTGCCGCACATGCTGCCCTCGCGGCCGTCGGCGTTGAAATACTTCATCTCAAAATCGTAGCCTTCGTGGTTATTGAGCAGCATGAGGCCATCGGCGCCGATGCCGAAGCGGCGATCGCAGAGGTGACGGATCTGTTCGGTCGAAAGTGTGTTATAAATACCTTCCCGGTTGTCCAGCAGGATAAAATCGTTGCCGGTGCCCTGGTATTTGGAAAAAAAGAGAATCATAGGTTCATGTTATACTGCTTCGCGAAACAATTTCACCGGCAAATTAGCTTATCCGGTCAGATATGTGCTGCAAAAATTTCCAGGAATTTGCGGATGAGGTTTTCCACGGCGGCTTTACCGTCTTTGGAAAACTCCTTTTTGATCCGGTTGGCCACGATGGCGTTCACGGCAAGGCAATTGTGTCCGAGCAGGCGACCGAGGCCGTAGATGGCAGAGGTTTCCATTTCGAAATTGGTAATGCGGTGTTGGCCGAAGCGGAAATCGGTGAGCCGGTTGATCAGCTCGGGGTTACGTATACCGAGGCGCAGAATACGGCCCTGGGGTCCGTAGAAGCCGGGGCAGGTAACCGTGATGCCCTGGTGAAAACCGGTAACGAAGTTCTTGAGCAGGGAAGGAGCGGCGCCGTTAATATAGGGATGGCTCATTTGCCCGTGCAACTGGGTATGGGTGACGAAGGACTGGATGAGTTCGTTATCCTCTTCGTTCTGTTCGTAGCGGTAGAAATTGAGCAGGTTGTCGATGCCCAGGCCGTGTGTGGAGGCCACGAAGCTGTCGACCGGTATATCGGCCTGCAGGGAACCGGAGGTGCCGATGCGGACGATATTGATCGAACCGAGTTGTTTTTTGATCTCGCGGGTGTCGAAATCGATATTAACGAGTGCGTCGAGTTCGTTCATCACGATATCGATATTATCGGGACCGATACCGGAGGAAAGGACGGTGATGCGTTTACTGCCGATGCGGCCGGTATGGGTGATAAACTCGCGGTGCTGGCGTTTCACTTCGATGGCATCGAAATATTTGCTCACTTCTTTAACGCGGTCGGGATCGCCGACGGTGATAACGGTACCGGCGATTTCTTCGGGGCGGAGGTCGAGGTGGTAAACGGCTCCGCGGTCATTGATGATCAGTTCAGATTCTGCTATACGACTCATACGGCGTGTTTTTGTTAGGAATCAAAAATATCCTATTTTCGCAGTCCGTCAAAAACGGATATTCTGCTTAACAAATTGATGATCAGGTTTGTTGAGGGGAAAGAAGAGGGTCCTGTGGCCGAGTGGCTAGGCAGAGCTCTGCAAAAGCTCCTACAGCGGTTCGAATCCGCTCGGGACCTCAATAAATGAAAAAGCCGCCCTTGGGCGGCTTTTTGTTTGTGGGCAGGGGCAAACTTGTTTGCATCCTGACCGGCGAACAAAAACGGATTCGCCACCGGCGAATGGCTTTTTCATTCTGACTTTAGGCCATCCCAAGGATATATAATCCGCTCGGGACCTCTGAGAAAATTAAAAAGTCAAAAATCAAAATTCAAAAGTTGGTTTTTGACTACTTTTTCCTGCGGATCGCCTGCCATATTTTTCTCCCCTGTGTCAACTTTAATACCTGGTATAATGCCTGCATTGACGATAGCATTGATGATAAGCGTTTCATCTATGGATCAATAGCTGTTCATTCATGGTTTATCCATTTCCAGTTCAGGATTTCCGGCATGTCTTTACCATGTTCATGAACGTAATGTTTATGTTCGATAAGTTTATCATTCAATTGCTGTTTGAGATAAGCTCCTTTGCTACCCAACTGTGGCAGGCGGTTTATAACATCAATGACCAGATGAAACCGGTCTATATCATTTTGGACACGTAAATCAAAAGGAGTGGTAATCGTTCCCTCTTCTTTGTAACCCTTTACGTGCAGGTTGCGGTTCGCGCGTCTGTAAGTAAGCCGGTGAACCAACCAGGGATAACCATGGAAGTTAAAGATGATATGCTTGTCGCGGGTGAATATAGAGTCATAGTCATCGTCGCTTAAGCCATGCGGATGCTCCGTGCAGGATTGCAGTTTCATGAGGTCAACAACGTTTACTACTCTTATTTTAAGTTCGGGCAGGTGCTCCCGTAAAATTGAAACGGCTGCAAGCAATTCGAGCGTAGTGGTGTCACCACAGCAGGCCATTACCACATCGGGTTCTGATCCCTGATCGTTGCTTGCCCATTGCCATATGCCGATTCCTTCGGTGCAATGGATGATGGCGGCTTCCATACTTAACCACTGTGGCAGTGGGTGTTTGCCGGCCACAACTACATTTACATAGTGACGGCTTCTGAGGCAGTGGTCAAAAATTGACAGCAGGCAATTGGCATCTGGCGGGAGGTAAACCCGTACCACATCTGATTTTTTATTAACCACATGGTCAAGAAATCCCGGATCCTGGTGGGTGAATCCATTGTGGTCCTGCTGCCATACGTGAGAAGCCAATAAATAATTCAATGAGGCAATTTTTCGTCGCCAGGGTAGTTCAGCGGTAACCTTTAGCCATTTTGCATGCTGGCTGAACATGGAATCAACTATCCGGATAAAAGCTTCGTAACTGTTAAACATCCCATGCCTGCCGGTCAGTAAATATCCTTCCAGCCATCCCTGGCATTGGTGTTCACTTAACATAGCATCCAGTACCTGTCCTTCGCTTGCAAGAAATTCATCATTTTTTTCAGTCTTTGCTTCCCATTGCCTGTTGGTAGTTTCGAAAACAGCTCCTAATAAATTGGAGACGGTTTCATCCGGACCAAACACCCGGAAATTATGTTGGTGACTGTTTAGCTTTGCCACATCCCGGATGAATTTACCTAATACCAGTGTGTCCTGGCCCATGATAGCTCCGGGAAACGTTACTGGTAACGCATGTATACGAAAGTCTGGCAGGTGCAGATCGTGTAACAGTATGCCACCGTTGGTATGCGGATTGTCGCTCATTCTGTGTTTTTCCCTGGGTGCTAATTCAAGCAGTTCGGCTATCAGCGTTCCATTTTCATCAAACAACTCTTCTGGCTTATAGCTTCTCATCCATTTTTCCAGTTGTTCAATATGTTCCGGATGGTCCGCGTCGAGTCGTATCGGTACCTGGTGCGAACGGAAAGTGCCTTCATTGGGTACGCCATCTACTTTTTGCGGGCCTGTCCAGCCTTTTGGTGATCGCAGGATGATCATCGGCCATCGGGGGCGTGTTGTATCACTGTTATCGATAGCATTTCTTTTTATCTTAAGTATTTCTTCTATTACCTGCTCCATGGTAGTTGCCATCAACTGATGCATTACAGTGGGGTCATCGCCTTCTACAAAATAGGGGACCCATCCACAGCCTCTGCAAAACTGCTCCAGTTCTTCTTTTTCTATTCTGGCAAGTAAAGTGGGATTGCTGATCTTGTAACCGTTGAGATGCAGAATGGGCAGCACAACGCCGTCGGTAATGGGGTTCAGGAACTTGTTAGAGTGCCATGCCGTTGCCAGAGGGCCTGTTTCTGCTTCTCCATCACCTATAACGCAGGCCGCGATTAAACCGGGATTGTCGAACACAGCACCAAAAGCATGACTGAGAGAATAGCCCAGCTCGCCACCTTCATGTATGGAGCCGGGAGTAGTGGGAGCCACATGGCTGGAAATACCACCTGGAAATGAAAATTGTTTGAATAGTTTTTTTAAGCCGGCTTCATCCATGGTAATGTCGGGATATACTTCGCTCCAGGTGCCTTCGAGGTAAACATTACTAACTATTGCCGGACCGCCATGGCCCGGTCCGGCGATGTACAACATATTGAGGTCATATTTTTTAATAACCCTGTTGAGATGCACATAGATAAAATTTTGCCCCGGTGTTGTGCCCCAATGACCAACCACCAGGGGTTTTACATGTTCCCGTTTCAGAGGTTCCTTTAAAAGTGGGTTGTCATACAAATATATTTGCCCGACAGAAAGATAATTTGCGGCACGCCAGTATGCATTGATCTTTTGCAACAGTTCCGGCGATAAGGTTTCAACTGGCTGGTGGATATTTTCAGTTTGCATACGGTTTGTTTTATAAATGATAGTGTTAATCAATACTTAGTCGGAATGTGTTGAATTCTTGCAGGCTTGATGAATAGTTTTTGTGATGAATAGCCCCGATGCTCATGTTCCCGCAATGAAATTTATCGGCAGTCTGTCGGCTGAAAGCATGATCTCCTCCATTGTTAAGCATAACGCGGCCAACATCAACAAAAACGGTCGTTATCTTACTGTTGTTTTTCATTTCAATTTATCGCTGCCACTTAATCAGGTTATTTTCTAACGGTACAGAAATATTCCCGTAATGGGGGATGGCTCTTACTGTATAATCTTCATAAGGGCGGGAAGTGGCAATAAATGCGTGATAATTCAGGTTGTCATCGACCGGCGCCCGATCGGGTCGCATACTTATTTTTTCAGGAGGAGTACCATGGCTGCCTTCTGCATACAATTCAATTAAAATGTTTTCCGGTTTTATGCCATTGAGAAAAACCGTCACACTAAACTGATATCCGTTGGCCGTATTGCTTACTTCAATACCTTTGAATGCGAGGTCATTCCATTTGCCAGACAATTCACGCTGTGTACCGGCAATTTCTGTTCCGGCATTTCCGTTTTTTGCAGATCTTTTTAAATATGCCGCCGCAGCAGGTATATAGTATTGTTCGGTGTATTCACGTACCGTTCTATTGGCCGAGAATTGCGGCGTTAATGTGGCCATGCTTTTTCGTATCCGTTCTGTCCAGCGAACCGGTATTCCTTTTTCATTCTGTTCATAAAATTCCGGGATTACCTGCTGCTCCAGTAGCGAATACAAGGCTGCTGCTTCTGTGGCATCCCATGCCGGGTTGTCGCCGTGCTCCTGCGCGTCGCCTAATGCCCATCCTACTTCGGGTGTGTAGGCTTCAGCCCACCATCCATCCAATTCGGATAAGTTCAGCCCACCATTTACCAACACTTTCATGCCACTGGTGCCAGACGCCTCCCACGGCCGTTTTGGTGTATTTATCCAAACGTCTGCCCCCTGCACCAGTTGTTCAGCCAATAAAATATCATAATCGCTCAAAAAGACGATGTGTTCATGTAAATTATGTTGTTGGATAAAGTGAACCCATTCTCTGATCAGCGCTTTTCCTGATTCATCAAAGGGGGGAGCTTTGCCGGCAATAACAAGTTGCACGGGGCGCCTGGGGTTGGTGAGAATACGTATAAATCTTTCCTGATCGTGCAGCAGAAGGTCCGGTCGTTTATAGGGAACGAAACGCCGGGCAAATCCGAGTGTCAGGGTGCCGGCATTGAAAATATTTTTTGCACGATCGACTGTGTCAGACGGGAATCCTGCAACCCTTAACTGACTTTCCAATCTTATCCGGATATAATTTACCAGGTTGTTTCTGCAGGTTGTCCGCAATTGCCAGATTGTGTCATCCGGCAACGACAAGATACTTTTTTCAAGTGATTCAAGGTTACCCCGCCAGCGATTCTTTCCGCAGGCCTGTGTCCAGATGCTGTCGGCCGTTTCTGCATCCCAGCCTGGCATATGTACGCCATTGGTGACATGCCCCACGGGGATTTCTTCCACCGGCCAGCGAGGATAAAGGGAGGCAAACAAATGCCTGCTGACCTCGCCGTGTAAACGGCTTACTCCATTTATGGCTCCGCTGCCACGAATGGCGAGGAAAGCCATATTGAAGGGCTCTGATGTATTTTTTGTGTCCTGACGTCCCAGCGCCATCAACTTTTCAAAGTCGATCCCGAGTTCTTCTTCGGCGTACGATCCAAAAAAATGAAACATCAGGGATGAGCTGAAATGATCAAACCCGGCCGCTACGGCGGTGTGTGTGGTGAACAAATTACCGGCGCGGGTTGTGGCCAGTGCCGCTTCAAATGAAACGCCATTCTTTTTCATAAAACTACGGGCCCTTTCCAAAATAAGAAAAGCGGCATGACCTTCATTTAAATGACAAACCTCCGGATGAATTCCGAGCGCCTGCAGCAATTTCCATCCGCCCGCTCCTAAAAGAATTTCCTGTTGAATCCGCATCTCCGGACCACCGCCATAAAGCTCTCCGGTTATGCCTCTGTGCATAGGTAAATTCACCATGTCATTGCTGTCCAGCAGGTATAACCTAACATTACCCACCTGCACCTGCCAGGCACGTAGCCACACATCATGTCCTGCCAAAACTATTTTCAGGCGCAGCCATTCTCCATTGGCCAAACGCAGCGGTGAAACCGGTAACTGACCGGGATCATTGTAGGGAAAGGTTTCCTGCTGATTGCCATCCCGGTCAATTTCCTGCCTGAAATATCCTTGCTGGTAAAGTAAGCCGACGGCTACTACCGGCACGCCCAGATCGCTGGCGGATTTTAATTGATCGCCAGCCACGTTTCCCAGTCCGCCCACATAAACTGGCAGTGCCTCGCTTAGCATGAATTCCATACTGAAATAGGCAACACAGGTCAATGGGGAATCAGGATGTTTCTCCTGAAACCATGCAGGTGTTGGATTGTTATTTGACAAGGACTTTGCAAGTTCATTCATTTTATTGCTGAATACCTCATCCGCTAATTTCAATTCCAGTTGATCTTTTGAGACTGTTTGTAAAACGATCCAGGGGTTGTGTGTCAGCTCCCACAAGTTCGGATCCAGCTCTTTCCATAGCACATCCGACGAGTGGTTCCATGACCAATGCAAATCAAGAGCAAGCGCCATGAGCGTTTGCATTCCATGGTCATGGGCAGGTAACAGCATATTGTTCATATCTTCTTTACTCATGCTGCCTGGCGCTGTTTATGTTGATGATTTCGCCTGACTTGTTTGATTTTTCCCTTTCATTCATCCAAACTTCTGCAGCCAGTCTTGCTATCATTATTTGTTCGTCGGTTTTTATTACATGGACCGTTACTTTACTGGCTGCGGTGGAAATAGTGACGGCATTGTTCATGTTTTTTATTTCATCTAATTGAATCCCTAAAAAATCCAGTCCGTCACACACCTGGCTGCGCACGTCAGGGGAATGTTCGCCGATACCGCCGGAAAAGACCAATGTATCCAGTCCTTCAAGGGCTGCTGCATAACTACCGATGAACTTTTTAGTTTGGTAACAGAACAACTCAAAAGCCTCCGCCGCATGTGCGTCTGAAGGTTTTCTTTTAATGAGTTCTTTCATGTCGTCGCTGCTTCCGGATATGCCCAGTAAGCCGGATTTGTGGTTGATGAGTTGGTTAAATTGTTCAGGTGTCATTTTTTCTACCTGCATCAGGTACCAGGCTACGCCGGGGTCAAGATCGCCCGTACGTGAGCCCATCAGGAGGCCTGAGGTTGGTGTGAAGCCCATACTGGTATCAATGCATTCACGATGTTTCACAGCAGCAAGGCTTGTGCCACTGCCCAGGTGTGCTAATATTATTTTTTCATTTGGGATGTCGTGTCCCGGCATGGTTTGGAGCGCCTCTATAAGGTAGGTGTAGGAGAGACCGTGAAAGCCGTATCGTTTAATCCCCCTCTCGAAATACATTCTTGGTATTGGTAGTAACTGTGCTGTATGCGGCATAGTAGTATGAAACGCGGTATCGAAACAAGCGACCTGCATTATCGAGGGATGACGGCTGATGAATATTTCTACCAGTTTAATTTCAGCAGGCAGATGTTCCGGATCATAAGGGCATATTTGTTTCAACTCATTCAATAATTCCGGAGAAATGGTAGTAGCATTGGTATGCTGCATACCGTGAACTATTCTGTGCCCGACAACTTTTATTGTACTGAAGCCATCCTGTTTTTCAAGCCAGGCCAGCAGATAGCCGGCAGCGCTTGCATGATTTTCTATTTCAACCGGGATCGTTTCTTTGACGTTATTTATTGAATTGATAAAACTGAACCGGCTGTTGTCTTTGCCGATGTTTTCGAGGCCTCCGGATAGTATTGGTACGCTGATATTGTCTGCCTGATACATGGCAAACTTAATGCTGGATGAGCCTCCGTTTATAACCAGTAAATTTTGCCGATTTTCCATCTATCCCCGGTATTTGCTGTAAGCTAGTTGTAATACGCAACACAGCTATACAAATGTGTGAATAATATAACTCATTTCTTTTATTATATAACACTTTCCAGACAGGATCGGAGGAACTTTAATTGCGATAAATATGCGCATGTTTAAAGCGTTTACAGTATAATATACGAAAAATGCCCGATACGGGTTATCTGTAAACGTGGCGCTCATGTGTGAATAATGAAAGGATTTTAAATTATTCTGAAACGGTTTATAAGATCAGGAAACAGACCTTTATTACATGTTGTAAAGATTTATTTACAATTAAAAAAATAACAATGAAAAGTAACGCAGAATTGCAGAAGGATGTGCAGGATGCCATTAAATGGGAACCTATGCTGAATGCGGCGGAAATTGGCGTAACCGTTAAAGATGGTGTGGTAACACTAACAGGCGTGGTGGATACGTATATCAAAAAGACGGAAGCGGAAGATGCGGCTAAAAATGTGGCGGGTGTAAAAGCGGTGGTCGAAAAAATTGAAGTGAAACATAACACTCAATTGGGTAAGAAAGACGACAACGAAATCGCAGCGGAAATCCTGAACGCTTTTAGATGGAACTGGCAAATTCCCAATGACAAAGTGAGGGTAAAGGTTGAAAAAGGTTGGGTTACGCTGGAGGGAAATCTCGATTGGGGGTATCAGAGAGATGCCGCCAAAAACGCAGTCAAAAACCTGCTGGGAGTAGTTGGTGTGATAAATGACATCAAAATTAAGCCAACTTCAGAAGAGGTGATCGAAAAGGCTGCTATCGAAAGTGCATTGAAACGCAACTGGTCGATCTATGACAATGATATTACCGTTAAAGTGTCTGGCCATAAAGCTACTCTTACCGGTACTGTTGATTCGTGGTACCAGAAACAGGAAGCGGGCCGCATTGCCTATAATGCCCCAGGTGTATGGTCTGTAGACAATGAGCTCACGGTTGACTATGATTATGCATTAATGGACTCCTGAGCCTGTTCGGATAAAAGGCGGGAGTCGACTCCCGCTTTTTAATAATAACGATTTTTTCTATCAATGGTAATAACCAGATTGAAAAAGGAACAACGAAATTACTTGTGAGAAATTCTTTTGTTAGCGTTAACTAACGTGATTAACGATAGCAATATTAAGCTTACCAATAAAGTGGAAAAATTAATTGGCAGCCCATCCGGCAGATGCTTGGTAAGCGAGGGAAAAATAGTCGTTATTAAAAAACGTTGACCGCTGTCTCAAAATTTAATAACTATGTTTTACAATACTTCTTACGGCGGCATGCATTTTATCTGGTGGATCATCTGGCTGGTCCTTCTTTTCTGGATTTTCGCCACTCCTTATGATATTCCCGGGCGGCGAACCAGGAAAGAAACACCGCTCGAAATTATCAGGAGACGATTGGCGGCCGGTGAGATTTCTGCAGATGAATACCAGGAACTAAAAAAAATATTGGACATAAACAGCCCGATGCCGGGTGACAATAAGTCGTCAATTTGAGCGGGTGATAATGTTGAATAATTGAATCCCGCAAACCACATAATCATTTGGTTAAAATATTCGTCTATGTGTTTTTCCGCAGAAGCAAGTTTTGGTGCAGGCATAGTACTGGCTGTTATCGGCGTAGCTACTATCCGGCAAGTGAGGCATCCTTCTCAGATATTATTTGCAAGCATTCCGCTGCTATTTGCCGTACAGCAATTGGCAGAAGGTGTGTTGTGGAAAATACTACCGGATCCGTCCTTAGCCAACTGGCAGGTATGGTTTACGTATCTGTATTTACTTTTTGCCCTCGTCGTCTGGCCGCTGTGGGTTCCGTTAGCTATCCTTCGGCTTGAAAAAGAATCCTACCGGAAAAATATCCAACGGTTGCTGGTAGCAGCGGGTGTACTGGTGGGCATATATCTTGGTTATTGTCTTTTCACCTATCCTGTTGATGCTGCTATTGCCGGATACCACGTTGCCTATCATCTTGCGTTTCCCCCGGATTTTCAAATTATCAGCATGATACTTTATGGAATGGCAACGGTTATTCCGACATTTTTTTCACCGGTTAAACGAATGTGGGTGTTGGGATTGACTGTTGGAATTTCTTATATTATTTCTGCTATTTTCTATGATCACTATGTGCTTTCTGTATGGTGTTTCTTTGCATCCGTTATCAGTCTGTCTATTTACATAATTATGCGGGAAGTGCGAAAAGATCCGGTCACCCTCAATTCCGTCTATGGTATTGCGGTGAAATAGCCTGCAGAATGTATTAACCCGGGAATATTTTATTTATGCGCACGCCATATTTCAATCAATTAACTTTTGCGGCGTGCTTTGTAGCGTTTTTTGTATTCATCTTTGCCTCCACATCGCCGGCTGGTAGCCGCTTCAAAGCTTTAGCTGGCAAGTTGCAGTATATCTATCTGACTTTCGATGACGGTCCTCTTAATGGAAGTGAAAATATAGATAGCGTGGTGCTGAAAGAAAGATTGAAAATCAGTGTATTTATTGTTGGAGAGCAAGTTGATAAAAGCAAGCGCGGCGATAGTTATTATAAATTATATGAGGCGAATCCTTTTATCGAGGTTTATAACCATAGCTATACCCATGCCAGCAATAAATATGCTTTGTTTTACCGGGACCCGGAAAAAGTGCTGGGTGATATACAAAAAAATGAACAACTGCTGAAGCTGCGCTTCAAAATTGTGCGCCTTCCCGGTAGAAATATGTGGCGTATAGGGGAGCGGAAACGCAACGATGGCATAAGTGGGTCCGCTGCTGCTGACTTGTTGGCCCTTAATGGCTATAAATTATATGGATGGGATATTGAATGGCAGCACAATGCCTCAACAGCTACTCCCATACAATTGGTGGAAGAGATGGAGAACGAAATAGTTAGCCGGCTTATGAATGGCAATACGTTCACCAGGGACCATATTGTGGTATTAATTCATGATGAGATGTTTCAGGAAAAGTGGGAGGTAAGTAAATTGAAACAACTCATCGATCGGTTGCGGACACATGAAAACTATGTGTTTGAGCATATCCGGTATTACCCCGATAATTGATACCAAAAGCCTGGAGGCCCGCTAAAAACAGCCATGGTTCGTGTATTCAAGAACTATGGCTGTTTGAAACCGCGGTATCTGTTTTTTCCTTCACAACGGGCCTGGATGTTATTTCAATCTATTATAAATGAACGCTTTGTTGCGGTCAAGTCTCGGCCTGACATAAATCAATAATACTTGTTATGATTAAGCTTAACTTCTGACAACGTTGCGCCATTAATAACAAGTATAATATGAAACTGTATATTAAGTACATGGTCAGCATCCGTTGTAAAATGGTGGTGAAGGAAACTTTTAAAAAATTGGGTCTTCATTATGTCACCGTCAATCTTGGAGAAGTAGATGTTATAGAGGAGATCACCGCCCAACAGCGGGAGCGCCTGAAGGATGCTTTACTGAAATCGGGATTGGAGTTGCTGGATGACAAAAAATCAATTCTTATTGAACGGATAAAAAACGTGATCGTGCAAATGGTGCATTATGAAGACGAGCTGCCCAAAACAAAATTTTCAATATACCTGAGCCGGCAATTAAAATATGATTACACTTACCTGGCTAATATTTTTTCGGAAAACCAGGGCATCACCCTCGAGCATTTTATCATTCTCCATAAAATTGAGAAGGTAAAAGAACTAATTGTTTATGATGAGCTTAATCTCACCGCGATTGCGTGGAAGCTTCATTATAGCAGCGTGTCACATCTTTCCACCCAATTTAAGAAAATAACCGGCCTTACGCCTACTTATTTTAAGTCACTGAAAAGAAAAAAGCTCAGCTTACTGGAGAATTTGTGAAGGGATTGAATTTTTATGGTTATTCAACGGCTTCTTCCTGCGAGCGAACTAATTCCTTCTCCATCCTGCTAAGAGTTTTTCGGCCAATTAAATAAAATCTATTTATCTCGTTTCCAATTTACATTTTTCACTCTCCATAATTAAGGCATTAATAAACCTGTTATAGGAGCTGGTTTTTAAATGTTTTAAAGGGACATCAATGTAGCTGTACTTTCCGCTGATACGCAGTAATCTTGATTTGCTGAAAGCAAATACAAAAACAGAAATAATAAATAGTCCGGTAAATAATCTAAATAGCGTTGTTGAGATCTGAATATCCTCCGAAAGATCATCAAGATACGCGCCTCCATCTAAAAAAGTCCGGGCAGTGATATACGCTTCGTTCCCGGCGTTTTGGTAAGTACGAAATGCCCACAAACCTAACAGAACGGCAATTCCCAGAAAACATAACATCAGGTTGCGGTAATATTTGGACCGTTCGCCTATTAACTCGTACCCAACAAAATCTGCGAGCATTATCTCTTTGTTCAGTGAAGTTGTTCGCTGTATAACCCGATGACTGGTTAGCATAATAGAATGGTCGTTAGACACAAGCAGCGTCGATTCGGCGTTGGGATTGGGCATCGATAAGGTTTGAACTAAAATAAAACATACCAATCAAACTTGCAATGGCCCACCAAAATTAAACGACTATAAACAGCTGGTTAGACGTAGCAAGGTATCCTGGTACCGACCAAAGACCCTTATCTGTTTATCCCTAAATTGGACGCCACCGCACGAGTGGCGGAAATAGATACTAGCGGCTTTCGAAAAAGGCGATAATCCTCCAAACCTTCCCCCTCCCAAACTGTTATCCCTGTCTAAGCACTAAAAATCAGGATGGACAAAAGAATAATACCGCTGGCAATGGGCGGTTTGGGGATTGGCACTACGGAGTTCGCTATCATGGGTTTATTGCCCGATATCGCTCAATCGCTTCACGTCGATATTCCGCAGGCAGGACATTTTATTTCGGCTTACGCGCTTGGCGTGGTGATCGGTGCCCCTTTGATCGTGGGTTTTTCCATCAAATTTCCGCCAAAGAAAGTACTGATCTGGCTGATGGTGCTGTTTACCTTCTTCAACCTGCTGTCGGCTGTCGCTCCCAATTATACCATCATGATCATCACCAGGCTGCTGTCGGGTCTCCCGCATGGCGCTTTCTTCGGCGTAAGTACCGTGGTTGCAAAGCGATTGGCCGTACCAGGAAAAGAAGCCCGGTATATCTCACTTGTTTTTGCCGGACTCACACTCGCCAACCTGGCCATGGTGCCGTTGGTCACTTATATCGGTCATACTTTTCATTGGAGCTGGTGTTTTGTGATGGTAAGCGCCATAGGGCTACTCACTATTTTCATGATCTCACTTTGGCTGCCCGATATGGAAGTGAAGAATCGTAGCAGCTACCTGACCCAACTCAATTTTCTGAAAAAGTCGCAGAGCTGGTATGTCTTGTTGATAACCGCTATCGGCTTTGGCGGTTTGTTTACCTGGTTAAGCTATATCTCCCCATTGATGACCGAAGTTGCCCGAATTGACAACAGCAGTGTGGCTTATGTGATGATCCTGGCAGGCGGTGGCATGGTGATCGGCAATTTACTGGGTGGTTATCTTACCGATAAGATCGGTGTTTTCAAGGCGAGCATGTTGTTTCTTTCCCTGATGATGATGGCCCTTTTGTGCGTGTTTTTCTTTTCCGCCCATGCGCCAACCTCGCTGGTATTGACTTTCCTCTGTGGTATTCTTTCCATGGCATTGGGCGCACCCGTTAATATCATGATGCTTAAAGCCGCCCCGGATTCAGAAATGATGTCGGCCGCTTTTATGCAGGCAGCTTTTAATACAGCTAACGCCTCAGGTGCTTATTTTGGAGGGTTGCCATTGACATTCGGACTATCTTATCAGTATCCATCCCTGGTGGGAGTGGCCATGACATTGACCGGTTTACTGATTTGCGTCCGGTATACGTATAAGTTCAACAGACCGCAGACAATCTAACCCCGGATTAATTTCCCTGAAGGCTTTTATACTTGCTTTCCGCGTTTTTGTTTTTCGGATCGAGTTCAGTTGCTTTCTGATAGTGTGTTAAAGCGTTTGCTTTATCTCCTAATTCGTCAAAAGCATCACCCATTAATTCATGGCCATACGCAAGATCTTCTTTACGGCCGTCTAGTTGCAAGGCCACCTGGTATACCCGGATCGCTTCTTGTAGTTTTTTTCTTCTTTGGAGATATTTTCCGGCATTGAGCAGGTCCGGTATTTCGCTGGAGAAATCATATTTGTCTGAGTGGTTGGCTTTCAGTTCCTGATAATATTTTAGTCCGGCCTCTGTGTTTTCCAATAACTTACTGCGGATGGATAAGTACAAGGATTTTTTCGGAACGGTGAATGGCTCGTTTCGCAGTATATGTAACAACATCGCGTTTAGTGCCTGCACTTTCATTTGCTGGCTGTTGGTCATCAAAACGATCGTAATGCTGTCGCTGAA
Organism: uncultured Sphingobacteriales bacterium; assembly: GCA_937888905.1. Taxonomy (GTDB): domain Bacteria; phylum Bacteroidota; class Bacteroidia; order Chitinophagales; family Chitinophagaceae; genus Terrimonas. The sequence continues at coordinate 27,323 of CALATA010000014.1, forward strand.
CGAGTTCGATACTACCGCTTCATAGTTAAAGTTGGATCCCTGGTGCGAATGCCTTTCGAATCGTCCGTCTGTTGTTACAACTCTGCCGAGACTGGATTCTCCGCTGCCAAATGCCACGGCCAGTTCTTTCAATGATTGCTCTGAGATAATTTTTCTGTTCCACAATGCTTTTTCCCATAGGTAAAGATCCAGTGCAGTCAATCGTACCCAGCCTTTAAAATTGTCGGGGTAGGAGGTGGCTATACCGTCGTTATCGAATGCCTTGGCCATGTCTGCCGATGTAGTCGGATAGTCTACGATTGCCTGTTTCATGCCGGCAGGGATGAAAATATTGTCTTTTATAAAATTGGCGTAAGACGATTTACTCAATCGCTCGATGATCCGATGTTGTAGATAAACGTTTATGTAATTATAATCATAGCGGGTTCCCGGTTCAAAGTCTAATGCCTGTAATTTTTTTAAATCAACATATAAAAGCGAATCGTTTCCGGCGGGGGAGTTCCAGGATAGTTTAGGGATGCCACTGGTGTAGTTGATGAGATGTTTAATCTTTACTTTTTTTGCCCAGTCTGCAAATTCCGGGAAGAGCTCGGATACGGACGTTTCAAGCGTTAATAGGCCTTTTTCTTTGAAGATCATGATGCCCACTCCGTTGAATTCTTTACTGATGGAGCCGATATCAAATTTAGTGTCGGGATTTAATGCCCGGTCTTTCGTGTTGTCAGCAAAACCAAAGGACTTTTGATAGAGGACGGTATTGCTTTTGGCTATCAGGATATTGCCATTGAAGATGCCGTATTCATAAGCGACTTTCATCGCCGAATCAATCCTTGCAGTGGGGAGTTGCGATTTGACGGATAGTACGGACAAGGTCGCAACGAGAATCAGCAAATATTTTCTCTTCATCTGTATGATAGGTTAATGCGACTAATCACATGTTCTTGATTAACGACTATTGACTGTTAAAATTAGGTAAGGATATCATTTGGCAGAATTTTTACGTTGTTGAAAATTTTCACTTCCGACGATGATTTTTTTCATACCTTTATAAAAAAGCAGAAATGCAGTTGCTAAGTCAAAAATTCAGTGATCTTGATTTGAAGAACGATTATTCCATCGTTCATAAAGCCCGTGAAGGGGTTAAGTCAAGCATTTTTTACTCGTTTTCAAGTTCTGCGAACATTTCAGAAAAAAACCTCGCGGCATTGTTACATATACATCCGCGCACGATCAGCAATTACAGAGAAAAAAAGAAGCCTTTGAATCCTGTTGAGGGAGAACACCTGCTTAAACTGATTCACTTATTTATCATCGGCGAAGAGGTTCTTGGTAGCATTGATCAGTTCAACCAGTGGCTGTCTACGCCGGGATGGCAGGATGACGAGAAACCTATCGATTGGCTGTCTACGCCGGGCGGGGTAGACCTGGTTCAGGATGAGTTACAAAGATTGTCTTATGGTTATGTAGTTTGATTGTTATGCTGGTTTACCGAATCACTCCCAAGATTTACAGCGGCTCGCTGTTTGCTCCCGGGCTGGAAGGGCGTTGGAATGGAAATGGCCGAAAGGTTATCTACACAGCCGAATCTATCCCGATTGCTTTTATGGAGAATATGATCCGGCGAAAAGGACTTGGCTTTAATAAACAGTTTGCTATTATGGTTATTGAGGTGCCGGATAAGCTCAGCATCAGCGAAGTCAAAATGTCAGCTTTAAAGTCGGGTTGGCGGGATTACAGAGATTATAGCATTTGTCAGACAGTAGGCAATAAGTGGTATGACGAGGGATTAACGCCATTATTAAAAGTGCCATCTTCTATACTGCCGACAAATTTTAATTACGTTTTGAATGCAACACATGCGCAGTTTGCTGAGATAAAACTCCTTCACACATCTGAGCTTATTCCTGATGAGAGGATCGATGATCTGTTAAAACGCTATAATCCCAAATAATTTTTTTCTACGACGTGCCGGATAAAAAAAGCCACCTTCACAAGGCGGCTCTTCAATTAGCTTATCCTACTTTGAAACCGTACTTTTCCTGTAGTTCTTTTGGTAAACCATATTTCTCCAGGAACTCTTTGTCGGATTTTGTTTTTTCCGAGAAAGGAGGGTAGTCGTTATACTCCCGCGCCTTTTCTGCGTTAGCGGGTTCTTGTTTTGTTTTTTTAGTCTTTTTCATATTGTATTAATTTAATAATTAAGGTTGCAAAACATCAGGGGGCCATTGGCCCGCAAAGAAAGCATGACGGTGTCCGATAAATGCATGGTAGTTGACTCCCTTTTTAAAAGGTGTCCATCGTCCATCCAGGAATCCCCATATCATAAAGAACGGTCCGATAATATCCAGGTGTTTGTTTATCTCCTGCTGGTATAACCGGGTTCTGACCTGATCAACCCCCCTGGCGAATACGAGGGCTTCCGGCAATGTTTCCGTAAAGTCGGAGATAATCCGGCCAACTGTTGCCAATATTTTGTCTTTGTCTCCGTTATTACTCACTGCCCGGTCATGCAGCTTGTTGTTATTCCAGTCGCCGAATGCAATATTGTAAATGTTTCTTCCCAGTTTGTCGAATCTGGCAACCTTTTCAATCTCCCCATTCTTTCCCACGCTTTTGAAATTGTAATGGTCTCCCGATTCCGTCGTATAAAACTCGTATGTTGGTGTCTGTATCATTTGACACAAAACTATCTTCCACCAACACCTTTACAATGTGTTTTTCACGCAGCTTTTCTGTGATTATTCTTTCAATAGATGAAGCTGCACTTTATCTTCATCTGTCAAATCCAACACAATCTTATATGTTCCGGGTGCCACTTTAATATCCTTTCCATCCTTACATAAATAAAGCACGTTGCTCTGACCGTAGTTCAATACCCAGTCGTTGTTGTACCTGAACTTGATCACGCCTTCTTTCAGTCTCACCTTTCGGGCAATCCATTTTTTCCCTTCCCGTTGCATTTCCACATCCCGGCCTCCCCATCCATTTTCCGTTGCGCTGCCGGTTATACCCCAACCGGCTTTCAAACGTGGTACGGTCACCGTTTCGCCTTTCTGGCTGAAGATGAGCGAATCGTTTTTAAATGATAAGTACGCACCGATCGCTTCAATCATCATGTCATCTTTTCCCGCAGGCAATAACACAGATGATCTGCCTTTATTGGTCGTTGCCATCAGCATGCCTTTCCCGCGGTGAAGATACAACGTCAACGAGTTTGTTATGTTGTATGCACCTTCATATTTATAAAAGTTTTGCTGTAAACGTTTAATGTTTTTTGGTAAGTCATAAGGCTGCCCGTTTAACTCCGCCAGTAACTTATTTCTCAGCACAACGATGTCGCTCATCTCGCTGTTGGATAATAAAACAATGCAAATATCATTTGCCACATCGCGAATGAGGTAACTCCGGAAACCGGTTGCCCCGCCACTATGGCTCACTATTTTTTTGCCGGCAATTGAATCCACAAACCAACCCAGTCCATAGTTTTTTTGGCAGGGCTTATCACTCAGTTGCATCAATGAATCAGGAAGGAGTTTTCCATCCTGCAGAACACGATGAAAGCGCTGCAGATCCGCTGTCGTCGTATACATGCCACCGGCGGAATACAATTCACGGTAATCCCACACTGGTGCCTCCTCACTTTTTTTCCCATTTATATACATATAGCCTTTTGCTTTTTTGCCATCGCTGACCGTCCTGAGGTCAAATCCGCTTTCTTGCATTCCTGCGGGCGATAGTACGTATTGCCGGACAGCCGCCTCGTACGACATACCCGTCACTTTTTCGATGATGAAACCCAGTAGAAAATATCCCGTATTACTGTACCTGAATTGTGAACCCGGCTTGAAGTCCAACGGCTTTTTCTCCAGCCAGTCGATCATTTCTTTTTCACTGCCCACCGGCATCGAGAAGTCGTTGTTATAATTGTAAATGCCGGATGTGTGCGAAAGCAAGTGCCTGATCGTAATACTGTCACTGCCCGGCATGGAAGGATAAAAAGAGGACAGCCGCTGGTCCAGGTTCAGTTTCCCTTCAGCCACCAGCTTCAATAGTACCGTTGCCGTAACCGGTTTGGTGATGGAATACGCATTGAACCTCGTCGCCGCAGTATTCTTTCTTCCGGCACTCATATCGGCATAACCATAGGAGCCCGCAAAAATAGTCTTTCCTTTTTCCGTAATCTGCACATTGCCATTGAACAATCCTATCTGGTAATAGGCGTTTACGATGGCGTGCAACCTTTGCTCAGACTGGGCATTCGTTTTTCCGGCAAGGAGTAGAAAAATAAGCAGGAGTATTCTCATAACAACCTTAGACTACCTTATCTCTGTACCAGTTACCGGTATCGCGCCATTTTCCGTGCAACCGGCCGTTCGGATTTATTTAGTCTATAAAAATAATAGACTAATATTCTTTTTTATTTGAACTGATGTTTTATATTTGTCCACCAATCGAGTAGACTAATAAACTAAATCATGCGCTTTTCTTTCCAACATCACCAGCAGTTGCCTCCGGTACGAATGTGTACTGGTCCTGTTTGTTGTATGCGCATGATGCCGGACTTCAACTGCTGTTGTTGTTAGTCTTTCCAGCGCCTTCACTATGACAATTCCCCGACGACTGCCTGCCTGGCTTTGATTTATCATTTTTAAACCACATTTAATGAGAAGACAATTCATGAGCGTTTTGCTCCTGGTATTGACCGGCCTTGCCGCGCAGCTACATGCCCAGTTGCCTGCCAGGACCATCTCCGGGATCATCACGCAAGCTGAAACCAACACGCCGGTGGAAGGTGCCACGATCTCCGCCGGACGACACCAGACCGTTTCCCGAAAAGACGGAAGTTTCCAGATCGAAGTGGCGGACAACACCCGCACGCTTACCATCACGCACAGCAGTTTTACGTTGCAGGAGGTAAAACTTACTTCCACCTCTTCGTATAATGTAACGCTGCAGTCTGCCAGCAAACAACTCGATGATGTGATTGTAACAGGTTATAGCACGCAGAATAAACGGTTCATCGCCGGTTCTATCGCCAGTATTTCAGCCGATGATATCAAAAACATTCCGGCTGCCGGTTTCAATCAGTTGTTGCAGGGCAAGGCCGCCGGTGTACAGGTTACTGCCAATTCCGGCGTACCCGGAGGTGGCGTTACGTTTCGCGTGCGCGGTAATAATTCCATCAATGCTTCTGCTGACCCGCTTTATATTATCGACGGCGTGATCGTCAGTAATACCGATCTGATCAGGACAAGCCTCGGTAACCAGCAGCAGTCCAACCCGCTTGCGGATATCAATCCCGCCGATATACAGAGTATCCAGATTTTAAAGGATGCCAACGCCACAGCGATCTACGGCTCACAAGGTGCCAACGGTGTTGTGATCGTGACTACCAAACGAGGCCGGCAAAACAGCGCGGGCAAGGTTTCTTTACATGTATCACAGGGATGGTCCGACGCGCCCAAGAAGTTCAAGCTTGTGACGGGTCCGGAGAATGGTTTACTGGTCAATGAATCCCGCATCAACACGGCCATCGATCAGGGCATCGATCCCTCTACGATCACGCTGCCTTATAATCCCGACACATTGCAGACCTACGACCGCATCAGCGGATTGTTCCGCACGGCCAGGACACAGAACTACGAACTCGGATTACAAGGTGGCAGCGAAAGAAGTACCTACTACGCCAGCTTCAGTTATCTCAAACAGGAAGGCATCGTTCGTCCGTCCAATTTCGAACGCTTTGCCACAAGACTTAATTACGACAACCAGATTAACCGTATTCTCAAAGCCGGTACCAGCGTCAACATCAGCCGTACCTACCGCAATGTGAGCGTGAACGATAACAGTCCCACAGGCGTGATCAACTCGGCTATTTTTCCCCGTTCATTTCTTCCCATTTATAATGCAAACGGCACTTATGCGCGGTATGGTAGTTTCGACAACCACATTGCGCTGATCGAAAACCTCGACAACAACGCGGTTGGCTGGCGCACCATCGGGAATGTATTTGCCGAAATTGCCTTGCTGAAAGAATTGAAATTCCGCACCAGCTACAGCCTCGATTACAACAGCATGTATGAGAACAACTATGCGAATACACTAATCAGTGCGGGCATCGCTTCCAATGGTTCTGCCACTTCCAATGAAACAAAGAATACCGTGTTCACCGCAGACCAGGTACTGACGTATATCAAAAACATCGGCCGTCGTCATTCGGTGAATGCGCTCATTGGTAATTCCATTAACACGGTTTTGTTTCAAAATACGAATGCCACGGGAACGGGCTTTCCTTCCAATAGTATAAAAGCCATCTCTGCTGCGGCCAACCGTTCCGGTTCTTCTTCCCGTTCATTGGCAAAATTGGTTTCCTTTTTCGCCAAAGGCAGCTACACATTTGACAACAAATACACATTCGACGGAAGCATCCGGGCAGATGCCTCTTCACGCTTTGGTGTAAATAAAAGATGGGGTTATTTTCCTTCCGGTGGTTTTACCTGGCGCTTGTCGCAGGAAGATTTTATTCAGCGACTGGATTTCTTCGATGACCTGAAAGTTCGCGGAAGTATCGGCTTGTCGGGTACACAAAATGGTATTGATGCCTATGCCGCTCCGGGGCTGTGGTCTACCGGTTATAATTACCTCGATCAGCCCGGCACCGCTCCTGCACAATTGGCAAACCCTGATCTTACCTGGGAAACTACCCGCCAGGTGGATATCGGAACAGAATTTACCATTCTCAATAAGCGGTTAACCGTTACATTGGATTATTATAACAAGTATACGTATGACCTGTTGCTGAATGTGCCGGTGCCTTACCGTTCCGGATTTACTACCTACCTGCAAAACTTTGGAGCCGTGAGAAACAAGGGATGGGAATTGAGTTTGCATACGAACAATATCAGTACCGCCGATTTTAGCTGGACCACCGATTTCAATATATCCTGGAATACCAACCGTATAGAAAAACTTGCATCTGATATTACACTCGGTGCATCGGGCCGTAATACTTCTATTCTGCGTGAAGGCCATCCCGTGAATTCATTTTATCTCTATAAACAATTATACGTTGATCCGCAAACCGGTAATGCCGTGTATGAAGACCTGAATAAAGATGGCATCATTACGGCTGCCGACAGGCAGATCGTGGGCAATGCCAATCCCAATTATTACGGAGGGTTGAACAATACACTGAACTATAAAAATTTCGAGCTCAACTTTTTCTTCTTTTTTACCCAGGGAAACAAGATCCTGAATATGCAGAATTTCTTCCTGGTGCATGGTGGCACGCAGGCCAACATCGGCTTTCTGCCGATCCAGTTGGAGCGCTGGCAGCGTCCCGGAGACATCACCGATATTCCGAGACTGACTACTTACAGCGGCAATCCATCGGAAAATGGCGGTGCTGCGAATAACTATGGCGGCAATGTGGCCAATCTCAGCAGCCGTTACCTGGAGGATGCTTCTTTTATCCGCCTGCGGAATGTGTCACTGAGTTATCAATTTCCTTCCCAGGTTATCAACCGTCTTCGCCTTAGTTCGCTGCGTGCATACGTGCAGGTGACCAATCTCTTTACTATCTCGAAGTATTCCGGGCTTGATCCTGAAGTGAGCTCACAGAGCGGCAACCAGAATACCGCGGGATATGATTGGGCTACCGTACCACAGCCACGTACGATACAGGTTGGATTAAATGTTTCATTTTAAAAGTCTTCATGTATGAAAACAAACTATTTTCTTTTATCATTTTCCATACTTGCCGTATTCAGCTCCTGCAAGAAATTTCTGACGGAGAGTCCCAATAACCAGATCCCTTCTGAAGTGGCGATCGTGGACGCAGGATCGGCGAGAGCGGCGATCATCGGCGCTTACGATGGTGTGCAGAGTTATTACGCCGGTTCCTATCCGACTCTTGGCACCATCACTGCAGATCAGGTGGTATTCAACGGTACCCTGAGTCAGTACCTGCAATTGGATCAGAATGCGATACCCGCCGACAACGTTACCACCGTTGCTGCGTACCAGGGCATTTACCGCACTATCAATTCAGCTAACAGTGTAATTGCCTATGTGCCCGGATTGACCGATCCGTCATTGCCGGCTGCTGAAAAAGATAAAATACTGGGTGAAGCTTATTTCATCCGCGCACTTGGTTACTTCGACCTGGCCAGGGGATGGGGAGGCGTGCAATTGCAGTTGACGCCTACGGCAAATATTTCCGGCATCAAAGGCGTAAGAAGAAGCACGCTGGAACAAACCTATGATCAGGTATTGAATGACCTTATTGAAGCGGAACGTTTGTTACCGGAAGAAGCCAGCACCAGGAACCGCGCCCAGAAGAGCACGGCCCGCGCCTTGCGTGCCAGATTGCATCTCTACCGCAAGCAATGGCGCGATGCGGAGTTGTACGCCACGCAGGTGATAGACAATCCCAAGTACCAGTTGGTGACGCCTTACAAAACCTTTTTTACTACACCATTTCAAACAAGAGAGTCGGTATTAGAGCTCGCGTATTCCAACAACGACCGCAATACATTCTGGAATCTCTGGTATCCGAGTTCGTCGGGAGGACAATACACGCTCAAACCTTCCGCTTCTTTTATTGCTAAAGTAAACAACCCGGCTATCGGCGGCACACGAAGCACGTTGATCGCAGGAACGGGTAACAATGTTTACGGTGTGTTGTACAATACGGTTGGCGTAAGCACCGATCCGTCTTATCTCATCCGCATCGCCGAATTATATCTTATCCGCGCAGAAGCACGCGCGCAGCAGGAATTCCTGAACGAAGCCCGGAATGATCTCAATGCCGTCAGAAGCCGTGCAGGTGTGGGGAATACAACAGCCGTCACCAAGGAACAGGTATTACTGGCCATAGAAGAAGAGAACGGGATTGAATTTGCATTCGAAGCGCATCGCTGGTTTGACCTGGTACGTACCCGCAGGGCAGGAGAGGTGTTGGGATTGACCAACGAAAATTATTGGCTCTTCCCGCTTCCCTTGTCTGATGTGCTTTCTGACCCCGATCTTAATGGGCAGAATAATCCCGGTTACTGAAGACATAAATGTGCAAATGTGCCCCGCCTGCGGCGGGGGCCATGTGTAAATGTGAAATGAACTCTCTATTATCCGAAAAAGCTGTTTGATTTCCACATTTGCCTATTTGCAAATAACCACTTATTCATCATTGACGATTCACGATTCACCATTCACCATTCACTATTCACTATTCACAATTCTCAAACATGAAAAGAATACAATTAACCAGTCTCCTCATTGCACTTGCACTGCTGCTGCCTTTTGCATCGCGTTCGCAACAGAAATATTTTTTTGCAGATGGCGGTCCTTTTGATCCGAAAGTGCCGACACCGGAATCTTTCCTGGGTTATGACATCGGTACCTTCTATACGCGTCATGATCAGCTGATAGCCTATTTGAAAGAATTGGCAAGAGTATCCGACAGGGTACACCTGGAAGTGATCGGAAAAACATACGAACAACGTGAGCAGGTAATTCTCACCATCACTTCTCCCGAAAACTACCGCAATATCGAATCGATCCGCACCGCGCATCTCGCACAGGCAGACCCTGCAAAACCCGCGCTGACCGCCAGCGCTCCGGTAGTGGTATTGCTCGGTTACAGCGTACATGGTAACGAAACATCGAGTGGAGAAGCCGGCATTCTCACCGCTTATTACCTGGCCGCCAGCCAGAGTGAGGAAACAAAGAAATGGTTATCCGAATCCGTAGTGCTGCTTGATCCGTCCTTAAACCCCGATGGCCGCGACCGCGCTGCCAACTGGCACAATTCCTATCATTCCGAACCCTACTCCTCCGATCCGCTGGATAAAGAACATGTGGAAGGATGGCCCAATGGAAGATCCAATCATTACCTCGCCAACCTCAACCGCGACTGGTTAAGCGCCACACAAATCGAAAGCCAGAACCGACTGAAGTTCTTTCACCGCTGGTATCCGAATGTGCACATCGACTTCCACGAGATGGGCGCCAACAGCACGTATTATTTTGAACCATCACCCAAAAGAACGCAAAGCCCGATCGTACCGCAGGCTTCTTATGATTTCAATACAACATTGGCAAGGTATCATGCGGATGCATTGGACAAAATCGGTTCACTTTATTTTACCAAAGAACAATTTGATAATCTTTCTCCCATCTACGGTTCTACCTACCCGGATTTCTTTGGGGCAGTTGGCGTTACGTTCGAGCAAGCCAGCAGCAGGGGTTTGCTGACAGAAACGGAGACCGGTCTATTGAGTTTTGCTTTTACGATCCGCAATCAATTCCTTACCGGCCTGGCTACTGTGCGCGGAGCGGTAGCCGAGAAGACCGGCCTGTTTAAACTGCAAAAGGAATTTTTCCAATCGGCCCTGACCCAGGGGAAAGCTTATCCGGTGAAACAATGGGTATTCGGCGATGCGAAAGATCAATCATTGACCAATCATTTTCTTGATCTGCTCTTGCAGCACCAGGTGGAAGTGTATGAAATCGGCGACCGTGTAGTGACTGCCGGAAAAACATTTGACAAAGGGAAGGCTTATGTGGTTCCCGCCGATCAGCCTAATTTCCGTATCGTGCATTCGATCTTTGAAGAAACCGCGCCACTGGCCGACAGCCAGTTTTATGACAATACATCCTGGTCGCTTATCCACGCTTACGGATTGCAATATGCCAAACAAACAGCGGCAGGTAACCGCGGTAACCGTGTAACAACGGTGCCGCAACGAAGTGGCAGCGTTACCGGCGCACAAAGCGGCGTAGGTTATGTAGTAAGCTGGTCGGAGTATGATGCTTCAAAATTATTACAGCTTTTGCTGGATAAGGATATTGTGGTGAAAAGCGCGCACCGGCCTTTTACCATTAAAAAGGACAATGGACAATTGGCATTCAGTTATGGTTCACTTGTCATACCCACGGCTTCGCAACGCATAGCACCGGATAGTTTGTACCGCTTGTTGAAAACAGCGGCAGCACTGGCGAAAGTTGATATCGTTCCCGTTTCCACGGGCTTCAGTCTGGAAGGGATCGATCTGGGCAGCAACAATATCAAAGCGGTGCGCAAACCGGCGATTGCGGTGATATTTGGTACAGGTGTAAACTATGAAGAAGCCGGCCAGGTATGGTTTTTATTGAATCAGCAGGTGGGCGTGGCGCCGACCAAACTCGATATCGGTACTTTGCCGCGCGCGGGTATTAGCCGTTACAATACCATTATCCTGCCAAGCGGAAGTTATAACACACTGGATAAAGCAACCGTAGCCAAACTGAAAAGCTGGGTAGCCGATGGCGGCACGTTGATTTTGTTTAAAAACGCGATCGACTGGGCCATTCAACAGGAGATTTTAAAAGAACGTCTGGCCGTAGACAGCAGCGAAGGAAAGCTGACAGAGCGGCTCGATTATGCCAGCCAGGAAGCAACCGAAGCGGCCCGCCGGATCAATGGTGGTGTGTTTTCGGCAGACATCGACATATCTCATCCCATTGCATTCGGACTGAGCAACCGTAAAATATTTTTCACCAAAAACAGTCAGACGATCTTGTTGTCATCGCGCAATAAATACGCAACGGTGGCCAAATATGATGCGGCGTCTTATGTTGGCGGATATGTATCAAAGAAAAACATCGGACGTATCAACAACACTGCGGCTATTCTTGTAAGCCAGGAGGGCAGTGGAAAGATCATTTCATTTGCGGATGATCCTACTTACCGCAGCTACTGGCATGGCACAGACCGTCTTTTGTTGAATGCCATCTATTTTGGCAACCAGATTCAGTTGCGCAGCGGATTTATTGGCGCGGCGGAAGAAGAGGAATAACACACTAGCCCTGCTATATACGGAGCCTGTGGCGTATGCCGCAGGCTTTTTTTGTTCCATAAAATCCGTTGTATATTCGGCGCTTAATTAATGCAAACAAGCAGTATGGGAAATAGCCTTGATCTTTCCGTTTACCTGAACGATCCTCTTTTTGTTTTTGCTTTGGCATCCGAAGAGGCCGAGCAGTTTATTCAATATAATCCGCTTATCGTTGGGGTGGGAAAGGTGAATGCGGCCATTGGTCTTTCCAAATACCTGCATCAACACCGTCCCGGCATCATCATCAACCTCGGTTCTGCTGGCAGCAGCCGTTTTGCAAGGGGAGAAGTGGTATGCTGCAATCGTTTTATACAACGCGATATGGATGTGCGCGGTCTCGGATTTCAATTATACGAAACACCGTTCTCGGATCATGGGCCGCTGCTGGAATATGGTTTAAGTATTGAGGCCTTACCACAGGGCATCTGCGGTACGGGTGACAGTTTTGAAATGCAACATCTTACTGAAGATTATGACGTGGTAGATATGGAAGCCTATCCGTTGGCTTATATTGCGAAGCAGGAAAATATTCCTTTCCTCTGCCTGAAATATATAACCGATGGCGCCGACGAAACCGCAGGTGCAGACTGGACGGAGGAAGTGCATAAAGCGGCGATGGTGTTCCGGAAATTATTTGGTGTGGCGACTGTTACGCCACAATAGGCGAAGCAGGCAGGGCTTGCATATTTCTGTCGATAGTTTGCAGTGTATCTCTTCCAAACTCCCGCAGGATGCCATCAATGATTTCTTTGGCTGAACCGGCGGGAACGATCACCTCTGAAGTGAAAGCGGCAATTTTCTCCGGCGAAGGATGTGCGGTCAACAGTTGCAGGATTTGTTCCTTAAAAGATACCAGTTCTGCCTGTTGATATTTATTCCGGTACGGCGCAATGAAAATAATAAAACGATCAAAGCAAACCGAATCACATTGCCGTTCAAAATATGCTTCCGCATAACGGGAGAAACTCCGCAGTCCAACCGGAAACGATTCGCCGGCATGGCGGATATTGAAAAAGTTGAGGTCTGCCACACCATGCGTAACCATTCCTACGCCGATAGCCAATGCCCATTCACCCGGTAGCTGCAGCAACTGGTCTTCAATGGTCAGTTTGCCGGGGGCCAGTAAGAGGTATAAGCTCGCAGCCAACACACCATAGAAAAGACAATAGGTCAGCACCACTGGTGAGTAACGTACCAGGAAAAAATAATTACTAAAACGTTTGCTGTTCCACACACTGATATAGGTAAAAACAAAAGAAGTCGTAAATGCCGCAAAGCATAGCCAGAACGTGCTCATAATAAAAAATTAGTACAGCATTCGTTTGAGTTGGTAATCTTGTTCCCGGTGATTAAGACTGAGAAGTTCCCCTTCTTTTACTACCACCTTTGCTTCCAGCAAATGGTTGACTGAATGCAGAACGAGTGTATCTGTGCTGCGCGTGCGGAAAGAGAGTTCTTCTACGCTGAGCGGTTTGTTCATCTGCTGCAGGATTTGCAAGATGGCTTGTGTCAGTGGTTGAGCATTGTTCATTGAAGTAAATGTTCAGGGAGTATAGATGCCGATTTTGACGGCGTACATCGCCATCGCCACGCGGTTTTTAAAGCCAAAACGCTGGAACAATGCTTCGCGGTAACCGTCGATGGTTTTGACGCTTACATTCATTACATCTGCAATTTGCACATAGGTCATGTCGGTGCAGGCGAGCTTCAGAAATTCTCTTTCGCGTTCTGACATATTTTGTGCTTGTTGTCCTGCGGAACTATTATTCAGTTTCTGGTCGCGTACTTCAGTCGCGCGTTCAGAGTAGTAATAGCCGCCGCTGCTGATGGCTTCCAGCGCGTGATGGATGTCTTCCACTTCAATGTCTTTGGACAAATAGCCGCGTACCCCCAATTGCAGCATGCGCAATATGGCTTCTTCGTTTTCAAACATGGAAATCACCAGGATCCGTATACCTGGATGGAAATGATGCAGCCAGGAAACCGTTTCGTAACCGTCCATATCAGGCATGTCGATATCCATCAGCATGATATCGGGAATGGTGCGCTTGTTCAATTTTTCTTTCAGGTCGAGACCGCTTTCCGCTTCGAACAAAACACTGTATCTGCGATGCGTGTCACCGAGATTGATGAGTTTGATAAGGCCTTTCCGGAAAAGGTTATGGTCGTCTACGATGGCAATTTTGATAGGCGAGAAGGGATGAATATTCATGCGTTCAGGATCTTGGGATGAGCAATAGTTATTTCAACGGTGGTGCCCTGATCAGGCTGGCTGGTTAGTCCGAATTCAGCATGAATCAGGCTGGCGCGTTTGCGCATATTAATGAGGCCGGTGCTTTTGCGGCTGCCGCTTTCTTCGAGTGCTTCGGCAGGATTGAAACCGATGCCGTTGTCGGCGATGCGCAACCTGAAGCAATCCCGGTCGTAATCAATGGTGGCAGAGAGTTGCGTAGCTTTTGAATACTTTACTACATTATTCAGCACTTCCTGGCACAGCCGGTAGAGAATGATCTCGTGTTCTGCCGGCAGACGGTATTCGGAGCCGTTTTTAACAGCGGTGAGCTGGTACTTTTTGGCTTTGGTAACGCGGTTGAGTTCGTTCTCGAAGGCTTTTGCAAAACCGATGTGCATGATATGATCGGTATTAAGACTGGCGCTCAATGCTTTCAACTCGCCCATCAACTGCTTGGCCAGCGATTTTGTTTCGAGGATGTTTTCTCTGGTGGCTTGCGGAGTTTGCGGTAAAATCTCCGATAGGTTGATATTGATCAGCGAAACCAGGTGGCTGATATTGGCGTGTAACTCTTTGGAAATATGATCGAGTGTTTGCTCCTGGATTTCCAACTTGGATTGCAGGAGCGTCTGGCCAAAAGCTTCGCGAAGTTCAAGGACTTCACGCTGATGCCGGAATCGTTTTTTCTGGTACAGAAACAGAAAGTATACACCGGCGGCGCATACAAATAAGATTAATAATGTGGTGATGAGAATGACGAGGGCAGTGGTTTCGGTTGGGGTTTGCATAAAAAGGCAATTAGGAATAAGGTATAAGAGAGAATGTTGAGCGCATCGTTGTAGTAAAGAGTTGCTGACGCTGTCTTTAAATTCGTTTTATTCAGATAGTCAATAAAGGAGAAAACGGGAAGATTGGCCATGTTGTAAATAAAAACACCGATAGATATCCATACACCAGGGTCTTTTTCCAATCGGATCACTTCATCATTCTTTAGCAATTGCCTGAAATAAAATAGGGCAAATAAAATGGCTGGAAAACTATGCAGTAGAAAATAAGCAACATGACTGGTATGCGTGTAAAAGATATAGATTCCGATAAGTGATAACAACGCCAGGGCCCCGATCCAGCGAATAGCTTTTTTTACTCTTTCTGATGTCATCATATCATGGTAAAACCAGACTAAGAGCGCAAGCCGAATCAGGTGCCCGGCGTTATAAATCCAGGCGTTAGTCTGAGCATAACCGCTCATCTTGTACCAATCTGTTGACCAGAAGATCGATCCCAACTCTATGACCAATGTTGCAAATAACAAAGCAGAGAATATCCGGTAAGGCTTCGGCCACTTTTCAATAAAAACACGAAGACTCAATACTGCGGCAAGCAGCATCGGGATAAGGTATAGTTGGTATAAGTAGAAACGATGCATCTGGACAAATTACAAAAAATCATGGATAAGCAATACCGCCGGTAAAGCCGGGGCAGCGTGGAGGGCAGGGCGATCCGTAGTTAAAGTCTTTCTTGCGGCCGTCGTTTGCCACGTTAGGATTGCCTCTTGCCGCTGTGGAACGGTCTTCCCAGTCTGCTTCATCTTCGAGTAGCACGTTCTGGTGCGTCACGATCTCTCCGTCGAGTACTTCGCGGGTGGAGGTGAACAGCAGGCAGAGCTGGCCTTCGAATTCATGACCTTCTTCATACATACCGAAGTGAATACGTACGCCATCACCGCTGGCGTAGTCGATCTCTTCCAGCAACTCGGCGAAGTGATCTCTCGAATACCAAATACTTTGTGTTTCGGGTTTACCCAGGGCATCGCTCAGAAGGCCGTGCTTCTGGTTGATGTAGTTGTCGATGCGTTCTTGCGTTACGAGTTTCCCTACAAAAAAGCCGGGAATAGGTTTAGGGGTTGTTTGTGTTGACATGAAAGTTTTTTTAAATGGTGAAAAATGATGGCCTGCAGGTCCGGGTGCTAAACTAGTGGCTTGCATCCGCAAAAAAATCATCGGGTGACAGATACAGGAAAAATCCCCCCGCTGCCTGCGGGAAGAAACAGCTCTTTTGGAAAAAGGGGATTTTTCCCCGGTCACAGGGGTTTTTTCCAAAAAGACCGTATATCAATTTTGGCCGAAACTAAAAACTACTGTTATGCGAAAAGCCCTCGTTGTAGGTATTGATGATTATCCGGGAAGTCGTTTATATGGATGTGTAGCCGATGCTATGAAAATGTCCGCTTTATTGGAACGTCATGAGGATAATACACCCAACTGTGAAGTATTATTACAACGACATGTCCGTGAAAAAGTAAAAGTAAAAATGTCGATTGCTGAATTGTTCCAGGGCGAAGGAGAGCTTGTGGTATTTTATTTTTCAGGACACGGCATGCTTACCGATATGGGAGGAGCACTGGTAACGCCAGATTTTACGCCGGGCGATGAGGGGATTTCGATGGATTATATTCTCAATCATGCCAACAGATCTTCTTTTATCAATAAAGTAATCATCCTCGATTGCTGTCATTCCGGTGCCATGGGCACACCGGCTATTGCGCAAAATGGAATGACTACACTCGCCAATGGTATTACGATCCTCACCGCCAGTCGTTATTTCGAACCAGCCGTAGAGGAAAACGGACAAGGCATTTTTACCAAACTGGTAGCGGAGGCATTGGAAGGCGGCGCCGCGGATCTCAGCGGTGGCATTACACCGGGAAACATTTACAGCTACGTAGATAAGGCCCTCGGCTATTGGGGACAGCGCCCTGTTTTCAAAGCAAATATTTCAAGTTTTGTCAGTTTGCGTAAAGTAGAGCCTCCTGTGCCGTTGACGGAATTGCGAAGCATCACCATCCATTTTGCAAAGCCGGATGCGACGTTGAAAGTCGATCCTTCTTATGAGCATACCTCACCGGATGCAGACCTGGGAAACGTCAGAATATTTCAACAACTGCAATCGCTTTTCCGCGCGGGATTGCTGGAGCCTGTTGAGGAAGAATATATGTATTGGACTGCTTTGCGCAGCAAATCATGCAGGCTCACACGACTTGGGCGTTATTACTGGCAACTGATTGCTGACAACCGAATCTAACCGTTATGCTCAGAAAAAGATTTGATGTGGCATTGTCGCTGGCAGCGGCAGATCTGGAAATAGGGGAGGCGATCAAAGCCGAATTGGCAAAGAGACGGATCAGTTGTTATCTATACACCGATCATGATAATTCAGGTGAACATCTGATGAAGCTTACGCTGAAATATTATCTGCGTGCAAAACTGATATTACTGATACGGAGTGAAAATTCAACTGGGGCCTATTGGTCTGACATTGAAGATAAAATTGCCAAATCGAAAAGGCCTTCCTGGGGTAGTCCTGTTTTGTTTCTCCGGGTCGGAAATGTTGAAGTACAGCAAGCGGATAGAGTTTACCTGGTATGGAGTAATAATGCTGAAGAGATCGCTGATAAAATCCGCTCGCGCCTTTGGATCAGGCAAAGGTGGCTTATAAAAATGTGGATGCTGCTACTCTTGCTGATCAGCGCTTCTGTGGGCATCGGCTTTATAGTAAAGGAGCATATCACTACGCTACCGAAAGGGGTTTACGTCCCTGCCCAAACATTACAGAGACGGTTCTGGTGTGGAGGGAATCCCGTGCCAGTACCTGCATTTCGAATCAGTAATACGGAAATTACCGTCAGGCAGTATCGTAATTTTTGTGACAGCACCGGCTACCCCATGCCAGGTCAACCATACCGATCCCGTGATAATTATCCCGTAGTAAATGTAACGTGGGACGATGCATTGGCTTACTGCAGATGGAAAGGCGGACGATTGCCCACGGAGGCCGAATGGGAGGTGGCAGCGTTTGGCGGAGAACGAACACACTATAGCGGGGGAGATAATGTTTCGCATGTCGCGAGCCGCGGATATGTTACCAGGGTGACCAAACATGGACCCAATAACTACGGCCTCTTTGATATGACCGGCAATGTAGCTGAATGGTGCGCGGACTGGTACAGGGACGATTGCGATGCTTTTACACCCGGTGATGAAAAAGTGACTAACGAAAAAGTCGTCCGGGGCGGGCACTATGCAAGCGAGCTGGAGCAATTACAAGTCGTATTCCGCGATAAGGCTCCTCCGAATACGGCCAGCCAATACATTGGCTTCCGCGTTGCGTGGGACAATTAAATTTTTTATCAAAAACCATCTATATGAGTAATGCAAAGTTCACCATTTTCCAAAGTGACAAGAATCAGGAATTTTATTTCAACCTCAGAGCCGGCAATAATGAGATCATTCTCGCCAGCGAAGGCTACAAACAAAAATCCTCTGCCGAAGCAGCCATCGCGCTGGTCAGAACCCACAGCCAGCAAGACGATAATTATGCACGCAAGGAAACCGCTGCCGGTTTTTCTTTTACCCTCAAAGCCGGTAATGGCGAAACCATTGGTCGCAGCGAAGTGTATCAAAGTGCCGCCGGCCGCGAAAACGGCATCGCTTCGGTGAAAAGAAATGCACCTGTTGCCGTGCTCAACGATCTCGCCAACTGAACCATTAACCCTTTTACCGTCATCAACCCTTCCCCGGTTCCGGCTGCCATGCGCGGCCGGAGATCCGGCGGGTAAACCGAAACAACCTGCGATTTCTCAATGATTCGCAGATCACCGCGCCAGCAACTTCTCGATCAACCCATGAAAGTCACCGCTATCATAGTTTGCCATGCCAACATGATGAAACACCAGTTTGCCATCCTTGTCGAGTACCACGGTTTCGGGTAAGGTATTACCGGCCAGGCTCGCAGGAACCGGGGAAGCCTGTTGGTATGCCGGAAAAGTGTAGCCATTTTTCTGAAGAAATTTGTTCGCTTTTTCCAGTTGATGGTCTGCATCGACCGCAAGGAAGACAAAACCGGGATGTCCTTTCCATTTTTCATACATGGCCTGTAACGACGGCATTTCCGCGCGGCAGGGAGGACACCAGGTCGCCCAGAAATTGATAACGACCACCTTTCCCTTCAATGATCCTAATGTAATCAGTTCGCCTTTTTCATTGTTGAAGGTGACCGCGGAGAAATCGTCTGCAGTGGCGTCCGGCGCTTTCACCGAAGGGGAAAACAAACCCACTTTCATCAGGCCACGCAAGATCCATACCCGGGTATCCGGATATAAGACCACGAACAACAGTAACAACGGGATGATCCACGAACGAAGTTTACGCATAATTATGTTGCTTTTCAATGCGGTAGTTTTTCCCTTATCCTTCCATATACCCATGTGCCGGCAATGGCACTCAATAACGTAACCACTACCACGGTGGCGCCTGTGCCGATCTGTGCAAATAACGGACCCGGGCAGGCGCCTGTTATTGCCCAGCCCAATCCAAATAACAATCCGCCATATACCTGGCCTTTGCTGAATTTTTTCGGATGAATACGGACTGTTTCCCCGTCAAGTGTTTTGATGCTGAATTTTTTTATCAGCCATACCGATAACATTCCCACCACAATCGCGCTGCCGATAATGCCAAACATGTGAAAAGATTGCAACCGGAACATTTCCTGTATACGGAACCAACTGATTACTTCGGCTTTTACAAACAATATTCCGAAGAAGATACCCACCACTGCATATTTAATGAGCTGATACCATTTTTGTGCGGCAGCAGCTTCCATTTCCGAAGGCATTTCACCATCTGTATCGCGTATTCTTTCTTTCATCAGAGCTTCAATATATGAGGTAAAATAAGATTGGCCATGATCAATCCTCCGGCCATAAAACAGCAAGTGGCCACCAGCGAAGGCCATTGCAGGGTAGACAAGCCCATGATCGCATGGCCACTTGTGCAACCGCCGGCATACCGGGTGCCGAAACCAACGAGGAAACCTCCTCCCACCATCATGAGCAGTCCTTTAACAGTGGCAAGCGCAGGCCAGTTAAACAGATCCGCCGGCACAAGATGATGATAGTCGTAAATATTGTAGGTGGCGAGCTCGGCCTGCAGGGCAGGTACCACTTTTACCGGTGATGGATCGGCTAACAGCGTAGTGGCAATAATAGCTCCGATGAAAATACCACTCACGAAGAAAAGATTCCAGGCTTCACTTTTCCAGTTGTATTGAAAAAAAGGAATGTTGGCAGGCAGGCACGCTGCACAAATATGCCGCAGCGAAGAACTGATGCCAAATGACTTGTTGCCCAGCAGTAATAATACGGGCACCGTCAGTCCGATCAGCGGCCCGGCTACATACCAGGCCCATGGCTGCCGGAGCCATTCAATTAAACTCATGTCCGGAATTTTTGCAAAGTTACAAACAACCGGATGAGTGATTAGTTGATTTTAAAATCCCAGCCGGGTGTGAGCTCCACGCTGGAGTCGTATAAATATTGAAGAAGGAATGTTTGCAATTCCGCCTGTTTTTTACTGAAAGCAACCAACTCCAGCAGGAAGCGGCCTTCTTCCTTGAGTTGAATTTCAGCCTGAACAAAATCGAGAACCAGGCGCTTGGTTTCTTTTGAAGTACCTGCGGCAGGCATAGGGTGTTTTGCCTTTCTTTCTGTAAAAACTATGCCAGTCAAGGGTTTCAGCACATAATGGGGAAATCTTTCAAAATTCAAAAGTCAAAATTCAAAAGTCAAAAATGGGAAAAGACGCAGCGTTCACGCAAAGGCGCGTAAGGAGCAAAGGGCGCAAAGAACCTTCCTCAATACTTATATCGGCACCTTAGCCCGAAGTGTCGGGCCTTAAACCTTACACCTTACGCCTTCCACCTTATCTCTTCCTGCCGTCCTGCATTACTAACAGACGTTCGGCCAAAATTAATTTACCGGCAGCAGGTTTTTGTCGTATTTGCCGTCTTAATCAAAACCACATTCCACCACCAACTGTCTTACCTTGAAACGACTTGCCTGCCTGCTCATTTTTGCCGCATTCTGGCCCTGCCTGCTTCAGGCACAGCACAAAACAGCATTGCGTGGCAACGTTACGGATTCGAGCGGTTCTCCCTTACCTTCCGTTACCGTAAAAGCCTTCTCCGCAACAGACAGCACTACCGGCGTTACTGACGACAACGGTACTTTCAGTTTACAATTGGTAATAAAGGATTCGGTCAGGCTGGTCGTGTCGGCCGTTGGTTACCAGGGTTATGACAGAAAGAAAAAATGGCCTGCTGCGGAATCCGCCCTTTCTTGGGGCACTTTATCATTAACCCCCGATGCGTCAGTATTGGGCGAGATCATCGTCACTTCCGTTAATCCGATCACCGTTAAAGAAGATACCATCGAATACAAAGCTTCTGCTTACAAAGTAAGAGAGGGCGCACCGATAGAAGATGCCATTAAGAAAATGCCCGACATCACCGTGGATAAGGATGGACAGATAACGGCGCAAGGCAAACAGGTCACCCGCGTCCGCGTCAACGGTAAAGATTTTTTCGGTGGTGATGTACAGACCGCCACACGTAATCTTCCCGCCGATATAGTCGACAATATCCAGATCATCGACGATTATGGCGATCAGGCAAATCTTACCGGCATCAAATCCGGCGAACCGGAAAAAATTCTCAATATCAATATCCGTAAAGACCGCAACCGCGGTTTGTTTGGCAACGCTACGGCGGCCGGCGGAACAGAAGGCCGTTTTACCGGAGGTATCAGCGCCAACCGTTTCAGAGACGAGCAGCAATTGTCACTGCTGGCTTCAATCAATAATACCAACACGCCCACGTTTAATTTCGGCGGTGGCGGAAGAGGCGGCGGCATGCGCGGCATGAATTTTAATACCGGCGGCGGATTCGGTGGCGGCATCACCACCATGCGTTCGGCCGGTCTCAATTTCAGGGATCAATGGGGCAAACAATTATCGGTTTACGGCAGCTACAGTTTTACCTCATCCGGCAGCCGCAATGAGTCTACTTCTTTCTCCCAGGACATTAACCCGCTCAATATCCGCAGTACCAACAGGAGCAGCAACAGTGAAAGCAGTTCGCTTAACCAGCGGCTTACACTTAATGCAGAGTACAGGCCCGACACCATGACTTTTATAAAAGTGTCGCCTTACTTCTCTCATAGCAAGTCTGAACAAGAAGGGCGCAGTCAGTCGCTGATCCAGCGGCCCCTGTATCAAACATTGCAGAACAGCCGCAATGCGAACGAGTCTTCTTCTATCAATACCGGCGGTAACTTTTCTTACAGCCGCCGGTTTAAGAACAAAGCCCGCAGCCTCAGTATCTCGGGGGAGTTCAATTATTCTTACCGCAACCAGGACCAGGAGCAGCATAACCGTTATCAGAATGCCGATTCCACTTATGTTCCCGTGCTGGAGACCGACACCATTCAGCAGCAGTCCATCAACCTGCACAACGTCAACACGCAAACAAACCTGAGAGCCAGTTATACCCAGCCTTTGAGGACACGCCTGGTGCTCGAGCTCAGTTACGACTGGAACAGATCCGTTACGCGCAATGACCGCACCGTAATCGATAATGATCCATTTACCAATATCAAAGCTTTCAATCCCGACCAAAGTAACTATTTCGATTATTCATTTATTACCAATCGCATCGGTACCAGTCTGAAAGGATCGGGGATTAAATTTAACTATGTAGCCGGCGTTACATTGCAGCCCATCCTGCTGGAAGGAGAATCGGTAGGAAAAGAGATCCGGACAAGGTATAGCAACTTCAATGTGATACCGGTAGCGCGTTTTGTATATAATTTTTCCAGAAGCAATACCCTGACGGCTACCTATGGTGGTCAGGCGCGGCAACCCGGTTTCATGCAATTGCAACCGGTGGCCGACAGTTCCAATCTCAATAATATCGTGATCGGTAACCCTGATCTGGAAGCGGAACAAAACAACCGGTTTACCCTTCAATACAATAAGTTTGATTCGAAAAGCGGCAACTCGCTTTTTGCCAACCTATCTTTTGATCAAACCAGTAACAAGATCGTCAGCAACCGCTTCAACAGTCCGAATGGTACGGGGCGCACGACCACTTACCTGAACGCGAATGGTTTTTATATGTTGTCGGGCAATGCGTCTTACACGCGTCCGTTTAACAAACGTAAATACACCACCGGCGTAAGCGTAAATGGTCAATACAACAACAATATTTCTTTCACCGACAACCTGCGCAACCGTGGCAACAACTGGTCGGTGCGGCCATCGGCAAACTTCCGGGTGGATCTCGAAAATATTATTGATGCATCGCTGAATGTAAGTTATTCGGTGAGCCAGACTACTACCCGTTATACGGCCTTTACGAATGTGACCAAAGCGCGTACGCTGAATCTTGGGTTGAATGGCCGTAATTACTTCTTTAAAGACTTTACATTGGGATATGATGTAACGCAAGTCTTCAACTATGGTTTCAGCCGCAATGTGAACAGCAATCCGATCGTGGTGAATGTGTATACGGAATATCGGTTCCTTAAAAATAAAATTGCGACCGTGCGCCTGCAGGGATTCGATCTGTTCAATCAGAATACCGGTATCAGCCGTGATGTGTCGGAAACCACGATTATCGAAAGCCGCTCGCTTCGGCTCGCGCGTTATTTTTTACTCTCGCTTAATATCCGTTTGCAAAAGTTTACAGGCGGTAATAATCGTCAGCGTAATGGTTCCAATGAAAGCCCCCGCGGCAGCGGAGAGAATCGACGCAATGGCGGTGGAGGTTTTGACGGCGGCGGAAGATCAGCGCGTTAATGATTCAATGAGTGCCTCGTGTTGCGGATACTGTGCGATGAGTGTGGTGCGATCGGCCAATTCCAGGTCAGTAAATAAAAATCCCGGTGCAACGGTACAACCGACCAATCCGTAGGAACCTTCGCCGGTAAGTTTAGATCCAAACCAGCTTCCTTCGCGGATCACGCAGAAAGGCATTTGTCCTTTCGCCGCATCGGTGCCCAGCAAATGAGTAAGCAGTGTACCGTCTGCCAGTATCTCATAAACAGCTACTGCGTCTCCTTCATAAAAATGCCAGAGCTCATCTGCGGTAATGCGATGAAAAGCGGAGAAGGCATCGCCGGTTAATAAGAAATAGATATGGGTAGCCGCAGAGCGGGGTGTAGAGGAGAAGCCGGGTTTTACTTCGGTAGTTGAGCGGTATACTTCACGATAATAGCCGCCTTCGACATGCGGCTCGAGCGCAAGCCGGTCGATCCAGTACTCCGCAGAATACCGTTGGAAAGGTTCAAGATCAAGGTTCAATATAAACGCGTTTACCGTTGAGTGCTGTCAGTGAATCCAGGATACGGGTGGTGTCGGCGCCTGCTGTCGGTATACGTAAGAACAAGGTATAGACAACAGAGTCACGTGTTTCCATTTGTATCGGCCACTGATAACTTTTCAGTTTGTTGTACCGGTCGAATGCACGTTTTCCGGCGGCTTTTTCCACCACATATTTATACGTACCGCCTGCATCGATTTGTGCCGCAGGTGTTGCAGTTCCTGGCGGAATGATAGCAGCGGTGTCAGGTGAAGGCTGTTGTTGTGTGGTGGTATCCTTAGAAACGACGCTGTCGGTATGCATTTCCATTACGGAAATGTTGCGTTTGTTTTTCGACAGGCGGTATCCTCCGTAGATGGCTATACCCAGTCCGCTCAGCAACAGGACGCCGATTAACGGACGCAGGTAAGCGGGCTTACGCTTTTTCTCCGTGAAAAAGGATCCGCTGTATGTTTCCGTTTTTTCTGATTCCGGTTTGGTGTTTTCTTCCCGTTGTGTGCGCTCAGGTATGCGTTCACTGATGGCGATACCGGGTGTAAAGGAGTATTCGCCCGGACGAAGGCGCAGGAGCGTGCCGATGCCTTCGAACAGGAAAGGCTTGCCCATGTTCAGGAACTGCAAGGCCAGTTCAATATGTGATTCAAGATCCGATTGCGCAAGCGATTTCATTTTTCCCGTATTGAGCGACACATAACTGATCAGTTCAGGATCGAGATCGCGCAGGGAAGGGTTGTTCTCAAAATGAATATGCGTGAGTGGCTGTGGACGTTTGCTGTTTTCGGGCTCAGTCACTGCCTGGGGATCGAGGATAAAAGTGCCGATGCCAGGTAAGTTCAATTGCTTGTGGGCATAAAGGTATTGAGCCAGTAGAGGGGTAATCTTCACAGTTTTTCAGATTGGTGCCACAATATAGAGAATTTGTGCGGGTAACGCAAGCCCAAAGAGGTATTGTGCTACTTTTGCGGCATGCTTACGGACGAGGAAAAGAAATTTATCCGCTACTGGGAAGAAAACCGCCTGCGAAAAAAGAAAGTGGTGCGAAACATGGCCGTCGGATTGCCGCTTGGGCTGCTGTTGGTGATCGCCATTTTTGCCAATTTCTTTTCGGGTTGGTACAAACGGGCCGACATGGTGCTCAATACCGATTCTTCCCTGATCATGGTATTGCTGGTGGCCTCTGTGCTGATCGTCGTGTTTTTCTCCGTTTTTTCCGCCAGGCACCGTTGGGATATCAATGAACAACGCTACCTGGAGCTGAAGCAGCGGGAGAATTGATTTTTTTGTATTCTTGCAGCGCATTTGGACAAGCAGTTGTCTTTATCCCTGTTACACCCTTAAAAAAAATTGCTTTGAGAAAAGTATATGTATTCCTTGCCGTTGTGCTGATCGCTGTTTCTTTTTCAGGTTGCCTGAAAGACAAATCGTGCAGACCCCGCTCTGTTCAAAGCGAAGCCCCTCAGATTGAAGCTTATGCAACATTGAAAGGTTTCAATGTTATCAAGCATTCTTCCGGTCTTTACTACGAAATCCTCGATCCGGGTACCGGTGCAATCCCCACTGATAATTCACGCATCACCATCACTTACCGCGGCGAACTGCTCGACGGGTATGTATTTGATCAGATGACATCTCCCAATACTGAACCCTGGTACCTGGCCAACCTGATCGAAGGATGGCGCATTGGCGTGCCGCTGATCAAAGCCGGTGGCCGCATCCGTCTGATCATCCCTTCAGCACAGGCATACGGTTGCTCACAGGTAGGTGTTATACCTCCCGATGCTCCGCTGTTCTTCGATATCAGCCTGATCAACGTTCAATAATCTCCGGAAAGCTTTCGCCGGCGGCGACAGGTTTGTTGTAACTTCGTTCTTTAAATCAACAACTTGTCATACGAGCCTATCTCCGTATTTGATATGTTCAAGATAGGTGTGGGGCCTTCAAGTTCCCATACCCTTGGACCCTGGCGCGCTGCCCAGCAATTTGTAGAAGAATTGCGGTCGGACGACGTTCTCCGGCAGGTAACCGATCTCCGCGTTTTATTGTATGGTTCCCTGGCAAAAACCGGGGTCGGACACGGTACCGACATTGCCGTGCAACTCGGCCTGATGGATGAAGATCCCGTTACCATCGACGTGGAGCAGATACAGCCAAAGATCAATGACATTGCCGTCAGCAGGCGATTGCTGCTGGGAGGTGTGCAGGAAATTGGTTTTAATCCTCCCATTGCCATAGAATTCCTCTATACGGAAATCCTTCCGTTTCATTCCAATGCGCTTAGTTTCCTCGTTACGCTGGAAAACGGCGAACAACGTTCCTCCACTTTCTACTCTATCGGTGGCGGGTTTGTGGTAAAAGAAAATGAAACTGCTTCCGCACAACGCCGTTCGCAACCACCGTTTCCCATCAACAATGGCAAAGACCTGTTGCACTGGTGCATCAAAACCGGCATGACCATTCACGAAGTGGTAGCTGAAAATGAGAATAGCTGGCGTAAGGAAGAAGAAACCCGCGCGGGATTGATACAGATATGGGACGTGATGCGGTCATGCATGTATCGCGGCTGCCATACCGAAGGTGTGTTGCCGGGCGGACTACAGGTAAAACGCAGAGCCGCGGGCTTAAACAAAAGATTATTGAAAGGGAAAAGTTATGCAGACTATGAAAGCTGGACAGATGCCATTCGCGAAGGCGGCAACAACTTTGGTTATATCCTGGATTGGGTGAGTTGTTTTGCCCTGGCGGTGAATGAAGAAAATGCGTCTTTCGGCCGCGTGGTCACCGCGCCCACCAATGGTGCGGCCGGCGTGATCCCCGCAGTGTTGCAATACTACCTTATCTTCTGCGAAGGAAAGGATGATGCCGATATCAATGGTAAAATTCTTCGCTTTCTCCTTACGGCCTCTGAGATCGGAAGCATTTTCAAAAAAGAAGCAACCATTTCTGCCGCCATGGGCGGATGCCAGGCAGAGATCGGCGTATCGTCGTCGATGGCGGCGGCGGCGCTCACGGAAGCAATGGGCGGTACGCAGCGTCAGGCGATGATGGCGGCCGAAATTGCCATGGAGCATCACCTGGGTATGACTTGTGATCCCATTGGCGGACTGGTGCAGGTGCCGTGCATCGAGCGCAACACCATGGGAGCCATCAAAGCCATTACGGCTTCACAACTGGCTTTGCAAAGCACGCCTGATTTTGCCAAAGTGTCGCTGGATGCCGTGATCAAGACCATGTGGGATACCGCACGTGATATGAATTACAAATACAAGGAAACGGCCGACGGTGGACTGGCAATAAACGTTCCGTTGAGTTTGCCAGAATGTTGATGTTGGTTACCCGGGAATAAGTCCCGCCGGCCGGATAAGAATGGTTAAGGGTTGCCGAAGTAAGGTGTAAGGTAACAATTGCCGTTGCTGCAGACAATCGCGTGAACAGGGGATATTGGGGAAGTTAAACAGCCGTTGTAAGTATTAAGTAATAAGTATTAAGTTAACAGCCGGGCTGTATATTCACGATTCACCATTCACGATTCACCTCACACCAGCCGCTGTCTCAACGCCTTGGCCACCGCTTCCGCCACCGAATTAACATGTAATTTTTCGTAGATCTTTTTGATATGGCTGTTAACCGTATGAATGCTGATAAAACATTGCGCAGCAATCATTTTATGGCTTAGGCCTTTCACCAGGCAGCCGAGTATTTCGCGCTCGCGGGGAGAGAGGTCGATGCGCTCGTTGTTTTCAATAAAGGTGTTTTCCCGGAATGCCCGGATCACCTGCCGCGCCACGGAGGCCGTCATGGCCGCACCACCGTTGTGTACGTCTTCAATCGCCTGCAGTATCTGCTGCGGGGTGGATTTCTTTAAAATATAACCCGACGCGCCTGCACAGATCGACGCGAATATCTTTTCATCATCATCAAATACCGTTTGCATCAGTATCTGGATATGCGGGAAATGCAACCGGATCAACCGCACACCTTCGATACCATCCACACCCGGCATATCGATATCCATCAACACTATATGCGGCTGAAGATGTTCAATGTCACGAACCACATTGCTGCAATCCGGGAACGTACCCGTACAACGGATATGCTCTGTTCCGTTGATGAGCAGTGCTAGACTCTCTCTCCGGAATTCATTGTCGTCATACACGACAACCTGGATGATTTGCTGGTTCATGTGTTTCAAAAATAGATGATTGACCAGTCACATACTATCCCTAATTCAAGCGATTGGCACAACCAGGTCAATAGTAGTGCCTTCGCCGGGTTTGCTTTCAATATTGATCTCACCTTTCATGTCGGCCGCACGTTGCCGCATGTTTCTGAGACCATTGCCCGACGAACGCGTTTGCATGTCGAAGCCTTTGCCATAGTCGCGGATCGCCAGATGAATGGCCTGTGCCTGGCGGAACAAACGGATATCCACTTCGGCAGTGCCGGAATATTTTACGATGTTGTTGACAGCTTCTTTGAAAATGAAGTAGACATTTTTCCGTTGCTCCATCGATAATTTTTGCGTCAGCAATTTTTCATCGGCTTCAAATCTTACATCTATTTCACGCGCTTCCAGCACCGGTATGGCAAACTCACGCATGCGCACGATGATGTCATCCCATGAGTCGTGTTGCGGGTTTACATACCACACAATATCGTTCATGCTTTCCATCACCTGCGACGATCCTTTGTAAATCCGGTCGAGCAACGAACGTGCTTCACTTTCCGCTGCTACTTTTTTCCGCGCCACATCGCTGTAAATATTGATGCTGCTGAGCGTGGCGCCGATCTCGTCGTGCAGGTTGCGGGAAATATGATCCCGCACTTCATATAGTTTTTTCAATCCGCGAATACGATAACGGTAGAAGGCGTATGCCAGCAATAA
Source organism: uncultured Sphingobacteriales bacterium (assembly GCA_937888905.1). Classification (GTDB taxonomy): domain Bacteria; phylum Bacteroidota; class Bacteroidia; order Chitinophagales; family Chitinophagaceae; genus Terrimonas. The sequence continues at coordinate 56,529 of CALATA010000014.1, forward strand.
GATCACCAGCGCTACCATGCCGATAAACCAACCCGTACGGTGAAAAGGCGTTTGTATCCTGAACGCGAGACGCGCCGTATGTCTCGACGGCTGATCGGCAAAAGAAACCGGCCGTAATTCCAGCACATAGTCACCGGATTCCAGTGAGGTGAAGTTAATACTGTGATTGCCATGCAGCCGCATCCAGTCGCCTTTGCCATTGCGCAGCAAACGGTACAGGTAGCCGGTCTGTTGCTCGTTGATATAAAATGGAGCCGTAAAGGATACGCTGAATGAATTGCGTTGCGGACTAAACGTTAAGCTGGTGTCCCTGGCATAAATACTAATGATGCTGTCGGGAAAAGTGATCTCCTTGATATAGATATCCAGATCGTATCTCTTTTCTTCATGCATTTTCATTTTCACTCCGCCAACATCGGTTGCAGCCCATAAAAAACCGTCCTGGGTAAACATGCTGCTGATGTGATTATTGAAGCTGTAATGTTTGCTCACATTACTCACCCTGTAGGTTTTTGCCAATGGTCTGATGCGGTTGAATCCCGTATTGGTTCCTACCCATACGCTGCCGTCGGCAGATTGGGCGATGCACGTGATGAAATTATTGCTCAATCCTTCGCGCGTGGTCAACACGGCTTTGCGCGTGACGCTGTCCGGTGTGACGCCGAAAATATACAATCCTTCGAAGCGTGTTCCTGCATACACATCGCCTTCGCGGCTCTGCATAATGGTGAGGAAACGGTTGTAAGAGCTCGTAGAATCGAGAATGCGTTTTAATAAACGGGCTTCGTATTTATTGTTCTTTTTCTCCAGCGCAATACGGTAAATGCCATCGGAGAAAGTACCGACCCACAATCGGTCGAAGCGGTCTTTCATCAGCGAGCGTACGTCTTCAATGGTGTCGCTCAATGGCATTATTTGTTCATCATGCATCAGGGCAAGTGAATGGCGGCCGCCCAGAATAACGGTGCGGTCGTCCCAGGTGATCATGCGGTGATAGGTTTCGGGAACTTTCCGGGCAGATGTAACAGAAGGTTTGGCGCCGTTGGTACGTATCGTAAAAATATGCTCCGGTGTGCTGACCCAGATTTGTTGCGGCATCACGGCAACGCCGAGCGGAATAGTTTCAACCCCCGCAGGATAGTTGACCACGCGCGCGGTGTCGCCATCCATGTAATACAATTTTTCCCGGCCAAAAAACCAGATCCGTCCAGTGGCATCAGGACAAGTATAGTGAATGTTACCGGCTTCGATACCGTTGTTGCGGCCATAAACGACCAGGTCGGTATTGTTGAGTTTGTCTACCCCGAAATTGGTACCCACCCACCAGTTCTGATCGCGGTCGATGAACACGCAACGGACGGCATTGGCCGACAGGCCATTCTGCCGGTTGATCATGGAAGAGCTGCCATCGCGGTGATAAATGACGATGCCATAGTGTGTAGTGCCGATCAACAGGCTGCCGTCGGCGGGATTGGTGGTGAGACAAAAAATATCTTCGTTCGCCAGGAATGCGATGGAAGGAGGAAGCGCTTTGAAAACGATTTTACCGGCAGCCAGTGCCTTGCCGTCGAGGCGGCAGAAACCCCTGGAGTCGGTGCCCAGCCATACATCGCCGTCGGCAGCAGGAGCCATATCGGTAACGGAAATGGACTCGGCGGTTTCGTCGAGTTTGTTGAAATGCTGGCGATCGATGAGCCCTACAGGAAAACCTTTGCGGCCAACGAGCAGGTTATTGCCAACCGGCAGCAGGAAATGCACGATGCGTGCCTTGTCGGCGAGGCCGGTAACAATGGCTTCGGTTTGTGTGCCCCGCAGTTTGTACAGACCTGCATCGGTGCAGAGAATCGTATCACGGCCCAGGTCGGTGTAGATGTTGTTGACGTCCACTCTGTTTTTCAGGATGGTCTGATGAAGGTTGCCCTTTTCAGCCATCAGCAGGTGTTTGTTGCCGGTGTGATTGATCCACAACTGGGCAGGTCCCAGCGGTTTGATGCGGAACACGGGTTGCAGGTCGCCGGAGCCGGGGAGATTGACGGGCAGGAGCGTACTGCCATCGTATACGCAAAGACCGCTGTTGGTGCCGAAGTAAAGAAAACCGAGATTATCCTGGCCGATAGACTTGACCACGTTGTTGGGCAGGCCGTTTCTGAAAGCGTAATTCTGGAACCCGTACTGCTGGCCATGCAAACCGCCTGCAAAAAGCAGGGAAATGAACAACAAGAGCAGGATAGGTGTTTTGGTCATATACAGAGCTGAATCTGAACGCTGAACTTAAAAATAAGGATTTCATAAGAAAGTGCGTTCGTTCACTTTTTTTAACGAAATTTGCCGCATTCAAAACAGTAAGTATGGCGATAGAAATAAAAGTTCCTACGGTTGGCGAATCGATCAGCGAAGTAACCCTGCTCAAATGGACCAAAAAAGACGGCGATTATGTGGAGCGCGATGAAGTGATTGCGGAGCTGGAAAGTGAAAAAGCCACTTTTGAGGTAAATGCGGAACAGGCTGGTGTATTGAAAACCGGCGCCCAGGAAGGTGATACCCTCAAAATCGGGGATCTGCTGGCGACTATCGACGAAACTGCTGCCAAACCGGAAAAAAAGGAAGAAGCACCCGCTGCAAAACCTGCTGAAGCACCCAAAGCAACTGAAGCGCCCAAGCCGCAACAGGCTGAACAGCCTGCTGCCAAGCCCGCCGATGTAAAAGCTACCCCGGTAGCTTCTGCCATCATTGCCGACAAAAAAGTAAATCCTTCTACCATATCTGCCTCCGGAGCCGGAGGAAAAATCCTGAAAGACGACGTACTGGCCGCGCTGTCCAATCCCGGACGCAAATCATTTGACGGAGGCGAACTTTTCACGCGCAACACCCGCACGGAAAAGATGAGTAACCTGCGCAAAACCATCAGCCGTCGCCTGGTAGATGCGAAAAATACCACTGCGATGCTCACCACTTTCAACGAAGTGGACATGGGCCGCATCATGGAAATCCGCACCAAATACAAAGACAAATTCAAAGAATCACACGGCGTAGGCCTGGGCTTCATGAGCTTCTTCGCCAAAGCCTGTGCCGTAGCGCTTTCCGAATGGCCCGCTGTGAATGCTTATATCGACGGCGATCAACTGATCTATCACGACTATGCCGACATCAGCATTGCGGTGAGCACACCCCGCGGTTTGACCGTACCGGTGATCCGCAACGTGGAAAGCCTGAGCATGGCCGACATCGAGAAGAAAGTGATCGAGATGGCCAATAAAGCCCGCGACAGTAAACTCACTGCGGAAGAACTTACCGGCGGCACTTTCACCATCACCAACGGTGGTGTATTCGGTTCGCTGATGAGTACGCCGATCATCAACATTCCTCAATCTGCGATCCTTGGTATGCACAAGATCCAGGAGCGTCCGATGGCGATCAATGGCCAGGTGGTGGTACGTCCGATGATGTATATCGCACTGAGTTACGATCACCGTATTATCGACGGCCGCGAATCTGTGAGCTTCCTGGTACGCGTGAAGGAATTGCTGGAAAATCCCGAACTGTTGTTGTTCGGCAAAGATCCGGTACGCACGCTGCTCGAGCTCTGAGACGGTCATAGCCCGCGATGAGTCGCTACTATTCCTATATCAATACTTCGGTTGATATCCTGCGTCAATACGACGGCGGGGAGCCCTTTGCGTCCTTTCTGAAGAAGTTTTTTTCCAAACAGAAAAAATACGGGTCGCGGGACCGGCGCCAGATCGGACAGCTTTGTTATGCGTGGTTCCGCCTGGGACATGCGCTGCGCGAAATGCCGGAGACAGCACGTTTGCTCACGGCGTATTTTCTTTCGGTCACCACCCCCGATGCACTGCTCACCGAACTAAAGCCTGAATGGGCATCACACGTAGATGCTTCTTTAGCAGTAAAAATCACGTTAACAGGCACTGCCTTGCATCCGGCAGATATATTTCCCTGGCGGGAAAGATGGAGCGACGGGTTGGATGAAGAAACCTTTCCCGCGTCGCACCTGGTACAGCCTGACCTGTTCCTCCGCATACGGCCGGGACGTAAGAAACTTGTTGAACAACTTTTGTCCAACGCAGGCTTGTCTTATACGGCCATACATGAAGACTGCCTGGCCCTGCCTAATAGTTCGGCATTGCAGGACCTCCTGAAGATCAACCGCGATGTGGTGATACAAGACCGCAGTTCGCAGGAGATCGGCCATTGGTTGCGCGGAATCGGGGTATTCCGGCCCCGGCAGGTATGGGATTGCTGCGCTGCCAGCGGCGGCAAGTCGATCCTGTTGCATGATTATTTTCCCAACATTGAATTAACCGTTTCCGATATCCGGACTTCCATTCTGCACAACCTGCGCGAGCGTTTCCGCGAAGCGGGGATAAAAGAATACGGCGATTTTGTGGCCGACCTCACCAATCCATCTGCCAACCTGCCGGCGCAGCAATTTGACTGTGTGGTGGCCGATGTACCTTGCACGGGCAGCGGTACTTGGGGGCGCACACCGGAACAATTGTATTATTTCAAACCCGAACTGATCGATGCTTATGCCGTCCGGCAGCAGCAAATCCTGGAAAGAATAATGCCGTCGGTGAAAAAAGGCGGGTTTCTGCTCTACATCACCTGCTCCGTTTTTCGACGCGAAAACGAGGAGAAACTGGCTTTCATGAATGCCCAACCCGGCTGGGAATACGTTGACAGCCGGTTGTTTAGCGGTTACACGCATAAAGCGGATACACTTTTTGGAGCTCTCTTCCGGAAACTTTAAGGCAGGGATGATGCAGCACGTTCACCGGATGTGTAAAGGTGCCCGCTCAAGGCGGGGCCATGTGAAAATGTATTTAATTTACACATCTGCACATCTCCATATTTTCACATTGGCTGTATAGTTCTATCTTCGCGCGGTTTTTATGAAATATCACAACGAAATACAACGCAGGCGCACGTTTGCCATCATCAGTCACCCTGACGCCGGTAAAACAACGCTGACAGAAAAGTTTCTGCTTTTTGGTGGTGCCATCCAGGTGGCGGGTGCCGTTAAGAGCAACAAAATCAAGAAACACGCGACGAGCGACTTTATGGAAATTGAACGCCAGCGGGGTATCTCCGTGGCCACTTCCGTAATGAGCTTCGAATACAATAACATTCTCATCAACCTGCTCGATACACCTGGTCACAAAGACTTTGCAGAAGATACTTACCGCACGCTCACGGCAGTGGACAGTGTTATCCTGGTGGTGGACAGTGTGAACGGGGTAGAAGATCAGACGCGCCGCCTCATGGAAGTGTGCCGCATGCGCGATACACCGGTGATCGTGTTTGTCAACAAAATGGACCGCGACGGCAAGAACCGCTTCGACCTGCTGGAAGAAATTGAAAAAGAACTCAGCCTTTCATTACACCCCATGACCTGGCCCATCAACAGCGGTAAGGATTTCAAAGGGGTATACAACCTGCACGATAAAAACCTCCTGCTTTTTACGGCCAACACCAAAGGCGGCGATGAAGACAGCTTTTCCATCAGTGATTTGAACGATAACGTACTGGATCAGAAACTTGGCGAAGCCGATGCGGCTTCACTCCGTGAGGATGTGGAACTGGTAGACGGTGTACATGGTGAGCTCGACGTAGAAGAATACCTCGCGGGTAAAGTGGCACCTGTGTTTTTCGGCAGTGCCATCAACAACTTTGGGGTAAAGGAAATGCTGGATACGTTTATCCGCATTGCACCTACTCCGCGCAGCCGCGAAACCAGCACACGCATGGTAGACGTTGAAGAGCCAAAGCTGAGCGGTTTCGTATTTAAAATTCACGCCAACCTCGATCCCAAACACCGTGACCGCATTGCGTTCTTCCGCGTTTGCTCCGGTAAGTTTGAGCGCAACAAATATTTTCATCACGTACGTCTCGATAAAGAAGTACGTTTCAGTAATCCTTACTCCTTCATGGCGCGGGACAAAAGCATCATCGAAGATGCATACGCCGGCGACGTGGTGGGCTTGTTCGACACCGGTAACTTCAAGATCGGCGATACACTTACCGAAGGCGAGGATTTTTATTTCACTGGTATTCCTTCCTTCTCTCCCGAGATATTCAAGGAAGTAGTGAACAAAGATCCGATGAAGACAAAACAATTGGAGAAAGGCTTGTTGCAGTTGACCGACGAAGGTGTGGCGCAGTTGTTCACACAGTTCGGTGGCAACAAGAAGATAATCGGTTGCGTGGGTGAACTGCAGTTTGAAGTGATCCAATACCGCTTACTGCATGAATACGGTGCGTCTGTTACATTCAACAGTCTTCCGTTTTATAAAGCGTGCTGGCTTACCAGCAATGACAAGAAAAAGCTCGAAGACTTCGCGCGTTTTAAATTGGCCAACATCGCCGAAGACAAGGACGGACAGATTGTTTACCTGGCGCAAAGCGAGTGGTTCCTCAACACCGAGCGCACCAACAATCCGGATATTGAGTTTCATTTTACGAGTGAGATTCACAAGCAGGAGTGAATGGTGAATCGTGAATCGTCAATGGTGAATAGTGAATAAGTGAATGATGGCTGAGGCTCTCGGGGCTGCCCATTGTTGGTCTCCAGACCAACAATTACGCGAGATGCAAAAGGAAAGAGTTACTTACTACACCTCTCCCCATTACCAAATTATAAAAGAGGCCCGCAACGCGGGCCTCTTTTATTTATCGTACGATTAATTTTTCTGTTCGTCGCTGACCGTTCTGATCGGCTATCTGCAGATAGTATACGCCTGTAGCCAATGAAGAAGGCATGGGCAATTGCAGTACAAGTCCGCTGCCACTATTGACTGCACGGCTCCATGTTGCCACGCGCGCACCTGCCGCATTTGACAAGGTTACGTTGAACTGGGCCGGGCTATTGTTATTGAAGCGCAGGGAAATTTCACTGCTGCGGTTTACTACTGTCGGGTAAACGGCGAGACTGGCTGTCCAATCGTTACCGCATTCGCCCTGCACACGCAGCGTATTGCTGTAGCTCGAACGTCCATCGATATCAACCTGACGGATACGTACAAAACTTTGTGCGGCAGGCAGCAGGATATCCGCTTCATACTGGCGCGAGGTCTGGCTGTTGCCGGCGCCTGTTACACGTTGTACGGAAGTAAAGTTGATGCCATCGGTGCCGGCTTCCACTTCGAAGTGTGCATTGTTTTGTTCGGAACCGGTGCTCCATTGCAACAAGGCACGGCACTGTCGCGGCGCAGCGGTAAAGGAAGTGAAGTTAACAGGCAATGGCGCATTGGGTGATGCCACACAGGCTGTTGCATCGCCACGGCTGTCGGCGGCATAAGTGCCGGGCAACAGCGTGAGTGCGCCTGTAGTAATATCTACTGAATAGGTGCGTCCGCGGTCAACCTGCAGTGCATACAGCACACCGTCTCCGCCAAAATACATCCCTCCCATTTCGCAGGTAGTAGCGCCGGTGCAACCTGCATAACCATTCGTGATGTTAGAGGCCGGAGCAGAGGAGCAAACCGCTGTATTGGTTGCCAGATCGATATAGAAGAGTTGGTTTTCTACACCGAAGAAAGAATACAAACGAGTTTTCTGTGGATTCAGCGCCAGATCCTGGAACAATCCTGAAGGTTCAGGCGTGTTGGCCGGGTTTAACGCATAAGCAACAGTTGCCGCAACAAACGCATTGAATGCCGCACTGCAACCACCACTGATCGCGACCGGCGTGTAAGTGGGTGTTACGCTGCCGCCGAAAGGAACGTTGTCGATGTTGAAGCGGCCGAGATAGAAGGTGTAGGTCAGTGGGAAAAGATTGGTTACCGTTACGGCCGGAACAAAATATTCGCCGGTTAACGGGTTGATGTCAGCCGCAAAGGAAACGACGGCTTTCGCGAGTGCATTTCCCGAAGGGGTATTGATCGTGCCCCAAAGCGCGGCTACGCCATCGCCACCAATTCTGTACAAAGATGCGTTGGTGTTGGTGCTGGGAGCCGGTGCATTCATCGCCCACAGGTAACGTTTACCCGGACGCGCATCCATACCCAGCGCATTCAATGAGGCCGCTCCGGTACCGGAACCGATTGCCGTTACGGTGCCACTTGAGTTGATGGAATAAAGCGTGCTGGAAGGTGTGGTTGTTTGCGGATTAAGTACCACGTATCCCGTGCCCGCACAGTCCGGAAGAACCGGTTGTGAGGGTTGGGCAAAAGCCTTACCGATACCGACAGCCATCAGCAATACAAAGAGTAGATTTCTTTTCATAGATGAGTTATATATAGTTTTTGAATAGATACAGCGTTCCGGTCTGTTCAGAGGACGGCGATTTTTCCCGGTTACAGGAAAACAAACGACACAATAGAGGACTTTAATAATCTGACGGGGGAGTTAGCTGGCTATGGGGGAGATTTTGTATAGGGTTGGATGCGTAGCGTTAAATAACTACGTAAATGTACGAGGGAATGGAGATCAACGCTTTTTTGTGGAAAAAAATAACTCACCGGCTCATGATGCCGATGCGGTATTCATCGGTAACGGTGCCGGATGTACGCCAGATGCGCAATTGATTGCCTTGGCGCTCAAACTGGTATTCGCCGTTGAAGATGAGCGTCCAGTCGAAATTGGCGGTCCAGCTACAGGAGTCGGTTACGAAAAGGCTGCTGCCATCCGTACGGTAGCTGCCACGGCAAACTGCGGGATATTGCGGTTGGTTACTGCTTCCCTGGAAATACCCTTCAGCCGAAAAGTCCATGACCACATTGGCCGTGTCGCCGCCGCTGCGGCTGAAGGTGCCGATATACCGGCCCGGCACTATGCCATTATCAGTGCGGTCATTATCCTTCTCACAGGAAAATCCCAGCGCAGCAATTCCCAGCAACAAAACCAGCAGGCATTTCATATAGGAGTATTTATTCAATACCCTTTCAAATAGTATGCCCGTGGAATCAGTAAGATGCCGTAATACCGGTATAGTTATGAGGTGTGATGGCTTTCAGCCGCTTTTTCAGTTCAGCGGTCACTTTCAAACCATCTATAAAGCTGTGAATAGCTTTTTTATCAATTTTCTCTTTACCACGTGTCAGTTCTTTCAACGCTTCATAAGGATTGGGGAAATTTTCCTTTCTCAACACAGTTTGTATCGCTTCCGCCACAACCGGCCAATTGTCTTCCAGATCCTGGTAGATGCGTGCATCATTCACTACCAGCTTGTTCAATCCTTTTTCGATGGATTTAATCGCCAGTAAGGTATGTGCCAGCGGTACGCCGATGTTGCGCAATACGGTAGAGTCGGTGAGGTCGCGCTGGAGGCGGGACACGGGAAGTTTGGCCGCCAGGTGTTCAAACAGGGCATTGGCCATGCCCAGGTTGCCTTCGGCATTTTCAAAGTCGATCGGGTTTACTTTGTGCGGCATGGCCGATGAACCTACTTCACCCTTTTTTGTCTTCTGTTTAAAATATTCCATCGATACATACGACCAGATGTCGCGGCAGAAATCGAGCAGGATATTATTGATACGTTTAATGCAATCGAAGTGTGCGGCGAGGTTGTCGTAGTGTTCGATCTGTGTGGTGAACTGCTGGCGTTGCAGCCCCAGGCCTTCTACAAATTCATTTCCCCATTTCACCCAATCGGTTTTGGGAAATGCGATATGGTGGGCATTGAAGTTGCCTGTGGCACCACCGAATTTTCCGGTGAAAGGAATATGCAGCAATTGCTCTATCTGGTTGCCGAGGCGTTCTACAAATACCATGATTTCTTTGCCGAGACGCGTAGGACTTGCGGGCTGCCCATGTGTATGGGCAAGCATCGGGATATCACGCCAGTTGTCGGCCACTACACGCAGCGCGGTTTGCAGGTTCAATACAGCAGGCAGGTATTCGTATTCGAGGGCATGTTTCCACGAAAGGGGAACCGCCGTATTGTTGATGTCCTGTGAAGTAAGACCGAAGTGTACCCACTCGCGGGCGGCTGCTCCACCATTTTTTTCAAGCCGCTCTTTGATAAAATATTCAACAGCTTTTACATCGTGGTTGGTGGTGGCTTCGATGCGCTTGATCTCCTGTGCATCATCGGGACCAAAATCCGCAGCAAGCTGACGCAAAGCTTTTTGCGTGCGCACGGCGAGTTTGATCACTTTCTTTTTTTCCAGGAAAAGCAGGTATTCTATTTCTACCCAAACCCGGTATTTCATCAGGGCATATTCGGAAAAATATTCGTCCAGGTGATGTACCTGGTTGCGATAACGGCCGTCGATGGCGGAAACTGCGGTAAGGGGAGAAAGTTCCAAGGTCTTGATTTTAGTTGTGTTAACGACAGAAGCGGGGAGAACTGTCCTGCTTCCGGTTTGTCTTATCTTTGCAGCGCAAAAATAACAGAATTGGACAAGAAGATAAAAGTGGGTATTGTCAGTTATCGCAATACCCGTCCGTTGATCTACGGATTGCAACATACGGCTTTGTCAAACGACATCGAACTAATTGAAGATATTCCGGCCAGGCTGGCCGATAAGCTCAAAACCGGTGAGATTGATCTGGGGCTCGTGCCGGTGGCAGTGATTCCACAACTGGGCGAATATCATATCATCGGCGACTACTGCATCGGCACCGAAGGCGAAGTGGCGTCTGTTTGTTTGTTCAGCGAAGTGCCGCTCAATGAAATTACGCGTGTGTATCTCGATTATCAGAGCCGTTCATCCGTTGCGCTGCTGCAATGGCTGATGCGCGAATCCTGGGGCATTTTCCCCGAAATCATTCAGGCGGAGGATGAGTCCTATCGCGAAGAAATAAAAGGCACTACGGCGGGATTGGTGATCGGCGACCGCGCACTCGAACAGCGACTTATTTCCACTTATATCTACGACCTGGGTGCAGAATGGCGGGCGATCACGGGTCTGCCGTTTGTATTTGCGGCATGGGTAAGTACGAAATCTTTGCCGGAATCTTTTGTACAGCGTTTCAATGAAGCAAATGCGGCAGGCATCCCGCGCATCGACGAGATTGTTGCTGCCAATCCGTTCCCGGTCTATGATCTGCGCAAATATTATACGCTTAACCTCAGCTACCAGCTCGACGAACGCAAACGCAAAGGGTTGGAACTTTTTCTTTCTTATCTCCAGCGGGAAAAAGAAGAACCTGTCGCTGAGATCAAGGAATTTTAAAAGCGTACAGCATACCATAAATGGTTTCGTCATGAATCGACGTGTCAAATACTGTAAAATGATGGCGGCTGAGTAACTCCACAAGAGGGGCTGATCCTTTAAAATGCCACTCTACGATCATTCCGGCAACCTGCTCCGGAATGCCTTGCTGGTCGAGACTGTCAAGAATATTATACTCTTCTCCTTCACAGTCAATTTTAAGGTAAATAGCTTTTCCGGGATGCGCGGAGACTATCTGATCCAATGCTTCGGTAATACCCTTGACATGAACAGTAGTAAAGGCGCCCGAGTTGAGTTTGTGTTCTTCAATAAAGGAAGAGTTGGTGCTGGCGATAACTGAACCTCCTTCAAGTTGCGGTACATTGACAGACCCAGACCTGTTGCTGATCCCCACATTAACAGGGGAAATTTTATCTTTTAAAGAAGGGTTAATTCCCAAATTCTGAACAGCTTCTGCATACGTTTCGGCAAATGGCTCGTAACCATATACGTGGGCAACATTAGGATCCGAAGCAAAGAACAGGCTGGCAAAGCCTACATTCATCCCGATGTCCATCACCACAATGTCCTTTTGAACGGTATGAAGATTGTAAAGCTTTTCGAGGTATAATTCGTGGACAATATTAAGGTTGTTCTGGGAACTGATGCGATACGACACATTGCCTGCGTTCAGCACAAAGGAATCAGGCAATGTATCCGACACAGAAAAACGATTGTCGTTCAGCACCCGGAAGAGGTGCCCAAAATTGTGTTTAAAACGGGAAAGTTGTCCAACAGGTATTTTGTTTCCCGTTGAATTTAATACCAGCATTCCTTCACTGATCTTGAACAACCTGATATGAGTGATCGGCAAGTTGTAGTGGGCAAACAGCATCGCTGCCTTTATATTACCGGTCTTTAGTAGGAAATAAGGGAAAGTGACAAATTTGATAAGTATTCGAAATAGTGTCATTTAATCAGTTTATCGGCCAAAAATAATAAAGGGATCGCTTGATGAAGAGATTTAATCTTCTCTAACAGCCGTTGTCCAATGTCCGGCACATAAAACTTTTTTGCTGTTTCATGCGACAGCGAACCCATGTGTGCCCACTCATCTTTGCGGTTCCAGGCGCGTTGCAAAGCCCTGTTCAGGGAAAATTCAGTCGGACCTTCAGCGATAAATCCATTTATACCATCATCGATAATCTCCCGGTTACCTCCTACATCGGTGGTGATCACCGGACGTCCGCACAACATGGCTTCCACCACTGCCAGCGGCAGGCCTTCCATGATCGAACACATCAGCAACGCATGGTTTTCTTTCCACACCTCGCGTATATCCGATACGTGTCCGCAAAACGAAACTTTACCGGCAATCCCGCGCTGCACGCAGAGAGCTTTCAGGTATTCTTCGTCAGGGCCGCGTCCGTATATATTCAGGTGCCAGTTCCTGTTCTTCCATTCTTCGCGCGACAACACCGCAATAATGATATCCTGTCCTTTGTGATTGATCTGCAGATTGCCCAAAACGCCCAGTTTGATCACACCGTCCATAGCAGGATAGGGAATCATTACGGTGTCGGCAAGGTTCACCGGGTTCGTTATTACTTCGCCATTGGGTAATGCAAGGGCGAGATGACGCTGGATGGTTTCAAAGTTCCTGCGGGATACAAAGAAGACCTTCGCCGCTTTCAGAAATCCATCGCGCATGGCCTGTGATGGCGTGTTGCTGAAAGGCCGGTTAAATTCCGCTACGACCTGGTTGATAACTACATAAGGCCTGTGATACGCCTGCTGCAAACGGTGAAAGTAATTGTCTTCGCCAGCCTGGAACAACGAAGAGTTGAATATGACAATATCGGGTCTTGCCCGGTAGATCGATTTGTAGGGATTGCTGAACGAATTAAGTAAAAGGTGCCAGGCCTTTTTAAGTATACGTTTTCCCGCAGGCGTGCCCTTCTTGATATAACCTCGGCGTTTGTGCAGCACCAATCCTTTACCTATGAGCTCCTGTATTTTTGGTGCAAGCGCACCGGTGAATTTCATAGATACATGTACACTGTGGCCTTCCGCTAAGGCAGCCAAAGCTGTCTGGTACCAGAGCTCTTCACTTCCGCCCCATATATCGTCGATGGTGGTAATGACTGCAATTTTCATGAATGGACTTTTTTCGCCATGATAATATTGTTCAGGTACATTTCTTTTTTTCCGGGGAAAATTGATCGCGTGAGCAGCGCCCAGCAGTTGTTGGTAACGTACACGGTGTATTTAAGTAAGGAACGCAGCACCGGAATTTTGCTTACATATTTGTGCACGGCATATTCGTAATGCAGGATCCGCAACTGACAGATCGCTTCGGTAAAGGAACCGCTCTTGCGAAACTCTTCAATGGTAAAGCCAGTTTGTTTTAATAAATGGACCGCAGCAAATTGAGTATACCTGGCAAAGTCATTCGGTACTTCATGTTCGGGAAACATAAAAGGAAATGTCAGCAGCATTTTGCCGCCGGGTTTTAATACGCGGTGAAGTTCCTTTAGTATCTCTTCCAGGTTAAAAACATGCTCAAACACTTCACTGCAAAACACGGCGTCGAAGGATGCGTCTTCGAACGGAAGGTTGCGTCCGTCGTAAAAAAAATCGGCTTTGTCCTTGGCGTATGTTTCGCCTTCACCCTGATATTCTACTCCTACATATTGGTCGGCGCGGAAGAGTGACTCGTAAGGTTTGATGCCACATCCAAGATCGAGCACGCGCCCTGTTAATTGCGGAGCCAGTTCTGCAATGTTCTTGTACAAACCGTTCCGGATAAGGTAAGTAGGATAAAAGACATCCGGATTAAAGGCGTAAGGAACGGCATTTTTCATCAGCTATTCTTTTTTTTCAACAGGATAATGTTGCTATGGTAAAGGTCTTTTCTGCGTAGTTTGCTCTGCAATACGAAACTCAGCAGGGCCGTAAGCACCAGGAAGGGCAGGATAAAGACCTGGTGAAGCAGGAAGTAGAGTGGTCGCGGTTTTTTGGGTAGCAGGCAGTAGATATAAAAAATAAACTGCTGCATCACCACTTCCATGTTGTGGCCGGTTTTGTATTGACGGATCACTTCCAGCCCGTTTTTTTCCAACAAATGACGGATACCGAAACTCGTATATCGTGCATAGTCGTAAGGTTGTTCGTGTTCAGGCCAGACAAACGGACAGGTGATCAGCAACTGGCCGCCGGGTTTTATCACACGCACGAGCTCAGGCACTATTTCTTCGAGATTAAAAACATGTTCAAATACTTCGGAAGAAAAGACAATGTCGAATTTCGAATTGGTGAACGGCAGGTGATGCCCGTCATAGAAAAAATCGGCTTTTTTGGTGTAGGGATGGCCGGATATTTCTATGTCTACGCCAACGTAAGAAGATGTTTGCGTAAAAAGTGATTCATATGGTTTGTTGCCGCAACCGAAGTCCAACAGTTCGCCGTGAACAAGGGCGGCTTCTTTTTTCAATACGCGGTACATCCGGTATCGGATAAAGAAAAATGCATCGGTGAAAATATGATACCAACGGATCAGGAATCCCTGCTGCATAGTTATCGTTTCGCTTTTTTGTAAAAATATAGAAAATAATCCCGCAGCATGGAAACGGTTACGCGGGTTTGAAACCATCCCCAATGAAAACCGCGTAATTCATGTCGCAGGAAGGAAGCCTTGGCTTCTGCCTGCTTGCGGAAGTGGGATTTGTCGGTATTGGCCTGGCTGGTGATTGATTCGGTGTGAATGCGGTAATACAGCAACGATTCCTGCAGCTTCTGAAACCAATATCCTTTTGCCGTCAGCCGCAGCCAGAGTTCATAATCTTCATAAGTGGTTTTGTGATAACGATGCTGTTTAAGTACTTCGGTACGGATCATAATTGACGAATGCCCGAGTACGTTGCCACGCGCCAGTTTGCGGCGTATCTCTTTAGGTTCAAATACTTTGGCATTGTGAAACCCAGTCGGCAGGTTTTGTTCGTTGATATAGGTCATCCATGTATCGATCAGGGTAATGTCTGGATGCTGTTCCAGAAAACTCACCTGCGTGCCCAGCCGTGCGGGCAGCGCAATGTCGTCGGCATCCATGCGCGCAATGTATTTGCCTTTTGCCGCATCGATGCCCACATTCAACGTGGCGGCTACGCGTTTGTTTGCTGCATTGCGGATATAAACCACCCGCTGATCGGCTTCAGCATATTCGTGGCAGATGGCAGGCGTATTGTCGCTACTATGGTCGTCGATCAGCAGCAATTCGAAATCGGTGAAATCCTGGTGCAGGACGCTGTCTACCGCCAGCCGGAGATACTGCTCGCCATTGTAAACCGGTAATATGACGGACACAAGCGGATTCATGAAAGAGGTTTTTGCTGGTCGATCAATAGAGTTCGGTAAGTTTTGCAAAAAGTAGCATAACTGAATTTTTCAAGAGCAATCTCGCGGCTCCGTTTACCCAATTGTTCGCGTTTGGCCGGATCGGCGGCCAGCATTTGTAAATGTTCTGCGCCCTGTCGGATGATGCCCTCTTCGGTTGTTTCGGTGATCAGCAGTCCATTTTCCTGGTGCCGTATATAATCTGGAATGCCGTTGATAGCGGTTGATACCACCACTTTGGCAAAGGCCATCATCATCATTACAACTACTGGTAATCCTTCATAGGCGGAGGTCAGTAACAATACATCCGTGCTGCGGTAGATGTCCTGCATTTTTTGCTGGTCGCTGATATTGCCGTAAAAGGTACAATAGGGATAATGTGTGATATCTATTACTTTTTCCACATCGCCAATGAAAGAGACGTGTACGGGCGCTCCGGCTTCCTGCAATTTTTCGGCTATACCGGCCACGAGGTGTACACGCTTTTGTGGAGCTCCCCGTCCGATGAAGGCCACTTCAAGCTTTTCATTATGCACTGGCGTAACGTCCGGGATCGGAATGCTGTTGTCGGTAAAATATAATTTTTCCTCCAGTGTTGCGGGTAGATTGTTTTCGCGGTATTGTCTGCGCACTTTTTCCAGCAGTTCGCGCGTGCTGAATACCCGCAGATCGATATGTGGTATTTGCCCGATGGAGTAGGGCAGCCAGGTATCGAGGTGGCACAATTCTACACAATAGGTGCGTTTGGGTACGTGTGGGATTATCTTGTAAAAAAACAAACATTCCCCACCAAATACCACCGGTTTTGGCGACCGCGCAACCCATGAAGCAATTACTCCACGATAAAATAAATTGACGAAGTGGAATAATTTATTGTCGATACGCGTATGCAAATCGATAAGCTGTACTCCCTGCGCCCGGAACTGTTCGAGGAAACCATTGTTCTTTGGTTTTTTTGAAAAAATGACTACCGGGTTTTGATCACGGATGCACCGCAAGATGTCAAGATTGACCTGGGGCGCGCCGCCGATATCGGCACTGGAAAAAAAAAGAAATGTGTTGGTTGATTGCTTCAAAGGGCGCAGCCATCCGCACAGCCTTCCGAGCCATACAAATGGTGCCATTAGGCATTCTTCGAGGATAAATTTAATTCTTGCCTTTTTGTACGTCATCAGTAACCAGGTATTTCCGGATCATCCGGTGCAGGTACCCGTCGGAAAAATCGAGTCCCAGTGTTGTGATCAATGGGCGGATCGGTTCAATATCGATCTGCGGCCGGCTGCCCTTTTCTACAAGCGTATAGTTTCCCTTTTTCCCGCACAGCAGTTCTATTGCTTGCACAATGTCCGCCACACGGTAATTGACCGGGTTCGCAATATTGATAATCTGTTGCGGAAACAAATTCTCCCGGACGATATAATGGCAGAGATGAAAGGTATCGGTGATGTCAATAATATTTCTTTCTGCGTGTTGCCATAGTTCGAATCGCTCGCCGGATACCACGTGCTGATAAAGATAGTTGAGAATGGTATGCGGATTGGGGGTGGCGCCGGCGAGATTCGGTATCCGGAATATACGGTAACGGTTGCATTGCTTTTGTATTAATGCTTCCATTGCCAACTTATGTTTCGCATAAGGTGTCGACTGCTGCGCGGGGTCGTATACACTACAGGTACCGAAGTACACGACCAATGCATCCGGATTTTCCTGCAACTTGTTTGTCAGCAGGGAACGCTCACGTTCAAATGCCTGTCGATCGGCGGTGGTGGAGTTGGACACGCCGGAGGCAAAGACAAGGTATTCATCCTTGTCCTGATACCAGCTGAATCCTTTTGCAACAAGTCCGCTTCCAACTATCATAATTTAAAAAAATGTGTGCCGCCGCAGCGAATGATTCCATTTTACCCGGTCACAACTTCCAGGGCAACTGCTGTTTTCTCTGCAATATTACCCCAATAAAAGTGCTTAAAAAAAAGTGTGGGAATATGCGGCTGCTGTTGATGGACCACCTTCAGTAATTCCGTTATAAAAGACCGGACATTGCCATCCTCAACCACGTGCAATTTCTGTCCGGAGGTATCGGCAGGAATGCCGGTTGCCCCGCTGGCAAATGAAATAGTCGTCAGATCTGCCGCCAGCGCTTCCACCAGTTTCGTTTTGATACCGCCGCCTTCCGATACAGGATTGAGGAAAAAGTCTGCTGCCAGGTAATACGGCTCAATATCCGGTACGAAGCCGGTGTATACGATGCCGCTGGTTTGTGCCAGTACCGCAGCGTATTTTTCAGGTAACCTACTTCCACATACCATGATGCAACAGTGAGGTGCATTTGCCTGCAAAGCAGGGGCTACTTCGTTTATCAATATATCCAGCGCCTGCAGGTTCGGCGGATAATTCAATGTGCCGTTAAACAATAATATCGATGTTTCTGCCGGCAATTGGTATTGCCGGAGCAGGGCTGATTTTGCGACCTGCTTTTCTTCCTTTGTTGGTGCAATGGATTTTTCTATGCCGTAGGTAATCACCACACATTTCCCCGCCGACAATCCGTAATGCCTGATGGCATAGTCGCGGTCTCCGGCGGTAATAAATAAATTGAGATCAGCGTGGCGGTGCACATATTTTTCGTACGACCATAGCAATCTCCACCACCATTTGCCGACGGACCGAAAGCGTAATGCTTCAATATTGTGCGAACGCACGACCAGCGGTATACGCAGGGCGCGGCGCAAGGCCAGGGCCAGCCACCCCATATACGGGTGGTCGATCATCAGGTGCGTGGCCTGCTGCTGCCGCATTTTTTTACGCAGTTTGAAAAAAGCAAACGGGTTGGCATAACGCACCGGATGGTCAGGGAAAACTTTCTGTACTTCAAACGGCTCATCGGGCGCGGGCTCATTGTTGCTTGTAGTATAACATACTACAGATACTTTGCCTGCCAGGTATTTCAGCAGCAGATAAACCGCTTTCTGCCCGCCCATTTTTGCAGGCATTACTTTATAAGACACCAGCGAGGCTACCCGTATCAACTGGTTGTTGTTTTTTTGCGTTCGTCGCGGAAATGCATAAAAAAGCCCAGTACGATCAGCAGCAGGATCACCCACGAACCGATGTAGGAGATCGTGATTCCTTTTTTATAGGAATCGGGCTCAAACACAAACCGGATCGTATGTTGTCCCGCAGGAAGGGAAAGCCCGCGAAGCAGGTAGTCTGTTTTGATAACCGGCGTTTGTTTGCCGTCAACATAAGCGTTCCAGCCGTAAGGGTAATAGATCTCGCTGAATACGGCAAATTGAGGTCCATTAGCCGAAAAAGTGTACTCGATTTCGTCGTTGCTGAATTTCGTAAGTTTGACGGAGGCGGTAGAATCCCACTGCGGCTGGGTGATTTGCGCAGCAAATTGCTCCTGTACGATGGCCGTGTCTTTCAGTTGTGTATGCCCGAGCGTCTGCAGTTCATCTACGTCATTGCGAACGAACTTCACATTTTTCACCAGCCAGCAATGTCCGTTGGCTTCGGTGTTGGGAAACAAACGCTGTTGTCCGCTTTGCGGATCCTGTGCAATGATGTATTTGGCATTGAGCATGTTCAGCACCTCCGGGTTCGGAGCCTGAGAAAGATAGCGCTCAATGATATCCTGGTACAGACGCAGTTTGGCGGGGTGATATCCTCCGATCGATTTATGGAAATAAGATGTCTGCGCTTCAAACCAGCGGTCGCCGCGCATGTTGTACACGCGGAAGTTCGGGTCTTTGTCCTGGAGTATTTGATTGTCAATAGCGGTAGGCGTGAAGTTGGCGCTTTGCAATTCGTCCGCCGGTACGTAGCTGATTTCATCGTTGAGGTACCGGCCATCGATCACAAACAGGTCGATCATGGTTGCTACTCCAAGCGCTACAACAATGAATACAGGCTTGAGTATTTTTTTCATATACAACCAGCAGGCACCCAGCACGAGGATCATGAAACCAATCGTGCGCAGCACTTGTCCGCCGAACATGCTGCTGCGATCCGCTTTGAGGCCCGAGACAACGGCACGTCCCACCACATCGGTGCCGGAATTGTCCCATTTATTTTCCAGCAGTTGCTGGTCGATAGGCGCGCTGTAGTCCATCATCAGGTAGAGGATGGCAAGCAGTGCCGTGAGGCCACCAAGTGTATACAGGATCGGTTTGAATTTTTTGCGGAGTTCTTCAGGCGTGGTGTTAAAGAACAGTTGCTGCAAGGCGAGCACGGCCATCAGGGGCAGCGTAAGTTCAGTGATCACGAGCGCCATCGACGGAGCACGGAATTTGTTGTACAACGGCAGGTTTTCCAGCAGGAAATGGTTAAAGCCATAGAAAAATTGCCCCCAGGCGAGTACAACGGCAATGATCGACGCGGCCAGCAGTCCCCAGCGCAGCGGATGTTTAACTACCACAAAACCGATAAGGGCCAGCAGGAAAATGATTGCACCTACATAGGGCGGGCCGGAAGTGCTTTCGCCGGGACCGGACATACCGCCCCAATAAGCGGGCAGTTGTTCGGATACCTGCTCGGCAGGTCCTTCGGGCACTCCGGCTGAAATGAGTTTTTTAGCGACGTTGGAGCCGGCACCGACCGGTTTACCGGAGCTTTCGCCAAATGCGCCAGGCATCAGCATCACCAGCGGTTCTGCGGGCTTCATGCTGTAGCGGAAAGCATAATCCGGGTCGAGGCCGGCCGTTTTAACAGCGGTTACCGTATCACCTTTGATCTCTACGCTTTTACCGCCGCGCATGGTTGCTTTGGCGTATTCTGACGATGTGAGGATTGTTAATATGTTGATGGACAAACCGGCCATGGCGGCCACGGCCGTAATGCCCATAGCGATACCGATATGTTTGAAATCCTTCTGACGGATCCAATGCACCAGATAGCCGAGCGTTATAGCTCCGGCCGTAAGGAAGAAGTAATAACTGATCTGCGGGTGGTTGGAGGCTATTTCCATGGCGGTGCCGAGTGTGGTCACGGCGAGGCCCAGCCAGTATTTTTTGTTAAAAATAAGCAGCAGACCTGCCAGCAGCAATGGCATATAGGCGATGGCCAGCATTTTTGTTTCGTGACCCGCACCGATGATGATCGGGTTATAAGTGGAGAAGGCGAATGCGAGCGCCCCGAGCGCTCCAAGCCAACTGTTCACACGCACACTCATCATGAGCACGTAAAAGCAAATGCAAGCCAGGAAAAAATAGTTCATGGGTTTGGGAAGTCCCAATGACAGGATCACCGAGAAATCCGGTAGCACGCTTTTACCCGTCATTGCAACCTGGTAACCAGGCATACCGCTGAAGAGATTGGTATTCCATAGCGGAAAATGTCCGTATTTCTCTTTGTATTCGTAAGAACTTTGCGCCATGCCTTTCCAGCCAACGATATCGTGCTGGTTGAGCACTTTGCCTTCAAGAACCGGTTTGCAGAAAATGACTGCCGCCAGCAAAAAAATAAGGACCGCAAGGATGTGAGGGAGAGCTTTCTTAACAAGAGGTTGTTTCATGAGCTGTTTTTTTGAACCGGGGACCCGGCAACCACGCCTCAGCGGCATAGTGACAAAGGTATCCCTCGTCTTCATTTTCAGGCTGACAAAATAATGCTATTTTACACCAAAAATGCCCATGCGCTGGCTATTATTTTTATCCCGGGTAGCGTTTATCTGCGGGGTTTTCTTTGTTTTTTCACTGTCCTTGCTCATCCGCAACTGGTCGGGTGACGAAGTGATCACCTCTACGATCATCATGATCGGTTACGTATTGGGGCTGATAATCGTGCCCATAACGATCGTCTGTTATGCGGGTACGCTGCTGATCCGCCGCAAACTGACCGATATTATTCCCCGCTGGCTGATCATCGCCAACCTCCTTTTCCTGATCTTACTCTTCGTATACATATTTTATATCAATGATCCATACTATAATCAAGCATAAACCCACGCGGCTCTTTCTCATATTGGGTGGTTTTTTTATTGCGAATGCGCTGATTGCCGAAGTGGCGGGCGTAAAGCTGTTTTCCCTGGAAAAAACATTCGGCTTCCAGCCGCTGGACCTTTCCATTCTCGGACACAGCTTTTCCTTTAACCTCACTGCGGGCGTGTTGCTGTGGCCGGTGGTATTCATCATGACCGATATCATCAATGAATATTACGGGATGAAAGGCGTGCGTTTCCTGTCGCTGCTCACGGTGGCATTGATCGCTTATGCGTTTGTGATGTTCCAGGGCGCCATCCACCTGACACCGGCCGATTTCTGGGTAGGGAATTATGCGACGCAGAATGTGCCCGATGCCGACAAAGCCTACCATGCCATTTTCGGGCAGGGATCCTGGATTATCATCGGCTCGCTGGTGGCCTTCCTGGTAGGACAATTACTCGATGTATTCGTGTTTCACCGGATCAAGGAGTTTACCGGAGAAAAAAATATCTGGCTGCGGGCGACCGGTTCCACGGTTGTTTCGCAGTTTGTAGATAGCTTTGTAGTGCTCTTTATCGCTTTTTACATAGGCCCGAGGGTATCTGCAGGACAGGGACAACCCTGGTCGCTGGGGCTGGTCATGAGTATTTGTATCGGAAATTATATTTATAAATTTTGCGTGGCAGTATTGCTTACGCCCGTCATTTACCTCATTCATCACCGGATTGAAAAATACCTGGGACCCGAAACGGCGTCGCAAATGCGCCGTGCGGCCATGCGAAAAGAAGCGTAAGATTTGTGCAGCAAGAAAACTATTTCAGACATGGAAAAAAATGCAGAACAGGCCCGTTATACTTTTCCCGATCAACAGGGCTATTACGGACGATACGGAGGTGCTTTCATTCCCGAAATGCTGCACCGCAATGTGGCCGAATTACAGGCGGCTTATACCGAAGTACTCAACGATAAAAAATTCCAGGACGAACTGAATCTCCTGCTGCATGACTATGCAGGCCGTCCCACACCGCTTTATCATGCGCAACGGTTGAGTGAAGTCTTTGGCACCACCATCTACCTCAAAAGAGAAGATTTGTGTCATACCGGTGCGCACAAGATCAACAATACCATTGGCCAGATATTGCTGGCTGAACGGTTGGGCAAAAAAAGAATCATAGCGGAAACAGGTGCCGGACAGCATGGCGTGGCTACTGCCACCGTGTGTGCATTGAAGGGGTTGAAGTGCATTGTGTATATGGGAGAAAAGGACATCGAGCGGCAGGCGCCCAATGTGGCGCGCATGAAAATGCTCGGTGCCACGGTGATCCCTGCTACATCCGGCAGTAAAACCCTCAAAGATGCTACCAACGAAGCCATCCGTGACTGGATCAATAATCCCGTTGATACGCATTATATCATCGGCAGTGTGGTAGGTCCGCATCCTTACCCCGATATGGTGGCGCGTTTTCAGAGTGTGATCAGCCGCGAGGTGAGAGAACAATTACTGGAAAAAACAGGAAACGAATTGCCTACACATGTGATAGCCTGTGTTGGTGGCGGAAGCAATGCCGCCGGAGCATTTTACCATTTCCTGGAAGAGGCAGAAGTAAAATTATATGCAGTGGAAGCCGCGGGATGTGGCATCGATTCAGGTAAAACAGCCGCTACTTCCGTACTTGGCCGTCCCGGGATTTTACATGGCAGTATGAGTCTGCTGATGCAAACGGAAGACGGACAGGTAGTAGAACCGCACAGCATTTCCGCAGGCCTGGATTATCCCGGTATAGGGCCGCTGCACGCTCATCTTTTCGATACGGGACGCGCTACAGCACTGAGTGCAACGGACGCAGAGGCGCTGGAAGCAGCGTTTGAACTGGCCAGACTCGAAGGTATCATTCCCGCATTGGAAAGTGCCCATGCACTGGCGGCTCTGAAACAATTGACATGGCAGCCGACTGACCGAGTGGTAATATGCCTGAGTGGGAGAGGAGACAAAGACATGCAAACTTATATGGATCACATGGCGCAACAGTCGCCCAAATGAATAACATGAGCAGGATCAGTGAACTGTTTCAACGCAAACCGGCAAATATTCTCAGCATCTACAGCACTGCAGGTTACCCGAATCCGGAAGCGACCGTCGATATATTGGAAGCGCTGGAGCAATCGGGAGCCGACATGATAGAACTCGGCATGCCTTACAGCGATCCGCTGGCCGATGGCCCCGTGATCCAGGAAGCCGGATCCGTTGCCATTGCGAACGGTATGACCATCGCCAGACTTTTTTCAACACTGGAAAATTTCCGCAGCCGCGTATCTGTACCCATTGTATTGATGGGATACATGAATCCCGTTTTGCAATACGGATTTGAAAAATTTTGTGCAGAAGCTGCGCGCGTAGGAGTAGACGGACTCATTCTTCCCGACCTGCCGGTTTATGAATTTGAAAAAGAATACAGCGCGATCCTCAACCGTCACGGCCTGGATTTCGTATTTATGGTAACGCCTGAAACCTCGCCGGAGCGTATCCACAAGCTGGATGAATTGAGCAGCGGCTTTTTGTATGCCGTATCGTCGTCCTCCACTACGGGGCAGAAAGCAACGCTGGATGAACGGGCAGGTTATTTCCGCCAGTTGAAAGAAATGCGGTTGAAGAACCCGGTACTGATCGGGTTTGGGATCCGCGACAAAGCGGGATTTGAAAAAGCCTGTACATACGCCAACGGCGCGATTATCGGCACGGCATTTATACAATCGTTTGAAAAAGAGAAAGATTCACTTGAAACAACGCGCGCATTTGTCCGCTCGGTGACAGGGGAAGGAAAATAGTTATCTTTGTGCGCAGGGTTGAAGGCGTAAGGTGTAAGGTGTAAGGATTAAGGCGTAGGGTATAAGGTATAAGGTATAAGGTATAAGGTGTATGGTATAAGGTGTAGGGTATAAGGTTATATATTAAGACTTCTTTGCGTCTTTGCTCCTTATGTGCCTTTGCGTGAAATCAGCGACTTTCTCAAGCGAAGCTGCAAAGAAATCAAGTCGCAAAGATTCACGATTGACCATTCACCATTCACTCCAGAGACTTAGGGAATGACTTTTGAATTTTTAATTTTGACTTTTGAATGAATATGAAAAGCCTGCTCACACTTCTTTTGTTGCTGCCCTTCGCAGCATTTGCTCAGAAAAAAATGACGGTTAATGGCAAAATGACCAACCTGCCGGACAATACACCCGTATGGCTGGCCGATATCAATAATCCCAACGATACCATCGCAAAAGCAAAATCATTGAAAGGATCGTTTGTACTGAAGGGCGAATTAGCTGAACCCAAACTACTCATCCTGAGCGTGGGGGGCGACAAAAAATCCAACGTATTTTTTGACAACAGCACCATAGCCATCAAAGGTGATTATACAAAACCCGCATCCTGGAGCATTACCGGTTCGACGGTGCAGGACGGATTTAAAGCTTTTGAAACGACTTTCGTTCCTTATTTCGAGCAATTGAATAAAATCGGAATGCGCATGCAGGCCGGTGAACGCAGCGATAGTTTACAGCTATCCGCTAACCGGCTTACCGGGGCTATTCAGCAAGAAATCGATGCGTTTATACAAAAACGTCCCGGTTCACCGGTGAGTGCCTTCATTCTGCTGGCCACCATCAACCTCAATCCGGATATCAATCAACTCGAACAAAGGGTTAATCGCCTTCAGCCCATGGCGATGAATAATATGTATGGTTCGTATCTGAAACAAACCATTGAAGAAGGCAAAACGACTGCCATCGGCAGCATTGCGCGTGATTTTACCCAAAACGATACTCTCGATAATCCTGTTACCCTTTCTTCTTTCCGTGGTAAATATGTGTTGATTGATTTCTGGGCCAGTTGGTGCCGCCCGTGCCGCCTCGAAAACCCGAATGTGGTGCAGGCCTATAATCGTTTCCGTGACAAAAATTTCACCGTATTGGGCGTATCACTCGATCGCCAGAAGAAATCCTGGGTTGACGCCATTCACGCCGACAATCTTACCTGGACACATGTAAGCGATCTTAAACAATGGGATAATGCGGTAGCGAAAATGTACAAAGTGCAAAGTATTCCGCAGAACCTGCTCATCGGTCCCGATGGAAAGATCGTGGCCAAAGACCTGCGCGGCGAAGACCTCAACAAAAAATTATGCGAGCTGCTGGGATGTAATTAATCTTATTTGTATCAGATCAGTTTGTGTTCATAAGCATATTTGATCAGCCCGATCACACTGTTGGTATCCGTTTTCCGGAAAATATTTTTCCGGTGCGTTTCTACTGTTCGTTCGCTGATGAATAGGGCTTCCGCTATCTGGCGGTTGTTGTATTCTTTTTCTATCAGGCGGATAATTTCTATTTCTCTTTCGGTCAGGTGAACCTGCTTCTCCTGCTTACGGCGTTCGCTGGTGCGTTTGAGTTCTTCGATCACTTCATCGCTGAAATAAATACCGCCGCCGGCAATTTTCTCCAGTGCATCGATCAGTTCCTGTTTGCCGATATTCTTCAGCACATAGCCGGAGATATCAGCATCGTTGATCATTTCATTGACCACATCTCCTTCACCGCTCATCGACAAAGCAAGGATGCGCGTGTCCGGAAATTTTTGTCTCACCTGGCGTGCCAGTTCGTTGCCGGGTAATCCGGGCATCATCACGTCGGTAAGCAAAATGTCCACGGGATGGGAAGAAAGCTGATCCAGCACTTCTGCAGGACGCGTAGTAGCGAAGGCAAAACGAAAGCGGTCATGTCCTTTCAGCAAAGACATCAATCCGTCTATCACGATCTGGTGATCGTCTACTAAAGCCAGGGTGATTTTGGTCTGTTTCATGCGTGTGTTGTGGTCAATGGGCAATAAGTGAATATGTCAATGAGTGAATAAGTGAATAAGTCAATGCGTGAATGTGAACTCCGGGCTATTTGTTTTCTCTTCTATTTTTAACTTTTACATTTGGCATAAAACCGGCTGTCTACTTACAACTTAATACTTATCACTTAATACTCTCTCTGGATGCATTGGTGAAAAAAATTACTGTTGCTGATTTGTTAAAGGTATGTGTATTGCGATCAATGTTCCTCTTCCCGGGCTGCTGTCGATGTCTACGGTTCCTTTCAGGTAGGCAATACGGCTGCGGATGTTGGACAAGCCGATGCCTCCGGCCGTTTTGGGATCGCCCGGATCAAAACCGCGTCCGTTGTCCTCGATCGTGGCACTCAGCGATTCATGATCGCGGATTACGGAAAGGTCCAGCCTGGTGGCATGGGCATGTTTCAATACATTATTCACGCATTCCTGCACCACGCGGTAAAAAACTGTTTCGGTGGCAGGATCCAGGCGTTGTTCGAGTCCCTCGGTATAAAGGTTGATCGTAAGATCTTTCTTATCTAGTTTGCCGGTGAAATCGCCGAGTGCAAGTGCCAGGTTGTTTTTGATCAGCACATGCGGCATCATGTTGTGCGATACATGCCGCAGTTCGCGGCAACTGTCGTCAACCAGGTTCATGACCGTTGTCAGCGATGCCTGTTGCGAAGCCTCGGGAATATTCAGTTGCGATTCCAGCGCAGAAAGGTTCATTTTGGCGGCACTCATCATTTGTCCGATGCCATCGTGCAGGTCGCGGGCAATACGCTGCCGCTCTTTTTCTTCGGCTTCCATCACGGCTTTCATGGCTAATTCCTGTTGTTCAAGCAAGGTCCGTTGCAGTGCGGCTTTCTGACGGCGGCGGTAAAGACGGTAAACTGAATAACCCGTCACCAAAAGAAGTAACAGCGCAAGGGAAGTGGCAATGATGATATAGTTTTTCCGGCTGATTGCTGTCTGTTGCAGGGCAATGGTCTGTTTTTGTTTTTCCGTTTCATAGTAAGCCTGCAGTTCTGCGATCCTGTTCTCGCTGGCGGTATTGATCAGGCTGTCTTTTATGCGCATGCTGTGTTCCAGCATACCGAGTGCTTCCTTGTCTTTTCCCAATAACTGATAAGTTGAGGCCAATTGTTTATAGGTCTCCTGCGCGCCCTGGCGGAATCCTGCGGCCTGCGCCAGTTCTGCAGAACGGAAGAAATAAGGAAGCGCGGCCGCATATTGTTTTTGCGCCACCAGTACCATTCCCAGGTTTTTATAACTGTCGCTCATTTGCTTCCGGTTCCCGAAAAGCGAATCGATAGCCAGGGTTTTGCGGAAGTATTCACTGGCTTTTGCATAGTCGGGCGGTGAACCAAACAGGTAGCAGTTCGCCATGTTATCATAGAATAGCGATTTGGCAAAGTCATTGTTGGTTCGTGTGGCAATACCGATGCCTGCCGTGTCCAGTGCAAATGCTTCTTTGATTTTTCCCTGCATGCCGTAAATGTTGGCGAGTGTATGCAGTCCGTTCAATAAAAGTGTAGGGGCATTGTCTTCTTTCAGCAGTGCCAATGCTTCCTGTACGTATTTCTCTGCAAGCGGTAATTTTTCCTGCGTCTGGTATACCATGGCTATACCGAGTTTGGCGGAAGCGATATTGAGTACATTGTATTCCTGTTGTTCGGCCAGCCGCAGCGCCTGGAATCCGTATTCCAGTGCTTCTGCATATTTCCCCTGGTGCCAGAGACTGGTGGAAATGCCCATTAAGGAACGGGAGCGAAGGGTGTCTTTTTTTTGATCGCCGATCACTTCCAATGCCTGTGCGTAGTATTTCCGGGAGAGTTCAAAGCTGCTATTGACATTGTAGGCCGCTCCGATGGCCTGCAATGCCAGCACCTGTCCGTTTTTGTAATCGATACGGTCTGCTTCGGCGAGTGCCTTTCTTCCCAATTCCAGGGCCGCATCGGCGTCAGTTTTTCTTACCTGCTGGCTCTGCAGGATCAATGAATCGGTATAGGCTGTTCGCGACTGGCCATTTGCTTTTTGCAGAGAAAAAAAAGCGGTGATGAAAAAAAGGATGATATGATGGCGGGTAGTCATTATCCAATGGGTATATGAATGGCAATGAGCGTTCCACGGCCCGGTGCGGAATCGAAATCCACGGTGCCGCGCAGGTATTCCACGCGTGTGACGATGTTCTTCAGGCCGATGCCATCGAATACGCCGCGGCGGCTGGTATCAAAACCTTTTCCATTGTCTTCGATCGTGGCGCTGATGCCATCTTTATCGCGGATCAGGGAAATGTCGAGCGTGGTGGCGCCGGCGTGTTTGATGACGTTGTTGACGCACTCCTGCAGCACTCGGTAAAAAACTGTTTCTACATTGGCATCTATCCGTTCTTCCAGTCCTTCGGTGTAGAGATGTACCTGCAACCTGTTTTTATCGATCTTTTCCACGAAATCGCGCACGGCTTCGGCGAGGTTGTTTTTTAGCAGGGCATGCGGCATCATGTTGTGTGATACATGCCGGATCTCGCGGCAGCTTTCATCTACCAGCCCGATGATGCGGTTGAGGGATTGCTTTTGTTCGGCGCCCGATTCCGGGATGGCCGCTTCAAATGCGGAGAGGTTCATTTTAGCGGCGCTCATCATTTGCCCAACGCCATCATGCAGGTCGCGGGCAATGCGTTTACGTTCTTCTTCTTCCGCTTCCATCACAGCGCGCGTGGCAATGTCCTGCTGTTGCAGCAATGCCTGTTGCATGGCGGCTTTTTGTTTAAGCCGGTAACGGCGGTATCCTGAATAAGCGAGCAGTCCGCCCAGCAAAAGCAAGCCCGAAATGCCGGCAATCCAATAGTTGCGGCGGGTGATCGAAAATTCTTTTTGTTGCAGATCGAAGTGCTGTTGCTGAATAGTCTTTTCTTTTTCCAGCATACGGAATCTTGTTTCGAGTTCGGCAAAGCGGTCGCCGAGGTCGTCGGAGAATAAAGAGTCTTTGTAAGCGGCGTGGTATTTATACATCTCCAGTGCTTTCACCGGATCGCCTTTTTTCTCGTACCAGGAGGAAAGGGAGAGATATACTTTTTGTAACTCCGGACGGCAGTTGACGGCGGGCCGTGCAAGGCGCAACGCCTCCTGTAACAATACATAAGCCGTATCATATTGCCCTTGGGTGGTGTAGATGTCGCCAAGGTTGTTGAGACAACTGACAATGCCCTTGGTGTCTTTCATTTTACGGCGAAGCTGCAGCGATTCATTGATCAGCGGGATGGCTTTGCTGCCTTCATTCATCGTGAGATAAAGATTGCCGAGGTTGTTCAGTGTGCTGGATAAATATTCTTTGTCATCCAGTTTGCGGCAGATGTCCAGCGCTTTCTGGTAATAGCTTTCCGCACGTGTGTATTCTTTTTTTATTACATAAACGTTGGCGAGGTTCACAAATGAGCCGGCCAGTCCGTATTGATCGCCTGTTTTTTCTTTTAGGGCAACGGCACGTTCCTGGTAACTGATCGCTTCTGCGTAGCGGCCAAGGTTTTGCTGAAGGATACCAATATTGGTGAGGGAATAAGAAATGCCTTTGTTGTTGCCCAATGCTTCGTAAAGACTCAGTGCCTTTAGTTGCGCATCGAGTGCTTCATCGAGGATGCCCTGTTTCTGATAGAGGATGCCGATCTTGTTATAAAGTCCGGCCATGCCCGCGCGGTCGTTGAGGCGTTCGCGGATGGTGGCGGATTGTTTGTATAGCAACAATGCACTGTCGTACTGTTCATTGTCGAAATAAAGAATGCCGAGGTCGTTGTACGCTTGTGCCACGCCGGCCTGGTAGTTGACCTCACGTGCGAGCGTCAGGGCTTTGCGGCCATAATTGATGGCTTTATCGCGGTTGACGTTACGGTATTGCCAGGTAAGTTCGTTGTAGGTTTTAACGAGCGTGGAATCGGTCTGACCGGCAGCAACTTTTTCGAGGCTGTCGAGGACAGGACGGGCGTTTTGGGCAATCAGGAGTAATGGCAGGCTGCAGAGCAGCGCACAGGTCAATTTTGGTATCAAGGTGATGGCTGTTTGGTTTCCGGGCGTGCCGGAGAAACCTTACTCAGATCCCCAGCACGTCCTTCATGCTAAAGATACCTTTTTTATCCTTTATGAATTCAGCGGCCAGCACGGCGCCTGTAGCGAACCCCGTACGGTTGTGCGCTGTATGGATGATTTCAATATCGTCGATGGGGGATTGATAGCGTACGCTGTGTGTGCCGGGTGCAGGGTCTTCGCGGAGGCTTTTGATGAAAAGGTCTTCCGGTTTATCAGAGGGTTCGTTGACCCATTGCTGTTTGCTGCCGCCCAGGTTTTCGATCACCTGTTCTGCCAATGTAATGGCCGTGCCGCTGGGCGCATCTTTTTTCTGTGTATGATGAATTTCTTCCAGGCTCACGCTGTACTCGGGGTGAGTCGCCATCAGCGAGGCCAGTTTGCGGTTGAGTTCAAAGAAAAGATTGACACCTACGCTGAAATTGCTGGCGTATAAAAAACTTCCGTTGTGGTCTTTTACTTTGGCTTCCACTTCGCCGAGGCGTTCGGTCCAGCCGGTAGATCCGCAGATAACGGGGGTATTGGCCTCAATTGTTTTAATCAGGTTGTCGAAGGCGCTATGCGGGCCTGTAAATTCGATAGCCACGTCGGCGGCGGCGAGTTTTTCCGCATTCAGATCGCCAACATTGGTTTCATCTATTTTCAAAACGATCTGGTGTCCTCGTTCCAGGGCGATGGCTTCAATAGCTTTGCCCATTTTTCCATATCCGATCAGTGCGATGTTCATTGAGGGTTATTTTTACTGCGTAAAAATAACAATTAGACGATTTGAAAATTTGATAATTTGAAAATGGCTTCGCTTATTGAATTCAAATATCAAATCATCAAATTTTCAAATTGTCTAATTATCACCGGATGTTCAACACCAGACTCAACCCCGTAGTACCTGCCATCTGGCTGTAACCGGGTTTGATGCGAAGGCTGAGGTCGGGAGATACGTCGAAGGTGCTGAGGTGCGCGTCGACAGAGGCGTCTACGACGTTCAATCCCCAGGCGATAAGAAAGAATACGGCGGAGTAGTCGATATCGCGGCGATAGGAGTCGCGGTAATAACGCAGGGTTTCACCGCGGTTATTCTGCACAAGCGCCTGTAGCTTGGGAGCTACTTTTTCATAAGCGCCTGTTCCTTCTTCCTGTAATACTTTATAAGCGAAACGTGTACGGTTATACCACCTGAGGTTGTAAACAAAGATGCCGCCGGTAACACCGAGTGCCGCATACACAATAGGTACTTTCCATACTTTACCATTGTACAATTGTCCGAGACCGGGAAGTACAGCAGAGCGGATAGCCGCTACGCGGGGAATGCGTCCTTTCTTTACCACTTTACCGGTTGAGTCTATAACGTCTGCGGGTTTGCCGGAGAATACTCCTTCTGGTGTGGTGGAGTCACGCATGGCCCGCGCCGAGTCGGCACGCGTTTGCGCTTTCAAAGCAAGCGGAGTGACAGCAAAAAGCAGGCACAGTAAAATAATATGATGTAAGCTGCGAAGACGCATGATGACGGTGATCAGTCCGCAGAAATGTTCAGGTGTTTCAGCAACTTGTTGAACTCTTCCAGCGAATAATAATCGAAGGTGATCTGTCCGCTTCCGTTGCGGGCATGTTTCACTTTCACTCTTGTTTCAAATTGAGATGCTAATTTATCCTGAATCCGCTGATACGCAGCAGGGAGCTGTGTTTTTGCCGTTTTTTTAACAGTGCCGTTCTCTTTGTAAAGATTTCTTACCAGCGTTTCCGTCTGGCGTACAGACAATCCGTTGTCGCGGATCTGGCGGAAGATATAAAGCTGTCTGTCTACGGTGTCTACGTTGATAATCGCGCGTGCATGGCCCATGCTCAGTTCGTTGCGGCGCACGGCGAGTTGGATGTCTGGCGGCAGTTTCAGCAGGCGGATAAAGTTGGCCACGGTGCTACGGTCTTTGCCCATGCGTTCTGCCACTTGTTCCTGCGTGTAACCGAGTTCATCCATCATCCGTTTGTAGCTGAGTGCTACTTCCACCGCGTTGAGGTTTTCCCGCTGCAGGTTTTCCAGCAATGCCAGTTCGAGCAGTTGCACGTCATTGGCCTGACGGATGTAAACGGGAACGTCTTTCAGTCCGGCCATTTGCGAGGCGCGCCAGCGGCGTTCACCCGAGATAAGACGGTATTTGCCCGTGGGAAGTTTTGAAACAGTGATAGGCTGAATGATGTCATGCAGCTTTATCGATTCTGAAAGTTCTTTCAGCGCCTGTTCGTCGAAATCGTGACGGGGCTGTTTGGGATTGGTTTCGATATCGCCTACCGGCACGCGGGAAGTGGCGGTGGCCGCTTCCACGGCGGCGGGTTTCAAAGCGGCGTTGTTACCGGAACCGGTTTTCAGATCTGAATCGATGCCTTGCAACAGGGAACGGATCCCTTTGCCGAGCATATCTTTATTTTGTTTGGGCTTGGTCATGTGTTAACGGGAAGGTCTACAGTTCCAGGATACGCTCCTCCTGCGACATTTTGGTCAGGTTATTCTTTTGCAATATTTCCTTTGCCAGGTTGAGGTAGTTCACGGAGCCTTTGCTGTTGGCGTCGTAAAGGATAACCGGTTTACCCACGCTGGGTGCTTCGCTGAGGCGGGAGTTGCGGTGGATGATGGTATCAAAAACGAGCTCGTCGAAATGTCTTCTTACTTCGCTCACCACCTGGTTGCAGAGGCGAAGACGGCCGTCGTACATCGTCATCAGGATGCCTTCGATCACGAGAGCAGGGTTGAGGCGGCTTTGCACGATCTTGATCGTGTTGAGCAGTTTTCCCAGACCTTCCAGGGCGAAGAATTCGCACTGTACCGGCACGGCCACCGAATCCGAAGCGGTCAGGGCGTTTACGGTAATGAGACCCAGGGAAGGAGAGCAGTCGATCACGATAAAATCGTAATCTTCCCGGACGGCTTCCAGCAGATTTTTCAGTACCATTTCCCGGTTGGGGTAGTTGATCATTTCGATCTCGGCACCTACCAGGTCGATATGCGAAGGGATCAGGTCGAGGTTGGGAATTTCTGTTTTAAGGATCACATCACGCGCGGTAGCCTGATTGATCATGCAATCATACAGGCTTTGGGTAATGTTGTGCAGGTCAAAGCCTACGCCGGTAGTACTGTTGGCCTGAGGGTCACCGTCCACCAGCAGGGTCCGGTATTCCAGTACGGCAAAACTGGCCGCCAGATTGATAGCGGTAGTGGTTTTGCCTACGCCTCCTTTTTGATTTGCTACGCCGATGATTCTTGCCATAAGCTATTGCCCGCCTGCGGATGTTAAAGACAGAAAATGGGAAATTGATGAAATGCAAATGTAATGGGATTCCGGGGCTTAAAAAAGGGGCGGGCCAAGCTTTCGTGAACCGGACCACCGGAAACCGGGAAAAAAGGATAATTCCTTGACTGATACGCCTATTTTTGTCCCTTTCCGGCTTACCGGCGACAATCTTTTATCATTTTTAGCGGTCTGTAAGCCAACAATCTGCCGCATATCGTTGTTTTTTGCGGCAGCAACTAAAAGAGCGACCCATGCGCAACACTCCTTTCTGGTGGATATTGATAGGTCTGATGATCCTGCTGGACATTTACATCTTCCAGGCGGTGCGGCTGCTGGCCCAACCGGCCGGGCAACGTACGCGGCTCATCATTTATTCCGCTTATTGGAGCATTTCTGCGGCGGCGCTGATCGTCTTGCTGCTGTTGCCTTATTTCCAGTTTTCCCAGCAAAGCCGTTTTCTCCGCTCCACCATTTTTGCCATCGTCATCGGGCTGTTTTTTGCCAAAGTAATAGCGGCCCTGTTCCTGCTGATCGATGATATCCGCCGC
Organism: uncultured Sphingobacteriales bacterium; assembly: GCA_937888905.1. GTDB lineage: Bacteria > Bacteroidota > Bacteroidia > Chitinophagales > Chitinophagaceae > Terrimonas. The sequence continues at coordinate 90,731 of CALATA010000014.1, forward strand.
GGCATCCAGTGGATCGCTGCCAAACTTTTATTCCGCAATACCGAAGGCGAAGAGTTGCAGGAGGGAACCGGCATTTCACGTTCAGTGTTCATGAGCTGGCTTGGCATCGCCGCCGGTTCCGGGCTTTTTGCCACACTCATTTATGGTTTTGGCAACAAATACAAATACCGTATACATAAAGTGCCGCTCGATTTCGCCAATCTTCCCCAGGCTTTCCGTGGCCTGCGCGTGGTGCAGTTGTCGGATATTCATTCGGGAAGTTTTACCGACAAGGAAGCGGTCATGCGCGGTGTACAAAAAGTACTGGAATTAAAACCTGACCTCATCCTTTTCACCGGCGACCTTGTAAATAATATAGCGGAGGAAATGAAAGATTACATGGATGTGTTCGACAAACTCCATGCACCGATGGGTGTGTATTCCGTGTTGGGCAACCATGATTACGGAGACTATGCGCAGTGGGAAAATGCGGAAGCCAAAAAGGCCAACCTCGATGAACTGAAAGCAATTCATGCAAAACTTGGCTGGCGTTTGCTGTTGGATGAACACGTGGTGTTTGAACGCGGTGAAGATAAAATTGCATTGATCGGTGTACAAAATATCAGCGGCAGGAAGAGTTTTCAGACCTATGGAAATTTATCCAAAGCCTACGCAGGCTCGGAAGCAATACCATTTAAAATACTGATGAGTCACGATCCTTCGCATTGGGAAAGCGAAGTATTGCCTTCTTATAAAGACATCGATCTTACCCTTTCCGGACATACGCACGGTATGCAATTTGGCGTGGAGTTGCCTGGTTTCAAATGGAGTCCTGTTCAATATGTATACAAGCAATGGGCGGGCACTTATGAAGCGGGTAAACAACATCTATATGTGAACCGCGGATACGGATTTATCGGTTATCCGGGGCGGGTGGGTATTCTTCCCGAGATCACACTGCTTGAATTTTCTTAGTCGTTTCACTGCAACGATTTTTTAACAAACATAAATAGGGGTAAAGCAAAAGCTGGATTGTCCTGTGACAAACCCGGGAATGCTTTTTAGATAATTCTTCACAAAACGGCCGCAATAAAGAAAGGGCTGTTGCTGTTTTAGCAAAATGTTGAAGGTTGTTTAATCAGCTAACCTTACGGGTGGTATCGTATTGATAACGCAAACAAAAAAACACAGACAATGAAAACGAAGCTTCTCTTACCGCTGCTCGCAGCCGTGTTATGTTCACAAGTTGCCATGGCACAATTTCATATCGGCGTTCGTGCCGGTGCCAACATTAACAAGATCGAAGGCAAATCATTCAAAGACGAATTCAAGTACGGATACCTGCTTGGCGGCTTTGCCGAAATAGGTGTCGGCCGTAAGTTCAGCATCAACCCTGAAGTATTGTTTAATCAATACACCGGTACTGTGTCAAGCGAGTACAAAGACATTTACGAAGGCGTGTTCAACTCTGATCAATCCAAAGTAAAGATCAATTACCTTTCCATTCCGCTGGTGCTCGATTACAAACTGCTGGGACCTATTCACCTGCAGGCTGGTCCGCAATTCAGTATATTGATGAATAAGGACAAAAACTTTTTGGAAAATGGCGGTGATGCCTTCACCAAAGGCGATCTTGCCCTGCTTGGCGGCGTGCAACTGAAGTTGAGTGCGCTGCGTATCACAGGCCGTTATGTGGTGGGGCTGAATAATATCAACGATATCGACAACCAGGACAGATGGCGCAGCCAGGCGTTCCAGGTGTCGGCAGGTTTTGCGCTCTAAAGTCTCTTCTTTCTTGCCAGATAAAGGATAATGCTGTTCCGGAAAAAGCGGGGCAGCATTTTTTTTTAATTCAAAAGTTAAAAGTAAAAATTCAAAAGGCGTCAATCGTGAACCGTCAATCGTCAATGGTGAATGGTCAATGGTCAATAAAACAGCCCCGGTGCTAACCTAAAAAAACTATCACCTAAGGCCGAAGGATCGGCGCTATAACCTCAGCCCGAAGCTTCGGGCCTCACGCTTTCACCCTTACACCGTACGCCTTTTACCTCTCTTCCGCCAGAATGACAAAATTCCCGCTTCCAGACACGGCTGGCATTAATCTTGGCAGATAGTTATTCCGTCGTATTTTTACCGGTTCAGCCGCGAACCTGACAGAACGTCCAAAACAGAAGATTAACACATGAAACTAGATAAATTCTTTTTTAACGCTGAGGATGAAATGGACTTTATGCCGATTATTCCCCTCAACGAAACCGACCAGGATGATGGTGTAATAGAAGTGCCCGCAGACCTGCCGATCCTGCCGCTCCGCAACACCGTGCTGTTTCCCGGCGTGGTACTCCCCATCACCGTAGGGCGCGACAAAAGTATCAAAGCCGTCAACGACGCCTACAAAGGCGATAAACTCGTTGGCGTGGTAGCGCAAAAAGACAGCTCGATCGAAGATCCGGAAGTAAAAGACCTCGAAACAGTGGGAACAGTGGCCCGGATCGTGAAGCAGATAAAAATGCCCGACGGCGGTACCACCATCATTATCCAGGGCAAAAGCCGCTTTGAACTGGAAGAAATTATTTCCGAAGAACCTTATTTCCGAGCCCGCGTGCGCAAACTGGAAGAGCAGGAAGCACCCAAAGAAGCAGACTTTGAAGCCTATGTAGCCACCATTAAAGATCTCGCTACCGAGATCATTCAGTTGTCGCCCAACCTGCCGGCAGAAGCTTCGATCATCCTGCGCAACATCGAAAATCCTTCTTTCCTTATTCATTTTGTATCGAGCAACCTCAATACCGATACACGCGAAAAGCAGCGCCTGCTGGAAGTAGGCAATATCCGCGAACGCGCCGATATACTCATGCAACTGCTGCAAAAAGAATTGCAGTTTGCGGAGCTGAAAAATAAAGTAACGACCAAGACGCGTACCGAGATCGACAAACAACAACGCGAATACTTCCTGCAGCAGCAATTGAAAAGTATCCGCGATGAACTCGGCGGCGATCCCAATACGCAGGAACTGAAAGAAATGCAGAAAAAGGCCGAAAACAAAAAATGGCCGGACACTGCAAAAGAAGCATTCAAAAAAGGGATTGAAAAACTGGAGCGCATGCATCCGAGTACACCGGATTATTCGGTGGTGTACAATCACCTCGATCTGATGCTCGATCTGCCCTGGGAGGATTATACCGAAGACAGCTACGATCTGTCAAAAGCACGCAAAGTGCTGGATGCCGATCATTACGGTATGCAAAAGATCAAAGAACGCATCCTGGAATACCTGGCCGTACTGAAACTGAAAGGTGATATGAAGAGCCCGATCCTTTGTTTTGCCGGCCCTCCCGGTATTGGCAAAACATCCCTGGGTAAAAGCATCGCACATGCCATCGGACGAAAATATGTACGGCTGAGTCTCGGTGGTATGCACGATGAGAGTGAAATACGCGGACACCGTAAAACCTATATCGGTGCCATGCCGGGCCGTATCCTGCAGTCGCTCCGCAAAATAAAAACGAGCAACCCGGTGATCGTACTGGATGAGATCGATAAAATCGGTAACGACTTCAGAGGCGATCCTTCTTCTGCCTTGCTGGAAGTACTGGATCCCGAACAGAACAATACGTTCTATGATAACTATCTCGAGCTGGAATATGATCTGAGCAAAGTATTGTTCATTGCTACGGCCAACAACCTGCAGAATATTCAGCCCGCTCTCCGCGACCGCCTCGAGATCATCGATCTCAGCGGGTATGCAGTGGAGGAAAAAGTAGAGATAGCCAAACGTCACCTGTTGCCCAAACAACGCGAGCTGCATGGCCTGAAGAACACCGCCTTCCGTATAACAGATAAAGTGCTGGAGAAAATTATTGCGGATTACACACGTGAAAGCGGTGTACGCGATCTTGATCGGCAACTGGCCTCCATTATGCGTAACCAGGCGAAGAAAGTGGCAATGGATGAAGCAATATCGCCTTCGCTGAGCGCGGATGAAGTGGAACATATCTTAGGCAAGCCGCGTTTCAGTAATGAATTATATAAAACCGCCAACATGCCCGGTGTAGCTGTTGGGCTTGCCTGGACGTATGTAGGAGGTGATATCCTTTTCATCGAGGCCAGTCTCAGCGACGGCAAAGGTGAATTGCGCTTAACCGGTAACCTGGGCAATGTGATGAAAGAAAGTGCGAGCACGGCGCTGAGTTACCTGCAATCGAATGCGGTGCGCTACGGATTTGATTCGAAATTGTTTGAAAAGAAAAATATCCACGTCCACGTACCGGAAGGTGCCGTTCCCAAAGACGGTCCGAGTGCGGGGATCACGATGATGTCGGCGCTTGCCTCGGCGTTTACGGGGCGCAAGATCAAACCCTTCCTCGCCATGACCGGTGAGATCACCTTGCGTGGACAGGTATTGCCGGTGGGAGGAATCAAAGAAAAAGTGCTGGCGGCGAAACGCGCGGGTCTGAAAGAGATCATCGTTTGCTGGCAGAATGAGAAAGATGTATCCGAGATCGAAGAAGGTTTTATCAAGGGCATTAAATTCCATTATGTGAAAACGATGGATGAAGTGCTGGAGATAGCGCTGGTGAAAGGGAAAAAGTAGTATTAAGTAATAAGTATTAAGTAATAAGTAGTGAGTGGTGAGTGGTAAGTTTTCAGTAATAAGTTTGGCCATGGTTCGTGTATACACGAACCATGGTTGTTTAACGTTGGCAATATTGGTGTTTACACCAACAGCTTGCGAAACGCGGCTGTTTACTTAAAACTTATCACTTAAAACTTAATACTTATTACCGTTTTTACTTTTTAGTTTTTACTTTTGACCAAACCATTTCCTGAAATATGAAAAAGATAATCTCCCTTTTAATGATAACGGCTGCAATCGGCGGCGTCTATGCCTGTTCCGGCAGCAAAAAATCCCAGCCATCCGGCACCGTGATCAGCCGCGTGGTGGAAGACACTGCGCAGGTGGAATACTACGATGCCGAGTTCGAGGGGCAGCAGAAATCTTACAAAGATAAAATCGTAGGGAAATGGAAAATCGTGAGCATGCAGCGCCAGGCTAAAATGCCGTTGGAAAAACTGGAAAATGTAACGATCACGATAGAAGCCGATTCTTCTTTTTCCGGAAAAGCTCCGTGCAACAGTATGTCAGGCGATTATACATTGAAAGGCGCGAGTATCCGCTTCGGCCGTATCCTCACGACCAAGATGGCCTGTGAACATATTCAGCAGGAAACGGCCATGGTGCAGTTGCTGGAAAAAACGGTGAGTACATTCTCACTCGCTGAGGGCAAACTGATGCTGCTCGACGGATCGAGCAATACGGTATTTGTCTGCGAGCGTTAATGAGCGTATAAACGATACACTTCAAAAGCTTCCGCAGCAGCGGATCCTCCCTGTACGCCGCGGACGCGTGCCAGGGCCTCCACGAACCCCGGTTGCATATAACTGCGCTTGTGCTGTGACTCATAGCAGGCCAGTGCAGCCGCTTTACGACGGAGATTATCTTCCGATACGGAAACAAAAAAATTACTTCTTATCACAGACTGGTTCCAGGGCAATTCATAACCGAGTAAACCGGTTTGTTTGAAAGCGCGCCGCGCCTCGTTGTGGATCACCTGGTGATCCTGGTGTACATCATCCGCAGCGGGAATGAAAACAAGATCAGGGTTGAGCTCGCGGTTTAGTTTTACCAGTATTTCCAATATATCCTGTCGGTGTTGCGGGAAATGTCTTACCGGAAAAGTATGGAAGATGACATGAGATTCGTCAATGCCGAGCTGTGCCGTAGCGGCGATACATTCTTTTTTCAACGAATCCGGTGCCCATCCTTCCGGCAAAGAATTTTCACACAACGAAAACGCAGCATAATATACTTCACTTCCACCTGAGATAAAATGCGCAATAGATGCGCCACAGCCTAATTCACCGTCGTCGGTGTGCGGAGCTAATACCAGTATGCGGGATGGGGTCATTTAATTCAAAATTAAAAAGTCAAAATTCAAAAGAGTGGTAAGTATTAAGTGATAATCTTTGCGCCTTTATTTCTTTGCAGCTTTGCGTGAAAGATGCAGGGGGCACGCAAAGAAACATACGGAGCAAAGAACAACTTACTACCTATTACCTATTACTTACAACTTAATACTTAATACTTACTACTTCTCATCCGTCAAAAAATACTCCTTTCCTTCCATATCCTGCAACTTCACGCCATAAATCCGGCCCAACACTTTTCTGAAAAGATTGACGAGTGAAGCATTTTGCTGCCAGGCGCTGTAATCTTTGCCGGGCCAGTAGACGGCGTGCAGGATACTGAAATGATGCGGAAGATTTTCATATTCGCGCCAGCGGAAACCGTGGTCACCCGTGAGGATGATCACCGCATTGCCGTTGGTGTTGAGCTGGATCGTCTGTACCATGTCGCGGATCAGCTCATTTGCATAAGCAACATTGCCCCGGTATCCCTCGATGGACCGTTTGCCCAACGAGTCCGTTTCTGCCGCCGGTCTGCGTTGCAAATGATTCATGAAAAACGGCGGATGGGGCACCAGCAAATGCGTGTAAACAAAACGCGGCTTACCCGAAGCTGCAGCACTGATCGCTTTCGTTTTTTGCACACGTTCCCCGATACCATTGAATAAATTTTCTTCGTCTTTATGCTGCGATTGACGCAAGGCATTCGTATCACGGAAATTCCAACCGATCTGGTAATCTGCTTTGCCGATCAGGGTGGAGCGATAGATGATTTCTTTTGCCGCAGGTGCAAAAGATGGCTTCGGATCAACCGGCTGTTCCGCGATATCAAAGATGGACAAATTAATGAATTCATAGCCGCGTTTGTTCAATGCTCTTGTAACCTGGTTATTGCGGATCAATTGTTCCGCCTGGTGGTAATGACTCGCATTTACTTTTCCGTTTTCTGGAATATTGAGGTAACGCAGGTTCAAGGCCGAGGCAAGGGAGAAACTCGTGAAATTATAATTGGAACGCGCATCGTGCGCCACGAAAAAACCATGATTGGTCAAAAAACTATCCATCCCGCTGTTGTCGAAGCCAAAGTCTTTGCGGAGACTCGACGGACCTGCATATTCATCCAATAAAATAAAATAGATATCGGGCGTGGGAGCAACCGAAGTGTTGGGGAAAAAATACTCTTTTCCCAGGGGCACAACTTTTCCCTTATCACTTTGCTCACGATAAACGATCTGTGCAATGTCTGCTACAAGCAGCACGATAAACAGCAGATTGAGATAACGCGTGATTTTCCCCGGTGGCTGTTTATTTCGCCAGGTAATAATTAACAGCGTCAGCACGAGGATCGCACATAGGGGAAGAAAAAATTTATAGCTCAAATGTAGTTGCACCAGCGGCAGAAAAAAGTTAGCCGCCAATAATACAAAAGCCATCAGACCCGCAGCAGGCCACTGGCGGCGTAAGGCGTAACAAATCAACAGTAATACAACCGCTGGTAAAAGATAGCGCCATACAATGGATAAGTATTCCGTCGTCGACCATGGCAACGCGTGCGTCTGGTAGGCGTGCAGCACATAGAATAGTGGCAGCAGTAAAATATAATAAGGCAGCTTGCGTTCGTTCATGCTGTTATTTTCTTTTCAGCAGATACAAAATACGATTGCTATGTGGAACGGGATTCTTTTGTTCAATGGAAAAGTCTGCACTGAATGCCCTTTCAAATCCTGCTTCCGTGTAATCAGGATAAGCACGTTGTTTTGCGGCGAGCAACACTTTTGTTTTTTCATCTTCTGCAGGTACAAACTCGATGAGTAGCCAGGGCGATACATCGCGGAAGAAAGCGGCCGCCATGGCCAGGGGAATGTTGCGGCCAATGGCGAGATGATGAACAAGCGCCAGGGCCAATACAAGGTCTGCATTGCAACGGGAAATGAACGAAGCTCTTTCTTTGTTGCGGAAGCCGGTTGCAGGTGTTGGGGCTGCCAGGTCCAGTATCAGGGGTTGTACGGGCAAGGCTTCTTTCTTCAATTCGCTGTAAAGCCGGTTAATGCATGCTGCATCCTGATCCGCGGCAATTACCTGTTTTCCATTCTCCGCCGCCATCCGGGCAAATAAACCCTCGTTGGCTCCGAGGTCGGCTATTGTGTGAACATTCGGAACAGCGGCGATCATTTTTCCCACTAATTCTTTTTTGGCAACCAGGTAACCATCGCGTGTAGCGGCCTCCGTATAATAATCAGACCATGCCGTGCTGTCTTCCTTCAAACGGCAATGGTGTACCGCGGATTCGAGACTGCTGATCAGGTTCAGCAATTTGGTGCGGCTGAATGCCCGCGGGGATGTTTGCTGTTCTGTTGCCTGTGCGGCGCGTTTGCTCACGCGCGCATGCAAATGTATATGCAGGTTGATGTGCAATGACCAGCGGCTGCGGCGGGGCAGCAATGCGGCTGCAGTGGCAACGGGAATGCCTTCCGGGTAAGCAAGCAGCAGTTGCTGCAATGATTGCCCGGTATAATGCATCAGCACCAGCGGTGCCAGGAATTGTTCGCAGAATTGCCGGTAAGCCACCCAGGGTTCATTGCCATGATAATGTTCAAATGAAAGCGTATCGATCAGTACGGGTTTGCCGTTGCGGAATTGTATGTTGAACGGCGTGGCATCTTTTAAGATCAACTCATGTTTCAATGATTCCCGTAGAATCCATAAAGTCAGTAAGGCCGCATCGCGCAGCATATCGAAACTCCATTCGCCAGGATGTGAGATAAAGAAAAGACGATCGGGTTCAATGGTGCAGAGTGCTTCGGGCTGGCCGGTCGGATTATTGTTCAGCGCCGTGTGCGGCAACAACCATCCTTTGTTCACGAGCTGATCGTAACAGCCGCTTTGCATCAGTTGTGCATATTGCGTGCGGTAGACAGTATTGACCTGACGATATAATTTTCCGTCCAGCTCAAATACAAAGCCGGCGGGATCGCGGTAGGAGGCCGGATGGTATTGAAACGGGCTCATCAGGAGGGAGGAGTATCCTTGTCTTTTTTCGTCCGGTGGAAAAAGGATTTGATATAAAGTTTGATGTTCTTGAAGAACATGGCAACACCCAAAACGGCGGCGGCAATTATTTGTACAAGATAACTGCCGCTACCGGGGTCGATATATAAGAGATGCTGTACCATTACAGGTAGCTCAGATTTGTTTTTGGCGTCAGCGTCAGCAATGTTTCATACATCAGGCGGATCGTTTCTTCGATGTCGTCTTTGTGCAACATTTCAACGGTGGTATGCATGTATCGCAGCGGAATGGAGATCAGTACGGAAGGACAGCCATCGTTTGCATAAGCAAATGAATCGGTATCCGTGCCCGTGCTGCGGCTGAGTGCGCGCCATTGAACGGGAATGCCCTTATCGGCCGCCACCTGTTCTACGATGCCCAGCAGTTTGTTGTGTACGGCAGGTGCATAAGCCAGTGAAGGCCCTCTGCCGCAGGCCACTTCGCCTTCGATGTTTTTGTTGATCATCGGTGTAGTGGTATCGTGCGTTACGTCGGTCACGATGGCGATGTTGGGTTTGATCCGGCGGGCGATCATTTCCGCTCCACGCAGTCCGATCTCTTCCTGCACGGCATTGACCACATATAATCCGAAAGGCAATTTCTTTTTGTTTTCTTTCAGCAGTCGCGCTACTTCGGCGATCATGAAACCTCCTACGCGGTTGTCGAACGCACGGCCTACATAATTACCGTTGGCCAATTCATCGAATCCATCCTGGTAAGTAACCACTGCACCTACGTGAATGCCGAGATCTTCCACTTCTTTGCGGTTGCGGGCGCCACAGTCCAGCCAGAGATTATCCGTACGCGGATGTGCTTCTTTCTGGTCGGGTGTGCCGATGCGTGTATGGATAGCAGGCCATCCGAATACGGCTTTTACCGGTCCTTTTTTTCCGTGCACGAATACGCGCGACGCAGGAGCGGTCTGGTGGTCTACGCCGCCATTGCGCTTCAGGTACATCAGTCCTTCTGCAGTAATATAGTTTACAAACCAACTGATCTCATCGGCATGTGCTTCGATCACCACTTTGAACGGATGGTCGGGATTGATCACGCCCACAGCCGTGCCATACGGATCCACATAATGTGTGTCCACATAAGGCTTGAGGTAATCGATCCAAAGCTTTTGTCCCCATGTTTCGAAACCAACAGGAGAAGCATTATTGATATACGAGCGGAAAAAACCGAGAGAGTTATCGGTCAGGATAGCCTTACGGCCGTTTTTTTTGGAAGTTTTCGCTGCTTTTGCCATAATTTTTTTCGTTCTGATGATTCAAAAATAGGCAATTAAGCTGTTTGGACGCATTTCTTTAACGAATCCTTACTTCGGTCTGAACGGATCAGCAAGTATATTTACACAACAAACAATACCATGAAATACAGTTTTCTGTTGTTGCTCCTGTTTCCCGTATTTGCTCATGCGCAGGACTGCAAACTCCACCGCGACAAAGACCCTTATACCCGCGAGGAAAAACTAACCACCGGTTTCATCGTGCTGCAGGGGGCAACACTGTCCATCGATGCCAATCAGCGTGACATGGACTTTCTGATCACGCTAACAGGCAGCGAGCGATGTGTGAATGACCAGACCGATGTGTACCTGTTCTTTTCCGACAGCAAACAACGGTTTTCGCTCCGCAATCAAAGTACCATGAACTGTGAGGGAGATATCCATCACATCGTTCGTAACAATGCCAACACCGTTCCCACGTTTTTACAGAAGCTGATAAAATTCAAAGTGGCCTCTATCAAAGTGAAGGTGCGTGAAAACAAGGAAGTCACGATCACGCTTACGGAGGAACAACAGGAGCAGTTGCAGAAGCTGGCTATCTGTATGTCGGAAGAAGCGAAGACCCTGGTGAAAAAGTAACGGCTTTAACATTTTGCTACAAAACCTTTTGCATAGTTGCACGTCCTACAAAAAACACAGTTTATGCAAGGAAATATTTACTCCAAATGGGCGGTGCTGGGACTGGCCGCTATCCTGCTGCTGCCGGTGGCTGTTGAAGCACAACGGCGTTATTATCCGGGCCGCTATCCCGGCCGTGTAGTGCGCTATCATCGTCCGCCGGCCGTTCGTTATTATCCTCCACGGGTATATTCTTACTATCATCCCTTTGCGACGATAGGTTTTGGTGGCGTTCGTTACCGTTACCAGCGTGGATATTTTTATCGTCCTTACGGGGCCAGTTTCCAACTGATAGCGCCGCCGATCGGCATCCGCATCGGTACGTTGCCCGTGGGTTACCGACGCATATATGTAGGGCCGGATGAGTTTTACTATTATAACAATGTATACTATCGTCCTTCTCCGCGTAATGGCTATGAAGTAGTGGCTCCACCGCTCGGTGCCGAACTGGATCAGTTGCCTCCCGGTGCCAAAGTGAAAGTGATCGATGGCAAGAAGTTTTATGAAACAGATGGTACTTATTATGAAGAAGAAATAACAGAGTCGGGCGACCTGGTATACAGGGTAGTGGGAACGGATGGTGTGTTGAATACAGGAACGCAGGATTCACTGCAGGAAGAAAACCGTCAGCCTCCAGCGGGGCCACAGGTCGGTGACCGTTTTGACGAACTGCCGGCAGAATGCCAGGCGGTAACGATCAGAGGGGAAAAGCTGTATCTGTCTCCTGCGGGACTTTACTATAAAGAAGTGACCGAAGACAAGCGGGTGGTATATGAGGTGGTAGGAAAATAGAGTGACCCGTGCCGGGCAAAATAAAAAGAGAGGAGATATACTCCTCTCTTTTTTATATAGTATTGTTGAAATGCAAATTCAAAAAGCGACGAGGTTGCCTATCAGGCGGCAACTTCCTTGTTCACTTTCTTGGCCAGCTTGCTTTTCAGGTTAGCGGCCTTTTTGCGGTGGATAACACCTCTTTTCGCCAGTTTATCGATCATGCTCGCTACTTCGGGCATTTTGTCAGCAGCTTCCTTACCGGTAACGGCTTTCAGATCACGGATGGCATTACGGGTAGTTTTGCCATAATATTTGTTACGGTCACGACGCTTTGCTGCCTGACGTGTATCCTTTTTTGTAGCTTTATGATTCGCCATTTTTCTGAATTTTGGACGGCAAAGGTAGGGAAAGAGATTGAAACTTCACCTAACTTCTTCCGAATTTCTTTCAAAGATAGGAAAAAAAGCTGACCCGGCTTGTATTCGCTGCGGCTGCACCGGTTTGAAAGCCAGGAAAAAGAACGGCAACGTTCCCGGGCAACAAAAGAGGGTCGCTGCTTGTTAAAATGAGGTAAGAAACCGTGTTTTTTGATGTTTTTCAGTTGTTTTCACGGTAGTTTTCAGCGATATTTGTGCCCCTTATAATGCTTACCCAAATTTTCCCTTCATGAAGGACTTTTCGTATATCACTAATTCTTCGCCGGCTTTTATCGAAAACCTGTACAATGATTTTGTGAAAAACCCCGACAGTGTGGACGCCGACTTCCGCAAATTTTTCGAAGGGTTTGATTTTGCTGTTACTCAGGGCGTTAAAAGCAACGGAGCTGCCGTTAACGGCACTGCACTCACTACTAGCGACGGTGTGGATTGGAAGAAGGAACTGGGTGCTTACCGCCTGATTTTGGGCTATCGCAACAAAGGACACCTGCTGGCTGATACCAATCCCATCCGTCACCGCCGCGACCGCGGGGCCAACCTCGAACTGAGCTTTTTTGGTTTTACCGAAGAAGACATGGACAAACAATTTTTCGCCGGTAACCTCATCGGGCTGGGTACCACCTCTCTCCGCAATATCCTCACACATTTGCAAAAATGCTATACCGGCCATGTCGGTATCGAATTCAAATACATCAGCGACCAGAAAAAAGTAGATTGGCTCACCAACGAAATGGAACGCCAGTTTGTAAATCCCGTTTCGCTGGATAAGAAAAAACGTATCCTGGAAAAGATCAACCAGGCCGTGATGTTTGAAAAATTCCTGCACACAAAATATGTGGGACAGAAACGTTTCTCGCTCGAAGGCGGGGAATCGACCATTCCTGCTTTGGATGCCATCATCAATCAATCTGCCGAAGAAGGCGTGAAAGAAGTGGTGATCGGTATGGCGCACCGCGGCCGCCTCAACGTGCTGGCGAATATCATGGGCAAAACCTATGAGCAGATCTTCAGTGAGTTTGAAGGTACCGGCGCTGTAGACCAGACCATGGGCAGTGGTGACGTTAAATACCACATGGGCTTTGGCAGCGAAATCCGCACAACCGGCGACAAGACTGTGCACTTGAAACTGATGCCTAACCCTTCGCATCTGGAAGCGGTGGATCCCGTAGTGGAAGGTTTTGCCCGCAGCAGTGCCAACATCGTACACGATGAAGTGTATGAAAATGTATTACCGATCCTGATCCATGGCGACGCATCCGTTGCCGGACAAGGTATCGTATACGAAGTAGTGCAGATGAGCAAACTCGAAGGTTATTATACCGGAGGCACGCTTCACTTCGTGATCAACAACCAGATCGGCTTTACCACCGATTTCGATGACGCACGTAGCTCCGATTATTGTACCTCACTCGCGGCAATGGTGCAGTCTCCTGTATTCCACGTCAACGGTGATGATCCCGAGGCGGTGGTAAAATGTGCAGAGATCGCTTCCCGCTACCGCAGCGAGTTCCACACCGACGTATTCATCGACATGGTGTGCTACCGCAAACACGGTCACAACGAAGGAGATGATCCGAAATTCACGCAGCCGACCATGTATGCGATGATCGACAAACATCCCAATCCGCGCGAAGTATATATCAAGTTCCTGCTGGAAAACGGCGAAGCCGACGCACAGGATCTCGCTAAGGAGATGGAAAAGAAATTCTGGTCCGATCTGCAGGACCGCCTGGACGAGGTAAAACAAAAACCGTTACCATATACCTACCAGCAACCGGATATCTGGTGGCGCAATATGCGTCGCGCAACAGAAGAAGATTTTGATATGTCGCCTGCAACGGGCATCTCACCTGAAACATTCGACCGCATTTTTAAAGCCATGATGCAATGGCCGGAAGGTTTCAAACCACTACGCAAAGTCGAAAAAATCATACAGGATAAGGTCCGTCTGTTTGACACAGAACAAAAGCTGGACTGGGCTTCCGGTGAATTATTAGCCTATGGCAGTATTCTCGCCGATGGTAAAGATGTTCGCATGAGCGGACAAGATGTGTGCCGCGGAACGTTCAGCCACCGTCATGCAGTATTGCGTGACGAAAATACCGATGAAGAATATAACCGGCTCAGCCGCCTGGGTGAAGGTGCTGGCAAATACCGCATCTTCAATTCACTGCTGAGTGAATACGCCGTACTCGGTTTTGAATATGGTTTTAGCCTGGCCAACCCCAATGCGCTTGTGTTGTGGGAAGCACAATTCGGCGACTTCGTTAACGGAGCGCAGATCATGATCGACCAGTTCATTGCTGCCGGTGAACAAAAATGGCAACGCATGAATGGCCTGGTGATGTTGCTGCCACACGGTTATGAAGGTCAGGGACCTGAGCACAGCAGTGCGCGCATGGAACGTTTCCTGCAAATGTGTGCAGAGCTGAACATGGTGATTGCCAACATTACCACATCCTCCAACTATTTCCACGCAATGCGCCGTCAGCTTGCATGGCCTTTCCGCAAGCCGCTGATCATCTTCTCTCCGAAAGCCAATCTTCGTCATGCCGGAACCTATTCCCATAAAGATGAATTCCTGAAAGGTGGTTTCCGCGAGGTCATCGACGACACTTTTGTAGACGATGCTGCCGAAGTGAAGAAAGTCTTGTTCTGCAGCGGCAAGGTTTATTATGACCTGGCAGAACGCCAGCAGAAAGACAACCGCAAGGATGTGGCGATCGTGCGGGTGGAGCAATTATATCCACTGCCGGTAAAACAACTGGAAGCATTGTATGGTAAATACAACAAGGCTACCTGGTTTTGGGTACAGGAAGAGCCGCTCAACATGGGCGCTGCGTCTTTCCTGCAAATGAACCTGAAGACAATCAACTACGGTGTGATCAGCCGACAGCCCTCTGCATCAACCGCCACTGGTTATGCGAAGATCCATAAGCAGGAGCAGGAAGAGATCATCGATACAGCTTTTACGATCTGAGCCGGGAATCATGGCTGTTCTATTGACGATTCACGATTGACCAACAGCCATTCACCTATTCACTTATTGTCTTATTCATAAAAGAAAACCTCACTATCAAGTGAGGTTTTCTTTTATCAGTTGAGCAAAGGATTGCTTTCTATTTCTTCGAGCGGAATATCGCTGTAATCACGAATAACATTGTATAAAGTGCCGCGTTCAACGGGTTTGCGGCGTGCCTGTTTGATCAATGTTACCAACTGCGCAGTGCTCATTGCCGGGGTTTGTTCTTCAGAGCCGGCCATCGAATAAATACGTGTGGTGTCATCGATCGTACCATCGATATCATTTACACCAAAGGACAATGACAACTGCGCATTTTGCCGGCCTAGCATGGGCCAGTAAGCTTTGATATGCGGGAAATTATCGAGGTAGATCCGCGCGATCGCATACACTTTCATGTCTTCGATCAGGCTGCTTTCTGCCACATGACTCATGTCATTTTCCTTGTTGCGGAATTTCAGCGGAATGAAGGTATTGAAGCCACCGGTGATATCCTGTGTCTCACGCAATCTGCGCATATGGTGTACACGGTGTGCATAGTTTTCAATATGACCATACAACATGGTCGCATTGCTGTGCATGCCCAGTTTGTGAGCGGCGGCGTGTATGTTCAGCCATCCTTCACCATCGATCTTATCTGCACAAATCTGTTCACGTATTTCCGGGGCAAAGATCTCCGCGCCACCTCCGGGCAATGAATCCAAGCCGGCTTCGTGGAGGTATTGCATGCCTTCTTCTACTGTTTTCTTTGCTTTCCTGAACATGTAATCCAGCTCTACGGCCGTAAACCCTTTGATATGAAGATCGGGGCGATGGGCTTTGATGCGCGTCAGTAATTCCGCAAAGAATTCGAGGTTCATTTTGGGGTGGACGCCGCCTACGATATGTACTTCCGTTACCGGTTTGCCATCGTATTTTTTTACCATCTCCATCATCTGTTCGATGCTCAGTTCCCATCCTTCATCGCGGTGCGCGTAAAGGCGGCTGTAAGAACAGAAATGGCAGGAATAAACGCAGACGTTTGTCGGCTCGATATGAAAATTGCGATTGAAGTAGGTCGTGTCTCCGTGTTTGCGTTCGCGGATCTGGTTGGCCAGTGCTCCAACGAATGGCAGGCTGGCTTTTTCAAACAAGATAAGAGCGTCCTCATCGGTTATGCGTTCCTGTGCCTGCACTTTCCGGGCAATAGCGGCCAGTTCGGGAGAATCGGTCTGCAGGGCAGGAGAGTAGAGTATATCAGTTTTATCCATGGTGTCGTGTGGATATTTTGGGGCGAAGGTACAGTCTAACAACAAAAAAACCTCCCGAATGTTCGGGAGGTTTCGTGCTATGTGATTAAGAACAACTTAGTTCAGCTTGAGTACTTTGGTTTGTACTTCTTTTCCACCATAACCGATTTTCACTACATAGATGCCTGCGGCTTTGCCGGTCAGGTCTACAGGAATAACGTTGGTGTTGCTGCCGGTGAAATCTTTTCTCCATACCTGCTGTCCGGAGGCAGTCAGTACGGTGATGTATTTCAGATCGGCAGGAGCGTTGATGAACCATACATTGAAGCTGGTAGTGAACGGACTTGGCGTTACCATGAAGCCATCTTTTTTCAGTTGGTCAGGCAGCGTTTTAGCCGCGAAGTTCACGTTGTCAATGTAGATGTTGTTCTGGCTGTTCGTTGTGTTGCGGAATACAACCTGCAGCGGCCCACCGGAAGCGAATGCCGTAAGGTCAATCGATTCTCTTCTCCAGATATAGTTGGTAGCTGAAGGAATGAATTCGTTGGCCAGACCGGCGTTCGGGTTACCCAGTGTCTGCAATGCGGCGCCCCACTTCTTGTAAACAGAAGTAAAGGTAGCACCACAATCTTTGGTAACGAGTACTTCCAGCGTATCCATTGGTACGGTGGTCGCTCCGGGGAATGTGCGTGTTGCCGCAGAAAGGTCGAAGCTCAGTGATACAGAGTCGGCGGTTGTATAACCGAGGATCGGTGTGTAGAGTTCGTCTCTTCTGTTCTGCGCCAGGTATACATAGTTGCGGATCGCAGCAGAACCTACACTGCTCTTGCCAGCGCCTGAACGAGCCCAGGTAAGGTCTACGTCAGGGTTGTTAACACCCCAGCCTGCAGGCGGGAAGGTGGTGCTGGAGAATGTTTCCACAACCGGACCAGGTACGGTACCGATCACGGAAGAAGTGCGGCTCAGTGTATCGTTCAGGGTATACTGGTCGCCGGTACCTGAAGCGGTAACAGGCGCTGAAGTATATACTTTCAGGGCAAGGTTACCGGCAGGGAAGGTTGTTCCGTTCAGGTTCACCGTTGCAGTAGTACCTGCAGCGATGTTGACACCAGTAACAGTTGTTGCAACCGCAGTGCCGCCGTTTACAGTATAGCTTACGGTATATCCGGTGATGGCTTCAGCCCCTTTGTTGCGTACGGTAGCACGCAGTGTGGCATTGGCACAAAGAATATCCGGAGATACGGACACCAGTTCCAGGTCGCGTTTCACTACCGGAGCGATGTTGATGTTGTCGACGAAAATGTTATTGCCCCAATCACTTGTATTGCGGAAGCGTACCAGTACTGTACCGGTAACGTTGGCTACTACACGCTCTCTTCTCCATTCGTTGGCGAGAGGTGTGAGGTAAGCGTCTTCCATAGCAGCACCGGTAGCCAGGGTAGCTCCTGCCTTGTTGAATACAGTGGTATAGGAAGTACCGCAGTTGGTAGATACCTGTACCTGCAGACGGTCGAGCGCTCCGGGATAGTTTCTATGTGCCACATCAAAGCTGATCTCGAGTCCGTCAGTACCGGGAACGTTGATCAGTTGCGGCTGCAGGTCATCGTTCTGGCCGCTTGTGTTATTGGTCCAGTTGTCGATGAATGCAGAAGAAGCACTGTTATTACCAGGAGCAGCTTTGATCCAGGTATTGTTGTTGTTGGGGTTCACGATCACCCATCCTGCCGGAGCAAAAGTAGCGCCTTCAAATCCTTCGCGTACGTTGTTAACAACAGGCGAGATGAAGAATGTACGGGTAATGGTGTCGTTAGACGGTGTACCGTCGCTACCACCTTCAGCAGACAGCGGATCAGCTCCGAAGAGTTTGATCGTGTTGCTGCCGGTTGGCATGGTAGCAGCAGGGAATGTATGGGTATAAGAAGCACCCGGCGCCAGCGTGTTGTTAACCGCTACGATAACGGGAGCGTTGTTGTTCAGTACATAACCTACTTTGAAGGCAGTGATACTCTGACCACCATTGTTGCGTACAGTGAAAGATGGTGCAATGCTGGTAGCACATTCCTGTGCTGCAGGACGTGTAGCAGCAGAAGCCTGAAGATCTTTCCGGGGTTTCATCCGCACGTTGATGTTGTCCAGGAAAATGGTATTGCCATAGTCGTTCACGTTGCGGAATACAACCTGGAATGCCCCTGCGCTGAAGATGTTCTGACCAATAGACAGCTGGATGTTTCTCCAGTCAGATGCAACCGGCGTTGCATAGATAGAGCTGGAACCACCAGCGGTCGCCAGGGCCGGACCACTTCTGTCGAACAGTGTGGTATATGTAGCACCGCAGTCGTTGGTCACTAATACCTGCAGTTTGTCGGCTGCGTCGCCGAAGATGCTGCTGTAATATTTGTGTGCCAGATCAAAAGAAATCAGTACGGAGTCGGTTGCGAGCAAACCGGTATTGGCGATAAACGGTGTGCGGATATCGTCTGTAGAACCGATTGCGTCATTATTATAGTTGTCCACCGCAGTTGAGCCGGTGCCGGTACCACCTGTTCCGGGAGTCGCCCATATCCATTCCAGCACATCGCCATCGGGGTTCACGGTGCTCCAGCCTGTTGGCAGGAATGCGGTCTCGAAGTCGTTGTTAACCGGCATAGTTGACGGGTTAACGCGGGAAACGCTTACAGTAGCCGTATCGTTGGTGGGGTTAGCATCCACAACGTTGTTTGGCTGGCTGGTATAAAATTTCAATGTAGCATTACCAAGAGGTATGGTTACAGCAGGGAGGGTAACGGTTGCAGTCTGACCGGTAGTCAGAGAGCCTGTCCAGTTGAATGGATAAGGTGTTCCCTGTGCAGTGCCGTTCACCATTACGTTGATACGTGCAGAAGTCAGGGTTGCAGCACCCATGTTCTGAATCGTTACGCTCGGCGTAACAGTGGTACCACAACCGAGTACAGCGCCTGCAGTGGGAGAAACGATCGCAGAGATGCGTGCGTCATTGCCCGGTGCGGCAGGTGGAGGGTTGTAAGCGGTAGAAGTAAGCAATGGTCCGCGGTCAGGAGAAGTAAATGCTTCTTCCATACGGGCATTTTGTCCTTTGGTGAACATTACCAGGGCAATGTCATCACCATAGTCCATGAAGTTCTGGTACATGATACCAGTTCCTCCCGGTGTACATTCGTCAGTCCTGATAACGCCGGTACCTGTAGGATCGGAGTTGCCGTAGATGGCGGCGCACTGGTTGGGCGTGTCATCCTGGCCCGCAGGAGCACCGGGGAAGTCGGTTCCCAGGCAACGGTTGGGGCCTGCGCAGTTGTCTGCACCACCCTGGGTGTCGTCCGCCCATATGTGACGAAGGTTCAGGAAGTGACCCAGTTCGTGCGTGGTTGTGCGTCCTCTGTTGTAATCAGGATACAGGTAAGAAGCGTTGGAACCGAAAGCGCGGTAGTCGCAAACAAAACCGTGCAGGTTGAGGTTGCGCGGGTCGCCGGGAAATACGGAGATACCGAGGATAGGATCAGAAAAAGCTACCACCCAGAGGTTCAGGTATTTTGTTCCATCCCATCCATCAAGACCGCCATTAGCTGTACGTTTGGCATTGTCGGCCGTACCTGCGGTAAAGGTAATAGCGTTGGTACGGCGTTCGATACCTGTTGTGAGAAAACCGTTAGGATCGGTTTTCGCCAGCAGGAACGTAATGCCCATTTTGCCGTAAACAGGTTTGAAATGCGCAGGAATACGTGTGCTGTCTGCGTTTTTGCCCTGATAGTCCCTGTTGAGGGTATCGATCTGGGATTGCAGAATAGCATCAGTAACCTGTGCCTGCATGGCTGCACTACCGATTACGTGGATAACCACTACAACGGTATCTTCCAGTGCCATCACACGGTTGGCGTTTTGTGAAGCCTGCTGCTGAAGGCGGTGCTGATTTGCTTCAAACTGACGCTTGAAGTCGGGGTTCTGCCGGAAGAGCTCGGCATAAGCTTCCATCGTTCCGCATCGTTTGATCGATGCCGGAGTTCCGGGAGAGGTGACCGGCTGTTTTTCACCCGTAGCCTCCAACGTCCGCTTTTGTGCGAAGACGTGGGTGGATAGGAATAAAAACAAGCCTGCCGCAAGTACTTTGGTAAAATTTCTCAAAGCAGTATAGTTTTAAGTTAGGAAATACATTCAGGTTGCCTGAAAATAAGCCCACAATAATACTGAATAAAGGAATTTCCGGGAAAAAAATCTTCCCACGTTCGTTAGCACAAATGCACGCGGGTAGCGCTCCCCGGCTGATCATACAGCCTTATACAGGGAAATAATTTTCAGTTTTTTTGACAGTCTGAACGACAATTTACTATCTTCCCCCGATGATCCCGGTTACCGGGATGCTGAAGCAACTAAACAACTGTATGAAGCATATCAAACTTCGCCTGACTGCATTGAGTTTTCTGGAGTTTTTTATCTGGGGCGCCTGGCTGATCACTATTGCCAACTATTGGTTCGGTACCAAACACTGGGAAGGCACCCAATTCGGTTTGGTTTTTGCCACCATGGGTTTTGCCTCGCTTTTTATGCCCACCATTACCGGTATTATCGCCGATAAATGGATCAATGCCGAACGCCTTTACGGCATTCTGAACATTCTCTATGCGCTGGTACTGTTTGCCCTGCCCATGGTCGAAGATCCCACCACCTTCATTTACGTGATGTTTGCCGCCATGTGCTTTTATATGCCTACGATCGCACTCAGCAATTCTATTTCCTATACCGTTCTTAAATCGAATAACCGCGATGTGGTAAAGGAGTTTCCTCCGATCCGTGTTTGGGGAACCATCGGCTTCATCGTAGCGATGTGGATCACGAATCTTACCGATAACAAGGCTACTGCCAACCAGTTCTATATCGCAGGTGTTGCCGCGCTGGTACTCGGGGTTTACTCGTTTACGTTACCTAAATGTCCGCCTCAACGCAGCATCGGCGAAAACGCATCGGTGAGCGAAACATTCGGACTGGGCGCATTCCGTCTATTTGCGAATTATAAAATGGCGTTGTTCTTTATATTCTCGATGTTCCTTGGGGCAGCACTGCAACTTACCAATGCTTACGGCGATGTATTCCTCAGTGAGTTTGAAAATTATCCCAAATACGCCGAATCATTCGTCGTAAGACGTTCCACCATCATCATGTCTATCTCACAGATATCGGAAACTTTATTCATCCTGGCCATTCCCTTCTTCCTGAAGCGGTTTGGTATCAAACAGGTAATGCTGATCTCGATGCTGGCATGGGTTTTACGTTTCGGCTTATTTGCCTACGGCGATCCGGTGAATGGCTTATGGATGATCGTTCTTTCCTGTGTGGTATATGGCATGGCGTTCGACTTCTTTAATATCTCCGGTTCCCTCTTTGTGGAAGGGAATACCAATGCCAAGACGCGTTCTTCGGCACAGGGACTATTTATGATGATGACCAATGGTGTAGGCGCTGTGTTGGGCAGTGTGATCTCAGGATGGGCAATCGATACTTTCTTCACAAGATCCTATACGCAGTCTTCTGCACTGGCTACGCATCTGCAAACGGAAAGTTCCAATCCTTTGATGGCGCAGTTCGTGGAAAAGCAAGGATCTTCTATTCTTGCCGACGGATCATTGAGTTCGGCGGTATTCATGAAGGACTGGCATAGCATCTGGCTGGCGTTTGCAGCGTATGCGCTGATTGTAGCCGTGTTGTTCGCCATCTTCTTCCGACATAAACACGATCGCAACGCGCCTGCGCAGATGATTGCTCATTAGGAGTGAATCGTCAATGGTGAATGGTGAATGGTCAATAAGTGAATCGCTCTTCTACTTAATACCTAATACTTACTACTTAATACGGCTGTTCCGTTCCGGAGCTACTTAAAATGAATATAATCGCTCACCAGCGGCGTTTCCCCATGCTGGCGTAACAACAATGCTATTTGTCCGCGGTGATAAGTAGAATGATTGATTACGTGAAAAAGAATATCTTTTACTGTTTTGCTGAATTCATCCCCACGTGTATTAACATAACGGATGCTTGCTCCCAGGTCCGTAAGCTTATCCAATACCTGGTGTGAGTGAAGATGATTGCGGCGGTTGATCTCTGCGTATTCTTCCACCGTGCGAAGATCCCAGACGCCAAATGGCGGCTGATCGCGCTGGATGCGGCTGTTCCACACCTGGTGGGCATTGAGGATATGACTAAACAGCAAGTGGATTTTTTCCGGCAATTCACCGGCTTTGCGTTGTAACAACAACGCCAGTTGATGATTGCTGTGCTCGTTGTAAGAGAACAGGTCGGGGAAGAGGTTAAAAGTCAAAATTCAAAATTTAAAAGTGAATGGTCAATTGTGAATTGTCAATAGCTGCAGGGAATCGTGCATAAGTAACATATGAAAGGGCAATACTTATAACCTATAGCTTATTACCTGCACCCGAAGTATCGGGCGGCTGTTTCACCTTTCTCCTTAAGCCCCAAGCCTTCCGCCTTAAAAAGAAATCCCGCCATTCGGCGGGATTTCTTTTTAGATATGTGCTTCTATCTTTTTTACAAAATTGCCTTTTGGCTGCGCACCAACCAGCTTGTCGACCACCTGTCCGTTTTTGATGAACAGAATAGCCGGAATGGATGTAATACCGTAGTTCATCGATACCTGCGGATTGTTGTCCACATTCACCTTGCCGATATTTACTTTGCCATCATACTCTTTTGACAACTCCTCGATAACCGGACCGATCGCGCGGCAGGGACCACACCATTCTGCCCAGAAATCCACCACGGTCAGTTGATCAGAAGACAGGACATCTGTCTGGAAGTTTGCATCATTGAACTCTTTTGCCATTGTGTTTATTTTAAGTTTTTTTAAGTGTCGCTTTACGAACAAGGGACTGCAAATTTAAGTCCTCTTGAGATAACAGGCAGGGGTGGCAGAAGGTTGTGTAAAAAATGTCATTATTTTCCTTTGCTCCTGTCGTATTAGCATGTGTATCAGGTCAGTTGTACCTGTACGTCCAGCTCCGGTTTTTCCTGTAAATATTGTATCAGGTCATCATTCATTTCCAGTCCGTTACCGCCGGTTACCATGCTGATTCTCAGTTCCTGCGCCGGTTCTACTACCACAAATTGCAGCGCCGTATCGCCGGGATGGGAGCGGCGGTTCGTTTCCATAAAATCAATCAGGTCGCTGGTGATATACCGGGCTTGTGTGCTGATTGTCAATTGTTTGGTCAGGGTTTTCTTCAGCGTTTCGGCCAGCGATACACCCGTAATCTTGAATTCAAATTCTTCTTTATTGAAGCGCGGCTTAAAATAGCCGGTGATGTACACCGCAGTTCCCTGCACCAGGAAGGGATGGAGACGCAGGTATTCTTCCCGGAAAAGCGATACTTCCGTTTTGCCTGTGTAGTCTTCCAGGTTAAATCTTCCATATTTATTGCCGTTCTGCGCCACACGGTGATCTGCCGATGCTACTAACGCAATCAACCGGAACTGACGGCCCGGGTTCGATTGCATCCTGATCGAGTCGCGGAATTCATTGAAGTCGCCGATTGGCGTTACGCCGTAATGTTTCATTTCAAAACGGTAGTGATCCAGCGGGTGACCGCTCAGGAACATGCCCGTTACTTCTTTTTCAAAATCCAGTTGCTGCGTCAGCGACCAGGGTGCACAATCGGGCAGACGCGGCGTCGGAATCTCGATGCTGTCCGGCATATCACCAAAGAGCGTATTGCTGGCAGATACACTTTGGTTGGACATGGTTTGTCCGTAACGGATGATTTTTTCCAGCCCCGTTGCTGTTTCGCCAGGCACAATCGTGAAATATTGCGCGCGATGATGCTCGGGGAAACAGTCGAAAGCGCCGGCATACGCGAGGTTTTCCAACGTTTTTTTATTGACCGTACGTTGATTGACCCTGCGGATGAAATCAAATATGTCGGTGAACGGTCCGTTCTTTTCGCGCTCTTCGATAATGCTTTCAACAGCCGCTTCACCCACGCCTTTCAATCCTCCCAAACCGAAACGGATCACACCGGCTTTGTTTACCGCAAATCCTTTCAGCGATTCATTGATGTCTGGTCCCAATACCTGGATGCCCATTGGCTTACATTCTTCCATGAAGAAGGTGATCTTTTCAATACTGCCGGCGTTGTTTAATACAGCAGACATATATTCTCCCGGATAATGCGCTTTCAGGTAGGCGGTCTGGTAGGCTACATAAGCATAACAGGTGGAGTGTGATTTGTTAAACGCGTATTGTGCAAATGCCTCCCAGTCGGTCCAGATTTTTTCCAGTTTATCTACCGGATGTCCTTTAGCCGAAGCACCGGTAATGAACTGGTTTTTCATTTTATCCAGTACCGCAATCTGTTTTTTACCCATGGCCTTCCGCAGTACGTCGGCATCACCTTTACTGAAGCCCGCAAGTTTTTGCGCGAGCAACATTACCTGTTCCTGGTATACGGTGATACCATATGTTTCCTGCAGGTATTCTTCCATTTCCGGCAGGTCATATACGATCTGCTCCCGGCCGTGTTTACGATCGATGAAGTTGGGGATATAAGCCAGCGGACCCGGCCGATACAAGGCGTTCATCGCAATGAGGTCGGCAAATTGGTCGGGCTTGAGATCACGGAGATATTTCTGCATCCCGGGACTTTCAAATTGAAACGTACCGATGGTAGCAGCCTGCTGATACAACTCGAATGTTTTCTGATCATCGAGTGGTATTTCGTCGATATTGATTTCCACACCATGATTCTGTTTGATCATGGTGAGTGCATTCTTGATAATAGTGAGGGTCTTCAGTCCCAGGAAGTCCATTTTGATAACCCCGGCATCTTCGATGATGCTTCCCTCTATCTGTGTTACCCAGAGATCGGAATCTTTGGCAATGGAAACCGGAATCAGGTCCGTGAGGTCGCGCGGGGCAATGATGATACCCGCAGCGTGGATACCGGTGTTGCGGACAGAACCTTCGAGACGTTCCGCTTCATGCAATACTTTGCTGAGCGGACTGTCTTTCTGATTATAAATATCGCGGAGCTTTCTCACGGTTTCGATGTCCTCGCTCTGCAGGCCATCCTTTTCTTCGAGTGATTTTGGACCGTCCTTTGTTTTGAGCGGTGCGTGCAGTACACGGCGCAGTTCGATACCTGGTTTATCCGGTACCATCTTGGCGAGTGCGTTGGACTCAACAAGCGGCAGATCAAGTACACGTGCCACGTCCTTGATACTCATTTTTGCGGCCATGGTGCCATAGGTAATGATCTGCGCCACCTGATTCTTGCCGTATTTATCTACTACATAATCGATCACCTTCTGCCTTCCTTCATCGTCGAAGTCGGTATCGATATCCGGCATCGATTTACGGTCGGGGTTAAGGAAACGTTCGAACAGCAGGTTGTATTTGATAGGGTCGATGTTGGTGATGCCTATGCAATAAGCCACTACGGAGCCTGCGGCAGAACCACGGCCCGGTCCGATGAATACGCCGATATCGCGACCGGCTTTGATAAAGTCGCTCACGATAAGGAAGTAACCCGCGAATCCCATGGTCTTGATGGTGAACAGCTCGAAGTCGATACGTTCCCTGATCTCTTCCGTGATCTCGCTGTACCGACCGGCTGCACCTTCGTAGGTCAGGTGTTTCAGGTATTCCCACTGGTTGTTAACGTCGGGTTTGAT
Organism: uncultured Sphingobacteriales bacterium; assembly: GCA_937888905.1. Taxonomy (GTDB): domain Bacteria; phylum Bacteroidota; class Bacteroidia; order Chitinophagales; family Chitinophagaceae; genus Terrimonas. The sequence continues at coordinate 116,780 of CALATA010000014.1, forward strand.
AATGTCTTTCCCGATTTTTTCATCTGTGTGGTGTATCTGAAACTGTGGGGGAATCGGGAAGGCCGGTAGTAAGATATCGCGCTTCAGGTTAAGGACGTCGATCTTGCTGACGATCTCGTTGGTATTATCGATGGCTTCCGGCAGATCCGAAAACACTTTGCTCATCTCCGCCGTCGTTTTGAAATAAAACTGATCGTTGGGAAATGCGAAACGTTTGTTCTTGATCTGTACATCATCATCGTTGAACTCGCGAAGGGCAGGAGTGGCCTTCTTTTCACCGGTGTTGATGCAAAGAAGGATATCGTGCGCATCGAAGTCGCTCTGATCCACATAGTGTGAGTCATTGCTGGCGATGATACGTACGTTGTACTTGCGTGCAAATCTGACCAGTACTTCATTTACCTTATCCTGCTCGGCCATGCCATGACGTTGCAGTTCTACATAGTAATCCTCTCCGAAGCGGTCGAGCCACCACTTGAATTCTTTTTCGGCTTCGTCTTCGTTCTGGCGCAGGATGGCTTGCGGCACCGCGGCACCCAGGCAGCAGGTAGTGGCGATCAGTCCTTCGGAATATTTTTCGATCAGTTCTTTGTCGATACGGGGATACTTGCTGTACAGCCCTTCGATGAATCCGTAAGAAGTAAGCTTGACAAGATTGCGGTAGCCCTGTTCATTTTTTGCGAGTAATATCTGGTGCTGACGCTGGTCCTTCAATTCTTTGGTAAAGGTCTTGATGTGTCTGTTGGCCACCACATAGAATTCGCAGCCGACAACCGGTTTTACTTTCAGGTTGCCGTTTTCATCTTTGTGTTTATAAGCTTCCGAAACGAATTCAAATACGCCGAACATGTTGCCGTGGTCACTGATGGCCAGTGCAGGCATGCCGTCGGCAACCGCTTTTTTATAGAGGTTCTGAATAGAAGCGGCTCCATCCAGCAAAGAGAACTGCGTATGTACGTGAAGGTGTGAAAATTTCATAAACTCAAAGTCACTTTATCGGGTTTTGCGGAAACTGAATACCTGGATGCTGCCATTGGAATAACTGCAGACCCATGCTTCCAGTCTATCGGCATCTTCAAAAATGTCTACTCCCACCGGATGCCCTTTGCACGGCAGGGAGGCAATGTTCTCAAATCCTTTATCTGTTATTTTCAATACTTCCACATAGTCGCTGCTGTAGCAGGTAACAAAGAGGAAGCGATGATTTTTCGACAGCATGATCGTGCGGGGTTGCGCATGTGTGCCGATCGAAAAAAGTGTTTTGCCCGTGGCTGCATCGAGGCAGGCTACTTTAGCAAGACGGTTATAGGACACAAAAAGATGTCCGCTTGTATCCATCACCACATGTCTTGGATTGGATGCAACGGCCAATGTGGTATCGATCTTCCATGTTTTGTGATCGATCACGGCGAGGCTGGCACCGCCCATGATGGCCACATAAGAGCGTTGCTGCGCGTCATCCACTGCTATGCCGCGGGGAATGGCGCTTACGGGCACGGTCTCTACCACTTTTGCATAAGGATAACGTGTTTCATCTGTTTCCAGTATGCTCACGTTGTACGAATGCCAGTTGCTCACCAGCAGATGTTTGCTGTCTGCCGTGCGCGCGATCACTTTGGGCGTTTTGCCCGTTTCAATGAGCGGAACATAAAAGGAGTCCACCAGTTTTTTATCAGTACCCAGCAGACGGATCTTTTTTCTCCGGATGCCTGCCAGGGTATCCGTGGTTTTATTGGCCAGCGGATCATCGACGCGTATAGGCACAATACCTTCTGCGTTGTGAAGCGACACCCATAGCCACTTATCATCATGTGAAAGGCAGGCTTCCACAGGTTTTTCTTCGTAAGAAGGTATCGGTTTTTCTTTTACATAGTCCCAACCGGTGCCGCGTGTGGGCGCAAATTTGAATTCGTGTGTCACTTTGCGGGTGGCCTGATCGAATTCATAAATGCTCATACCTTCCAGGTTCATGGCGTAAAGGCGGCTGCCTTTGGCGTTGAAAAGGACGGATTTTGTTCCCGGGGCGGCCGATAATATTTCCTTTTTTTCATATATCAACCCTGAATAGGGCGGCAATGCGGCCGGTTCCGGCCCCGTGGTATCCGTTGCCGGCGATTTTTTTTCGACGCGCAAATTGCTGGTCAATTCTTTCTGCGGCGGAGCGGAACCCGTGGATTGGCAGGCAGTTGCCAGCAAAACGAATGAAGCAAAAGATACAATCTGGTACATGGTCAATGGCTTGAATGATGCCGGGATTGCGGAAGAATTGAGCTGGATTATCCCAAAATGGCAATTTACCCCTGCAAATTTCGTTAAATAGAAGTTCCGATTTAACAGATTTATCCTATATTTTTGCACCTTTCTGATCCGAGCCGACAACAAAACCTAAAAAGCCTTCATGGTTAAGCAAATCACTTATTCCGCGCTGTTCGCTTTGACATTGGCCAGTTGTTCCACGCTTCAGCCGGCAGCTACTGCCAGCAGGAAGCCGTCCGTTAGCGAAGAAAAATCTTCTTCTGCAGGACAGGTACGTTTTCTGGATGATATTTCAATGGATGCCAATGCTTCCAAACCGGAAGCCAAACCCGTGTATGAGTCGCCTTCGCGGCGCACATCCGGTGGCACCGCCAGCACCCGCGATCACCGTGACAACCGCTCTGCGTCTTCGTCACGCCTGCTGAACGAAAAAGCACCCGTTGTTGAAAAGACAACTGCTGTTCAGCTTAAATATGCCATTTTAATGAACACTGAAGTGGAAACGCTTAAAGACATGCATCTGCTGGAATATGTGGATGAATGGTACGGCACGCGTTACCGCATGGGCGGCAATGATAAAAGCGGCATCGACTGTTCGGCCTTTACCAAAGCGATCTATCTCTCTGCTTTCGGTGTTACGTTGCCCCGCACGGCGCGTGAACAATACCGCGCTGCGCGCATTGTTTCTTCCACAGAATTGAAAGAAGGGGATCTCGTTTTCTTCAATACACGCGGAGGAGTTTCGCATGTGGGCATTTACCTGGGCTATAATAAATTCATTCATGCGTCCACTTCGCAAGGCGTGACGGTGAGTGATATGTTTGATCCTTATTACCTGAAACGTTTCCTGGGATCGGGCCGCATCGAGCGTCCCGAGGCGAAAGCTAAAACGCCTGGCGACGAAGAGGCACAAAGAGGATTTTAATCGTTCTGTTTTTTCAGCTTTTCTTTTTCTGTAATCCCAATCTTTCCAGGATGGATTGCCATATCGGCATGACATCGGGCGAGATGCGCAACAGCAATGCGCTGCCGCCATAAATAACCAGTGCGGTTGCGCTGCGTGCCACCATTGCGCCTATTCCGCTGCTGTTGCGGAACAACAGCCAGGATACAAGGAATGCAATACCTGCAAGCACTACTGTGTAAAGCGAACGCATACTGAAAGGGAAAAGTTTGAATTTTTTCCAAAGGAAAACAATACGGATCGTATTATAAATAGTAAAGCCGGCCAAGTTGGCAATTGCCGGACCTATAATGTCAAACTCACGCGCGAGAAATACATTTACCGGCAACATCACTGTTAATAAAATAATCCCGGTGATTAATTCAAATTTCCAATAGTTAGAGGTGGCAATGATTTGTGAATTGACGCCTGTACCCAAGTCCACCACCCGCGTGAGTCCGAGAAAAATAAACGCATGAAAGCCCAACAGATAGTCCGGGTTGAGCCGGAACGTCCTGACTGCGTCGGTATAATTCAGCAGGATTAATATATACATACCTGCAGCAAATAGCAGCAGGTTGATCGATGACCGTTCATAGATCCGTTGAATATTTCCCGGATTTTTGTCTTTCCATGCGCGCGAAAGATGCGGGATGGAAGCCGCGATAATGCTTCTTTGCGGTGCCTGTATCAGGCTCGTCATAAGTTGTGCCAGTCCAAATATACCTGCTTTGGCCAAACCGTTATCCAAAACCGATGCAATCACAATACTGTCGAATACCTGCGACACTACATATACCAGTCCGCTTGAGAAAAAGAATGTACAGAAAATGAGGATTTTCTTAAAGTAACGTCGTGTAACCTTGCTAACCTTTAGTGTGAAGTGGAATTTGCCCGTATAAATATAATAGCCCAACAGTGTCGCCGCTATGGCTACATAACTAAATGCGTACAGCTTAATGAAAATATCAAAACTGGGAATGACTCCTGTAATGTAAAGCACAATAAGAAAGGACGTATATAAACGCCATTGCACTTCTTTGAGCAGGTTGGTAAGTATCGACTTACCCATATTCCACCCATAGGCTTCGAGAATGGTGAAGATCAATAAACCGAATCCCATCGGAAATATCCAGTAATAATAATCAACGAAGAGTGCAGAATTGGATCCGAATTTTCGTATCACCAGCGGCTTGAAAGCTATACCTGCTATCGTCACCAATACAAATCCGAAAACGCCGATGACGAGCGCCCAGCTAAGCATATCGTTTTGCTTTCGAGGAAGATGATCGTTGTAATAATGGTAGAACTTATAAATATAGGCGGGCATAGCCAATGCTCCGAGCGAGGCCACCAATGATGCGACTGCAATGAAGATGCTGGTGAGGCCATACTGCTCCGGAACAAACCAGGTATCTTTCGTAAAAAAGAAGGTGTTCACAAATCCGATAGCAAAGCCCAGATAAATGACAACAGACGATATGATGCTTTGCCGCCGGATAGTACTCATGCAGTTCGATTGAAAGACCGGATCAGCCGGCTTTTTTTACTGTGATATAGAAATTCTTGTCTGCCGCAAAAGTCGCGTCTTTTTCTTTAGGTCCCAAAGTCTGCTTTTGCCAGTTTTCCGTAGGTTCAATCCAACGCGGAGTGTCGCCGATCAGCACTCTTACCGGCATGTTGAATCCTTTGATGCAGTTGGTCCAGCGATAACTGAGTATGTTTCCTTTAAGCTCGTATTCCAGTTGCGGTATGTTCACTGTGCGGAGGTATTGATCGAATACTTTCTGCAGGTCTTTACCCGCTTCTTTGCTGATGTATTTTTCTACGTCGTTTGTGTTGATCGTTTTGTGGTAGAACCGGCTGTTCAGTCCACGCAGGATGGCTTTGAATTTATTGTCGTCACTGATAAGCTGGCGGATGGTATGGATCATGTTGGCGCCTTTGTCGTACATGTCGCTGCTGCCTTCCTTGTTCACACCGTAAGGGCCGATGATCGGTTTGTCGTTTTCAATATTCCGGCGCAATCCCTGGCAGTAGGCATCTCCGGCAGCCACGCCATTTTTGCATTCTACAAATAATACTTCGGAGTAGGTGGTGAACCCTTCATGCACCCACATGTCGGCGATATCATTCGTGGTGATGTTGTTGGCAAACCATTCGTGTCCCGATTCATGCACGATGATATAATCCCAGTCGAGTCCCCATTTGCTGCCGGAACGGTCCATACCCAGATAGCCATTTTTATAACGGTTGCCGTAGGCTACGGCGCTCTGGTGTTCCATGCCGAGATGTGGCGTTTCTACCAGCTTATAACTGTCTTCGTAAAAAGGATAGGGGCCGAACCATTGTTCAAAGCAGCGCATCATCGGTGCTACCTGCGCAAATTGTTTGCGCGCTTTTTCAATATTATAATCGAGCACCCAGTAGCTGCATTCGAGTTTGCCTTTTTCGCCGTCGAATGTTTCACCAAAATTGGTATAATAGCCGATATAAGGGACAATCGTATAGTTGTTGATCGGATTTTTTACTTCCCAGCGCCAGGTGGTGCGGCCATTCAATGATTTTTTTTCTTTGAAAACACCATTGCCCACTGCTGTCAGTTCGTCCGGCACGGTAATGGAAAGTGTGGCACCGCGATCGGGTTCATCGCCCTGGTAGTCTTTGCAGGGATACCATACACTGGCTCCTAATCCCTGGCAGGCTACGGTAATCCACGGACGACCTTTTTCGTCTTTGGTCCAGATCCAGCCTCCGTCCCATGGCGGATTTACGGCGGCGCGCGGCGTGCCTTTATAATGTACGATCAGGCTGTATCGCTGTTTGGCCGTAAAAGCCATGTCGCCAAATTCTATCCAATACACATTGCCTTCGCGGCGGAAACTAAGCTGTTTGTATTTCTGTTGCGGGTCTTCGATGCTGGTGATCTCCATCGGGCGCTGCATGTCGAGCTGCAACAGACCAGGCTTACCTGCTTTTGTTACTTCAAAAAGAACGGTGTTTTTGCCGCTGATACTTTTATTGGGAATGTCTACGTCCACGAGCAGATCGTAATGCAGCACATTCCACCAATCGCGACCGGTGCCTACGGATCCGCGGAGCGTGTCCTGGTGCGTGTACTGCGCGCAGGAAACATGACTCACCGAAAGGAAGAAAAGAAAAAGGCAGGCCAAACGGCAAAAGTATTTCACGATGAATGGGTTTGAATTGTAAATTTAGCCTTTCATGGCAAAAAAAATTATAAGATCTCACATCGGTGCAAAACTGGCGGCCGGCTTCTTCCTGTTATTGCTGGTGGCCTGCGGCAGCCAGAAAGCTGACAAGCGCCGCTTTTTCCGGTACAACGAACAGGCGGGCATTTCCTCGCTCGATCCCGCGATGGCCCGCAACCAGGCCAATATGTGGCCCGCACATCAGTTGTTCAATACATTGGTGGAAGTGGACGACAGTCTGCACATCGTGCCTTCACTTGCACTTTCATGGGAGGTGTCCGAAGACCGCCTCCGTTATACTTTTCATCTGCGCCGTGATGTTTATTTCCACGACGATCCTTCTTTTCCCAATGGTAAAGGCCGTTTGTTAAATGCCTCTGATATTGTGTTCAGTCTCTCACGTATCCGCGATCCGAAAACGGCAAGCCCCGGTGCATGGATATTCAATAATAAGGTCGACAGTGTGCAGCCTTTCGTTGCATTGAACGATTCCACGTTTCAATTGGTGCTGCTCAAGCCGTACCATCCCATTCTCGGTATTCTTTCCATGCAATATTGTTCGATCATTCCCAGGGAGGCTGTTGATGCCTACGGACGCGACTTCCGCCGTCACCCTGTCGGCACCGGACCATTCCGTTTTGTAGCCTGGGAGGAAGGTCAGGCTTTGGTGATGGCGCGCAACGACCGCTATTTCGAAACTGATAGCGCCGGCAACCGCCTGCCTTATCTCGATGGTATCAAAGTTTCTTTCTACGACAGCCGTGCTACCGAGTTTCTTTTATTCCGGCAAAAACAACTGGATTTTATCAACGATATCGATGCTTCCTTCAAAGATGAAGTGCTCACCAAACGCGGTACCTTGCGGAAGGAGTGGGAGCGTAAGGTTCGTTTGCATACCCATCCCTATCTCAACATCGAATACCTCGGTATCCTGGTCGACTCGGTGAACGGTCCTGCGGGTTCGCCGCTTTATGCACGTAAAGTGCGGCAGGCCATCAACTACGGTTTTGACCGGAGAAAAATGATTCTCTACCTGCGTAATTCATTGGGCACACCGGCCGAATCCGGTTTTGTTCCTGCGGGATTGCCTTCATTCAACGACAGCATCGTGAAAGGTTATACCTATGATCCTGTCCGTAGTAACCGCCTGCTGACAGAGGCCGGTTTCCCGGGCGGGAAAGGATTATCGCCGGTTAAACTGCTCACGATTCCCATTTATGCGGATATGGCCAGTTTCATTGCCAAACAACTCAGCGAAGTGGGCATACCGATACAGGTTGAGGTAGTGCAGAAAGCCCTGCTGCTTGAAATGACCGCCAACCAGCGCGCACCTTTTTTCCGGGGAAGCTGGATTGCGGACTATCCGGATGCAGAAAACTATCTGTCCGTTTTTTATTCACGCAACCCTTCGCCCCCGAACTATACGCGTTACAATAATCCCCGCTTCGACCGGTTGTTTGAACAGGCATTGGCCGAAACAAACGACTCGCTCCGTTACCGTCTTTACCAGCAGGCGGATCAATTGATCATGGAAGATGCGCCGGTAGTACCACTCTGGTATGATAAAGTAGTGCATCTCGTGCAGCCTGAAGTGAAAGGTTTCGAGCCCAATGCACTCAATCTGCTGGAACTCCGGCACACGCGTTTCTGAATTATTCGATGGTAAAACGCACGCCTGCCTCGGCAATAAGCATGGTGGTGGGAGATTTTTTCTCCGTGAAGAATACATCGCCGTCGGGTGAGATATAAGGATCGGTGAGATAACGCGTATCGCCTCCGAACAGGTACGACCCTTTGAGCATGATGGCGGCATCTTTTCTTTTGCCTACTTTGATTTCGGCACCCATACCTGGCCCCCACATGAACGTCCAGCGGTTTTTGCTATACATGGTATTGTTATCGGGGTAATAACCATAATAGTCGTAGTAGTAATTGTTGTAGTTGCCGTAGTCGTAATTGGCTTTGGAGAAAAACACGTTGGTGCCGGCAGTGCCTTCCAGGAACAATTGGAAATCGTGCCGCGAAGGAATGAGGTCGGCGCGTACTTTAAAAGCAATGGTGGCCACGTTGTTGGTAGCGGTCACCTGCACGCGGTTGTCGCGGCCGTAAAAGGGTACACGGAAACGGCGCGAATCATGGCCATTCTGCAGCCAGCCGAGTTCTCCACCGATACTGAAAGGCTGGTTGTCATTAAAGCGATGCATGACAGCGAGCCGTCCGCCCCAGCCGGTACGGGGATAGGTTTCTTTATATTCTTCCTGGGGAAAAGCGAGCTGAAAGCTCAACGATCCGAACGTTTCCTGTCCGAATACAGTGCCACTAAACAATAAGGCTAAAAGTGTAAAGATTCTTCTCATAGACTTTCTTTTCAGGAAAACTAACCAAACAAATGTTAGGGAAAAATCAAAGAACGCTGAGGCAGTGTCTATGAGATGTTAAAATCCGTTATACGGAATGTGGAAATGTGAAAATGTGGAAATGTGAAAATGCAATACACATCTTCACATTTACACATGATCCCGCAAAGCGGGCACATTTACACATCGCCCGCCGAAGGCGGCCGTGTACGGATGTCTAAATAAGGTTGTTGTATTTTGTAACGCCCGGAGATTAACCCTTGGTTCACATAATTTACATACTTAGAAATGTAAACTCCATTTACACGTGGACCCGCAAAGCGGGCATATTTTCACATCGCCCGGCGAAGGCGGGCCATATTAATCTTTCTTCAGCTTATCCTTAAACACCTTCTTAAACTTGTCCACCTTGGGGCGGATCACGATGCTGCAATAAGGGTTGGCATTTTCGTTGTTCTCGAAATATTGCTGATGATAATCTTCGGCAGGATAGAATACGCTGAAAGGTTTGATCTCGGTAACGATCGGTTTGTCGAACGCGCCGCTCTTATCCAGTTCGGCTTTGTAATGTTCCGCTTTTTCTTTCTGCTCGTCGTTGTGGTAATACACACCGCTGCGGTATTGCGTACCGACGTCGTTGCCCTGGCGGTTGAGGGTGGTAGGGTCGTGCGTTTTCCAGAATACTTCCAGCAATTCGTCGAAGCTGATCTTGGAAGGATCATAGACGATCTGAAGGCATTCTGCATGTCCGGTTTCGCCGGAGCACACTTCTTTATAGGTAGGATTTTTCGTCTGGCCGTCGGTGTAGCCGGAGGTAGCACTGATCACGCCTTCCAGTTGTTCGAAGATCGCTTCGGTGCACCAGAAGCACCCGTTTGCCAATGTAGCTGTATCGGTTGTCGCCATTGTGTTGGTAATATTAGCGGTAGATGTTTTTGTTTCGTTTTTCGCCGGGCGGGCATTGTTCTGCGCGCAGGAGCCAAGTCCTACCGCAGCCGCCAGCATAAAGGTAATTAGGTGTTTCATATTGTTTTGCAGGACAAATTTCCTGATTTTTTTTCAATGCATCTACGTTTATAACAACCGGCCGGTTTTTTGGTTCTGTTGTTTAAAAATCAATTGGCTTAGGGGTACTTATTTGGATTCTAAGCCTGAATAGTTCTAACTTTGCTGGCTTTTTTGATGTAACGTGTATGAAACTTTTTCCTGAATCCGCTTATCAGCAACTTGAATTTGACAAGGTTAAGACCCTCCTCAGCGGGTTTTGCCAACTGGAGTATGCCCGCACCAAAGCGGAGCAATTGCGCATCCATACACGCAAGGATTACATCGACACCGAATTGCGGCAGAGCCATGAGTATCACCAGCTTCTGATCAACGGTATCCATTTTCCCAACGATTATATCCTCAACCTGGCCAAAGAACTCAAACTGCTTTCCATTCCCGGTGCCGTACTTAATGGTGAAGACCTGATGGGTATCCGCAAACTGGCGGAAAGCATGGAGAAGATCTTCCGCTGGTTCGACGCCGAGCGCCGCACTGTTTATACGGCCCTGCTGAAAGTGGTAGATGGTACGTATTATGAAAAAAATATCATCGAACTGATCGACGAGGTGCTTGATGAATCCGGCCAGGTAAAAGACAATGCATCCGAAGACCTGCGCGATATACGCCTTTCGCTGTTCCGCAAGCGCAATGAACTGCGCCGCCTGTTTGAGAAAATTGTAGCCAAACTCAACAAGCAGGGATACCTGGCGGAAATAGAAGAAAGCTTCATGAGCGGCCGCCGCGTGGTGGCGGTTTTCGCCGAACAAAAGAGAACCGTCAAAGGCATTCTTCACGGTGAAAGCGACAGCCGCAAAACGGCTTTTATCGAACCGGAAGAAACCATTGAACTGAATAACCAGGTATACGAACTCGAAAATGCGGAACGTAAAGAAGTATACCGTATTCTCCGGCAGTTGACAAGCCGCTTATCGGCATGGTCACCGTTGCTCAATACCTACCATTCAGTTATTGGTGAATATGATTTCATCCGTGCCAAAGCAAGACTTGCACGCGAGATACGCGGTGAATTTCCAACGCTGGTAGATAAAGCGCACGTTCATCTCGTGCAGGCTGTGCATCCTTTGTTGTATCTCTACAATCTGCGAAGCAACAAACCCACCATCCCGATGAACCTCACGCTCGATGAGCAGAGCAGAATCCTTGTGATCAGTGGTCCCAATGCCGGCGGAAAAACGGTGACCATGAAAACGGTAGGGCTGTTGCAGATGATGGTGCAGGCCGGATTGCTGGTGCCTGTGCATCCATCTTCGCAGTTCGGTATTTTCCGCCAGTTGATGATCCATATCGGCGACACACAAAGCATCGAATTCGAACTCAGCACCTATAGCAGTCATTTGATGCACATGAAACATTTCATGGAGCATGCCAATGGCAAAACACTTTTCTTCATCGACGAATTGGGAAGCGGTAGTGATCCCAGCCTTGGTGGCGCTTTTGCCGAAGTGATCATGCAGGAACTGGCGCGCAAACATTCTTCCGGCATCGTTACCACGCACTACCTCAACCTGAAAGTGATGGCGGGTAAAACGGCGGGCATTCTCAACGGCGCCATGGCTTTCGATGAAAAAAATCTTCAACCGCAATACAAATTACTGGTAGGTAAACCCGGCAGTTCCTACACGTTTGCCATAGCGGAGCGCATCGGCCTGGAAAAATCATTGATCCAGCGCGCCCGGAAACTGGTGGATGACGACCAATATCGCCTGGACAAATTACTCAACCGCACCGAACAAGATCTCCGTGAAGTAGAGAAGAAGGATAAAGAACTGCAGAAATTGTTGAAGGAAAATGAGAAGCTGCGGAAGGAAATGGAGCAGGTGATGGACCGCGAACGCCACAAACAGCAGGTGGAAATGCTCAAAGAACAAAACCGCATTTCAGAGAACCGCATCACGTATCTGAAAGATATGGAGCGCAAGCTGAAGCAAATGCTGGTGGAGTGGCGCAAGACCGATGACAAAAAGAAAGTGATCAAGGAAATGGAAGCACTGCTGTTCAAAAAGAACGAACAGAAAGTGGTGAGCAAAATGCAGAAAAAGATCGACGAGAAATTTTCAGAAGTTGGTGGTGAGATCCGTATCGGTGATAAAGTGAAAATGAAAAAGAACCACCAGGTAGGGGAAGTGCTCGAACTCCGCGGCAAAAAAGCCGTGGTGAAAATCGGGCTGCTGCCGATGCAGGTTAACCTGGCCGACCTGGTAGTGGTAAAAGAAAATGCCGGAACCGCTTAGTCTGTTACAAACAGCGCTTTGAGCTCTTTTGCATCGTCGGGTTTCATCTTTCCGCCAAGGATCAGGCGGATCTGGCGGCGACGGAGTGCACCTTCAAATAATCTTTTTTCTTCCTCAGTCTCCGGGATCAGTCCGGGAACCTGCTGAGGTTTATTGTGGTCGTCGAGCGCTACGAATGTATAGTAGGCTTCGTTGCTTTTGTATTTTTTCTGTTGCTTCAGGTCTTCACCCCACACTTTCATGTGTACTTCCATGGAGCTGTTGAACGCGCGCGTTACTTTGGCTTCGATATGGACCACATTTCCCAGGCGAATGGGGTTTTCAAACGAAATATTATCCACGGAAGCCGTTACCACAGGCGCATTACAATGTTTTTGCGCAGCCAGGGCCGAAGCAATGTCCATCCAATACATCAGCCGTCCGCCCATCAGGTTACCAAAAACGTTGGTATCGTTGGGAAGAACGAGTTCGGTCATGATCGTGAGGCTGGCGCTGGCGGTCTTTGGTTCCATGTCTTACGGGTTTTCCGCAAAGATAAGCCCCGGTGATGACCATGGGATAAGTTAACGTACATTTGTGATTATTTTTTAAGAGCTATATGGAACCACATCCGGGAATCTCCTTCGACAATACAGAGTTTGCCTTTGCGTACAAATCGGATAAAGAATTAAAGAAAGCCCGTTTTCTTTTTGCTTCTATGGGAAAATCGTGGCTCGTAAAACTGGGCACACGCTTTACTCCCTGGGCCATCCGCGCCGGTCTGCCGGTAAAAGGCCTGATCAGAAATACCATATTCAAACAATTTGTCGGCGGTGAAACGCTGGACCAGACGGCAAAAGTGGCCGAAACACTTTCGCGCTACAACGTGCAGGTGATCCTCGATTACGGTGTGGAAGGTGGTGATAACGGTGAACACGGCTTCGACCATGCCACCGAAGAATTCATCCGCGTGATCAACTATGCCGCCACGCAACCGAATATTCCTTTCATGAGCATCAAAGTGACCGGCTTCGCCAGGTTTAGTTTGCTGGAAAAACTGGACAACGACATGCATGCGGGCAACGGCACCCTGATGAAACGTTATCTCACTGCAGTTGACGAATTATCTCCCATTGAAAAAGAAGAATGGCACAAGGTACGCGTGCGCATGATGCGCATCTGCGAAGCCGCGGCGGAGAAAGGCATCGGTGTGCTGGTCGATGCGGAAGAAAGCTGGATACAAGATCCGGTTGATGCACTGACGATTTTGATGATGGACACGTTCAATAAAGAACGCGCCGTTGTGTACAATACCATTCAGTTATACCGGCACGACCGGCTGCAATTCCTGCGCGATTCGCAGGAGGCGGCAGTGGAGCGTAATTTTATCCTCGGTGCCAAATGTGTGCGTGGAGCTTATATGGAAAAAGAACGCAGGAGAGCAGCAGAGAAAAATTATCCATCACCCATTCAGCCCGATAAGGAACATTCCGATAAAGATTACAACGACGGTATCCGGTTTTGCCTGGATCATCTTGATCATATCGCGCTGATCGTAGCCTCGCATAACGAATACAGCAACCTGCTGGCTGCGGGTATTTTGCAACAAAAAGGGTTGCCACTCAATCATCCGCATGTTCATTTCAGCCAATTGTATGGCATGAGTGACAACATCACGTTCAACCTGGCCAGCGCGGGATGCAGTGTAAGCAAATACCTGCCGTTTGGTCCCATCTCCGATGTAATTCCTTACTTGATGCGCCGCGCGCAGGAGAATACATCGGTAAAAGGGCAGACCGGCCGCGAGTTGCTGCTGATCGACCGCGAACTGAGGCGGAGAGCTTCGGGAGCCTTAGCTACCGGTGACTGAATTTTCATCAATAAGTCAATGGTGAATGGTCAATAGTGAATAAACAGCCCTGGCCGTTTAGCCTGATACCTATAACTTATCCTTCGACAGGCCGAAACCTCGGCCCGACGCATCGGCCTCAGGAACCATAATGGCTGTTTTACCTTACGCCTTCAACCTTACGCTGTCAGCCTTACGCCGTCAGCCTTACACCGTCAGCCTTATACGGGCTGTATACTTACAACTTATAACTTACGCCCGAAGTATCGGGCGGCTGTTTCACCTTACGCCTTCAACCTTACGCCGTCAGCCTTACGCCTTCAACCTTGTTCAATAGTTATACCCATTATCTCTCTTTGGTATCATTGTTGCGCGGTTGCTGCGTCATGAATTGCTTTATCTCCTCATCCATATACTGCTATTTAGTTATGCGCTAACTCTACTTCATCAATAGGGCATACTATGTTTATTGGCGCAGGCAGCTTTGCTGAGTTGGCCCCTTTCATACAAGTGACACTTTGGATCGGTTTACCCGTGGCCGCTATTGTGGCGATCATCACCATCTGGTGGCATTACCGCCAGAAACGGAGCCATTCCCTGCAGCCGGTCGTGCAGGGGAAACACGCTTTCTTTATGCCTGTCCCGGGCCTTTCGCCGCAGGCGCAACAATATCTCTTCGTTGACCATTCAGGTCTGGTAAGGCGGCAGCAACGGCAGTTGACGCTGGCTGCTGCCCGCCACACCGTTCTGCATCGCGACCTTCAATCGCTGCGGGAGAAATACACCGTTTTGATCACTTCCCAAAATATCCTGTCCATGCAACACTCACCTGCACACAATCCGATGGAAACAACAACAGAAGCCCTGTTTACCGATGAGAGCCTTGCGGCAATGGACCGCGAAGCTTTATTAGAAAAGCTCAGCGAACTGAACAATGCGTTTCAAACATTGGAAAGAGAGAATGCCGTTTTACAGGCGCGGAACCATTTATCCGAAAACAACGATGGTGCACAAAACGAAGAGCAATGGAAAGAAGAAAGAGTAACCCTCCTTACACGCCTGGCAGAACAGGCTTATGTGAAAGACCTGATGGACGAAAAAACATTGCAGCTCAGCTTCCTGCAACAACAACTGGAAGAACGCATCCGGCGCTATCACCAGGCCACGCAATCAGAAGAACAGGCGGTAGCGGAACTGGCCGCTATGCGGTTGCAACAGGCAAAACTGGAAGAAAAAGTAATTCAGTTACAAGAGCAACGGGAGCAGCAACTCGCGGAATCGCAGCTTTGGCAGGACGAACGCAACCGGCTTGAAGCCAGTAAAAGTTCGCTGGCAGAAGGGTATGAAAATCAGCAACAGCAACTGCATGCAGAGCTGGAAGAATTGCGGGGGCGCCTGGCCGAAACGGAACAGCAATTGTCGTCTTACCGGCAGGCCCTGCACGACATCGGCCGCCTGGCGGGTTCGCTCGGCAGCTCGCCGGTCGTTGCCCTGCAGGCAGTACATTAGTATCCACAGGTTGCTCACAGCGCCCGGCTGCACTGGCAGGTTTTCGCTAACTTGCACCCATGCAACAGTACCTCGATCTTCTCAGGCATATCCGGGATAATGGCACGGAAAAAACGGACCGCACCGGCACCGGCACCACCAGTGTGTTTGGCTACCAGATGCGGTTCGACCTTCAGCAGGGATTTCCGATGGTGACCACCAAAAAAGTGCACCTGAAAAGCATTATCCATGAATTGCTGTGGTTTCTCCGCGGCGAAACGAATATTGCCTACCTGAAAGAACACGGGGTTAAGATCTGGGATGAATGGGCCGATGCCAACGGAGAACTCGGACCGGTATACGGCAAACAATGGCGTAGCTGGGCCGGAGCCGACGGAAAAGTAGTGGACCAGATCACCGATCTCATCAGCCAGATCCGGAAAAATCCGGACAGCCGCCGCCTTATTGTAAGCGCATGGAACGTGGCCGATCTTCCTGATATGGCCCTGATGCCCTGTCATGCACTATTCCAGTTTTATGTGGCCAATGGCAAACTCAGTTGCCAGTTGTACCAGCGCAGCGCGGATGTATTTCTTGGTGTGCCTTTCAACATTGCCTCGTATGCATTGCTGACAATGATGATTGCGCAGGTCTGCGATCTGGAGCCCGGGGAGTTCATTCATACATTCGGTGATGTACATATCTATCATAATCACCGCGAGCAGGTAGAACTGCAATTAACGCGCGAGCCTTTTCCGCTGCCCGTAATGAAAATAAATCCTGCCGTAAAAGATATCCTGTCGTTTACGTTTGAAGATTTTAAATTGGAAAATTATCAGCATCACCCTGCGATCAAGGCGCCCGTGGCCGTATAAATAATTTCTTTCATGAATATTTCCCTTGTAGTAGCGGCCGCCGACAATAACATTATCGGAAAAGACAACCAGTTGTTGTGGCATTTGCCCAATGATCTCAAATTCTTCAAGAATGTAACCTGGGGAATGCCCGTGATCATGGGGCGCAAAACATTTGAAGCGCTGGGCAAGCCGCTTGCCGGACGCAAAAACATCGTCATCACCCGTCAGAAAGGATGGAAAGCGGAAGGTGCTGTGGTAGTAGGCAGCCTGGATGATGCACTTTTCCTGGTAAAAGAAATGGACGTGAAAGAGCCGATGGTGATCGGTGGCGGGGAAATATACAGACTGGCATTCGAGAAAGCCCGCCGCATTTACATTACACGCGTGGAAGCTACCCCCGAAGGAGATACCAGCTTTCCTGCGATCGATCCGGCCAAATGGAAACTGGTAAGCCAGAAAAATCATGAGGCGGATGAAAAGCACGCCTACAATTATTCCTTCCAGGTATGGGAGAGGATCTGATCACCGCAACAATTCCCCTTCATGTATTCTCCTGCGCGCCTCGCCATCAAATACCTGCAGTATTATTTTACCGCATTGAATGGTAAAGGGCATGGCATGCATTCACCGTTTGTATTCCGCATGATCCGGGATGTATTCATGGATAAAAAAGAATATCCTGAATATGCCAAAGCGGAAGCGCTGCGCGCTGATCTGCTTCGTGATGAACGGTGGCTGTCTGTAGCCGACCTTGGCGCCGGATCGGCCACGGGAGCGGGGAGCAGCCGGCAGGTTAAATCCATCGCAAAACATGCCGCCAAACCACGCAAGCTGGCGCGGCTGCTGTTCAGGATAGCCCGTCATTACGGCTCGCAACATATACTTGAACTGGGAACATCGCTCGGGATTACGAGCACTTATTTTTCGCTGGCACAGCCAACGGCTGCCGTTACCACCATGGAAGGCGCGCCGGCTATTGCGCAATGTGCTCGCGAGAACTTCCACAAGCTGGGCCTCGGCAACATACAAGTGGTCGAGGGCAATTTTGATGAAACACTGCAACCTGCGCTGGCGCAACTTCCGGCGCAGGATTTAATATTTCTCGATGGCAATCATCGCTTCGAGCCCACGGTACGTTACTTTGAACAAATACTTCCTTATATACACGACGATACGATCGTGATCCTGGACGATATTCATTGGAGCCCGGAAATGGAGCAGGCCTGGCACCAGGTGATCAGCCATGAACGTGTGCGTTGTTCGATCGATCTCTTTTTTATCGGTATCGTTTTGTTTCGTCCCGCCTTTCACGAAGAGCAGCATTTTTCCATTCGTTTCTAATGCAATATTAAATTGACGGTAAACGCCGTTTTCTATATCTTCGGTGCGTACCGGAGATTCTTATCCGTACAAGTGTAAAACTAACTTCATGACGATCGGATTGCTCAAAGAACCAGCACCTGAAACAAGGGTATCGTTATTAGCGGAAGCCGTGGCGGCATTGACCAAAAAAGGAATCAATGTGCTGGTGGAAAGCGGCGCAGGCGAACAGGCCTTTTGCGATGATGCCGAATACGAAAAGGCCGGTGGCCGCATCAGTCACGCCACAGAAATATTTTCACAGGCAGATATCGTTTTATCCATTCATACACCTCAGTTACCCGCGTCTGTCCGACCGGGTATTATTTTTATCGGGGTATATCAACCGCTTTTCACGCATGCGCGCATGCAGGAGTGGGCAACAGCAGGCATTACCTCTTTTTCACTCGATATGTTGCCGCGTACCACGCGTGCGCAGTCGATGGATGTATTGAGTTCCCAGGCAAACATTGCCGGCTACAAAGCGGTGTTGCTGGCCGCTAATACCTACGGCCGTTACTTTCCGATGTTCATGACCGCGGCGGGCAGTATTGCTCCGGCCAAAGTGCTGATCCTCGGAGCCGGTGTGGCAGGTCTGCAGGCAGTTGCCACCGCGCGCCGCCTCGGATCCGTGGTGGAAGTATTCGACACACGCCCGGCGGTAAAAGAAGAAGTGATGAGTCTCGGCGCCAAATTCATTGAAGTGGAAGGCGCTGCCGATGCCTCGGCAGCGGGTGGTTATGCAGTAGAGCAAACCGAAGAATACAAACAAAAGCAGCAGGCCCTGATCGCCGCACATATTGCCAAAGCAGATATTGTGATCACCACCGCGCAAATCCCGGGACGAAAAGCACCCATTCTTATTACGGATGAAATGCTGGCTTCGATGCGCAATGGTTCGGTGATCATCGACCTGGCCGCGTCAACCGGTGGCAACACCCCGCAGACCCGCGACCGCGAAACGGTGAAAGCGGGCGGTGCATACATCATCGGCAATTCATCTTTGCAAAGCACCATGCCTTCAGATGCCAGTAAATTGTATGGGAAAAACGTTCTTAACTTTCTGCAACTGATCACGACCAAAGAAGGAGCACTGCAGTTGAATTGGGAAGATGACCTGGTGAAAGGTAGTTGCATTACGTTTGATGGTGAAATTCAACATGAAAGAGTCAAAATGGTCAATCGTTAATAGTGAATAGTGAATGGTGAATAGTGAATGGTGAATAGTGAATGGTGAATAGTGAATAGCGAATGGTCAATGGTGAATAGTGAATGGTGAGACAAATCTTAAATAAATTCCTTCCACCTTAAGCCTTACACCTTACACCTTATACCTTATACCTTATACCTTATACCATAACTTACTACTTAATACTTAAAACTTATTACTCAAATGGGCTTCCTCAACTGGATCACGGAAAATCAACAGATCATCTACATCGTAGTACTGATGATTTTTGTGGGTATCGAAATAATCGGCCGCGTGCCGAGTGTACTGCATACACCGCTGATGAGTGGTGCCAACGCCATTCACGGAGTAGTAATCATCGGCGCCATCATCGTGATGGGCAAAGCCGAAAGCGACAATTACCTGGCGCTTATTCTTGGATTCCTGGCCGTGGTATTAGGTACGCTCAACGTAGTAGGCGGATTTGTAGTAACCGACCGCATGCTCGAGATGTTCAAAAAGAAAAAGAAATAGCATTCACGATTCATATAGCTCTTTGCGACTTTGCACCTTATGTTCCTTGCGTGAACCCTGCGCTGTTTCACGCAAAGCTGTTTCACTTATTCACGATTGACAATTCACACTATGGAATTGAATATACTTACCCTTTCTTACCTCATCGGCTCTATCACCTTTATCCTGGGCCTGAAAATGTTATCGAATCCAGCCAGCGCCCGCAAGGGCAACCTGGTGGCGGCCGGCGGTATGACTATCGCCATTTTGGCTACCATCTTTCTCTATGAAGAGGATGGGGAAAAGCTCCACAACTACGGCTGGATCTTCGGCGGTATTGCCGTGGGCACATTAATCGGCTTCCTCGCAGCCAAACGCGTGAAGATGACGGCGATGCCGGAAATGGTGAGCCTGTTCAACGGTATGGGTGGTGCCTGCGCCATGCTGATCTCAATCGTAGAGTTCAATCATTTTTATGAACATTTGCGCCCCTACCTGGAAATCGGTTTGACCGAAGCAGAGAATTTTGCATTCGGCAGCGAAACTTCTTTACAAGGTTCCGGCGCTCAGTTGGCGCTGCACCTCGTGATCATATTGGCCGGTCTGGTCATCGGCACCGTTTCTTTTGCCGGTAGCATTATCGCCTGGGGCAAACTCAACGGCCGTGTGAAAGATTTCGCTTTCCGTGGTCAGCATATTTTTAATATTGTCCTGCTGCTGATCATCATCGGGCTCAGCGTCTACATGGTTTATCATACAAGCCGCTTTGAATTTCCTTCTTTTTACGAGGAAGAGTCTGTTACGGCCAACACCTGGTTGCCTTCTTCTTTCAAGTATATTTTTTACGGTATTCTGGTCTTGTCTGCCTTGTACGGCATCTTCTTCGTATTGCCGATCGGTGGTGCGGATATGCCCGTGGTGATTTCCCTGCTTAACTCTTTTACCGGGGTGGCCGCGGCTTGTGGCGGTTTCCTTTATGATAATAAAGTCATGCTCACCGGCGGTATCCTCGTGGGCGCGGCAGGCACCTTGCTCACCATCCTGATGTGTAAGGCCATGAACCGCTCACTCGCCAACGTACTCATCGGCTCCTTCGGCGGAGGCGCCAAAGCCGGCGGCGGCGCAGCCAAAGAACAGGGTTCCTACAAAGAAATCAGCCTCAGCGATGCAGCGGTTGTAATGACCTACGCCAATAAAGTATTCATTGTGCCAGGTTATGGTCTCGCAGTAGCGCAGGCGCAACATATTTGTCACGAACTGGAAAAGTTACTCGAGAGCAAAGGCGTGGAAGTGAAATACGCCATCCATCCTGTAGCGGGACGTATGCCCGGCCACATGAACGTATTGCTCGCAGAAGCCGATGTGCCTTACGAGAAATTGCTCGAGATGGAACATGCCAACGAAGAGTTTCCCACCACCGATGTGGTACTCGTATTAGGCGCAAACGACGTAGTAAACCCCGCGGCCAAAACAGATCCTTCTTCCCCGATATACGGAATGCCCATACTTGATGTGGAGCTCGCTAAAAATGTAATCGTTAACAAGCGCAGCATGAAGCCCGGTTATGCCGGTATCGAGAATGACCTGTTCTTCCAGCCACGTACGTCCATGTTGTTCGGCGATGCTAAAAAAGTATTGCAGGACCTGGTAGCAGAGATTAAAAATCTGTAGCACACAGTCGTCTTATCTTTGCGATATGCAGGTTCCCGTTTCACTGATCAATTCCCTGGAAGGCATCGATGGCTTCGATCGTCATGCATTTGAACAAACACATGCCAATGCCGATGCAATCACCTCCATCCGCATCAATCCTGCAAAACCGTCGCGGTTGTTTGATGGTTCGCTGAATGAACTGACACCTGTTCCGTGGAGCCGTTATGGTTACTATCTTCCGCAACGTCCTTCGTTTACCTTCGATCCGTTGTTTCATGCCGGTTGTTATTATGTGCAGGAAGCCAGCAGCATGTTCCTGGAAAAGGCTTTTGAAAAAATTCCGCAGCAGAAGGAGAGGCCCTTAAAAGTTCTCGACCTCAGTGCCGCACCCGGTGGTAAGTCTACACATATTCAATCATTGCTGCCAGAAGGAAGTCTGCTGGTAAGCAATGAAGTGATCAAATCGCGTTCATCCATTCTGCGTGACAACATCATCCGTTGGGGAAGTGCCAATGTGATGGTGACGAACAATGATCCCGCTCATTTTCAATCGTTCGAAGGTTTTTTTGATGTGATTGTCGTGGATGCACCGTGTAGTGGCAGCGGTTTGTTTCGCCGTGAGCCCGAAGCCATCAGTGAATGGAGCGAAAATGCCGTACAACTCTGCAGTCAGCGACAGCAACGTATCCTGGCCGATGTATGGCCTGCCCTGCGCGAGGGCGGCACAATGATTTATTCCACCTGTTCTTTTTCTCCCGAAGAAGATGAAGCTATCCTTGATTGGATGCAGGAGGAGTGGCAGGTGAAAGGTATTGCACTGGAGGTGCCGGAGCACAGCGGTATCGTTACTACCCTCAGTAAAAACGGATTGCCCGGTTACCGTTTCTGGCCACACAAAGTAAAAGGCGAAGGCTTTTTCCTGACCATGGTAGAAAAACAGGACGGCGTGCAGGGTTTTGCCGGAAAGCTGCGTAAAAAGCCCGATTCCGTTACAAAAGCCGAACAAAAACTGCTCGTACCCTGGATTGATATGACAGACATGAGCACGGTGCGACATCAGCAAACCGTGTATGCATGGCCTTCGCCGCTGGCTGCCGATTTTTCTCTTTTATTGGAAAAAATGCGCGTGGTGTATTCAGGCGTACGCCTGGGCGAATTGATGCGCGACAAGCTGGTGCCCGATCATGCCCTGGCACTCAGCGGACTGTTGCGGCCTGCTGTGCCTGCTGCTTCACTCGATAAGGATGCCGCCATTCTCTATCTCCAACGCCGCGATTTCACCGCCGAAACAGCCGGCAGGGGATGGCAGACCGTTAACTTCCAGGGATATCCGCTCGGCTGGATCAACGCATTGCCCAACCGCATCAACAACTACTATCCCCGCGAATTACGCATTCTGAAAGACAGTCCCAACAGTTGAATTCATCGAAACAAAGGCTCCAAACTACAAACTTTACAATACCTTTGCGGCAACTAAATAAAGATTGCTCCTATGGCTGCTCGTACAGACCTTTTTACAAGCCCTGACTACTTCAATGTAGATGAACTGCTGACCGAAGAACAGTTGATGATCCGTGATTCCGTAAGGAATTATGTGAAGAAAGAAATTTCTCCCATCATCGAAGACTATGCACAAAAAGCGGAGTTCCCTGAGCATATTGTAAAGCAACTTGGTGACCTCGGTTGTTTCGGTCCTACTGTACCGGTTGAATACGGTGGCGGCGGTCTCGATTATATCAGCTATGGCCTGATGATGCAGGAGCTCGAGCGCGGCGACAGCGGTGTACGCAGCACGGCTTCCGTACAAGGTTCGCTGGTGATGTATCCCATCTACGCTTACGGCAACGAAGAACAACGCAATAAATATTTACCCAAACTCGCGAGCGGCGAATGGCTCGGATGCTTCGGTCTTACAGAACCCGATCATGGAAGTGACCCCAGCAGCATGCTCACCAACATCAAAGACGCGGGTGATCACCTGATCCTGAACGGTGCCAAAATGTGGATCAGCAATGCACCTTTTGCACAGGTTGCCGTTGTTTGGGCAAAAGATGAACAAGGCATCATACGCGGTGTGATCGTAGAGCGTGGTATGGAAGGATTCAGCACGCCGACCACACACGGTAAGTGGAGCCTTCGCGCCAGCGCTACCGGCGAACTGGTGTTCGACAATGTAAAAGTTCCCAAAGAAAATATGCTGCCCAACGTGCAGGGGTTGAAAGGCCCGCTGGGCTGCCTCACCAAAGCACGTTACGGTATTGCCTGGGGCGCAGTAGGTGCCGCCATGGATTGTTATGATACTGCTTTGCGTTATTCCAAAGAACGTGTGCAGTTTGGCAAACCCATCGGTGCATTCCAGCTGCAGCAAAAGAAACTGGCTGAAATGGTGACAGAGATCACCAAGGCTCAATTGCTCAACTGGCGCCTCGGTGTGCTGATGAACGAAGGCAAGGTAACTCCACAGCAGGTGAGTATGGCCAAACGCAACGCCTGCGAAATAGCCACGAATATCTGCCGCGACGCACGGCAGATGCTGGGAGGCATGGGCATCACCGGCGAATATTCCGTCATGCGCCACATGATGAACCTCGAAAGTGTGATCACCTACGAAGGCACACACGATGTTCACCTGCTGATCACCGGTATGGATGTCACAGGATTCAACGCTTTTAAATAAACGATCCGGTTGAAAATATTTCTCATAGGATTTATGGGCTCCGGCAAAACACACTGGGGCCGCCAGTTGAGTGAAAAACTCGGACTGCCTTTTTTTGACCTCGATGAACAGATCGTGAATGCCGAGGGCCGCTCCATCAATGAAGTGTTTGCTGAAAAAGGAGAAGAATATTTCCGTGAGTCAGAGAAACAAACCCTCAGCATCATCACCGAAAGTCACGACTCTTTTGTGATGGCCTGCGGTGGGGGTACGCCGTGTTATTTCAATAACATCGAATACATGAACCGGTCGGGCATTACTGTATGGATCAATACCAGCCCCGACACCTTGTTTCACCGGCTGGTAAAAGAAAAAACGCATCGTCCGTTGCTGCGCGAACTGACCGACGATCAATTGCATCAGTTCATTGCAAAGAAATACGCCGACCGCCGCATTTACTATGAGCAGGCAACAGTAACGGTGGAGGAAAGCCAGGAATGCCTCGAACAGTTTGTAGAAAAAATATTCCATGCATAAACGATATCTGACAGCCGGTGCGCTGCTTGGCGGACTGGGCGTGATACTTGGAGCTTTTGGTGCGCATAAACTCAAAGAAATGGTGCCGCCCGAAACGGTGGGCACTTTTCAAACGGGTGTGCAATACCAGATGTACCATGCGATCGCGTTGGTATTTACCGGCATCCTGTATGAACGTTTTGCATCAGGTGCGCTGCGTTGGGCAGGCATCTGCTTTGGATTGGGAATCCTTCTTTTCTCCGGATCATTGTATGTACTCACCCTGGTGAAAGCAACCGATACGGTCGGGCTCAGCAAACTCGGCATCATCACGCCTTTTGGCGGATCATTCTTTATTGCAGGCTGGTTGTTGCTGGCTGTGGCGGTAAGTCGCTCGCGGAAATAGGCAGGCGCAATTCCGTTACCGTCCCTTCTTCCCTGCGGATCGAATAGTGTCCGCCGATACTTTCCATCCGGCGTTTGATGTTTTTCAAACCATTCCCGAACTGACGGATATTTTCCAGGTTGATGCCAACGCCGTTATCATGAATGGCGATCAGTAGTTCCGTATCGATGGCAATACGGATTGTCACCTGCGTGGCTTTTGCATGTTTCAGAATATTGTTCAGCGATTCTTTTACACAAAGGAACATATTGCGCCGCTTGTCGCCGCTGATCTGGATATCCGGGATGTCCGGCGGTGTGGATACTTTACAATCGACCGCTGTATTGTCAAAGTATTCCAATGAATAGGATCGGACGTAAGATACGAGGTTGTCGAGCGTATCGTTGCCGCTGTTCATGCTCCAGATGATCGCATTCATTTTATTGAGCACTTCATCGGCGGAGTGGGAGATGCGGTCTATTTCAACAGGCGTGTTCTCTTTCATTTTATTCCGCGCGATTTCACTCATCAGGCGGATGGCCGTCATGCCCGATCCCAATTCATCATGCATATCGGCGGAAATACGCTGGCGTTCGTCCTGCTGTGCCTTGTACACGGCAATTTCTTTTTCATATTCCTTGAGCATGTTCTCGGCTTTGAGCCGTTCGCGCTCGCGGGCCTGCAAGGCAATGCGGATACGGTTCTTGTGATTGAGCGCCACCAGGAAGAATACCAGTTCGAGAAAAAGACCAATCTCATAATGAAATAAAGCGGAACCCAGTAGTCCGCCAATCAGCGTAACAACGGGTCTTGAGATCAGCAGGACGAGCGAGAACAACGAAAAGATCAGCAGGCACAGGTTTCCCCAGAATAAAAAACGCAGGAGTTTGTCATGCCAATGCCGAATACTGTATACCAGAAAAACGATCACCAGTACCAGCAACAATATTTTAGTGCCGTTTTCTACCTGGTTTTCCAGCCAGAAATTATCGGAGAAATAATTGAGATAGGTATAGAGGATCATCGATATCACGAGGATGACGATGCCGACTTTGTACAGTTTATCGAGGAAAGGATGGTTCTGCCTTGTATCGAGATATTTCCGCATAAAGATCATGAAGAAAAGAATGCCGGTACATTGCAGGATGAAGTCGAGGTATTCTTCCAGGAAATAGCCCATCAGGTCTGTGCGGTAGGCGTAGGCTCCTTTGGTAAACAGCATGCAACCGATAAAAAAGGCATACAGGGCATAGTAAAGAAATTCGCGGTTGGCACCCTGCCAGTAGCTGGCCAGTGAGTAAAGGATCATCATCAGCATGAGCCCGCAGAACAAATAGGTCACGATGTTGCCATCATCTTTTGTACTGTTCTTTTCTGAAATAAAGGAGGGCAGGAATTCGTTAGTGATGAGTCTCGGCCTTATGCTGTTGAGGTGCGTTTTAACCGGTATCATTTCTGCGAAATAGGTGCCGGAATCGTGGGCAGGAAGACTCAAATAACGATAGCCGATGCTGTCGCGGCAGCGGGGGAGGCGGCGGGGTACTTTTACGAGCAGGTCATTATCCAGTTTGTAAAGATTTATTTCCCAATAACTGAATCCCGGAAAGAACCAGACACCCACGGTGGAATCGGCACTGTTGAATAGATGAAACCTCAGCACCAGCGTATGTGTCACATATTTTGGACGCAGGAAATGACCGGGTTGAACGGCATTTTGAAACAATTGAGGTGTGTACAGATCGCGGAGTGAACCGCCGGGAGGCAGGAAAACGGCAGGCGCCCGGTCGCGGATGTCGCGCGAAAGGCGAACGCTGCCGATATCGACCCACGCACTGTCGGGCGGTGCCTGTGCAGACAGGAGGGAGCCCTGCAGCAGGAAAAAGAAAAGCCAGGAGGCGCGGGTCAGCCGGTTCATAAGCTAAGGTCGTTGGTCAGCCAAACCTACATAAAAAACTTTCATTTTTTGCATATCAGGCCATAGGAAGGGGCCTAACTTTAAACTGTATTATCTTTGTCGTTATGGCGAATAAGCTGAAGAAAGAAACCTCTCCGAAGAAAAAAACACCTGCCAAAAAAACTGCCCCACCAACCTGGAAAGCAGAAAAAGAAGAACAGGTTGACTGGAAAGCCCTTGCACGGGATGAACGCACCTGGAAAATCACCGGCGTGGTGTTCCTCCTGATCGCTACTTTTTTAACGATAGCCATCATTTCCTATTTCTTTTCATGGCGTCAGGACCAGGCAAGCGTGGCCATGGGCAGTTCTCTTCTTTTTGACAATGAACAACAGGCTTCCAACCTGCTGGGCAATCTCGGAGCGCTGGTGTCTCATTTTTTTGTCTTCAAAGCATTTGGCGTAGCCTCGCTGCTCTTCTCCACTTTCTTTTTTGTAGTGGGCGTCAACCTGCTGTTCAAACGCAAAGTATTTTCCATCTCGCGCAACCTTAAATATGTCACCATTGGTTTGCTCACGCTTTCCGTTTCGCTGGCATTTGTAGCCGGCAACAGTGAATTTGCCTGGGGCGGCGGCGTAGGTAAGATGATCAGTCAATGGTTGACCGGTATGTTCGGCTCCATCGGAACGGCCGCCATTTTGCTGGTTGTGGCCCTCGCTTATGTTATCTGGCAATTCAATCCCAACTTCAATGTACCCGCGCGTGCTGCCAATGCACCTGCCTATGATGAAGAAGCCACACCAGTTGCAGCGAAAACAAAAGAAGAGCCTTTCGAGCTGCCTGAAACAGCAGAGGAGGAAACGGAGGACGACGAAGAAGAAATTCCCGCACGGCCGGTTGCCACCGGCGGCAACGCCCTGAAAGGAGATGCGCCCATAACCATGCAATCCGGGGTGCCGGACGAAAAACCACTGCACAATTTCAGCCTTATCGAAAAAGAAATACCCGAAGAAATTCCGCAGGCCCGCATGACCGTGGAAGAAGATCTTGTCAGCAAAGAGATTGTCGATGACCTGATGCATGAACCCGTTTTCCCCGAAGAAACAGCAGACACGTACGAAGAAGAAGTAATAGAAGAAGAGGAAATAACCGAAGAAGAGCCATTGCCTGTAAAACCACCGGCTGTTACGAAACCGGCAGATGGGCTCGAATTAGAAATCAAAAGCGCAGCGGAGGAACTGGAAGATATTCCACAGGAACTGAAACCTGCACCGGAAAAATTAAAGCCCTACGAACCCACACTCGATCTGCGTGACTATCAATATCCTTCACTGGAGCTGCTGGAAACACACGGCAGCGAGAAGATCGTGCAGGATCCGGAAGAACTGGAGACCAATAAAAACCAGATCATCTCCACGCTTCGCAATTATTCTATCGAGATACAAAAGATCAGCGCTACGGTAGGGCCAACCGTAACGTTGTATGAAATCGTACCTGCTGCGGGTGTAAGGATCTCGCGTATCAAGAACCTGGAAGACGATATTGCGCTGAGCCTTGCCGCCCTCGGTATACGTATCATTGCGCCTATTCCCGGCAAAGGAACGAT
The DNA here is from genome assembly GCA_937888905.1 of uncultured Sphingobacteriales bacterium. Taxonomy (GTDB): domain Bacteria; phylum Bacteroidota; class Bacteroidia; order Chitinophagales; family Chitinophagaceae; genus Terrimonas. The sequence continues at coordinate 144,770 of CALATA010000014.1, forward strand.
CGGCATCGAAGTGCCCAACGCACGTAAAACGGTCGTGAGCATGAAGACGCTGCTGGCTTCTGAAAAATTTCAGACCAGCCAGTTCTCCCTGCCGATCGCGATCGGTAAAAAAATCGACAACGAGAACTTTATCGTTGACCTGGCCGCCATGCCTCACCTGCTGATGGCAGGTGCAACGGGACAGGGTAAGTCGGTTGGACTGAATGCGATCCTCGTTTCCCTGTTGTATAAAAAACATCCTTCACAACTGAAGTTTGTACTGGTGGATCCGAAGAAGGTGGAATTGAGTGTGTACAGCACCATTACCAATCACTTCCTCGCACGCCTGCCCAACGAAGAAGATGCCATCATTACCGATACAAAAAAAGTAATCAATACGCTGAATGCCCTTTGTATCGAGATGGATCAGCGGTACGACCTGCTGAAAGATGCCGGATGCCGGAACATCAAAGAATACAACGCAAAGTTTGCTTCGCGTAAGCTGAATCCTGAGAAGGGACATAAATTCCTTCCTTTCATCGTACTCGTGGTGGATGAGTTTGCCGACCTGATCATGACGGCAGGCAAAGAAGTGGAAATGCCGATTGCCCGCCTTGCACAATTGGCGCGGGCGGTAGGTATTCACCTGATCATTGCCACGCAGCGTCCTTCGGTAAACATCATCACCGGTACGATCAAGGCCAACTTCCCGGCGCGTATCGCGTTCAAGGTGAGCAGCAAGATCGACAGTCGCACCATTCTGGATGCAGGAGGTGCCGAGCAGTTGATCGGCAAGGGTGATATGCTGATCAGTTATAACGGTGAAATTGTGCGCCTGCAGTGTGCATTTGTCGACACACCGGAGGTAGATAAGGTTACCGACTTCATCGGTTACCAGGAAGGCTATCCTGAGCCATTCCTGCTGCCGGAATACATCGATGAGAAAGACCTGGAGGGAAAAGATTTTGATATCGGCGACCGCGACTCGCTGTTTGAAGATGCCGCGAGGCTGATCGTGCAAAACCAGATCGGTTCCACCTCACTGCTGCAACGCCGCATGAAACTCGGTTACAACCGCGCCGGCCGCTTGATGGACCAGTTGGAGGCTGCCGGCATCGTTGGTCCCAACCAGGGTAGCAAAGCGCGTGATGTATTGGTGAAAACGGAATCCGAACTCCAGGAGATCCTGGACCTGGGTTAGAAAGGTGTTAAGAAAGGTGGCACGTTGCAACCCGGTATGATCCTTGACTGTCTAGGTAATGCAAATACCTATCTTTGCGAAGCAAAAAAATGTAAATAGCTAAAAATGAAGAAATTGTATTCAATTCTGGCCGTGTTACTTTCGTCGGTACTGGTCGTGTCCGCACAAAAAAGTGACCCGGAAGCCAAAAAGGTCTTGGACGCTGTAAGTGCTAAATTCAAGTCTTTTAAAAGTGTACAGGCCTCTTTTGCCTATAAAGTAGAAGATGCCCGCGGTAAAGTACAGTCTTCCAAAACTGGTACGCTGGTGATGAAAGGTACCAAATACAGAGTGACATTTGTTGGACAGGAGATTTTCTGCGACGGCAGAACCGTTTGGAACTATGATAAAAGCGCCAAAGAAGTAACGATCAACAATGCCGATGCTTCAGGTGGTTCTCTTTCTCCACAAAAGTTATTTACCAATTTTTACGACAAAGATTTTCTTTACATCCTGAATGGAGAGAAAAAAGTTGGCAACCGCACACTCCAGGAAATTGAGTTGACTCCAACCGACAAAGGCAAGAATTTCCATAAAGTATATGTGCAGATTGATAAAAACACCAAGACCATTTACAGCATGCGTGTATTGGAAAATGGTGGCAATCGTTATACCTATACCATCAACAACATGAAAACAGATGCCGCGGTAAGCGATGCACAATTTAGTTTTCAGAAAAGTCAATATCCCGGCGTGGAAGAAGTTGATTTGCGCTGATCGGACGAGATATTAAAAAAGGCCGCCTTTAGGCGGCCTTTTTTAATGATGTGAAAATGTGTAAATATGAAAATGTGTAAATTGATTTGTGTTGTGCCTTTAGGACGGTTATTTATTTTCCGAAAACTCAGACCATGATCTGAACATTTACACATCTACACATGGCTCCTTCCAAAGGAAGGGCACATTTTCACATTAAACAACTGCCTTCCTGATCTTCACCAGCTTCTCTAACAACGCTTCCATCAGATCGAGGCGAAGCATATTGGCTCCATCGCTTTTGGCATTGGCAGGATCGGGATGCGTTTCGATAAACAGACCGTCCGCTCCGGCGGCAAGTGCGGCAGAAGCGATGGTGCTGATGAGTTGCGGATTACCTCCGGTAATACCGGAAGTCTGATTCGGTTGTTGCAATGAATGCGTAACATCCATCACCACCGGCACCTGGTGTTCCTGCATCCAGGGAATATTGCGGTAATCGACAACCAGGTCCTGGTAGCCGAAGGTGGTACCACGTTCGGTCAGCATAATTTTATCGTTGCCCGTACTGCGGATTTTTTCCACCGCAAACTTCATCGACGGGCCGCTGAGGAATTGTCCCTTTTTTACATTCACAATTTTTCCTGTTTCACCGGCGGCGATCAGCAGATCGGTCTGACGGCAAAGAAAGGCCGGTATCTGTAGGATGTCTGCATACTCCGCAGCCACTGCCGCTTCTTCGTGCGCGTGAATATCGGAAGTGGTCGGCAGGCCAAACTTTTCACCCGTTGCTTTCAGCAGCGACAAGGCCTCATGATCGCCGATGCCGGTAAACGAACTGGCACTCGTGCGGTTGGCTTTGCGGTAAGAGGATTTAAAAACATAGGGAATTCCCAGGTTGCGGCAAATGCCGGATACCTTGTCGGCCACTTCCTCCAATAACTCCTTACTCTCAATAACACAAGGACCTGCGATCAGGAAAAAGTTCTTGTCGTCGTACGACTGGTCTTTAAAAAGCTCGGTCAAAAATGGTTTCATACCGCGAAGTTAACCGGAACATTCCGGAAAAATTATCCGTGATTTTACGCTTCCTGCGAGAAAAGAAAAAATGTACCTTTAAGTTAAATGTGTATTTAGTACACATTTAAAACCGATTGCTCATTTTTAAACCTTTTGCTGTATGAAAAGAATGTTACTACAGTTTCGTCTGCAGCTGGTGCTGCTATTCCTGTCGGCCCACTTATTCTTCGTGCCGGCAGCACAAAATCCCTGGAATGGTAAAGTGGTCCTGCAAGGATTCTGGTGGGATTACTGGAACACCAATTATCCCGATGGCTGGGCCAACTACCTGGCCGATCTGTCGCCCCGCCTCCGCGACCTCGGCATCGATGGCCTCTGGATCCCGCCCACCATCAAAAACGCCGGTACCAACAGTAACGGCTATTCTCCTTTCGATCAGTATGATCTTGGCGACAAGTACCAGAAAGGAAATGTCAAAACAAGATTTGGTAACAAGAACGAATTCCTGCGTCTCGTTGGTGTGGCACATGCCAATGGCATGGACGTGATCCAGGACGTGGTATTTAATCATCTCGACAATGCGGGTTCTTCCACCGGCCTTGGCGGTTCCGACCCCATGTACGCCAACGGCGATGGTAACAGCTACAAGAATTTCCGCAACGTAAGTTATGTAACGCCCGCTTCTTCGGAAACGGCTGCCAACTACATGGCCCGCTCCGGAAGATGGCCCAAGAACTGGCAGAATTTCCATGGCAATCCGGGACACGTATGTACAAGCGGTGACTGGTGCTCGCCCTTTTTCGGTCCGGATGTATGTTATTATTCCGGCGCTTACGGACAAAGTTCCAACGCTACTTTCAATCCTACACAGACCAGCGATTACATGCGCAACAATGCCCGCGACTGGATCATCTGGATGAAAAAACAGACAGGCGTGGACGGTTTCCGTTTCGATGCCGTCAAACATTTCCCGCATTGGGCCATGCAGGATTTTATCTGGAATGTGAAATATAATGCCGGCTGGGCCAACGGTGGCGCGCAGATGTTTGCGGTAGGAGAGTATGTGGGCAGCAGCGCACAACTCGATACCTGGATCAATGATGTGCGTTACAGCAATGGCGGTTCGGAAGACCTCGTTGGTACCTTCGATTTCAGCCTGCGCCAGGAATTGAAAAACATGACCAGCGGCGGCGGCGGTTACAACCTCGCCAACATTCCCGGTTCACAACAAGGCAACCGTTACCGCACGGTTCCATTTGTTAATAACCACGATACATTCCGTCCGATCAAAGACGCCAATGGTAATTACACCGGTTGGGACACCGGTAACGAACTGGGCGGCGGACACATCGATCCGTTTGATGTAAGGCTTGCCGTTGCTTATGCCATCGCTTTTGCCGTAGACGGTTCGCCTCAGGTGTTCTTTGAAGACCTGTTTAATGTGGGCGGACTCAGCAAACGTTATTCGCATTTACCAACCAATACAACCGATCTGCCGGTAAGAGACGACATCGCCAATATCATCTGGTGTCACCAGAAACTGAACTTTAAAAAAGGCTCTTACAAGGTGAGAGCCTCCGGCAATGATCTGCTGATCATTGAACGCGGTTACAATGTGGGGCCGGAAAACAGTTACGCAATCATTGGCGTAAACGATAACTGGAACACCTGGCAGTCCGCAACGATTCAAACCGATTTTGGTGCCAATAAACAACTGCATGACTATTCAGGTGCCAATGCGTCCGATATCTGGACAGATGCAACCGGTAAGGCTACCATCTGGATTCCACCCTGCGATGGCAGTAATGTGCGCCGCGGCTATTGCATCTGGGGACCGGCAGGTATTACAGGTGGCTTCAACCCAACGCAAAGAACCACCACACAGGAATGGGAAATGGCGGATGATCTCGGCGATTCGCATGCAAGTTCGTTGCAGCAGGGCGGCGCACTTCCCGCCACATCCACCGCATTGCGCAACGTGGGAAAAATATTCAGTGAAAACGGGAAGACCATTACCGTTAATCTCTATCCAACCAACAATACAAAAGACATTACGCTGAATCTTTACAACAATGCAGGTACGCTGCTGCAAACTGTGAATGGCCTGGGAAATCTTACGCTGACCTATACACCTTCCTCCACTGGTTTTTACCAGATCAGGGTGAAAAATACCAGCGCCTCCAATCCATCACAGAAAGTATTTGTAAAAGCAACGTATACATCACCTAAAATACCGGCTACATCTTCTTATCCCGCGCGTTCATCGCATCCGGATATGATCGAGCCGGATAATGGCGGCTGGACTACCGAAGCGGCCGATGAGGGATTGCAGGTATATCCCGATCCCGTATCGGCGCAATCCGTGCTGACCTTCAGCATCGCACAGAAAGGGAATGTGGACATACGCATCTACAGCGCGCAGGGGCATGAAGTGAGCAGGCTGGCCAGTCAGGTGTTGCCTGCAGGACAGCACCGGATGTCGCTGAAAGCCGCGCATCTTACTGCCGGTGTGTATGTGGTGAAGCTGGTAACGGCGAACGGAACGCAGACGAAGAAGATTACCGTTATACGGTAAATGCAAAAGTCAAAGGTAAAAATTCAAAAGTGCACTGTGATTAATAGTCATTTTGCGCAAGACGAAGAAGGCATGCATATAGCAACGGTCATTTTTTGACTTTTTACTTTTGAATTTTGACTTAAAAAAGGCGACCGGGGTCGCCTTTTTTTTAATTATTTTGCACCCGCAAAAACGAACGTTGATATGGTCAGGGAAAAAATACTGGTTATCGGTGCATCCGGGCAAATAGGTGTAGAACTCACGCTGGCATTGCGTAAAATCTATGGAAATGCCAATGTGGTAGCTTCGGATCTGCGCGAACAAAATCCATTGCTCGAAGGCACCGGACCTTATGTTTCCCTCGACGTAATGAACAAGGAAATGCTGCATGTGCAGGTGATCCGTCAGAACATCACACAGATTTATCTGCTGGCAGCCATTCTTTCCGCCACCGGCGAAAAAAATCCCAACCTCGCCTGGAGCCTGAATATGCAGAGCCTGCTCAACGTGCTCGATATTGCCCGCGAAGAAAAGCTGACCAAAGTTTACTGGCCATCCTCGATCGCCGTATTCGGTCCCACTTCACCGCGGCAGCATTGCCCGCAGCAAACCATCATCGAACCTACAACGGTATACGGCATCAGCAAATACGCCGGCGAGTTCTGGTGCAACTACTATCATATGAAGTTTGGGGTGGACGTAAGAAGTCTTCGTTATCCGGGCCTTATTTCCTATAAATCGGCACCCGGCGGCGGCACCACGGACTACGCAGTAGAAATTTTCCATGAAGCATTGGAAGAAAAACAATACACCAGCTTCCTGCAGGAAGATACCTACCTGCCGATGATGTATATGCCGGATGCCATCCGCGCAACCATCGAACTTATGGAAGCACCAGCGGAAAAAATTTCCATCCGCACTTCTTACAACCTTTCTTCGATGAGTTTTTCTCCGAAAGAAATTGCCGCGGAAATCCGGCAGCATATTCCCGATTTCTCCATTCAATACGAACCTGACTATCGCCAGGACATCGCCAACAGCTGGCCGCAAAGTATAGATGACCAGGTTGCCCGCCGCGACTGGGGCTGGAAAGAAGAATTCCAGTTACCGGAAATGGTAAAGGATATGCTGATCAATTTGAAGAAGGAAAAGAATTTACCAGCCTGATTTATCGCTCGATCGTAAACCCGCTGAAGGTCTGATCATCCGATGGCTGCATGTCAACGGCCTCTACTCTTGCGCGCGAAGGTCCTGTACGGCACCAGGTGGCCAGTGCCTGCAGTTGCTCTTCCGAACCGCTTGCAATGATCTGCACGCTTCCATCCGGAAGATTACGCACTTCACCGGTAACGCCTAATTGTAAAGCTTGTTCCTGTGTATGCCTGCGAAAGAATACGCCTTGCACGCGTCCCGCTACGTTGATAATCCAGGTAGGCATGGGGTTTAAGTAATAGGTGTTAGGTATTAGGTATTAGGTAATAAGTAGTAACAACCGTATTCACCATTCACGATTGACGATTCACGATTGACCATTCACCACTCCACCATGTTCACAATCTTTTCAAGATATACCTGATCTGTTTCGTCAAAAGTATCGAGGTCAATGCTGTCGGCATCCAGTACGCCCACCACCTCGTTGTTACGGATCAGCGGTACGACTATTTCCGAACGCGAAAGACTGCTGCAGGCAATATGGCCGGGGAATTTTTCCACATCCGGAACGATTAATGTTTGTGCCTGCGCCCAACTGCTGCCGCACACTCCTTTGCCTTTACGGATACGCGTACAGGCAACAGGTCCCTGGAAAGGACCGAGTACCAGCTCATCATTTTTTACCAGGTAAAATCCGATCCACAACCAGTTGAATTGTTCTTTCAATGCACCGGCGATATTGGCCAGGTTGGCGATCAGGTCGGGTTCACCCTCCACTAATCCTTTTATCTGGGGAAGGAGGGCTCTGTATTGCTCTTCTTTGGAGCCTGTTGCTATTGCGAGGTCTTCTGCCATCCCGCAAAGATACAGAGATATAAAAAAAGCGAAACGCCTCCGCAGGGTGGAGACGTCTCGCTTTCTCAAGTGTTAAATTGTGTGTACCGGGACTATTGAATGAACATCTTCTTTACGGCAGAATATCCATTCACTACTAATTTATAGAAATAAACGCCTTTCGCCAAACCTGCCGGCTCAAAATACTCCACATAGCTGCCGGCCTCGCGGCGGGCGCTGGCCAATACCTTCACCTGGCGGCCGCTTGCATCCAGCAGTGTCAGCATCACCTGGCCACCTTCTGCCAGTGTGTAACGGATGGCCGTCTGGCCATTTGCAGGATTGGGAACGTTCTGCTCAAGGATATAACGGGCCGCGCTGCCCAGGGTGGCAGATACCACAATGGAATAACGATAGTTGTTATCGAAGTCGATTTGCTTCACGCGATAATAGTAACGCGCCGGAGCGAGACGCTCATCCGTATAGGTATAGCGGCGGATATCCTGGCTTCGCGTATCGCTTGGCACAAAACCAATGGCAGTCCAGTTAACACCATCCGGTGAACGCTCAACCTGGAAGCCACGGTTATTCAGTTCTTCCGCAGTGCTCCAGTTAAGTACGATACGGTCCGGCTCCTGTGCAGCAGCAGCCAGTGAAACAAAACGTACAGGCAGTGTGCCACATTCAACGGACGTAACCACCAGCGTTTGCAGCGAACCGGTGTTGGTACATCCGTCGGCACTCGCGACACTGGTGAGGTTGAAAGAATATACAGCAGGTGAAAACAATACATCCACCCAATAGTTAGTGGCATTTACAGATTGATTGGGAAAACCGGTTGGGCCGTATTTAAACAAACCATTACCGCCATCTACACCGTTGCGCAGGATCGTGATAGAACCATTGGATGCGCCGGCACTGCTATAACCACCTACTGTTGCACGATAGCGGCCGTAGGTGCTATGATAAGAAACGATATAAGTTGTGTTCGCCGGAATCTGGATAGGTGTGGCGAAGGTGACTTCCTGCCATCCGTTGGGGCTTACATTGCTGAAAACGGCGGAGGCCAGCAGCACACCTGAAGCGCTCCAGAGGTTGCCGGTATACGTACCCGAAACCATGTCCGGTGCATAGAAGCGGACACCTTTTACAAAACCCGTTACACTGGTGCGAAATTTTACACCCAGCTCAACTGCAGGCGCACCAGCACTGGGAGGGTCGGTGTCAGGACCATAGGAACTGGTAACAGGATTGGTAGTGTAAACCTTTTCAACCGGAGGTGTAAAAAGACCGAATGAACCGCCAACAGCTACATTGCTGTAGAGATTGCCGTTTACCGTAAGGTCATAAGGACCTGTACCGGTAGCATTGGCCAATGTCAGCGAAAAGGGCTGACCATTACAACTGGTGGTATTGCTGATAGTAGCAGTAGGAGGTGTACAATTGGAGGTAATGGTCACCGTGCCATTGATGGTCTGGTTCAGGACAACGGTGGCGCCTTCAGCAGCGTTGGTCTGACGCGGCAATGCGGTATTGAACGAAAGGGCGGTATTGCCTCCCGGTGGTACTCGCAAAGCCTGGAACGTTACGGAAAACAGCGTGAAGTCGCTGCTGGGGTGGGCAGAGAGGTTGCCGTTGGTCGTAAAGCGACCGTGATCCACCCGCCCGAGGCTGTTCATGGTGGCTACCGAAGTAAAGGGAACCGACACACCTTCCAGCATGGCTTGCGTACCAGCAGGCACCGTAGGTGTACTTACTACCTGCAGATCGGCAGGATTGAAATTCAGGAATGCATCGATACCATTGAGTGTAGCAGTGCCGGTAAAATCAGCTACTACAGAAACGGTGAACGTCTGTCCTACCTGTGTGGAGGTAGTGGCGGGCGATACGATAATGTTCACGTTTTGTGCCAGCATACTGCGGCTGATGAATACCAGCAACAGCATCAGCACTGAACGGCTGAAAATACGGGGGAGTGTAGTATTCGGGTTCATACAAATCATTTTAAATGGTAATAACGATTAATTGTTACAGTTTAATGGTTGTCTTTTAACAGCGTTTATGGTGTTTCTCCCTGGCTCAGATAGTTCGACAATAAGGTCGTGAGATCGAGCAGGGAAATATATCCGTCATTGTTGAGATCAGCGTTTGCCACATAACCTGCATCACCATTACTCTTGAGATAAGCTGACAGCAGAGTGGTCAGGTCGATCAGCGTGATGAAGTTGTCATTGTTTACATCGCCTTCGGACAATGTGCCGAATGCAACGGCGTTATCGCCTGCAACGATTGCCTGATTGCTTTTCACGCGTTGCAGTGTGTGGCTGTTTTTAACAGCGATGTTGTACGTGCCTGCAGGTACACCGGAGATAGAGAACTTGCCGCTATTGTCCGTTGTGGTAGTATAACTCAATACCGGAGTGGTGTTGTTGCCCGGTGCATACAGATTAACGGTCAGTGGTACCTGCCAGCTTGCATGTGGTGCAGCGGGGCGTGCCTGTAAGGTTACAGAGCCGCGGATCGTACCGGTGGTAACAGGACCGTAAGTAGCTACATAGGTGCCGGACTGCGCTTCAAAGAATGCGTAGGCAATTCCTTTAATTGTTTCGGTGGTGAAGGTGGTAAGTCCGCCGTTTCTCGTGATCTGGCTCAGCTGCTGGCCATTGTCTGCCACCATCGGCAACATGCCGCGCAGGTTGTACGCGGCTGTACGGGCATTGAGGTTAAACGTAAGCTGATTATTATTCCACGCAATATTGTCGTAGGTAGAATTGTTACGGCCATCCAGCCATGTAAGCAATTGTTTGGCAGAGATCACCGGAATGTTGCGGGCCAGTGCCTGCGTAATGATCGCCTCTGATCCCGCATGCATCGCGCTGTCGGTATGCATGTTGGCGCAGAACACGCCGTAGTATCCTTCCGCTCCCAGTGCGCGGTCAAATAGTTGTGCACTGAAGGTATTATAGTCGATGCCCGACTCATCGGTCATTTGTGTGGCCACCTGGTAGCAGTCGATGAGCGTACCATCGAGGTCGGCAAAACGCATCGGCATACCAGAACCGGTAAACATACCCGATCTGTTTTGTACCCATGAGGCAGGCCAGTAGTAATAGTTCACATCGAGGCGGATCTTGTTCTGCGCCTCGATCTTCGGTGCAGAAGCCCAGTCGCTCCAGGCAATACAGTGTGTGCGGTTGGTAACGGGAGCGCTGATGCCCGGTAGCTGATTGGCCAACTGCGCCAGTTGTGTGGTAAGATTGGAAGAGAAACTGGCAGACGTGAAATTGCTGCAATCGGTATTGAGGTGCAATGCTACCTCAAAGCCCTGAGATTCGAAAGCGGCGGCCTGATCATTCGTAATCGGTGTATTGTTCAGAATATACGAGGTAGCCCTGATCGCTTTCCAGTCGCGCACATCCTGTGGTGTGTTGGGACCGAGGCTGAGATAATGGGTAAAGCGACCCGGTGTTCCGTTGTACGTGTGATCGTCTCCCGTCATGACCACAGCAGCTTTGAGATTTCTTGGCAGGAACCAGAAGCGTGGCAATGGTTTGCGGTGCAGCGCTCCTTTAATAACGAGGTTCGTGAGCAGACGTTGCTGCTCATCCGCCTGCGGAATAGCTACTTTATTAAGATCGATCCAATCAGGTTCGGTGCCGCCGAAAAATAAATCGTTGGAGCGGATAGGTCCACTCTGGCCATCGCGTTCTTGTCCTGCCCATGCGGGATTCCCCTGGCGTGTATAAATAATGGATTTGGCGAGATCGTAAGTAAAGGCAATTGCGCGGCCGCCATTGCTGCCCACGTTGCGCGTGGTGACTGCAGGATAAGTAGTAGCCGTATTCGCATTTGCATACAGGGTGGCAACAGCCGTAGCGCCGCTCAACGAATAGAGATCTGCTACACCATGGAATTGCAGTGTTTGATTGGTGATGCCCGCACCCGCACCTGTAGCTGTATTGATCAATAAGTATTTGTCGGAAAGCGTGCCGCTCAGTTTGGTGATACCCATCAGTGAGCTGAGGGCCGTGCCACCCGGGCGGAATGCAATGAGCGTACCGCCTGCAGTTACCCAGTTGGTAAACAGGGTTGCCTGTGCCGCATTCAATGTCATTTCCCCGAGTACTATTGCATCGTATCCGTTGAGATCGGCGGCTGTGCTCAATTGTGAAATATCTTTTGTGGCAAAACTGGTAATGCCCTCTGCGCGGAGAATTTCTACGGCATAGCGGCTGAACGGATTCGTGGAGTTGCTCACGATCAGTACCGGTCCGCCGGTACCATCAGTAGGGGGAAGCGGCGGCGGATCTGCCGTGGTGAAGGTCCAGGTGTAATCTGCCGCGAGGTTGTTGCCTGCCAGATCTTTTATGCCCGTAACGCCGCCGGAAATACGCGCGGTATAGGTAGTGGCATAAGCCAGCGCTGCGGAAGGTATTAAGGTCACCTGGCTTTGTGCCGTTGACACTGTTGAGCTGATCAGTGCGTTGCCGGGGCCGCGCAATTCAAATGTTCCCGTGGTTACAGAAGCCGGAAGAATAGCTTCATTGAAAGTTGCCTTGATCGTTGCGTCAAGCGGAACCAATGAAGCAAGATCCGGTGGTGTGGACGATAACACAACCGGCGGAGTTACATCCGGACCAGCCGTAAGATCAAACACAATATCTACCCAGTAATTGCTTTGCTGATAGCTGTTGCCGGGGAAAGTGGGGGTGGTGGTATACTGATACAGCCCATTGGCGACGGAACCGCCCGCTGCGGTCAGGTAACCCGAAGGATAAGGCTGTATAAAGAAGGTAGGTGTATAAGAATAGAAACCTGTCGGACTATGATATGAGGCAATATACGTTTGGTTGGCCTGTATCGCCACCGGACTGCTGAACAGTACCTGTTGCCATCCCGAAGCAGATTCATTTACAAAGATGGCGCGGGCTTTCAGTTCACCATCGGTAGTCCACAGGCTGCCGGTGTGTGTGCCTACATCATTTACTCCTTTGTAAAAACGCAGACCCGTAATATAACCTGCCTGGCTTGCCTGGAACTTTACGCCAATCTCAATACCCGGTTCATTGTCGTAGTTATTGGAGGAATAAGGGATAGCACTGTTGGGGAAAATATTGCAGGGGCATTGTGGATTGGTGATCGTGACATTGATAGCGGATGTTGAAGGTGCTGTTCCTTCAGGCTGCATATTTCCTGAATCATCGAAGGCGCGTACTTTCACCACGAAGCTGCCGGGCACGCTGGCAAACCAGGTATAATTCCAGTTGGTGCGGCCGTTGGCGATCTGCCAGGTAGCGCCACCGTCTGTTGAAATTTCCACACCGGCGACTACACCGCCTGCATCGGTAGCTGTGCCGGAGATGGTAACGCTGCTGCCGCTTTGATAAGAGCTTCCGCTGCCGGGCGTGGAAATGGCGGCAACAGGAGCTGTGTTGTCAGTGGATTTGGTAGCCGCCATGAGGCCGGATTGAAGAGTGGCTGGTTGCACACCCATGTCGGCCAGCAGGTTGATAGTGGCTTGTTGCATGCGCACATCGGCGGGCAGGTTGCCCCGGTCATGTTTATCGTCGAGACCCCAGGCCCATTGGACGGTACCTGCGCCAAATACAAGTGCTCCGCTGGTATGGCGGTAAAGAGAAAGTTTATGTGTTTTGCCGTTGAACACCGTACTCGACATCGTGATGCGGCCACGCGGATTGCTTTCGGCATATTGCTCAAAATTCCATTCGTAACCAAGTGTGCCGAAGGGGAGCGTGGCTTCGTCTTCAGAACCGAGGTTGACAATGCTGGTATTGCGCCAAAAACGCAGATTGCGGTAAGCGGCAGGTACCTTGATGGAAGAGGTACTGCCGTCCCAACTGATCTGTCCGCTCAGGGCATTTTCCGGCAAACAGGCACCGCCCGCCGGATATTCGCAGCCGCTGCGCCACAAACCTGTCCATGCCGGAGTCGGATCACACTTGGTGCCGCAAACCGTTTCACCTAAAGTCCCTTCTTTATAACATACCAGTGTACGGTAACTATTATTGGTACCGTAGGCGCTGTTTTCCCAGCGTGTTTTCCAGTAGATCTCATTACCACTGAAGAAGGCCAGGTGCACGCCGGCATTGCGGGCTGCTTCTACATTGGCGCGTTGCTCAGATGACCAGTATTCATCGTGTCCTACGGAAAGAAAAACTTTGTGATTAAGTATCAGGTTGCCGCGGCGTGCCGCATCGACATTGGTGGTATAGCTTACGTTGAATCCGTTTTTTTCGAGGAAACGTAGCATCGGGTATTCGGCGTTGAACACCCAATCTTCGGCCGCACCACCGCCGCCGCCGCCATCGCGTGTAATGAAGGGACGGTTATAGCTTACTTTGGTAGCATGGCCTGCAGGGTAGGAAGTGCTGCCCACATAAAGGCTGTTGCCGCCGTAGGCATTATAAGCCTGCCAGGTGGCATCGGAAGTCTGGAAAAAAAGATCGGAAGTACTGGCATCATCACGCACGATGAAGATGATATGACTGGCGCCACCGTCACTGGTCTTTTTCAACCGTGCGATATAAATGCCGGAAACCGCTGTTGACGGTACGTCCCAATAGCCGGATTCATTCCAGGTGCCGCAATCAACGAGACCGGTGACGGCGTCTTCAAATGCAGGTGGTTGTGTTTGGGGTAAGGTGGCGGAGACAACGCCTGAACCTACTTTGCGCGCGCCGTTGCCATTATAATAACCTAAGCGGTAAATGTCGATGGTATAAGCGGGGGCGGTCGTTTTTATTTTAAAATGCACACGTTCGCCACGGTTAACACTGATGTCCGTAGCGAAGCCCTGAATTGACAAATCTCCTGCGCCGTTGATATCCCATTCTGAGGCAGGATTACCGGTCAGTGCATTTTCCACCACAATAGGGTTTTGTGCACGGGCTAAAGGAGTAGCCAGGGTCCACACCAGGAGAATAAAAAACAGCCGCTTCCAAGAGGTACATGTATACAACATCCCTTTCATACATTGATGGGTCGTGAAAAAAATGACGGGGTGATGTCTCGAGGATATTTACCTGATTCTTGGGAGGATATTGAGTCAGTGAAGTGTAGTCAATCGTAGGCAGTAGAGTGATATAATCAGGTAGTAGTTGCTGGTTATATTACTTGGATACGGGCTAAAGGTACAGCAATTGATGAAATATGCAAGAATGTTTACATAAATTAATCGTTGCCTTCGTAAGATTATGGCAATCAGTTCTTGCTACGGTGAAAGTATTTTCCGAAGGTCAGACCGATAGCACGCTGACGGATATCGGGTCCGCCATCCTGGTTGCTCAGGTCCGTAAGACCGCGTGTATACTGTGCCGCAATCAGGAAACCTCCTGCTGTTTCATAGCCAAATTGTGCAATGAGATTGGCACCATAGCGGCCATAAGTCTGAAAACCGAAAGGCATGGAACGATTGACACTTGTTCCATCATCCAGTTTTAATTTTTCCTTTCCGGATACATACATTTCCAGGGTTGGTCCGGCTTTTATAAAGAAATGGCCGGGCTTAGCCGAAAAATCGAATTGGAACAGAAAGGCTGCTTCGATGGCGTGCATGGTGGTATTGTTGGCCACCGCATCGAGGCGCGGGGTTTCTGAGAAACGGGTATAATCTACTTTATAACCTTTCAGGCTGTAAAAAACGGCCGGAGAGAAAAAGAGTTTGTTTTCGAAAGGGATTTTGACACCCAGCCCGGCGATGCCGCCTGGTTTATAAGATACGTCCTGACGTTGTCCTTTGACAAAATATTGCGCCGAGCTGCCGTGGCCTCCGGCAAAAGCGAGGAAATTAACCTGAGACCGGGCACTAAAACCGGCTACCAGAAAAGACAGGATCAAGGCAATTGTTTTCATACTACAGTTGTTATCGCCACCGGCGAATGCTGATTTTTTAATTAATGTGGCTTTGGCATAAGAAGACAGGCAGGGCGGGCTACCGGATTGGATCCGTTCAGGGGCAGGCAAAAGTAGGCTTTTTTTGTAAACCGCAGTAACCGGGGGAAGAATGTGGAAATGTGCCCTTGCTTCGCCCGGGACCATGTGTAAATGTGTTTGGGTTGTCGTGTTTTTTACTTTGTTCAATGCATCGCAGGGTAGGTTTTTTGGCCCGTGATAATCAGGAAGAATGTGGAAGTGTGCCCTGGCTTCGCCCGGGGCCATGTGTAAATGTGTTTGGGTTGCCGTGTTTTATCGCTCCTCCTCAACGTATTCGCAGGTGGGTCGCAATCCGTACCTCGGGTACCAAGTGTATTTGTATTTCTAATTTCCGTATCTGCACATTTTCACATTTACACATTGTCCTCACCAGCCGCTCGCCGAATCATCGCCGCGCTTATCCGCCACTGCTTCAAATTTTCCATCCGGTAGCACACGGATCAGTTCCACCCGGCCGATATCGCCGCGGCTGTCGATCTTATAACCCATTTTGCGCAGGGCTTCTTGTGTGGCAGCAGGGAAATCCTTTTCTACAAACACCGCATCCGGTAACCACTGATGATGAAATTTGGCTTTGTCCACGGCATCTTTTGCAGAGAGACCGAAGTCAAGAATATTGACGATCGTTTGAAAAACCGAAGTAGGAATAGTAGTACCACCCGGCGTGCCGGTTACAATATAAGGTTTGCCATTTTGCAATACGATCGTAGGCGTCATCGAACTCAGCATGCGCTTGCCGGGCGCAATGGCATTGGCTTCTCCACCCACAGCGCCATACATATTCGGTACACCTGGTTTGATACTGAAATCATCCATTTCATTATTCAGAAAAAAGCCGGCACCACCTACTACCACGCGGCTGCCATAACCACCATTGAGGGTTGTGGTTACCGCTACTGCATTGCCATCACCGTCGATCACACTGAGATGAGTGGTTTCTTCACTTTCTTTTGCCGCAGCTTTTCCTGGACCAATGATCTTACTGTCGCTTGCTTTGCCGGGGGTAAAATCTTTCATGCGGTCAGCGATATATTTTTTATCGGTTAATGCGGCAACAGGTACTTTATAAAAATCCATATCACCCATATACTCGGCTCTGTCGGCGTAAGCGCGGCGTTCTGCTTCGATCATCAGTTGCACCGCCTGCGGCGAATGAAAGCCCATTGCCGCAATGTCTTTTCCTTCGATCATTTTCAACATCTGGTGCAGCAGCAGGCCGCCACTGCTTGGCATCGGCATACTCACGACCGCGTAACCTTTGTAATCAAAACGATGGGGCTGGCGTGAACGGGCTACATAGTTTTTCAGATCGGTATAACTGATAATACCTTTTCCCCGCTGCATTTCTTCCACGATCAGGCGGGCCGTTTCTCCTTCATAAAAACCGGCTGCTCCTTTTTCCCGGATACGGCGAAGCGTGGCCGCAAGATCTTTTTGTATCAGCGTATCGCCTGCTTTCCATTTATCTTTTTTCTGAAAGGCATTGGGACGTGTATTGAATTGCTGCAGGTCTTGCTGAATGCCGTTCAGGGATCTTGCTTCGCGTTCGGTGATCACGAATCCTTTTTCAGCCAGTTCTATTGCAGGGTCTATTAATTCCTTAAACGATAGTTTGCTGTATCGCGCGGCTTCAAACAATCCGGCAACTGTTCCCGGTACGCCACTCGCGAGGTGTCCATCCTGGCTGAGATCGGTGCGCGCTTTACCATCTTTATCTATATACATATCGCGTGAGGAACCCGAAGGTGCCATCTCGCGGTAGTCGATCGCCAGTTCCTTTCCGTTTTGCAGATGCGCCACCAGGAATCCACCGCCGCCCAGGTTGCCGGCTCCGGGATATACCACGGCCAAAGCCAGTTGCGTAGCAATGGCGGCATCTACTGCATTACCTCCTTTTTTTAATACCAATACCCCGGCCTCACTCGCCAGCGGATGCGCGGAAACGACAGCGCCTTTATTACCGGTTACTGTTTTTTCAATGGAATAATGATAAGGATCGATAGGGTGTGGAGCCGCCGCTTTGCGGGAAGAATGGCAGGCAAGCAGCGTACTCATCGTTAGTAAAACCAGGACCGGTCTGATCATAGTGCCGTAATTTGTGTGAAAGGTACTTAAAAGGTTCAAAAACCGAAGGCTCCCCAACATGCTTTATATTCGCTGAATAATCCGGTGGTATGAAGAAATGTTTTTTGTTTTTATTGTTGACGGTTTTAATGCAGCGGACCATGGCGCAGACTCCTTCCACCTGGACCTCCGCCGATATTTACCAGGGCCTGCAAAAACTGAATGTGCTGGGTGCTGTGTTGTACGTGGCCGCGCATCCTGATGACGAGAATACAAGACTGATCACTTATTTCGCCAAAGACAAATTGTACAGAACAGGTTATTTGTCGCTCACCCGCGGTGACGGCGGACAAAACCTGATCGGTGATGAACAGGGTGTTGAATTGGGGTTGATCCGCACGCAGGAACTGCTGGCGGCACGCCGCATCGATGGCGGAGAACAATTTTTCAGCCGTGCCTACGACTTCGGTTTTTCCAAAAACCCGGAAGAGACATTTACCAAATGGGATAAAGAAAAAATCCTGGCAGACGTGGTTTGGGTGATCCGCCGCTTCCGCCCGGATGTGATCATCACCAGATTTCCCACTACCGGCGAAGGAGGCCATGGCCATCATACGGCCTCTGCTATCCTGGCCAATGAAGCCTTTACAGCCGCCGCCGATCCCAAACGTTTTCCTGAACAATTAAAATATGTACAACCCTGGCAGGCCACCCGTATCTTATTCAACTCTTTCAACTTTGGTGGCACCAATACACAGGATGATACCCAATTCAAAATAGACGTTGGCGGATTCAATCCATTGCTGGGAAAAAGTTATGGAGAGATCGCTGCAGAAAGCCGCAGCCAGCACAAAAGCCAGGGCTTCGGCGTACCCGCCAGCCGCGGCGAATCATTTGAACGTTTCAAAACCACCGGCGGCAAAGCTCCGGTGAAAGATCTGCTGGATGATATAGATGCAAGCTGGAATAAAATAAAAGGAGGCGCCGCCATCAGCAAAGAAGTGGAGGCATTGATCCGCTCTTTTGACCTGCGCCATCCCGAACAATCCGTGAAAGGGTTAGTGCAATTGTATAAAAATATTTCCCGGTTGCCCGAAGGCTATTGGAAAGAACAGAAGTTGAAAGAAACGGCGCAATTGATCCAACAATGTGCCGGACTTTTTGCAGAAGCAACTACCGCGAGCCAGTTTGGTGTGCAGACCGGCACCATGCGGGTGAATTTTATTTTCAACAACAGGCTGGGTGCCGATGCCGTACTCGAAAAAATTGCGCTGAATGGATTTGATACGGTATTTGCGCAACGAATGGTTACCAACCAGAATATTAATTTCACCAGAAACTTTGTCATTCCTGCCAGTAAGCCGGTGACGCAGCCGTATTGGCTGGCCAATAAAATGGAAGAAGGATATTTTAATGTCACAGATCAACTGCTGATCGGGCAACCGGATGTAACTCCTTCTTATGAAGCAATGGCAACCGTGAAGATCGGTGGTCAGTCACTCACCCTGACACTTCCCGTAAAATACAAATTCACGGATCCGGTTAAGGGAGAATTGTATGAACCTTTTGTCGTATTGCCACCGGTGGAACTGAATTTTGTCAATGAGAATAATCTTTGGGTAAATGATACGGCCACCAAAGTATGGACGCATTTCAAAACCAACCTGAACGATAGCGCTGAGTACGCAATGAGCTTGCAACATACTGCCGACTGGTGGTTTTCGAAAGACCGTTTTATATACGGCACAGCCAATAATCCGTCTAATTATTTTGCACCCGAAGTGCGGCCGCTGAAAAAAGGAAACTCAGAGCAGGTATTGTTGCAGGCCCGGGGAAAAAATGGCGTGACGTATGACCGGTACAGCCGGAGTATTCAGTACCCGCATATCCCTTACATCGTTTATTACAAAGATGCTACGGCAAGGTTGGTGAGCCTCGATCTCAAAACGGTGAACAAACGGATCGGTTATATTGTGGGCGCCGGTGACAAAGTGCCGGCTGCGCTGGAGCAAATGGGCTATGAAGTGACGTTACTGACAGAAAAAGAAATGGCCCGCAACGACCTGGCGCGTTTTGACGCCATCTTAACCGGTGTGCGGGCTTACAACACGAATGAATGGCTGAACCAGTACTATGACAAATTGATGGAATATGTGAACAACGGCGGCAACCTGATCGTGCAGTACAATACGAGTACGAATATCGGTCCGGTGCGTGCGCGCATTGGCCCTTATCCGTTTGACATTTCCCGCACCCGCGTAACACGGGAAGATGCGCCGGTAACGGTGTTGAAGCCGGATCATCCTGTATTGAATTTTCCCAACAAAATCACCCAGGAAGATTTCAAAGGCTGGATCCAGGAACGGAGTATCTATCACGGTGTGAACTGGGACAAAAACTTTGAAACTATTTTAACAATGAATGATCCCGGCGAACGGCCAGATGAAGGAAGTTTGCTGGTGGCCCGTTATGGAAAAGGATATTTCACGTATACGGGTCTGGTGTTCTTCCGTGAATTGCCGGCGGGTGTTCCGGGTGCCTACCGATTGCTGGCCAACCTGATCGCATTGAATGGTAAAAAAGCATTTTGAAAATGAGTACCCGTCAGCCGGATAGAAGAAGAGGGGAGATGGCATTTGTCGTCGCCATCATATTGGGCGTAGTATTGGGAGCCCTGATAAAAAAAGTAAGACTCGGATTGATATTAGGATTGATCATCGGAACAGTGATTGTGTTCCTGGGATGGACGAGGGGAAGGAAATAATATGAAAATATGTAAATGTGGAAATGGTGAGAACTCAGTAATGATTATCTATTCACCATTCACCATTCACGATTCACGATTGACGATTGCCGATTGACGGCTCACGAATAAAACAACTGCCATGCAAAATGGACCTGAAGAAAGGGTTCCCTTATTCCGCAGCTGGACTGCCTGGTACATAATCGTACTGGTAGCGCTGGTGGCAATGATCGCGATACTCTATTTCTTCACCCAACGTTTTTCATGACCCGTACAGACTGGATAGTACTCGTTATTACGCTTGCGTGTATTGTATTGTATGGGATGTACAAAAGCCGTTCCTCCAAGGATATGGAGGGATATTTTTTGTCCAACCGTAACATGCCCTGGTGGCTCGTACTGCTCAGCATCATGGGCACACAGGCAAGCGCCGTCACTTTTATCGCCGCACCCGGGCAGGCTTATACAGACGGGATGCGTTTCCTGCAATACTATTTCGGATTGCCGCTGGCCGCCATTGTGATCTGTATCACTTTTGTGCCGGTATTTAAAAGGCTCCGCATCATCACTGCTTACGAATACCTCGAGCAGCGTTTCGACGGACGCACCCGCACGTTTACCGCCTTACTTTTCCTGTTGCAACGCGGGCTTTCCACCGGCATCAGTGTGGTAGCGCCATCCATCGTATTGTCGGCCCTGCTTGGTTGGAATCTCACGCTCACCAATCTGCTCATGGGAGGCCTGCTGATCATTTATACTGTAACCGGAGGCGCAAAGGCCGTTGCGCATACGCAAAAATTGCAACTGCTGATTATTTTCGCCGCCATGTTTATCGCCGGATGGTATGTGGTGCACAGTCTTCCCGGCAGTGTAGGATTTACAGATGCACTCGATATCGGGGGCCGGCTGGGCAAATTGAATGTGATCACAACCGGCATGGAAGGCGGCAGCTTCAACTGGGGCGATCAGTTTAACCTGTTCAGCGGTATCATCGGAGGGTTTTTTCTTGCCTTGTCTTATTTCGGTACAGACCAGTCGCAGGTTGGCCGCTACCTCACGGCACGGTCTGTTACGGAAAGCCGCATGGGTTTATTGCTAAACGGACTGGTGAAAATTCCCATGCAGTTTTTTATCCTGCTGATCGGTGTGCTCGTGTTTTCCTTTTATCAGTTTCGCGGTGCGCCGGTTTTCTTTAACCAGAAAGAGATCGACCGGCTGGAGCAATCGGTTTATAAAGATTCGCTGCATCAATTGCAAACCCGCATGGATCATCTGCAATTCGGAAAAGACATTGTGCTGAAACAATACACCGAAGACAAGTCGGAACATCATTTGCAATCGTTGAAAGTGCTGCAGCGCCAGTCCGACTCTGTACGTATGCAGGTGAAAGGGTTGGTAAAACAAAATGGCGGTGCCGACAAGGATACTAACTACATCTTCATGCGCTTCGTGGTCGACTACCTGCCGGTAGGTTTGGTGGGACTGCTGATCGCGGTGATCTTCCTCGCATCCTGGGGCAGTATAGCGGCAGCCCTGAACTCATTGGCTTCGTGTACGGTGGTGGATATTCATAAACGTTATATCAAAAAAGATTGTACACCGATACAGGATTACCGTGCGGGCAAGTGGTACAGCTTTGCATGGGGACTTTTTTGTGTGATAGCGGCCATGTTTGCGGCCAATATCGGCAATAGCCTGATCGAAGCCGTGAACATCTTAGGTTCCCTTTTCTACGGAACGATACTCGGTATCTTCCTGGTGGCGTTTTATTGCAAAAAAGTGCAGGGAAGATCCGTGTTTGCAGCCGCCATCGTAATCGAATTGATGACCATCGGTTTGTTTGTGCTTTCGCAATACAAAGTGATCAGTCTCGGTTTCCTGTGGTTGAACATGATCGGGGCAATCGGTCTGGTACTGCTCAGCAATCTTTTGCAGAAAATATGGCCGGAACCTGCGGATGAAATAATTATTTCAGGGAAATAAAAAAGCTGCGTCATTAATGACGCAGCTTCTCTTTAAGAAAATAAGCAGTGCTTACTTGCCAAGTTCTTTCAGGAACTTATCGTTCAGTCTTACGTAATCTTCATTTTTCTGTTCCATAGCCAGTTCGCGTGAACGGGTAGAAGCAGCTCTTGCTTCCGTTTTCTTACCTAATTTGGCAAGACAATTGGCCCATTGGTACTGCACCCAGAAAGCATTGGGATTTTGTTCTACGGCTTTGTTGAACCACTCAAGTGCCTGGTTCAGGTCTTTACCATTTTCCATGTAATACACGGCAGCCTGGAAATAAGGCGGCTTTTCTGACTTCATGGCTTTTTCGATAGACGCCATCACTTTGCTGTCTACATCGGTGGTGATGGGGAAGCTTACTTCCGATTTATCCCACAGGATCTGCAGTTGCAGGCTGGTAGGATTGAGATCGTTGAACTGAATGGTGAAGTTCTCCGCTTTTTTGCGCGCCTTTTTTACGCTTGCAGTGAAGCGCACAACATCCTGTTCCTGTTTGTAAGCGGCAGGCGAAGTAACGTCGGTTTGCTTGCTGATGATGATGGTCCAATTGTCTTTGTCAGGAATGCTGAGCAGTCCGTATTTGCCGGCAGCGATTTTTGTGCCGCCGATGGTCACATCATCGCCGAAGGTGAGTACGGTGGCACCGTTGGCACCGGTACGCCATACTTTACCATAGGGTACAAGGTCGCCGAATACTTTGCGTCCTTTAACACCCGGACGGGAATAACTGAGTTCGATAGAAGAGAGACCAAACTCCTGCTTTACGGTTTGAGAGGGGCTGGGAGCCGGGGTTTTAAGTTGCGCGTTGGCCGTGCACATGCACAGGACTGCGCCCATGGCAATAACTAAACGTTTCATGCAAATAGTTTAAGTTGTTTACGAGAATGCCCGGCAAAGTTAAGGCAAATCAGATGCGGAGTGCGTTTGAATTTATCCGAAAGGAACACTAACGGTAACACGTTTGCCCGCTTTGCGTTTCCAGCGTGGTCCTTCCTTGATCAGCCGGATCGCTTCTTTGTCGCAAATGGTGCAAAGTGATTTCTCAATTTTGAAGTTAACGGGTTCGCCATACTCATTTACTTCAAACGAAACGGAGACCTCTCCACCCGAAGCGGCGCGTTTGAGCTGGGTAGAAGCTTCGGGCTCCTGGATATTGTTGGCGAGATAAGCGTCGTAATTTTCCCAACCATCCAATGGCTCTGGTTCTTCGAATACGATGGTAGAAGAACGCGAACGGTTGGTATTGAGCTGGCGGTTGTTCAGCACCATGGTCTGTACCTGTGAATGATCTTCTTCGAGTACTACACGGTTGGCGATACCATTGCGTTGTAAGGACAACTGGTTTGTTTCAAAACCAACTGATCTCACTTTCACATTCATGGTGGAATCGGGAGAGGTCAGCACAAAATTACCTTTGGCATCTGCGTAGGTGCCAATGCCATCCTGCACGTTGGTTACGTTGGCAAAGGGCAATGGATTATTGTTGGCGTCCAATACGCGGCCGCGGTATACGTTGCGTGGAATAAAAGCCTGTTGATTACGGGTCTGATTATTGGCATTGGCTGCATCAACTTCATAGAGCTTCCGCTCGTCAGCCTGCTTTTTTTGCGGTGCGGCGGCAACAGCTCTTGCTTTGACGGCTTGCGTATTGTTGACTTCTTCCGCATTCACTGATGTTTTGACAGGCGCATTAGCGGCCTGTTCCTGTTTGGCACGGCTGTCCTTTTCGGCAAGTTCTTTTTGAGTGGCCGGAGGCTGGCTGACAGCGGAAGCCTGATCGTCTTTTGTGGCCTGGGATAAGGGTTGTTCTGCACCCGGATTGTTGGCGGGTGTTTTTGCTGCAGGCTTATCAGCGGTGATGGTATATTTTTTTGAATCAGTTGGAGTAATTGCGTTGAATCCGTTAGATACGGAGTCAGGAGTTGGGGTTACCGTATTATCTGTTTTGGCAGGAATGTTTTGTACTACATTGCCTTTATCGTCGTTGGTATCAAAGCCAAAACGATAAGTGAGCCAGCCTGCTCCGGCGATAAGTATAATAGCGGCGGCGGCGCGCATCCAGGGGAAATTTCTGCTGCCGGCGCGGGAAATAGGAATTACTTTTTCACCGGCAGATTCCTGTATGCGGGCTTCCAGGCGTTTCTGCAGATCGGTGAGGTCTGCCTGCGCCTGCGTACCGGATGTTTCATATCCTTCCAGTGCATCAGCCAGGAACGGGTCTTCGAGCGCTGCTTTTTCCATGCGGTGCATTTCGGCAGCGTTCAGCAGGCCGCGATGATATCGTTCAATATCAGCGGCGGTAAATGACGGTATGTTGTCTTTATAATTCAAAATTCAAAAGTCAAAATTTAAAAAAGTGATAAGTATTAAGTAAACAGCCATTGTTATTCATTTTGAATTTTGACTTTTTACTTTTGACTTAATGCTGACTCACTCTTCTCCATACAGATCTTCAGATTACGTCTGCCGTTCTGTATAAAACTGCGCACCTGGTTCCATTCACGGCCGGTCTGTTCTACAATCTCATTATAACATTTCCCTTCCAGGTAAAACAACCGGATCGCTTCCTGCTGATCGCTGGTGAGCGTGCCCAGGCAATTTTCCAATTGTTTAAAATGCTCTTCTTTCTCCAATATGCCATTCAGATGCACACTTTCTTCGTTTTGCATAACTTCCGCGTTATACTCTACAGTTTTCAGGTTGCGGGGCGTGCGTAACTGCATAAGGCAGTGATTCTTAGCCACCTGGTGCAGCCACCCCCGGAAATTATCCACCTCGTGCCTGCGGAGTTTGGTCACCAGCTCTTCGAAAATCTGCATCACGGCATCTTTGGCCGTCTCGGGTTCCTTGAAATACTTCAGGCACACACCATATACCAGCTCCATATATCGCTGGTACAGTTCGCCCAATATAGCCAGGTCGCCGGTTTCTTTGTATTGTTGAACCAACTGACCATCGCTGAGCGCGTGGCTGGATGTATTTTTCAGAAATGCCAAGGGCCTAAAATTACTAAATTATAACAACGATTTGTGCAATCGTTCCGAACACTGCATCCAATAAGCAAAATACCGATTATGCAGCGTTTACTTTTTATGTTGATGCCTTTGCTGTTGCTGGGGCTCGCATTCAGACCCGTCCATTCTCATACAGTTTCCGGTGTGATCACAGATGAGTACGGGACCCCTGTTCCGGGCGTGAGCATCGCGGAAAAAGGAACTAAAACCGGCACTACTTCTGACGCAAAAGGTCACTATACCATTGCTGTATCCAATAATCAGGGTACCCTTTCGTTTGCGATGGTCGGGTTTAAACTGCAGGATGTAAAAATCGCGGGCAGAACCACGATCAACGTTGTGCTCAAAGCTACTTCAAACGAATTGGCAGACGTGGTGGTGACAGGTTATGGTAAACGTAAATCCGGTGCGCCGGGTCCAACAACGTATTTATCGGCAAGTGCTCCGGGGTTGCAGGTTACCGGGCAGGGATATAACAGAGACGAGGATTGGAATACCGAAGATTACGACCGCATAACAGACAACCGTTTTGTTCGTTCAACAGATAATCCGCTCAGCACTTTTTCCATCGATGTGGATGTAGCCGCTTATGGTAATATGCGCCGGTTTATCAATAATGGAAAAATGCCTCCCGCCGATGCGATCCGTGTGGAGGAACTGGTGAATTATTTTAAATACGATTATCCGCAACCCAAAGGCAAAGATCCTTTCAGTGTGCACACGGAAGTAGCCACCGCGCCGTGGAATCCATCGCATAAACTCGTGATGATCGGATTGCAGGGGAAAAATATTCCGATGGACAGATTGCCGGCTTCCAATCTTACTTTCCTCATAGATGTATCGGGTTCGATGAGTTCGCCGGATAAATTACCATTGGTTAAAGCATCGATGAAACTGCTGGTGGAAAAGCTGCGTGAACAGGATATGGTTTCGATAGTAGTATATGCCGGAGCCGCGGGACTGGTATTGGAACCGACACCGGGCAGCGATAAAAAAGTAATTCTCGATGCCATCGACAACCTCGAAGCCGGTGGTTCAACCGCTGGCGGAGAAGGCATTCGCCTTGCTTATGAAACCGCGCGCGAAAATTTCATGCGCAATGGTAACAACCGCGTGATACTTTGCACCGATGGCGACTTCAACGTAGGATCCAGCAGCGATGCTGCACTCGAAAGAATGATCGAAGTAGAAAGAAAAAGTGGTATTTATCTGTCTGTACTTGGCTATGGCATGGGCAACTATAAGGACAATAAAATGCAAAAGTTGGCCGATAAAGGCAATGGCAATCATGCTTACATCGATGGCATTGCCGAAGCAAGAAAAGTGTTGGTGGAAGAATTTGGCGGCACTTTGTTCACCATTGCCAAAGACGTAAAACTGCAGATCGAATTTAATCCTGCAGTAGTACAGGGATACCGGCTTGTCGGATATGAAAACCGTCTGCTGGCGAAAGAGGATTTCAACGATGATAAAAAAGATGCCGGCGAACTCGGCAGTGGCCATACCGTTACGGCCTTTTATGAAATTATTCCGGTAGGAATAAATGATCCATTGCTTGCGCAACCCGATTCGTTGAAATATCAGCAGGTGCCGGTAATGGCGGTTGGTAAAACAACAGAACTGATGACCGTGAAACTGCGTTACAAACAACCCGACAGCGAGACAAGCCAACTGATGGAAACAGTGGTGGCAAACAATGAAAAGAATTATGAAAAAGCATCCGAGAATTTTCGTTTCGCTGCAGCCGTAGCAGAGTTTGGTATGTTGCTGCGCGCGTCTGAATACAAGGGCAGTGCAAACTATCAGCAGGTATTACACCTGGCGCGTAATGCGCAGTACCGCGATCCGGAAGGATACCGTGCGGAGTTTATCGGCATTGTGGAGAATGCGCAGAAGCTGGCGGCGAAGGTGATGGGAAAGGAGATGAGCTACAGATAGTGAATAGTGAATGGTGAATAGTGAATGGTGAATGGTGAATGCGTCAATCAATCAATGGTATGAAGATGCCAATCTTAGCGTGTTTGCATGAAAACCAAGTTCGGTCAAGCGAAAAAAATAATACTTAAAGCGTATGAAAATTTTCTACCTCTTCATCTTCCTGCTGATAAGCGAATTCGCTTTCGCGCAGGCTTGTCCGCCCGACAAAAATGGTGCAACAAAAATTCAGCTACGCTGTAAAGTCGGTGAGCGTGATACGGTCAATAAACCTTTGTGGGTAGTAGACGGCGTTGTTGTTACAGAAGAGCAGGTTGCCAGGATCGATCCCAATACCATCGAGTCGGTGAATATCCTGAAGAGCGATACAGTGATTGGATGTCATGGAAATAGCCGTTCAGGTATCATCTTTGTTACGCTGAAGAAAATAAAGAACGTACTGACCATCACCGACGAGGAAAACGGAAAAGGCATACCTGCCGCCAGTTTTCAGCTCCTGAGTGCAAAAGATTCTTCGCGGCAGGCGGCCGACGAACGTGGACAGGTGCAAAAGAAAAAATTGGTGAAGGGAACTGCGTATACAATTCAGATAACCGCCATTGGCTATCTGCCGGTAAAACTTTCATTAACGGATGGCTATATGCCCGATAGCATCAAAATGCAACGGAAAGCGGTATGTGAGGAGAACGTAACGGTAGTGTCAACTAATTTTCGCCGGATACGATGTTATGGTGGCTGCCGCATTTTATCTCATATTATTTATGAAGGAATAACGAAAGATACCGCGACGGCAAACACTCAATTCTTAACTTACCCCAACCCTCTGACCCGCGGACAGCAGCAAACCATCGAATGGACGGCTGCAAAAACATCGTCGTATACTTTGCAGGTATTTGATCAGGGGGGAAAGCTGTTATGGAACACGGACATCAAAGCAAAAGAAGGTGTAAATCGTTATGCCTGGCAGCCAGTGCAACAATGGCCGGCCGGAACCTATATTCTTCGATTGAGCAGCGCGGATGGTCAATATCAGGCTTCTTCTAAAACGATCAGGCTTTAACGCGAGAAGGCGGGGTGATATTTTTCCAGTGTTTTTTTCAGGAACTCACGGTCGAGGTGCGTGTAGATTTCTGTGGTGGTAATGCTTTCATGCCCGAGCATTTCCTGCACAGCACGCAGGTCGGCACCTCCTTCCACCAGGTGGGTGGCAAAGGAATGACGAAACGTATGCGGCGATACCGTTTTTTGTATACCTGCTTTTGCCGCCAGATCTTTTATTACTAAAAATACCATCACGCGACTGAGATGCGTACCGCGGCGATTGAGGAATACAATGTCCTCATTGCCGGGCTTTACCGGAATATGGACGCGTACATGTTCGGCGTATAACCGGATATTTTTAATGGCATTATCGCCGATAGGCACCAGTCTTTCTTTGTCGCCTTTGCCAATCACACGGATAAAACCAACATCGAGGTAGAGTTGTGAAATACGTAAATTGACTACTTCGCTTACACGTAGTCCGCAGCTATACATCGTATCCAGCATGGCTTTGTTGCGCGTGCCGTCGGGTTTGCTGAGATCGATCTGGTCAAACATCGCTTCGATTTCTTCGAAACTGAGTATATCTGGTAATGTGCGTTTGAGCTTGGGTGTAGCAAGCAGGGTGGTGGGATCGGCCGTGATGATTTCCTCCGCCGCGCAATAGCGGTAGAAGGCTTTGATCCCGGAAATAATACGGGCCTGGGATGATGGTGTCATGCCCAGGCCCGCTATCCAGTGAATAAATTGCTGTAAATCTTCCAGGCGGACCTGGGCCGGCGTCAACAGGTTGTTCTTTTCCTGCAGGTATTGCGTAAGCTTATCAATATCGCGGAGATATGCCTCCGTTGAGTTGTCGGATAATGATTTCTCCAACTGCAGATAAGCTTTGAATCCTTTTTTATATGCCTCCCACATCCCGCACGGGATAAATTATTTCAGCGTAATATTTTTTTCCAATTCCTGCCACTTGTCGTCAATTTTCACTTTGGCCCAGATGCGGGTAGCTGTGATGTTGACGGAGTCGAGTGTCTGGTGAAGATCTTCGTAATTGATGTCCAATTGTTTGCCGAAGGTCATCATGGCTTCTTTGCCGGTAGCAACTTCTTCCACGAAGATGTTGCCACGGTCAGTATATACGACCAGGTCACCGGTGATAGCGAATTTCTTATCAAATGGTGTAACGGCTGTTGGTTTTACCTGGATGTTCTGGCCTTTGCCATAGGGAAGTTTGAGCAGATAACCGCGTCCACTCTGGCAGTCGTTGAATTGAACATAAGCCATGGCAGTATCGCGGAAAGACGCCTTTACAAAATCTTTATTGATCTTCATTCCCGGACGAAGGTATTCGCTGAAGGCAAAGCTGTGATCGCTTTCACTACGTTCCATGCCCCACGTTACAGAGTCGGGGGAGCAGTTGGCGGGAACGATATGGACGAAGGGTTTCATCGCGCTGCTGCCTTCATATTTCAAGGTGTCTTTGAGGCAAACAGTATCGCAGAAAGAAGTAGAAGTGGCAGAGCCGCTACCTGAACCACAGGAGCCTAAGGACAATGCCAGGGCCGCAGAGCCCGCAAGCAAAAAGAATAATCGCATATACGTCAGTTTTTTTGGATATGGACAAAAATAACCAATCAGGGGCTTGGACGGCAATTTTCTTTTATCTTCGAATTGAGGTGAAAGGCGTAAGGTATAAGGTATAAGGCCCGATACTTCGGGCCGAAGCTTTGGCCTAAGGCGTAAGCCCGATAGTCCCGAAGTGCCTCAGCTAGCATTCACTCATTCACGTTTCACGATTGACCATTCACGTTTTTGACTTTTGAATTATTTCCCATGTTTACATTCCACGATTTTCAACAAGTGATGAAAAGCACCAAAGGCCGCTATCGCCGGTTCCTCTCCAAACTGGAAAAGAATCCTCCGCGCGGGCTCGACAAACTGACGTCACGCGCAGAAGGCGAGGTATGGAAAGAAGTGGAATGCCTGAGTTGCGCCAATTGCTGTAAAACAATGACGCCGACTTTTACCCCGGCAGATATTCGCCGCATCAGTGCGCATTTCAACATGACGCAGGACGAATTCAAAAAGAAATGGCTGCGGCAGGAGCGGGGCGGCAACCGCGACTGGCTCAACGTTAAACAACCCTGCCAATTCCTCAATCTAGAGGATAATAAATGCAGCATCTATGAAATACGCCCGGTAGATTGCGCAGGCTTCCCGCATTTACCTAAAAAGAAAATGGTGGATTACATTCATATCCACAAACAAAACATAGAATACTGCCCCGCCACTTACAAGATGGTAGAAAAGATAAAAGGCTGGGTCGAACAATCCGGCAAAATCTAAATCAACCCCTCCGGCATGATCATATTTGGTACCCGCAACAAAGCAATCTCACAAGAAACTTTCCAGGGAAAATGTATACACTGCGGACAGCTTGCAACAGTACAGTTTGTGGTTGTACAACGTTACGCACATGTATTCTGGATTCCCTTTTTTCCCATAGGTAAAAAAGGCGTTAGTGTCTGTTCGCATTGCAAACAGACACTAACCGTTAAAGAATTCAATGATGAATACCGCGAATTTTATAACCAGGTAAAACAAAACCGCCGCCCGCCTGTATATATGTACTCGGGACTGATACTCCTCGGTCTGCTGATCACTGCGGCTGCCATCACCGGTAAAAAAGATCAGGCACGTCTGCGCGAACAGGTCGCACACCCGAAAGCAGGCGATGTTTATTCGATCAAAGAAGCGCAGGAGCGGTTCACACTTTATAAAGTAACAGATGTAAGTAAAGACAGTGTGTATGTACTTTATCATATGCTGGAGACCAACAAGAAAAGCGGCTTGAAAAATCTCAAGTCGCAAGATCTTTACGACAATGAAAAGCAAGCCCTTTCGATCAGCGAGATCGAATCCATGCATAAGCAAGGGAAGCTCATTGCTATTGATTAAAATTACAAATACACATCACGGAGTAAAAAGAACGATGGCTCTTGTCCTTTCGGACACACTATGGAGAGGATATCATATTGTATCCACCTGTATTCCGGGTGCAGGTGCAGGTATTCATCGGCCGCTTTTTTCAGGTAACTGAATTTCTTTTTCGTCACACGCTCTTCAGGATAACCCATGCTTGCGCTTCGCCGCACCTTCACTTCAATAAAATGTAATTTTTTGCCATCGTGTGCAATGATGTCGATCTCGTGATGTTTGTGCCGCCAGTTGCGGGCGATGAGGGAATAACCCTGCTGCCGCAACCAGTTGGCGGCCTGCTCTTCTCCCCATTTTCCCAATTCATTGTGCGCTGCCATATTGTATCTTTACGGATAATCTAATAATCATGAAAGGTATTGCTCAATTGAGAGGAACCGTACGGTATTATGACTGGGGCGGATACGTTTTTATCCCCGACCTGCTGCAAATTGAAAATCCCGCACACCGGCCTTTTGCCGAGTGTTGGTTTGGGGTACATCCGCAAGCTACGTCCACCCTGATCTGGCCCGGCGGCGAACAACAATCCTTACTCGAATACATACAATCGGATAAAAAATTATTGGGAGAAGCGACGGCCCGGCGTTTTGGTAATATGCCTTACCTGCTGAAACTGCTGGATGTAAAAGATATGTTGTCGATCCAGGTGCATCCATCCAAAGAAGCAGCGGTGCAGGATTATGCAAAAGAGAATGCCGCAGGCATTCCTGCGGACGCGCCTCATCGCAATTATAAAGATGATAATCATAAGCCCGAACTCATGGTAGCCATGGGTGAATTCTGGTTATTGCATGGGTTTAAACCCGTAGCGGAACTGAAAAAAACATTGGGTGAAGTGCCGGAACTGAATAATTTGTTGCCGGTTTTTGGGGAAGAGGGTGATTACAAAGAACTCTACCGCTATGTAATGGAGATGCCGCAGCAACAGGTAAACCAGCAGTTGAAACCATTGCTGGATCGCATTCTGCCACAATACCAGGCCGGACAGCTCAATCGCTCCTCTGCCGACTTCTGGGCGGCAAGAGCGGCACTCACCTTTAACCATGAAGGCATCACAGACAGAGGGATATTTTCTGTTTACCTGTTTAACCTGGTGCATTTGCAGAAAGGGCAGGCGATTTTCCAGGATGCCGGCGTTCCGCATGCTTATCTCGAAGGACAAAATGTGGAGATCATGGCCAGTTCAGACAACGTACTGCGCGGCGGTCTCACCACCAAACACATCGACGTGCCGGAATTGCTCAAACATACCAGGTGTGAGCCAACGGAAGTGAAGATACTGGACGGAGAAAAGGAAGGTGCATTGCTTCGTTACCGCACGCCTGCCCCCGATTTTGAATTGAGTAAAATAACATTGGGAAAAGACGACTCGATCACGCTGGAATCGGATACGGCGGAAATATTTCTGCTCACCGAAGGCAGTGTTTCCCTGTCTGATGGTAAAAACACCGTTGAACTGCGGAAAGGAGAGTTGGCAGCCGCGGCTTTTGCGGGACAAAAAACAACAATCCGCGCGTTGGAATCCGCTGTCGTGTTCCGGGCCGGCGTGCCGGCTAACTAACCTATGTCAGCTAAATTCCGTTACTTTGCAGCTAAACCGCATCGAAAATCATGAAACTGAATAAATCAACGATCTGGGCTTTTGTCATATTGATTCTTACTGCCAGTCTGTACCGCATCTGGAGCGACCGTCCTTATGGTTTTGCTCCGCAAATGGCAATGGCAATATTCGGTGGCGCTGTTATCAGCAACAAACGTATGGCGTTTATTCTGCCGCTGGTATCGCTGTTCCTTTCGGATGTATTATATGAAGTATTGTTCCGCAACGGACTTACGGCCATCCAGGGTTTTTATCCCGGTCAGTGGGGTATTTACCTGTTGTTCATCGGCCTTACTTTCTTTGGTATGCTGATGAAGAAAATAAATGTATTGAGCGTGCTGGGCTTTACCGTGGCAGGCTCTGTATTGTTCTTTTTGATTTCCAACCTGCTGGTATGGCTTGCAGGCGATGGCTTTCAGCGTCCGCTCACATTCGAAGGACTGATGTTGTGTTACGGTGATGCGCTGGCGTTTTACCGTCAGTATGCCGGCACCGAATTGATGCCGTTGCTGGGTGATTTGTTTTTCTCTGGTGTATTGTTCGGCAGTCACTACCTGATTACGAAGAAGGTGCTGCGCACAGCGGATGTGCAGACAGCTTGAGAGAGGGAAATAGGTGAATAAATGATATTTAAGCGTGGAAGGATTCTTTCACGCTTTTTTTTGCCATTAAACCTTATGCCTTAAGCCCTCCGCCTATCTCGGCTTCATACCCTGTATCGATCAGCAGCGGCCCGTTGTCGGCTGCCTGGGTAGCGAGTTCATCGCAACGGTTGTTAAAGGGATTGTCGGCGTGGCCTTTTACCCATTTAAAACGCACCTGGTGTTTCGCAGCGAGTTGTGCGTACCGCGTCCAGAGATCTCTATTCTTTTTTCCTCCTTTGAAATTCGTAGCCAGCCAGTTTTTCAACCATCCTTTTTCCACGGAGTTCACCACGTACTGGCTATCGGAATAAACGGTTACGGGTAATCCGTCTTTTTTCAGTGCTTCCAGTCCGGCAATCACGGCGCGTAACTCCATCCGGTTGTTGGTTGTGAGGCGGTAACCCTGCGAAAGTTCTTTGCGTTTGTCGCCGAACATGAGGATGACACCATAACCTCCCGGTCCGGGATTCCCTCTGGCTGCTCCATCCGTATACATTGTGATCATGGTGTGCAAGGTAAAAGAAAAAAGGCAGCCAAAGCTGCCTTAAACGTTTATGATTATTTATGAAATCTTAGTGGTTCACACTGGTGTATTCCAGTTTGTCGATACCGATGCCGTATCCGTTTGCCGCAAGATCAGAAACGAAATAGCGGAAAGCAACGCGGCCTTTTACAGGCTTGTTCAAACCGGAAATAGTTGCTTCAAATTTGGTCCAGCGGCTGGGATAACCGGCTTCAGAACCAATGAGCAATGGGTTAACGTCTACCAGGTTTATAGTGAAAGCACCTACGCTTGTCGGATCGTCGCTCAGCATGTCATCACCGGGTTTGGTGGTAAGACGCAGTTGCAGACGGTCGGGGTAGATATCCAGCGGATCAACATAGTCGTTGATAGAGAAGGTGTAGAAAGAAACTTTGTCGCCGTTCTGTACAGTGATCTCGGGAGAAACTGCCCATGCATTGATCACATCACCTTCGCTTGCCTCATAAGTAGACAGCAGGAAGCCTGAACCGGATTGTGGAGGAACCGCACCTGTGGTGATCCATCCTTTTTCGATACCTGTCGGCACTTCATCGCTTTTGTTGGCAAAAATCCAGCCTCTGCCTTCAGCGGCAGCAAGGTTGTCAAATTCTTCGGAGAAGGTTTGATCTGCAACAGGCTCTTCTGTAATGTTTTCGTCTTTGTCCTGGCAGGAGGTCATCAGACCAGTCGCTAATACGCCAAGCAGGGCGTAGCGATATAAAGCAGTTTTTGTCATGGTTTTTCTCTTTTTAGAGTTTTTCGTGCCTGCTAAAGTACCGAAAAAAAGCAAAATCCTTCGTTTTTATACCTGAAACACGCCTAATTTCAGTTCGGGGATCACAGGATTCTGGTTGGCAGCCTTTATTCCTTCGGAAATAACCTGCCTGGTAGCCAGCGGATCGATGATGGCATCCACCCAAAGTCGTGCGGCAGCATAATAAGGAGTGGTCTGCGTATCGTACCGGTTTTTGATCTCGTCGAGCAGTTTCTTCTCTTCAGCCGCATCCACTTCGCGGCCGGCCGTCTGGATCTGCAGCAGGGTTTTGGCAGCTTGTTCTCCACCCATCACCGCAATTTTGGCCGAAGGCCAGGCATAGATAAACCGCGGATCATAAGCTTTTCCGCACATGGCATAGTTGCCCGCACCAAATGAATTACCGAGAATGACGGTGATCTTCGGCACTACGGAATTGGCCACTGCATTCACGAGCTTCGCACCGTCTTTGATAATACCGGCATGTTCGCTGCGGCTGCCCACCATAAAACCCGTAACGTCCTGCAAAAAAACCAGCGGGATTTTTTTCTGGTTACAGTTAAGGATAAAACGTGCGGCTTTGTCGGCACTGTCATTATATATAACGCCGCCCATCTGCATTTCACCTTTGCGGCTTTTCACAATCTTACGTTGGTTGGCCACAATGCCCACGGCCCATCCATCAATTCGCGCATAACCACATACGATGGTTTTACCATAGTCTTCCTTGAATTGATCAAAAGCCGAATCGTCCACGATACGTTCGATCAGATCGACCATATCATAAGGTTTACCGTCGTGCGGGAACAGCCCATATAATTCGGACGGATCTTTTGCGGGTGCTTTGGGTTCGATGCGGTCGAAACCGGCACGAGGTGTTTCTCCGAGCAGCGACATAATGCGGCGGACCTGGTCGAGGCATTGCTGTTCGGTATCGAATTTATAATCGGCTATACCAGACAGTTCGGTGTGCGTGGCTGCGCCGCCCAGTGTTTCGGCATCAATGTCTTCACCAACGGCGGCTTTAACGAGATAGGGACCGGCCAGGAAAATAGAGCCGTTGCCGGTAACCATCAATGTTTCGTCGCTCATGATCGGCAGGTAAGCCCCGCCGGCCACGCAGGCGCCCATTACTGCTGCAATCTGTGTGATGCCCATCGCGCTCATTTTGGCATTGTTGCGGAAGATGCGGCCGAAATGTTCTTTATCAGGGAAAATTTCATCCTGCATCGGCAAGAAAACGCCGGCGCTGTCCACCAGGTAGATGATGGGCAGATGATTTTCCATCGCTATTTCCTGGAGACGGAGATTTTTTTTACCGGTGATGGGAAACCATGCACCTGCTTTTACGGTCTGGTCATTGGCCACGATCATGCATTGCCGCCCGCTTACATAGCCGATACCGGCAACCGTACCACCGGCGGGGCAACCGCCATATTCGGCATACATCTCATAACCGGCGAAAGCGCCGAGTTCGGTAAACGTGCTGTCTTTATCGGTGAGATAAGCGATGCGTTCGCGTGGAGTGAGTTTGTTTTTTTCGCGTTGACGCGCGATAGCTTTTTTCCCTCCGCCTTCATAGATTTTTTCCAGCCGGCGACGCATTTCCGAGAGGGATTGTTTCATTTTGTCTTCACTCAGGTTGTAGGCAATGTCCATAGTCAGATCGTTGAGGATAAAGATAGTGAATTGTCAATCGTGAATCGTGAATGGTGAATAGTGAATAGGTGAATTGTCATCCCGAAGTCTCGGGAGTCAATCGTTGGTCTCAGTTTCCGATACCATTCTTTGCGTCTTATTTACTTTGCAGCTTTGCGTGAAAAAGAGCATCGGTTCACGCAAAGACGCCTAAGGAGCAAAGACGCAAAGAACCAGGGCTGTTTAAACCTTCTTTAACAGACATTCTTATGGAAGAGATCAGCCGCGTCATCTCCTTTTGCTAAACCTGTGTATGAATCAACTGTTCTTCCTGCTGGTGGCATTCAGTAGTATGCCGGCGTGTACCGGAGTGTCTTCTTCTCAACTTCCTGCTGATAAAAATTTATCCGGGCCCGCTAAGGTTGCTCAAAATACGATTGGTGAAATTGCTGTACCGGCTGGTTATAGCCGTCTCGTTTTGTCAGATTCTTCCTTCGGCACGTGGTTGCGAAAAGTTTCCCTGAAAAAAGACAATACTGTTTACCTGTACAACGGTACAAAAAAGCTTAATCAGTCGGCACAATATGCGGTGCTGGATGTGTCCGTTGGTAAGGAAGATCTGCAACAGTGCGCGGATGCGGTGATGCGCTTGCGGGCGGAATATTTCTTTAACCGTGGTGAGTATACGCGGATAAATTTTAAAGCTTCGGATGGGACTGTACTTTCATTCGCTGACTGGCGCAATGGATTTCGTTATCGTCTGCAGGGGAATAAGCTGTTAAAGGAACAAAGCAGTTCAGCGTGTACCAACCTGCGTCAATGTTTTGATGCGTATTTGCGAGTGGTGTTTTCTTATTGTGGTACGGCAAGTTTGCAACAGTCGTTGCAGCGTGTGAAAAATATACGGGATATCCGTGCCGGGGATGTGTGGATCGAAGGAGGTTATCCCGGCCATGCGATGATCGTGATGGACGTAGCTGACAGTGACCGGAATGAAAGAATATTTTTGCTGGCGCAAAGTTATATGCCGGCGCAGGATGTGCATGTTGTCCGTAACCCGGCGGATGATAACAGTCCCTGGTATAAAGCAGCGGAAGCACAACCGTTATATACGCCTGAATGGACCTTTGCGAGTGGCTGTCTTTACAGGTTTTAGGTTACAGGTAATAGGTAATACACACGATTGACGATTGACGATTCGTTTTTTTACTTTTGAATTCATGAAAGTTGCTACTACCATCATTTATTATCTTTTTCTGGCGTGGCTGATTACCATTATCTGGCTTGGCTTCAGCGGATCAGTTACGTTTGGATACGGATTGGGTGATTTGTTTTTCTTTGTTGCACTGGTGATATGGGGTATCGGTCTCTCTGCCCTTTATTTTTCTGCGGATTATTTTATGCGCTCCAAAATTGGCGGTATACTGTTTATACTATTTACTGCAGGCACAATAGCTGTTGTTAGTTTAATGGCCTCTTTTTAAGCCGGGCTTGAGGTCCGCAGTTGCGGACCCTGAAGATTGAAGCGGGTCCCTGAAGCTCCCGAAGGGCCGGCCGAGGCGCTCTGTTTACCATTTCCACATTAAAAAGAAAGGCTGCCTTTAGGCAGCCTTTCTTTTTATCGGGATCGTTTCGATCAGAAGATATAACGAACACCCAGTTGCATACCCCATGATGTGCTTGTAGACACGTTGTTCACGAAGGTTTTTGTAACAGGAGCGTTTTGGAAAGTAGTCAGACGGAACGTAGGAACGTTGCCGGTAACAGATACCAGTTGCAGCGGGTTGTTTACTGTGGTGATCTGACGTACACCCCAATCGCTGTTGATCAGGTTCAGTACGTTGTAGATGTCAGCAGTGAACTGCAGTGTATGACGCTGCTTGCCGATTTTGGTGAAGATGTCCTGAACCAGTTTCATGTCCACACGGTCAAACCATTTGTTTTTGGCACCGTTACGCTCAGCAACCTGTCCTTTGTGCTTGCTCAGGTAAGGGTCCTGGTTGATGTAGTTCATGAAGATCTGTTCCATTTCAGCTTTGGTGTAAGTAACACCGTTTGGATAAGTGAAGCTGTTTACGAAAGTGATTTCAGAAGGATTACGAGGGATGTACATCAGGTCAGAGCTGTTGTTACCATCGTTGTTCAGGTCACCATTGTATACATAGCTATAAGTACCACCGTGTCTGCCTTCATAGAACAGAGAGATAGTAGTTCCCAGGTGCTTCAGGTATTCGAAGCGATAAGAAACATTACCTACTACACGATGAGGTACTGCGAAGTTAGAGTAGTACAGTTCGAGGCTGTTTTGCGTACCCAGCGCAGGGTTGGCACCCCATACTGATGCAGCCTGAGAACCGGGGTTAGCGGTTACGTCAACAGCGTAAGTATAGTTATAGGCCAGTGAAGCGTACCATCCTTTAGAGAAGGATTTAGCCAGTTGCGCAGTAGCGGTAAACGAGCTACCCTTGCTGGTGTTGTCGAGTACGATCGCGTTGTTGATAGCGGTGTTGATCCGGCGTACAGCAGAAGTAGAAGCTGAGTAGCGGGGACGGGTTACTGTACCGGTAGTGATCGTTCCGTCAGGAGCTTTCTGGTTGGCGTTGAACATGTACACGGCATTGATGTCTTTGGTGAACATCGCGTCCAGTGTCAGGGTCCAGTTTTTACCCAGTTGCTTGTCGATACCTACGTTGGTTCTCCAAACCTGCGGGAATTTGAAGTCCTTTGTTGCCAGGGCGAAAGCCGATTGTGCAGATGTACCTGCAGTGGTCGGGAATACGCTCGCGGGCAGACTTGAGTTGTAGAAAGGATTGTAAGCGGTGCCGCTTGGATTGAACAGGAAATTGTTCAGGTTGGCTCCGGGTGTAGTAGGAGTTACCAGCGTACCGAATGTATACATTGAGCTCGTCGAAGGAATGTTGGTCAGGTATACAAAAGGAATACGACCGGTGAAGATACCTGTACCACCACGAACGATCAGGCGTCTGTTGCCTTCTACGTCCCAACGTGCGCTGATACGCGGAGAGAACAATGCGCGTGATTTAGGCCATTCGCCGGTTGTATAGCGGGTGGGGTTGCCATTGATGTCTGTCAGCGTAGTGAGGTTAGTGATGTAAGGGTTCTCAAGTGGCTGCTCAGGATAGATCGGCTTGTCAATACGCACACCTGCAGAAATTCTCAGGCGGTCGTTTACGTTGTAGTCGTCCTGCAGATAAGCAGACAGTTGACCGATTTTCAGGTTGGCTGAGTATACAGCGTCGCTTCCGTCCAGTGCATAAGTAAGAGAGAACAGGCGGGGAGCGCGGTTGTTGACAAAGTCATCAACGCTGCTGAACACATAGTATCCCTGAGAACCGGGCATAAACATATTACCTACTTTCTGATATTCATAGCTTACGCCGGCAGTCAGTGTGTGCTTGCCCGCGAAGTAGGTGAAGTTGTCGGTGATAGAGTAGATATCGTTGATAACACTGTTGTTGTTACCGTTGAAAGGTTCGTTACCTACGCTGATGTAGTTGTTGATGTCACCACCACCTACGAGGATATCCACAAAGGGAAACTGACCACCGGGGTGGATTTTGTCAGAACTCGTTTTGGTGATAGTAGCCAGGAACTGGTTAGCGAAACGTCCTTTGAAGTTGCTGTTCAGTTCCAGTGCACCGGAGCGCACGATGTCTTCCTGCTGGTAAGTAGTACCGGAGAAGCCCATAGCGCGGTTGGAGAATTTAGGGCCATAAGTCACCAGGCCTGAGCTGTTGGCACCGTTGATACCGCCGCTCTGGCTGGGAAGGAAATCCTGTGTTCCTTTGAAATCGCTGTACTTCAGGGTCAGCTTGTGGGCCTGGCTGATGTTCCAGTCGAGTTTACCGAGGATTTTATGGTTTTCGTTGCTGAAAGCAGAAAACCGGTCGTAAACGCCCGGATCGTATCCGAAAGTTTTTACGTAATCAGATACGCGCTGCAGATCGGTAGCCGTTACGCTTGATACGTTACCGGTACCGGAACCGCCGGTTGGCGTCCAGGTGATACCCGCTGCAGGTGGTTTGGTTTCTTTTTCTGCGTTAACGAAGAAGAAAACTTTGTTTTTGATGATCGGGCCGCCTACGCTTGCACCATAGATCTTCGATTTGAAGGGTACTTTGGGTGCGCGGTCGCCGTTCAGTTTATAACCGATCATTTCCTGGTTTTGCATGTATCCATACACTGTTCCGTGAACGGTGTTGGTACCGCTTTTGGTCGTAGCGGCGATGTTGCCACCGGTAAAGTTGCCCTGACGAACGTCAAAAGGAGCAATGTTTACGGAGATTTCATCGATCGCGTCCAGGGAAACCGGGTTGTTGCCGGCACCGGGCAGCGGGTTGTCATTCAGACCAAAGTTGTTGTTCAGGTTGGCACCGTCGAAGGTGATGTTGTTGTAACGACCGTCACGACCACCGAAAGAAGTACCGTTGGCCTGAGGGGTCAGACGGGTAAAGTCGGTAATGCTGCGGCTGATGGTGGGAAGTGTAGTGAGCTGACGGCTGTTAACCACCGTGCTCAGGCCTTTCTTTTCAGTGGCGCTTCTGCGTCCGCGGCCGGTTACTACCACACCGGTCAGTTCCTTTTCGTCGGTACCGAGCACGGCGCTGATGTTGTACGATTCACCCAGCAGAAGGGTGACATTTTCAAAAGTCTGAGGCTGCTGGCCTGTAAATCCGACGGTTACCGTGTACGGACCGCCGATACGCAGACCAACGAGGTTGAAAACTCCGTCCTTTTTGGCAATGGTGGCATAACTGGTTCCGGAGGGCGTGTGGATGGCGGTAATGGTTGCACCTACCAGCGCTTCCCCGTTACTGGATTTCACAGTACCGGTGATGCTACTGGTAGTTACCTGCGCAAACAGTGCTCCGGATAAAAATGAAACTGCCAGAAGAAATAAAATTCTCTTAAGCATAAAGATTTGTTTACGATGTTTGGTTGCAAAGAAAGGGAATATTCTACAACTAAATATAAGCAAATATTAACAAATTATGATAGTATAATGACACCAGTGACAGGGCTTTCCGGGGCTTAAACATTACAGACTTTTTTTTGTTCCTACCTTTGTATAAATTGTACAGTATGTTCCACTCAATCGAAAGTGCTATCCAGGATATCCGTGACGGAAAGATCATTATCGTGGTTGATGACGAGGACCGGGAAAATGAGGGCGACTTCATTTGTGCCGCCGCCGCCATTACTCCTGAAATC
Source organism: uncultured Sphingobacteriales bacterium (assembly GCA_937888905.1). GTDB lineage: Bacteria > Bacteroidota > Bacteroidia > Chitinophagales > Chitinophagaceae > Terrimonas. The sequence continues at coordinate 186,396 of CALATA010000014.1, forward strand.
GTCAATTTTATGAGCAAACACGGGCGGGGCCTGATCTGCGTGCCACTTCCGGAAGAACACTGTGATGAGCTGGGGCTCGACCTGATGGTCAGCAATAACACCGCCCTCCACGAAACGGCCTTTACCGTGTCGGTGGACCTGCTGGGACATGGCTGTACCACCGGTATTTCTGCACATGACCGGTCAAAAACCATTCACGCCCTGATCGATCCCTTTATCAACCCGCTGGAACTGGGCCGTCCGGGACATATTTTCCCGCTCCGGGCCAAAAAAGGTGGCGTACTTCGCCGGGCCGGACATACCGAGGCTTCCGTAGACCTGGCGCGACTCGCCGGTTTTCCCGCACCTTATGGCGGCGTATTAGTGGAAATCATGAACGACGACGGCTCCATGGCCCGTCTGCCCGAACTGATGGAAGTAGCTAAAAAGTTCGATTTCAAGATCATTTCCATAAAAGACCTCATTGAGTACCGCATCAAACGCGACTCCCTGATAGAGGAAATTGTACGGGTAGAAATGCCTACCAAACACGGCAATTTCAAGCTCGTAGCCTTTAAAGACAAACATTCAAATAACGAACACCTGGCCATGATCAAAGGAGAATGGGAAAAAGACGAACCGGTACTTACCCGGGTGCATTCTTCCTGTTTTACCGGTGATATCCTCGGTTCCCTTCGTTGCGATTGCGGAGAGCAACTGGAAAAAGCCATGGAAATGGTGGAAAAAGAAGGCAAAGGCATCATTCTTTACATGAACCAGGAAGGCCGCGGCATCGGTTTGCTCAACAAACTGAAAGCTTACCGCCTCCAGGAAGAAGGCATGGATACCGTTGAAGCCAACCTTCACCTCGGCTTCCAGATGGACCAGCGCGATTACGGCATCGGAGCACAGATACTCCGTCACCTCAACGTTACCAAACTCCGCCTCATGAGCAATAATCCCCGCAAACGCGTAGGACTGGTGGGCTATGGACTGGAAGTGGTGGAAAATGTACCTATTGCCGTTTGCCCCAATCCACATAACGAACGCTACCTGAGAACGAAGAAGGAGAAGTTAGGACACGAACTGTAGGGGAGGCGTAAGGTAGAAGGAGTAAGGTGTAAGGTTGTAGGATGACCATTCACGGCAAGAGGTTTTAAGTAACAGGTTATAGGTATTTATGGTTAAAAGTCCGAACCGGGACCAACCATTGACCATTAAATGATTACCTATTGCTTCGGGATAATTGTAGACTAATATGTTCATGCTGCTGAATTAATTCAACAATATGTTCAAAGACAGCTATTCCAAGCGTCTTTTTGCTATATGAGTGATTCTGCCAAATTAATGTTACAGGCTCTTCATACTCATGAACACCGAATCCTCCTCTCAATATATCATTTAATGCATTAAAGTTGCGACCAGTTCGCCAATCAATATCTTTTGTCAGCACACAATCTATCTCATCATAGAAACTTTCAAGACTTCCGATCTTTTCTCCTGCGAGTACAAACGTCATATCAAGGCTGTTTTTATTGACGATTGACGATTCACCATTCACTATTCACCTGTCCCTTTCACCGGCGGCACCGTATCCACACTATCCCGCTTGGGTGGTGGCGGCGCAGTTTGCTGTTTCCTGGCTGCTCTTTTACGTCCCCTCAATAATTCCCCGAGGTTATCAAATTCCCTGCGGTAGGAAATGCTGGCACCCGATCTTTTGTTACGGGCAGCACCCGAACTCGATGTAGTAAGGTAGTCAAGGTTCTGGCGATAGAAGAAGCTCGCCCGGATCGTACCCGTTTCATTGATCAGCCATTCCGCCGTTACATCCGGCAAAAACTGCACGTTTTGCTGGATACTTGATTGCAACGGCACATCCAGCGTACTGCCCAACGTAAGGATGAACCGGTCTTTAAACATCGAGATCGGCACATTCACATTGAAGTTACTCTGGTTGATGTTGAAATTCGTATTGGGCTGATTCAGCAGGTTACGATTATACACCGAGCCGCTGAAGTTGACCGACACGTTATCCGTCTTCAGTATTTTGGATAATTCCGAGTTCAGCTTCCGGTTTATTTCATTAAAGAACAGGCCGGAAATACTACTGATGGTATTATAGGTAAGCTCGTTGATCGCGCCACCGAATCCGGACGAATTAGCCTGGTTGCTTTCGGGTGGCGCAAAACTGTTGAACACGATCAGGTAGGTTACCTGCCGTACCATCTCATTTTCATTCTTACGCAGTTGTTCCAAGGCACTGGTCACAGAGTAGTTGTTGCTTACATTGCTGTTCGCTTCAAGATCCAGGCTGAATTGGAAATCGGGCTTGAATAACTGGCCGGTAAGCTTGGCTATCACAATAATATTTTCCCGCTGGTTGCCGATTGCCTGGTCGAGATTGAGACCGGTCGCCAGCGGCGCAAAACTTACATTTTCCGCTACATACTGCGCTTCAAATTGTATCTGTGCCGCCATCGGATCACCATTCCAACTGATGGAACTATTCCCGCCCTTGACAATACGGAATGGTTTGGATAAAAATGATTTGAACGTATAAACATATTTCCCGTCCTCGATATCAAATTTGCCACGTAAAGAAAGCGGCTCCGAGGTACCTGAGTGGATATTCAACGTGCCCGAACCTTTGCCTTCAATTTCATCACCGGTGAGGTCATCCAACACCACGCGCACGGTTACCATACGGTTGGCCGTTACGTCCACGTCATACACAATATTGGAATTGCCACTGCCGGTATTACTGTCTACCATTTCCCGTCCGAATTTTCTTTCCACCAGGAAATCTGCCATGCCCGATGCCTTGCTTTGCGTAGAAGGAATAGTGATCGAACTGCTATCGGTAGTGGAAGCCACCGCATCGATCTTCATATACAAATCCGATTGATGACCGGATAAGGAGAATGATCCCGTTCCTTTCACTTTACCATAAAATTGTTTATTGTCGTTGAACGTGGTGTTCAATAACTGGATAGGCAGGTTGTTGTCGTCGTCGAGTGTGCCGGGTTTACGCGTGCCCACCGTAAGGTCGAAGAACATATTGGAGAACGACTGATGCTGAATGCCACCGGTCAGGTACACCGGATTTCCCGTTACCACATCACGAAGGATGATGCCGTCGAGATTGATTTCCGTTGGTTTAAGTTCTATTTCCCTGTCTTCAATTTTATAATAACATTGCGTGAATTTAACGCGCAGTCCCGCATCTTTCAGTTGGCCTTTGCCCGCAATCTGCAGCTGATCAAATGATCCTTTCAGATCGAAGTTGCCGGTGATGTAGCCGCTGATGTCAGAGAACAGTGTACCCAGGAAACGCTCGAGGTATTTAAGCTCAAACGTATTTGCTTTCAGGGAAATGATATTGTTGCGTTGCGATTCTTTGTTTTCGAGAAACAGCTTCATGTCGAAGGCGAGGCTGTTCTGTTCATTCACCGTATTGCCTTTGATGGAAAGTTGTTTGGTTTCGCCATCATACAATACGGTTGCCTTCACATCGCCGAGCGAGTCATTGTCGAGACGAAGGCTTTGTGCAATGAAATCATCGGAAGTGATACGCATTTTGCCGGTTGGATCTTCGATCTGCACCGTACCGGAGGCCAATCCTTCGAGACGGTTGCGCGGCATGATCAGGGGCCCTAAATCGCCCAGGTTTACTTTTTTTAATTCTACCGTCACGTCGTTCCAGGTGCCAACATCTGACGGATGCGTCCGTATGGTTATTTCCTGGTCACTTTCTCTCAATAATAGTCGTCCGTTGGCCGGCACGTTGTTGCGGAATTCGAGTTCGCCTGTTTCATCGATCGTCCATGTTTTTCCGTTTACGACAAAGTTCGAAGGTTCAAACTCGATGCGTACACCATTCTGATAGGTGAGCACTGTGGCATTGATACGCGCCTGGTCGATGCCCTGGTTGGCACCGGTAAAGATGCGCACCTGCGAAGTGTCGTTGTGGGCGTTTATACGGAACAACGCCAGTGGTACGTTGAGGCTGTCTCCGATACGGATGTTGGTCGCGCGTCCGAAAAGTCCCAGACTGTCTGCTGTACCATTTGCCGTAAGCGTTACATCATCAAAATTGTATTGCAGGTATTTAAACTGGGGTACTTCCGCATTCAGCGCCAGTGTATTGGTAGTGGTATTGAGATTGCCTGTTATATGGCTGTTGTTGAAACCGGTAAACGTACTGTCAAAAAGCCGGATATAATCTTCGATATAACCGGTAGTGATGTCGAATTCAAAACTTTCTTTTTCCAGTATATGTTTCGGTGCTTTGATATAAGCGGGATAATATTTATTAAGGAAAAGTTTGAATGCGTCCGGCAGTTCGCGGATCGAAAAATCTCCCGTTACCCGCGCATCGAATTCATTGGAATGCGCCTGCAAGGTTTTCTTATCATTTTCAACATAGGACGATACGATCAGTGAATCGAATGGAAGCGGAACACCGTCGCGGGTGAGTGTGGCATCCGTGATCCGCGCATCACCGAGGAAGTTGTCGATGTTGCTGCCGGTAAAGTTTACATTGAATTTACCGGTGAACGCCACATCCTGGTCCAGCAGATTCAGGTTTTTAAGATTGGCGCGTTTTACATCTGCAAGAAAGTTGAATACCGGCGGTTGCTGGTTGAAGTCGATCAGGCCGTTCAGCGTCAGTTGCGCCTCTTTATCATCGATGGAAACGAGGCCGTTGAATTCTTTTTTATTCAGGCTGCCATTCAGTGTGATGTTGTGGTAGCGGTAGTTGTTGAAATCAACAAAATGCACTTTGCCGTCGAGTGTGGCAATGCGTCTTTTTTCCTGGAAGCCACTTCCTTTCAGGGTGCCATCCATGGCGATTGCGCCAAGCAGCGGTTCGCGGATGAATTCGCCCAAACGGAAATATTCGGTCGATACTGTTCCGGAATAAACAGGTTGCTGCCCCGCGGGCAGCTTCATGTTGAGGTCGGTTTTTACAGTGCCGAGATTGGTCGTGATGGTCCCGTAGGTTACAAAGTCGCGGATAAATCCGGTAAAGCTTCCTTTGAAACGCACGTACTGCAGTTTGCGCAGATCAGGGCTTTCTACTTTTTTGATCGCCGGCACCCATATGGCTACATCGCCGTAGGTCGTGCGGAAATCATTTGCTTTAAAGTCGATAAAGGTGCGGTTGATGTCGGGCAGACCGGCCATACTGATATCGCCGGAGAGCATGGTATGTTCTCCCGCCTGTATCAATACGTCGCGGGCCGCCATATCCGCCACCGTACCCGCAAAGCGCCCCCGCAGATTGATTTTCTTCTTCCAGGTTTTGAGCGATGGCGCAAAAAAGGCGATGTCATCACTATCGAGATAAGTATCGGTGAAGTCGGCCTGCATCCGCACTTTGTTGATAAAGTCACCCATCTCCGAAAAGTCGGTGAAGCTCATGCGGAACGAATGACGGATGGTACTGCGCGGCGTTAATATTTCCAGATCATTGAAAGCCATTTCGCGCGGTGTCACTTTCATCTTTGCCGTCAGCCGTTTTACTTCGAAACCGCTTTTTTCTTTAGTGGAAAGTTCCACGCCGCCGGTAATGGTGTCTTTTTCCCAACGGATATTACGGAGACTGGTATTGATGCTGGAAAAATCAATGTGCCTTCCGTCAAAACCTTCTTCGGCATAGGGCGCATCGTAGTTATCATTTTTAAATGTGCCGTTGCGAATGTCGAGTCTGTCGGCCTGCACTACCCAGTTGAGGGGATTCCAGGCAACGGAATCATTGACCACGACGGCCTCTTGCGGAACGGGTGGTTTTTTCGCTTTGTAATTGGAAAGCGCGATCAGCGGGCTGTTGATGTTCAGATCTTCCAACCGGATCAGGCGCTTGGAAAAGTCAACCTGTCTGGCTTTCAGTTTTAAACTGTGCAGGTATACAAACATGTCTTTTCCCAGCCAGGCATCCTGTTGCCGGAAGCGGACATTGTCGAGTTGAATTTCATTGAGGGTAAGAACGATGCCGCCTTCTTTCTTTTTTGTGGAAGAAGGCGTAGAGAAATAATCGATGATAAACTGATGGCGCCAGACGGAGTCTTCGCTGCGTTGCATTTTGATCACGGCGTCTTTCAGCCCGATGTATTTCAGTTCTACATTTTTTTTGAGAAAGAACCAGTCGGTGATGCGCACCGTTACTTCGCCGGCGGAGAGGATGGTATCGCGCTGACGGTCTTCTATCAGTACGCCTTTCAGGTTCATTTTGTCGAAAAGAGAGAAATCGACCTTTTGGATGGAGATGCGGGTCTTGAGATCACTGGAAAGCCGGCTGGTTACCTTGCTGATGATCCAGTTTTGCCCGAAAGGAGTCTGGATAAAAATCCAAACCGCTGCCAGCAGGATCAGCAGGGTAGCAAAGAACCACAATACTATCTTCTTAAATTTCTTCAGACCGGTTGATTATTTTGTAAAAATAATTTAATAGCTACCAACGGCAAATTTGATACCCAACTAATTAGACCGTTTAACGAATTATTATGCCGTTGCTGTGGAACGGACCGGATTGGCTAAATTGCCGTAAATCGTTTTTATGAAATTCACCTGGATCGTCTTCCTGTGTTTTTTGTCGGTAAATGTGCTTGCCCAGAAGGCCGGCAGGCCCGTTTCCCGGGTAGTGCTGGTCATTCACGGTGGGGCGGGTGTGCTGGAGCGGGGCAAGCTGGATCCGCTTCGCGAAAGGGAAGCACTCGACGCCCTCAACCGCGCGCTGGACAAAGGTTACAGCATTCTCGACAGTGGCGGTTCAGCCCTCGATGCGGTGGAGCAGGTGGTGCGCGTATTGGAAGATGACCCTTCATTTAATGCCGGCCGCGGAGCCGTTTTTACAGCCGAAGGCCGCCACGAACTGGACGCCTCGATCATGAACGGTAAAACCCTGGCCGCAGGAGCTGTAGCGGGAGTGACCACCATCCGGAACCCCATTTCTGCCGCCCGGGCAGTTATGGAAAAAAGTCCACATGTGATGCTTTCGGGCCGTGGAGCCGAAGAGTTTGCCCGGCTGCAGGGACTGCAACAGGTCGATAATGCCTATTTCTCCGTAGAAGACCGGCGGAAAAGCTGGCAGCAGCAACGCCGCCGCGATTCGCTGGCAACGCTCAAGGACAGCAGCGGTAAAAAAACGTCCTATATCCTGGCACCCGGGGAAAAGTTCGGAACGGTGGGGGCAGTAGCACTCGACGCCAACGGCAACCTGGCCGCGGCCACCAGCACCGGCGGCATGAGCAATAAAAAATTCGGAAGAATAGGTGACAGCCCGCTCATCGGTGCAGGCACTTACGCCGACAACAAAACAGCGGCCATCAGTTGCACGGGCTGGGGCGAATATTTTATCCGGCTTGTAATCGCCAAATCCGTTTGCGACCGTATGGAACTCGGCCATGAGTTGCTGGAAAAAGCGGCTGATATACTGATCAATGAAAAATTGCCTGCGCTTGGTGGTGATGGCGGCCTGATCGCCGTAGACAAAGACGGAAATATCGCAATGCCTTTTTCAACGCCCGGTATGTTCCGCGGCTATCTGCGGCGCGATGCCACAGGAATGCAACGCCAGGTAGCGATCTACAAAGAGTAACCCGTATCTTTCCCTTCAAACAAAACTAGCCCAACCATGCGCTGCTTTCTATTTGCTGCTTTTTGTTGTTTACTGACCACTCAACTTTGCGCCCAGCAATTCGGCGGAACCCCTTCTTCCGTAAAGTGGCGGCAGATAGAGACCGACACGGCACGGATTATTTATCCCGAAGGACTCGATAGCCAGGCCGTACGGGTGGCAGGAATCGTGCACCATCTTGCAGCGAAGCAACCTTACGCGTTGGGCTCACAAATGCGGCGCATCAACATCGTGCTGCAAAACCATACAGTAATTGCAAATGGTTATGTGGGACTGGGACCTTACCGCAGCGAATTCTATCTTACACCAGAGCGTGACAATTTCGACCAGGGCAGTATTCCCTGGACAGATCAATTGTCATTGCACGAATACCGGCACGTGGAACAGTTCAATAATTTCAACAACGGATTGAGCCGTGTGGCAAGAGGTGTATTTGGAGAAGAAGGTTATTCCGTAGCCATCAGTGCGGCGGTGCCTGACTGGTTCTTTGAAGGCGATGCTGTGTACAATGAAACACGGCTTTCCCGACAGGGCAGAGGTCGTTTGCCGCTTTTTCTCAATGCTTATCCTGCGTTGTGGAAAGCTGATAAAAAATACAGTTGGATGAAGCTGCGCAATGGTTCGCTGAAAGATTATGTTCCCACTCATTACAACCTGGGTTACTTACTGGTGCAATACGGACGTGAAAAATATGGATCAGATGTGTGGGCAAACGTTACCAAAGATGCCAGCGCCTACAAAGGATTGTTCTATCCCTTCCAACGCGCGGTAAAAAAATATACCGGGTTGAAATATGCTGATTTTTACAATAATGCTTTTCAGCATTTCAAAGAAAAATTACCACCCGCACCCGCAACCGAAGCTGCAGCAGTGGTGAAACAGGACGGGCGCGTGGTAAACAACGACCGCTTTCCTTTTATGATCGGGCAGGACTCGGTCTTGTTCCTGCGCACATCCTACAATAAACGTCCGGCGTTTATGTTGAAAGACGCATCGGGTATTCACCGCCTGCGTGTACGCGACATTGCGCTCGACGATCAATATGCTTATCGCAACGGCAAAGTAGTGTATGCCGCTTATGAATCTGATCCACGCTGGCGCTGGCGCGATTACAGTGTGATCAAAATATGGGACATAAAAGCCAAAAAAGAGCGCACCCTTCGTCATCGTACCAAATATTTTGTTCCTGATATCTCGCCCGAAGGGGATCGTATAGTTGCGGTGCAGCAGGATCCCGGTGGTCGTTCGGCATTGCACGTGCTCGATGCCGGCGATGGCAAAGTATTGAAAGAGATCACATCAGACGAGATCAATGTATTTTCCGATCCGAAGTTTGCGGGCAATGACCGGGTGATCACGGCCGTGCGGCTGCGTGACGGACGAATGGCGTTGGCCGAAGCAGATATCAATGCGGGGAGTATCGTACGGCTGACATCGCCTTCCTATCATGCAATAGGTAATCCATGGGTAACGGATACCGCGGTATTTTACACGGCCTCTTATGAGGGCAGCGATCAGGTATACGCTTACCGTTTTGCCGACCGTAAAATATTCCGTGTACTTCGTTCGCCATTGGGCAGTTACCAGGTGAATGCGGATAAAGGAAAATTTGTATGGTCTACTTTTACCGCAGATGGTTACCAGTTGTTGCAAACTGACAGCAGCCGGCTGGCCTGGGTGGAAGTAAGTGACCGCATCTTTGCCGAAGGCAAATCACAACCGGCCGATACACTGGCAGGATTGCTCAGCCAGTTGCCCACGCGTTTTTTCCCCGATAAAAACTACCGCAAGTCTACACGACTGTTCAATTTTCATAGCTGGCGTCCGTATTACGAAGACCCGCTGCTGACTTATTCTTTGTATGGAAATAATATTCTCAACACTACGGAAACGGAGATTTATTATCAGTACAATGAAAATGATAAAACGCATGCAGCCGGTGCAAGTTTTGTTTACGGTGGATTCTTCCCTTACCTGAGCGCAGGCGCGCAATATACGTTTGACCGCTCGGTACGTTATTCGGATACCTTATCGAGAAACTGGGACCAGGTAGACCTGCGCGTGGGATTGAATGTGCCGCTGACATGGGCCAAAGGAAAAACGGTCCGGCAGTTCAATATCGGCAGTAACTATTTTTACAGATTGGATTATAACAAGGGCGCAAACAAGGACCGTTTTGATAATTTTCAATTCTCCTACCTGCATCATTTCCTCTCGTGGGGTCAGCAAACGGAAATGGCGCGTCAGCATATTTTTCCACGGCTGGGTTATAATGTCAACGCCAACTATCGGCATGCCATCACCAATTATAAAAGCTGGCAATCCTTGTTTGGTGCGGCGGTGTACCTGCCCGGTGCTGCTTACTCGCACAGCCTGGTATTCACGGGTGCCTTCCAGGAATCCGATACGGTGAATGCTTTATTCAGCAGCCGTTTCCCTTATTCAAGAGGGTACAATGCGATCTATGCCGCACGTATGTGGCGTGCATCGGCTAACTATCATTTTCCGTTGTGGTATCCAGATTGGGGGTTTGCCAACATTGCTTACATACAACGCATCCGGGCGAATGCTTTCTACGATCTTACACGTGTTTACTCACGCGATAAACAATTCACGGTTGATCAGCGAAGCACGGGTGGAGAAATTTACTTCGATACGAAGTGGTGGAATCAATATTCATTGACCTTCGGCTTCCGGGTGAGTTATCTGTTGGATACAGATTTCTACGAACCCCGGAAGGCCGTGTCTTATGAGTTTGTATTGCCGGTGAGCATTATTCCGCGTTAACGGATCACAATGTTTTCAGGCTTTCTTCGATGGCGATGATCTTTTCTTCGGCATCGGCTTTTTTCTTTTGTTCCATGGCTACCACTTCGGGCTTCGCGTTCTGAACAAATTTTTCGTTGCTGAGTTTTTTCTCTACTGATCCGAGGAAGCCGCGGTAATATTCGAGGTCTTTCAGCAATTGTTCTTTTTGTGAAGTGGTGTCGAGTTCTTTCTCAGTTGCGAGGAAGAAACGGTCTTTCTGTACCACTACGTTGATACAGTCGGGTACGGCCGCATTGACAAAATGTACTTCAGTCGCATTCACTTGCTTGGCCAGCAGGTGTTGTATTTCCTCGTAAGTAGTTTGCTGAGCGGTTTGGATCGACAAAACGATCGCATCCCGTTGTTTGAGTTGTGCTTTCGTACGCGCATCCCGGATAGCTGAAATGGTTTCTTTCAGCAGGGCGCCGCTTTGCAGTATCTTTTCGTTGGCCGGTTGCAAAGCCGTGAACTGACGCACGCACAGATCGTCTTCGCGATCCTGCAACAGGTGATAGATTTCTTCGGTGAGGAAGGGCATGAACGGGTGCAGCAATTGCATCAGTTCTTCGAAAAAATAAACCGCTTTTTTATATACATCGGCACTGATTGGCTGTTCGAAACCGGGCTTTGCCCATTCGAGGTACCAACTGCAGTAATCGTCCCAAATCAGTGAATAAATCGTTTTCAATGCTTCACTCAACCGGAACTCGCGATAGAGGCGTTCTACTTCTTCGCGTGCTTCATTGAGGCGGTTCTGGAACCATTCACCGGCAAAATCGTTGCCGGCAGCAGCGGTTTCACCGATGCGTGATTCCCAGCCTTTAACCAGTTTGAGCGCGTTCCAGATTTTATTATTGAAAAATTTACCCTGATCGCAACTGCTTTCGTCGAACAACAGGTCATTGCCGGCGGGAGAGGAGATCATGATACCGAAACGTACGGCATCAGCACCATACGTATCGATCAGGTGCAGCAGGTCGGGAGAGTTGCCCAGTTGTTTACTCATCTTGCGGCCCTGCTTATCGCGAACCATGCCGGTGAAATAAACATCGCTGAACGGTTTCTCGTGCTGGTATTCCATACCGGCCATGATCATGCGGGCCACCCAGAAGAAAATGATATCCTGTCCGGTAACGAGTACGGAGGTTGGGTAGTAATAATTGATTTCCGGATTGCCGGGTTTGGTAATGCCTTTGAACACTTCGATTGGCCACAACCAGGAAGAGAACCAGGTATCGAGCACATCGACGTCGCGGCTGAGTGACTGGCCGGCGGTTTCCGGATATTTTGCCTGCACCTCTTCGAGGGTTTCGCCAACGTAGCAGTTACCTGCTTCGTCGTACCAGGCAGGGATTTGTTGTCCCCACCAGAGTTGCCGGCTGATGCACCAGTCTTTTACATTCTCGAGCCAGTAGCGGTAGGTAGCCAGGAATTTATCGCCGGGGTGAATGCGGATGCGGCCTTCGGTCACTTCTTTCAAAGCGGGTTCGGCGAGGTCTTTCATCCGTACAAACCATTGCGTGGAGATGCGCGGTTCTACCACGGCATTGCTGCGTTGTGAGTAGCCTACGCGTGTCGTATATTCTTCTTCTTTCACCAGCAACCCTTCAGCGGCCAGTTGTTCAATTACTTTTTTGCGTGCCGCAAAGCGATCCATTCCCACGAAGATTTCGGCGGCTTCACTGAGTGTGCCATCCTCGTTGAGGGTATCGATCACGGGCAGGTTGTGTTTGAGACCGAGGTTGTAGTCGTTGATATCGTGTGCCGGTGTTACTTTCAATGCGCCGGTACCAAATTCTTTGTCTACGTATTCGTCAAAGATCAGCGGGATGGCTCGGTTGATCAGGGGCACAAGGATCCTGCGGCCTCTGAGTTGTGTGTAGCGTTCGTCGGTCGGGTTCACACATACGGCCGTATCGCCCATGATAGTCTCGGGGCGTTGGGTGGCGATGGTGATGGACTCCGTGGTAGGTTGTCCGTTGTCATCGGCCAATACATATTTAACATGGTAAAGTTTACCCTGTACTTCTTTGTACTCCACTTCTTCATCGCTGAGGGCTGTTTTGGCCGCAGGGTCCCAGTTGATCATGCGTGCGCCGCGATAGATCAGGTCTTTTTTGTACAGGTCAACGAATACTTTGATAACAGCTTTGTAGTAATCGCTGTCCATGGTAAAGGTTACGCGGTTCCAGTCGACGCTGCAACCTAGTCTTTCGATCTGGTTGTAGATGATGCCGCCATATTTTTCCTTCCATTCAAAAGCGTAGGTCAGGAATTCTTCGCGGGAAAGGGTGTTTTTGTCGATGCCTTTTTCGCGGAGCATTTGAACCACTTTGGCTTCTGTGGCAATGGAGGCGTGGTCGCTGCCGGGTACCCAGCAGGCGTTGAAACCGCTCATGCGGGCTTTACGGACGAGAATATCCTGTACGGTTTCATTGAGTGTATGGCCCATGTGTAAAACGCCTGTGACGTTTGGAGGGGGAATGACCACGGTAAATGCGGGACGGTCATCCGGTTTGCTGTTGAAATAACCTTTTTGCTGCCATTGTCCGGTCCATTTTTTCTCGATCTGGCCGGGCTCAAAATTTTTGCTCAATTCCATAAGGCGGCAAAATTACCGGCTTTTCCGGCGTGCATCAAGTTTAATTTTGGCATAGCGGCCGATTATTTCACGGGTATGTCGCGGTCGCGGAAGCTGGGGTTGTTGCGCACTTCTTCACAGAGGTATTGTTCACCTTTATGTACCTGCAGGATAGCGTTGATCAGTTCCAGGAAGGGGGATGTTTTGGTCACGAATCCGCGGGCGCCGAGTGAAAAAAGGGTGGTGGCGTACCGCGGGTGGTTATGGGCGGAGAAGCCGATGATGCGGGCCCCGGGCGAGTTGCTGAGGATCCGTTTGGTGGCCTGAAATCCGTTGACCGGACTCATATTGATGTCCATGAGAATAATATCATGTTCAAGTTGATCGGCCTGGTGAATGGCGTCCATGCCATTGTCGCACTGTGCTACGATATGGAAGCGGCGGTCGTTGCCGAGCAATTGGTGTAGTGAATTCCTGGTCAGATCATGGTCATCAACCAGGATGATCCGGATGGGTTCGGTTTTAGTCATAACGGGTGCGACGGCTTTGGCCGTGTTTTATTAACGGGACACTATAGTTCCCAAGGTGGATTTTCGGGGGATATAGGGACAGCTTCTGGAGGTTTGGTGGCGGAGGGCTGATCCTAGTAAAATACGGTCGCGCTAAAGTAGAAATCGTACGTGAAACTACCAAGCGAGGACAGTTGATAATTGTAAAGAATATGACCAATTAGGCGTTTTTAGTGTTATTTATAAAAAAATTTGATCTATTCGTGAGGTTTTTCCCGGTGGTGGAACCGTTTTTTAACCCGCTAGTTGTCAATTGTGAATCGTCAATTGTCAATAAGTGAATAAGTGAATTAGTGAATTAGTGAATGGTAAAGGGGAAGGTAAGCATCACAACCTAAAACCCATAACCCAAGGCCGAAACTTCGGCCCGAAGTTTCGGCCCGAAGCCTGCAACGGCTGTTCTCATCTTACGCCTTACACCTTTTGCCTTTTACCTCAAAACTTGATATATTGAAGCTTCAAATAACACGCATGAACAGATCCATCACATCATGGTATAGTCCTTCGCTCGGAAAAGAAATGCCCATTGCCACTTACGGCGATTATGGCTTCGCCCTTTTGCTCGTACCTACGGCTGCTGCCGATTACCTGGAATACGAACGTTTCCAACTGATCGACGCGCTGGCACCTTTTATTGATGGAGGTAAAATAAAAGTATTCTCGATCGACAGCATCAACAATGAAAGCTGGCTGAACAACAACATGGATCCCTGGCAGAAATCAGTGCGCCATCAGCAATGGAACGATTATGTATACAATGAAGTAGTCCCGTTCATCCGCAACAGCACCAGTTGGGATACACCCATTGTTGTTTCAGGCGCTTCATTCGGTGCCTTGCACAGCATGAATTTATTTCTCAAACGCCCCGATCTGATCAACGGTGTTATTGCAATGAGTGGTGTATACGATCTTACCGAGTATACCAAAGGGCATTACGATGATAACGTTTATTTCAACAGCCCGCAACATTATATTCCTCAACTGTCGGATCACAACATACTTGAACAAATCCGCCGCAGCGGACATATTCATATTCTTACCGGTGCAGGCGCACACGAAGACCCCGATGCAGCCGGACGTTTTGCCCGCATCTTATATGATAAAGGTATAGGGTATGAACTGGATAACTGGGGACCCAACTATCCGCACGACTGGCCTACCTGGCGGGCCATGTTGCCGCATTACCTGGGAACAAGATTTTGAAAAATGTGTAAATGTGAAAGTGTGAAAATGTGAAAATGAATAAGCGCAGAGGTTCCCGAAGCGGTCTTCTCATCTACACACGGACCCGCGCGAAGCGCGGGCACATTTCCACATTGAAATCATTTAGGCCTGAAGCCCTAAATGATTTCTAAATTCCTTCCCTTCGATCATCCTCGCCCCCATGCTTTCAAGATAAGCAGTGTACACCTGGCAATCGATCAATTGCACGCCATCCTTGTGCAATAACTGCGCATACTTTGCAAAGGCATAACGTGATGCATTGCTGCGCAGGCTGAACATGCTTTCTCCAAAAAAAACAGTACCGAGACGGATGCCGTAAAGCCCGCCGACCAACGTATCATTTTCCCATACTTCTGCACTGTGCGCATACCCACGACGGTGTAGTTCCGTGTAAGCATTTTCCACTTCCTGTGAAATCCAGGTGCCTTCCTGCCCGGCGCGTGGCACCTCGCGGCAATGTGCGATCACTTCCGCAAACGCTTTATTGACGGTAAAACGGAAGGCGTTTTTGTTGAGTAAGGGACGTACCGATTTGCTCAGTTTTAATTCCGAAGGAAATAAAACAAAACGTGGATCCGGGCTCCACCACAATACAGGTTCATCTTCGTTGTACCAGGGAAAGATGCCCAACCGGTAAGCGGCCAGCAAACGTTCAGGCGAAAGATCGCCGCCGACGGCCAGCAAGCCATCTTCTTCTGCCAGTGCAGGATGAGGAAAGTTCAGCGTATCGTCAAGGGAAAAGACGGGCACGGTTTACTGCTTGATTCAACCGGCAATTACTTCAACTGTTGCACCAATACCCCGTTCGGTAATGGCATCACACAAAGGTTTGAGCTCATCATAACTTCCCTGCTTCACGGCATACTTGCCCTGGAAGTGGATGATATAAGAACATTGTTCGGCTTGCTCCTGGCTATGGCCGCATACTTCCACCAGGGTTTCGATCACCCATTCAAATGTATTCACCTCATCGTTCCACACAATCAGGCTGCAGGGGTCCTGCGTTTCGGTCATCTCCGCGGTTGCTACGTCTTCCCGCGTATCAAAATCATGTTGCAAAGCCATATTGCAAAAGTATAAAACTTTTTACACTCGGCTGTCCGGTGCCGGCGCTACAGGCGAGTCTTTAGTATTGGAATGGAAATCAAGGAAATAGGTAAATAAGTTTGTTTCCGTCGGGATTTGCAGTTTTTTCCGCAGCCGGTAACGGCTGATTTCTACACCGCGCCCCGAGATATTCATGAGTTGCGCAATTTCCTTGGTGCTGAGGTTCATCCGGAGATAGGCGCAAAGCTTCAGTTCATTGGCCGTAAGGTTGGGATGCTGCGCCTTTAACGCAATGAAAAAATCATTGTGCACTTTGTCGAAGTGAATGGTAAAGTGTTCCCAGTCTTTATCCATTTTATCTTCATTACCCAGCGTTTTGATCATGCGACGGAATACATCGAGCGATTTTTCATTATCCGTACTGCGCGTCATTTTTTGCAGTTCGTCTTTCATCTTCGTAAGCAGTTCTCCCTTCTTCACCAGGTGCATGGTAGTACTTGCCATTTCTTTATTTTGAAAGGCGATCTCCGCTTCCAGTTTTTCATTTTTCAACCGGATGATTTCTTTTTCATTTTTTTCGAGTTCCAGTTGATGCAGGTATTGCTGACGCTTTTGTTCTTCTTCGTATTGCGCTACTTCCAGTTCATGCAGGTAGCGAAGACGTTTTTGCTCGGTTTCATATTGCGTACGCTGCCGCTGGAATTTTCTTTTTTGCCAGCGATAAACGAGATAAGCCCCCATCAGTACCAAACATCCATAAAGCGTATAGGCCCACCAGCTGCGATACCACGGCGGCAGTACATAAAAACAGTAACTATATACAATCGATTCATTACCCAGGTTGTTGCGCGCTCTCAATTGAAAGTTGTAAGTGCCCGGTGGGAGATAGGCGTATTCTTTTTCCGTTTTCTCACTCCATTCAGACCATTTCTTATCGTATCCTTTCAGGTAATAACTGTACTCGATATTCGTCTGTTGTTCATATAGCGGTGCGCTAAAGGTAAAATGCAGGCTGTTCGAGTTGTAGTTGATCGATGGCGTTTGCTGTTGTGTCTGGTCCTGGCTCACATCACGGAAGTAACCGCCAAATAACAAGGTGTCTGTTTTGCCCAGCGCTTTTACTTCGCGCAGATGCACCTGTAATACGGGGTGATGTTGTTTGTATTTGGCATAGTTGATATGGAAATATCCTTTCTCCGCGCCTACAAAAATATTATTCTCATCCACAGGATATACCTGCTCAAATCCACTTACGAGTTTGCGGTTGAGTTCGGGAATATAGATGATGCGCGGCTTGGCGCCGGAAAAGTCGGCCACGCCTAAACTTTTGTCATACACAAACCATACGTTTCCCTGCATGTCTTCGCGCAGGTAACGGATAATGAGATCACCGAATATCTGACGGAAGTAAGCCGATGGTAAAAAACTGTCCGTTGCCGCATCGTATTCATAGATGCCATTTTCCGTGGTCACTACTATGCGGTTGCGTATGCGGAAGATATAGTTGCCGTTGGTACTTAAACCATGGCGGAATTTCTCTGCATAGGATTGAACGGTTGGTTTGCCGTCGTTGTATTTTACGCGGTACACGCCTTTATAGGGATGTGATACCCATACGTCCTGGTGATCGACCGCCACGAATCGTGAAGATTCAAACGTGGCCTGCGCACCGTCGTGAACAAATTTTCCATTTTTATAGGTAAAAAAACGAATACCCTGGTAGGTGCCGGCCACCATCAGATCGCTGGGGGATACAGAATTAAGCGGTTGAAATGTCCAGAAGCCTCCGCTGTTGTCGAGCGGTTTTGCCTGATCGCCATTGATCACATATGCACCTTCGTGATGACCCATTAATAGTTGCCCGTTTACGGTCGACAGATTCCATGCCTGCCCGCGGCCATTGGTCACTTGTTGAAAGTTGCCTTTTACAAAACTCAAATCCTGTCGCTCTTCCAGTGGCACAGAGTACAGTCCGTTAGTGGTAGCGAGATAGAGATGCTCCTGGTGGATCATGGCCGAGTAACCCGCACTTTCGTTGGATTTATCGGGAAAGATATTTTTGATGGCGCTGTTGTAAGCAATGAAGTCGATGCCGTTGTCGAGTCCGAGCCATAGGTTTTTATGCTTGTCAGCATAAATGGCCAGCACATTGTTATTCTGCAGTCCTTCCTGCCGCGAAAATTGCTGGATGGTTTGTCCCTTCGGATCGATGATCACGCAACCGCGGGTGGTGGTGGCCAGGGCGATGGAGTTTTTATCGATCAGTGTTGCTCCATATATATGGTAGTCAGCGATCTGGCTGAGTGCCGGCGTTTGCATTTTTTCCAGCTTGCCGTGGCTCATCCGGAAGATCCCGTGTTTCAGGGTGGTGAGTAACAGCGTATCGGGGTGCAGGGGCACCACGGCTGTGATCAGAAAGCCCGGTGGCATGTTTTCCCGCGGAATAAGCGATTGCCAGCTGCCCTGGCGGAACAGCATCACACCTTTTATTACATCCTGCGCGATCGGCCCCTGCGGACCCACACCCAGGAACAACCAGGTGTTAGACGGGTACACCGTTATATGGTTATCCGCCAGCATGAAAATGCGGTCGTTGGACCGGAAGAATACTTTTCCTTCAAAGCAAACAATATCCCACACATCGGTGAATGACCGGTGTTGCGGCGGGATCATGTCTTTTACCGAATGGTAGGTGAGGATGCCGGTGGGTGAAGGCGAAAAATAGCCGATCTCATCCTGCGCTCCCACATATAACCGGCCATCGGTACCGATAGCGATGGAGCGGACGATGGTTTTGTTGGGAAGCGGGTGATTTTTCCAGTAAGTGCCGTCGAAACTGAGCAGGCCTTCGTTGTTGGCAAAATAAAGCAGGCCGCTCTTGTCCTGGCAAATGTCCCAGTTCTGGGTGCCGGCCCGGTAGGAAAGTTTGGAATAATTCAATATCTCCGGCAGGCCAATGGTATTCTGGCTGCGAAGGGGCTGCAGAAGCCAACAGTTTATCAGAAGCAAGGCAATCGAAAATCTCATGTTTTCCGGACAAGTACACCGAATGTAAGCAAAAAACCGCAATGATGTAGTGTTGTTGGGGTGTAAAAATGGGTCGTTTGCGACATGATGTAGTGTTGATGTAGTCGAAAATTAGCCTTCGGGGGGCGATAGACCTAATTTTAACTACTTGCTTTTGCCTTCGGGCACACAAACCTAAACGCTTGCATATGAAATGGAAAATTGTACTGTCCCTCGGGACCTTTCTCCTTTTTTTTCTCACTGCACAGAGCCAGAACCTTCAGATCACCGGAAAAGTGACAGCCATGTCAACCGGGGAGGTGCTCAACGGAGCCACGGTAGCTGTTAAAGGTGGTGGGCCTTCCACCATGACTGATAGTAAAGGCTTCTACTCCTTAACTGTACCGGCGGGTAGCCAGATCGTT
Source organism: uncultured Sphingobacteriales bacterium (assembly GCA_937888905.1). GTDB lineage: Bacteria > Bacteroidota > Bacteroidia > Chitinophagales > Chitinophagaceae > Terrimonas. The sequence continues at coordinate 205,677 of CALATA010000014.1, forward strand.
GTTTCTTACGCGGGCTCGATCAGCCGGGAGGAATTAATCAAAACTTCAGGTAATTACAATTTCGAGCTGCAGCTCCAGGCCGGCGACCTCGACGAGATCGTGGTGGTAGGTTATGGTACGCAGAAACGCCGAGACCTGACCGGCGCCATCTCGAGCGTAAAAGCCAGCGACCTGGAAAACATGCCCGTGTTCCGCGTGGAGCAATCCCTCCAGGGACGTATCGCCGGCGTACAGGTGACGGCCAATTCCGGACAGCCCGGTGAATCTGCCAAAGTGCGGATCCGCGGTGCGTCCAGTCTTACCGCCACCACCGACCCTATTTATGTAGTGGACGGTATCGTGATCAACGGAGGTATCGAGTACCTCAACCAGTCCGACATCGAATCCATCGACGTACTGAAAGACGCGGCTTCCGCCGCTATATATGGTACGCAGGGATCCAATGGTGTAATCCTCATCACTACCAAAAAAGGCCGTCAGGGACGGATCAGTGTTAATTACAACGGCTACGTGGGTACACAGGCGCCCTGGCGCAAACTGGATTTGCTGAATGCCCGTGAGTACGCCACATTGATGAATGAAATGCGCGTCAACGGCAACAAGCCGATCATGTTCAACGACCCTGCCGCACTCGGTGAAGGCACCGATTGGCAGAAAGCCGTTTTCAACGACAACGCACGCATTCAGAACCATGAATTAAGCATCTCCGGTTCGGGCGACAAATCTTCTTATTTCGGTTCCTTCGGTTACCTCGACCAGGAAGGGATCGTTACTTCTTCCAATTCGAAGTTTCAGCGTTTCACCGCACGCTTTAATGCCACACACCAGATCAGCAAACGCATTACGTTTGGCAACAACGTTGGTTACACGCATATCCGCTCGGTAGGTGTGGGCACCAACAGCGAATATGGTACGCCGCTGAACCGTGCCATTAATATGGACCCGCTCACGCCGGTTATCGAAACAGATCCCGCTATACTGTCGCAGGCTCCTTATAATGGCCTCAGCACAAGTCCGTTTATCGTACGGGATGACAAAGGCAATCCTTATGGTATTTCTAAATACATCGGATCGGAGATCCTGAACCCGCTGGCTGCCGTGAAAGTGGCACAGGGTTATGGCTGGTCGGACAAGATCGTTGCCAATGTGTTTACGGAGATTGAATTGATACAGGGATTGAAATTCCGTTCCAGCATCGGTGCCGACCTGGCTTTCTGGGGCGATGCAAGTTTTCAACCGCTGTTCTACCTGAACTCCATCAACCAGAACATCACACTGAACGATTACACCCGTAACAATAACAGGGGACTGTTTTACTTGTGGGAAAATACACTCTCTTATCAGCGCAGCATTGACCGCCATTCGTTCACCCTGCTGGCCGGTACATCCGCTCAGAAAAATAAAGGCGAAGGCAACAAGAATACCAAGAAAGGTATTCCCGTAACACGTATCGAAGATGCTTCCATGAACTTCGTGGTGCCTGCTGAAAATCAGTTCAGCGGTGGTTATGAATATGAGAACAGACTGGCTTCCATGTTTGGCCGTTTGATCTATAACTATGATCAGCGTTATATGCTGACGGCCATCCTGCGCCGCGATGGTTCTTCCCGTTTCGGCAGCAATAAGAAGTTTGGTATGTTCCCGTCCGTATCTGCCGGCTGGATCGCTTCAAGCGAATCTTTCTTCCCGCAAACAGACAAGATCAGCTTCCTGAAACTCCGCGCTTCTTATGGCGTGAATGGTAACGACCGTATCGAAAACTTTGCTTACCTGTCAACCGTAAGTGGTGGCCGCAACTATACACTGAATGGTCAACTGATCACAGGTTTCAGCCCCAACGCTATTCCCAATGCGGATCTGCAATGGGAAGAAACCTCGCAAACCGATATTGGATTCGACGCTACCATTTTCAAATACTTCAACGTCAGCTTCGACTGGTTCAACAAAAAGACTACCAACATGCTGCAGCGCGTGAATGTGCCGATGTATGTGGGTAATACCGGTCCGATCAAGAACATCGCCTCTATGGAAAACAAAGGCGTGGAACTCGAACTCGGTTATCGCCGTCAGTTAGGCAAAGTGAACCTGAGTGTATCGGGTAACGTAGCATCACTGCGCAACAAAGTAACCTTCATCACCGATGACCTGGATTACCTGGCCAACCGCCAGACCTTCAGCCCGCAGGGACTGGAGATCGCACGCACAACCGTGGGACGTCCGCTGGATTATTTCTTCGGATTCAAAACAGACGGTCTGTTCCAGAACTGGGATGACGTAAACAACTACGTAAATAAAGATGGTATCAAACTGCAACCCAACGCAAGCCCTGGTGATATCCGCTTTGTAGACTATAATGGCGATGGCGTGATCGATCCCAACGACCGCACGATGATCGGTAATCCTACTCCTGACTGGAGCTATGGCTTTACGATCAGTGCCGAATACAAAGGATTTGACTTCACGGTATTTGGCCAGGGTGTTGCAGGAGCCGATGTGTTCCAGGCGATCCGCCGTTTCGACCTGCCTACTTCCAACTACACTACCGAAGCACTGGGCCGCTGGATCGGCGAAGGTACCTCCAACTATTTTCCCAGATTAGTAGATGGTGATCCTAATAAAAATTTCAGTACCGCTTCCGACTTTTTCATCAAAGACGGATCTTATTTCCGCATCAAAACATTGCAGATCGGTTATACACTGCCTAATCAATGGCTCAGCCGCGTAGGTTTGAGTAAAGTGCGTGTATATGTGATGGGTAATAACCTGCTCACGTTTACCAAATACACCGGCTTCGATCCGGAAATCGGCAGCAGCAATGGCATCGACCGCGGTATCTATCCGCAGCCACGTGCATTGATGGCAGGTATCAACATTGGTTTTTAAATGAAAAAAACAACTGGTATGAAACGTAACATAACAAAATATTTCGGAGTGGTATTGGCAGCGGCAGCTCTTACACTGAGCTCCTGCAGCAAAAGCTTCCTCGAACTGGAACCGAGAGGGTCGGATCTGGAAGATAACTTTTATAAAAATGAAGAACAGGTGTACCAGGGACTCATTGCCGTGTACGATGTAATGCAATGGGGCACATCCGGCGGGTATACCATGAAGATGCCATTGCTGTCCGTAGCTTCTGATGAAGCGCATGCCGGCGGCAGTGATGCATCAGACCAACCGGGTTGGGTATCGTATGATAACTTTACCATGACCTCTTTTATCGGTCCGCAGGTGGGCCTCTGGTCTAAAAGTTATACCGGTATATACAGGGCGAACCTGATCCTGTCAAAAATTGCCAACTCTACTTCACTCGGTACCAACTTTCGTGCAAGGGTAACGGCAGAAGCCAAAGCACTGCGTGCTTATTTCTACTTTGATCTTATTCGCTGGTTTGGTCACATTCCCCTGATCATTGCCAATATTCCAACTGCCGATCTGTATAAACAAACACAGGCAGAACCTGCAGCAGTGTGGACACAAATCGAAAAAGATCTGAGAGAAGCCATCACCGATTTGCCGCTGACAATCCCGGTATCGGAAAACGGCCGCATTTCAAAAAATGGTGCAAAAGCGTTATTGGGCAAAGTGATCCTGTTTCAAAACAACAATGCGCGCATGGCCGAAGCGGCTACCTTGTTCAACGAAGTAAACACGGCGCCTAACTATTCATTGCTGCCTAACTACGGTGATATATTCCGGCCCGACAACCGCTTCAGCTCGGAATCGATCTGGGAAATTCCGCACTCCAATGCAGCAGCTTGGGGCGACTGGGGATGGATCAATGGCGGTGAAGGCAATGTGGCTCCGCAATTCATCGGCATGGATGGTTATACCGGATCTACATATTCAGCAGGTTGGGGCTTTGCACCCATATCGCTGGACCTGGTGACGGCTATGCAGGGCGATCCGCGCTTTCAATACACGATCATCGATGGAGCAGCTTTACGTGCAAACGGTGCCAGCTATAATGCGCGTTACCAGAACACCGACTACTTCATTAAAAAATATGCACCGATGCAATCCTTCCGGTCGGCGGTGGGTACGGCGGAGCTGAACTGGCCGTATAATGAAATTGAAATACGCCTGGCAGACACCTATCTGATGGAAGCCGAATGTTTGCTGCGCAGCGGTGGCAGCACTACGAGAGCCGGGGAACTGCTGAATGGCCGTACCGGATTTGTAGGTGTACGCAGCCGGGTGGGTTTGCCTGCCGTAGCGGTTACACTGGATAATGTTTACAAAGAAAGACAGCTTGAACTGGCTACTGAAGGACATCGCTTCTTTGACCTGATTCGTACCAACAGAGCGGCAACCGTGTTGGGATCAAAAGGATTCACAAGCGGCAAAAACGAAATATTGCCGATACCGCAATCAGAGATCGATATCTCACAAGGTAACCTCAAACAAAACCCTGGCTATTAATCTTAAATGACAGCGCATATGAAAAAAATATTCTTTCTCGCGGGTATAGCGGCACTGGTGATCACCGGGTGCAGTCCCGACGAACAAAATAAAGAACTCGGTGCCTTGCCGGATGCATCCTTCACTGCCACTCCCATTCCCGGCATGGTGAACCGTTACCTGTTAACGAGCACCTCATCACACACCACGCAATGGCGTTGGGACAATGGTGACGGCAGCGGAACACGATTCGGCAAAGCGGTGGACACGGCCTACTTCCCGTCAGCGGGATCGTACACGATCAAGTTGCTGGCGATGGGGCAGGGTGGTATCGACTCTGCTTCGCAGTCGGTAACCGTAGCGGCAGATGATCCCAACGGATGTGTGGGTCTGAAAGCGGTACTGACAGGTTGTGCCTCCAAAACGTGGAAGATTAAACCGGCTGCAGGTGCGTTGCGCATCGGTCCTCCGGATCTTACAGCCATCTGGTGGGAAAATCCGTTGGCAGATGTAACGGCTCGTTCCTGCACATTTAACGACCGCTTCACCTTTACCAATACAGGATCTGTATTCAACTTCAACAACCAGGGTGATATCTGGGTGGAAGATGAAAACGGTGCACCCTGGCCCAACGACATCGGTGCGGCCATCGGTTGTCATCCGATCACCGACATTGCCGCGCAATACCGCGCCTGGGGATCCGGTACCCACAGTTTTTCCGTAATAGGCAACAGTAAAATTCGTGTAGCGGGTACCGGCGCATTTCTCGGCATCTATAAAGCCGGCGACAATGGTACAACTGCGGGACCTGAATCGAGTATAACCTATGATGTGGTTTCTTATTCAGCTACCTCTTTGGTGATCCGTAAAAATTACAGCTGGGGTACATGGGAGTTCCATTTTGTACCTGAATAATAAAGAACGTTAAGCAAGCACGACAAGCAGTGAGTGCAGGGCGGGTGAATTAGGGTTAAACAAGCCCGCCCTTTTTTTAAGATCAATGAAGCAGAGAAAATTATGAGAGGAGTATTAATTTTAGTAAGCTGCCTGTTGAGTTGGGCTGTGACGGCGCAGAACAGGAAACTGGTATGGGCTGATGAATTCAATTATACAGGCATGCCGGATACCGCGCGCTGGAGCTACGATACAGGCGGACATGGGTGGGGTAATAATGAAAAACAATATTACACCGATGCGCGTCCCGCCAACGTTTCAGTCGGCAATGGATTGCTCACCATACATGTGAACAAGGAAGAGTACAAAGGTAACAAGTATACTTCCGCACGCGTGTTGTCGAAATACAAGGGCGACTGGAAATACGGGCGCATCGAAGTAAGAGCCAAACTGCCGAAAGGCCGTGGTATCTGGCCCGCAATCTGGATGTTGCCTACCGACTGGAAATATGGAGGCTGGCCGGAGAGCGGTGAAATTGACATTATGGAATATGTCGGTTACCTGCCGGATTCTTTGTTCAGCACCGTACACACCGGCACCTACAACCATGCGATCGGTACGCACAAACCGGGCGGCATTGCGAAGCCGGAAGTAACCGACGGCTTTCATGTATACGTGATGGAATGGACACCGGATAAGATTCGCATGGGCGTGGACGACAACCTGTACTATGAATTTGTAAACGAAAAGAAAACATTCAACGAATGGCCTTTCGACCAGCGATTCCATTTGCTGCTCAATGTAGCGGTAGGCGGTAACTGGGGCGGAAAGGAAGGAATAGACGACAGCATTTTCCCACAAAAAATGGAAGTAGACTATGTACGCGTATATCAATAAACTGACCGGAGCGGCGATCTTATCATTAGTAATAGTAAGCGCCTGTAAAAAAAGTGGGGGAGACAATGCACCCGATCCGCATCCCAACCTCACGGTAGAAGACGTGACTTTATTTGAAGGCAATGGCGGCACAACAACCTTTAATATACAGGTGACACTTGATCGCGAACCTAAGAACGCTGTAACCGTGAAATATGCCACTGCAGACGGCACCGCCAAAGCGGGAGAGGACTACACGGCTTTGAACGGCACCCTGCAATTTGCTGCGGGAGAACGGAGCAAAAACATTGCGCTGACCGTAGTAGCCGATGATATCAAAGAAGGCGACGACATGCTGACGGTAACACTGAGCGATCCGTCGAATGTAGTGCTGGTAAGAGCGCAGGCCACCGTGACGATAAAAAATGACGACACCAAAGTACCGTTTAACAATAACGGTTACGATGCACCCACGAGTTATGCAGGCTTTACGCTGGCATGGTCCAATGAATTTAATACGGGTGCACTCGATGCTACGGCCTGGAGCAACCAGAATGGCGATGGCTGCCCATCGATGTGCGGATGGGGAAACAACGAACTGGAATACTATACGGATCGCCCGCAGAACCTGTTCTTCCAGGATGGTAAGCTGATCATTGAAGCGGCGAAAGAGCAATATGGCGTACGATCATATACATCATCAAAGATCATTACCTCGGGTAAAAAAATGTTCAAATTCGGCCGCATCGACATACGCGCGAAATTGCCGAAGGGGAAAGGCATCTGGCCGGCGTTCTGGATGATGCCGCAGGCGAGTGTATACGGAGGCTGGCCCACAAGCGGCGAAATAGATATCATGGAAATGGTGGGGCATGAGCCGAACCGTACGCATGGAACGATCCACTACGGTCCCGGCCCGGCGAGCACGCAAATCTCACGCAGCACGACCTTGTCAACCGGCACACTGGCGGATGAATTTCATGTATACTCGCTGGAATGGAAGCAGGACCAGATCAAATGGTATTTGGACGGGAATTTGTTCTCTACGGTAAACAAAGCCGATCTGAATGGGGTGTTGTATCCGTTCAACGAAGAATTCTTTTTGATCTTTAACCTGGCGGTGGGTGGCAACTGGCCCGGTTCACCGGATGCGAATACTTATTTTCCGCAGTGGTTGATTGTGGATTATGTAAGGTATTATCAGGGGGTGTAGGGTTAATCATTGTTTGCCTTTCGTCGATGGTACAATTTTTGAAATATACCGACAAGAGTCATGTCATCTAAACTTGTATTCGGAAAATAATCTTTGACTTCTGACTCGGACGATTTGTCGCCATACCGAGTCGAAAGTTTTTTATGTAGTAGATCTTCGTCGAGCATAGAAGCCAACCAGGAATATTCTTTTTCAGAAAAGTTGGCCTTAATTGATGTTCTCGTTGTACCTGAGTCAACATAGAGGGTCGGAGTCATTGCTTTAAGTAAATTTAACGGGCCTTCAGGATCTTTTTCAATTTCCGAATGCAGGATTTCTTTTAAACCACAACTATCAACTTGGTTCCACCATACAAATAATCTCATTAATAAATTTTGGGCAATAACATTAAAGATACTTTTCTCTCCAATATTTTGCTTTACTCTTTCAATATATTGTTCTTTTAATATCAAAGCCTGACGGTCATCAAAAAAAGCGGACGATTCATATGCATCTTTGGGTAGTACGAACCTCCCAGTGATGTTGGAGATAAACTCTGAGCTGTTACATTCATTGATTGCTTTTTGGGCAATACCAAATGTTTCGGTGCGGTCCTGGTTGGATAGCAACGCTTCTACACATAAGGCTGCTAAATTGAGCGTGTAATTGGATACGTCAGAATCTTTCTGAAATAAGTCAGAAACTCTGCATAACCCGTAAATAAGATTTTTTCCTTGAATACCTGAAACTTTTTTTCGATGAGTAGACAGTTTCGCTAAAATGTCTTCGATTGAAAACATCGAGAGAGTTTTTCTAAAGATTATTTCGATATCATTTAAAGATATTTCCGGGTTCGAATTATTTAGGAAAATTTTGGAAAAATGTATGTCTGATATTTCACCTTTTTGAATTGAGTACGTAAAGTAGCGTTCGAAATAATATGGCGTGCATATTCTTTTGTCGACCATTAGATTATCGTATAGATCTGGTTCGCTTGACAAAGAACTTTGTAATGATTTGCGAAAAAGAATACGATTAATATTTTTGATTACTTGAAGCTCTACGTTGTTGAAAAGACTGGTTTTATCCTCAACCCAATTCTGAAAATTGTCATTACTGATTCTCTGTTCATTTTCACTCCAATCGTTAAGTGTGAATAAATTCATATTATCCCTAATTAACTGATAGTATGTCGGAAGTGCGACCTTAGTTGCCTCTATCACTATAAGGTCAAGCAAATTCGCTTCTCCTTTAAGAAGCGAAGCGGATAATCGTAGACCATTACAATATCTTACTGCTTTTCTGGGATTTGAAATCAGTGGTAAAATGCAGTCTTGGAAAAGCATTTCAAACCTGCGATCATTTTCAAAATTATCTTCGAAAACTTGCTCCAAACAATCAAGTACAAAACGATGCAGATTTTTATTACTTGCTTTGGGAAGAACTAACGGTGTTTGGATTATCTTTTCAAGAAACCTATAACCTGCATCAGACGAGCTGCTTCCAAAAGCGGGAGCTAGCATTTCAGCTATTTGATCTGCGTCAAATGCTAAAAGGTAAGTTGTTCTTGGAAAATCGGCTAAAAGTTTTACAGCCTTAAACATTGCTTGCGCTTCACTCGCGTCTAGTCTATCAATGTCTTCTATGGCAACAACAATATTATGTCCAGATTTAACTATAAAATCATCAACTCTTTGCCGCGTTTCATTCAATGAAGGTTTTTTAAATAATTTAGCAAGTTTGCCTCCGGCACCGGAAAAGACATTTATAGGAAGTCCTCCTGCATAACCAACAAGCTGGAGAGAGTCACCATATTTTTCTAAGAATCCCGCAAGCTTTTCACCCTTAGTATTCAACTGCTTCTTTAAACTGTCAGCAAATTCTCTAAGAAAAGCAAGAATGAGATGGTTGCTATCTTCAAACAGCCATGGATTGAATTTTATTTTCACAATATTTTCAGGTAGGCAATCTAAAACCATATTTAATACTGATGACTTACCTTCCCCCCACTTAGCATTGATTCCAACAACGTGGGATTCAGAAGTATTTTCAATACAGTAGTTCGCTAATCGTATAGCGAACTCGGTCCGGTCAAAACGATCCTCTTTAATTGAAGTAATTGGTTTATCAAGTTGAAACTTAGTTTCTGTTGGCATGTTTCTTTGATTGTACTAACGCTGTCGGCTAAAGAGTTTTTTACTTACTAGCTAAGCGCAAGGCTTTGTAGATTTGTAAAATACTACTTAGTCTGAATATTACAAGTGAGGATATAAAAGTGCAGTGGTTAATTCACAATAATCAGGATGCCGACTTCAACGAACTTTCACAATTAAGATTCCGCCTTGCCATGAAGGCTTTTTATTACGAGAATTAGCTCTCCAGGTCTCCAATTGAATTACCGGCTTTCACATGCAACAACAAACCTCCATCTTACTGTGAAGGTTTCTTATTCGTGGGAGTTGACACCCGAATAATCGGGTCCGAAGTCTCGGACCGAAGCCTCGGAATCGTCCCGAAGTGTCGGGATGCCGATCCGCTAGAGCGGGACACGCCCTCTGCTTGTAAGGCAGATTCCGCCTTGGAGGATAAACTTCCTATAACGAAAAAAGCATCAACCTAAGTTGATGCTTTCTATCCTGTGGGAGTTGACGGGCTCGAACCGCCGACCCTCTGCTTGTAAGGCAGATGCTCTGAACCAACTGAGCTAAACTCCCTTTTCCGTTTCGGGAGTGCAAAGATAAGCCCGCGTTTCTTTCTGCCAAATTTTTTCGTGCTTTTTTCTGAACTTTTCTCTACTAATCTATTGCCGCACAATCGTCAACCGTACACTCTCACCCGTCTTTTTATGATCCAGCTTCAACACATACGTGCCCCTGGCCAGTCCGCCTACATTCACTGCCGCACTGTTCAACTGTCCCTGGCGTAAAGTCATGCCCGCAATGCTGATTACCGAATACACGTATTGCTGCGGATCGGTCAGTCCTCTTAACTGGCACAGATCGCCGGTCAACGGTACCGGGTAGGCTACAATTTTATTCGACTGCGCCGCCACATTTACGGTACGCGTTTCGGAATAACTGGTACTGTTATTTTCCGAAGTCTGGCGCAAGCGGTAATAGTTATCGCCTGACAATGGCTGTGCATCGGTATAGGTATAGGAGAGAAGCGTATTGGAATTGCCCGCGCCATTGATCACCTGCAGGTCCTGCCAGGTCTGGCCATCTGCGGATCTTTCTACCGTAAAGGATTTATTTGCTGTTTCGCTGGCCGTAGTCCAGCGCAACGCCACGCCGCTGCCCACTGCTGTTGCCGTAAAAGCCGTGAGCTTTACGGGTAGTACTGCAATTATTGGCACCGTCACCGTCTGGTCGGGGATGCCCGGCCCGTGCACTTTTACACGCACGGTATTGCACCGCAACGAATTCACCGAGGCCGAGGCGCAGTCCGATTGGCCCCGCCATTGATTGGACGTTGACACGGTATAGCCCAATCCCCCGTTATTGGGCAGATCAAAAAAGTGATTGGCGCCACCTGTACAACCTACCGTACCCTGCAACGTATAAAGACTACCGGGGATGTTAACCCCCGAAAAGGAAACATTGTACGCCAGGCCGAGATTGTAATTGAAACCGTACGGACAGGAATTAGTACTGGGAAGGATGGTGACAGGTACCACGGAGATGCTTACAGCATAACCGGTATTGGACTGAACCAGCACCTGGGATTTGCCCCGGAAAGGGGATAAAAATGCAGTCGATAACAAGACGCTTACGAGCGTCCGGGTAAACAGATTTCGCATTTTGCAGAGGATTGGATGAGCCGTAAAAATGGGGTAAACTTTTAAGAATTCTAAGTTTTTACACCTATTTTAAACGTATACACCTATTTTGTTGACATATGTCAAACCTCTGGCAACTAATTGTTTTACCTTATTAATACGAAAGTTCCTTTCCGGTCTACCATTCCGCAGGCAGTCTGAGCTCTTATCTGGTACACATATACACCTGCCGGTTGGTCGATACTCTTAAATTTGCCATCCCAGCATCCTGTTGGCTGGCTGGTATGGAAGACACGCTGCCCCCACCGGTTATAAACCGAGAAATCTACTTTTTGCAACATACCCCAATAGCTTAATCCATAACAATCATTCAGTCCGTCGTGGTTGGGCGTAAAGGCCGTCGGCATCAGGCTGAGGCTCGGATTGATGGGGGCAAATGCCAGTTGTACTGAAGCTGTGTCGCTGCATCCATTAATATCTATTCCTTTTACCACATATTGCACGGCACCACCTGGCGTCGCAAAGGGTTGGGCTATGCGCGGATTGCTGAGGCCGGTTGCCGGTGTCCACACATAACTGATGCCACCTGATGCAGAAAGCTGGCTCGATATGGTAGAGCAATCCAGGTCGTTCGATTTCGAGGCACTTATCCTCGGTAGCTGGTTGACATTTATAGTAGTATTGAGCGTTTCCTGGTATTGGCAGGTTGTTTCGGTTATCCTTACCGTATAGGTTGTTGTTTGAGTGGGGTAGGCACGTGGGTTGCCGATGCTGGCAGAAGACAGGCTTGTGGCGGGTAACCAGTCGTATACATCACCGCCTGTCGCGAGCAATTGCACCGTATCTTTTGCACAAATGATCTGGTTGGCGGATACGGTAAACACAGGCCTTGTCCGTACGGTTACCAGCACCGAATCTTTTTCGCTGCATCCGTTCTGATCCGTCACTTCCACCACATAGCGGGTGGTAGCAGCCGGGGTAGCGACAGGTTGTGGACCCGAAGACGTGCTCAGGGTCGAAGAAGGTGTCCATTGATATTGTACACCGCCGCCAGCTTCAAGTTGTGTACTGGCGCCGGGGCAGATGCTCAGGTCGTCTGATATGGTCACTACGGGTATGGGGTTTACCACCAGCGTCACCTGGTCGGTTGCGCGGCAACCGCGTGCAGTAGTGCCGGTTACGGTATAGGTGGTTGTGGCTAATGGATTGGCAACAGGAGTGGCGGACGCCGGATTATCGAGGTCGGTAGCGGGCGTCCATACATAGGTCTGCGCACCTGATGCCAGCAGCGTTGTTTGCTGCCCTGCGCAGAGTGGCGCAGGAACGGCTGCCGTTATCTGCGGTGTTTCTGTTAATACAACTACAGAGTCGCGCTGCAGTTGATAAGGCGCAAACAGCAGGTCGTCCATTGCAAAATCATTACCACCGGCAGTTGTATTGTTGTTGACGATCGCTAGATCAAGTGTGGTGAGATCACCGGAATTCCAGGTAATAAAATGTTGCTGCCACTGGCACACGGCAGCAGAGGCTGTAAAATCATGTACCGGTTTGCCGTTAATCCACAACTGCAGTTGTGCCGGATTAAGCGAACGGGTTGATTGCAACCAGGTGCCAAATACATAATTGGTCTCCGGCGTCACCGTCACTGTTTGTTTCCAGATGGCTTTGGGCAAGTTGCCGCCATTGACGATCATCATTTGCCCGGTACCGGAAGTATGGTCTGTACAGGTTACACCGGTTGACCAGACCCCCGGATTGTTGGTAATGTTGTATTGGTCTTGTCCGCCGTCAGTGGCGGTTAGTGAATAATCCGAAGTGAATCCGGTATTGCCCTGGCTGAAGTCTCCATTCGCAAGCAGGTTGTTACCCGGAACCAATGCGGTTACATAATATGTAATATTGGAGGTAGTATTGGTAACAGGATTGGCGGTTTGTGTTCCGGTGAGTGAGGTGGCCGGTGTCCAGCAATAACTTAATGCCCCCGTGGCGCGGATGGTGGTGGGTACCCCGGCACAGATGGTGGTATCCTGTGTGGTGACCAGTGTATTTACATCGGTTAGGTCGACCCGGATCGATTTAACTACCGTGTCTCGACACCCTTCCGTTCTTCCCCGGAATGTGATATCGTATGTGCCCGCTGCCGGAAAGTTGTAAGAAGGGGTCAGCGTGAGCACTGGCGTGTTGCCCGTGCCGAATACCCATTCCGGATCTGTCACCAGCGAAGAGGTTGGTCTGAAGTTCATGGACAATGGTTGACATACGTCCGGTATGCTGACGAAATCGGCAGAAGTGTTTACCACATTTATTTTCACAAAGGCAGAATCGACACAGCCTTCCGCCGTCGTAATGAGCACTCTGTATTCCGTTGTATCATCCGGTGATGCTTTGGGATTGGCAATATTGGTATGGCTGAGCCCCGTAGCGGGGGACCATTCGTAGGACACACCGCCAACGGCACTTAACTGCACAGAATCACCCCTGCATACCTGTAGCTGAGATTTCTGCACATTCCCTGCCTTAAAGTCGGAAAAATAGCCGTACCGGCAACCCGTAGTGAGCGAGGGTGTAGCGCCATTAAGAAAACCCAACTGAAACTTTCCGGATGAATTTTCGATGCGGCTGGCAACACCTACCGGCATATTACTGTTCATATATTTTTTGCAATACACATAAGCGCCACCTGTGCCTGGCACCGGTGTAAAATCACCGGTATTGATCACACCGGCCACACCATTAAACGTAAATGCGCCCTGGTTGCCATTTTTTGTTACAATGAATAGTAAAGCATATTCATTCACACTCCGGAATACCGACACTTTTGTGGAGCCGGTACATTCCAGTTTGGGAATAACGGCTGAACTCACCTCGCAGTTGACACCGGTATAATGCATCACTGCCGACTTTTTAGTGGTACGGATATAGGTAGATACCTCACTTCTCAGATCGAATTCAAAAGATTGAGCCTTGTTGAGCGTGGTTACCGGTGTGGCATTTCCATCACGGAACACCTCGGTACCATCTTCCGATGCGGTCACCACCACTTTATCACGTACAAAAAGATCGCCTCTGCCAATCACAAATTCGTGTCCCCAGATATTAACAGGGATCAACTGGTCGCCTGCCAGGTCGGCGCAAGGGCCATCCGAGAAAAGCAGGTCTTCTTTGGCAGTAACGGCGATCAGCTTGGTGGCTGTGATGGTACTTCCGTCGAGCATATTGAGGCCGTTACGATACAGAGCCTGATTGGAAAAAGATTGGCCTTTATTCAACGAAATGGTAAAAGGTTGCCCGGCAAGTCGCCCCCCCAGCATCGGCTTGCTGGGCGTGATCGTTACCTGGGTATTATTTTCTGTAGCCACGATATCGAAACCGGTGCGGGCATTCGGAAAGCGGATGGTATCGACCGCCCAGGTTTTTTGCGCGCTCACTATGAAGTTGGTTCCCAGTGCATTTTTTCCTTTCAACGAAAAAAGTTCGGGATTGCAATTGCACGATTGCGCCATTACTTCGTAATAAATAAAAATATCTTCAGTAGAGGTGATCAGCAGGCCTTTATTGGCGACTACGTTAGGCGTAACGTTCTCGATCTGGTTGATCCAGGCGGTGAGGTCCACTGTGGTACTGGTATTGGCCGGTACTGTAACGGAAATAGGGGTGAAAGCGGTGTTCGCCGGCATGGCAATGGTGACGGTTGCCGTGTTCTCTGAGGCGGTCATGCGCAGCAGGATCGGCCGGTCATAACGTCCGTAAGTAGGATCATTGATCTCGCTGACTTCCGGTGCGGCAAACCAGAATTCTGTATCGCGTTGGGCATTGGAGGTGTATCCGCACAGTAAAAGTACTGCGCAAAGCAGCAGGTTCGGTAATAACTTCATCAGGTGGTGGCTTGATTTGGCAACGCAAAAATAGCAAAAAAGCCTGAAGAAAGCGGACGCAGCCTAGTTTGGCTGTACCGCCGGCAGACGGTAATGCTGACCGTCCCAGACAAACAATTCATAGATCTGGTACGACCAGTAACGGGCGAGGGGGCTTTTCTCCAATATTTTCTCCACTTCCGCCGCATCCTCGGCGTTCAGGGTGATCCATACCTGCTGGGAGTCAATGCTCACAACATATTGATCAATGATTTCCTTGTTGATCAGGAAATTGATATACGTGCGGTGTGGGGGAATGAGCTCGTTGAAATCTTCGCCCATTTCGAATGATATGGTGACCTGGTATTTTTTCATCTCTTTCTAAAAGACAAATTGGCGTCCGAAAAGTTGCATGAAGACTGTAGTAAGTGATAAGTATTAAGTTTTAAGTAGACAGCCGGTGTAAGGCGAAAGGGTAAGGCATAAGGTATAAGGTGTAGGGGGTAAGGTTGAAGTCTTTGCGTGAATCAAATCCGGCTTTTAGGCTTGGTTTTGAATTTTTACTTTTGAATTTTGAATTAAAAAAGCCACGCTTACGTGGCTTTTTCCGGTGGAACGTACTGGACTCGAACCAGTGACCCCTACTCTGTCAAAGTAATGCTCTAAACCAACTGAGCTAACGTTCCGGGGCGACAAAAATAAGCGGATTCAATATATCAGCTACGGATAAATTAAATTTTCCAGTCAACGATTGCATTCACCCATTCGGCTTTTACCGGTGCAGTGATGCGGATATAGTTATCGGTATATCCTTCCATCATGCCCTGCTTCTCCTGGTGCTCAAACAACACTTTCCGCGTCTGACCCTGGTGCTGCTGCGTAAAGTATTGCATCTTCATGTAGGAAAGATTGCGTAATTGTTTATTACGCGCCTGGCGCACCGATACCGGCACCACCGGCTTAATATCCAGTGCATGCGTATTGGCGCGCTCAGAGTAGGTAAACACGTGCAGATAGGATACATCCAGCTCATGCAAAAAGTTAAACGTATCCTGGAAGTCTTCTTCCGTTTCTCCCGGAAATCCCACGATCACATCCGCACCAATCGCACAATGCGGCATCAGCGTTTTGATCAGGCGTACACGGTCGGCATACAGTTCACGTTTGTAGCGACGACGCATTGATCCCAATATTTTATTGCTTCCGCTTTGCAACGGGATATGAAAGTGCGGCATGAATTTGTCGCTGTTGGCCACAAATTCCACGATCTCATTGGTCAGCAGGTTGGGTTCGATAGAAGAGATGCGGTAACGCGAGATGCCTTCCACTTTTTCCAAAGCCTGTACCAGTTGAAAGAAGTTTTCTTCACGGTATTGTATACTCACCGGCGCACCGGCACCATCAGGACCTTTCCCGAAGTCGCCGAGGTTGATGCCCGTGAGTACAATTTCCTTTGCACCGGCCACCGCCAGCTCTTCGGCCTGCTTTACCACATTGGCAATACTGTCGCTGCGGCTTTTGCCACGCGCCAGTGGAATGGTGCAAAAGGAACAGTTATAGTCACATCCGTCCTGCACTTTCAGAAAGGTGCGCGTCCGGTCATTGATCGAATAGGAGGAGTGAAAGCCAGATACTTCACCGATATCGCAGCTGCAGATACGGGCGGGATCGCCTTTGGCCAGTTGGCGGATGTGCTGCGCAATGTTGAATTTTTCCCCGGCACCCAGTACCAGGTCCACCCCGGGGATCGACGCGATCTCCTGCGGTTTCAGTTGCGCATAACATCCGGTGATCACGACAAAACTTTCCGGTGCGCGGCGCTGGATACGACGTACCAGCTGACGGCATTCCTTGTCGGCATTGTCGGTAACCGAACAGGTATTGATTACATATACGTCTGCCACGTCGTCGAATTCCTTTTTCGCAAAGCCTTCCTGCTCAAGCATGCGCGAGAGGGCGGAGGTTTCCGAAAAGTTGAGTTTGCACCCAAGTGTATGAAAAGCGACGGTCTGTGCGGACATAAGTGCGCAAAGATAGCAAAGATTCGCCAGCCCATGATTGCGGCGACAATCCTATTTTTGCCGGTAAAACAAAGCAATTGAATAAGAAATGGTTACCGCTGGTCCTGGTGGTGTTGCTGGGGCTGGTATTGCTGCTGGTCCGCCGTTGCTCCAACGACCATACAGCCAATACCGATACCGGTAAAAAAACGCGTACCGAAGATCCCGCCTCCACCGTCAACCGCAACCGGGGCTTCGACCGCCGTACGTCCTTTCTTGAATATACCCGTCATGCCGATTGCCGCATGGAGTGCAGGCATATCACCAAAACAGAAGTGGAAGGCATCATGCGCGATGGCCGCATCAATTACAGTAAAAGCAATGTGCAGGCAAAACCCTGTCCCGAATACGCACTCGAAGGCGAAACGGCCGACGGACAGCGCGTGCGCATCGTTTTTGCCCAATGCGATTTCAAGACCAAAGTAGTGACGGCCATCGACCTCGGGGCAGAATGGGAATGCAGTTGTCCGGGGGACGATAAAAAACACCAGAATAAACGCTGATGAAAGTGCTGCTGAAACCTCTGCAATGGTTGTATAGCCTGTATGCCATCGTATTGTTCATTGCCATCATGCTGGTGATCTTTCCATTTGTGATCTTCGCCAGTTTTCTGGGAAAGATCCGCGGTGGCAACATGATCCTCTGGCTTTGCGCCCGCTGGGCCGACCTCTGGTTTCCATTGATCGGTATTTTTCACCGCTTCATTTACGAAGCGCCGCACGACCGCCAACGCCAGTTTATTTTTGTTAACAACCATATTTCTTATCTCGATTCTGCCGTGCTCGTAAAAGCGTATCACCAACAGGTGCGCCCGTTGGGCAAAGTGGAAATGGCGCGCATACCGGTATTCGGTTTTATTTACAGAAATGCCATCGTAACGGTGGACCGGAGCAGTCCTGCCAATCGCGCGGCAAGTTTGCGCATCCTTCGTTCGCTGATCAGCAAAGGCATTTCCGTACTGGTTTTCCCCGAAGGCACCTTCAACGAAACCGGCGAGCCACTGAAAGAGTTTTATGACGGCGCCTTCCGCCTCGCCATCGAAACGCAAACCCCGATCAAACCCGTTTTATTCCTCGACACTTACGACCGTCTTCATTATGGGGGTGTGTTTTCTTTTACACCCGGCCGCAACCGCATCGTGTACCTCGACGAAATCCCTGTTGAAGGTCTCACAAAAGCAGATTTGCCGGCGCTCAAAGCGCGGGTGCATGCGTATATGGAAGAAAGGCTGCGGTTTTACAAAGCAAGCTGGATTAAGTAGTAAGTTTTAAGTTATAAGTAGTAAGTCGACAGCCGGTCTTTTATAGACGATTGATCGTTTTTCTCCCGCCACCATGGTTCGTGTATACACAAACCATGGTATTTACGATTCACGCACGCCATTCGAGCGCCGCAGGGAGCGTCATTCACCCATTGACTATTGACGGTTCACTTTTTTGAATTTTTACTTTTGACTTTTGAATTAACTTTATCGCTTGATGTCGCAACAAGATGCTCATATCGCTCTTTTCCCCGGAAAGAATGTCTACGCAGAAGTAATCATTCCGCTGGCATTGCCGCGTAATTATACATGGTCCGTGCCGGCCGATCTGCAGGACACGGCCAAACCCGGTTGCCGCGTGGAAGTGAACCTCGGCAAAAACAAAAAATATGCGGGCATCCTCAAAAGGCTGCATAGCGAAAAACCCGCTTTATTCGAGCCCAAAGACATCCTGAATGTACTCGACACCGAACCCGTGGTTTTTGAAGAACAATTGAAATTATGGGAATGGATGGCGGGCTACTACATGTGCAGCGAAGGCGAAGTAATGGCCGCCGCATTGCCCGCACATTTCAAATTATCCAGCGAAACGATTTTACTATTCAACGAAGAATACGGCGATGATTTCAGTAGTCTCGATCACGACGAATACCTGGTGGCCGAGGCATTGTTGATTAAAAAGCAACTAACACTTGGCGAAGTGCAGCAGTTGCTCGATTCACCACATGCTTATCCGGTGATCAACCGGCTGATCAACAAACGTGTCTGTTTCGTTTGGGAAGCGTTGAAACAAACCTACAATCCGCGCCGGGAAACCTATGTGTTATTAGAAAGTCCGTACGACAAAGAAGAAGCGCTGGAGCAATTACTGAATGAAGATCCGCGTTTGCGCCGTGCCGAAAAACAAATGGAATTGTTGCTGGCCTACCTGCACCTTTCCCGTTCAGATGGCGAAGTGACCAAGCCGGAGCTGCTGAAAAAATCAGGCGCTTCCGATGCGCAGTTGAAAGGATTGGTGGAAAAGAAAATCCTTCGTTTGGAAAAAAGAGAGGTGGATCGTATACGTTACCTGCCCCGCGATATCCAGATCGATTTTGAGCTGAGTCCCGCGCAGCAGGAAGCTTTTGATCAGATCAAAGAATCGCTTTTACAAAAACCTGTTTGTTTGTTGCACGGCGTTACCTCCAGTGGCAAGACGCAGGTTTATATCCGGTTGATCGAAGAACATATCCGCCGCGGCGAGCAGGTGTTGTATATGCTTCCCGAGATTGCGCTGACGTCGCAGATCATCCGCCGTTTGCAAAAACATTTTGGCGGCTACATTGGTATTTATCATTCGCGCTTCTCGCAGAACGAACGCGTCGAGATCTGGAACAAAGTAAAAAGCGGCGAGTTGAAAGTGGTGCTGGGCGCACGTTCCTCCGTATTCCTGCCGTTCCGCGAATTGGGATTGATCGTTTGTGATGAGGAACATGATACTTCTTATAAACAACAGGAACCGGCGCCGCGATACAACGGCCGTGATGCGGGCATCTATCTTTCATCGCTTTTCGGTGCGCGCGTAGTGTTGGGCAGTGCCACGCCTTCACTGGAAAGTTATGCCAACGCGCAAAATGGCAAATACGGCAAAGCTGTACTGGCAGAGCGTTTCGGTAATATGCAGATGCCCGGCATCGAAATAATAGATACGCGCCGGATCAATGCGAAGGAAAAAGGAAAGATCATGCTGTCACCGCAACTGGTGGAAGCAGTGGAAGAAGTAGTAGGCCGCCAGCGGCAGGTAATTCTGTTTCAAAACCGCCGTGGCTACACACCGTACCAGGTTTGCAGCATGTGTGGCTGGGTGCCGCAATGTAAATACTGCGATGTTTCCCTGACATTCCATAAACTCACCAATAAACTACAGTGCCATTACTGCGGAACCACTTACACGCCTTTGTATACCTGCGCTGCCTGCGGCAGTGATCAGTTTGTACAAAGAAATTTTGGGACAGAACGCATTGAAGAGTTGCTGCAGGAAACCTTTCCGCAGGCGAAAGTTGCGCGGATGGACATCGATACGGTGCGCGGTAAACATGCACATGATCAGTTGATCCAGCAGTTCGAACAGCAGCGTGTAGATATTTTGGTGGGCACGCAGATGGTGGTAAAAGGCCTCGACTTTGAAAAAGTGGATCTTGTTGGAATCCTGGATGCCGATGGCTTGTTGCATTTTGCCGACTTCCGCGTGAATGAACGCGCTTTTCAATTGATGGAGCAGGTGAGTGGCCGCGCCGGCAGACGCGATACAATGGGCCGCGTGCTGATACAAACCACACAGCCCGGCCATCCCGTGTTAAAATTTGTAACCGAACATAACTACGAGCATTTCTATGAAGATGAAATGCAGAAACGCAAACAATTCTTTTACCCGCCTTTCTCTCGTACGATACAATTAACGTTCCGTCATAAGTTGAAAGATGTAGTACACGATGCGGCGCATCGTTATGCCGACGCATTAAAAAACCGCTATAAAGAATACATGTCTGGACCGGCTGAGCCGATGATCAGCCGCGTGCGGAATCAATATTTAATGGAGTTGTTGCTTAAACTTCCCCGCGATCAGCAATTGATCCGCACCTGCAAACTGGAATTGTTAGAGCAGATTGCGATCCTGCACAATGATAAAAGATTCAGGAATGTGATTGTTGTGCCGGATGTGGATGGGGTGTAAGAATGTGGAAATGTGTAGATGTGAAAATGATTAATACAAAAAACAGTTACCGTTACACAGATTCTTCAAGTTCTGAAAATAGCAGCATGTAGGGAAGTCGCTTTCATTTTCACATTTTCACATTCCGCCGCAGGCGGGGCACATTTTCACATTCTCATTGCATTTCCTCCCAATGATACCAATGCACGCCCTGCTTACCTGACAGCGCGGCGTTGATCATGGCCTGGGCAACGGTGCGGCCGTGAATGGCGCGGTATTTTTTCCAGGAGCCGAATAATAAGCCCGATACTGCTTTGGTGGCTGATTGAAGAAAACCTTCACCCGGACGTTGCTCGTCGCGGTGGCCGAGTAACATGGAAGGACGCATGATGTGGATGGAAGGAATGCCGCTGGCAATAACCGCATTTTCTGCTTCGCCTTTGAGGCGGAGATAAAAATTGCGGCTGGATGCGTCGGCGCCAACGGAAGATACCATTGCAAATGCCTGAGCTCCGGCTTCGTGCGCATATTTTGCCACGCGCTCAGGAATTTCAAGGTCTATGCGGCGGTAAAGCGTTTTATCGCCTTTCACATTCTTTTGTGTGGTGCCGATACTGGAAAAAACAATGTTCACGTCTTCCAAGGCCAGTTTCACAGATTCGGCATCGTTAAAATCAACGAGTTTTACTTCGGCTTTGGGATGTGGCTTTTCCATCGGGCGGCGAACGATAAGACGCACAGTGTCGAACCGGTCGTCTTTGTAAAGGGCTTCCTGCAGATATTTTCCGATCATTCCCGTGGCGCCGATGATGGCAGCCGTTTTTCCACTCTTATTTTTTACAGTATCATTGCCTAAATTCATAGAATGCAAGTTCTGGAAAATTTTCCATTAAAGGACCTGAACACATTTGGCGTGGCAGCCAATGCCCGCTACTACGCGGCATTTGACAGCATTGCCTCGCTCAACGACACCTTGTCGAAGTATCCGGGACTGCCATTGCTGATCCTCGGTGGTGGCAGTAACGTGCTGCTGACAAAAGACTTCGACGGGCTGGTATTGAAAAATGATATCCGCGGCATTCGCAAAGTGAGTGAGGATGCTGAATTTGTTTATATAAAAGCAGGCGCGGGAGAAAACTGGCATCAGTTCGTGTTACACACGATTGAACACGGATGGGGTGGACTCGAAAATCTTTCGCTGATTCCCGGATGCGTAGGGGCATCGCCGATGCAGAACATCGGGGCTTATGGGGTGGAAATAAAAGATGTGTTTGAACAACTCACTGCCTTTCATTTAAACGAACGCAGCAATTATACCTTCCGCGCGCAGGCTTGCGAATTTGGTTATCGCGAAAGTGTTTTCAAAAGAAAATACAAAGGACAATTCGTGATCGCCGATGTAACTTTTAAATTAAGAAAGCAACCGGTGTTGAACACCTCTTACGGAGCCATAGCGGCCGAACTCAAAGCGCGTGGTATTGAACACCCCACCATCCGCGATGTATCGGATGTGGTCATCTCCATACGTCAATCCAAACTTCCCGATCCCAAACAAACCGGCAATGCGGGCAGTTTCTTTAAGAACCCCAGCATTACCATTCCGCAGTTTGATGAGTTGAAAAAAAAATATCCAGATATCGTCGCTTATCTCAATCCGGATGGCACGATGAAGCTGGCGGCGGGTTGGCTGATCGAGCAGGCAGGCTGGAAAGGATACCGGCAGGGAGATGCCGGCGTACATGCGCGGCAGGCCTTGGTGTTGGTGAATCATGGACAGGCCACGGGAGCGGAGATCGTAGCCCTGAGTGAACAGATCATTGCCTCTATAAAAGAAAAATTCGGTGTGGAACTGGAGCGGGAAGTGAATATTGTATGAGCTGGTAAATACAAGCAAAATGCTTCTAAATTGCTGATTTTGTATGATCTTTGCCCCAACATCAAATTAACGATCTATGAAAAGAATCCTGGTACTTGGTCTGCTCCTCGCTGTCAGTGGAGCGGCTATGGCACAAACAGAGTTTCGCGGACGGAGTGTTCGTCTGGGTTTTAAACTGGACCCTGTATTCATCAATAACCTGCGTCCTGCTGACAATGGGTTGGAAAAAGACGGAAGCAAATTTGGTTTCTCTTACGGCCTGATGGCTGATTTTATGTTCAGCGATGGCCGTGGCGCTTTTGCCTCCGGCATTGAAGTGACGCATGCTGCCGCCAGCCTCAAGTATACGGATGCCAACAAAGGTCTCCGCCGTGCAGAAGCTGCCGGTGCCGAGCAGGTGTATGATATCCGTCTGCAATACATCCAGGTGCCGCTTTCCATCAAGTTGAAAACAAATCCGAATAACGGTTTGCGCTACTGGGGACAATTTGGTACTTACCTCGGTCAACTGATCGGTGCACGTGCTGATTGGGAGTATGGTTCAACCTCTGCCAGCAAACAAAAAATTCTGAAAGACATCAATCCCTTAAATATGGGCCTGCTGATCGGTGCAGGTGCTGAATACCATATCGCCGAGAAGACGGATCTGTTCTTCGGTCTCGGTTTTGAAAACGGTTTCACCGATGTTACCCGCAACAAAAAATGGAATGACGGTAAGGTGAATCTGAACCGTTGGGCGTTGCGATTGGGAGTGTTCTTTTAGTCGTGAATCGTCAATGGTGAATCGTCAATATTATTCTCAATTAATGGGAGGTCTCCAAAGGACTTCCCTTTTTTATTCACGATTGACGATTCACGACTTCTGGCCAAAATATCCAGCCAGAAAGACCAAATCCCACCCTCTCGAAGTCAACAACGGCCGGTAGCTTTGTTGTAACAAAACCTCAGACAATGACAACACAGCAAATTGCCGTCCGCTTCAATGAACTGGCACAACAGGATAAATGGTTTGAAATACAGGATGAGTTTTTCTCCGATGATGTGAAAAGCATCGATCCGGTTGATTCTCCTTATTTCGGTTATGCAGAAGGCAAAGCCGGCGTGCGTCAGAAAGGAGAGGACTTCGTTGGGCGTATTACCGCACTGCACGGCGCACACACTTCTGAGCCGTTAATAGCCGGAGATCATTTTGTAGTAGCCAGGGAACTCGACATGACCGTACAACCACACGGCCGCATTCAGATCAAACAACTGATGCTGTACAAAGTGAAGGACGGGAAGATTGTGAGTGAACAGTTTTTCTACTGATGTGAGAATTTGAGAATTAAATGAAAAATGAGCTCAATGAATTTCCTAATTATCAAATCATCAAATTAGCTTCAACTCTCTTCATCAAATTCATCTTCCTCCGTGCTCATGCCACCAAGGTTCATCATGCTGCCGATGAGATCCTTGAATTCAACTTTTGTTTCGAAGATTTTTTTGCTGATAAGCGAATGAGCAGCGAGACCGTGCAATACAAATTCCATCAACAGTCCAGCCTGCTCTTCGTCGGCTCCGGGATATAATTTTTTTACCACAGCATGTAATCCGTCTACCTGGTAAAGCGCCATCAGTTTTTCCTTATCGGAATTACCGAAGGACAAATGCAGGTGATTGCCCTTGTCAAACCAGTTGATTACCGGGCGATAAGGATCGTCCACTTTTTCCTGTGATACCTTGCCTGTATTGCGGCGCTTCTTCAATGTTTCAGGATTGGGGAAATATTCCACGAACTGTGTGCGGATCGCTTTGTCCAATAAGTTCATCGCTACCTGGAACGGGCCTTCCTGTTCTCCTTCGTATACCAGTTCTACTTTACCGGTAATGGAAGGAATGATGCCCGCCAGATCGCTGATCCAGACCTGTGTGCGCTTCTCATTGTTGATAATG
Source organism: uncultured Sphingobacteriales bacterium (assembly GCA_937888905.1). Classification (GTDB taxonomy): domain Bacteria; phylum Bacteroidota; class Bacteroidia; order Chitinophagales; family Chitinophagaceae; genus Terrimonas. Next base: position 230,490 of record CALATA010000014.1, read on the forward strand.
GCGCGTCGCTCGGCCGCACTCACGGCATTCTCAAAAGCAGAAATAGTAAGTCGCGCAGATACGCCGCTTTTCTTATCCACCAGTTCACTGCCGCGCGCTTCAAACGCTACCTGTTCGATCAACCGACGAACCAGGTCGCTCACTTCCACCAGTTCTTTCTGGTCGTCGGCGATACCAGCTTCCTGGCCGGTGATCTCCAGCGCCTGTTCGATCGTACGTGGATAGTGGGTCAGGATCTGGCTTTCGATACGGTCTTTCAATGGTGTTACGATCGAACCGCGATTGGTATAGTCTTCGGGGTTGGCCGTAAACACAAATAATATATCGAGTGGCAATCGCAGCTTGAATCCGCGGATCTGCACATCGCCTTCTTCGAGTATGTTGAACAAGGCTACTTGGATGCGTGCCTGTAAGTCGGGCAATTCATTGATCACAAAAATGCAACGGTTACTGCGCGGGATAATGCCGTAATGCAGTACACGTTCATCGGCAAAATTCAGTTTCAGGTTAGCTGCTTTGATGGGGTCGATGTCACCAATCAGATCTGCTACGCTAACATCGGGCGTAGCGAGTTTTTCTCCGTAACGCTGACTGCGGTGCAGCCATGTAATAGGCGTATCGTCTCCCTTTTCTTCCACCAATGCGCGGGCAAACCCCGATACCGGGTTCAGCGGATCGTCGTTGATGTCGCTGCCGGGAATAGTGGGAACATATTCATCCAGCAGCTCGGTCATCTGGCGCGCCATACGCGTCTTGGCTTGTCCGCGCAGACCGAGAAACAGGATATTGTGTTTACTCAACAGCGCTCTTTCCACATCGGGAATAACGGTGTCTTCGTAACCTACGATACCCGAGAAGGTCGGCTCCTGGTGACGGAGGCGGTGCAGTAAATTGTGACGGATCTCATCTTTGATAGAGCGGGACTGATAACCGGAGGCTTTGAGTTCTCCTAAGGTTTTTATTGTGTGTAATTGCATAGTAGCGTAGGTTAAAATACAGTTTTGCGTTTGCCACTTTCAAAATCGCGGAAGATAAAGGCACCGAGTTTATCCAGTGAAGCAAAGAAGGCCTTGCCCTGGTTCATCTCGGTAAACTCCTGCACAAATTGCTGCAGGTACGGATCCGTAGCGATCATGAAAGTAGTAATGGGAATTTTTAATTTCTTGCATTGCGCGGCAAGATTCATGCAACGGTTAACGACTTTTCGATCGAGGCCGAAGCTGTTTTTATAATAGCGTTTACCGATCTTCAGGCAGGTAGGCTTCCCATCCGTGATCATGAAGATCTGTTTGTTTGGATTTTTGCGCCGGCGCAAAATATCCATGGCGAGTTCGAGGCCCGCAACGGTATTGGTATGATAAGGACCTACCTGCAGATAGGGAAGGTCTTTCACTTCAATAGGCCAGGCGTCATTTCCAAAAACCACAATATCGAGTGTGTCTTTCGGGTAACGTGTCTTGATGAGTTCGCTCAGTGCCATCGCTACTTTTTTCGCGGGCGTGATGCGGTCCTCACCATAGAGAATCATGGAATGGGAAATATCGATCATCAGCACGGTAGAGGTCTGCGCTTTGTAATCTGTTTCCCGGATGGCCAGGTCATCTTCCTGCATGCGGAAACTCTCGATGCCGTGATTGATCTGCGCATTGCGGATGCTTTCTGTGAAATCGATCTGCTCGAGCATATCACCAAACTGAAACTGTCTTGTTTCGGCATTTTGTTCATCGCCCTGGCCGGGTTTGAAACTGCGGTGATCGCCTTGTTTGCTTTTTTTGAGTTTACCGAATATTTCTTCGAGGCTTTTCTTGCGGATGCCCTGTTCGGTTTTAGGCGTAATACGTATTTCTCCCGTCTGCTGATCGTCGGAGATATAGCCTTTGTTTTTTAAATCGTCTATAAAATCGCCCATCGCGTACCCATCGTCCGTGAGGGAATATTGTTTGTCGAGTTCGTTCAGCCATTTAAGGGCTTCGCTTACGTCGCCGCTTGTATAGGTCAGCAACTGGAGAAAGATATTCAGCAACTGATCAAAACGGCTTTTGCCCTGCTCATCGGGATTGAACCCGGTAAATTGGTAACCTCTCATGTGCCTGCCGTGTTTTTCTGAAGGTAATTTACGGAAAAAGCTCCGCTTCTGTTTATAACACGCGGGCAGGCGGAAAGTTGCGGTAAAAAAGAACCCCCACAATTTTGTGGGGGTTAACTTTTGATTATTTAGCCTGTGAATCTTTCGGGGCCGTTTGAATCGTTTGTCCCGGAAGTTCCTGCTGCGGTTGTTGTTGCTGTTTTTGTGCGGCAGTAGGGTTGTACCGTTGTTCGAGCGCGTTGATCATGCTCAACAACTGGCGATTACGGTCTGCTTCTCCGCCCTGGCCATCGAAGTAGGAGTAGAACTCTTCCTTCTCTGCCTGCAGGTATTTGTAATACTGCTCCTGCTGTTGCAGGTCTTTCTGGATGGCAGTTTTCACTTCGTTGGCCAGTTTCAGGTTGCCGGCTTTGTAAGCGGCTTCCAGGAATACGAGACCATTGATGTTATGGTTGTTGCGGCGGCTCACCATACCGTAAGGCATATCTTCTACGTGGATCATGCTCACGCATTTTTCCAGCAGTTTATTCGCTTCTTCTTTACGGCCTGCGTCGGCAAGGTTACCTGCGGCTTCGGCGTAAGCGTTGCGGATATTGAGGATATGACGGCGGTTCTCTTCGTCGAAGTAAGTGCCTTTTTTGCTTTCAAACACAAACTTATCCATCAGGTTTTTACCGATCACGTCCAGGTTATTGTCACGGCCGTAGGTATTGATCATCCAGTTGGCTGAAGTGTTCTTTGGAATAATCGGCACCAGGCGGTAAGTGAGTCCGTCTTTGCGGAGGAAATTATCAAAACCCGCCACACCGTAAGGTGAGGTGAAGTAGATCGGGCGTTTCCAGTTGTTGGCAGCCACGATGTTCAGCACCATCAGGTCGTTACGTCCGATATAAGAACGTCCTTCGGGCAGCGTTACGGGCAGTTCGCTCAACACGCTGTCACCGGGATTAACGGTACCATTTTTCTTGACAAGTTCCACATCTACCGGCAGGGTGAAGCGACGCAGCGGCATATACAGCGGACCTTTGTCGCGGCCGGTTTCAGGGTCGGGCGTTACTTTGCCGAGGAACTCTTTCATGAAACGGAAGAGGTCGGGAGCCTGGTTGGCAAAGCGCGGATCTTCACGGATGTAAAGGTATTCGCGGTTATGCCCTTCGATCTGCTCGGGCGTCCAGATCACATCTACTGAATCGGCTTCGTTCACTTTTGTACGGAGCTGGTTGATATACCAGTCGATACCCAGGAGCGAGTTGTTGATGATGCGGATGTCTTTACGGATGCCTTCCACTTCCTGTGCGTACCACAGCGGGTAAGTATCGTTGTCGCCGTAGGTAAACAGGATGGCATTAGGCGCACAGCTTTCCAGGTAATCGCGTGCCAGATCCGGCGCCACGGTTTTAGTGCTGCGGTTATGGTCGTCCCATTCCTGTTGGGCCATTACTGCCGGCACGGCCAGGCAGATAAGGGTAGAAGCAAGGCTGAGCGTAGAAAGGTTTTGTCCTCCGCTGCTGATGGCTCTAACAAGGAATGTGACCCCCGCCGTTACGGCGAGGTACAATGCTGTTGCCAGCAGGCTTGCCATCATCACACCTCCACCGGAGTTGCCCGGCAGGCAGCTCAGTACCGTGATCAGGAAGGTCAATGCACCTCCGTAGATCATCAGGTTCTGGAAAGTGAACTTGTCTTTTTTCTCATTGGCCAGTCGCACGAACGCTACCACCGCCAGACCGATCCATATTGCAAAAGCATAGAATGATCCCGCATAGGCATAGTCACGCTCACGTGGCTGGTTGCCGGGTTGGTTGAGGTAAAGTACGATGGCAATACCGGTGAAGAAGAAGAGCAGCATGCTCACAATCCAGTCTTTCCGGTTTTTGAAATATTGATACACGCATCCCACAATACCCAGAATGAACGGCAGGAAGTAGAGTGAGTTGTGTGCTTTGTTATCTTTCAGGCTGTCGGGTAGTTGCGATTGATCGCCGAGCCGGGCATTATCGATCAGGGAAATACCGGTTATCCAGTTACCGTCGCGTTTATTACCATCTCCCTGGATATCGTTTTGTTTACCCGAGAAGTTCCACATGAAGTATCGCCAGTACATGAAGCCGAGCTGGTAGGTGAAGAACCATTCCATGTTCTGCTTGAGGGTGGGCGCTTCGTATTTCTGTCGCCCTTCGGCATCGGTGGTTTTGCCAATACTTAGCCAGTCGGCATAGAAGTCGGCGTGATCCTGGTCGTTGCTGGCATCCCACACGCGCGGGAAGAGTTGATAATCGGAACGTTCGTAGCGGAGAGTCTGCTCGCGGCCGATCTCGATGTACTTGTCTTTTCCTTTTACATATTTCATTTCACCGTATTCATACGGATCTGCGCGGTCGATTTCGGCGGCAAAGTGCGGGCCGTATACGATGGGCGCACTGCCATATTGTTCGCGGCTGAGGTAGTAAACGAGGTTGATCGGGTTATCCACGTTGTTCATGTCGATCGCCGGATTGGCATTGGAGCGGATCAGCGCGGTGAAGTACATGAAATAACCCAGCATGATGAAAGCGTAGCACCAAAGACCCAGCTTCAGTATTTTGAGTGCACCGGGGCGCAGCAGGTAACCTACCAGTACCGCAATACCACCGACGAAGAGGAACTTCACAAACTTCCATCCGCCGGAGCCGAGGCTCACGATGAACGGCAGCAGCGAAAGCGCCAGGAACAGGATCAGCCAGATAGATAATTTCGTTTTGGTCATGTCTTTTTCCTTGAAGCTGAGTGCCCACACGATCAGCGCGGCCAGCAATACAAAGTAGAAAGCAAAACCAGCGAAGAAAGGAGTGCCGAGCTGGTTGACGAAGAATACGTCGAACTGGCCCGCCGCCTTCATGGAGTATTGAATAACGCCTACCTGCACGATACCAACGATTACGCAACCGATGAGAAAGGCGATGATAGAACCTTTAACGGTAGGCGTATAACGGCGGTAGTAATAAATCATTACGATCGCAGGGATGGTCAGGAGGTTCAGCAAGTGAACACCGATAGAGAGACCCATCATGAAGAACAGGTAAATGATCCAGCGGTCGGAGCGGGTTCTTGCACCGGCATCCGTTGCGCTTTCATCAGCGTGTTCCCATTTCAGCATCGCCCAGAATACGAGCGCGGTGAAAAAAGAAGAAAGGGCATACACTTCACCTTCCACCCCGCTGTACCAGAATGAGTCACTGAATGCATAAGCCAAGGCACCAACCGCGCCTGCACCCATTACGGTAAACAATTGCGGACCTGTCAGCGGCTGTGAAGCGTGGGACACAAACATTTTGCGGGCAAAATGCGTAACGCTCCAGAAGAGAAACAGGATAGTGAAGGCGTTGGCCGCAGCACTCATGAAGTTGACGGCATTGGCCGCGGTCTGCGGATTATCTCCAAAAAGTATAATAAAGAACCTGCCCAGCAGGGTAAACATTGGCGCGCCCGGAGGGTGGGGAAGTCCCAGCTTGTAGGCGCTGGCCACGAATTCACCGCAATCCCAGAGGCTGCCCCTGGCTTCGCGCGTAAACATGTAGGTCAGCAAGGCGACAAAGAAAACGGCCCAGCCGGTGAGGTTATTAACTTTTTTGAAGTTCATAATGGGGTCTATTTTGAAAGAAGGCAAAAATAGGGATATTCAGTTCATCCCGTGCACCGTCCAACGAACAGTTTCGTTAAGTCCCGGCCCGCTGAAATTCACGGGATTGCAGATTCTTCTTAGTTTTGCCCGGCTTAAACTGCTGCTTATGCGTTTTCTTCTTCTCCTCGCCCTGCTTTCAGCCGTGATCACGGGCTGCGGATCGGGCAAAAAAGCTAACAATGAACCGCTCCGTGTAGAGGGTAGCTGGGTAGCGCTGTATTCCCGTCTGGACAAGGAAAGTTACCAGGATTATGACCTTTACAACGAGGTAAAGGACTCGCTGCTCATGTTGCACGGGCTGAAATTATTGCGGTTTGAGCCCGGTGGTAAAATATACCAGGCCGACAGTATTATGGCCGCACCCGGTTCCTGGGCGCTCTCACCGGACGGCATCCTTATAATCCGGAACGCCGGGTTAGGCATGGAGCGGTTCACGGGACAGGATGCCAAAATGAAAGACGGTAAAATGATCGTCAGGCATCTTGTAAACGTAAAAGGCCGGGTGCTGGATGTAGACTGGTATTATGCACGACTGGATGAAAAAGATGCCGTGCTGCTCGACAAAGACCAGAACACCTGGAGAAAAATGCTGCCGGCCGATGCTACGGAAAAACAAATGGCGGATAAAATTGTGAAAATACTGCGCTACTACGGCCATTATTTTCATGTGATCGGACGCGAAGCCAATTACTTCTATGCGGAAAGGATGATCGTTCCTTTTAAATATTACCAGCACGGCGTGGGGCTGCAAAACTTTTCGATGGAAAACAGGTTTGCCCGGCAATTTGCCGACTCGGCGCAGGCCACGAAAGCCTGGGACATCATCAGGAAGGGATTTTACCGCATCAGTGATGTGCCGTATCCGGCGGTGAAGAATAATTATACGGAAGGATATGCGTTGTTCATCGAATCGCTGGCGAACGATATCGACAAATTCTATTCGAAATAAACCCGGACGGTCTGGTAGAAGAGCTGGTTTTGCATAATGCCGGCTACCTGCCTTGTTTTCTCCGAAAAACCTTTTAAGCCAAACAAACCCGCGGCATTGCCTTTATTGATAGCGATCTCGAGATAATTGGCGCTGTTGAAAATGGCGAGCTTTTCGCCTTCCTGCACATCGGCATATGACTCGCTGATGCGGTCGATTACTTCATCGCGTTTAAAAACGATGCGGAAACTGCGGCCGCGGCGTTGCTCCTCGAACTGTTCGCGGGTAATGTTGACAATCACGTTCTCGAAATTGTCGATGAAAATGATCTGTCCTTCGATGTAATTCTGATCGAGCAGGGGGCGGAGGTGATTTTTTTCCGTATAAGCAATATCGGGTTCACCGATCTGCATGAGTGCCGTGCCCTGCATGAGTTCGTTTACCACGCGGCCCATTACGGAAGTGCAATGCAATGTATTGCGGATCTCGCTTTTATCCAGCGGAACACCGATCACCATTTCGGGTTTGCCTTCGAGGATCATATTCAGCAGGCCGTTGTCGGCGCAGAGAAAATATTGTTCCTGGTGAAAGGCCAGCAGCAGGCGTTCGGGTCTTTTCTCAAACAGGTTGACCAGTATGAGGTGGTAACTGTATGGAGGAAAATGTTGAACAGCGCTGCGGCAGATATAAGCGGTTTGCGGATAATTGAATGGTGAAATATTATGGGAAATATCCACCAGCCGGAACTCGGGATTTATCTGTATGAGTTGTGCCTTGATCGCACCCACCAGGTAATCCTGGTGCCCGATATCCGAGGTGAGGGTGATCAACGACATAATTTAATAGAGGAGGCCGGAATTTGGTGTTTAAAAAATAGATGCCTGTGCCGCAAAAATAAGCACTGCTACTTTACCAGTTGTCTGTCACGGAAATAAAAACGGTGAACAAGTTTATCGGCCCATTTGGGGAAGAACTTATTCATGAACACCGTTTGTTTACCGGTGAAGGTAAGCACGAGTGTGCGTTTCTTTTTTTCAACGGCTTTGAGGATATGCACGGCACACTCATCTGAGGTCATCAATTTCTTTTCATTCATCTTGCTTTCGCCGCCCTGCTCACCGTCTTTGTTCAATGCGGCGTTGCGGATATTGGAAGCGGTGAAGCCGGGGCAAACCCACATCACGTGGACGCCGTCGTCCATCAATTCTGTTTTGATAGACTCGAGCCAGCCCTGCACGGCAAACTTGGACGCGGAATAACCGTTGCGGCCGGGCAGGCCGCGATAGCCGGCGATGGACGACACGCCAACGATGGTGCCTTTGCGTTCGATGATAGAATCCAACGCGTACTTGGTACAATAAACCGTGCCCCAGAAATTAATGTCCATCACTTTGCGTATCACGTCGATGGTAGTGTCGCGGAGCAAAGCGCGCATGGACACACCGGCATTGTTGATGAGGATGTCGATGCCGCCGAACGTGCGGATGGTCATGTCGATGAAACGCCGGCAATCGTTCTCGCTGCTGACATCGGCCACCATGGTATACAAAGGAGACGAGGGATTCTCCGACTGCAGCAGGTAAAGTTTATCGTGATTGCGGCCGCAGGTAGCCACTTTGGCGCCGTGCGACAACAATAACTCCACGAGTGACTTGCCGATACCGTCGGTACCGCCGGTGACCACCACTACTTTATCCTGGAAATATGCAGCCATAACAAACAATTTATAAATGCAAACCTACTTGAAAACGCGGAAGTTATCAACCTGTAAAGCCGGAGGTGGCAAAAGGTTGTATCTTTCTTACATGTTACGAAGGATCTGGATAGGTATATGTATGCTGTTGCTGATGGTGAGCGCCTGTGCGCAGCGGTCGGACGTGGAGCGGAAGAAACTGGCATTGGGTGATACGGATGTATGGGTGGAGCTCTCGTACTATGGCCAGCCGCGTGCGATCACGGCGATCAATGTACATGATGATGAATGTACATCGGTGGAAGCCGCGCGGGAATGGTTATCGGAAAAAGGGGGATTGCTGATCAGGATAGAAAATGGCGGAGAGCGGTTACTGAAATTTACAATAGGAAGGCAGCAATACAAAGTGGATCCGAACAGGATCTACTCGAAAGAAGGAGCGGCGAAAAGCCTGGACCGTTTTGGTGAAGTGAGCGGGGAAGCGGTGGAAGCGGCTTACAGGTTTGGCCGGGACTTGCTGGCTTTGGTGCCGGGGCAGACGAAATGCCTGGTGGCTTTGCACAACAATACGGAAGGTGGACTTTCGGTGCACACGTACCGGCAGGGTGGGGATGGGGAAATGGACACGAAAGAAGTGATCCACATGCCGGAGCAGGATCCGGATGATTTTTTGTTGACAACGGACAGTATGATGTATCAAAGGCTGGCAGCGGCGGGGTATAATGCGGTGTGGCAGCACAATGAGGAAGTGCGGGAAGATGGATCGCTGAGTGTGTACTATGGGAGGCGTGGGGAGATGGTATATGTGAACTGTGAAACGGAGCATGGGCATGTGGAGCAATGCGGGAAGATGTTGCGGGAAATAGAGAAAGCGTTGAAGGAGAACTAGATTGAAAAAATAATTTGCAGAAATATTGCACTTTTTTTGGAAGGAAAGGATTGGGCCCGTATTTTTGCACTCCCAAAAACGGGAAAGCGGTCTTCGGATTGCGGGTAAGATTCCGTAGCTCAGTTGGTAGAGCATATCACTTTTAATGATAGGGCCCTGGGTTCGAGTCCCAGCGGGATCACCATATGGGACAAGTCAAAATTCAAACGACTTGTCCCATTTTTTTTGGGCTTCAATTCCTTGTCTATTAAGGATATAATGTTGATGATTTCATTCAATCTTTTGGTTCGATGTTGGCAACCGTCGAATACGAGATTTTCAGGGAACATCGAACCAACTATCTTTCGCTTTACTTCTACTGTACCTTCTCTATACAATGTTTCAAGCTGTGCGATGTTGCTAAACGCCTTGTTCCATAAAGGCTCTACCGTTGTTTGGAAATTTACAGCGGCCTTTAATTTTGCTTCCAGCCGATTGATCTTTTCCTCACATTCAGATTTGATAGCCCGATAATCATCGCCTTCAATATCGCCGCACAAAAGCAGTTCTCTTGCTTTTACAACCCGGTTGTTTACCTCCTGCAATTGTACCTTTAAATCTTTTTGTTCATCTCTTTCTCCCCGTTCTTTTGATTTATATGTTGACGTAATTACGTCTTTGCATATTTCAAGTCTTGAAAGCGGCCAAACATATTTTTTGATCTCGTCATACATTTTATCGTTCGTGTCTTTTGCTTTGTAACGAACACCACAAGCAGAACTGCAATGATAGTAATGGTAATATTGTGTTCTCCCTTTTGATGCACTGGCTGTCAACATCCTTCCGCATTTTGGACAGATCAGGAAGCCTCTCAATGGAATGCTGTCATCGGCTGTAACTTTTGTTCCCAAAATCCGTTTGCGTCCATCCAATACATCCTGAACATCATAGAATAGGGCTTCAGAGATCAAAGGTTCATGTTGCCCCTTTGCCAAGAGACTTTCTTCTTCTTTGTATTTGGGAACAAATATCAATCCGCAGTATATCGGGTTTCGTATGGCAACCCAAAAGTTATTCTTGCTGCACTTTAATCCTTTTTCTTTTGCTTTTTTCCATACCTGTTCAGTATTGAGCTTACCGCGAGATAGTTCTTCAAACGCCCACTTCATTATATCACCCTGAATTTCTTTCGGGGCAATATATTTCTTACCGTTCTCATTAACCTTGTTGGCATAACCAATGGGGGCAGTTCCCATCCAGCGTCCTTCTTTCTTAGCCCTGCGCATCCCATGAAACACATTTAACGCTCTCCGATCATTCTCTACCTCCGGTGCAGCGAGGTAAAACGCCAGCATCATTTTGTTTTCCGGAATGGAGAGGTCAAGCGGTTGTTCTACCGCCTGTGGCTCGATACCTAACCGCCGAAGGGTACTGATCATTTGGTACGCATCTCCTGCATTACGGCTAAACCTGTCCCATTTCGTAAACAGGATAAGGTCGGTATGTCCTTTGTGTTTCCTCAAATCACCCAGTAGCCCTGTCCAAGCCGGTCGTTTGAAAGTCTTAGCCGAATGGTCTTCCAAGATCACTTTCCTAACCCGGATATTGTTGATTTCACAGTATTTCCGCAAACGTTCCTCCTGGTCACGTTGCGAATAGCCTTTATCGGCCTGTTCATCCGTACTTACCCGTACATAAAGGTCTGCTATTTTCATAACTAAAAAATTGAGTGTGGTACTATGTAAAGATAACAAGAAAAAATGAAAATGAGCAATATTTAATAGTATTATCACGTCAAAATTTACTAAATTTGCTACATCTTTGTTTAATATTAGAAAACCGACAAGGTTTAATAGGAATTGAACGCCCCTGTTTAATAACATAAAAGGCACACAATAGCCTATTAACCGCATAAATTCAAATTATTCGATATGGCCACACCCCGCGAAAGATTGGTAGAATCGCTTAAATTCCTGAAAGAATTACAGGATAACGGTGTAGTCGGTATCCATACCGATGAAATGCCCAACAGGAAATACAGGGAGATACTGCTTAAAAACGGCTTTATCCGTGAGGTGACAAAGGGATGGTACATAACTACCGATCCTGCTGAAAAGGAAGGTGAAACCACGTCCTGGTACAGTTCCTATTGGGAATTTATTGTAAAGTTCCTGAATCACAAATTTGGCGATGACTGGTGCTTGTCAGCAGACCAGTCGCTGCTTATCCATGCGGGAAACAGCGCAGTACCTCAACAGTTGATGATACGTTCGCCACAAGGAAATAATAACCCTACGCCCTTACCGCATAACACGTCTCTGTTCAATTTAAGGACTGGTATTCCCCCAGCGGATCAAACCATCGTAACCAATGGAATCAGGATGTACAATCTGCCGGCTGCTTTGGTTTACAGTTCACCGAGCATTTATACAAGGAATGCCATAGATGCCCGCACAGCCCTTACGTTGATAAGAGATGCTTCGGAGGTACTACCTATCCTTTTGGAAAACGGTCACACCACATTTGCGGGAAGATTGGCAGGCGCTTTTAGAAATATTAACAGGGATAAAATAGCTGACCAGATTGTTGATACTGTTAAGCAGGCAGATTACGATATACGGGAAGAAGATCCTTTTGAAACCAAACTGAACCTTAATCTATCCTCCCGTGAACGCTCTCCCTACGCCAATCGCATCAGGCTCATGTGGCAGCAGATGCGTGAGATTATTATTTCCAGCTTTCCAAAAGCTCCCGGCATACCCGATGATTCACAAGCCTACCTGAAGGACGTTGACGACATTTACATAACAGATGCCTATCACTCCCTCTCGATAGAACGGTATCGGGTGACACCGGAACTTATCGAAAGAGTAAGCAGCGGTCAGTGGAACAGTAAGGCGCATGAGGAAGATCGCAAGCAAAGGGATGCTATGGCTGCCAGAGGCTACTACCAAGCCTTTCTGCAGGTGAAGGAAACCATCACAGCAATACTGAAGGGAGCCAATTCAGGAAAGCAGGTGGATAAAGATCACTCAAAATGGTACAGGCAACTATTCGACCCAAGCGTTACCGCCGGGCTATTAAAAGCGGCGGACCTTGCAGGGTATCGAAACCATCAGGTATATATCGGGAACTCCAAACACGTTCCTCTGAACGTGGATGCTATGAGAGATGCCATGCCCGTTCTGTTTGAACTATTGGAAGAAGAACCGGAGCCATCGGTCAGGGCAGTATTGGGTCATTTCATTTTTGTTTTTATCCATCCGTACATGGATGGTAACGGACGAATAGGACGGTTTCTGATGAATGCAATGTTGGCTTCCGGTGGATATCCGTGGACGGTTATACCTGTGGAAAGGAGAACTGAATATATGCAGGCATTGGAGCAGGCAAGTGTAGGACAGGATATAACTTCGTTTGCCACTTTCCTTGCTTATCTGGTCAACGAGCGGTTAAAAGGAAAAATAGTTGCTAAGTTGCCCGACGCTAAGTAGAACGGCTACATCCTATTTCGTAGTACGGCTACAGCATGTTTGCGGTGCAGATGGACACTTTCAGCCTGATAGTTCTCATTACTTTTTGCCTCTATTTCCTGTGGAGATTTTCTGCTTTTAGTCAATAAGCTGATAGCTGTACTCACTGTTGTGCGATGAAGTTTTTCACCGTTGAACGTCAGGTTATCGGGAAACAGTGTACTTACGATTTTTCTTTTTTGTATAACAGTTCCATTTTGAAACAACTCTTCTAAATGCGACAATTTGGAAATAGGAAGATCCCATAGTAATTCCATATTGTCTGAAAATGAAATGGATGTTTGTAGCTTTACTTCAATATCAGTCATTCTTTCATTGGCTTCTGACTTAATGGTACGATAGTCTTCGCCTTCAATTTCTCCACGCAGCAATAATTCACGAGCCTTTGAGAGCCGGTGCTTTATCTGATCCAGTTGAGCCACCAAACGTTTCTGATCTACCTTCTCAACACGGTTTACATCCATGAAAGTAGCTGTAATAATTTCCTGAAACAGTTTAAGTTGCGGAACATTGTGGACTTCATTCCCGATGGCTTCTATCATTAACTTGTTTGCGTCATCTGCTTTATAACGTACACCGCATTCGGAACTGCAATGATAGTAGTGATAGTATTTGTTTCTTCCTTTTGAAGCACTGCCGGTCAAAAACCTTCCACAGTTAGGGCAAATCAAATAACCTCTTAATGGAATGTCATCCTGTGCAATTACCTTTTTACTTACTGCTTTTCTCTTTCTGCCGTCCAGCACATCCTGCACATCAAAGAATAGTGAAGCGGTAATAATTGGTTCATGTTGCCCCTGTACAAGTTGGCTTTGTTCATCTTTGTGCTGAGGAACGAAAATTAATCCGCAATAAATAGGGTTCCTTATCGCTACCCAAAAATTATTCTTGCTACATTTCAATCCTCTTTCCCTGGCTTGTTTCCAGATTTGTTCTGTGTTCAGTTTGTTGCGAAAGATTTCTTCAAATGCCCATTTCATGATTTTAGCATCCTGATCTTTCGGCGCAATATATTTCTTGCCATCTTCAGTAATTCTGTTTACATAACCAATCGGAGCCGTGCCCATCCAGCGCCCTTCCTTTTTAGCACGGCGCATTCCATTAAATACATTTAATGCCCTGCGGTCATTCTCTACCTCTGGTGCTGCGAGGTAAAAAGCCAGCATCATTTTATTTTCAGGGATAGATAAATCCAATGGCTGTTCTACTGCCTGCGGCTCTACTCCGAGATGCCTTAGAAGGCTGATCATTTGATAAGCATCCCCGGCATTCCGGCTAAACCTATCCCACTTTGTAAAAAGAATTAGGTCTGAATTTCCCCTTTGCTTACGCAAATCTATCAGCAGGTTCTGCCAGGCAGGTCGCCTGAAGGTCTTTGCGGAATGGTCTTCAAAAATGACCTTGCGTATTTGAATGTTGTTGATATTACAATACCTACGCAGCCTTTCTTCCTGATCCCGTTGGGAATAGCCTTTATCTGCCTGCTCGTCTGTACTCACCCTGATATAAAGGTCTGCAATTTTCATAGCTGCTTTTTTACTTTACAGTCTTAGTTACGATTTCGGCATTGCAATGCCGCATACTTATGTATTGTTCAACTACTATGTTCGCCATACTATATAAAAAGTCGAGTATAATCTGTGCTTCTTCGATATTGACATCAATTCCATCTTTACGCAAAATTTCTATCGCCTTGTCTGGAGTGATCCTCATCAACACTTCATCTTCCATCTCACACCTCCTTTTTAGATAACAAAAGCCCATTGCGGGCTTTTGCAAAACTTTCCAAATCACTTGTCTATTTTAATCGCTTCTTTCAGCAAAATAGATTTTGCTTCCCTTCATACGATTAAAAGACGGCTCATACCTTATATAACCATATTCACTTAGTTCTCTAACGCATTTGTGGTAGGTGATAGCAGAGGACAATTTTGCAATGCTTAATATCTCATGACTAAAAACCTGGATAGGGTTGGCAAAGCCATTCTGTATGCGATACTGTAACAAAGCCGCATAAATGCCTATATGAGTAATGCTGATGCGGGCATCAGTTCCTATGGCTTCAAAAAAATCCGACAAATAATACAGCCTATCCATTGCCCACCCCTTTTATTACCCTAATCTCATTCCGTTCTTTTTTGCATGATTTTGTTGCTGCTGCTCATTGGCCTTATGCGTTACTTTCATAGCATCCATTGTTTTATTGCCTAATGCTGTATGAAGCGTTATTTTCCTGGAATGCTCATCGTAAATATTTACTGATTTAAACTGCGGATTAGCTTCAATATAGAAGCGTTGTTCATTTCCATCCTTCACAAAGCTCACCGACACACGGTTTCCATTTTTTAATTCCGATTGCAGCTTATCTGCTTCACCTTTATTGAGCAATTCCTTTAACGGAAGCTGCTGCAAAGCCTTTTCAAGATCGTAGCCGTAGTCTGAGTGGAATTGCTTGATTCGAAAATTGCCGTTTGGGTCTTTGTCGTTAAAATCAAGTTGCATCCAAGTTCCACCGCTCTGGATGCAGCGACCGGATAAAAGATTATAGCACTCCGTGGCATTTACATTATTACCGTTACGCATGGTAAAGTATTGCTGGCGTTTTTCCTCCGGTTTGGATTCATTATACAGGGTTGTTTTATACCCTTCAAGCTGGTATGCACCGGATTGATCTTTAGCGAACGATAACTGATGATCTAACCTTTCTTTATCATTGAGGTAATAGGAAACAGGAATGGAAAATTGTTGCTGCCCAAGTTTCATCTGCTCATCAATTTTTGCAGATAGGTCAGGAAAGCCAGCACGCTGCACCTGATGGTGCAACGCCTGGCTGTTTTGCTCTGTTTTCCTGTTATCCTGCCTTATTACGATTTGTTCCTTAACGGGTGCAACTAATAACCTGCGCAGCAGCCTTATCAGTAGATTAGGATAAAGCTGCTTTTCAATACGATTGCGCTCTTGCCTTAGCACCCTGAGTGCAAACCGCTCGTCCAGATCCTGCGTGCCTTTATACTTTGCAGCAATACGGTCGTAGTAATCCAGCTTTTCTTTTAGCAGTGCCCTATTATTTGAAAGGCTGAAAGAAAACAGCTTGCTAAACCGTTCCTCCCTTGAACGCCATTGGTTCAGCTCTGCTTCCACTCTGTTTACAAGACTGTTATTCATAACCTGATTTTTGAGGATCAACTAAGGCATACTGTACGTCACCAGATCATAGGCATAGGTGCTGCAATCGGCGGCGTATTCCACACTGCCGCTCACGATAGCGCCGCCTATATCACTCGTGACGGCGGCAATCCACTTAACTATGTTTTTAAACTTAAAGGCCGCCGCCGGAGCCGGGGGCTGGAGCGTATTCATCCAATAATAAATGGAGTAACGTGCTACCGATGCCGCTTTAAGGGCAATTTCACGACCTTCAGGACTGAGCAGGTTATTTTTCATTACCCTCCTCTCAAAGTTCACAATCATGGCTTTAATCACCGGATAGGGACTATCCCTATCCGAAAGTCGTTTGATCAATTGCACCAGCGAATCCAGGGCGGCCTTTACTGGCTCTTCATAAGGACAATTAGCTATAAGCGTTTGGATGCTTTCGTTGCTTTGCCTTACCGTCTGGTTTACTGTTGAGAAAAATGATAGAGGCATGTCAATACGTTCCATTTCCCTGCAAAAGCGAAGTACACATCGCGTTGACATCTCTACATTAGGTGTGTCTGTAACTGGCTTACAGTTCTGCACGTATGCCACGATCTGATTATGCCAATAGCCTATGCTATCGTAGGCATTTTCCGGGTTTTCAGGACCTGCTTCGCCAAGTGGTGATCTTAACTGCGCAATTTTATTTTCGCCTTCTGATATTACAGCTTCATTATCTTTCGTACATGCTGAAAGGCTTATTATAAATATTAGCAGCATTAATATTTGACTTCTCATTTTTCAATCTGTTTTTACGTTATAAATAGTTTCCTTTTCACCATTTCAACTTCACGACTATTTATAATAGACGGGGCTACTTAGTGGTTAGCTGATGCTTTGGTTCTTTCTCCTTTTCTTAGATGCCTTCGGTATCTCAGGGCCATCATCTTCAGCAGGTGTCTGCCTTTCCTTTTTACCGTCTTGTTTAGCTGACTGGCTTTCACCTTCAGACTGCTGTTCTTTTTTCGCCTGTCTGTTATCAACCCTTTGCATACTGCTATCATATATGTTGATTGTCTTGAATTGAGGGTTAGCTTCGATGTATTGTTTTTGCTCCGCACCGTTGATCTGAAACGTGGCAGATTGCAGGTTCCCTTTTTTAAGGGAATCCATCAGATTGGATTTGTATTCCTCGTTACCTAATTCCCTGATCGGATGCTTGGATAAAACCGCTTCCAAATCGTAGCCGTAGTTTTCATGATAGTGCTTCAGCTTGAAATTGCCGTTATTATCACTTTGTTTAAAGTCCATCTGTACCCAGGCGTTGTACACCTGTCCTTCTTTATTGGTGAGGTCTTTATTCACTGACCTTCCTTCCATCAGGTTATAGCCTTCCTTCAGGGTAATGTTGTTGCCTTTGTTGATGTAGAAGGTTTGCTCCATTGTTTCAGAGCTATTTTCCTTTTGCACTTTCACCTGATAGGAATTAAAGAAATACATATCGCTTTGCTTCGATTGGCTGAAATTCAATGTGGCGTTTACAGTATCGTTGCCATACTTCGTTTCATAGGCCAATTTAAACTCCGGGGTTCCTTCCTGAATTTTTTGCTTCAGGTCGTTTTCCAACCCTTCACCGAACCCGGTGTACTTTACCTGGTCACGCAGGTATTCAAAATTTTTCTGATTCATAACTTCTGAATTTTGATTGTTATTTAATTGTTCTCTTTCTAATCTTTCGTAACGAACCGCTACCATCAGGGACACGTCAATAATGCCCTCCCTTTCAATCATTAGTTTGCTGTTCTCGGCAGCTTCCTGCATAGTCTTATATGCCGACCGTATTGCCAGAAAGTTGTAAAAGTCAATGTCGGTTGACATTTCGTAGCAGAACTCCCTAACATCGTATTCTGTGGGGAATGTGAATAGATCTTCTTTAGTTACTGGAGAAACATCATCGAGAAAGGCGACAAATTCCTCACCTTCCCAACGCTTTTTAGTCAGGTATTCAAGAATATCCTTGTAGTCGTCTTTCCTTATTTTCATAACATATATTTTAGTGAAAACGAATAATTGAAATAGAATGGAACAGTTTCAATGGAGCGTTCAGGTTTAATTAATCGGAGCTGCCTTTACAATTTTCTTGTTCTTTATATGCAGTTCCAGGTGCCTGCCTCCGTTCTTCTCCATCATTTGAACTGCGAGGTATTTCTTATCAGGAATAGTAAATTTGGGTACAATAAAAACGATGGTAGTATCTGACTGCCCGATTACTTGGGTCGTATTGTTATGTACAAGTACGGGTACTATTTCTATCTCCTGCGTAGCAGTTCTTTTGCTTTTCTTTTGGTCACGGATGTAAAGCCTGAGCTGGTCAATATCATAGTTGATATTTGTTTCATTGGCAATATTGAAGCGCATCAGCATAATGTCATCATGGATAAACAGGCCGTTCAGTTTAAGACGAATGCCGAAAGTTTCATCCTTTATACCCCGTATCTTTTTCTTCGATTCAAAAGCCATTGAAGCGTAATTCTCCATTTGTTCCTGGTTGATACTTTCTGAAGGAATAGAGATGGTGTTTTGCTTTGTCAGACCCACTAATGAAATATTGAGTATAGTAGGCTGTTCGGCGTAATCAACCAGAAAGGATGTGAGCTTTCCGTCAGCAGTAATGATGCTGATATTGGTTTGAGGAAAGCTATCTTTTGCGGCTTTTATCTGCAAGATATTTTCTACTCCCTTCGCTTTTTGAGCCAACACATCCCTGCTTCCTATATCTACACTGACAATAGAATAGGGAAAGATAATGTTGGTTGTTTTGGAGAAAGCAATTGCCACATGATATGATTCAATTGCTTTTGTTTGCCAGGCTGTATTTGTTTGCGCCTGCGCTTTGAAAGTTGTAATAAGCAGGAAAATTCCCATTACCATTACTGCACTGATCTTTTTCATCTTTTGGAATTTTTAAGTGATTCAAATATTTAATTGGATTGTTTTTGCTTTTCGTCACGTAAAAGCACTTGGTAGCCTGCTTTTACAGTTACTTTAATCAGCTTGACTTTTTTGCTGAACAAAGTCTTTGCAGCTTCTATACCTGCGCTTGCAGCCTGCGCTCCCCACGAAGGGTCAAGTGAAGTCAAGCCGATGGTTTGCATAGACCGGTCTGCGGACTGCTTTGCAACATCCCTGGTAATTGCACCGGGAATGTATATGCCATCCAGTCCGTCCATATCGTACACCGCTAATTCAACTGGAAACAATGAATTATTATACCGCACACTGGTAATCTTGATACTTAATCTTTCACCACGGAGCGAAGCGATACCATATATAAAGTTGTCTTTAGGAATACGAACCCCGTTAATGAATACATCATTTACCAATCGCAATTTGACGGTGGAACCATCAACGATAGTCTGCGTTTCGTGTATGACCGCTTGTATGGCGTTCTGTGAATCTTCGATAGCTGTTGCACCAGTGAACGAATAGAAGCCATTTGTTGAACCACCCGCAGGCAGGTCGGCGTTGAGCAATGTGATGTTGTTTTCTTTTGTTTTTGACGATACTGCGAATACCTGCCCTTTGTTTGCCTGGGAGGTCTGCTTCAATTTTTCCTGTACACGTTCAGGATATTGCACATCAAGTATCTTATCCAGCATTCCATTCAGTTGCTTCATTTCCGGATCTTCGCCAGAAGGTTGATTCATCATGTTCATCATTTGCTCCAGCCTGTCCACGTCTGATGAATTAACGGTTGCACTATTATTACCTCTGCCGGGAGTGCGTTGATACATATCATAAGGATCATCTTCCATAGAAGCAGGTACAGGCTTGCTCATCTCCCTGTCAAGCTCTGCCAGCTTTCGATATATCTTGTCCGTATGGGGATCATTACCCCCACGTCTACCGTAAAGAGAAGTGTTCAGCCCTCTTTCATCGGCAGGTAGTTGAAATGTGTCTTCTTTCCCTGACAGGTATTCATCCGTATCTGCTAATCCAATGTTCTTGTAGTTGGGATCATTCTTAACCAGTTCAAGAAATTTGATTGAATCCAGTTGCGCCTGATCGTAGTAACTCATTTTATCCATCGGCTTGTCATCTTTCAGGTTAGCGTCCGGCAGGTTAATGTTGAAGCCTTTTTTCACTGCTGCCTGCGCTTCAACTTTTTCAACTTTGCCACCGCCAAGCGCCCAGAATATCATGGTCATAAAAGGCAATGCGAGCATTGGCAATACCAGTAAGAACCTGCGCTGCCTAATCATTTTCGGAGTTTTCACTTGCTTTTCCATTTCTATTTTTGTTTTAATTGTTGATAATAATTTTCAATAAACCTCAAACTATCCATCAGCCCCGGACGATGGTTATTGATGCTGTCGTACAGGGCTTTTCCAGAAGGACTTCGCGCCAGGCTATCCATATACACCCTGAAGTTTTTGATACGGCTGTATTCTGCCTCCGATACCTCGGCAGCGTCTGTTTTTGTTTCTCCTGTTTCAGTAGCGTGCTTCGGCTTTTTAATCGGCGTTATAGTGATTGAATTGCCTTTTTTGCCCGTAAAAGCGTTCACCGCCAGATAAACACTGTATGAACTGGTGAACATCACAAAGAGCACAAGCAGCACGAGCCATGTACGACGTGAGAATTTCTCCGTACGCTTCATCATCCAGTTTGCCCAGCCACCCTGCAAACGCTTATAACCTGCCTCCATGCCTTTGCTAATCGCATTGGACTTAGCTTCGGTATTGCCTTTTCTTCTTTTAGGAAATAGTTTCATGATCTTTATTTTTATTGGCGCCTGCTTACTGTTTTTAAATCCCTGTTGTCAATCGTACTCCATCGTTCAATTAGAAAGCCATGCGGGTTATTGTCACTCCGTGATACATTTCGCAACGCTCCATCGGTTACCAGGCTGCGGGTTGTAATGCTGGTAGGGCGTACAATGCTTTGTGTAGCGTAGCACCGGAATTTGTAGGGATACTCGTTTATATCTACCGCAACACTATCCACCACAATGGTCTGATTGACATTGCCGGAAATAAGCCCGGCGTAATAGCCATTTTCTTTCAGATCATCGTAAGCACGTTTCGCACTTCCATCGGCCAGGTATAATGCTTTAGTGATATTTGCGGTAATAGCTTTGTCGTCAGGGTCAAGTGTGAAGAACAGCTTGTGAAATGTTTTTACGTGATCCTTTGCCTCAACAGGTATGTTATCTTTTCGCTCCGAAGCGTAGGCTTCCAGTGCCTTGCCGTTAGCGAGAATGTATATTTTGCTTTGCATCTGCGATACCAGACTGAAACTTTTGTACAATGCAAAACAGCAGATCAATACACAGCCGATGATCACCACCAGGGTAAAGCTCCTGACGTGCCGGAATGCCGTATCAATATTTTTCATCTTTTTGAACATATATCCTCCTTTAGATTATTATGAATTGCCCTTTAGTTTATCGTTCATGTAACCAGAGTTTCCGCTACTGCTATCGCCGAAATAGGGGTTAGATGCACCACTGCTTGCCATACTTTGCGACATGCGGTTTGCTGCACTGCCCATAGCATCCACAGCCATGCCTGCACCCGCAGATGCAGTGTTGACCACAGTTCTGGAAGAACTGCCGAATAAACTGGTGACCTTATGACCTAATGCGCCACCGCCACCAGCGTGAACGATATAATTAGCCACGGAGGGAACGGTAAAGTATCCGATGATGCCAATAATCATGAAGACCAGGTAGGCCATATCCGTTCTGCTGAAGAATGTATCGCCATAATCCTGTACCTGTGATATATCCAGCTCCAGCATCTTTTCCTGTATTTTGCCGATAATGCTTCCGAAGATGTTTGCTACGGGCAACCATAAAAAGATGTTGATATATCTTGCTATCCAGACCGTGAGCGTATGCTGAAAACCGTCGAATACTGCAATCCCGAACACCAAAGGGCCTAAGATGGCCAGCACGATTAGCTGAAACGTTCGTAGCGTATCTATACACAGTGATGCCGCTTCAAAGAGTACCCTCAGCACTTCGCTCATCCATTCTTTTACAGAGTTGCGGAAATTGTAAGAGGCTTTGGACATGGCAAACTTGATGTCATTGCCAATGCTCTCGAAAAAACCTTCGTCTGAAGGGTCTTCATTATCGTGCGTGTACTTATACCATTTATCCCTGTCGCCGCTGCCACTTTCGCCCACATACATTTGCCATACATCTGTTTTCTTGATGGCTTCTTCTTTTTTCTGCAAGAGAACTGCAATAGCCTTATCGGAACCTTCCACCATGGCAGCGGTTGCAGTTACCGTAGGCTTCATCACACCGTTAATCACACCAAGAACGACGGTTGGAAAAAATAACACGCAGAAGCCAATCACGAAGGGACGAAAGAGCGGATAGAAGTCAATAGGCTCTGCTCTTGACAGGTGTCCCCATACACGGGAGGCGATATACCACATAGCTGCAAAGCCTGCTAATCCTTGTCCTACGCCGATTAACTGGCTGCACAGAGGCATCATCTCATCATACAGTTGCTCCAGTACACCATGCAAGCCTTTCATTTCATCAGCTATTCCCTGCGCATGGCTTATAAAAGGCAATATCAAACCCACTGCCGCCAGCCAGGCGGCCTTTCTACACTTTGCCATATTTATCTGTTTAATTGTTTAACCCATAGATTTTTCGGATGGTCTGTGCGTCGTTGCGCTCCTTCGCCCTTTGCACTGCCAGTATTGTAGTATTGTTATTAAAATGCCGTAGGAACATCAGTTTATCCTGCATGTCTGCATATATCCGGTCAATGGCCTGCAAGCGTTCATCATCGCTCATACGAGCTTTGCCTGCCGTGATTACCGTAAGCAACTCATCGAGGTTGCGCAGACTTTCTTTAAACAGATTATCATATACACGACCCAAATAAGCCAGCTCATCTGCATTGAAATTGTTGTCCTGCCGGAAGCGTTCATAAGCCTTACGGTATTCTTTAACCAGAATGATCTGGTAATTGGTAATGTCTGCCACACGCCGGTAATTGCGTACCGCCGGACTTACCTCCATCAAGCCATCAAGAAAAGCCTTATGCAAACTGAAGTTGCCTTCTGAAATATTCTTGATAGTGTTATATCCTCCGCTAAGAATTTCGTAGCCTTTCTTCATGTCGCTAAGTATTTGCTTGAATTGCGCCAGTTTCTCAATATTGAGTATGAGCTGCGCTATCTCATCTGCCTGCGCAGATGCACGAAAGGCAGGCAATATGCCCAGGAAGGATAGCGATATCATTATGATCAGCTTTTTCATAGTTACTCGTTTTTAATGCCCTGTAATACACGGCTGGTTTGTACATCTGTTTTTTCTTTGATTCTGGATGCAGCAAGCGATTTTGCATCGTTGGAAAAACTTTGCGAGAAAGTGTATTTGTCCTGCATGTCCAGATACAACTTATCAATTCTTGCAATGCGCTCATCGTCCTTCATTTCTAACTTGCCATCCGTTGTAATCGTAATCAGTTCGTCCAGACTTTTATCGCAGTCGTCCAGCAACCGACCAAAGACCCTTCTGATGTAGGCCAGCTCATCGTTGCTAAAGGCGTCGCTGCTGTTAAGCCTGCCGTAAGTGCGGTTGTAGTTTTGTACAATTTTTACCTGTAAGGCGATTATATCCGCAACCTTTGCATACCGCCTGATTTCCGGGTTCACGGACTTCAAAGAATTTAGGTAATCCGTGTGCAGGTTAAATTCTCCCCTGGTGAAGCCGCCGATAGTGTTCAACCCATCTTTGGCTATGTTGTAGCCCTTTTTAGCATAGCCGATATACACCTGGAGCGCAGCAATTTGCTGAAGCAGGTATTTCTTTTGTGTCTTCTTTTGCTGAAACCATTCTGCAAAAGTTTGTGCTTGCAGGTTACTCCCTGCCGACACAACCAGCAATAGAAACAAGAGTATCTTTTTCATACGTTCTGATTTAAGGAAGTCCATATAATTTTTTTACTGCCTGCACTTCGGTTTCGGTTTTAGCACGCTGAAGGCTTAGTAAAGTATTCTGCCTGTTGAACTGCACCAGATCCGAATAATTGACATCGACCTGGTCGGCTGCGTTGTTAATCAGCTCCAGCCTTTTGGCATCGCTCATTTTCGTCGTAAAGGATTTTATGATGAGGCTGATCTGGTCAATGTTCTTCAGGCTTTCGTCAAGAATGCCTGAATACACTTTTTCCATGTAAAAAATTTCCTCTACAGTAAAATGACTGTCCTGCCGGATCAGCGACCAAGAGCGTTTGTATTCATCTACAAGGCGTAATTGTTTCTTTGTAATATCCCGGATGCGCTGGTAGTAGGATATAATGGATTTAACTTTAGCCAGTTCCTCATAGTATTTCCGGTATTGCTCTTTTTGCTTTTCCGTCCAGTCCGAAATCTCATCCAGTTTTAATTTGGATAAAGTATTCTCTAAGGTTTTCTGAGCGTTTTGCAGCCATATCGTTTTATTCTGCAATCGCTGAATTTGCAGGTCAATTGCCTTGATCACTTTTTTGACGGCAGCTTTTACTACAACCCAAACCACTGCGTGGCTTTGTTGCGTGGGTGCTACCACCAGTAACATGGTAGCTAACATTGTGATGAACCATATCTTTTTCATGCCTTATAGATTTTTAATAAATAATTCAATCGTTGTCTTTCCCTGCTCCGTCAGTGCTTCGAGGTACAGTGATTTTGAAACTGTCTCGAAAACGCAATACCGATCTCCGCCTATTTCAATGAGGTGGCCGTTGGAATGCCATCCATAGGTAGCCAACCATGTTTCTTCAGATTCAGGCGTGTTACTTACATATTCTGTTCGTGTAACCTGGTAGAAGCTGCCACAGGGCTTTATGGTAAGGGTGGTATCCACTCCAGCAATCTTTTCATTGTGTGGCGGCTGTCTTACATATATGCCTTCCATCATCGAGAGTGTAGCATGATGCTGCCTCCCAAAGTGCAGGATAATTTTAATGGCTAAGCGCAGGTCACAGATCAGTTTATTCAGTTTCATTGGTTAGGTGTTTAGCTTTTATTTCTTATATCATCTGCCATTGCCGCAATGCCTTTGCGGATGTCACCATCAAACTTTGCAGCATATTCCATCAGTTTTACTTTTTCTGTCTGCTCGGTAGTATAGGCGAGGTATTCCTCCAGGCTAACTTCTGTACGGTACACTTTGCTTAGCATACCTCCGAGGCTGATGAATACTTCTTTGTATTTTTTAGTAGGGTCGTTGGATTTGTTAACGGACAGTACCAACGCCTTTTCCTTTTCCGTTAGTCCCAACAATTCCTGTATCTGGTCAAACTTGTTCTGATATTTACTTTGGTCAAGCAGTATCTTGCAATCGCTGTTGTTAATGATGGCCTGCTTTACCACCGGAGAAGAAATAATATCTTCCACTTCCTGCGTTACCACTATCGCTTCTCCGAAAAATTTCCTTACGGTTTTGAATAAGTATTTTATGTATTCGGCAAAGCCTTCTTTCATAAGAGCTTTCCAGGCTTCTTCAATCAATATCATTTTCCGGATGCCCTTCATCTTCCTCATTTTGTTGATGAAGACTTCCATGATGATGATCGTTACCACGGGAAATAGAATCGGGTGATCCTTGATGTTGTCCAGCTCGAACACGATAAACCGTTCCTGTAATAAGTTCAGGTTTTCGGTTGCGTTGAGGAGATAATCAAATTCGCCACCTTCATAGTAAGGGCGAAGCACGTAGAGGAAGTTATTTATATCAAAATCCTTTTCTTTCACCCGGTCGCCTTCCAGCACCTGCGTGTACTCGTCCCTCAGAAAAGCGTAAAAGCTGTTGAAGCAGGGAAACACTTTGGTATTCTTTTCCAGATAGCTGTAATAACCTCCGATAGCATTGGACAGGGCTACATACTCACTGCGCTTAAATTCCTCATCATCTTTTTTCCATAATGCCAGGAGCAGGGTTTTAATGCTTTCCTTTTTTTCGGTATCAAGGCTATCGCCTTCGCCTATATAAAAGGGATTGAAGCGGATGGGATTGTCTTCACTATAGGTAAAATAGTAGCCATTCACCATATCGCACAGTCCCTTGTAGCTGTGCCCTACGTCCACCAGCACGATATGCGTGCCCTGCTCGTAATAGCTGCGTACCATGTGGTTGGTAAAAAAGCTCTTACCGGAACCACTGGGGCCAAGTATGAATTTATTCCTGTTTGTGCAAATGCCCATTTTCATAGGCTCATCGCTGATGTCCACATGAACAGGTTTGCCGGTGAGCCTGTCACCCATGCGAATACCTACGGGGCTTACTGAAGAACGATACCCCGTTTCCAGGTTCAGAAAGCAGGTAGCCTGTTCCGCAAACGTGTCGAAGGTGTCGTTCATGGGAAAGTCTGCGGCGTTACCGGGAATACCCGCCCAGAATATCTGCGGTGCGCCGATAGTTTCCTGTTTCGCTACTGCATCCATCTGTGCCAATGCAGAGGACACCATATTCTTCAGGTCCTTCAGTTCTTCCTTGTTATCTGTCCATACCAGTACATTGAAATGCGATTTAACCGGAAGGCGCTGTTGGCTGATTGCTTCGTTCAGGAAATCATTGGTAGCGTCCCTTGCAATCAAATTCTCCCTGCTGTACGCCGAAAGGGATTGCAGCCGTAATCTTTTGCTTTCCAGCTTTTGAATGGTTTTTTGCGCATCTTCAATAAAGAGATATTGATTATAGATGTGATTGCAGGGTAGAAGTTGTCCTAACGTAGAAGCAAAGCCAACGCTGAACTTTGTTTTATCGGTACTGTATTTGTCGTAATTGATACGGCTACCGCACAGTGCAGGAAGATCTGCGGCATCTCCCAGCGTATAGAGCTGACAATACTTGTCACCCACACGCATTCCTTCATCAAAACTGATGTCAGCCATCAGGAAACTATCGTTTCGCTCGGACAGATAGCAATACTGCTCTATCAAACCCATCTTACGGCTATGGCTCCGCAGCTCTTTTTCTTTAAGCCTTATCAGCTTCACGAAACCGCTGTCTTCCATAATGCGCTTGAACTGACCCGCACTGTCCAGAAAGTCCTGCAACAGTTGCGGCTTTAAAGTTTCTTCCGGCACTATGGATTTGCGCAGGAGGCTTGAAAACATGGAGCTGGCTGTTTTACGTCCTTCAGGCTTTTTGGTGAGCATGATGTAGCAGCTATGCGCCAGGAAGGGACGCTCGTTGAAGAACCGCTCACTGGCCCGACTAAGGAAGCTGGTATCTTCCTTTGTAAAGTCCGGCTTATGGCTGCTATCCAAAAACCAATCCTGCTTGTGGAATACGCTGTATTTGGGCAGTAGCTTGATTGCTTTTATCCATGCCTGGTGAAAGGCTTCGTATTCCTGATCGGAAAGCGAAAAGATTTCCGGCAGGTCTGCTTTAAAGACAACCGTCATGTCGCCTTGCTTGCTTAGGATGCAGTCATGCTCTACATCCATTATTGGTAAAATATCATCCAACACTTTTTCCATCTCACTTTTTTTACCTGTTATCACTTCAATGCACTCATGGCATTGTTACCTCATAGCTTTGGGCCTCTACGCTGCCGCTGGCCGGTCTTCCGGCTTTCATCTGCTTGTTTGGATTGCTGCTGTTTTTTTATATTCTCTTTTATAGTTTGTTCAATGCCGGTTTCTTTCCAGTCAATAATCTTCGCCTCAAAATGAGATTTGATGTTCTTTAGCTTCAACCCGTCTGTTTCGTCCCAACCTCCTTTTCTATTGAAGCCTACCGGGTCTAATACTATTTCGTGCGGGAAGGATATAACAATAAGGTCTTTAGGAATGGAGGTGATGTTTTCATAGTCCAATTCCTGAAACTCATGTTTCTTTGGATTGTATGGTATCACGTAAGCCTCTTTGTCATCATCGTAGTAATGGTCAATCTGTCTGAAGACGATGCCGTTGGAAGCGAAATCATCTTTAGGACGCAGCATAACCATTGTTATATCTACATAGAAAGTGTGACCGGCTATGTCCACGGTAGGCAATTGCCCCATCAGCCTCCTTCCAAGCGCCTGCTGATCTACCATTAAAGCGAAATCTGTTTTTCCCTGCACCTCGTGAACGGAGCAACCGTATTTCTCTGCCATCCCCACAGGATCAAGCTGCACCAGCTCTGGTATCTTTACTGTGGTAACATCCGTATCATCGCTAAACAACCTCGGTATGTTTTTCTCTTTAGGACTATAATCAAATACATATCCATCACCAACATCCCGCATGTCAAACAGGGGGATTACGTTCTCCGGGTTTGCTTTCTCACAGAGTTGCAAGCTGGCAACGTCCACAACAAAATCGGTTCCTTCGATGTTGTACACCGGCAATTCTCTTTTCATGATTGTTTGTCTTTAATGCCTATAAAGATTTTTCTGCTCCTGGACTTGATCAGCTTAGGAACCTGCTTCCGGGCAAGGGCTTTCATCAACCCATGTTCGCCGTATTTGTTGCTCATGCCGTAAATCTTCATAATCAGGGATGTTCCTGCGGTCAGAATGATACCGATGCACAGGTAAGTAGGAAGACCGATGATATACATTGCGGCAAAGACAATGAGCAGCGCCACGACACCACCGCCTAAATACCAGATATATTGTGCCTTCAAGCCTTTGAACTCGATGCTCTGGTTAATTCCTTTGTTAATTTGATAAACACTATTTGCCATAATATTTCCTTTTAATTATTTTATAATCGCATCCTGCTACGGGAACGTTCTGCTACCTGCTGCGAGGCGAGTATCACTTCTTTTGGAACAGTATGCCCGTTCACTTTTTCGGACAGTTGAATGACAGGAGTATCAATAACTTCTTCCGGTTCGGTTTCCGCTACCTGTTGCTGCTTCAACTGGTTTTCCTGTATCTTGATGGCTATCTGCCTTTCCAGATTAGCCAGTTCATTTTTCATTTGTTGTAATTCCGCTTCCTGTAAAAATGGTTTGGTAGTAAGCTGCTCCAGTTTGGGTATCTCTGTTTTCAGTTCGTTTAAAGTATGCTCATACTTTTCTTTCAGGCTTTCCACCCGGTCAATCGCATTAAGGAAATGTCTTGCCGCCAGCTTAGGATTGTCTGTATTCGGAAGCCCGTTGTTGTAAGTGTACTTAATACCGTCACTGCTTCGCTGCGCATAAAAGCTATTGGAATAGCGGTATTCAAAAACTCCGTTTTCCTCATAGGCTTCCTGCTGCCTGCGGATATACAGGCTGAAACCGTAGAGTGTACCTATCTGCGCTGTATGCTCATCTGCAACAGCAGGCTTCCAGTCCTGGTACAGCTTGATGATGTGTTTACCAATGGCTTCACTGTCCGTTGAACTGATAGTATCCAGTTTGATAGGGTTAACTTTTACACCGTCCTTATCCAGTTGAAGGCCGGCCTTGTACACTTTTTCATCTGCTGCAAGTTTATCGAGCGTTTTAACGGTGGATGCCTGTTCATTTTGCAGATTTTCCAATTGGTATTTATTGCGTGCGATTTCTCTGAAGTGAGAAACTTTCAGGCTTTCCATTACAGCTATCTTCTTTTCCAGTTTTGATTTTTCCAATAATGAAGTGTCGCCGGACAGAATGGCTATATATTCGGAAAAATTCATCCCGCTTTTTTCGTCAATCGCACCTTCATCAATGGTACGCACGTTCAACTCACAATTTTTCATTTGCGAAATGAACGTCTGTTTATTCTTCAGAAGGTTGAATTTGTAATTGTCTAATGACTGTTCTACTGCGTAGATATAGTTCTGAACTTTGTTGCCGTAATATTCTTTGGCAATAAGATTGCCCTGGCGTGAGCCACGGCCATTACGTTGTTCCAGCTCTGACGGTTTCCAGGGAATATCAAGGTGGTGCATGGCCACTACACGTTGCTGCACATTTAGGCCGGTTCCGGCTTTCTCTGTGCTGCCCAATAAAATGCGAATCTCACCTCTGTTCATCTTACGGAACAGTTCGGGCTTTTTTGTATCTGTCCAGTCGTGAATAAAAGTGATTTCCCGTTCGGGAATATTAAAGTCCCTGATCAGTTTTTCTTTAACTGCATCGTAGATATTAAATTCAACAGGCTTGGGTGTACCAATGTCTGAGAAGATAATCTGTGTACCCTTATGCTCGGTAGTTTCTTTATAGATCTCTGCAATCTTGCGGGCACTGACATTTACTTTGTTGTCGGGATGATCACTATACTTCCACTCGTTGATCAATCGCATATCCGCCGACATTTTCTTAGCGTAGTTGGTTGCGATCAGCATTCTGCCTTTGTCTTCCTCTGGCGTCAACCTGCCACGACCAATCAATTCACCATTACCTGTTTTAGCGAATTGCATCAGGTTTTTAATGAACTCACTTTGTTCAGGCGTTGGCTTTATGTTCACCAGCGTTTCACTCAATTCGGGCTTGTCAAGGTTTATATGTTTTGCCGTTTTGTAGTCGGTGATCTCGTTATAGAACAAAGCAAGCTCCGGTACTTTAATAAAATGCCTGAAGCGTTCTTTGGCAATGATCTCGTTGGTCACTGAAAATTCAAAGTCTGTTGTTTTACGTGCAAATACAGCAGCCCAACCATCAAAATTTTCAATATGCTGGCGTTCCATTTCTTTCGGACGCAGGTATTTAAACAACAGATACATTTCGGTGAGGCTGTTGGATATAGGTGTGCCGGAAAGGAACGTGACACATAAATCGGAATTAAAACGTGTTTGCAGTTCGCGAACAGCGAACAACATATTCAGCGCCTTCTGGCTACCTTCTGTATTACCCAAACCAGCGACCCTGTTATGACGGGTAGTGAAAGTGAGATTTTTGTACTTATGGGATTCGTCCACAAATAAGTGATCAATACCCATTTCTTTGAAATTGATACCTGTGTCTTTCTTTTCCTCGATCTCTTTCAGGATAGATTTCAGTTTTCCCTCAAGGTTGTTCTTGCGTATCTCCAGCCCTTTGAGCATTTTCTTAGAGATGTCGCCGCCAAGATCTTTGACAGTTTCCAGGTCACGTTCAACATTGTCCAGTTCCGTTTGAAATATCTCTCTTTGTATCTCCGGCGACTGCGGTATCTTTCCGAATTGATCATGGGTAAGTATGATACAATCCCAATTGTTGTTCTTTATTTCATGGAAAAGCCGCAACCGTTGTGCGGGTGTAAAATCATTTTGCCCCGGAAACAGGATGCGAGCTTTAGGATAGGCTTTTTTATAGGTTTCTGCTATCTGGTTAACGTTTGCCTTTAGCGCAACAATCATAGGCTTATGCACAATACCTAATCTTTTCATCTCCTGTGCGGAGACGATCATGGTAAGGGTTTTGCCCAATCCTACTTCATGATCAACCAATGCCCCACGGTTCTGTATGATTCGCCAGGCTGCGTTCTTTTGTGAGCTATATAAATCCTCAATGCCTAATGCTTTTTTATCTAAGCCGGGAAAATTGAGGTGGTTGCCGTTGAACTCCCGCAATACATAGCAGTTGAACGTATCATTGTATAGGTTTTCCAAGTTCTTTTTCTCATCATCCGGTATTTCATTCAGCCAGTTAATGAAACCACTCCTTATCTGCTCGATCTTTTGGTGTGACAGTTGTATGGCTTCATTATCGGGGACCCTGATGGTTGTATTATTAGGGCCTTTCACTTCATAAGTAAAGAAAGGGGTTGTATTCTCCAGTGCATGTTCCAGCAAAGTGTATCCGTAGGTAGTACGTCCGCTTTTCGGTGTAACAGCGAACTCTCTGGATACTTTGATATTCATTCCTGTGTTTACCTTGAAGGCATCCAGCGACGGAAAATAATTGATGGTAGTGTCCAGCTCGAATAGCGATGTAGCAAATCGCTCGTAGTATGAATTAGGTATCCAGCGTTCTCCTAAATTGAAATCCAGTAATTCAAACGGAATACGCTCCGGCTGCACCTTTGCGATGGCTTCCGCACTTCTTTTATAGTGCAGGTTATCCGGGAACTGACCGTACAGGTGTTCTGCCTGCCGCAGCTTTTCAACTACATTACCGCTCAAATACTGGTCTGCTGTTTCCCACTCATTGCTGGCAGGATTCATGTATACATGATTACCGAGGCGATTGATGACTTCGTTTTCATCTAACCCCATTGCCGCACTGATGAAGCCTGTATCTACCTTTCCGGTATCGTTGAGGCTATGAGCAAGGGCTTCAATGGGATCATCGGTTATGAACCGCTCCTTAACCTGATGAATGGAATGAGTTAGTATATCTGCTTTAACAAACCGTTCGCCTTCTCTGCGTTCGAGCGAGGACAATGCAATTACCCCGAAAGCAGTATCTTCCAGAATACGCCTGCGGTTATCAGGGCTGTTCAAAAGACCGTATTCAACAACAAAATGTTCGTACTTGCTGTTTAGCTGATCCCTGTCTGCGTTGCTGATTGTTTCCCCTGATACTTCTTTGGCTGCTAATTCGAGATAAGCATCACGAAGTGCTGCATAGTTTTCGTAGAAATGAATGTTTCCCTGAAGGCCCAGGGGCTGGAACACGGCTTGCTTGTATTCGGGATCGGGATTGCCAATTGTGCCGACACTACCCATGTGTACCACCAGCGTTCCTTCCTGGTAGTAAGGCTTTAGCCCGATAAATGGAAGCGGAACTTTTTGTTCAAACCGGAAAAAGCCTTCCAGTGTCTGGTCGCCCTCGTACCTGAAACTGTGGTCAAACTGTTTAAGATAATTGGAAATACCCGTCAGCTCATGACCCAATAAACGGGCATCCATCCAGTTTGCTGACAGATGATCTACCTCTTTGACATTAGAATAAAGCTTATATAAAAACCGATTGCTTTTGTGCTGCTTTGCGGTAAGCAATACAACATTCTCATGACTTGGCTTATCGGTGGTGCGTATCGCGCCGATGATGCGTGCTGATGCTTTTTGCACAACCGTTTCATCGAGTGGATTGATATATGCCATTGCCCGGTTGATCTGCTCTGCCGGGGCTGTATCAAACAATCCCAATTGTACCGAAGTGCTTTCCGTTGGGTTTTCCGGCATCGGCAGGTACGTGAGTTTTTTACCCTCATTTTCAGGAACAGGTAATAGTACCGTTTGCGCCTTCTGATATAATTCAGGGTTAAAGCGATTTTGGAATTGATTGATCAGACTGGCATAAAGGCTTTCCCTGATCTGGTTGATGTCACCATCCTGCCAAACCACTTCTGAAGCTCTGCCGTATTGGTTTTTGCCTGGCTTACGCACATTGCCCATGACCACATCGTGATCGTGAGTGGAGATAAAATAATTATAGGGAAAGCGACCAAATTCATTTTCTCGTTCCCTTACTTCATTCAGCCAATCTTCTTCCCAGCTTATCTTTTCCTTTCCCGTATTCTTTTGAACAATCAACAAATGGTTCGGCGCTTCGGTATTGCCGGTATCTTTCATAAGATTATCAGGCATCACCGCAAGGCCCACAAAATCTGCCCGCTGAAACAGGTATTCTCTTGCTGTATGATTAGATGGACTGTTCAGGAAAGCATCTGTTGTTATGAAAGCCATCAAACCACCTTCACCCAGTTTGTCCAGACCTTTCGCGAAAAAATAATTGTGTATTTTACCCGATATCTCTTTATCGGGAAAGGCTTCATCATATACCGAAAAATTCCCGAAAGGAATATTGCTCACCACCAGGTCATAAGTGCCGTTATCTTTTACAGGTGCTTCTTCAAAGCCTGTAATATGCGTCGCTGTTTTTACCGGAAGCGTACTGTTGATGGCAGACAGCACTAATCCGGTTAGCCTGTCCTTTTCCACTGCGGTAATCTGTTCCAGTTGAGGGAATGATATAACCGCTTCGCTGATGAATACACCTGAACCGGCTGAAGGTTCATACAATCTTTTAGGCTGAATGCCCTGTGCTGCGAGTGTGCTGTACAGGGTTTGGGGTACTACTTCCGGTGTATAAAATGCGGTGAGAACACTATTGCGTAATGAAGCAATGATTTCCTTGTAAGCTGTTTCAGGATAGTTTTCTTTGAGCAGGTCGTGTAATTGCATCATTTCAGCATGATGCTTCAAATCCTCTTTTGTAGCACCATTAGCTTGCCAATCTTCAGGTGACCCATAAGGATATAAAACGGCCTTGATGCCGCCAAAACCTGCATATTTTTTCAGGCTGACGACATCTTCCGCAGTAAGCGGACGACCGTTCTGATAATCCAACGCTGTACGGATAGCACGAAGGTTATCATGCAGCTTTTGGGAAATATTGTAAGCCATAATCACACATTTTCTTTCTTCACTTTTCTTTTGGCTCAGGCCAGGTAATCATGTACCTGCCCAATGATGGCATATCTCAAATGCCTGTTTGTTTCATTTTCACTGTTAAAATCAAAATCACTAAAGATGCCTTTGCATGTTTCGATGAGATTTACCACTTCGTAGGTGAGTGTTCCGTTTTCCTTCATCCGCTCGTAGTCTCCATTAAATTCTTCTTCTATAACCGAGCGTATATACTGATAGCGGGATGGCTGCAATTCTTCTGTCATTGCATTGAGGCATAGTTCTTCGATGATGTAGGGTGCCCTTCCTTCGCCAAGAAGCTGCTCAACCATCGGCAATACAGCATTTACCTTTTCTTCCAGATACCTGGTGACTGAATAGTCTTCCTGCAAGCTGATCATGAGGTCAGGATTGTTGTGGACGATATACGCCCACAACTTTTCTGTTAGCACACTTTGCATACTTCCTGATTTTTAAACACCGAAGAAGGATTGAATAACGGTTGCAACCACCACCAGAAAAATGCAGCTACCAAACCAGGCGGCTGCAACTTTTCCAGTGTCCTGATCGCCGGCATTCCATTTCTGGTAAACCTTCACTGCGCCAATCAGACCCAGCAATGCACCGACCGCGTACATAAGGTTCGTTCCTGCGGAGAAGTAGCTGCGTACTTTAGTATTGGCTTCATTGATACCCTGAATGCCATCCTGAGCGAATGCCCCGTAGTGGATAGCCAATAGTGCCAGAGCGACACAGATCATGATAACCTTTTTGCGGTTATTTCCTTTTGTTTTCCTGCTGCACATTTCCATAACACACGTTTATTAAAATTTGAAATCAACTCTTTTAAAAAACGGAGCGGCTTCGCCGTCACACAACCTGTATTCCTACCACACTTTGCCCTTACGCAC
Source organism: uncultured Sphingobacteriales bacterium (assembly GCA_937888905.1). Taxonomy (GTDB): domain Bacteria; phylum Bacteroidota; class Bacteroidia; order Chitinophagales; family Chitinophagaceae; genus Terrimonas. The sequence goes on from CALATA010000014.1 coordinate 265,563, forward strand.
CAGGAGGGACAGGGAAACACGCTCCGTTAATGGGCTGCTACACTGCTTCTTTCCACAACAGTTCCACTTCATCCTCTTTGAGTGTAACAGCACCATATTTTTGACACTCAGATACAATCAGTTCGTTGACTGACGACCGAATAGGCGAGTATCGCACGGCAGGATATTCCTTCAGTACCATACTCAGATATTGTTTAAATTCCTGGGGGATTAACTTTCTGCGGGAAGCGTCAGCAACAACAGCTTTCAGACGTTCAATGAGATGTTCCACTTCTGTAAACTCATCGTCCGTTGTCTTTTCGAAGCCAACCAATTCTTGCTGGTCTGGTTCATCACCAGGATAAGACATGCCGTTGTTATCAGAAGATACTGTTCTGAGTTTCGGTTTGCGTTTCCCCGACAGCAGATCTTTGATTTCAGCAGAAAAATACCTTACACCCACGAACAGGTAGTAAATGGCTAATAGTATGGCAACTGCAATAATGTAGTCACTCCATGAAATGTTCTTTAACATACGCTTGTTTTTTTTCGTTTAACACTTTTCACCCCGACTCTTTAAGAACCAGTTGTTTCCATTGGTTTCGTTAGCAAAAAAACAAACACCGGGAAGGCATTTCAAGTCCAACTTTATCTTGTACTCTAAGTTGTACCCCTTGTACCCCTTGATAATCAGGCATACAGACTTCTGTAAACCGATTATTTTTTTTAAATTAGTATTCGGAAATTCTGAATGACTATTGTGAAAACTAAAAGAGAATCGTTATGAAAACTGTAAGTGTATTAGGAATTGCCATCTTTCTCCTGGCTTCCTGTAGTCAAACCAAGTTGGAAAAGGAAGAAGCTGCATCAGTTATACGTGCAGCCAAGAATTACCCGAAAGTGTACGAGTATGAAATTAATATGACCGACCCCGCAAGTGCTAAAAAGCTGCTGGATGCAGGACTGGAGGGAGAAGGATGGGTAACAGTGGATAAAACCCAAAAACTAAAGGATGCCGGACAGCCTATTGTCCATTTTACGGAGAAGGCAAAGCCTTACCTTATTCGTATAGACGAGAAATACGATAATGTGCAGGTGGTAAAAGTTGCTGATATGGACTTAGGTGAAGTTACAGGCGTTCAATTGCAAGAGGATAACAAGAGTGCAACGGTGGAATATACTGTCGTTTATAAAAACGTAACACCTTTTGCTAAACTCATGAAGCGTGACCTTTCCCAAACAGAAACACAACGTGCCCGCCTCGATTATTTTGATACGGGCTGGAAATTGGATAGCCAGCGTTAAATATCCCGTTGCAGTGTGTTCTTTGAACAAGCCGGGTGCTATCAATATTCATTAATCTTCTTAATCATTTGTTGCAAAGTTTCCGTTACTATTTCCTTATCCCTTGATTCTGCTGAATAGGATTTGCTTCTCATGCTGTCGTAAGAAATATTTTCCTGATAAGGTGTTGACAAAAATGGAACGATATTTTTAAATACACTATTCAGAGAGCGGGCCATTACGATTCTTAAATCATCTGCCGCCCTCAATATCAGCGCCATTTGGTCAACTGAGAGTATTGAAAGCAATTTCTCTTTTTCCTTGTCTTTTGGTGCTGACTTCTGTTCACCACCTTTCAGTGGAACAATTGCATAATGTATTTTCTTTTCGAGGTAAAATATTTCCTGAGAAAACCAATTGTCCACCTGCTTGTGCAGAACCGCATTTTGCGTTAGAAAAATCATTCCAGGCTTTTTATGAAGCTGTTTAAATGATTTCAAGTCAAACAGCAAACACTCCATTCTTTCAGAAGGTTGCTCCACGCTGTTGATGTGTGCTGCTATTCTTTGCGTAAGGTTATAGATGTACGTTTTGCTGTTAAAGTTCATACGGATCAATACCTCATCCAGTGTGGTGTAAAGCGTGGCATCACCATTATATTCCAAAAATTCCAGCTCCACACAAAGATCTTTCAGATAGAACATCTCCCTGAAAGTATGCTTGTGCTTATCTGAAGGCAGGTTTAGAAATGCTTCCACTTCCCGAATAATCAACTCCAACACCGGAATTAATGAATGCTGTTCCCTATGTTTTTTTATTGTCCGTGGCAACCTTTTTAGCAACTCTTTTTTGAGCAGGTCGAAGTAGGTGGCAGGCACACGTTCATCAATGCCCAAATAGCTGGTAAAACGCCTTTCTATCAAAAAAAGCAATTCCTCGATACATGAAATAATATTATCCAGTATCGCCTGGGGCGCTGCATTTTCCGCAAACGGACCCTTGTTTTCCAGTGCCTGGTCAAGCAAGCTGACAAGGCTGGAATGATAGTTTTTTATGGCGCACTTTATCGCTGTTTCGTCATTCAGATTAAACACCGTGAATTTGATGGCGGACTGAACTTTGTCCTTTTCCTGAATTATCAAATTCTGTAATTTGTTGATGTCTTCCGGTGGTATTGAACCAACCTCCGATTTTAATGGATTCAGAGTGACGGAAATCAAAGTGTCCAGCCATTCAAGTACATAACCTTCACACATAAGCCCTCCCTTTTATATGGCAAACATTTGTCACCACAAATGTAGCCCCATACCACCCCTGAAACTATACGTAATTCCTACTATTTCCCTACTCAAATAGTAGTAAATCAATGCCTTGTAGCTATTTGTTCAGCTTATTGATGAGTTGAATCTTGTTCCTGACATCTGCTTTCTCAAACAGATTCTGGATATGTTTAGTGACCGTTTTTTCAGAGATAAACAGATCTTTGGCGATCATCTTATACGTTCTGCCTTTCACAATCAGGCGGGCTATTTCGGTTTCCCTTGTGGTAAAATGCAGCAGCTTGCAGTTTTCCTCAAACTTTGTCTGGCTGGAAGCGGAAACACCTTCTTGCCCCAGGTTTTTTAAGGTTTGAAGTTGGGCTATGGAGGAACTTAAGATAGCCTTTTGCTGTTTGTTGATACTATCCAAGATGGTTTCAATCTTTTGGCTCAATTCTTCAAAGGAAAAAGGTTTTGAAATAAAGTCTATTGCGCCCAACTTCAGACCCTTCAGTTTGTCAACCTGTGTGGATTTAGCCGTTAGGAAAATTAAAGGTATATGTGAATATCTTCCCTGTTCTGCCAGTTTCCTGGCGAAAGCAAAACCATCCATTTTGTCCATCATTACATCAGAAAGAATAAGGTCGGGAATGACCGTTATTTCGTGGAGCTTTTTCAAAGCCTCCGCACCATTTCTTGCGCAGAATACATTATACACCGTACTTAATTTCTGAAGCAGGAAATTAATCATTGTAATATTATCTTCAATCAAAAGCAAAGTGCGCCTGCCCTCTTTAAATTCACTGTCGGCAATGGTATCATAACTGTATTCGTAACTGAGCTTACTGATTGCTGTACCTGATTTAGCAATTTCTTCATTGCTATCTAATGTATGTTGAGTGAGCGTGATTGTAACCGTTGTTCCCGGAACTACTTCCGGCTGGCTTTGAATAGCAATAGTTCCTCCAAGCCCATCCACAACTTTTTTCACAATAGGCAAGCCTAAGCCCATGCCCTGAAGCCCCGTATTTTTATGCCCGATCTGATAATAAGGCTCGAATATTTTCTTTTGCAATTCCGTGGGTATTCCATCGCCGGTATCCTTAACAGCAAATACGATTTTATCTTCCTGTTTCGTCAGCGATATAGTTATCTGACCGCCTTCGTTAGTAAACTTTATGGCGTTTTCAATAATGTTGTTTACAATACGGTTGATGGCATTGGGATCAGCTTTTATAAGCAGCTCATCCTCTATATCAACAAAGAAGGTAATCTGCTGCATGAAACAATAATGCTGGAACAAAGGGAGGCTGCTGCTGAGTATAGCACTGAAATCACAAATACGGTTGTGTTTATATGTGTCTATCCCTTTCGTAAACCGCTCAATGTCGAACAGGTTTATTACATCAGCAGTTAGTTTATCTACGCCACCTTTTATTACGTCCAATTCCTGACCAGAACCAAATTTGGATATGTATTCGTCGAGATAATTTTTAATCAACGTAAGCGGTGTTTTTGTTTCATGAACGAGGTTAATGAAGTTGTTGGTCTTCTGTTCATTGATCTTTTCCAATTCTTTGGTGCGTTTATTCACTTCATCCTGCAAATCAGCATTCCAACTTTTTAATCGTTGCTCCGATTCAAGCAGCTTTCCATGTTCTATCCGTAGCTGTGTTACATTCCTATGCACCTGTAAGCCGAACAATAACAGGAAGCCGATATTGGTAATAGATGCTTCCATTGCCTGTCCGAATTTAAAGTAATCAATAATGGGTAAACCAATCCACGGTGTTAGGCTGAATAATAATACAATCATCTCCTGTTTTGCTTCAAGGCTACTGAAATCATTACTATACTTATAGCGAATGGCTTTAACCAGAGAAACAATCACCCAAATTGCATAGAGTACCGGAATGACCAGAAGATTTTGTGCGGACCGAAGGTCGTCCGAAATCCAAAAAACAAAAACAAAAAGGCAGTAAGGCAAAATGAGGAACAGATACACACCTTTATACGCGTGAAACCTAAGCTTTTTTAGATCAAAAGCTTTGAAAACGTAATAGGGGAAATAACAGGGTGTGATGAAACCGGTAGCATATGCAATTATTTCCTGTAAAAAAAAGCTTCCGGGCAGTTTCGGATCAGGCAGTAAACCTCCGGTGATATTATAAACCAGCAGCAGAAAAATCAGGATTAGATTGAGCATAGTGATTTTATCATCTGGTCTGGCTAAGCGAAATATCACCAGATAGAAGAAAATCACAAATTCTATGCTCACGAAAAGAAATGTGACGATGTGCATTTGTGTTCCAAATACCAACATTGCCAGTTATTTTACATCTCTTTTAAAAAAATACAAATGGTAAGTGAGATCGTGTTCATTATAAACTTCAAATCCAAATTTTTCATACCACGGCAGATTCTTGACTGTTGATGTCTCCAGATAAATAGGACGATTAGAAGAATTACTGAAATTGATTATTTCCTGGAGCATCTTACTTCCTATACCCCGATTTTGTACCAAAGGATCAACTCCAATAAACCATAGATAAGACATGATTATTTTGGGTTGAATGTTCTTTATGAGTTTCTCCCTCTTTAAGGTTTTGTTTATATTACTTATTCCTACAGATCGAAGGATAAGTTTTAAATCTAACACTGATGAACGAAAAGTACTTTTCTTTTTTTCTGGATAAACAATTAAAGCGCAAGCTTTCTCATCATCAGAAAGAAAAACGTCCCCGAACATCATACAGATGTCAAAAGAATAGTCCATTAGTGCACGTATTCGTTTCTCTCTATGTTTATCCTGTTTAATAATGTAGTTAACACTTGCGTTGGTGTCAAATGACGATGCAAGAATTTCAATAATTAAATTCTTGTGGGTGTAATTTGCTTTTTTCATAATATTGGTTATACAGTTTATATTATTTTACAAGGATCTAAACTCTTCGGTGAGAAGATTACGCATCAGACCAATAAATGTCGTCGTTATGTTTATCCATCTTAATAGGTCAATGATAATCCGACACCCCATCCCATATCACTATCATAGTGAGTGCGGATGCCGATGTTTTTGTTGATGATGTAACTAAGTTCCCCCATGTATTCAAAGTCCGTATTCACCATAAAGCCACCACGTAATCTTTTGGATATAGGAATATCCTCTCTCATCATTTGCAACCGTACGATTCCATCGTGATATACCTCTGCCTGGAAGTTAACCAGCATCGGCAGCGTATAGATAAATCCTAAGCTAAACTGTCTGCGGGTGTCTTTCTCATTTCTTTGCCCGAACAGATTCTTTTCGTGCTCATCAATACCGAGTCTGCGGTAACGCCAGTCAAAACCTATGAATGGCATAAACCATTGCATTCTGCCCAAATACCTGCCTAAATGTGTTTCCACCTCGTAGCCGTGCATATCATTGTAACCTAAACGCCATTCCGAACTCAGGTTCCACCTCGTGTTTTGCAGCATTGCCGTTCCGTCATTTCCGTTTGTGGCAAAGTCATTTTGCGCCATGAAATGTGGCATATTGCTTTCCCGCTGTAAGGTTCTATAGGCTTTAGCCTTATCGGGCAAGTTGGGATTTTGGTAATCGCCTACAGCAAACACCCTGTTCATGCCCGACATCATGTGATACAAAATATGACAGTGAAAAAACCAGTCGCCCTCCGTATTGGCCGCGAACTCAAGGGTGTCTGTTTCCATCGGCATGATATCAATGATATTTTTAAGCGGTGAATGCTCTCCTTTACCGTTTAGCACCCTGAAATCAAACCCGTGCAGGTGCATGGGATGGCGCATCATGGAGTTGTTGTAAATCGTAATGCGTAGTATTTCACCTTTCTTGACAGGTATTTTATCCGTTTCAGAAAGTACCCTGTTGTCCATGCTCCAAACATAGCGGTTCATATTCCCGGTAAGGGTGAATTTTATGTTTTTTACAGGTGCATCTTTAGGTAGTGATGTGTTGTAGGGAGATTTGAGCATGGAATAATTTAAAGTAACAATATCTCCCAAAGCATTCGCATTATAACGGTTGGGGTCATTCTCCATATTCATTCCGCCATGCTTACTATGATCAGCCTTTTTTCCTGCTTCTCCTGTAATTTCGGGGTACATGACCACATTCATATCCATTTGGTTCAGGCTCATCTTCATACCCATGTCGTCCAGGTTGCCGTTCATCTTCATCATATCGTTCATCATCTTCATCCCTTCAAAGTATTTCAGTCTCGGCAGCGGTGAAATAAGTTGCTTTACCCCATTACCGATGAAATAGCTTGCCGATTGTGTCCTGTCTTCGGTTGTCGCCAAAAATTCATAGGCCAAACCATCATCAGGAATGGTGACCACAATATCGTATGTTTCGGATACGGCAATGATTAACCTGTCCACCTCAACTGGCTCCACGTCGTTACCGTCGTTTGCCACTACGGTAATTTTACCACCGGCGTAACGCAGCCAGAAATAAGAAGATGCACCGCCATTGGAGATACGAAGACGGACTTTATCCCCAGCCTTCAATGTTTTTCCATCCACCGACTTTAACTCCGGCGAATTGTTGCCATTCATAAGGATCTTATCATAATACACATCACTTACGTCCATTGCCAGCATCCGTTTCCACTCATTCTTTACTTTCACGCCTAATTTTCCTTCCCTGATAGCTTCAACGTATGACTGCGTTGCATTCTTTTTAATGGCAGCCCAATCATTGGCGTTGTGCAACATCCGGTTAATGTTGTTAGGGTTATAATTTGTCCATTCGCTCAGGACAATGGGTAAGGTGGGCAAATCGTCAATTCCTTTTCTAAAGGTCTTATCGTCTGCACGCTTGTTCATTATAAAACTGCCGTACATTCCGATTTGTTCCTGCAATCCTGAGTGTGAATGATACCAGTGTGTACCGTGCTGGATAATGGGAAAACGATAAGTATAGGTAGTACCGGGCTTAATCGGCTGTTGCGTAAGATATGGTACACCATCTTCTTTATTGGGCAGGAATACGCCATGCCAGTGTAATGATGTATTTTCCTTTAACAGGTTGTGTACTACAATTTCGGCAGTGTCTCCCTCGGTAAATGTAAGCGTGGGCATGGGAATTTGCCCGTTTACCGCAATCGCTCTCTTTTGTTTTCCTGCATAGTTTACAAGGGTATCTTTTACATACAGCTCGTAATGCACTACCTTCTGTGCAAACAGGGTTTGTGTGCAAAGCAGTATCAGTACTGTTTGCAGTATTTTTATGGGTATGTCTTTATATCTTTTCATTATTTCAAATTTTATTTAATACTGTCTTCCATCGTGCCAAACCAATTAATCAAAACCTGCTTATCATCCTGTGATAATACTGCGTTGCGATGAATCAACGTATATGACGACAACGGCATTTCTCCGTCCTTGACCTGTCCCGCCATTGCCCTGAACTTATTTCGCTGCTTGCGGGCGGAATACTCCCCAAAAGTGCTAAAGTTGAGTTCCTCTTTGCCTTTTTTGATATGCCGTGCCATATACCATGCCCCGGGCTGGATACGGCTATACCACGGATAGCGGGTATTGTTGCTATGACAGTCATAGCAGGATTGGGTAAGGATGGCCTTTACGTTTTGGGGTACGGCGTAAACCCTTTCAATATGAGAGGCGGTTACTTCATCCGACTGGTTTCGTAACGGCTGAAAAACCTGTATGCCGATTAAGATAACAGCCAACCCCAATATGATTTTCTTTTTTAAGGACATAATATTGTGGCTTCATTTAAAATGTGACTACTGTTTTTTTAAATAATTGTCGTAATTATCCTTACTCTCAAAGTAGGATACTTCGCCGTTGTTCCCCGTAACGGCAATCACCGCTACAGCTTTGTCCACTTGCTTGTGGGAATACGGGTCCGTTGCCACCCGAACACTGGCATCTTTTGGAATACGTTCTTTGCACATTTCACAGCAGCCATAGTATGTTTTACCTTGAAATTTTACGTCAAACTGCTTTTTGCCCATATAGGCATCGTTGACCATGCAGACTTCATCTGAGGGGACCAATTCGCCTTTTTGGATATTATGTTCGTGGCCTGTTGCAACTGCCTCCGGGTGATGGTGTGTTGCTTCCGCCTTATCAGACCCTGCCTGCCCGCAAGCGGTGCATAGCAGGGTTGACAGGGAAAGCAAGCCGATTAATACCTTGCTCATGTTGAAATTATTTTTTGAATTTTATCATCGTCCTATTTATCATTCTCAAACTCTTTTAGTTTGCGCTTCATCAGTTCAATTTCTTCTGCCTGAGTTTTAAGTATGTTTTTTTGCAACTGTATCAGTTCCGGGTCGGTCAGGTGTGCCTTTTCAGACATCAGTATGGCTGCTGCGTGATGGGGTATCATACCCTTTGCAAACTGCTTGTCCCCGACATTGATTTGTTCCCTGATACCAAACCATGAAAAAATGCCGACGGCGACTGAAATTATTGCTATCAACCAGTTCATCTTTCTGTTGGGGTACATCATTTTCATGATCAATAATTCAATTAGCAACATTGCCGAGGTCATCAGCAAGGTCATATACAAATTGTTGATATTGAGTAGAAGGTTCTGCCACCCGTCTATCATGGCGTACATGATAAAATACATAACTCCGAACATTGCGACAGCCATCACCGCAAAGCGTTTGTACATGCCAGAAGCATGTTTTGAATTGTGCACACCATGCGCTGAAGCATGGTGTGCATTGTGACTGTTTTCCATATTTTCCATATAACTGATTTTTACTTGCTGTTAATTGTTTGCTGCACCTTACCGCAGGTCAGCATTTTCGAGCCATAATAAGGGTTTTTGATTTCCTTGTTTTCACTGAACCAAACAGCTCCCTTATTGTCGTTGAACATCGGGCAATGATCCTGATACAATGTTTGTGATGAACCAAACAAATCAATCAGGTCTTTCAAATCTTCGCTAAGCGAGGATAAATGTTCGCGTTGGTGGTGGATGTTGCCAACATTTTCCCCGATATGCTCTGCATGTTCTTTTGCATCATCCGCTATGTCCATGTATTTTTTGTGCTTATCGGCAGGAATGGCTTTCATGTCTACCTGGTTCAAAGCAGCTAAGAGTTTTTTACCTGCTCCGGCAGCAGCTTTGTCATCGTCTGAAACGAGAGCATTCTTTAATGACAGGTAGCCGGTAATGATGGGCGCAATGGAAAATCCTTTGGCTGCGGCATTTACTGATTCGCCGGGCTGTTTACCGTTTGATGTATCGATAGCGGCAGGGGCGGTTAAGGTATCATTTGATTGGGAAGTCGCCTGCCCTCCAGAAACGGCGGTGGTATCCGTTCCAGACTGGTTTTTGTTTGAAGACTCAGTACAGGATACTGCTACAAATGTGATGATAACTGCGAAGATTGATAATGCGAAATTTTTCATTTTATTAATTTTTAAATTGAATAAGTATTTTAAGTTAGGGTTACCACCGTACCATGCAGTACCGGCAACCGGTAAGAGTTATTGGTAGCGGTATAGATGATAGTATCTATGCCACCTTTCTTTTACATTTTTATCACGAGGCCATTGGGCTTTTTACCAACGTTAAGCGTCTTTGTTACGGCATGTGATGATACGTTGATTACTGAAACCGTATTGCTTTCCTGGTTGGTGACATAAGCGGTATTCCCGTCCTGTGTGAATACAATGGCGTGCGCTCCTGCACCAGTATTAAATACACCCGCGTGCATCCACATACTCATGGCATTGTCCCAAGTCCAGTAATGAACTTTCCCATTCATAGGGTCAGTTACCCATAGTTCATTTTTTGACGCGTTATGGGCGGCAAATCCGGGCATAAAACCTAAACTAACAGTTTCGCTTACCGTATTGGTAGCTACATCAATCACTGAAATGGTCTGTGAAGCCTCATTGTCCACATACATTTTGCCGTTACCTGCAGGCCAGGCTCCGACAGGATCATCGCCTACCGTCAGGGTAGCTACCACAGTTTTTGCAGAAGGACTGATCACTGAAACTGTACCACTGCCACCGTTGCACACGTAGGCTTTTGTGCCATCCATGCTAAAGGTTACTTCCGCCGGGTCTTCACCTACAGAGATTGTATTTTTGACAGCATAGGTAGTGGCATCGTAAACCAACACCTTTCCGTCCATCGCCATTTGCGTTGTCCATATTTCTGTACCGTCCGGTGAATAAACGGCATTGTGGTTCATTGCCGGTGTTTCGATATCCTTTAAAATGGTCCCTTTCTTTGCATCCAGGATCAGGATACGCCCTTTCATACCTGCCATGCCACCAGTATGACCTGCACTCAAATCCATACCCGGCACGCCGATGGTTAAATGATCTTGATGGCTATAAATGTGATGCGGCCACATAATCATATTACCACTGGAGTTCATGATGTCAAAGGTTTCGCTCACGGTATTATCGCTTAGCTTGATAATTGAAACGGTGGCGCTTTCTCCATTGACCACGTATGCTGCGGGGTAATCAATATTTTTGTCCATTGGCATATCTCCCTTGTCATCTTTGTTACAAGAGGACAAAGTGGTAAAGGAAACGGCAGCGATTGCTACAAAAAATGCTATGTTTTTCATCTTTGATTTAAATTTTTGATTTTTAAGAAACTTGCGTTAATAGCCACTACAATGGTGCTTACGCTCATCAGCACAGCACCCATAGCGGGACTTAAAATAAATTTTGGATAGAGGACACCTGCTGCAAGTGGAATCGCCACAACGTTGTAACCAACCGCCCATATCAGGTTCTGCACCATTTTTTTGTAGGTGAGTTTACCGAAGTCAATCAGCTTAACTACATCCCTGGGATCACTGTCCACCAATATGATGTCCGCTGTTTCGGCAGCCACATCCGTACCGGAACCTACGGCAATACCCACGTCTGCCTGCGCCAGTGCAGGCGCATCATTGACACCATCACCTGTCATGGCAACCACTTCACCTTTATCCTGGAACTCTTTTACCTTTTCCTGCTTGTTATGGGGCAGCACATTTGCCAAATAACCGTCCATTCCTAATTTTCCGGCCACCGCAGCAGCAATCCTGTCATTGTCCCCGGTGAGCAAAAAGGACTTAATGCCCATTTTTTTGAGTTCATCAACTGCCTGTCCGGAACCCTCCCGGATGCTGTCTGCCAAAGTGATGATGCCGATTACCTGATTTTCGATGAGGACGAAGTTGACTGTTTCGGCTTCCTGGTTGATTTCTGCTGGAATTTCCGGTAAGGAAAGGCGGTTTTCTTTGAAATAATTTGGCCCCGCAGCTACTACATTTTTCCCTTTGACAACACCTTTAACACCGATGCCCTGCATATAGCTGAAGTTTTCAGACTTCCATAAGGCAAGGCCCTTTTCTTTTAATATTGCCATGATGCCTTTTGCGATATGGTGCTCCGAATTTTGCTGTACTGCGGCAGCATACTGGATCACTTCATCAGCCTTATACTCGTTTGTTAACGGGATCACTTTTTCCACTGCATGGGAGCCTTTGGTGAGCGTTCCGGTTTTATCAAAAATGACGGTAGATAGCTTCCGGGTTGTTTCAAATGCCGTCCGGTTGCGAATGAGCAGACCATTGGTCGCCGAAAGTGTGGTGGAAATGGCGACCACCAACGGGATAGCCACACCCAATGCGTGCGGGCAGGCGGTTACCATGACCGTCACCATCCTTTCAAGGGCAAAGGCAGTATCACCACTGCTGGCAAACCAATAAACGAATGTGCCTATGCCAACGGCAATGGCAATAAAGGTGAGCCATTTGGCTACTTTGTCAGCAAGGTTCTGCGTATTGGACTTAGTGGCCTGTGCCTCCTGTACCAGGTTAATCACCCGGTTCAGGTAGCTGTCTTTTCCTACTGCTGTTACCTTTACCTTCAACGCACCGTCGCCATTGATAGATCCTGCGATCACCTTACTGTTCGCCTCCTTTTTTACGGGAACACTTTCCCCGGTAAGCATACTTTCGTTGATGTAAGAAGCACCCTCCAGTACCAGGCCGTCGGCCGGAATTTTTTCCCCCGGCTTTATGATGACCGTTTCATTGCTTTGCAGCTCTTCGAGCTTTATTTTTACGGCTTCTCCGTTTCGTTCAACGGTGACATCGTTTGGCAGTAAGGCCACCAGTGATTGTAATGCCCGGGAAGCAGCCATCTGGGAACGCATTTCCAGCCAATGGCCCAAAAGCATGATGTCGATAAGGGTTGCCAGTTCCCAAAAGAAATCCATGCCCTGCAGGCCAAAAACAACGGCCACGGAATAGATGTATGCTACAGATATGGCGATGGCAACAAGTGTCATCATCCCTATGGCTTTTGCTTTCATCTCGCCCATCATTCCCTTCAGGAAGGGTAAGCCTCCATAGAGATAAATGGTTGTTCCGAGTGCCAGCAATACATATTTATCGCCGGTGAAAGCAAGGCTGAAACCCAACCATTGCTGTATCATATGTGATAACAGCAGGATAGGAACTGTAATGACCAGGCTTACCCAAAAGCGTTTCAGGAAATCGCCGGTATGATGCCCTGCATGCTTATTAAAGCCCTCTTTTTCATGATCATGAGAAGAATGCTCAGCATGCCCATGTCCTGATGTATGCTTATGAGAAGCTGCTGTACTGCCAACTGGCACCAATGTCATACCGCAGAGCGGGCATTTGCCCGGTTCGTCTTTTAGCACCTGCGGATGCATCGGACAAGTGTATTTATTCATAACAAGGGGATTTAAAATTTATGTGCATTTATTTTTTTTGCCATCTCATGGGTCATCACACCGGCATAAGTACCATAGGCATCAACAAGTACCCCTTTGTTCTTACCGTCATTGGACGATATCGCGTACACAACTGCATTGTTATCAGGACTGCTGTCGAGGCTTTCAAACCTATGTGTTTCCGTTACCGTAAAATCCTCCGGTTTTAGCTTCAGGCTCCTTGATGCACAGTACAGGCAGTCCGGTAAAAGACTAAAGTCCATACTGTACCCACGTTGTCTCAGTTCTTTGAGCGCCTGCACCATGTCATCGTACTGTACCATAGCGTTCAGATCTGTTATTTGATGGTTTCTACCGTACTGCCGCAGCTAAGCATTTGTGAGCCATAGAATGGATTCTTTATTACATTCTCCTTACTCAGCCAATTGGCTCCCTTGCCTCCATTATACATAGGGCAATGCTGGTAGTAAACGGGAACGGCCTGCTTGGAGACTTTCGCCAGTTCGTAGATATTACCTGAAAGTGCTGCCAAGCCATTTCTTTGTTTGGCTACATCTTTTGATGTTGAAATACTCGCTGCATTGGCCGCTAAGTCTTTCATTACTTTCATCCAGGCCGTATGTTCCTGTGCCGACAGCTTATTCATATCTACCGCTTTGATGGCTGCTGCCAATTCTGTGGCTTTGGCGGACGCGGTGGCAGCGTCGGTCTTTACCAGGGCATCTTTCACTGAAAAGTAGCTGTCAAATACCGGTTTTAGTGGTGACTGATCCTGGGGGTCCGTCATTTTAGCTGAGGCATCCATTTTACTGTGATCATGATTGCCGTGCTCTGTTTTCATGCCGGTCATATCCATACCCGCCATATCCTTACCCGCCTCTTTATTTTTGGCAACCGTCTTCAAGGGTCTATCGTACTGGCAGCAGCCAGCCAGTTTTGCATATACGTCATCGGGAGCGCGGAACTTCTCATTGTCATACCCGGCTAAAGCAATACGCTTCAGGATTTCATCCTGGTTTGTTCTGTCGCTGTCGTAAGTGAGTGTAGCCACTTTGGTATCTTTATTCCAATCCACACTGGCTACCTTCTTTACATTACCTGCTTTTTCGATGGTGGTTTTACACATTTCACAATTACCGTAGATCTTTACGGTTTCCGTTTTCGCATTCTTGATCTGTGCAAAACCGTTAATTGATGATAGTAATACAGCGATTACCATCACCATTTTCGATAATGATTTCATAATAATTACTTTTTTAGAAACGAGGTATTAGCAACCCCTTTCCTGGTTAAAGTTTTGAATAAATGATACAAATAGGGGAAGTTCAAAAGCGGAGAGTTGCTTTTGAAAGGGCACACCTATGGCTATCAGGCCATAGGTTTAGCTTATTTTAGGCGGTAGCCAAATGGAGTAATAGCCCGAGGAATAACAGGCTTCTTTGAAACCGAATTTTTGCTTTTTAGCTGCTGCAAAAGGATATTTTGCTTTTAAGTCGATGGGGGTTGGTATGCTTAAAGAAGTTACGGAAGCGCCGCACCTGCAAGAGTTATGTTTACAATTGCCCCCGCAGCCTTTGCCATGCTTGCACTTGTCACAGGATTTATCTTTACAACCTGCCTGGTGGTCTGCTTTGGCGGACTTTTTCTTGGAACAGGCAGCCTTCTCGGCCGTTGTTGCATTTTTGGGACAAGCATAACTTGGATTGGGCATCAGAAAGAAACCCAAACACAACAGTGTTAAAATGCCTATATGTATCCTCAAATTTTTCAACGCCACAAAGTTACAAAGAAGATTTGTTTTTTTAATCGTTTTACATCTTTTTGTTATACAAACCAAAAAAAATTACTTACCCTGCTGCCTGTCTTTCTTTAATACGGAAAAAATGCCCGTACCTGAAAACCTAATATTTTGACAATCAGTGGTAAAATGGGCATTTTTTACCTTTTTATGCTTAGACGTTCAACGGCTCAATTGTAAAGCCTGCCTTTTGTACAGTCGATATCACTTCCTGCTCTGTAATGCCCTCTGACTTCACAGTAAGTACTTTGTCCTTATTGGCTGTGTCCACTTCCCAATGGCAGATGCCCTCGGCATTATCCAAATGGGGCTTTACTGATGCGATACAACCGCCACAATTGATGTTTGTCTTGAACTGAAATTCTTTATTTTCCATTGCTTAAAAACTTTTATAGTTATTTGATACTGCAAATTTCTATAAAATGCTGCATGGCTGTATTACGTAATTTCGGGTTTAATTTATAAGATTTACGGATTACTTTTCCCCTCTTAACCGCAAGCTATACCGTTCTATTGCCGCGCCTGCATTTATTTGGTTAAGCAGGAGTTGTTTACTTAGTTAACGAATATTTCCGTGACCGGAAAGCTGATTACATGGTAAAGAAATGCCTAAAGCAGTGTTTGCTTAATAGAGATTACCGTTCGTCTGATAACCTTATGGCTACGGATCTTGGCAAGTTTAGAAGGAATGAAGGTATCTGCTAACATCCGGTGCGATGTTAATGCCTTTGGCTTTTGAGTAGTTACATGCTGTCTCAATTCGGTGTTGTTATTATGCACCTTGATAAAGGTTTCCTTTTTAGTGACAGTGTTTTTATCAATAATGTAGCTATCAACGTTTGTTTGATTTTATCCAATTGCTTAACTCTTGAATTTCTTTTGTCTGGTCCTCAATCATCATCTGTGCCATTGATTTTAATTGCGCGTTATTGCCAAACATAATGTAAGCTTCTGCGTCTTCAATGGCACTGTTGTGATGTAGAATCAACAGCGTAGCATAGTCATTGTCAAGATCACCGGTTATAAGCTGAACGTCTGCCATCTGATCCATTTTCTTCATATGGGCCATGTGCTCGGCTGAATGGGCCGGTACAGCGTTGTTTACTGACTGTGTGGTTAAGAAATCTTTCAATTCCTGTATCTCCAGGGTTTGAGCACTAATTACCTTTTGGGAAAACCGCTTTAAAGAATCATTCTGTCCTTCCTGGTTTTGAACGGTACTCATGTTTAGTGCCCCTTCATGGTGCATAATCATCATTTTCGCGAAGTCGATCTCGGGATCGTCGGTCATAGGCATAGCTTCCATCCGGCTCATCATGGCGTGCAAACTATCCATCATGCGGTTTTCGTCATGGCTTTGCAGGCGCAGTTCATCACTATTTTTGTTGCAGGCAGCAAGAATGAATATTATCAATGCGGCAATGGGCATAATTTTTTTCATAACATAGATTTTAGTAAAGAGGGTAAAAACTGTGCCATTACCCAGCTTAACGCGCTCTTTAGTTTAATTACGTCTCCTGCGTTGATAATGAGCAAACAAGTCCCTGCCTTTTTAAAAGTTGGACCCAAATATCCCCAATGCCAGTAGATTTATATGCACATTGTATGTTTTTATGGACGGTATAATACGCGTATTATCCTTACCTATTTTTCCATTTCAGTAGCAGGCTATTGCTGACTACACTTACGCTGCTGAGTGCCATTGCCGCCCCTGCAATCATGGGGTTAAGCAGGAAGCCATTCACAGGATAAAGGATACCTGCGGCTACCGGAATGCCAATTACATTGTAAATAAACGCCCAAAACAAGTTTTGTTTGATAGTGGCTACAGTCTGTTTGGACAAACGTATTGCCTGTGGTATCTTGGTAAGGTCTGAGGAGATGATGGTCATCTTGGCAACATCCATTGCGATATCGCTGCCTTTGCCCATTGCGATACTTATATCGGCTGTTGCCAAAGCGGTGCTGTCATTAATGCCATCGCCTACCATCGCCACTGTTTTACCCTGCTGTTGCAGTTCTTTCACAAAATCGGCTTTGTGCTGTGGCAATACCTCGGCCTTGTAATGCCTGATGCCTGTCTGCTGTGCAATGGATTTTGCGGTAGCTTCATTATCCCCGGTCAGCATATACAGGTCAATGCCCATATCCTGCATTTCTTTGATGGCCTGCACTGATGTGTCTTTAATCTTATCGGCTATGGCAATGACAGCAAGAGCTTGTTTGCTGTTTGCAAACCAGATAACGGTTTTGGACTGTTTGCCCCATTCTTCAGCTTTGTCTTGTAATTCGCCGGCAATGGCAATCTTGTTTTCTGCCAACAGCTTTTTATTACCTACAAAATAGGTTTCGCCGTTGTGATTGGCTTTTGCCCCTTTACCCGTAATACTGTCGAACAGGGACAAAGAGGTAGGCCGTACCCCTTCAAAGTGTTTTGCCACTGCTTCTGCCAATGGATGCTCCGATTGCTTTTCAATGCTCAACAGCACATTTTGGGCAGCATCATCATTATTCAGCCATTGGATGCCGGTCACCTGTGGTTTTCCTTCGGTAATGGTTCCCGTTTTATCCAGTACGATGGCATTTATTTTCTTGGCCAGTTCGAGGCTTTCCGCATCTTTAATGAGGATACCCTTTTCAGCCCCTTTGCCTACACCCACCATGATAGCCGTAGGCGTGGCCAGTCCCAATGCACAGGGACAGGCAATGACAAGTACGGTGACGGCTGCCAGTAATCCCTGTACGATCCCGTTATCGCCACCCAGCACCAGCCATAGCAAAAAGGTCAGGATGGCAATGCCCATGACAACCGGAACAAAAATGCCTGCAATTTTATCTACCAATTTCTGAACGGGCGCTTTGCTTCCCTGAGCATCCTGCACCATTTTGATAATGTGGGCAAGCATGGTCTCTTTACCTACTTTCACTGCTTTAAACTGGAAGCTGCCTTTTTGGTTGATCGTTCCTGCAAACACTTTCTCGTTTTCATTTTTAAGTACCGGGACCGGCTCGCCGCTCAGCATGCTTTCATCCACATACGAACTGCCTGATGTTACCATACCGTCTACAGCAATTTTTTCACCGGGCTTTACCAGTATCACATCACCCGCGTTTACCTCTTCAATGGCGGTCTGCTTTTCTGATCCGTCGGCCTGGATCACCATTACGGTTTTAGGTTGTAAGCCCATCAGTTTTTTAATGGCCGATGATGTATTTCCTTTGGCCTTTTCTTCCAGCAATTTCCCTAACAGGATAAATGCTATGATAACGGCCGCGGCTTCAAAATATACGTGCGCATGCAACCCTCTCTGATGCCAGAAGTCAGCAAACAGCATATTGAATACGCTGAAGATATAGGCGATCCCCGTACTTAACGCCACGAGCGTGTCCATATTGGCGGAACGGTGTCTGGCCTGTTTCCAGGCATGGATGAAGAAATCCCTGCCCAGCCATGCAACAACAGGCGTAGCGAATGCCCACATGATCTGGTTAGCATAAGGTATATCCATGAAGAACATCCCGATCACTACAACAGGTAAAGACAGGATGATTGCCCATACGGTTTTAGTCTTCAGCTTGCTGAAGTTTTGGGCGTGGATGGCTTCCAATGTTTCGTGCTGCCTGGTTTCATCTTCAATCAGTAAATCGTAACCTACGGATTGTACTGCTTTTTGCAACTTTGAAGCGCTGGTCATATTCGGGAGATATTCCACGGTAAGATTCCCGGTTGCAAAGTTGACGGATGCACTGACCACGCCGGGTTGGTATTTTACGATACTTTCAGCGCTTCCCGCACAGGATGCACAGGTCATGCCCAGGACAGGGAACGCTCCTTTAGCAGTGGTAATGTTATACCCGAGATCCTTTACTGCCTTCACCGCTTCGGGTATTGCCTCATGGTCATTTACCATTATGGCGGCCCTGCGGTTGTTCAGCTCTACTTTATGGGTGGTGATCCCCTTGACTTGTGCCAGCCCCTTGTCAACGATGGATGCGCAATGGTCACTCTCTACGTTTTCCAAAGGCAGATAGATGATTTCTTTATTATTATCTGTCGCCATATTTTGCTGCTTTATTGAATAATGCAAATTTGACCATAATGCCAGTGGCTACTATTACGAAATTTTGGAATTGATTTATAAAATTTCAGGGAACAGGATTAACCTGTGCCAGGGATACTGTTCGCTGCCATTCCATTTCATGCGGCCAAAGCAAAAACAGGCTGATCCGCAGGGGAAACAGCCTGTTTGTTTTAACTTCTTCACTGGTTACCAGTTAAAGTTCAGTGGCACGTTTATTTTGAAGCCAAAATTCCTGCCCATAGCAAATACACCCTGCCTGCCGGTAACATTGTTGACCGCCAGATATTTGAAACGGCTCAAATGGTTCTGATAGGCAATGTCGCCAAGATTGTTCCCGGTTACACTCAGGGTAAAAAGGGTTCTGCCTTTGCTCACAAAATCAGCAGCTACATTGACCCCGACCAGCCAATAGCCTGGTGTGGCCGTTTCTGTGTTGTATCCCGTAAAGGCATTGTTCTGTGCAAAATTGTAATCGCTTTCAATGCCTACGTGGAGATTACGGACCACATTGCCCTTGTGCAAAAAGTCACCCCCAAGCGATGTGATCAGGCGTGCGGCAGGCACGAAGGGGATATTATCCGAACCGTCCAGCGCCTGCGCAAATTTACCCCGTGTATAAGAGAAGGTATTTTTAAAATGCAGCCAATCCAGGGGATGCGGGTGGATGGCCAGGCTTAATTCTGCCCCGTACAGGCTTGCTGTCTGCTGGGCGAACCGATACAGGTTCAACTCGTCGCCGCTTTCAGGATCTGTTATCGTAGAGTCGCCACCAGTGCTGTTGGGTACACGCTCCTTGGCAGGGTTGTGTTAAAGTCAACTGCAAAAACATCAACGCGACGCTTATAGTCCACAATATTGCCATCATCCTTAAAATTGTTGTAGGCACCTCCCATATAGGACAATCCTAATTCGCCAATTTTATTGTTACGGGCCGCTATCTTACCGGTGAACAAAGGTTCTCCACTGGCGGTTTCTTCAAACCGATCCGTATTTTCTTTGGAGGCGGGCAGGTAGGTCTTATTCTGTTCGTTATTGATAATGCTTCCGTCAAAACCACCGGAAACGTAAGCCTCGTAACCGAACATCCAGTTACCGCTATATTTTTTACCGTATAACCCAAAGCCTGCGTTACTCCAGGTAGCGGGAAGCATTTGCTCCATCGCAATCGGCCGGTCGGTAAACTCCCACTTAGGACCGTCATGATTCTGGTTAAAACCACCGATAGGATTTACAATGATACCGCTCCTGAGATTCAGCAAGGGATGAAACTCAAAATCCAATGCGGCAAACTCTATATCAAACTCTTTGTCAGCAGGCTCAAACTCGATCTCTGATATAAACTTGATACGTTTTGAAATGCTGGAAGCTATAAAGACCGTAAGCCTCCTAAACTGGAATTGATGGCCGTCACTAACGCCGTCTTCACCCATGTGCTGCCAGTTCGCTTCCATGTAACCGCCTATTGAAACCGGTAATTTGTTGGCTACTAAAAATGGGCGATTGTAAACGGCATCCATATTCATGGTTTTGGTTATCGTGTCTTTAGGGACACGCCGAAACAAACTGGAGTCTACCTGTGCTGATGCTGAAAGCAAACAGCCTACATGAAGCATGAGCAGGATAAGTTTTTTTTTATTGTTCATTTTGCCAAAGAGATTTTGATTTGGTTGTTATCAATAGTAACCGGCAGTGTTCGCAGGTGCTTTGCGGCGGGGCCGTTGCTTACATTTCCCCTGTTGTCAAATTCACTTCCATGTGCAGGGCATTGCAGTTTATCACCGAACACCTGCAACTCTGTGCCCTGGTGCGTACATTGCATCCATAAAGCGGAATAATCGTTATCAGAAAAGCGAAACACGCAAATGGGATACTGGAGCGCGTCATTCTGTATCACCACATATTTTTTTGCGGCAGATTTTTGCGTATTCTTTGTGTCAAAAGCACTGAACGGTATGGTGATATAATCCTGCACAATGTTTCCGGGAATTGTTTTAGAGGCAGCGCAGCTTTCCAGCAGCGAAGCCATTACGGTGCCGCTTATGCAAGCAAATCCGCATTGTTTTATAAATTTTTTTCTGTCCATTTTACAGCGATTTCAAAAATCTGATGAGTGCGTCTTTATCGGCCTGGTTCAGGCTGGTATAATTGGTCCTGGCTTTTGTTGCTTCGCCGCCATGCATTTCAATGGCCTGTTGTATGCTGGTGGCCCGCCCATCGTGCATCAGGTAGAATTTGCCACCCTGCGCATTGGGCGACAGTCCCAATCCCCATAATGGAGGGGTACGCCATTCGTATGATTTTGCCGAGCCTTCCGTATAGCCATCATCCAGGCCCGGCCCCATGTCATGAAGCAACAGATCGGTATAGGGGTGAAATTCTTTGTAGGCTATTGATTCAATAGGCGAAGGCCCCGTTTTTAAGGTGGGTTTATGGCAGCTTGCACAACCAATGGTGGCGAACACCTGCCCGCCCTGAATGACCTGTGGATCATTCTGATCACGCTGGATGGGCGCTTTTAAAGTTTGGAGGTAAAAACCAATATTGTTTAGCTCCTGGGTGGAGATCTCCGGGTCAATTTCTTTCCCGGAATAGACATCTATGGGTCGGTAGAGGGATGCAATGCCCATATCCTGTGAAAATGCATCAGCAGCCTGTGCCAGCAGGTTATAAACGCTGGCTTTTTTACCAAAGCGGCAAATGTATTTGCCACCCTGCGTGATCGCATTGGCGGGCGGGGTAACGAAAGAGGGAATGGTGTACCAGTTTGGCCTGCCGGATATTCCGTCGCCGTCTGCATCATTTGGATCAGCCATTGCAAGTAAGTCAGCATCGGGAACGGCTTCCAGGAAACCCAGGCCGGTTACAGCCGGCGGCGTTAATTTACTAAAGGTGGCTCCGGCGGGTATCTGTTCCGGCTGATAACCGGGAATGGCCCTGTTCTGTAGCTGCGGGCCTCCCTGATCCAGGAAGTGATTACCGGTTTCATCGGTCTGGCCAAAGCGGGTCAGCGTGGTGAATGGATGCCCCTTTCCATCGCCTGCATGGCAACTTCCGCAACTGGTGGCGACAAAAACCGGCCCCAGCCCTTTTTCTACTGTAAAAATTTCGTCATTAAAGGTTTGGTCACCTGAACGAAAACGTTGGCTTTGCTCATAATTGAGTCCTTCTACCGGGCCGTCGAGCAGCGAGTCTTCCTTCGGGGTTGCCGGTTCCATCTTGGAACAAGCCTGAATGACAGCAATAATAGCAGCAAATATGCCAATGGTAATGTAATATTTTTTCATTAGCCTAAAATTAAAAGTTCATTATACAAAAATATAAAGTTAGAATCTTCTAACAAAATTATTTTTGATAGTTCTTCCCTTGTTAGAATAACCTAAGTCTTTATGCTACCTTTGCCGATGAATACATATGGAGGATGAATACACATACCGAAGAGAATTACCTGAAAGCCATTTTTAACCTCTCTGCTACCAAAGGAGAGGCGAATGTGAATGAACTGAGCAGGCAACTGGATATAAAAATGCCTACCGTCAACAGCATGATGAAAAAACTGTCGGACAGAGGGCTGATTATTTATGAAAGTTACAAGCCGGTGCGGCTTACCACGAAAGGACAAAAGGAAGCGGCAATGATCATCCGTAAACACCGGCTAACTGAAATGTACCTGGTGGAAAAAATGGGCTTCGGATGGGACGAAGTGCACGATATAGCAGAACAGATAGAACACGTACAATCGCCGGAGTTCTTTGCTAAAATGGATGAACTGCTGGGTTATCCCAAAGTAGATCCGCACGGCTCGCCCATACCGGACCGGAACGGTAAAATGGAATGGACGGAATATCATAAACTCAATGAGTGCAAGCCCGGAGATACCGTCATTTTTAAGGCGGTTACCCACTCCTCAGATGATTTTCTGAAATTCCTCAATACCCGCGAGTTGTTGCTGGAAACGGTGATAAAAGTAATATTCATTGAATCATTTGATGGAACCATAACCGTTGAGTACAATAAAAGAAAACAGGAACTGCTCAGCAATATTGTTTGTGACAAAATACTGGTCAGCCATAAAAAAACCAGGTCGGTCTAAGCTACAGACCGACCCGGGCAAACTGATACCTCCTGCCAAAACAATAAATTACTATAAAAGGGAATAGCGCAGGCGCACCAGCGCCATTAATGGTCATGCATCTTGCTTGCTCCCTTTTTTAGGATAAACTCACTGCTCAGCAGGTAAGCGCCATCGGTCACCACTACTTCTCCGGGTTGCACGCCTGATGTAATTTCAATCCATAGTGCATTTTCACCACCGGTTTGTACCATCCTCGGTTCAAACTTTCCGGCACCGGTTTCTACCCAGACGTGAGCGCCTTTCCCGTCATGAATGACTGCATCCACCGGCAAGGTGACGGCGCGGGATGTATTGGCCCCAGGTAGTTCCACCACGGCCTGCATGCCTGCTCTTAACTGGTTGTGCAGGTTGGGTATATTGCCCCTGATCGTGAGCAATTGGCTGCCTTCCTGTAAGGCCGGTGCGATAAATTCCACCCGCATTTTTTGCGGTTCGTTCTCAAAGCCGCCTACGGTCACATTTACCAGGTCACCCGTTTTTACCAGGCTTGCTTCGGCAGGATACAGATCTGCTTCTACCCAGATGTTATGGTAGCCTTCCAGGCTCATAATGGCGGAACCTTCCGCTACATATTGCCCTTCGGTAACCAACACTTCAGCAACAATACCATCTGCCGGAGCCATATAGGTTAGGTAAGGACTGGTCTTTTTGCTGGTTTTTAATTGTTGTACCTGCGCTTCACTTTGATCATAGAGCAGCAATTTCTGCCGGGAAGCTTCCAGGAGTTGCTGAAATTTTTTGTCTTCCGGAAACTGTGATGCCTGCGCCCCGGCAACCAGGTATTCCTGTTGCAACGCTGCGAGTTGTTCTGAATATATCTTATACAAGGGCTGCCCTTTACGCACGGGAACGCCTGTCTCTTTTACATACAGTGCTTCTATTCTGCCCGCTGTCCGGCTGGATATCATATCCGTTTGTGAGGGGTTTACGGCAAGCCTGCCGTTTAGTTGTTTAAAGGAGGAAAAGGAACCCGTTCTCACGGTATCTGTATGGATGTTTCCCAGCATCTGTTGCGGAACGCTAAGCGTTAAGAAATCACCGGCATTGGTCTTATCAAACGGAACCAGGTCCATTCCGCAAATAGGACAGCTACCAGGCTTGTCGCTTACGATCTGCGGGTGCATGGGGCAGGTATAGGTTTGTTTTTTGGTGGTTTCCGTTTGTGTTTTCGTGTCCTTGTTTTTACACGAACCCAAGCCCAACATGGCGATAGCGGCAAGCAGGAAAACGAAGAGGAGATTTATTTTCTGGTTCATTTTGAATAATTTGATGTCAGTCTGATAAAGCTTTCACTGTCCACCAGGAAACTGGCATTTTTTGCTATCTGCCAATCGCCAATGGAATCTTTTATTTCTATCATGTCATTGATTTTGATACCTGCCTGCACCTGCCTGGGAATAAACACGCCTTTTTCTTTTTTAAATACCACGGCTTTTGTTCCCAGTTGAAGCACGGCATTTTGAGGCAGCCAGTAGGTACCGTCTTTTATTACCTGCATATTGGCAGTGAGTAACTGCCCCGGCTTTAAATCAGTACCGGACAGATACACCCGTGCTACCGTAAAATTTTCGCCATTTTTCTGCGTGGGTTCAATCAGGCCAATGCTGCCGGTTTTTATATCGCCGGGGTTGGCATCGGTATGATACGTCAGTTGTTGACCCCGCTTGATGGTTGCTGCAATGGAAGGGGCAAACGAAAACGCTGCTATCAGGCTATTGCTTTTGTAAATGGTGAAAACCGTTTCTCCGGCACCAACATACTGCCCTTCCCGGATGAGCACCGGCGTTGGATTAATGGCTTGCTGCGCTGCGGTAGTATTTGACGCAGCGGCACCACCGCCCATTGCGCCCATACCATCTGCAGCAGCGGCGGGTGAGGGTGGCATCGCCGTACTGGAGGGCGATGCGTTGGCAGCTACCTTCTTTTCTACGATGTAACCATCGACACTGCTGTACACGGGCACACGGTACAAAGGCTTTCCGGTTTTAATGACCTGGTTGATCTGTGCCGTTTGCATGCCCAACAAATTAAGCCGTTGCTTTGCCCTTTGCAGCAATAAAGCATTATCATCGCTGCTGCTGATGTAAATCAATTCTCTTTGTGCGGCGGCCAGGTCAGGTGAATAAATTTCCATAATGAGCTGCCCTTTGCGTACCGGCTGGTAATTGTACCTGATATACATTTTTTCAATTCTTCCGGCAACACGGCTGGCAATGCTTTCCTGGTGCCTGATATCGTAGGTAACGATGCCCTGCACCGGGACGGAGAACGCCTGGCGGCCGCTGTCCGGACTGATCGTGCTGATACCGGAAACCACCTGTTCGTTCACCGGCTTCAGCAACGGCAAAATGCTGCTATCTACATGCAGCTCATTGGAATGGCTCATGGGTACCAGGTCCATGCCACAGATAGGACATTTACCCGGATGATCCCGCACAATTTCCGGGTGCATGGGGCAGGTATTGGCCGTCGCTTTGTCGTGGCCATGCATTGAATCCGCAGTGGCTGTTCCTGTTTTTTCCTTGCAGGAAAAAAGCAATAGTGAGAACAGCAGCGCTATGAGCATTTTATCTGAATAATTCCTTTTCATAATCGACGATCATTTGATATAATTTTTGTTTTTCGTCCAGCACATCAAGTCGCATCATATTCAGGGCGTCCCAGTTATCCAAAACCACCGTAAGGGTGAGCTTATTTTCCTGGTAGGTGATGAAGCTGGCATCAAAGGTTTTTTGCAATGCCGGTATCACTTTTTCTTCTATGGATTGAATGCGCTGCTGCATCGTTTGAATTTCTGCCTGCATGCCGTACAACATGCCCTGTGTCTCCTGGAGCATGGCAGCACGTTCCTGTTCCATCGCCTGGATATTGGACCGCATGGATTTGATCTCCGACTGATACATTTTTTTTGACCACGGCGCAATAGGAATAGAGACCATGCCCATCACACTAAATGCCTGTGGCATCATAGAAGATAACGGCGACATGTGGTCGTATTGAATGCGAAAGGAGGGCTTCCGTTCCAGCTTCATGGCTTCGATATTGAGCTGCATGGCGTGGATGCTTTCATTCATCCGCAGCACATCTTTTCGCTGGGTGGCAAGGCTGGCCGTGTCATAGAATGCTGTGGCAACAAAGCGTGGTTCATACACCGTATCGATTTGAAGCTCTGCATTGCCCGGACGGTTCATTAAAGCATTCAGATAGGCTTTTGCCTTTGCAATTTCGCTCTGTGGCATAAAGAGCATGTTGCGGTTCTTTTCGATGGAAGCTTCTGCCCGGTAAACAGTGCTTAGCTGCGACTGGTTGTAAGGGTAACGTACCTCTTCAATCTTCTTCATCATCTCCAGCACTTTTTCGTTTTGTTGGATGATCCTGATTTTCTCCAACGCTACCAGCCAGTTAAAATACTGTGATTTTGCCTGTGCTTTCAGCTCATTAAGCGTTACCGCACGATTGGCATTTTCCACATTGCCCTGCGATTGGATATATCTTTTTTTCGCCTGCAATTTTTTGCCGTTCGGAATTTCCTGTTCCAGCCTCAGCATAAGGGAGCCTTTGTCCCTGGCCTCCATTATTTTCTGAAAAGGATAAGGCGTCATAAATGATCCTAAGCCCACCATCGGCGGCATCCAGGCAGTGGCGGCATCGGCGCTGTACTTGTATCCTTCCGCTTTTAACCCGTAGGTTCTGAGCAGGATATTATTGCTGTCTATTTTTTGCAGCACATCGGGCAGGCTCAGCACTTCCTTTTGTTGTGCCAGGGCACTGAAAGGAAGCAGTACGAGCAGCCACAAACATTTTTTAATGGTGAACATCATATACCTCCAGTTTTCCGTATTTTTTTAATTCGTACTCTTTTGCCATTAAGAAGATGAGCGGCGTTACCAGCAGGATGTGAATGGCTGAAGTAAACACACCGCCAATCATTGGCAGCACTACCGGTTTCATCACATCGGTTCCCACGCCGGTGGCCCACAGCACCGGCACCAACCCAAACAGCGAAACACAAACCGTCATGATCTTTGGACGCAGCCTTTTGGCGGCACCCTGAATGACATACTCCCGCAGATCTTCTCTGGTAATGGCTTCGCTGGAATTGCCTTTGCGTTTGATCAATTGATGCATGGCATCGTTGAGGTAGATCACCATGACGATACCGGTTTCCACCGCAATGCCAAATAAGGCGATAAAGCCCACGGCAACCGCTACTGAAAGGTTGACGCCCCAGAAATAGATGATATAGGCTCCGCCGATCAATGCAAACGGAACGGTGATCAGGCTTAAAAACGCTTCACGGATGGAGTGAAAGGCAAAGTACAGGGAGAAGAAGATAATCACCAGCACAATGGGCGCGATCCACATCAGCGTTTGCTGTCCCCTGATCAGACTTTCATACTGCCCGCTCCATTCCAGAAAATAGCCTGCCGGTAAAATGCCTTTTTGCTGATTGAGCTTTTCTATTGCTTCTTTTACCGTGCTGCCCAAATCCCTGTCTCTTACATTGAACAATACAGCGCCCCGCAGCAAGGCGTTTTCGGAGTTGATCATGGGTGGGCCGTCTTCAAATTTTACATCCGCTACGGCGCTCAGCGGCACTTCGCCGAAAGCGGCTGACCGAAGTGGTATGCGTTTAATGTTGTCCACACTGTTGCGGTAATCCTGCGCCAGCCTTACATTAATGCTAAAGCGCTGCCTGCCTTCCACGGTTTGCCCGATGGGCGCACCGCCCAATGCCGTTTCTACGGTTTGGTTCACATCGTCCACGCTCAGACCATAGCGGCCTAAATCTGCCCGGCGTGTGTCAATAGCCAGGTATTTGCCGCCTGTGATCGGTTCTACATACAGATCAGCTATACCGGCCGTGCCTTCGAGCGCTGTTTTTACCCGCTCGGAAACGACGGCAATCGTATCGAGGTTTTGTCCATAGACCTTTACACCCACATCCGTGCGGATACCGGTTGAAAGCATGTTGATGCGGTTGATGATGGGCTGCGTCCAGCCGTTTACCACGCCGGGAATTTGCAGTTTGGCATCCAGTTCGTTAATGATCTTCGCTTTGGTGATGCCTTCCCGCCATTCTTTGTGCGGTTTGAGCATAATGATGGTTTCAATCATGCTGATAGGTGAATTATCCGTGGCGGTACTGGCCCTGCCGGCCTTTCCCAACACCTTGTCCACTTCCGGAACGGATTTAATGATCTTATCCTGCACTTGTAATATCCTTTTCATCTCGGAGTTGGAAACATCCGGTAGCGTAACAGGCATGAACAGAATGCTTTGTTCATCCAGCGGCGGCATAAACTCCGTGCCTAAACTTCTGAGCAGGGGAATGGATACCAGCAATGCCAGGATATTGATGGCAAGGGTGGTCTTTCGCCACTTCATCACCCACTGGATCACCGGGGTATAGATCCGCTCCAGAAAACGGTTTACCGGATTAGCACTGTCGGGGCGGAACTTTCCTTTCATGAAGAAGGAGATCAGCACCGGCGCAAGGGTTAATACCAATAGCGCATCCACTATGAGTATAAAGGTTTTGGTGTAGGCCATCGGGTGAAACATTTTCCCTTCCTGCCCGGTGAGTAAAAACACCGGAAGAAAAGAAGTAATGATGATAACCGTGGCAAAGAAGACACCCCTGGATACCTGCTTGCTGGATTTTTCAATAATGGATATCCGCTCTTCCTCGGTGATCCATTTTTCTTTTGCTTTTTTATTTTTTTTGTGCCAGATCATAATTGAGGATTGTTTTTTTGTTCTTGTTGCCAATGGGTATAACGGTCTGCCAGGTGCTTATAAGCATTTTCGCTCATCACAATGCCATTATCCACGATTACCCCGATGGCCAATGCGATACCGGTAAGCGACATGATATTAGAGGATATACCAAAAGCGTTGAGCAGGATGAAGCTGATGGCAATGGTGACGGGAATTTGAATAATAATGCTCAGCGCACTGCGCCAGTGAAACAGAAAGATGATAACGATCAGTGAGACCGCTATGATCTCTTCGATAAGTGTGCCTTTGACGGAGGAAATGGATTGCTTTATTAGTTGCCCACGGTCATAGACAATATCAAATTTTACCCCATCGGGAAAGCCTTTGGCTACTTCCTGCATTTTGGCCTTCACGTTTTCAATTACCTCCGCGGCATTTTCGCCATAGCGCATGACCACAATGCCGCCGACCCGTTCTCCTTCGCCATTCTGGTCAAAGATCCCTAACCTTGTTTCACCGGAAGTTTGCACACTGGCTATGTCCGATACTTTAACGGCAATACCGTTACTGCTTTTTACGGCAATGTTTTGGATTTCCCCGATGGACTGTAAATAACCGGAGGTCTTGATCACATAGCCGATATCACTTAACTCAAACTTGCTGCCGCCGGTCTCGTTGTTATTGGCACGAACGGCGCTGATGACATCGCTTACAGCAAGTTTATAGTATAAAAGCTTGTTGGGGTCGAGCGTGATCTGATACTGCTTTTGGAACCCGCCAAAGGAAGCGATCTCGCTTACGCCTCTTACATTTTGCAGCGCGAACTTGATATACCAGTCCTGCAAAGCCCTTTGTTCACCGAGATCCATGCCTGGCGCATCCAGTGTGTACCACAGGACATGGCCAACGCCGGTACCATCAGGGCCTAACTGCGGGCTGACGCCTGGCGGCAGGTTGCGGGAAATGGTGCTAAGCCGTTCCAGCACCCGTTCCCTTGCCCAATAAATGTCTACGTTGTCTTCAAAAATGATGTAAATAAAGCTCATGCCGAACATGGACGTGCCCCGCACGTACTTGATCTTGGGAAGGCCCTGTAAGTTGGTCACCAGCGGGTAAGTCACCTGGTCTTCGATCAGCTGCGGTCCCCGTCCCATCCATTCGCTGAAAACAATGACCTGGTTTTCGGAAAGGTCGGGAATGGCATCTATGGGGTTGTTTTTTACAGCAAAAACGCCCCACGCAAAAAAAGCTGCCGCCAGTACCAACACGATGAAACGGTTGCGCAGCGACCATTCTATAATACGATGTACCATAAATGATAAATAAGGAACAATAAGTAATGCTGATGGGTGATCAGCGGTGGATAGAAATGCCTTTAGCCCAACAGCATGCTGTCAGGCTCGAAATGTGGAGCGGAGTTTAAATACGGAAAACGCAGTTGCGCTTGTAGATCGGGATTCCGGTGCTGTGGGGCGGTGCGTTAGTGGTGGGATTTTCCTCGGTAATGGAAGAAAAGGTGATAGCTGGAATGTCAATGAAAGAAACAGGCAAGGCTACCGCCATCAACCATAATCCCTGGAAAGCCGTTTCTGTTATACTGTGATCATTGGTAACTTTGAGCTGCTTGTGCTCATCCTTGCAGCAGCCCTTTTCCACCATTTTGCCCTTGTCGCTGCCGCAAACCGGACAGTTTTCTTCCTCGTTGCCTGATACACTCCATTCTACCATCTTGCCCATGCAATAATGCAAATGCAGGATAGCCCCTGAAGTAGAGGCGAAGTAAGTAAAGGCTAATATGACAAGGAAAATCTTTTTCATTTTGTCGCTACAAATATATAAACATTTTTTTTGAGAATGTAGCTTAATAATTTTTTGGCCCGATGATACATGATAAGATAATTGGATTTGGCGTGCTATATGGCAAAGCATCCAAGTCAGGTGAGCAACACAAAACGGCTGTTGCCGTATCTGCTATCATCAAAAGTTGGTTGTATCAATTAAACTTCTGACGAAATGCTAAAGGCGACATGTCGGTTTTCTTCTTAAAAAGCTTATTGAAGGATTGGGGATACTCAAACCCCAAAAGGTAGGCAATCTCAGCTACTGACAAATTACTTGTTAGCAGGTATTCTTTCGCTTTTTCAATCAGCCTTTCATGTATATGCTGTTGTGCGCTTATCCCTGTCAGCGTTCGCAACATATCGCTAAGATAATGTGCTGATAAATTTAATTCCCCGGCAAAGTATTCAACGGTGGGCAAGCCTTTTGTTACTGGTTCTTTATTATCAAAATAATCATTCAGCAATAGCTCTATCTTTGTCAGCAGGTCATGGTTGACGGCTTTTCTTGTCAGAAATTGCCTTTCATAAAAACGGTTGCAATAGTTAAGCAGTAAGTCAATCTGAGAAAGAATGATATCTTGCGTATGGCGGTCAATAAACTGATATTCCGTTTTAATCTTTTCAAAGATCTCCATGACATTTCTTTCTTCCCGCTCCGAAAGATGCAACGCTTCGTTGACGGCATAAGAAAAAAATCCATAATTTTTTATCAACGTGTTCAGCGGATGCCGCGTTAAAAAATCAGGATGGAATATCAGGATATAGCCATTCCCACAATCGTTTCTGAAACGATCCATTTCGTCCGACGCAACAGCCTGTACCTGTTTTGGCGCAGTGAAGCTCATGGTTCCTTTATCAAAATCATAATACTGTTGCCCGTATTTTACCTTTGCAGCCACCTCTTTTTTGAACGAAACACTGTAAAAATTGACTGCAAATTGTTCCCATACTTCATTTTCAGCGGGAACGATGTCGGTGATGCGGATCACACTGACCAAAGGATGCAGCGGTTCCGGCAAAGACAACAGGCGATGGAATTGTGATATGGAATTGATGATATGCACCCTGATTTTCTTTTTTCTAAAATTAAAAAAAACTGTCCGCAACTGGACGGTCGTTTTATGGAATTAGGCCAGAAACATATTCCCGATTTCTTTCCTTGAAGCCTCGTTGCCTATTTCCAGCCGCCTGGCATACAGGGCCTTTGCATCTTCACCAGCTACATAACGGACCTGGTCTTTCTCATCGGTGGCAGCTTCGTACACCACTTCTGCAATCTGGTCAGCGGTAGAGGCCGTTTTTAATCCTGCCGACATGCCGTTAGCCACTTTGTTTTCCAGTTCCTGGTATTCCGGCAGGGAGTTAGCATCCAGCGATCTGTCCATAAAGTCTGTTATAATACCACCTGGCGCTATGGTTTTGATACCGATATTAAAAGCAGCCAGTTCAAAGGACATACTTTCACTCCATCCCTCCAGTGCCCATTTCGTGGCATGATACAGGGAGCTTAGCGGAAATGTATAAATGCAGCCGATGGATGTGGTCGTAATGAAAAGCCCTGCCTTTCGCTGGCGGAAATAGGGTATAAATGCCTGCGTCACACGTATCGCTCCCAAAAGATTTGTATCGATCTGCCGAACGATCTTGTCATCGCTGAGTGCTTCCAAAGCACCGCTGAGGGCATAGCCTGCATTGTTAAAAACCACGTCCACATCACCTAAAGCAAGGGCCTTATCCACTGTTGAGCTGATCTGAGCCACATCTGTTATGTCGAGTGGTAATACGGATACGTTGTCAAGTTTCGTCAGCTCAGTTTCTTTTTCCGGGTTGCGCATGGTTGCGATAACCTTCCAGCCTTTTGACTGAAACAACCTGGCAGTGGCTTTTCCTAATCCTGCGGATGCTCCTGTGATGAAAATTGTCTTTTGCATAATGTACTGTTTAAGTTTTACCCTGCAAAATTGCCATCAAATCAGGACTTGCATGTGTCCAAACTGCTTTTAGTTGTATCCAAATCGTTTGACATGTAAATTTTTGATTTAACCGGCCCGGCAGGATGGTTGGAGCGTTTTACCAATAAACCACAGTGACACAACGGTACAGGCATTATTCAGGAACTGACTTTAAGCGTTACGTAACTGATACGGTGGTTTGCGTTTATCTTCCCTGATTTGTTTACAATGACTGGGTGTAGAGCAGGCTTACCTGGTTGCCACGTTTCTTGCAATTTTTTCCATGATCAGGTGGCTGTCGCCAAATTTGCAGAGCGCGTCGCAATGTTGGCGCAAATCGGAAAAAAGAATATACTTGATCATTACCTTGTTCTGTTTTATGGCCGGCCGTGACAATTGCCCCACCACATCTTTTTCTCTTTTATCGGGTACGATCAGATAAAATACTTCGTCATCATCGGCGATCGTGTAACTCAAATCTGTAAGCCGTAAGATACCGGAATAGATGCTGGTACTTTTTTCCACCTCAAAGGCAGCAATGACATTATTGGTTGCTTTTTGAAACCATAATACATCAATCAGTTTTACGGTATTCAATGTTTCCCGGTCTAAATCAATCTCCGGAAATGCCTGCAAACAAATAAAAGAAAAATTGTTGCCGCAATGTGATTTGGAGCGGTCATTGGAAGCTGCAATGACATCATACCCCAAAGCGTGACCAATTTTTAGTAAGTGATACTGCATTTCTGTATGCAGATCCTCTTCCTGTTTTTCATGTTCTACTTCTTCTCGTCTTTTTTCAATCAGCTTTTCCAATTTCTTTCTCTCTGGTTCTGACAAATATTCATCTGTACCCAATATGATTTTTTGGGTGCCTATTTCAAAAAGCAATCCTGCAATCGCTCCCAAATCCAGCGAAAGTTCCGAGCGGTATTGCTTATTGGTATCGATCAACACTTCCCGCAGCGCCAGGTACTCGCTCCAACTTCCTAATTTCTTCCTGTCTTTGAACAGATAATTGAATCCATTCAGGATGGCTGTATTAAAGGGTGGTACAATGGTGGGATGCAGGAAATAAAGAATGTTCGATACGGCAGGCCCCAGTCCTTTTATCTTGTAGCTGTCCAGCCGGATAATTTCTTTAATGATTTGCGC
This sequence comes from uncultured Sphingobacteriales bacterium, assembly GCA_937888905.1. Classification (GTDB taxonomy): domain Bacteria; phylum Bacteroidota; class Bacteroidia; order Chitinophagales; family Chitinophagaceae; genus Terrimonas. The sequence goes on from CALATA010000014.1 coordinate 299,495, forward strand.
CTCTGCTTTTGCATTCAGGCAATTTTCAAGGAACTGGCCAAAGTGCTGCTTATTTGTTTCATTTTCGTAAATGTCGGGGATTCTCAGCTTGGGCTTCCAATAGAAGGGGTGCGCAGCTCCCTCAAACACCTGCTTTTGTTCGGTTATACAGGTGAGCACAAATTCAAGAGAAGATCCTTTAAAATCATTTCCGAATTTCTTGTTTTTAATATCATCCACTATCTGCTGTACGCCTCTGCGGATGGAGCGGAATGCTTTCAAACGTTCTTCGTTATTAGTAAACCAGGTATTATAAACTGATTCCCTGTCAGCTTTATACTGTTGGATGATTGAATGAAGATGGCTATTCATCTTTGATGGCTTTAATGAGTTTTACGGTACCGAACAGGGTATTAAAATAGCGTGTTTCTTCCACATTTTTACATCCAGCTTTTTCGATATAGCCAGGTAACAGATCCTGCAAAACAATCCTTTTATTGGCGGTGGAGATAGGAGAAAAACATGGGAAGAAACACCAGTCCATCTTTTGCTTTTGTCATTTGCGGAAGGCCGCTACTTCGTAACACCAATTTGTTTTACCCTATAAAATTAGACTTTATCCAACGGTTTCCGCTTTTCTTCCCTGATTTGTCTGAAATGGCTTGGCGTAAGACCGGTAACTTTTTTGAATTGGTTGCTCAGATAGGCAACACTGGAGTAATTCATACGCAAAGCAATTTCACTTAATGAAAGCTCGTCGTACACCAGTAATTCTTTAACCTTCTCAATTTTTTGAGCGATAAAGTATTTTTCAATAGTGATACCTTCCACTTCCGAAAACAGATTGGACAGGTAATTGTAATCATGATGCAACGCTTTGCTTAATAAATCGGATAAATTGGTTTTTTCATCATGGTCGCTATGATGTACCATGTTTATGATCACCGTTTTTATTTTTTCAATGATTCGTCCCTTCTTACTGTCTATAGGTTCAAACCCCAGGTCAAGTAAAGCTTGATGAAGCTGCTCCTTTTGATCGGCCGTAAGTTCCTTTTCAAGGGTCACTTCTCCCAACGTGATTTTTTGGGCATTTATGCCAATTTTCTTTAACTCACCGGCTACGACCAGTACACAGCGGTCGCAAACCATGTTCTTGATAAATAAGGTAACCATACTAAAGGGTTCATTTACAGACATTGAATTTGTTACGATTATCCTTGCCAAAGTTACGAAAGGAAAATCTTGTTTAGGGAAGCAGCCATTAGTGCTGTTACATCCAGTGCATTGGAGGCATGCGCAATAGTATTACAGGTAATAATGCTGTCTACTCCGGCATTTTGGAGTTCCTCATAAGCGTTACCGGCAAAAACGGCATGTACACCAATACAGACCGGCGGCTTCATTCCTGCTTTTTTCAGGTGATTCACCGTTTCTATCATGGTACGTGCAGTGGAAATGATATCATCCACCAATACCGGGGTGTGATCCTTGTATTTTTCAACCTGCGGAACGGTTACATTTACTTCCGTATCGCCCTTTCTTACTTTTTCCAGCACTATGTAAGGAGCATTGGCATCTTTAGCTACCTGCGAAACCCATTGCTCGCTTTCACTATCAGGCCCTATCAACAGGGGATTGCCGATATGATCGCGGATATAATCCGAAATAAGAGTTGATGCGTGCAGTACCATGCAGGGAACCGAATAAATTTCGGCCATTGAAGTTCTGCGGTGTAAATGCGGATCAATCGTAAAAAGTCTTTCTGCAAAACCGGAAATCAGTTTGGCAAAATATGCAGAGGTTATTCCCTCCCCTGGATGGAAGACCTTATCCTGCCGCATGTAGGCAAGATACGGGGCTACAATACAGGTGCATTTTGCGCCCAGCGATTTTAGCGTATGAGAAAGAAAATATAATGGCAGCAATTTGCCATCAGGGTGATCAAGCGTACAGACCAAGATCACCTCCCTGCCATTTACATCGGTCAATACGCGGACGTATGTTTCCCCATCAGGGAAATTGCGTATGGTGGTTTCCCCGGTATCAGCTTCTAAAGCTGTAGCAAGTTGCTGTGCAAATGTTTCGTTTCCCGGTAGGGCAAATACAATGGGTTTCATTGACTCAATAGTTTTAAAAAAATAAAGATCATTTTCTATAACAGTATGCTTTGCTGGCAGCAGTTCAGGTTAACCGCTGTGTTACTGAGCGCCCCAACCGCCGTCAACGGTCATAGCGTTGCCGGTCACAAAGGAAGCGGCATCAGCACACAGCCAGATAGCGGCCTCGGCCACTTCTTCCGGCTGTCCCATTCTGCCTATCGGTTCCATGCTCTCAAACTGCTTCACGGTTTCCTGATCCGCTCCGGTAAAACGGTCGATCATCGGGGTTTGAATAACTCCCGGACAAACTGCATTTACCCGGATACCTGATTTGGCATATTCCAGCGCAGCAGTTCTGGTCAGACCGAGTACGCCGTGTTTACTTGCCACGTAAGCGGGAGATCCGGGGAATCCGCCCAGCCCGGCGATGGAAGCATTGTTCACGATAGCGCCTTTTCCCTGCTTCAGCATTTCCTGTATCTCATATTTCATGCAAAGCCAGACACCTTTCAGGTTGATCCCAATGGTTTTTTCCCAGTTCTCTTCCGTGCATTCATGGGTGATGGCAGTAACCCCTTCAATACCGGCATTGTTGAAAGCATAATCCAGGCGGCCAAAGGATTTAATTGTTGTAGCCACCATTTCCCTGACCTCTTCGGTGCTGGATACGTCGCATTTTACAAACAGGGCTTCACCTCCTTAAGCCTGAATAAGATGGAGTGTTTCAGTATCTTCCACCCAGTCGGCAATAACTACTTTGGCTCCCCGTTTGGCAAAACCTATGGCGGCTGACCTGCCAATGCCAAAGCTTCCCCCGGTCACTATGGCTACTTTATCTTTAAATGTTGTTTCCATTGTTTTGATTTTTTTATTCGATAGTAATGATGTTATCTGTTTTTAAATAAGTAAGGGCGTACTCCAGTTCTCCTTTTGTATGGGCGTACAGGGTAAACAGCGTGTCGCCCACGCTCACCTGTTTGCCGAGGGGCGCATTGAACAGGATGCCGGCTGAGGCCGACTGCGGCGCTCCTGCCAGCTTCGCTACCCGCGCCAGTTTACGATTGTCTATTGCGGTAACAACGCCCTCCTTGTCCGAGCAGACTTCAAAATGGTAGGGTGCAAATGCAGGTTCCCTGAAACCGCCCTGACTTTGACAAATGGCCTGGAATTTTGCCCAGGCACTTCCGGTTTCAAGAATGCTTCTGGCCATATTGTTACCGGTTCCAGGTGCATATTCGCCCGATAATTCCAGGAGCGCACCTGCAAGCGTAATAGCCCTTTCCTTCAAATCCGTTGGAGCCGTTTTCTCGTTGCGCAAAACAGCCAGCACATCCATTGCCTCCAATGCAGGACCAATACCTCTTCCTACCGGCTGTTGTCCATCGGTGATAATGACCTGTAATTGCAGGCCAATGGCCTGTGCCACCGATTCAAAATCATGTTGCAGTTGGAGGGCGATTTCATGCGTGCGTACTTTGGCTGTTTTACCGACCGGGAGATCTATGACCACGTGCGTGGCACCGGCTGCCGATTTTTTTGACAGTACGGAGGCAATCATCTGCCCCTGGCTGTCTACGTCCAGCGATTTCTCCACTGAAATCAATATGTCATCTGCGGGGCTTAGTTTTACAGCACCGCCCCACACAATACAGCCATTTTCTATTTCAACCACTTTTTTGATCTCATCCATATCCAGGTCAACCGGTGCTATCACTTCCATCGTGTCGGCAGTTCCTGCGGGGGAAGTAATGGCCCTTGATGAGGTTTTTGGAATCGTCAGCCCGGCTGCGGCAACAATGCTGACAACAATAGGTGTGGTACGGTTACCGGGCAGTCCGCCCACGCAGTGCTTGTCCAGTACCACGGATTTTTCCCAGGAGATACTTTGTCCTGCATTGATCATCGCCTTTGTAAGCCCGATGATCTCAGGTACTGAAAGGTTATCGTCAGAACAGGCTGAAATAAACGCAGCCAGTTCAATGTTAGAATATTTCCCTGCAACGATATCCTTCATGATCTCGTTGAACTGTTGCTCCGTCAGTTGATCGTGATACATTTTTGCCCGTACATAGCTCAGGGAATTGATGTTCTCCAGGTGGGAGAACGTGAGGCAGTCCCCATCAACAACGTCCAGCCTTTTCATGGCTTCCATTGACAATGCCGCTTCATCCACGCCAAGCAGATCTGAGTGAACCACGTTGAGGGTTGCTACAATGGTTTTTTCATGGTGGTGTATCACTATGCGGGTGAGTGCTGTAAAGCCTTCTGATTGGCATATGTGGCAATCAGCACGCATGTAGACAATGTTCTCCCGGTACGTATCAATACCGATAGATTTAACCCTTAACGTGTTGTAGGAATGATGATGTTCCATTTATTCATTGATTGTTATGGTGTCATTTAATGCGGGTATTTCGCACGCCCATCCGTAAACCTCTTTCACTTTATCCCTGAGCGCCTTTGCAGACGTCGGCTCTCCATGTACGATAAATATCTTTTCCGGCTGTTGCTTCAGCTCTTGCAGCCACTCAATGAGTTCCTGCTGATCAGCATGGCCGGATAAGCCTTCGATGTTTTCTATGGCTGCGCGGACCGCGAAATATTTGCCATACAACTTAACTTCCTTTGCACCCTCCAGTAAAGCGCGGCCCCGTGTTCCCTCTGCCTGGTAGCCCACCAGCAGTACCGTGGCGTTCGTATCGCCCAGGTACTTTGCAAAGTAGCTCAATACCCGTCCGCCGGTTGCCATACCACTTCCTGCGATCACGATTTTCGGCTGCTTGCTGTTTATCAGTGCAGTTGTTTCTTCCAGCGTTGTTATACGCCGGATCGTATCGCACATCTGCGAACATTCATCGACAGACAGCTTATGCCAGGTGCCATTTTTGTGAAATACCTCCAGTACATTTTTCCCCATCGGGCTATCCATGTAAATCGGTATATCGGGCAATCTGCCTTTTTGTTTCAACTGCCAGAACAGGTACATCAGCAACTGTGTGCGCTCAACCGCAAAACTTGGTATGACGATGGTGCCTTTTTTTAATGCAGCCCGAATGATAATGCGTTCTAAAATATCCATTGCCGGTTCCTTCGGGTGGAGCCGGTCACCATAGGTCGATTCGATAAACAGGATATCCGCCTTCTCAGGTTTTTCCGGTGGGAAAAGCAGTGGATCTTGTTTGCGGCCGATATCGCCTGAAAACACAATCGTTTTCTCCCCGATCCGCAGCTCGATAAAGGTTGCTCCCAGGATATGTCCATTATACCTGAACCTGTAACTGATCTGTTCGCCAAACGGCACCCACTGGTTCAATGGCGCGGTCTGAAAAAGCGGCAGTGTACGGTCCACATCCTGCAGCCCGTAAAGCGGAACAGCGGGGCTATGCTTAGTGTATTTATGCTTATTAGCCCGCAAAGCATCCTCTTCCTGGATTTTTGCGCTGTCCTTTAAAATAATTTCCGCAATCTGGAGTGTAGGGGCCGTAGCGATGATCTTACCGGAAAAACCTTCCTTTACAAGACGCGGGAGGAAACCGGTATGATCTAAATGTCCATGCGTCAGTAAAACGATATCAATATCTTTAGCAGGAAAAGAGAGCGGTTGCCAGTTAAGCAGCCGGAGTTCCTTTATTCCCTGGAACATGCCGCAATCCACCAGTATGTTTTTGCCATAAGCGGAAACAAGGTGCCTGGAGCCGGTTACTGTTTGCGCAGCACCTAAAAATTGTATTTTTAAACCTGATTTTTCCATATCTGTTGTATTAGTATCTATATGATTTTTCAAGCGCTTGACACAGTGCAGCACATTCTTCCAACACCTTTTGCAACCTGGGAGGTCTTACGCCGATGCTTTCCAAAATACCCTCACCATGATGCAGGGCCTTGCATAAAACAATCTTCCTGTTGAGCAGCGCTTGCTTTTCCTTTCCGGTGAGCGTGGTAAGACTTGTTACGGGATGGAGTCCAGACAGGTTGATCCAGTCTTTTATGCCGTTATTTTTAGGATAATCCCAACTGACCAGGTTCAGGTTCATACACCTGCCATACTGTGCGGCATCGTCTGAGAAACGGGTGTTGGTAACCACCCAGCCCTGATGGATCTTCTTGTCATGCCCGTCGATCTGTTTCCATTGGCGCTCCACATCCAGGAACCGGGATTGTATGTACAAGGGAATCTTGACATCGCATATATAACCCTGTTGATTATGAAACTTGCACTCGATCATAAAGTGCTGGTCATCCTTTTCAGCTATAACATCTATTTCGTGCTTCACACAATGCCCCTGTATGGTTACGCCAACTTCAGTTTTATACCCTTTGTATGTCAGTAATTCAGCTACAAACTGCTCAAAGGGGAAACCCGAAGGTCCCAATTCCATCAGGGCACGCTTCAGTTTATACCTTGCAGCCATTGGACGCGACCTGTCTTTCAATAACCGGAAAGCTTTCCTGTAAATTTCCTTAGTAGACATATTATCTACCAGCCTGTTCACAATTTCATTGGCAATATCCTCAGCCTGCTGGCTGCTGGCTCCTGAGCGGAGCAGCGACTGTTTCAATTTGTTCTTATTGAAGGGCACCCTGATACCCGATGCCTTTGTCACCTTTATAGTGCTGTTGTTGTCCCACATGTGCTATTGAGTTTTTGCTGTTGTCTTTAAGGTTGTTTACAACTTGTTATCCGTTCACAGCTCATATAATCCAGCGGCTTCTTTTTAAAGCCTGGTTGATAATGAGTGAAAGGAAGGAGAACACAATGACGATTGACCAATCCTGCCATCCGTAAATTGAAACTTCAAGGACTTTTCTCAACGGAACAACGAAGTAAGAGAGCAACGCTATAACTATACAACCCAGTACCGCATACCATACATACCTGTTGCGGAACACTTCTGATTTATAAAATGCAACGCCCTTTTCAAATGACATATTAAAGACGTGGAGTATCTGCGAAAAAATAAGGGTATAGAAAAGCATATTGTTACACAGCTCACCGTTCCATCCTTCCTGCTTGTGCAGCCACTCGTGACTGGTAAGTACCGCACCGATGGTGGTAATGGAGATCACCGTAGAATAGGCAAAAATGGCTGTCCATCTTTTTTTATCAATGATCAGCGTACCGGCCGAATAAGGTTTTCGCTGCATGATATGCGCAGGGGCTTCGGTGACACCCAGGGCAAGCGCTGGCAATACATCTGTTACAAGATTGATGAAAAGTATCTGGAGCGGGAAAAGCTGAAAATGCAAATTCAGAATGGATGCAGTGGCAATGATCAGCAGTTCACTGAGATTACAGGAAAGCAGGTAGATCACAAATTTCCTGATATTATCGAAAATTACCCGTCCCTGTTTGATGGCCAGAACGATGGATGAGAAGGCATCATCTTTCAGGACCATATCTGCTACTTCCTGCGCTACCTGCGTACCCCTTTGTCCCATTGCAATACCGATATCTGCCTTCTTCAGGGCCGGAGCGTCATTCACGCCGTCGCCGGTCATCCCTACTACCATTTTATTTGCCTGGAACAGGGTCACCAGGTCCAGCTTGTGTTCCGGAGATACACGCGCAAATACAGGGGATTGCAGCCACTTTTGCTTGTCCTCCGGCGTCAGTTGATCGTAGGGCTTCATGGTGTTCCCGTGAACTACCTCATCGCTTTCTTCTGCCAGCCCCAATTGCATGGCAATGTTCTTAGCGGTGGCCGGGTGGTCTCCGGTGATCATCACTACTTTTATGCCTGCTGATCTGCATTCCTGAATGGCCGCACGTACCTCGGGGCGGGGCGGATCTAAAAAGCCGACCACGCCTACCAATGTAAGATGATGCAAGAAATCTTCCTCTTCCGCATCAGCGCTTCTAAAAGCAAAAGCAAGCATTCTTAACCCGGATTGCGCGTGCTTTTCGGCATTGGATAGCCATGTTGTTTTTCTTTCTTCAGTCAGTGCAACAACATCGCTTCCTTCCAGTACGGATGAACAGCAGGATAATAGTTCTTCCACTGCTCCTTTTGCGGCTACATAATAGTCACTGTCTTTGTGGTGTAGGGTAGCCATGACCTTCGTATCGGAAGAAAAAGGCACTTCATTTATTTTTGAAAAAGCCCGCTGGTATTCATCCGGTTTAACGGGTGAACAGTAGACCATTTTGAGTAGTCCCACTTCCAGCGGGTCACCCGATTCTTTGGCCGAGGTAGCATCATACTGATACGTTGCGGTGTTACACAGGGCGGCAATCCGGTGCAAATGCCCATAGGCCGGGTAATGGGGCAACTGATCATTATCCTTAAAGCGTATCACACAGCCTGCAACGTCCACTTCTATGCGGGAGTTGCCATCCTTAAATTCAATGTAGGCGGCTTCAATTTTGTTCTGTGTAAGTGTACCGGTTTTATCGGTGCAGATCACGTTGGTACCACCCAGGGTTTCCACCGATGACAACTTCTTTACGATGACCTGGTGCCTGGCCATCCGTAACATGCCGAATGCCAGCGCTAACGTGGAAACGATGGGCAGCCCTTCAGGAATTGCGGCAACGGCAAGTGCAATGGATGTTTCCAGCATCTGTACAAAATCCTTCCCGTTTAATATCCCGGCAGTAAATATGGCAACCAAAAGCCCTACGGTGATCCATAGCAGGTTCTTACTGAGTTTCTGTATTTTCTTTTCAAGCGGTGTAGCCGATTGCTGCGCCTGTTGCACCATGCGGGCAACGGTTCCCAATTCGGTGGCCATGCCAGTGCGCACCACAACGGCAAAACCATTTCCTTTTGTTACAAAAGTGCCTTTGTACAACATATTGTCCCGTTCGGCCAGGGGAACTGTTTCCAGCAATTGGCCGGTCTGTTTTTCCACCGGCAAGGACTCGCCGGTAAGTGCGGATTCATCCGATTGTAACTGAGCCGAACTGATCAGCCTGGCATCTGCTGTAACCATGTCTCCGCCTTCCACAAATAAAATATCACCCGGTACCAGCTCCTCGGAAGATATGGCACCAAGCGTCCCATCACGCAGCACGCGGGCCGGTACGGTGGTTAGTTTTTTTAAGGCTTCCATTGAGCGTTCTGCCTGAAACTCCATCAAAAATCCGATGACGGCATTGATCACGATCACGGCGATGATGGCAATCCCATCGAGCCATTCCTGGAAGAAAAATGACAGCCCTGCAGCAATGGCCAATAACAGCACAAACGGGCTGATAAACTGGTTGACCAGGATCATGAGCGGGCTTACTTTTTTCCCCGATTCAATCCTGTTATAGCCCGCAATGGAAAGCCTGCGTTCGGCTTCCGCCGCAGGAAGCCCGGCTTCCTGCGTGGTATCCAGTTCATTCAGGATGGTTGAGCGGTCAACTGACCAGGGTTTGCTCACCTTATTAAATTCTTGTAGTAACATATCTTATTTATTAAGTCAAAGCAGTATTACTGACGTGCTCGGTTTTAGTGACTGTTTACAAATTATCCGCACCTGTCTGTCTCAAGTTTTCTTTGGCAATGAAGTCCAGGGCTGACGCAACACTTTCTTTTTGTTGTTGGCGCTTTGGAGACGCTGTTACATCTTCATTCCCTCCATGCCGGTGCCCTTCTTCAGCACCAATGCGCTGTTTAACAGGTAAGCGCCACTGGTTACCACCAGTTCGCCCTCCTTGAGGCCACCGGTCACCTCCACTTCCTTTTTATTCTGAATGCCTAATTGAATGACCCGGTTTTCATACATGCCATCGCCTTTTTTCACCCATGCCGTTACCATGTTGCCGACCAGGATGGCAGACTTGGGAATGACCATCGTATATTTTTGATTCCGTTTAATGTTGACGTATGCCATCATACCCGGCTTTAGCGAAGCGCTTTTGTTACCGATCAGAAACCTTACAAGGCTGATCTTTTGATCTGGTTCCACGGAAGGATTATCGAACACCGGCGTAACGGAAAATACCTGATTGGGATAGGCATCAAAATCCGCAGTAATGACGGGCTGTTCCGTTAACCACCTGAGTTCACCGGTGTACATCTGGGCTTCGATCCATAATCGTGACAGGTCTGCCAACCGGAAAAGCGGGGTTCCGATCTCCACATACTGACCCTCGCTTACAGAAAGGTCAACCAGCGTGCCCCCGACAGGGCTATGGATGGTAATCAAAGGGGAGGCTTCGCCGCTTTGTTCGATCTGTGTGATCTGCTCCCTCGATAATCCCCACAACAGTAATTTTTTTCTCGCCGCTTCCACCAGTTGCGCCATTACCTGCTTCATATCGGCGAGTTGCACCTCCTGCCGCAGTACATTGAGCAATTCATTTTCATCAGACAATAACTCTTCACTGTAGATGGCATATAAGGGCATACCCTTGCTGATGTTTTCCTGCGGATTGCGGACAAATAATTTTTCGAGCCTTCCCCTGATGCGTGATGTAATAACACTTACGTTACGTTCGTCAATGCTGGTAGTGCCTACCAGCGTGGTATATTCCGAAATAGCCTGCCTCTTAACCATGTCCACCGCAATGTTGGCATACTGTTCGTCCCGTTTTGAAAGCGTCACCATCTCCATTTGTTCCCCGGCCGGTCCGTCCGCGCCATGTTGGCTATGTTCCGGCTTTTGTGCATCCCCATCCTTTCCGATGCATGAAGCAATGGAAACAATGAGCGGTAGTGCAGTAATGATCATCCATATTTTCTTGTTCATACCTACAGCATTAATATTTGATAATTGTCTCCCCGTCTGCGAGGTAAGCAGCATCCCTGGCTATCCATTCTCCTTTTTGCAGTCCTTGCAGTATTTCGACCCGTTCGTTATCCCGGTGACCGATCCGTACCACCCTTGACTGGAAGATGTTGCTTCCGTCCTTTGTGACACCGGCCCGCACCCACACAATGGCTACTTTTCCAAGATAAAAGACACTGCCTGCCGGAACCGTAAGGGAACTGGCTGTTACGGATGCCGTGGCTGTGATCAGGGAATTTTGTTTAAGTATCCCCGAGGTATTGGGTAAATACACTCTTGCCTGGCTGAATTTTTGCCCGCCCTGATACACCAGCTCCAGGAATTGAACAGGGGTTGTAAAGGTCTTTTCCGGCATCAGCTCATTGGTAATGGACAGCGGTTGGCCTTTGCGGATATATTTTTCATTCTCTTTGGTAAATGCCACTATGCCCCATGCTTCCCTGAAATCATTGATCCAAAAAAGGGTCTGGTCTTTACTCACGTACATCCCTTCACGAATGCTGTTATCGCTTAACCGGGTAGCCGGACTTACCGCCGATGAACCAGTACTGCCTGCCATTCCACCTCCCATTCCTGCGTCATTACCTGCGCCCCCGGCCATAGCTGACGGTGCCGATGGATCAAAAAGCACAAATCCTTCAAAAGGGCTGTAAATGGCTATGGTATAAGGCGCTTCCCCTGATTTTTCAATCTGTTTTACCTGGCTGGAGGTAAGCCCGAGCAATAAGAGCTTTTGCCTGGCTCTGCCCGCGAGAATACTGTCACCGGAAGACTTTTGCAGGTAAAGCAATTCTTCGATATAGGTGCTTATGTCGGGGCTGTAGAGTTCCAGTATCTTTTCGCCTTTGCGCACATACTGGTAATTGTATTTTACATACAGCCTTTCAATCCTGCCGCCAACGCGAACGGGTACTTTCCGGTTGCGCCTGTAATCAAAGTCAATATACCCGTTACCGTGAACCGTAAAACTCGCCGGTTGGTCAAGCGGTTCTATTGCCTGTTGGGTAGAGATCACGGTTCGGTTGGTGGGCAGGGTATTCCAGTACATTTCATCCTCTATCGTATCAGTGGACGCCTGTTCACCGGGCATATCCATACCGCCCATGCTGCCATGCGTAGCATGGGCGTTGCTGGTATCCTTTACCCCGCTCATTTTCATGCCGCTGCTGTCCTTCATAGTGGAATGATCTGCTGCGCCGCCGTAATGGCCACCGTGATCTGCGCTGCGATTGTTGCAGGCAAGCAACACAAAAGCAAACCCGATGCATATAAAATATACCCGGCCTTTTTGCCCGCTGAAGCTGGTATGTTGATTATGATTACACATGCTATTTTATTTCCCGTTGATATTCGTATTCAGATTGTATCGTAAACACCTGTCCCAATTTATCGGTACGTTCAAGTTCCTTCATGAGCAGCATGTTCCATGCATCCAGCAGTACAAAGAAGTTACCTGTGTTCTGGCGATAGGCCAATAGGTTACTTTCCAGGTTCTTTTTGTAGGAAGGCACTACATTTTTATCATAGTTATTCAACTGCCTGGTCTCATAGAGCAGCATGGTGATCTTTTCCCTTACCATTTGTGTGGCCATGAGCTGCATGGTTGATTTTTCTTTCCGCATGGCATCAATCTCAAACTCCATAGACCGCACATCAGATTTGTACATCTTCGATGACCAGGGCACAATGGGAATGGTCATCATTCCCATGATGGAGAACTGGTTGGGCATACCGAACATCTGCCCGTGTGATATTTGCACACCGAAGTCGGGCCGGGAGCCGGTAGCGGCCCATTTCTGGTTGAATTTCATTGAACGGATGCGGCTCTCCATAGAAAGAATGTCGTTTCTCAAAAGCGCTGAGGTATCGTTGACCATCAGGTAATCTGCCCGGTAGTCAACAGGCAGCAAGAGGGTGTCAATGGCAAACGGGGCATTCACGTCACGGCTCATCAGGGTATTAAGGCCGATGTTGCTTTCCGCGATCTGCGCCAGGCTCATCGTTTCCATGTTTTCCAGTTCGCTCAGCGCGGCTTCCCCCTTGAATATTGCCGGCAGGTCAGACTGGTTATAGGTGTATTTATCCTTTGCTGTTTGGATCAGTATCTTCAACAGGTCGCGGTATTGTTGAATGGTCTTTAGTTTGTTTTCGGCAATAAACCGCCGGTAGTAATAAAGCCTTGCGGTAAAATGCAGGGTGTTTCGCTGCCACTCAGCATCGTTGCGCTGTACATTTTCCAGGGAACCGAGGTAATCTTTTTTTGCATTTAATTTGGCAGCGTTGGGAATCATCTGTTGCACGGACACCATCATACCCGCCTGGTTATCGGGCATCATTTCCTTTATCAGGGACAGCCGGTAAGGGAACCGGTCAAAGGCCAGTGACACGGTGGGCGGCATCCATGCTTTTGCACCGTCAACCAGCGAACGAATGGAAGCTATTTTAGCGTCGTAATACTGAAGCTGGGGATAGGATTTGTCTATAGCGGTAAAAACTTCCTGCATGCTCAGCTTCACGCTGTCTTGTGCCGCAACATTTACAGAAGCGATCAGCAGCAGGAAGATTGTATATAGCTTATTACTTTTCATGAATCCGGGTTTTAGTCTTTGATTTCAAGCACCACCAGTTTGCCATGCTTTTTCAGTTCCCATTCTTTTAAAAGATTATAGATTACCGGCAGTACAATAAGGACAAACAGCGTGGAGGTGATCAGGCCGAATACAAAGGGAATCGCAATTGGCTTCATCACATCACTACCGGTTCCTGTAGCGGTCATTACGGGTATCAGGCCAAGTATATTAGCTAAAACGGTCATGAGCAGTGGCCGCACCCGTTGGGTAGCACCCAGCAGGAAAGTTTCTTTCAGATCATCATCGCTGATGTTTTCAGGGCCGTTCCCTTTAGCTGTTACAAGCTTTTTGATGGAGTCATTCAGATAGGCGATCATCAGTACGCCCGTTTCCACGGCAACACCGAACAATGCTATAAAACCCACTGCTACAGCCACCGAGAAATTGACATTATAGTAGTACAGGGAATATACACCGCCCATCAGCGCCACCGGCACGCTGATAAACACAATCGCCACTGCCTTGAATGAATTAAAGGTGACGTAAAGAATGAAGGCGATGATCAGCATCACAATCGGTATGATTACCTTTAACCGCTGCTCTGCTCTTACCTGGTTCTCATACTGGCCGCTCCAGTCTATATAGTAACCCTGGGGAAGTTGTTTGAAGGTTTCTTCTATCCTTTTTTTGGCATCGTTTACCACGCTGCCCATATCCCTTCCCCGCACATTGAAAAGCACTGTGCCCCTGAGCATGGCGTTTTCAGAATTGATCATCGGAGGCCCTTCCGATACTTTTACATCCGCAACGGAAGAAAGTGGTAATACCCCGTACTTCATCGTTTGGATGGGAATGCGTTTGATCTCGTCAATATCATTGCGGTATTCCTGCGCCAGTCTCAGGTTTACACTGAACCTTTCCCGGCCTTCAACGGTGGTGGTGAGGATCATGCCGCCCAACGCACTTTCAATAACCATGTTCACGTCGTCAATATTCAATCCATACCGGGCAGCATCCTTTCTCCTGATCTTAATATCAAGATATTTGCCTCCGGTGAGTTGCTCAACATACAGATCTTCCAAACCCTCAATTCCTTTGAGGGACGCTTCTACCTTACGGCTTATGTTATAAATGCTGTCAAGGTTACTTCCATAGATTTTAACGCCCACATCTGTCCGGATACCGGTGGATAACATATTGATGCGATTGATGATCGGTTGTGTCCAGCCGACAACAACACCGGGTATCTGCACTTTTTCATTCATTTCCTTGATCAGTTTCTCTTTGGTCATCCCACTGCGCCATTGACTTTTTGGCTTCAGCACGATGATCGTCTCGATCATGCTGATGGGCGCATTGTCTGTGGCAGTATAGGCGCGTCCGGCTTTACCAAGTACATTATCCACTTCCGGGAAGTCTTTGATGATCTTGTCCTGTAACTGGGTGATGCGTTTAGCCTCTGAATTGGATACATCCGGTAACGTTACGGGCATTAATAACAAAGAGCCTTCATCCAGCGGTGGCATAAACTCTGTACCGAGGTTTATAACCAGGGGTACGCTTCCTGCAATGAGTACGAAACACATGGCCAGCACTGTTTTGCGCCATTTCAAACACCATCTCGCCACCGGCTGATAAAGAAGAATAAAGAAATTGGATACGGGATTTCTGCTTTCCGGCACTAAGCGGCATTTCATTAAAGTGCGCGTTAACATCGGCGCAACCGTTATGGCAAGAATGGCCGCACCAATCAGGGAAAACGTTTTGGTAAGCACCAGCGGTGCAAACAGTTTCCGTTCCTGGCCGGTCAGGAAAAGAATGGGTGCAAAGGAGATGACCATGATCACCACAGAAAAAAATACCGAGCGGCCCACCGTCCGTGATGATTCTTCTATAATAGCCACTCTTTCCGCTTCAGGGATTTCCCTGGTGTGGCCTATTCGTTCTTTTACTTTCGTTTGTTTTTCGCTTGCCATACCTGGTTACTTGTTTTCTACGTTAAGAACTCTGTTGGTTAACATCCTGTAGGCATTCTCTGCCATGACAATACCGGGATCTACCACATCACCAATGGCAAGCGCAATACCGCCCAATGAGAGGATATTGGCCGTAACCCCGAATAATTTCATGAGGATAAATCCGATCAGTACCGACAGGAGAATGGAAACAATCGCGACCAGCCCGCTTTTGCCACTAAAGAGAAATAAGATGACAACGATACAAACAATCAGTATTTCCTGCCAAAGGGCCTCTTTGAGGGTATCTATTGCAGCCAATATGAGGTCGCTGCGGTCGTAGGCCGTTTTAAATTTGACACCGGCAGGCAATCCTTTTTCAATGTCTTTCATTTTGGCCTTTGCCCTTTCAATCACGTCCTTCGCGTTTTCCCCGAACCTGGCCACAACAATGCCTCCGACCACTTCTCCTTCGCCATTCTCATCAACGATCCCGAGCCTCAGATCGGGACTCATCTGCACTTCCGCAATATCACTCAGTGTAATCGGTATGGATTTGTAGGTGCCGATAGGGATTTCCTTGATGTCGTCGAGGCTGGTAATATAGCCCTGGCCCCGGATCAAATAGCCGGTCGAGTTCATCTCATACAAGCTGCCCCCGACATCTTTATTATTGGCGGAGACGGCACGGGTTACATCCATGAGTGAAACGCCATAGTACACCAGCTTATGTGGATCTATTGTAACCTGGTAGCCTTTCTGGAAGCCGCCAAAGGAAGCCACTTCGCTGACACCTTCCACATTCTGAAGCGCGAACTTTACGTACCAGTCTTGCAGCGCCCTGAGTTCCCCAAGATTATAGCCCTTTCCATCGAGTGTGTACCAAAAAACATGACCCAGCCCGGTACCGTCCGGTCCCAAAGAAGGCGTAACCCCCTGTGGCAGGAATTTCTGCGCATAATTGAGCCTTTCCAAAACCCTGGTTCTTGCCCAGTAAACATCCACGTCATCCTTGAACACGACAAATATGAAACTCATCCCGAACATGGATGCCGCTCTGATGGACTTGATGCTGGGTATGCCTTGCAGGTTGGAGACTAATGGGTAGGTGATCTGGTCTTCCATGATCTTGGGATTTCGCCCCATGTATTCTGTATAGATGATCACCTGGTTTTCGGAAAGGTCGGGCAATGCATCTACCGGCGTCTCTTTTATGGAGTAGATGCCACCAACTACGATCATGATAATGCCGATCCAGACAAAGAACCGGTTCCGTATAGACCATGAAATTATTTTTTCTATCATGATATCATTGTTTTAGTAGTTGTCTTTTCATAACACTACGATGGTTATGGTTTTAATCAAAGGGCTGCCGCCCACAAAGAGGCAGCCCCTGAATAATCAGAGATGGTTTTTCAACACCCAGTTTACTTTATACATTTTGTGGAAACTGTCATATGCGGTAAGTTCTCCGTCGTCTTTGAAGGTCTGATCCAAAGCGTCGTGGAAAGGATGGTTTTGCGGAAACGCTTTTTTCAGGTTTGTCTTTGTAAGCGGTTGCAGTACGTCGGAATCTCCCGTTGTAAAAAAATAGGTGATTGGATATTTGTCTGCCTGTTTGGGCGCATGTGCCTTGTGTTCGTATTTATACAGGACGACTTTCTCCCCGGCGTTCAGAACGGTATAGCCGTTCTTTTTAGTAGCGGTTGCAGCCGTTACTGAATTTTTCTGTGCTACTGAATTTTGTGAGAATGCCAGCAGGCTTCCTGCCAGCATAAAAAAGAAAAGGAACCTTTTCATTGTTTTTGATTTTAATTGTGAAATATTGATTAATGAACGAATTGAAATAACAAACGGCTGAGCTGCCTGCGGAAGCTTTGACAACATTTACCAAATCAAACAGGACTGGAAAATCATTCATGCCAACCGAAGAATAGACATAAGTATATCTTCAGTCTGAATGTAACAGACCGGCAGCGCCGCACACAAGGGGGATCTTATCAACCTGCCTGAGCCGGGCGTGTTGGTTGATGATTTTGGAACATCAAATCCGGAAAACCCGGTTTAAAACATACAGCCGGGGATGTAGCTGGTCGGGGGGATGATAGAAGGATGGTTTGGGACTGGCTGACCAGGAGAATAGTTGAAAATCGGAATGAGAGGCTGGTACCAATGCGATATCAACGTCAAATGTTTTGGACAGGTCGAAGGATACCTGCGTTGATTTTTGATGACCATCATCCAGATGCAGGTAAAAATCTTTGTCATGGCAGCAGTCCTTCATATCCTCGCTGCCACAGGCACATTTATTGGTATGGTTGTGCCCAAAAGAAACAGAGGCAACGGTATCGCCGCAATAGTGTATGGAGCCGCTGATACCTGATGATGCGATCAGGTAAACGAACATTAACGCTATGACGGCTATTGGTTTCATTGTCTATTTACAACTATTTCAATTTTAGCAAAGTTAGTTTTAGGTGTTTTGAACTTTGTACGCATTATTTTGGATTTTGTATAAAATTTTGCACCTCTATTTTATCCAGATGAACACGTGCCGGAACCGGACTGAGCCGGTATTGTCCAGGTGTTTTTCCCGTAACTTTTTTAAACTGGGAGGACATGCTTTGTGACGAACTGTAACCCAAATCGTATGCGATATTGCTGATTGTTGTTTCGTCCTGTAAAAGCAGTTCCTTCACCCGTTCCACTTTTAACAGGATCAGGAACTTTTCCATTGTTATCTTTTCTGCCTCTGAAAAAATGCGGCTGATGTAGTAGTAGCTCATGCCGACTTTTTTTGCTACATAATCTGATAACCGCAATTTTGAGCTTTTACCGATCATTTCATTCATATACTCAAAAATGGCTGTCTTTGCTTTGGCAACTACCTGCTCTGTATGTGAGTTCACCACGGTAAAGCCCCAGGTTGCCAGCTTTCGGTTTAAAGCCGCTAAATCCTTTTCTGTCAGTTTATTTTCAAGCGTTACTTCGCCGAGGGTCGTTTTTAGGGCCTTGTAATTTCCTTCACCAAGCAGTTGTTTCACCTTGTCAATACAACGTTCACAGCACATGCCTTTGATATATAATTGATTTTGTTTCATTCTTTATTACGCTTGCAATAGACTTCGCATTTTGAACGTCCTGTATCAAAAACCAGGTTGTATAAAATCTTGCATAAAGGTAAACCGTGAACAGCCGTTTAAAGAATGACCGTTATCACGGGAAAACCTGATTTCCGTCATGCGTGAAACCTCGCCTTTATTTCACTGTGTTAACCATGATGTTATGCTAACATTTCAAAGAAATCCGCTTAAAATTATATCTTTGCACAAAATATTCTTGAAGCGTTTTAGCTTTAAGTCCCGCACTGAAACTTAGGAACTTTCAAAAAGGCAATGGGACAATAAGTGAGAACGCTCATGCTACGGCGTGGGCGCACTTATCGTTGCCGGGTTTCCTAAGACCTCAGTGCGGTGAGTTGTTGCCTGCGCTCTTTTTTTGTGCAGGCGGCAAGTCAAAAGGGAACCTACTAAAAGCAATATAGTATGACTTCAGCCAACCGCTACCCGGATTTTAAGTACACTGCCGGACAATTAGCAAAATTTCTTGCTGCAAGTGACTTCTTCACCATTATGCTCAAAGATGGTGACATCATCCATTTTACCCCTAAAGACGTAGCTGCTTTCCAGAAGTGGTTAGAGCAAAATAACATACCGAGCATCCGAACGCAGGAAGGATGGGTGATCACAAAGAAAGACTTGAAAAAGTAGTTTCCCCTCTTGTGCCGTCACTTTACTTCTTTTTGAAATCCGCCCCAAATCGTTAATCCGAAACTTCCTTATTTATGAAATTCAAGATTGCTTCCACTACAGATAACCGCATGATATTGCTTATCCTGATTGCAAGTGCAGTGATTTTTGGCGGTGTCATTTTATTGACAGGATATTGGGAGAAAAGAGCCGATATGTACCTGATACCTGATGGCTTTAAGGGAACTGCTACCGTGTTCTTTAACGACCCTAACGGTATACCGGAAAAAAGGAACGGAAAGTGAAGGGTTTTTGAAATTCCCGCTTCAGGTATTTTATATACACAAAGCACCTATAATTGATGTACTTCGCTAAAGCAAAAATCTGCGTCTTGTATAAATCGCCTAAAATGGATAAACCGCCTGCCATATCACCGTACAGCGTACCATAGCCTACCGCCAATTCACTCTTATTGGATGTATTGAGCAAAATGTACTCGAACTTATTTGCAAGTGCCATCAGTAGATTACCTCTGATGCGACTCTGGATGTTTTCTTCGGCAATGCTGAATGGCAAATCCTGAAAAATTGGATGTAGCGTAGTTAGAAATTGGTCATAAATAGCTGCTATGGGAACAACATCATACTTGTTCCCTAAATTCCTGCTCAACTGCTCTGCATCGGTAATAGAGTGAGAAGAAGAAAACTCAGAAGGCATAAGCAATACATGGACGCTGTCTTTACCCAATGCTTCTACTGCCATGACTTGAACAACAGCACTGTCAATGCCACCACTTGCTCCTAAAGTGGCTTTTGAAAAGCCCATCTTTTTAAAATAGTCTCTAATGCCCATCAACAAAGCACAATGAATCTGCGAAATATTTTTATCACTGGTTAAATACTTAATTACTTCGTTGTTATCCTTTAGCATAGCAACCCGTTCATCAATAAACTGATATTTTTGCGCTTCTCCAGGCAAGCCTCCTTTCAGATCTTCAGTGGCAATAGTATAATAATCCTCTTCAAAGTATTTTAATTCTTTACAAAGCCTTCCCGATTTATCAAATACAAGGCTTCCACCATCAAAAATGACTTCCGTTTGCGCACCAATAGTATTACAATAGATCATAGGAAGCTCATACCGTTTAATGTTTTTCAGTATAATTTCTTTGCGGTCGTCGTCATGATCGTAATCGAAAGGTGAAGCTGTAATATTGATGAGAATAGTAGGATCTTCCTTGATTAGTAGGTCCATTGGAGAAATGCGATATAAAGGATTTTCTGAAAGATTCCATATGTCTTCGCATATAGTTAGGGCAATTCTTTCTCCTTTAAACTCAATTACGTTCCATTCATTGGTTGGTTCAAAATACCTATACTCATCAAAAACATCATATGTAGGTAGAAGAGATTTATGTGCTATTCCAATGACTTCTTTGTTGTTTAGAAAAACAGCTGAGTTAAATAAATCCTTTCCTTCCACTACCGGATTTTTCTGCGGTGAACCAATGATGACACCAATATGTTCTGTATGATTTTTGATACGTTCAATGCTCTCGTAGCATTTGTTGATAAAATCATCAAACTCTAAAAAATCTCTTGGCGGATAGCCGCAGACAGATAGTTCGGAAAATACTATCAAATCGACATTATCCCCTTTTGCCTGCTCAATGGCATTGATAATTTTATTTGTATTGTATTCAAAATTTCCTATGTGGTAATTCTGCTGGGCGATTGCAATTTTCATGTTATTTTTGTAAAGTTTTCAAATGTGAATAGCTCCTTTTTTCGTTGCATTTAAACAGGCTTCTTTCAGGCTTTCATAAAAAGTGGGATGACCGTGAACCACATTGGAAACTCCCATAGCCGAAACGCCATACTGCATGGCAAGCGCCGCCTCACCAATGATATCGGCGATTCGTGGTCCTATCATGTGTATGCCCAGGATTTCGCCAGTCTGGCCATGCACCAAGACTTTTATGAATCCTTCAGTGTCCGCATTCATGCGAGCACGGGCATTAGCCATAAACGGAAATGAGCCAGATTTATAATCTACGCCATTTGCAATCAGTTCTTCTTCGGTATGGCCTACACTGGCTACTTCGGGCCAAGTATAAACGATGTTAGGAATGGTCAGATAATTGATATGCGGACGCAAGTTTGCAATATACTCAGCTACATATACACCCTCTTCGGAAGCTTTGTGTGCAAGCATTGCTCCTCTAATCACATCGCCGATTGCATAAACATTAGGAACATCTGTTCTGAAGTTTTCATCAACAGTAATTTTTCCTTTCTCCGTGGCAATACCGATTGCCTCTATGTTAAGTCCAGCAGTATAGGGTTTTCTTCCAATTGCCATTAAACAATAATCTCCCTCAAACGTGACCTGCTCTCCATTTTTACTTTCAGCACTTACTGTAACATTCTGGCCTTGCGAAACAACGCCCGTAACCTTATGATTAAAATGAAATGTAAACCCAAGTTTTGAAAGTGATTTTTGTAGTTCCTTTCCGAGCGATTTATCCATTGTCGCAAGAATTTGCTCATAATACTCGATCACTGTTACTTTAGAGCCAATTCGAGCATATACAGAACCCAACTCCATACCAATAACACCACCCCCGATAACTATCAAATGCTCCGGGACCTCTTTTAAGACCAGTGCTTCCGTAGAAGAAATAATACGTTGCTTGTCTATAGATACGTTAGGAAGTGATGCAGGTTTGGAGCCAGTGGCAATGACTACACGAGTAGTTTCTAATTCTGTTTGTTTGCCGTTATTCGCTTTCACTAAAATCTCGGTTGGACTGATAAATGAACCCGATCCATAAAATACATCCACCTTGTTTTTCTTCATCAGGAATTTTACGCCGTCGCCGGTTTTCTTCACTACATCAGCCTTGTGGGTAATCATTTCCTGCAGATTGATCTGAAGATTATCCAAATGAATGCCGTGCATGGCAAATTTGCTTTTGGCATTGTAGTAATGCTCGCTACTTTCCAACACAGCTTTTGAAGGAATACAACCTACATTCAGACAAGTGCCTCCAAGTGCATCATACTTTTCAATTAAAGCAGTTTTTAAACCTAATTGTCCACAACGGATTGCGCAAACATAGCCACCAGGACCAGAGCCAATTATAATTACATCGTATTTCATAAATCAGCGTTTTAAAGTGAATCGTTATGATTTCATTAATGGAATAACCTCCCGAAATTTTCCGGCAGGTGATTGTTCCGGTGGTTCATTTGCACGCTCTATTGTTATATTATTAAGCCCTCTTTCTCTTAAAAGGTGTTCAATTGAGCTTTTGACTTCTTTCCAAATGATATCCTGATTACATTACTGGTGTTATCATATCGCAATCTTACTTTCAGGATCGTTGGCGATGTTTGAACAATCTGAATACGTTCAATTCCTTGGATATGATCTACCAATATGCTAAACGCCAATGGGGGAATGGCAACAGATTGTCCTTTTTCATCAAAAAAACTTACTACATCTGAAGAGCGGCCGGTAACTTTTATAGCAGGTAGTTTATTGCCGCATGGGCAAGGCTCAGGACGAAGGATGATACCATCGCCCAAATCATATCTAAGAATTGGCTGTATTCTATTCGCTAAATTAGTGACCAATACTGTATGAGATTGAACACCCGCAGACACACGTTTATAATTGACATCCACCGGTTCGGCAATGACCCAATCGCTATTTACATGAAGCCAACCTTCTTTACAACTATAGCTGAAAAATGGACATTCAGTAGCTGCGTAAGAATTCCCGACTTTAGAATCAAAAACTTTTGCTATTCTCTTATACTCGCTTTCAGCCAGACCTTCGGCTGAGAGCGTAATTAAAACAGGTCGAATATTCAAACGACCTTCTTCCTGTTCAGTGGCTAATAATGCTCCCATACTTGCATATGGGGCAAGTAGTGCAGGCTTAAATTTATTGAGCGACGCCACAAGCTCAGGCATCGGTTTATGTGCGGATAAAGCTATAAAATTCTTACCTCTGCTTTTGGTCATGCGTGCGGCCGCGATAGAAGACGCGAAATGCCCACCAGTAGCCATGACCATAGCCATTCTTCCCCGACCTACAATGATTTTAAGCACATCTCCGAATGCAAGCCAAGAACTAAGCATCCGAATTGCAAGCACACTTGTCACCATCATGCTATGACTATCCAAAAGAAAGATACCCGGTGTTCCCGTTGTACCAGATGTAGTAGCAACAGTGTATTTTCCTAAAAACTTTTTCCCGATAAGATTGGGATCTTTAACCAACTCCTGAACCTCGGATAATTTTATATTTCTATCTGTGCACCAGTCATCAAAGCGTTCCATCAGCTTTTTCTTGCTTGTAATTGGCAAGACAGAAACATCTTTTATATTGTCAGGCAACCCTTTGTACAATTCTTTATAATAGGGTGAGTTTTGACGGGCAATGTTGACGATATCAGCAAGACGCGATTGTTGTCTTTCTTCTATTGCGTGCTTACCGAGCCTTTTAGTTTTCCAGGCATCCAGTAGAAGTTGTAAACGATTACTCATATTGCTATCAATTTAAGCATGTTACTTATCTATAATTTTATCCGTTGAATTCTTACCGCATTCATAATGGCTATTAATGCAACACCCACATCTGCAATAACGGCTTCCCATAAATTGGCAATGCCACCCGCTCCCAATGTCAAAACAATTATTTTCACTGTCATGGCTAAGATGATATTTTGCCATACAATCTTTCGGGTAATTTTACCAGCTCTAATAGCGGATACAATTCTTGAAGGCTCATCATTTTGTATTACTATATCAGCAGTCTCTATTGTGGCATCACTTCCCAAGCCGCCCATTGCTATGCCTGCATCCGCTAATGCTATTACGGGCGCATCATTTACGCCATCTCCAACAAAGGCGATATGTTTACCGTCATTTTTGATTTTCTGAACCCTCTCCACTTTATCTTCAGGCAATAAGTCGCCATATGCTTCATCAATACCTATTTGTTTTGCTACACTATCAACCACGGTCTGTTTATCCCCGGAAAGCATAACCGTTTTGATTCCCAATTTGTGCATATTCTCGACAGCTTCTTTCGCATCTTCCTTGATTTCATCTGCGATAGTGATATAGCCTGCATACTGGCCATTTATTGCGGTTAGAACAATTGTATCAGCAATGCTATCAATTGCTGCAGGATAGGATATGTTAAACTTTCTCATTAACTTCTGATTACCGACTAATAGTTCTTTTCCATCAACCGAACCCTTTAATCCGTGTCCTGCGATTTCTTCAACATTTTCCACTTTGTAATTAGTAGAACCATTTTCGGCATATTCAACTATTGCTTTACCTACCGGGTGCGTGGAGTTTTTTTCTAAGGCTGCGGTAAGTTGTACAAGTTGATCTTTATCTATGACATCGGGGACTATCTGCTGCACTTTAAAAATACCTTTTGTAAGTGTACCAGTTTTATCCATGACGACAGCATTTATCTTCGTCATAACATCCAAAAAATTTCCGCCTTTGAAAAGGATGCCGTTGCGTGATGCAAGCCCAATTCCTCCAAAATATCCTAAAGGAATTGAAACCACTAACGCGCAAGGACAACTTATCACCAGAAACACTAACGCTCTGTAAAACCAAGTATAAAAAACATAGTTTTCTACAATGAAATAGGGTATCACTACCAATGACAGAGCCAAGAAGAAAACAATAGGAGTATAAACCTTTGCAAAACGGGAAATAAATAATTGAGTTTGTGATTTGCGTGCAGTAGCATCCTGAACCATTTCCAAAATGCGGCTTAGCTTACTATCCTTAAATAGCGCATTGACTTTTACCTGCGCTACGGTATTCAGATTCACCATGCCTGCCAGGACTGTTTCACCGTTATATTTTGTATCAGGCTTGCTTTCACCCGTCAACGCTGCTGTATTGAATGAAGCACTTTCCGAAATAAGCTCTCCATCTAAGGCTACTTTTTCTCCTGGCTTCAGTTGAATGGTTTCCCCTAATTGTACTTCAGAAGGATGCACAACAGTCAGGTTATTTCCACGCACAACTGCCACCTCTTCGGGACGAATGTCGAGCAGTGCTTTAATACTTGCTTTTACTCTTTTTACTGCAATACTTTGAAACCATTCTCCAATTCCATAAAAGACCATTACAGCGACCCCTTCGTCGTATTCTCCGATTGCAAAGGCGCCAATTGTTGCAATGCTCATCAAAACAAATTCATTAAAGAAATCACCACGTAACGATTTTCGGAAAGCCAGATTCAGCACTTTGTATCCAGCAAATAAATACGCTATAGCATTGATGATAAAAGCGGTTATCTTTGGAATTTCTATTTTAAATCCATATTCTAACGTCAAAACAACAGCCAGAATACATAGACCTACAATTAAGTTCCAATTTTCCTTCCAACCCATATCTACTTTGACAGCGCCTTTGGGTGCTTCTACACTTACACCACCTTCAAGGCCGTAACCGTCATTTTCAACTGCTTTTTTGGCTTCCTTAGTTTTCACCTTCGACAATTCATTCAGTGCCGCACCTTTGTTATTTAATCTTTCCTGATCCATAAAACAATATTTAACGAATAAAAAACGATACCACGCCAGTTAGAATTAACGTTAGCCCGGTTATAATTCCAGCATTGTGTTCCCATCTGTGCCAGTTCAGTTTTAGCAAGCCCTTATAAACAATCCGAACCCAAATAAGCATACCTGTAATTGTAATAAAGGAATACATGATTGCAATAATCGCCATCATGTACCAACCTTTGGCACCGGCTAAAAGGAAATAAGCTTCTATTTCCATGCAGGGTGAAAAAAACATAGCAATAACCAAAGCTGTTATGATTGACCTTTTTGTTTTCTTCTCGATTTCTTTCTTATCCAAATGGAAATGATGATGTTTATAGTGTTGCCGAATAAAATAAAGCCCAAGCAGAATGAGCAAAGCCGGAGCAATAACATGGGCAAAGTTTTCAAGATGATCTGCCAGTTCGTTGCCTATTATACCGAGCAGTATCCCAATGATAACCGTGCTAATCACATGCGAGAAGCCGGATATAGATGTGATTTTAAGTGTTTCTGCTAAACTCCATCCTTCTTTTCTGGCAATAGCAACCACAGGCAGCCAGTGATTAGGTATCACCGCATGTAGCAGACTAATAATCAAACTTCCTGTGAGAATGCCAATCATTTATTTTTCTGATTTACGTTTTAAACATAATATGCCAATAGAGTAGTAGGAATAAAGAGTATTATCGGCGTGGCTTAGCTCCCGCATCTATTTTACGCATTGTCATTCTTCTTCCTCACCACCTGCTTTAATTTTTGACAGAATGTAGTTTGCGCCCTTCACAACCACTTGAAGTTTACCTATATTTTCACCTGCGGGTGTGATTTTGATATAACCCAATTCACTGACACCTGTAATGACTTCCACCATCTTAAAGCGATAAGTTTTCCCATTGCTTTCTTTCATTTCGTCATCTTCTTTCTTTTCTTCTTTACTTTCGGATTCTTTTGGCTCCTTTTTCTTTTCTACAGTTTCTTTAGCTTCTTCATCAACAACGAAAATGTAACTCTTACCTTCTGACTGAACTACTGCTTCTACCGGTAGGGCCGTAACCTGCTCACTACCTATACTGATCAATGCAGTAACATACATTCCTGGTATCAGCTTGTAAGCGCTTGGATTTTCAATGATAGAGTGAACAATAATTCCTTTGCTTTCATTCTCAAAAGACTTATTGACACCATATACCCTGCCTGTTATTTCCCTGTTTTCCTGATTGGTAAGTGTAAAGATTACTTTCTGACCTGCTTTAACCTTGAACAAGTCTTTTTCAAATACCGTCAGGTCGCAGTGAATTTGGGAGTTGTCAATAATTTCTAAGAGAGGACTGCCCGGCTGGGCAGAAGCGCCAGTGTTTACCATAATATGGCCTACTGTACCGCTAATAGGTGCGCTAACACGAACCTGTGTAGCTATATTGCCATTTGATACAGCAGCCGGGTTGATGCCTAACTGCCTTAGCTGTGCTTCAAGTGTCGTAATTCTTGCCTTTTCTGTATTGTAGTTTGCTTGTGCTTCCTGCAGCTTTTTCTTTATTCCTGCATTGGCTTCGTCTAATTCCTTTTGCCTTTGTAACTCGGCTGCTGTATAAGAGAAAGCATTTTTTGCTGTCAAATAGCCCTGCTGTATTGAAACCAAATCTGCATTTTCTATCAACGCAAGAGCTTGTCCTTTTTTAACTGATTGACCTTCGATAACAAAAATCTTCCTGATCACACCACCTACCAACACATTCACATCTGCTCTGTTCTGCGGTGGTACCGCAAGTTCACCACTTGCTTTTATTACCTGTGTTAGGTTCTTTAATTCAATAGTACCAAATTGAATGCCTACCGCATCAATTTGTGCCTGCGTTAACTCTATACCTTCTTCGCCTTCCTCTGTTTTAGTGGTTTCCGTTGTTTTTTCTTCAGTCTTGGTTTTCCCTGAACAACTGACGAATACTAAGCTACCGATGAAGCAAATGCCAAGTAACAGATTTTTATTTAGTAATGTCATTAAAGCAATTTTTTTATATTTCATGTTATTCCTGACCTTTTAAGTATTTAATATTAATTACCGCTTCGTTCAACTGCTGCAAAGCCTGCAAGTGTTGCAACTTTATCTGCATTGCCTGCGTAAGATTTTGAACCATTTCAACGTAGCTGATTTCTCCTTTGCTAAAAGCAAACCTTGCTATCCGTATTTGCTCATCAGCCACCTTAATACCTTCTGATTGATAGTAGTCAACCCTTTCTTTATGCTTCAGATATTGCTGAAATGCAGATTGATATTCTGATGTTAGCTGCCATTGAACCCTGTTAAGGTCCTGCTGAGCAATAGCAACATTTAACTTCTCTGCTTCAACCCTGGCTCTGTATGGCTTTGTGAATAGTGGCAACGACATTCCTAATTCAACTCCCGCTATTCGAGTACCTGGGAAGTAAGAGCGATTTATATCAGCAGGATTAAATCCTTTAAAAAGGTATTGATGGTTATACCCAACAGAAAATTCAGGGAGCCATTTTGTTTTTTCCAAACTAACCCTTGCCGATGCCACAGCAATATTCTGCTGCTGATATACTAACATGGGATTCTGACTCGTTGCAGTATCAATTTGTATGTACTCAGTATAGTAAAAGGTTCTGTCTGTGGTATCAATGGCTATCTCACCTGTAATGCTTGTTAGCTGCCGTATAAGTGTTTCATAAACTTTTAAATCTGCAAGAGCTTCTTTTTTCTGCAATCGTATCTCAAATGTCTGGTTTTGTGCTGTCAGCTTTTCGAGATTTGATGTTTCTCCTACTTTGTACCTGACTTCTGCCTTGTTGAAAAAGTCAGTATAGATACTATCTAAATCGTTCAATAATCGCAATCTTTCAAAAGTGTACAGGTAGTTATAGTACGAAAGTTTTATATCTCTTATTATCTCCGTCTCAGTTACTCTTTTGTTGGCTTCTGCAAGTTTCGTCTGTTGCTGATAAACCTTTCTTTGTGTTTTGTAAACTGAGGGCAAAGAAAAGGATTGAGAAATACCAATGGAGTTATCAATATTACCGCCACTGGTAGGGTCTTGCGTAATACTGAAGGTTGTTTTTGGTAAGTCAACAGCCGTGTTTTGAAGTGTCCGGGTTTGCTGTATCTCCAAACTTGATCGTCGAAGCTGCGGATTGTTTATCCTGGCCTGTTGAATTAGATTGCTTAAAACAGGATTTGGAGTTTGTCCATTTATCTTTCCAAATTGGAAGATGCAAGTGAACAATAACAGCAACGGCAATTTGTCTGGCTTTATTTTCATCTTTACTCTTTTGAGCTTTTTGGAAGCTAATACGTATAGGCTCGGAAGTACAAAGAGGGTTAATAGGGTTGCTGTAAGCAAACCGCCAATAACAACTGTTGCCAAAGGCTTTTGCACTTCTGCACCTGCACCTGTTGACAATGCCATTGGTAAAAACCCAAGCGATGCAACTGCAGCCGTCATAATTACGGGTCGCAGCCGGACTTTTGTTCCTTCCATCACCCTTGTATTAATGTCTTCAACCCCTTCCTTCTTTAACTGGTTGAAATAACCAATGAGCACAATGCCGTTCAATACTGCTACGCCAAAGAGGGCTATAAAACCTACACCTGCTGAAATACTAAATGGCATTCCCCGAATTAGCAAAGCGAACACGCCACCTATTGCTGAAAGCGGAACGGCTGTAAATATTAATAATGTTTGCGGAATGGATTTAAAGGTTACAAATAGCAATACGAGTATCAGCAATAATGCAACAGGCACTGCAATTGATAATCTTGCTTTCGCTTCCTGTAAATTTTGAAATTCGCCGCCGTAAGTAAGGTAGTAGCCTACTGGTAGCTTTAATTGTTTATCCAGCTTCGCTTGTATTTCTTCCACAGTGCTTTCAACGTCCCTTCCTCTTACATTGAACCCAACATAAATCCTACGCTTTCCATTTTCTCTTGAAACCTGTGCTGGTGCATCTTTGAACTCGATACTTGCTACCTGGTTTAGTGGTACTTTGTTGCCTGAAGGCAAGGGTATATAAAGGTTTTCAATGTTCCTTATATCTTCTCTCAAAGCCCTATTTAGACGTACTACCAAATCAAACCTTTTCTCACCTTCAAACACAACACCTGCTACATTGCCTGCAAAAGCTGTTTGCAATATCATATTTACATCTTTGATGCTTAAACCATATTGAGCCATCTTATCCCTGTTGTATTCTACTGCCACTTGCGGCAAGCCTGCAACCTTTTCAACAAATGGTTCACCTACACCGTTTACAGGTGCTATGAGTTTTGAAATCTTATTTGCCTGTTGGGAAAGAATGTCAATGTCATCTCCGAATATTTTTATTGCCACGTCCTGTCTGATACCTGAAAGAAGCTCGTTGAAACGCATCTGCATGGGTTGTGTTATTTCTACTCTTATGCCTGGTAATATTGACAAAGCTTTTTCCATTTTTTCCATCATTTCTTCTTTTGTCTCTGCACTTGTCCAATCTTCTTTTGGCTTCATTGCAACCATCATGTCGGCTCTTTCTATTGGCATGGGATCAGTTGGTATTTCAGAACTTCCAATTCTTGTTACTACCTGCTTTACTTCTGGAAATTGCTTCTTCAATATCTTTTCTGCTTTTGAAAACATATCAACTGTTTGCGTTAATGAAGTGCCCTGTGACATAGAAATTTCTACAGTTAAATCTCCTTCTTCCAACGTGGGTATGAACTGACCACCCATGTTATTGAATACAAGGAGTGATATAATAAATAGTACAAATGCTATTAAAACGGTTGTAATCTTCCACTTTAAAACGGTACGCAAAGCAGGTTCATAAACCCTGTGCAAGGCATTCATTATTTTGTCCGAAATGGTTTTCTTATGCACAGTGCTTTTACTCAAAAACAAAGCACTCATCATAGGCACATAAGTAAGCGAAAGAATGAAAGCGCCTAATATGGCGAAAGCCACTGTTTGAGCCATCGGTTTAAACATTTTGCCTTCAACACCTATCAACGCAAAGAGCGGTAAGTATACAATCAGTATTATAATTTCTCCGAAGGCCGCACTGTTCCTGATTTTAGACGATGCTGTATAAACTTCAGCATCCATCTCAGGCTGTGTAAGCCGCGGCTTTCCCGGAAATAAATTGCTCTCTGTAAGCCGGAAAATTATTGCTTCAACAATAATTACTGCGCCATCTACAATCAAACCAAAATCTATAGCGCCCAAACTCATTAAGTTACCTGAAACTCCAAAGGTTCTCATTAATGCAAACGCAAAGAGCATTGCTAAGGGTATCACGGATGCTACCAACAAACCAGCTCTCCAGTTACCAAGTAATAAGACAAGTACAAAGACTACAATCAAACCCCCTTCAAGCAAGTTCTTTTTTACAGTACCGATGGTTCTGCCTACTAATTCTGTCCTATCTATAAACGGTTCGATAACTACGCCTTCAGGCAATGACTTTTGTATTTGCTTCATCCTCTCTTTTACATTAGCAATTACTTTATTGAAATCTTCGCCCTTCAACATGAGTGTAATACCTGCGACTACTTCGCCTTCTCCGTTACGCGTAACTGCACCGTACCTCGTAGCACTTCCAAATTGAACTGTAGCTACGTCTCTTATCAATATTGGAGTTCCACTGACATTTTTAATAACAATCTTCTCTATATCTGTAAAGGTTTTTACCTGACCTATGCCTCTAATGAAATAGGTATTGCTGCGCTGCTCAATATATGAACCACCTGTGTTTGCATTGTTGTTTTCTAAAGCGGTGAACACTTCGGGTATTGTGATGTTCACTGAATTGAGCCTGTCGTTATCAACTGCTACTTCGTACTGTTTTACGTATCCGCCCCAGCCACTTACTTCTGCAACACCTTCCACTCCTGCTAACTGTGTTCTTACAATCCAGTCCTGAATAGTTCTTAAATCTGTTGGGGAATATTTATCAGTATATCCTGGCTCAGTATGGACGGTGTATTGATAAATCTCTCCAAGTCCTGTGCTGATTGGGGCAAGTGATAACTTGCCCATTCCTTCAGGAATAACTTCCTGTGCTTCTTTAAGCCTTTCACTTACTTGTTGCCTTGCCCAATAAACGTCTGTGTTATCGTGGAAAACAAGTGTGACTACAGATATACCAGAACGGGAAATGGAGCGTTTTTCGACCATTTCCGGAATGTTTGCCATAGCTAATTCTACTGGGGCTGTAATGAACTGCTCTACTTCCTGTGCTCCTAAGTTTGGAGCTTGTGTAATGATCTGCACCTGGTTATTGGTAATATCTGGCACTGCATCAATTGGAAGTCTGGAGAGTGAGTACCCCCCCCAAATAACCAACGCCAATACGAAAAAACCAATTACAAGTTTATTTTTTATGGAGAAATGTATAATCCTGTCTAACATTGTAAAATTTATGTGGATATTAATCTGTAATACTTCAGGATTGCTGCTATTATGCCTATTAGGGCGATTACACCGAACACTATGCTAAAAACAGTGAAAAACATTTTTTTGCTTTTCGACCATTTGTGACTTGCCATTTTTCGGCTATACTCTTTTCTATTCGGTCTTAGTCGGGAGTTTGGCATAAGGCAGACAACAATCAATTAACAGATAGAACTACGGATCGTAATTCTATAATCTATTTGATGTTATCTTAACATTGGGGAGGCTGTAGAACAGCTCGGGTGTATGACGATGGGAGAAAGCAACGTTGATGATCGTAATGCTTTAATACAGGTGCAGGTATTGTTGAAACCGGAACTATTTTAGCAATAACCACAAAGCCTACACAAGATGAACAGGAAAAGAAAGGGGAACAAGTGCCTTCCTGCTTAATAGGATGGTTTTGTGACGTGGATGAGTTGGTTTGGTCTGCGCCGCAATTGTCCGTTGTGCAGCAGGGTACAAAGACCGCTACCGCAACGATGATGAGCAATATGAAGGCGAACCATTTTTGCATTGTTCGCAAAGATAACAAAAGAAAACATGCAATAGTATTGCAATGTTAGTTTAGGATGAACATTTCTGACATAAACCCTTGATTACCATATTTATTTCTTGGGTTGTGAACTTTTCTGGCAAGTCAACAAAAGGAATAGTATTGTCTGCCAAACAATATGTTCTTTGGCACTTAGTGCAGTGGAAGTGGACATGCAAGTCTTTAAGGTGGCATTCGCAGCCGTCAATACAGAGGGCATACTTAAGAGCCCCCGTTCCATCATCTATGCGGTGAATTAAATTGTGGGTTTCAAAAGTTTTAAGCGTCCGATACAGCGTTATTCTATCTGCTTTTGCAAATGAATTTTCCAACTCACTAAGGCTAATTGCTGCCTCTTGCTTTGATAAGACATCCATGACTAAAAGGCGCATAGCAGTGGGTTTTACTCCTTTGTCCGCTAACTTAAGTTCCATTTCATTTTCCATATCCAAATTTTTTTACGTTTACCCGCAAAAGCCAAACCCTGTGCTGTACTACAAATTTAATCAATATTTCGTGCTGTGACTTGGTGGTAAAGACATGTGTATTTAAAATTTACGTTATATGATTTATCTCCTGATATCGTATCTTTACGCAAATATTTCTTGAAGCGTTTTTGCTTTAAGTCCTGCACTGAAACTTAGGAACTTTCAAAGGTAACGGGACATAAGTGGAAAACGCTCATGCTACGGCGTGGGCGCACTTATTCGTTACCGGGTTTCCTAAGACCTCAGTGCGGTAAGCTGTTGCCTGCGCTATTTTTTTACGGGCAGCAAGTCAAACGAAACCGGATTAAAAGTAATGTACCATGACTTCAGCCGATCACTTCCCCAATTTTGACTACAATGCGGGACAATTATCTAAGTTTCTTGCTGCAAGTGATTTTTTCACCATTATGCTAAAAAACGGGGACATTATTCATTTTACTCCTAAAGATGTACCAGCATTCATGCAATGGTTAGAAAAAAACAAAATACCGAACATTAGGTTAGCAGAAAGCTGGATAGTTTCGACAAAAAAGAAATAAAATTCTCTTTGCACGGTCTCGGGTTACTTCCACACTTATACATCGCTCACCAAAGCTTTCCTATTCAAGATGTTAATCAACCCCGACGTATTATAAAAAACAAGTCCCATTCAATGAAGGATTCCCATCGCATAATACTCATTTTGGCCGGCGTCATTGTAGTTTTTGGCGCAATCTTTTTATTTATAGACTATTCGGAAAAAAGGGCCGATATGTATATCCTGCCGGATGGTTTCGACGGTCCTGCAACTATATTCTTTTCCGATCCTGGTGGCATACCTGAAAAGCAAAATGGAGAAAAACGCATTTTTGAAATTCCTTCATCGGGAATTTTACACACGCAAAGTATTTACAAAAGGAAATGGAATAGCTACTATGTAAAATCGGGGGACAAATTTAAACGATTAATGTACGGTAACGCAAGTATGGGAGGAATGGCAGCCTACAACGATTTAGATAGTGTCTGGGTTCAAGAAATGAAAGTTTCTGAACTCGACATGAATGGTCGAAAATTAACTATTGTTACTATTATTGTAAAACGCAGACATTAACGCGTTAAGTTTTTCAAAGACAATAATAATAATAATAATACATTAATAAGCCACTTGAAAGGATTAGTGTTATACCTGTAAACATTTCTTCCTTCCAAGTGGCTTTGCTGCGCTACTGACTACTTAGGACTAAGCGCCTTCAGTTTTTCACTGAGTTCAGTCAAGCCCGCTTTAGTAAGATACTCGTCAGCAATTACGTGCAATTCCTCTAACGCTTCCTTAGGAATACTTTCCAGCAATGCAGATGATTTATCATCGTCTTTAGCCGTCAATCCGCGCTTGAGAACACTGTGCAATAACAATATGTTCTTGCGGGAGATCCTCATGTCAATCTTCACTCTTTCACTCATGCCAGGGATACTGAGAATAGTATCATACACTTTGGCTACATCACTTGTTGTTAGCATAATCCCACGTTTTTAATTTAAACAATAACTCACTGTACAAAAGTAAATAACAAGGCTATCTGCATCCTCATCAAAATATGATGAGGATAGGTTAATCCCATATCGCCTGGTTAACTTCGCTTAGAGGAACTGAATGTGCGTTTGAAAAAGTGTGTTTATGGATTTCAGGAACAAAAGGCTTTCCGTTAGCGAAGCCAAAGAAATAGACATTGTGTATTTCCTGTCAAGTTTAGGTCATGAACCTGCTAAAATCAGGAACAACGATTATTGGTATTTTTCACCACTTCGGGACGAAAAAACGCCGTCGTTCAAAGTCAACCGTAGACTGAACCGATGGTACGATCATGGCCTCGGTAAAGGTGGTAACTTGGTTGATTTTGCCATCCTGTATCATGGCTGTACGGTTTCTGAATTGCTACAGAATTTAAGCGGTAATCTTTCCCTTCAAAAGCCTTCACTTCATCAGTCTTTTACCCAACCCGAAGCACAGAATCAGATAAAGGTTCTAGGTGACTTTATACTTTCCTCGACTGCCCTTTTAAGGTACTTACAGCAACGCCGCATACCTATTGATATAGCTGACCGCTATTGTCGGGAAGTTCGGTACGAACTCAATGGAAAAGTTTATTACGGGATAGGCTTTAAAAACGACCTGGGAGGTTTTGAAATACGCAACCCATATTTCAAAGCCAGCAGTTCGCCAAAGGGAATCACCACCCTTGATAACAGCGCCGATGAGGTTATCGTTTTTGAAGGCTTTATAGACTTTCTTTCCTTCAAGGCTATCCATCGACAAGACCCCGAAGACCGCTTTGATTTTGCAGTGCTGAACTCAATATCCTTCTTTGAAACTGCACGCCCTTTTTTGGAAAAACACAATGCGATCAGGCTTTACCTCGATAGAGACATTACAGGAAAAAATTGCAGCCAGTATGCACTCTCCCTGAGCAGTAAATACAAGGACGAAAGCAACCTGTATCAAAACCACAAGGACTTCAACGACTGGATGGTGAATTTCGGCAAGCCGCAAAGGAAACATCAAAACAAAAGTTGAAATAAGTGATAAGAGAACAGTAAGAGCCGCTGAGCTGCTTTAAAGCGCTTTAGCCTCTTATACGCTTTGGAGCCTTTCAATGTCTAAAAGAGGTTCTAAAAGCAGAGAGATTGCAACTTTCCCGCAATCGGCCAGATGAACGGTTGTTAAACAACCGGATCTGGCTGCCCATCACTCGGAACTCGTGGGCAGGGTGTCTGAAAGGTGAAAATGAGTTTGAAAACGTGAAAATGATCAGTGATGAAAGAACAAAATTCAAACAGGACACGCATTATCGGGCTGCGTCTGACACCCGATGAGTATGCTAAAATTGAAAAGAAGTGGAAGGCTTCTACCTGTCGAAAGCTAAGCGATTATGTACGTCGAAGCCTGTTCGATAAACCCGTTGTAACAACCTACCGTAACAGCTCACAGGATGACTTAATGGCAGAGCTTACCCGGCTTCGCAGCGAGCTAAATGCAGTAGGAAACAACTTCAATCAAGCTGTTAAAAAGCTCCATACACTCAGCCAGATCGCTGAATTTAAAAGCTGGTTGATAGCGTATGAAGTGGAGAAAAATATCCTTAGCAATAAGGTAGATGAGGTCAGAATAAACGTAAAAAAAATACTGGAAATATGGTTGCAGTGATCAAGCCTGGCCACTCTATGCACCGTATTTTCAACTACAATGAGAACAAAGTTAAAGAAGGTGTAGCAGAGTGCATCGGAGCAGAAAATTTTCCGCTGAATGCTGATGAAATGAGCCTTAAGATTAAGTTAGGTTATCTGCTGAAAAGGACAGAACTGAGAGAGAATGTTAAACGAAACAGCGTACATATTTCCCTCAATTTTGACCCTTCGGAAACACATTTGAGCAAGGAAAAGTTGATGGGAATCGCCAACGTCTATATGCAGAAATTAGGCTTTGGAGAGCAGCCTTATCTTGTTTATCAGCACCATGACGCAGGTCACCCGCATATCCACATAGTCACCACTAACATCCAGCCTAACGGCAATCGTATTGACCTGCATCACCTCGGCATTCGCAAGTCAGAACCTGCAAGAAAAGAGATTGAAAAAATGTTTGGTCTTGTAGTGGCCGATGCCCATGCAAGAAAGCAGGCATTCAGGTTAAAACCTATTGATGCAAAGAAGGTACAATACGGGCGTACAGAAACAAAAAGAGCTATCACCAATGTACTCGATTCGGTATTGTTCAAATATCACTACACCAGTCTGCCGGAGCTAAATGCAGTATTGAAACAGTACAATGTACTGGCGGATCGGGGCAGCGAACATTCAAGAATTTTTCAAGGTGGAGGATTGGTTTACCGCATATTGGATGAGGATGGAAAGCCGGTAGGCGTACCAATAAAAGCCAGTGACTTTTATAATAAGCCCACACTGAAATTTCTGGAAGAAAAATTTACTCTCAATGATGCCAAACG
The DNA here is from genome assembly GCA_937888905.1 of uncultured Sphingobacteriales bacterium. Lineage (GTDB taxonomy): Bacteria > Bacteroidota > Bacteroidia > Chitinophagales > Chitinophagaceae > Terrimonas. Next base: position 336,606 of record CALATA010000014.1, read on the forward strand.
ACAACCATTTAAAAGCCGCGTAAAAAATGAAATAGACAGGTTGTTTATTGGTAAAACGCCAACACTGGACGAACTGGTAAATCAACTCGAAAGAAAGGGCATACACGTTGCCTTGCGTCAAAATGATGCCGGGTTGATATATGGCATAACCTACGTAGATCATCAGACCAAAACTGTCTTCAACGGAAGTGCATTGGGTAAGCAATACAGTGCCAAAGCCATACAGGAACGATGCGGCTTGAAAGAAGTGATGAAGTCAGAGTTATTACCACAGGTAGCTCAAAAAGCAGGCAAAGCTACACAGCCTACGCAAGTGACCGACCGCGACGTTAAAACGCTTCCCCAGGATCATATGCCAGCTCCAATTAGCATCCCTGTTGGCAATGCACTGGATGCCTTGATACAACCCGACCAGGTAGCTGATTATATACCCGGTCAGCTAAAGAAAAAAGGCAAGAAAAGAAAAAGAAACAAGAACATTTCCAATAACCAATAAAACGTAAAACAATGGCTGTACAGACAGGTGAGAACGAACAGGCGCTGAGGAAAATTCTGGACATGACCAGGTTGATCAGTATCGTTATTTTAGTGATACACTTCTATTATTATTGCTATGCTGCCTTTCAGGAATGGGAGTTGAGCAGTACTTTCAGCGACCGTATTTTAGGTAATATTTACCGAACAGGTATCTTCAGCAACTTTGTTAAAAGCAAGCTGATTGCTTTAGGCTTTCTGGTGATTTCGCTGCTCGGAGCAAAAGGCCGGAAGGATGAGAAACTGAATTATAAAACAGCTTTCGCCTACCTCATAACGGGGCTGTTGCTCTATTTTGCCAGCTATCTTTCCATGATGCTTCAATTGCCTGCACAGGAGAAGACAATTGTTTATATAAGCATTACCGCAATAGGTTTTTTACTGATACTTTCTGGAGGTACATTGCTTTCCCGGATCATTAAAAGCAAGTTCAACAACAAGGATATTTTTAACAAGGAAAACGAGACGTTTCCGCAGGAAGAACGTTTACTGGAAAATGAATTTTCCATCAACCTGCCGGCACGCTACCGCCTTAAAAACAAGGTTCGCAATAGCTGGATAAATATCATTAACCCTTTCAGGGCGATAATGGTATTAGGTACTCCCGGTGCAGGTAAATCCTATTTCGTAATCAGGCACGTCATTACCCAACATATCCGTAAGGGGTTTACAATGTTTGTGTACGACTTTAAGTTCGATGATCTTTCAAGGATTGCCTACAATTCCTGGTTGAAAAACAAGCACAGGTACGCCAAGCCTCCGCGATTTTTTGTGATCAATTTTGACGACTTAACAAGAAGCCATCGGTGCAATCCTTTGGAGCCATCAGCCATGACCGATATTACTGATGCTGCGGAATCAGCCCGCACCATTTTAATGGGATTAAATAGAGAGTGGATAAAGCGTCAGGGCGATTTTTTCGTGGAATCGCCAATTAATTTCCTGACGGCTGTGATATGGTATCTGAAGAAATATAAGGACGGAGAATTTTGCACGTTGCCACACGTCATAGAACTGATGCAGGCAGATTATGACAGCCTTTTTACATTGTTCAGAACCGAAGCTGCCAAAGAATGTGAGGTATTGATCAATCCGTTTTTGAATGCCTACCTGAATGATGTGATGGAACAATTAGAAGGACAGATAGCATCTGCTAAAGTGGCTATGGCAAGGCTTTCCTCACCGCAATTGTATTATGTTTTATCGGGCAATGACTTCAATCTCGATGTGAATAATCCTGATGATCCGAAGGTGGTTTGCATGGGTAATAATCCGCAAAAGATACAGATCTATGGGGCGGTGCTTTCGCTTTATGTAACACGCCTTGTAAAGCAGGTCAATAAGAAAGGAAAATTGAAAAGCAGTTTGGTTTTTGACGAGTTCCCAACTATCTATTTGAACAACATGGATAGCCTTATAGCCACAGCAAGGAGCAACAAGGTTTCCACTTGCTTAGGTATTCAGGATTTCAGCCAGCTTCGTAAAGATTATGGCAGGGAGCAGGCAGATGTAATTATGAATATCACGGGCAACATTGTAGCCGGGCAAGTTACAGGTGATACAGCCAAACAACTTTCCGAACGCTTCGGGAAAATCATGCAGGATAGGGAAAGTTATTCTATCAATAGCGGTGATACTTCTATCAGCCGCTCAAAGCAACTGGAAACCGCTATACCGCCTTCAAAAATATCTGCACTGAGTTCCGGTGAGTTCGTAGGCATGGTAGCTGACGATCCTGATAATAAAATAGACCTGAAAGCCTTCCATTGTGAAATTATCAATAACCACGATGCACTGAAAAGAGAGGAAGAAAGCTACAAGGAGATAGAGGTGATTCGCAAGCTGGATAACAGCATGGTACAGCGTAATTATTTCCAGATAAAAGAAGATATACAGGACATTATTCAATCGGAAATGGAAAGGTTGCTGAATGATCCGGGATTAAGCCACTTAGTAATAAAAAAGACATGACTACAATTCGTTGGATCAAATCTTAACTTCTACATTTTATATCCTTTTTTCTGTCAGCAGCATGAAGTTCCTAATTGTTTTGGAGGACATTTTACTGTTCCGTAACTGCAATAAACACAGCAGTCCCCCTGTTTCGGCTTTAATCTTGTCTTGCAGTTTTCGCATTCATAAAAAAACTGGCAAGCGTCTGTGGGCATTGTTTCTTCTTTTTGGTGTCTGCAATTAGGACAAATGATTACTGATTGAAGTATTGCTGTCTTGTTCATTTTTATTTGTTGATGATGGTGGATGAAATTACTTTATATCCGATGTTGTTTATAATATTTGAAAGACTGTCAACTGATGTTTTTGAATTGTCAAACTTTACGATTGCATTTGCATTTTTATAATAAGTGTTTGCTTCAATTACTCCATCCACCTTTGAAAGTGCGCCGTTAATGTGTGCTGTACAACCTTCACAGTCCATTCCATTAATGTTTAATTGAACCGTTGCTATATTGCTTTTGTCAACTACAATCACTTTTGCTTTTTGTGGCTTTGGATAAAATATTTTTGCATAGTATGGAAATGCCATTAGCAATCCAGAAACAACAGTAACGATAACTAAAAACGATTTTGATTGCCAAAATGATTTTTTATTGTCAGCCTCACAGTCGCAGCCAACTTGTTTTTGTGGTTTTATTTTTTGATACCACGCAAATGTAAAAACTGCAATTGTCAAACCGATTAAATATGGACGATACGGCTCAACCCACGAAAATGATGAAGCAAATCCGCTTGCACCACCTAAGAAAGCTAAAACAGGTGTGATGCAGCAAAGAGAAGCTGCAACTGCTGCCAACAGTCCAGCAATCCAGCCTTTACTATTTTTTATTGTCGTTGTCATACTGTCACCAAATTTTGTTGATTGATTATTTTAAAGAACGATCTTAATACTTTTAAATGTTTATTGTGTAGTGAATAGAAAATGGTTTGTCCTTGTTTTCTGGCTTCAATAATATTCCCGTCTTTTAGCTTTCGTAAATGTTGGGACACGGCAGGAATACTCATTCCCAAAATATCACTTAGGTCGCAAGGACAAAGTTCGTTTTCCTCTTCAAGCAGAAATAGTATCTTCAGTCGTACTTCATTTCCTGCCAAAGCAAGAACCTGTACTAATTGTAAAAATGATTTCGAGTTAGTCTTTAATTTTTCTCGGCAACTTTTAATTTGGTCTATGTCCGCCTGTAACCTGATGCAAGTATCGTTTGTCATTGTCAAATTTGTTTGCGAGGCAAAAGTAATAAATGTTACTTATTTAAGCAAATACTTAAATATTAATATTAACAATTTAACACTTTGTATCTTAAAGTGTAGCAAAAGATAACGTAATCCGCGTAGCCTACTACAAGTCACCTTTAAAAACATGTTTTTTTTAAAAAGGGCATGTCCCTTCGGGTCGGTCATTCCAGGGTACGCCTCGCTTCCGTCCCTTCTTTGTCGTGACCGGCTCGTTCCTCACCGCCTTACATCCCCCTCATGCTTTACTATACAAGAGAATAACAAGCCTGATTGGTTGAGATAGCAACCAACCTGCTTTGGCATTTTCCAACGAAACGGGTAAAAAGGCAGCTAAGATAGTTACGCCTTCGTTGCTACGAGCGCATAATGCTGCGCTGCGCTTGCACCCTTCGGGACTTATAGCTCTCCGCGCCTCCGGCTACACTCTGTCGCTGCTTTCTTTTTTACCGTTTTTTCTTTTGGAAAAATGCTTTTAGGGCAAGCGGGTGAAAAAAGAAGTAAACAAAATGGTTTCACAATTAAAATTAAAAATCATGAACATCATTGGCAGATTAACGAGGGACGCACAAATCAGCACCTTGCCGAGCGACAAACAGGTAGTGAATTTTTCCGTAGCAGTGAATGACAGCTACCGTAACAAACAGGGCGAACGAGTGGAACACACCGAGTATTTCAACTGTGCCTACTGGATTTCAACAAATGTAGCAAAGGTACTCACCAAAGGAACATTGGTAGAACTCAACGGCAGGGTGAGTGCAAGAGCATGGATTGGTGGAGATGGTGGGGCACATGCAGCACTCAATTTCCATACATCAAAAATCAAATTGTATGGAGGCGGTAAACGGTCTGAAACCGTAGCAGGTGGTAACAGAAACGACTCCGCAGTACCTGCAAACAATGGCACAGACGATTTGCCTTTCTAATCATTCATTTTCATTTATCAACTTTTAAAAATTACAATCATGGCACATAATCTTAATTATAACGAACGTACAGGCAAATACAGCTTCTTTAGCGTGCAGCAGAAAGCATGGCACAATTTGGGACAGATAGTAGAGCAATATCCCACCAGTGCCGAAGCTATCAAATACGCAGGGCTTGATTTCGAGGTTATCAAATCTCCCTTATATACTCGTGGCACAGGCATCAGTATAAGTGATGATGGTGAAATAAAAGAAGGTGGTAACATTTTGTTGCCCGACAATTTCGCAACTATGCGTACCGATACCAATACGGTTTTTGGCGTAGTAGGAAAAGATTACCAAATAGTACAAAATGCAGATGCCTTTGCCTTTTTCGATGCTATTGTAGGTGGTGGTGATGGTATCCTGTATCAAACAGCAGGTGCATTAGGAAACGGAGAGCGCATATTTATTACGGCTAAACTCCCTGACTATATCCGAGTAGGTAACGGTGATGATGTTACAGAAAAATACATCTTCCTGACCACCTCACATGATGGTACGGGAAGTATTACCGCAGCGTTTACACCTGTACGTATCGTTTGTCAAAACACTCTCAATGCAGCATTGGGAAATATGTCCAACGTGGTACGTATTCGCCACACGTCAGGTGCAAAACAACGTTTGGAAAATGCTCATAAAGTAATGGGACTGGCTAATCAGCTAAGTGTACAACTGGAGGGCATATTCAATCAATGGACAAAGGTGCGTATCTGTGATGAAGAAGTAAAGAAACTTATCCAACTGGCACTTTGCCCCAACAAGGAAACATTGGACGCACTCAAAAAAGGTGCAGAGGATGAACTGTCAACCGTTTTTAAAAATACGGTGGAAGATGCCTTTGCCTATGCAATGATGGCAGATACCCAACAGTTGAATACTACCAAAGGAACAGTGTTCGGGGCATACAATGCGGTAACAGGTTACTATCAGAATGTACGCAATTACAAGGACGATGAAAGCAAACTGCAATCCATTGTAATGGGAGGCACAGCACAGGCTAAAGCACAACGAGCATTTGAATTGTGCAGCCAGTTTGCAAAAGACGGAGCAGACGTGCTTGCACTGAGCTAAAGTAACAGGACAGGCAGCAATGCCTGTCCTTATTATCCACTTACAAAAACAAGTATATGAAACCGTTAGATAATTTGATAAACATAGAGAAGGCAAAATTGCTGCACGAACTATTTCCGCAGGAAATTCCTGCCTTACTGGAATACACCGACAATATGTGCCTTGCCATACAGGAGGACGAACAGTTGATACGCAGCCAGTGGGAAAACGGGTTGCTAACAGTAGAAGCCTGGCTATCCTTTGTTGAGGAAGTCAGGAACAAGATAAATAAGTATGGGAAACGTCTGCATACTCACAGCCGCTTATTTGCAGACCAACTTTTTGCTGGCTATGTCGCATTGTATATGGTGCATTGTATGACCTTATATACTACTGTAAGGAAGCATAGCAATCCCAAGTTTACATTAGCCATAGACCTATTATTTAACCCATAAAATACAAGGTTATGGAAGCGTTGATAAAACTATTACAGGCAATGTCTTATCCGACTATGGTTTTTGTCGGTTTGGCAATCAGGCTCTTTGTCGGTATGCGACAATTCAACCGAAGGGGCTTAGGTGGATTGCAGCATTTCAATAACTATTTAGTGGGTTTAATCACACTTGCGATAGAATGGATGCTGAAGTGGGCAGCATTAGCCCTTTTGCTGTGGGGATTGTGGGGATGGCTGTTTAGATAACGTAGCACGGAATAAAACTATACAGGACTGTACAGAAATTCTTTTTAACAAAAAAACATTTGACAATGGAAACGACAAATTTTTTCAGCAGCATAGCTGCATTGAATATAACAGGCGACCTGCAAGTAACGATACGGAAAGGAGCAGAAAGTAACTGGATAGTATCGGTTATGCTCAACAATGAGCAGTGCGGGGACGATGCAAGGAAACTGATACCGCCCCTCAATCTAAGAGGAAGTGCCGAAGAACTGGACAACGGTTTCTTTGAACGAATAACAACACCCATACGGACCGTTTCAGGTTTAATGGTGGACATGGAAGGCTTCATGAAACAGTTGGAAGAAGTGAAAAAGCAATCTGCTATGGAAAAAGAAAAGACAGACAGGGAGCGAAAGGAAAAAGAAGCCAAAGAGAAGAAATACAGGGAGGCGATGCAAAAAGTAGATGAACTGGAAAAAGAAGGAAAGCACAGGGACGCATGGATGAAAGTACCTGACCCTTCAGAATATCCCGAACAGGCAGAAGCCATACGCAAACGAAAATCATCCTTATCCTTAAAGTTTGCCCCGGACCTGTTTGGTGCAACTGCAACACCCGTAACTGATGAACAGCCACAAAGCGTTGAAGCGAATGTTGAGGAAGAAGAAATAAATCAATAACCTGTAAAACGAGAAGTCATGTTAATAGCAAAGCATTTAGACAGGATTTTCCTGCTCAAAGAAAACGGAACGGATATAAGGCTTACAGACCCTGAACCTTCATGGAGCGTGGAAGCGGTGATGAACTTCTATGCCAATACCTATCCAGTACTCACCACCGCCAAAATATCTGCACCACGAATTGAAGATGATACGGTGCAGTATCGTTTTGAAAGCGTCATGGGAACAAAAGGTTAATCTTAAAATTTAAAGCAATGGAATATGCAACACAATATTATATCGGGCATCATTCAAATGCCCCAAAAGCAAAGGCAAAGAAAACTCTACAAGCAGTTGGGAGAGTTCACAGCATGGGTACAAAGGACAAAAGATGCACACGAAATAAGCAAGGACAAACGGAAGTCAGTACCACAACAGATGTTGCCAATGGTTTTTTAAGAACCACCTTCCTGCCTAAACTGGAGGCGATGAAAACGGTACAACCTGCTACGGAAGTGGAGAAAATAGAAACTGATTTTTATTGCTCCCTGTGTGCAGTTGCCAGGCATTACAACGGCTTCGAGCCTATGGATACAAGGACGTTTGGCTATCCCTACAATATCGCCCTTTCTGTATGGGAAGTGGATAACCATTTAAAACGGAACATTAGAAACTGGAATTGCTTGCGTTTGGTACAGGACGATAAGGGAAAGACCTTTTTTATAAGCGAGGAACAATACAATACTGGAACAACCTTGTTTTATATTCCCGTTATACCGTTATATAAAATGCTCAAAGACCCGAAGACAAAAAGAGCAGCCCGATTATTATTATCCGTATTTGCTTATCTGTATCATGTAGCTGATATACCTTATTACAGGCAGGAGGATGCTTACCTCTATTGGCAATACGAAATGATTGCCGATTGGATTGAACAGGACGATGAAGCAGAATTGGACAGCCGTAAAGAGGAATTAAAGGTTGCTCAATGGTGCGGTGAAAAGATGGAGCAGAAAATATTCAACCGTAAAAACCTTGATGTGTTTGCAGAACGGATAAAGGCATTTATACCTACAAACGATTTTGAACAGGAGTGCCTGAATGTAGCAAAGGGAATGTTTGCACTTTATACTGATTATCCTGCAACAACGGTTTTCCAAAACGCAAAATATGTACAGGATGAAGAAGAACAGGAGGACGAAGTAATTGCAATGAGGAAATATATCTCGTTTATAGCCGATGTAAAGGGATGGCTATATGAAACGGTTGCTGAAAGTGTAAACAATGAGTTCAATGAATGTGGTACAACAGAAGAACCTACCATATTAAAAAAGTTTAACGGTACAGCAATCACCGATTGCAGTCTTGAATTTGAAAACAGGTTATTCCCATTGATAGACGATTTATGTTACCTGCTGAATAACGATTAAAATAATTACTATGAAAGATGTAATGGAAAATATCGGCAAACTTTACCATCCTAAAACGGCTTTGGTATTTTATGAAGCAAAAGGAATGAATGTAGAAGTCTATGTAGAGTATTTTGATATGGATAAGAATGGTAGTCCCATTAATGCACATCCCCTAACCGTTAAGGAAGCACAGCGTTTATCAAAAGCACTGGACACAACGGGCGAAAGGAACAAGGCTTTTCTGAAACCTAAAAGCATTATCGCTGCAAATATCCTTTACACAGACCCATCTGAAAACGGCTTTGTGATGTGGTTTACAAAGGCGACCTGTAAAAATCTCTTTTTCGTTGAAGGGTTAGGCATTTCAAATGGTAATGCGAGCGTACCCGCATTACTTTGGATAGCCAACAAAGAAAAGCTGTATATCTATGCCCTGAAAAGTGACAGGAGGCCGACCGAAACCACACCACTTTATCATGCTCCGTTTTTCAATGTCTATGTAGAAGGAAATGTATGTATGGGTACGGTGGATGTCAATATCAGGAGGTCAGCGTCATTAGAGGAATTTACAGCCGCATGGGAAGCCTATTTCTTTAACAGCTATTTCAGTCACCTGATGCAAAATCATAACCCCATACACGGTAACTGTGTGAGCCTATGGAAGAAGCTGCGGAAGACTGGAGAGCCATTTCCGAAAGAGGTATTGAAAAAGACAGACAGGACAATAAAAAATATACTACGATGAAAACGGACAAAATAAAAGTGCATTTTACAGACAACGACCTGATTGCCCCAACCAACCCCATTGAGGTAAACCTGATAGGGGCTGGAGGCACAGGTTCAAAGGTGCTAACCGCATTGGTAGAAATGAATTACAGCCTGAATGAATTGGGACATGCAGGGATAGCGGTGAGGCTTTGGGATGATGATATAGTAACAGATTCCAATTTAGGCAGACAGCGGTTTGCTGAATGTGAGGTAGGACTATATAAGTCCGTTGCCCTGATAAACCGTTCCAACAGATGGGCTGGCACGAACTGGAAAGCTGAAACCACAAAGTTTGAAAGGGATAGTTTGGACAGGTTGCCCGAACATGCACAGGCAAGTATTTACATTTCCTGCGTTGATAGCGTAAAGGCACGATTTGAAATAGCTGAGATACTTAAAGGACTGAATAGTTACAGGGCATACCGCAATCAAGCCAAATATTGGATGGATTTCGGCAATAGCCAGTCCACAGGGCAGGTGCTACTATCCACTATCGGCAGTATCAAGCAACCAAAGTCTGAAAAATATCAGGCGGTGGCAAGCCTGCCATTTATTACAGATGAATATGGCGAACTGCTGAAACGGTCTGAAGAAACAGATAATACCCCAAGCTGTTCACTGGCTGAAGCATTGGAAAAGCAAGACTTGTACATTAATTCCTCCCTTGCCCAAATGGGTTGCTCCCTGCTATGGAACCTTTTCCGCAACGGAATGACCGAAAATAAGGGCTTCTTTCACAACCTTGCCAACTTTACCACCCAACCGATAAAGGTCGCCTAAAGCCCCTCCCAGGCGGCGCATCGGCATTCCTTTCCCCGTAGGCGGAACACCGCTGCGCGAAGAAGCGGTGCAGCCACTTATGCAAAACCGTCCTCACTACCTTTTAGTCCGTTCATCCGTTTCCGCATAACAGACTGCGGCATTATTAATCATCTATATTACTGGAGATGGTCTTTCTTATTTGAGGCTGCAATTATGTATTTGTAAATTCTTCAGTTCTTGCTTTCTATGAGCATCTAAGATTCCTCTTCTTCATCTGATTTTGTAGCCCATTCCAGATGTTTTATTATACCTTTTTGTAGGCTCAAAAGGAAAGGTATTCCTTCGCTTCTCACTATGCTATTGGGATTGCAAATCTCCAGAAGAGTGCTTAAAGAATTAGCAAACCAGGCATAATTTCCTCTAAGTGGAGGGATTGCCTGCACATTCAAATACCTGATAGCACCAATAAGTATCTCATCACCATCCGGCAAACCCTCCACTTGATAATAATTTTGATTTGCGATTTCAATAAACTTATTGGTCATTTCATTTAATTCAGAAATATCTTCTGGAAGCCTTTCAATAGGAGCCGAATCCTTATCCCACATCAAGTCTTCCGCTAACATAAAGCAAACCTCAAGTAATTTGTTCTCGTCCATGTTATACTTTTAAATCATTACGATTGTTAGAGATTATATTTATGCGTCTGGGAGCTTTATCTAAGCATTTACTCTGGCATACACCAGCGGTACTATTCCTCGTAATAATTGAATTGCTGGTGACAAAAGCATTTCCTGATATTGATGCAGTCCCTTTTCTCCGTGAACAATGTTACACCGGATTGAATAAAGCGTTTTCATTAAAGCAAGGATTTTTGTCGCAGGCACTGCTGATTGCAATCCATTGATAAGTTGTTGGTCGCGGTTGGGCTGCGGTGTTCCTCTATTCAGGTCAATATTGAAATGAGGCATCGCCTGATATAATGCCTGGATTTGGTTGTCAAGTCCTTGCTGTGTTAAATAATGGGCAATAGCAGCAGCTCCAAGAAAATCAATTGTAAAAGTAGTAGCTCCCGCTCTGTCACCAACTTGTTCTCTCGCATTACCAGTTTCCTGAGCTTTTTTTATCGGAACGATATTGTACAGGAAGTTATAGTTGATAAATAAGGTTACGTATTTATCAATAAGGCTGGCAACATCCTCATCTACTATATTATCGGCTTTCTGAAGCCACCTGTTATAAAAATCCTGTTGATCTGGTGATAGCATATTTTAGATTAATTTGATGCTTTCAAATCTACGGCAATTCACTCCAATGTTGTAAGATTCTGTTCTGTAAATCTGAGAATTGCGTCGGTACTTGGTAATGGTAGTGTGAATTAATTATTTAGAACAAAATATTATATTTTGCAACAGTCTATTCAAACCCTGTAAAGAAATTGTCTGATGAATGATATGTCACTTTTTGAAAAGAAAGAAAGAACATTAGATGGGCCTGCTAAATACAACGTAGATACCTATCAGTACTATAACGATAGTGCCAGGCAAGACATGGAAGTTATAAGACAGTTACTTGAAAAGTGGTTTTCGCATTATCCCGATGATGAAAAGCAAGACCTAAAGACACGATTTCAAGCCTCATTTGATGCCGCATTTTATGAGTTATATATCTATACACTATTCACGAAGCTGGGATTTTCATTATCAATACACCCTGATATTCCCGGCACATTAAAACGTCCGGATTATCTTGCTACAAAAGATGGGGAGTTTCTATTTATCGAGGTTAAACACATGACAATGCGATCCCAAGATGAGCGGTCGCTTGAAAGGAAAAAGAATACACTTCTCGATTCGTTGGATAAAATTGATGCATCGAATTTTTTGTTGAAACTGGATGAAATCGTTTTCAAAGATAACAGCCAGCCAAGTGGAAAAATGATCGTCCGTTATTTTAACCAAGCCATTTCATCGTATGATCCTGATATATATACAGACCTTTTAAGTCAACGTGGATTTCAGGCAATGCCTAAAATTGTATATGATGATGATAAAGTCAAAATAGAGTTGCAGTTAATTCCAAAATCGCCATTACATCGTGGAACTAATTCCCGTTCCATTGGCACTCATCCGATCGTTACCCAAATAGGTAATGATAGCGAGGATATAATTACTGCTTTGGAATCAAAAGCTACGCGCTATGGAGCATTAAATGCTCCGTACATTATTTGTCTAAATAAGCAGAGTATTTCTCTTGATATTATAGAAGTGCAGGAGGCGCTATACGGCTCATTGCAAATTTCTTGGCGTGATATTCCTGACAACCGGGATGAAAGATTAGAGCTTTCAGGAAATGGTTTTTTTGGTTCAAAAAATAATCCCAAGTTTACAAGAGTGTCAGGAGTATATATTACCAACGCCAATACGGCTAATTTAGCCACTACTGTAGATCACGCATTCCGACACAACCCATTTGCACAGTTTCCGACCTATATGGTAATTGACAAGCCGGTGCAAGAATTGTTGAGCATACCTCTTGATTACCCAATGCCATCTAAAATCTGATTCTATGACAGACGCCGAATTGATGGTTAGAGCATCCATTCAAGTTTTTCTGGCAAAAGCAGATTACCCCAAGCCAGAAGGTTTTGGTTCTTGCTGTGTAATCGTTTACCAAAACCGAAGGTTTTTTATTTCAGTTTCGCACGTTACTGATGCAGAAGGATACACCACTTTTTTAGAGACTAATCAACCATTTGATAAGAGGGGGCCAATCATTCAACCCATAGGAGGTATTTGTTACTTCGATCAGATAAAGGTAACGAAAGACATGTCTCTGGAGGACTTTGAATCGGTATTACAGCAAGGCAAAAGATTGGATATTGCGTTTGCTGAAATTAAACATAATATAGAGCTGCTGCAACCTGAAATGGATTTTAAAGCATTTAAGGTGGAAGCGTCAACAAAGTTGCCGTTGTTTATGGAGGATGCTGCTATGCCAACCAAAGACGAACGGTATGGTTTCTTTGGAAAAGTTAGGCATAGCTATAATGGAATACAACTTTCCATGATACCAACCTTGAAACATAGTTTAAAGTTCCATCGCACTAAAGGAGAATTTTATATGTTCTTGGCTCCCCAGATAATATCCGATAGCGAGGATTATGAAGGATGCAGTGGTGCGCCTATTTTAGATAGTCAATGCAGAATTGTGGCTCTTGCCTGCGCAGTACACACTGGTACCAGGATTATTTATGGGTTCCCGATTCAAAAGTGTAAGGAATTATTAGACTACGCACTGCAAACTGGTATGCTATAGTGTCGTATCTTAAATATTGAAAATCAGCATATTGTATTGTAGTATTTTGAGTGTATTTTTTATTTAAAGTTCGCACAACAGCTTTAAATCCGCTAAAAAGTGGTTCGAGTTTTGTACCACAGGGTTCACAGGAAAGGTCTGACTTCGGTCAGGCCTTTTTTTTGTGCGTATACGGGCATTTACGCGGGTTATGGAAATCTTTCATCAAAACACTTCAATCTTATTTTGGTTATTCAAGGCCAAACATCAGCGGATAGTAAATCTCCTATCTACTGCCGGATCACGATCGAAGGAAAAAGAGCAGAGCTGTCCACCGAAAAAAGATCTATAGTCTTCGTGAAGAGAAGGATACTTTTCTTTTGAAAAAGGAGTAGACGTCTCGCTCTAAATTTGTTATCAACCCGTCCTTGATCGTTACATCCAAAAGCAAGACGGTAATACTCTTTCCGGCAGACCGGATATCATGTAGTTGATTACGCCAAAATGTATTGTAGTAATTTTCTAACACAATTTTATTGTCTTTAGCTACTACCAATCCAACATTTCCCAACTCTGTAGCGATTCAATTTTTAAACGCCATCCTGATAAGGCAAATAAAAAATATGGCTGACACTGTAACATTTCATACAGTTCAAACGATTTACTACCAGCATAATTATTTAAAGACAACAAAACAGAAACAAGATAAACATGAGGACCGCCTTTTTCCTGACAGTTTTATTCTTTTCATTGACGGTATCCGGACAAACGAAAAGCCCCAAATGGGACAGCTTTATTTCAGCATTGCAGATCCTGGAAAATGATTACCAGAACTATTATGTCGCCAAAGATTATGTGCGCACCGAGTCCATTTTGAAACAAATGATTGTATCTGCTGATAGCCTGAACCTGTCAGAGCAGGAGGAAAATGATTTTCAGCCTACCATTAAAACGATCAAAGCAAATGTCTATTACAACCTGGCTTGTGTCAATTCCCTGCTGAATAAAAAACAGGCTGCAATAGCTGATTTTGATAAAGCGATAGACTTTGGTTATTCAGAATACCAGCACGCAAAAACCGACAGTGACCTGGACAATATCCGGAATGATAAGAAATTCGTCGCTTCTTTAAGCCGGATAAAACAGTACGATATGCTCCAGATCCTCCGGCACTCAGGCAATTATACAGCACAAGACAACAGATCATTGCCTTCATTTGTATACCAACACGCAGAACAACAAAATCTCAGAGAAGTTAAGAGGTATTTTAATCTCGATTCCGTAGCAGGCAATGGCAATGAGGTATCAAAGATCATTAATATCATGTTGTACGTTACGAAAAGTATTAAGTATGATGGCTCCAATTGGGCCTTATGTGAGTTTGATGCTATTGATTTTTATAATTATTACAAGGCAACGGGAAAAGGAATTAATTGCAGGCACAAGGCAATGACGCTTAACGAAATGTATCTTGCCATGGGTTTCAAGTCCCGTTATGTGACCTGCATGCCCAAGGATCGGAAGGACACCGATTGCCATGTTATTAACTGCGTGTATTCCGAAACATTAAAAAAATGGCTGTGGATGGATGCTTCTCATGGCATATATGTGATGGATGAGAATAATAATATGTTGAGCATCGGGGAAGTAAGGGATCGCCTGAAGAATAACCTGCCGTTGAAACTGAATAAAGAAACGGTAAGAACCAAAGAATGGTACCTGGACTATTATATGGCTAAAAACCTATACTGGATTCAATGCACCAATATCAGTAAATTCAATACCGAAAGCAGGTATAGAACCGCCGAAAAAGATCTTCAATACATCTCCCTGGTTCCATCAGGTTTTGATGAAGCACAGAACAACTACTTGAAAGGTAACATCATCACAAACGATCCTGCTTACTTCTGGCAACTGCCCGGGAAATAATCCAGTCTGCTGAGGAAAGATGTGGCAAGCGCATCAACTATCCGACATTTTTGATGACGCTATTTTATTTTATATTTCCATATGAAATGGATTACCCGAGAGCGACCTAAAATTGACCGTATAGCCTGTTTGATTTCATTTTTTGCCGGTTTAGGTTAGCACTGCGGATCTGCCATGATAATTCCTGTACCAAAGAGAAACGCAGTTAATGAAGTTTCGCGAATGAATGCCTGGCATTAACTGAAGCCGAATACCGGCCAGTTATCCTGCTCGAGGAATACACTCGGATCCAGCACGCTTACGCAGCGCTGGTTGATAGGAGCGGCACGCACTCCAATGTGTTTCTGGATTGCTTGTTTCATGATCGTGATTTTTATGATGAAAAAAGAGATTACACACCGGAGATCGCCACAAGCGACAGCGCATTGAATGATCCGTTTCTCAAGGGATACATCTGCGCATTCACCTGCTGGTAGAACTCGATGCCCAACGTCAGAAACAAAGGATGGGCACTGTTCGCCGTAACCGCATTCACCAGGTCGATCACAGCCGTCGGATTAGCGTCCCAAGGCAGAACCGCCGTCTCGCTATTGGCGGACACGAACACTTCGTTTTCGAAATCGATCTCTGCACCTGCAGAAACAATTTTGAAGTGGGTGGTACCACCTGGTGCGGCGATCATGTTCAGCGGTACAAAAGCCGGGATGTTGATCGACAGCGTACCGGCTGCCCGGTCGATCACCGGCGTGAACGGCGCGTAAATGGTCGTGCCCAGTTTGCCATTGATGTTAAAGTCAAACCCGGCCAACAGTTCGGCTTCGCCGTCGATCACGTTGCGAAGGCCGCGGGGATTCACCGCGTCTTCCTGGAGCACGCGGACCATTTCCTTTGTCAGCCGGCTTACCATCCGCGGATCTGAAGCGTTCTGCAGCAGGCCGCGGATAGCATTCCGCAGGAGCTTGCCGGCTTTGCCGGCACGGCCAAACTCCGAACCATTCTCACGTGTGCGCTGGAAGGCTGGATCGTTCGCGATCCTTGCCGCAGGCACACCGCCTTTTTCCCTCGCCAAATACCCGTCTTTCGATTTGTAGAAGGTAATATCACCGATAGTACCGTCCAGCTTCACAATTCCTTTCTGCCGTGCCATAACAACCCATTTTACTTTTTCACAATTCTGCTAACCACCGTACAGCTGACAGCTGATACATTCGTTATTTTTGCAGCTACAGCACAATTTTAGAATGAACTCTAAAAACAAAAAAGCAGCCGTTCCGAACGTGCAGGATTATGCAGCAAACGATCCCCAATCGCATAGTCATTTATGCGAAAGACATCATGAATATCACCGGTCGCAAGGAACGCGCAGCCCGGGCGCTGCTGGCTGCAATCAAGAAGAAGTTTAAGAAGAAGAAGGGAGAGTTTGTGTCGGTGGATGAATTTTGCGAGTTTACGGGATTGAAGAAGGAGAGTGTAAGGGAGTTTCTGGTGGGGTGAATGGTAGCAGATCTTCATCCTAAGTATGGATAAAGCATGAATAGGCCCCTTCTACATTTTTGAAACGCCCAATTAACGGCACTTTCAGCTTTTTTTGCCGTTAATTTGAGCCATCACCGTTCGGAGAAGTGCATCCGAGTATATCGCGTTAATTCTTCAGCTTCTAAAAATCTATAGTCAGCCATTGAACCAGGCTGCGTCAGGCTGCTACGATTATGTTCACTATTTTTCCGTGTTCACGGGCAGTGAACAGTGGAAAATAATGAACAGATTGAAAGATATAGCAATTACTAAGCGACGTATTGTCGGGTCTTAATATTGGAAATGTTCGATTCTGGCCAGTAATAAAATTTATTGATGGCCAGAATTTCGTCTCCACTATCGGTGTGTTACACCGGAGCGCTTCTTAAACTGTCTCTGGATTACTACAGTGCAATGATTACTGTTCACTATTTTTCTGCGTTCACAGGCAGTGAACAGTTCAAAATAATGAACAGATTGAAAACCATCTATCCGAACTCTGTTAGGTATTTGCAGAGAAACCTAACAGGTATGACGAGTCAAGGTGATATCGGCCAGTAAATGTCACATATTTTTAAATATTTGTGACATTGTATATTCTGGATATCGGCGATCATACCCTGTTAATGAGATACTTAGGAAGTTGTTTATCATCGTCCACAAATATGCCTGCTAATACAGTTATGGACAAGAATGGGGTTTTATAATCGTCCGTAACTATACGGGACCGGTGCCACCAGCGGTGTTGGCAACTGTCAGCTGCGCGTCGAGTTCGTCTCTTCCGGCCTATCCTATCCGTCTAGTTTCGGTTAATAATGGGCATGTGAGCCGAATAGATCCACTATTCGGCTCATTATTTTCCGTATATTTGAGCCGATTAACAGTGATAATCGGCTCATGGCAAAGTATAACTGGCAACAAAAGGATTGGCCTCACTTCAAATTCTCCCTTACAGGTGTAGAGGGCGAGTTGCTTATCTTTTCCGAAAAAGTAGGGAGAGTATCCGGTATTTTGGAGGCCTTGCCGGAAGAGACGAAACAGGATGTTATTGTCGATATTATACTCGCTGAGGCGATTAAAACCTCAGAAATTGAGGGCGAATTTCCGAGCCGAAAAGACGTTCTTTCTTCTATCCGAAAGAACCTTGGACTACATCACAGCCCGGAACATATCAAGGACAAATCCGCGGCTGGCCTGGGCGAATTAATGATTGATGTCCGTATGAGCTTCAAAGAAAAGCTTACCGAGGAAAAGTTGTTTGCCTGGCATAGAATGTTACTGCAAGAAAATAAGCGGATAGAAGTGGGTCAATGGCGAACACACGAAGAGCCAATGCAAGTGATCTCGGGAGCGATGGGTAAAGAAAAAGTTCATTACGAAGCGCCCCCTTCATCCGAAGTGCCTGGAGAAATGAGAAGATTCATCAAGTGGTTTAACGAAACCGGCCCGGGTGGTAAAGAGGAAATAAAAAATGCTCCGGTACGTTCTGGCATAGCACACCTCTATTTTGAAACAATCCATCCTTTCGAAGATGGAAACGGCAGGATTGGGCGAGCAATCGCCGAAAAAGCGTTATCACAGACTATTGGCCGTCCCGTTATGCTCAGTTTATCCAGAACAATAGAGGCTAAGAAGAGTGACTATTATGAATCGCTTGAGAAAGCGCAGCGCTCGAATGAAATAACACCCTGGATAGAATATTTCATCAAGACAACTCTTGACGCACAAATTGAAGCGGAAGCACACATTGATTTTACCCTGAAGACAACAAGATTCTTTGACCGCTACAAAGATCATCTTAATGATCGTCAGCTTACGGTAGTCAGAAGAATGCTGGAAGAAGGACCAAAAGGATTTAAGGGCGGCATGAATGCCCGGAAATATATAGGAATTACCAAGACCTCCAAAGCGACTGCCACAAGGGATATGCAGCAATTGCTGGAGATTGGAGCCTTCATACTTTCTGGAAAAGCAGGAGGCCGTAGTACAAGCTATCAGGTAAATATTTAAAAATAGCAACTTTTACTTTGTCTGAAGAAACCTGCGTCGTCTGGAAAAGCTCATTTCACTCTGCCAGCACTAGTGAGAATAGCGAAAGATAACTTAATCCGTTTTACTGAGAGAGGCTTAATGCTCTGATGAAATTTGATAATACAACTATCCTTCGGATTAGAGTTGCTTTTTTGTCTCATTTATTATAAAATCTCTTTCCTCTTTATCCGCAATTACAAACTCACGAAATTTGTTTGCTTTATAAACTGAGTAATATTTTTTTACCATTGCTATGAACTTATCCTTGCTTTCCACACCGTTAAGAAATACTTCAAAGGAAGCCTGAGAACCAAATATGTAATCTATGAATGGATCAAACGTGAATACATCCCCGGGAGGAATATAATATGATCTTAAGGTGCGTTTCAAATATCCGATTTTATCATTTTCGATACATTCTCTAAAAAAAACGTTTGCAGGTGGATAAATAATAATTTTTCTTTCGGCACCTAATCCCGACCAGTTTTTTAGGTATAGCCCAAAATCTACATTTTTAATAAGGCTATTTTTTTGTTTAAATTTCTTAAAAGCACTCAGGGTGATATTTTGCCACGTTTGCTGATCCAGGTAATAAGTTTTTTCATATTCAAATGCCTCTCTTGTAAATATCGAACCTATTTCCATTACAATTTGCTCTGAAATTCTTTCATCTTGAAAAAGTTCTTTAATATATGTTGACGCGGCAACACTATCTCCACCAAAATATCGATTAATTATGGTGTCGCTTTCTTTGAGAATGCCAAGCGCATGTGTTGTGAAATTGTTATCGAAGGAAGCTATCCGTAAGAAAAGGAGTATATATTTTTTAAATTGATCCAAAGAGTCAAATTCATAAAAATTCCCCATGATACTACTGATACTTTGTCTTTTTCCTTCATCGTATGCCTTTTTAATCCATTCAAAAAAATCATTGTCTGGTTTATCGCTCATCACGCGAAATTCTTTCAAGGAAATGCTGTCAAATAGTTGGTAATTTATGTATATAGAAAAATTGAGTGGATAAATAATCGAACGATTTGTTTTATACTTGTCGCTATAAGAAAGTAAACTGTCAAGCAATTGCTTTATATCGTCTTTGGAATTCCTATCCAGATTTAACGGGTTGGACCCATCGTCGTACAGCTTATTGAATTCTTCTTCATTTAGGCAATATTGATCCGGCGTTGTTTCTTTCTTAAAATCTAGTAGTTTTTTCTGAGCAAGCAAATTATAAATGGGGATGGATTTAAGTTTGATCATTTCTAACACAAACATATCGTATAAGTCAACCTCGCCTTTTAATACTCGATAGCGAATTTTAAATGAGTTGACAAATCTTACAATATCTCGAAGTGTCATAAAAATTCGTTCAAACATGCCTGAGTAGATCGTACTTGCAAAGGAAAAGAAATTTGTATGGTCATTGTTTGAGATGAATCTAAGAGCATTAATAAATTCTTCCTTTTCTTCTGCTGGCATTCTATTTACATCAAGTAGCTCTAATAATTTGGTATACAACAGCACTTTAGAAATTGGAGGAAGGACAATTTCTAACTGAAATATTTTCTCGAGATATTCTGCCTCAGAGGCAAGTTCTTTAGTATTCTTAAGTGCGGAAACAGCATAGTTTGTATCAAGAGCCGCGATGAAAATAACATTTTTAAAATTTGCCGTGTTTCTAACTATTTTCAGAACTTGAATTAATTCTTGCCCGGTCAGACGATCGCTGTCATCGACAAACACGATAAATTTCTTCCCGGTTAACACAATTGAGTTTTCGATTTCTTCATATTTTTCTGAAACGGAAAGGCCTTTTTCAGGTTGGCTTATTAACTTTTCAAATAGTTTATTTAAAACTCCATCATTTAAACCTGACAAATATTTGCCGTATGATCGTATTTCCTCCGAACCATTTTTATCATAATTCTTAATCGTATTTGCAAGAGTGGAAAAAAAATCATTGATCATTAGGTTTGAATCTGTAGCTTTCCAAGGATTAAAACGGATTATCTCATTACTTTTTTCGCCGCTCAACTCCTCCTCTAAAAATTTTAGAAATATTGTTTTCCCTGAACCCCAATTGCCAATAATTGAAATTGCAAACGCCTTATCATTTACAGTATTCGAAATATGATAGGCCACGTCTTTGGCAAAATTTTTCCGAGCTAAAAAATCAGTCCCTGTTATTTCGTATAATCTATCTTCAACAAAGCCATCTGTATTGTTCTGCGCCTCAATACTACTGTAGTTTTTAAATCGTAAAGAAAAAAGAAAGACAAAAAATGTGATGATGTCAGAGTAGAATAGTTCATTGCAAAATGAAAAGCTATAAAAATCGAAATATTTCTGATCGCGAATAACTACGTAGTAGACTATGAGAAAAAACAAAGCATTGATAGCTGATTTTGGTGATGGAATTCTTTTCTTAATTAAATTGTTAATGACATATACCATTGTTAAAAGAAAAATAATACTCAGAAACACTTCTGATTCTTTTCCTTGGGAAAATCCAGAAATGAACGGAGTCACAAGCGAATCGCGCACAAATTCAAGAATTGGCTGGCGAAAAAGTAAAAGAGATGTAAATATTGAGAAGACAGTCATTAAATACTGATAGCATTTAATGACTTCTTCAGAATACTTTCTCCGTTGATAGTGTGTGATTTTGGTGGCCATATGCATATAAAAGCTAGGTGATTTTGTATTATTATTACAATTTCTGTAATTAAAATTTAATGTTCCGGCTTTTACTCTGAAGCTAACCGAAAAATTTAAAAGTTTAATATGACATGAAGCTGAGTACGCGAATGATTAAAATTGAACTTATTAAGTGGTATTTTAAGTTTGCCTACCCTAGGAATATGGAATACAGAGAGTTTTAGAGGGGTGAGGATTACGGAATATTTCAAATCTGTCAGATTACTAAGACTTATGAAAGATATTGAGAAAGTTGCCGGCAAGTTGAGGGCTTCTGGTTGATGTTGACCTTCGCGTACAAGGCAAGAAACTTCATACTGCAACCTTAGTTGCAAGTGATACATTTATTCTTATCATGGAAACTATTGTTACAAGCAGCTGCGGTTACGTGGAATTAAAGGACCGGCATTATACCATTCCTATTCAAAAAACAGTTAGAAGTTGGGTTGATGCATGCATTAAATCGCCAAACTTCCAATAGCCAGGTCCTTAAAAACAATTTTCTCAAAATGATCAGTATGCTAAAAAATTTGGTATTTTTGTTTAGTTATTGAACACTGACCCTTATTGGATAATTCTATAACAATGTTCACGAAGAATCGACCATCAAAGCACACCAACAAAGCCAAGCCCTTCATAACGGCCACGCTTCCCTTTAAGGAGTTACCGAGCTATGCGCAGATTTTTTCGAATCCAGAACCACGAGCAGCGTTTCGGACGGGTAAAATAATGGCTAAAGCCTGGATGATTAAACAGCCATCCGAACATCGGCTTAGCCTGGCCAAACATTTCATGGTCCGCGCGATTGAAAAGTATTGGAAAGAAACGCACCATTCACTTTCTGGCAACTTGCCATTACCGAAACTTTTTGAAACATTTCCCCATCGCAAGTTGGATAATGCGGCAATTGCAGTAGCGGAAGCGATTGGTCAGGCGGCTGCCGAATTGTCGTTAGTGGAAGCAGGATATCAATTGGGAACGGTCTATACCGCCTTATTACCGGAAGATATTCGCACTGCTGGAGGGGTATTTTATACTCCACCGGGATTGGTGGATCGCTTGTTGGACATGGCAGAAGAAGCGGGGATAGACTGGCAGTATCATACGATCCTGGATCCTGCATGTGGTGGAGGCGCGTTCCTAGCTCCGATTTGTTTACGGATGCTTGGAAAACTAAAAGATGAAAAGCCTGAGCAAATTCTTAAACATATCCAAACGCATGTGCAGGGTTGGGAGATTGATGCCTTTTCAGCCTGGATGACCCAAGTGTTTGTTGAAGTCGCTTTGAAAGAGGTGATAGCAAAGAGCCGCTCCAAAATCATCGCCCCACTTGTCAAAGTGCAGAATAGTCTTTTGGTGGAGATTGAATCGACAGGGACATTCGATCTGGTTATCGGTAACCCTCCTTATGGGAAAATCAAGCAAACGCCTGCATTGAAAGAACGATTTTCTCAGAGCTTGCATGGTCATCCAAACCTATATGGTGTGTTTACGCAACTAGCGATCGAGCTTTGTCGGCCTTCGGGCGTTATTGCCTTTGTGACACCTACCAGTTGGTTATCGGGCGAATATTTTAAAAAGCTGCGGCAGTTTGTACGGACCGCCTGCACGCCTGTTGAAGCTGATTTTATCGTCTCTCGGAAAGGTGTATTTGACGATGCTTTGCAAGAGATCATGCTGTATACCCTTAAAAAAACAACCAGCGATGTACCAGGGTTGGTAGTGCAAGAAATTGATGTTCATTCCACTACAGAATTTTGTGTAAGACGAATGGGAAAATATCCGCTTGCAGAAGATCATATGGCTCCCTGGATTCTCCCAAGGCACTATGAAGAGCGTGGAGTTGTGGCAGCTCTGTCACATTTTTCTACCACTTTAAAGGATCTTGGCTACCAGGTTAGCACTGGGCCTTTAGTTTGGAACCGGCATAAGCCGCAGTTTACAGATCACGCCAGTATGGATTCGCTACCAGTCGTATGGGCAGAGTCCATCACGGCAGAAGGGAGGTTTGTATTGAAAGCTGAAAAGAATAATCATCAGCCGTATTTCAAGTCCGGTGCAAAAGATGCTTGGCTGATCACCCGTCATCCCTGCATTTTATTACAACGCACCACGGCGAAGGAACAAGAGAAGCGACTGATGGCTGCGCCGCTGCCTAAAAAATTGTACAAGCATGGAGTTGTTATCGAAAATCATTTGAATATGATTATACCGATCAATGACACTCCAACAATTTCTCTCGAAGTATTAGCTGCGCTGCTCAATAGCCGGGGCGCCAATCAGGCTTTCAAATGTATCAGTGGAAGTGTAGCGGTGTCTGCGTATGAATTAGAATCAATGCCACTGCCGGCAGTTGATGAAATTTCCTATATTCAAACTTTAATTGATCGGAGAGCCAGCCCTGAGGAAATTGATAACGCTTGCAACCAACTTTACCGACTGTAGATGAAACTACCACCTTACGCCACGCGAGAGCTTATTGCCGAACGCTTACCACTGATTTTTCCGGAAGGCACTTCCCAACGCAATTATGTGGTTCGAGAAATGGCCGCGAGCACGGTCTTCGCCATGCTGTATATCGGTGCAGTTGAAGGTAATGACGAATATGCAGGACCGATACACGTTTATCGTATGACAAAAGAGCAAGCCGCTCTGGTGTCGGATGATGACCG
The DNA here is from genome assembly GCA_937888905.1 of uncultured Sphingobacteriales bacterium. GTDB lineage: Bacteria > Bacteroidota > Bacteroidia > Chitinophagales > Chitinophagaceae > Terrimonas. Next base: position 360,828 of record CALATA010000014.1, read on the forward strand.
CTTAGCCTGCCTCGCCTATTCCAAAACAAAAGGTTTCCAGCCTAAGGGTGAACGTTGGTACGCCGACAATTCACGTGAATCTATTCGCGATGAAACACTGCGGGAGGGATTGGTCAACCTTGGCGCTGTGCTCGAGTTAAAAGGTATTGCTACAACCTCTGGTCGGCCACGTTATTATTTGCAAGCTGAATTTGCTCAACTATTTAATCCGGCATTAACGGAACAGGCGCTCGATGAAGCGATTGCTACATGGCGTAGCAAATATCTTTCCCCCAGCGCAATTGCGCGATTGCGACTTGCACGCCATACCGCTGACCAATCTGCAGACGTATTTATCCAACTTTTTTCCGGAGAAACGAGAAAGATCAGTTCAGGGCCAAGTTCCGTTATTTCAAAACATGTGATAGAGGAATTTGCCTCACGGTTTCTGCTTAATCCTGCTTTATTGTGGCTTAGCGTCAGTGATAATAAAGTACACGACGATCAGCTTGCTAAAACTATAGGATTGGAGATTCAAGTCGACAAGGACCTTCCTGATATTATCTTGGTTGATCTCGGCCCTAAAGATCCGATGATTGTTTTTGTGGAAGTTGTTGCTACAGATGGACCGGTATCTGCGCGCAGGCAGGAAGCACTTTATCAATTGACGGATGCGGCGCGGTTTCCGCGAACACAGATCGTCTTTGTAACGGCTTATTCGGATCGTCAGTCTTCTGGATATTCAAAGACTCATAAAGAACTCGCGTGGAATAGCTTTGTATGGTTTGCATCCGAGCCCGATCGATTGGTTTTTTGGAGCAATGGAGGTCAGAAACTGGCTTCTTACTTGGAAGCCCCAAGAGCTTAAACTCTTGAAGTCTTGATGATATTGCGATCATTGTTAACTATGTCAGCAACAATCTTCAAAAGCACCAACAGTTCTGCTTTTTCTGTTAATTTGACCTGACTGACTTCAGCGAGTCGACATTTCCACAGGATGTTGCAATTGCTCAGTCGATTGCCATCCTTTAACGAACGACGTACCTACATTGAAATGATTAAATGGCAAAACCGTTAGAAAATATCACGAAAGCATATGCCAAACGTGGGCCTTTAAGTCAGTTTCGCTTTGAGAAATCAATCTCTTTCAACTGCTTCCGCTGCGGACAATCCAAAACATCAAAACTCGTTACTATATACAGTGACGATTGGAAAAAAAGATTATGTAACGGCTGTTACGGACGATTACTTTCCATTTATGATATCAAAGCGGGACAGACCGAAATTGATGAAAAAGCTGAACAACTTCTTGACGTTCTACTAAAGTTAGCTGATGAAAGTAATCTAAAACAACAGTCAACAAAAATTCACCTGCAATCGAACAGGACAAAATTTTTATCGACGACAGCCATGCGCTTTTTCGCCACTTCCGAGTATGTTGCGGAAACCTTAACCCAAGCGCCTAACCTAGATTGGTCGCCAGCCATCATCGGGCTTTGCAAAGCATTTGAGTTTGAGCTTGTAGAACGACTTATCAATCCATTGAAAGAGTTATGTAAGGATATCCGTTTTACGGAAGAAGATCTTAAAGACAAAGACTTTGGCAAGATAGCGTCCTATTGCTCAGGGAAACCATTGAAACCCCCTGAATTAGGGGTAGTCAACCACTTCATATCGACTGTCGTTAACAGCAAGAAACGACTTCAGACTAGCAATTTCCTGACGTTGGGCTTTAAACGGTTTCTAGGAAAATTACCTAGCCACCACTGGCTTATTGATAAAAATGGGCTAAGCAGGGGGATACGGACACTCACTACTAATTACAGAAATAAGGCGGCACATACCGATGAACTTGAAAGAACGGACTATCAAAATTGTAAGGAACTTGTTTTCGGTGACAATGGAATTATTTGGGAACTGATCCTAAGCTTAGAAAGTAAATAAACCGTTACGAAAAGTGAAACGTCACTGGAGTTAAGCATAAAAGTGTTTCCGGACTTTTAGAAGTGTAAAAAATGACGAGTTTGAGATTTCAATAGAGCGTCCACATTTCCTCCATAACAAATAATAGCAACATAAAAGACAGTTAATGCAGGTCAGGCAATTATGTTTGCGGAAACGAAAGGCCGAGGCGCTCATCTTTCCATCCACACTGGGAAAGTTCTTTAATAAACGGACAGCCGCCCATGCAGGTTTTTTGAAAGCTGCAAGAAGTGCACCCGTTATTAAAAATATTGTTTCGGTACTTCTTAAAATAGATATTTTCCTGCCAAATATCCAGCATACTTTCCAGTTTCAAATTCCCATACCAGTCGGTATTGGTCATAAAAGAACACGGCATCATTCTTAGATCTTCATCAATAAATGCAGAAAACCGGCCCGCATCACACCCTTCATAAAATGCTGAGTTCACATCCAAGTGTTTTACCACATGCACGTAAAAATCAATAGTGGTTAATTGCCCCTCGGTTTGCTGTAAAAACAAGATTTGAATACACTTCGATCGAATTTCAGCCCCGGCTTCCAGTGCAAAAACAACCATTCATTTCATAATCCTGAAGTTACAAAAGTGCTCCAAAACCCACCTGACTTTTCCATACCTTCGCCCCAAAACCAGCTCTTTAAATCCCTGCAAAATCAACCATTTTATTCGGTTACCCGTCAGGTTACCCCGATAATCTGATCTCTTGAAACTCAATACTGGCGCAGCCTGCCCCAACATAACCCGATCCCAGCGGGATCACAAACTCCACAATGCAGGTGGAGGAGTTTTTGTCATTATAACGATAAACGCTGATTAATTCCCAAATACCGACTGAAAGTTTACCACAGTCCTCATCTCCCGGGCAACAAAATCTTTTGCCCCCGCCATCCACAACCAACCCCGATTTGCCTACATCTTTCAGGGCTTTGCATACACCCACCAACTAATTCCTCCCGAGCTTTGACCTATTAAATTAATTAGTATGATAATGAAGCAAATAAAACTGGGAAGCCAGGGTTTGATCGTGCCAGTGACAGGCCTGGGCTGTATGGGCATGACGGGTTTTGAAGAAGGAAATATGTACGGCCCCGCCGATGAACAGGAAGCTATTGCCACCATTCATCGCTCACTCGAGTTAGGCGGTAATTTTTTAGATACGGCCGATTTGTACGGCCCTTTCAAAAATGAGCAGTTGATCGCCAAAGCAATTGTTGGTAACAGGGATAAATATATTATTGCTACAAAGTTCGGGTGGGAGATAGATGATAATAACAAAGTGACCTGGGCTATCAATGGCAAAAAGGCCTACGTCAAAAAGGCGGTGGAACGTTCCCTTAAGAATCTTAACACCGACTATATCGATTTATATTATATGCACCGGCTTGATAAGAACACGCCCATCGAAGAAACCATGGAGGCGATGAGTACATTGGTGAAGGAAGGAAAAGTGGGTTACCTCGGGCTTTCAGAAGTTTCTTCCGAGACTATTAAACGTGCTCATGCGGTTCACCCGGTTACGGCAGTACAAAGCGAGTATTCTTTGTTTGAGCGCACAGCAGAAGAACGTGGCATTCTGAGTACATTGAACGATTTGGGAATAGGTTTTGTTGCTTATTCGCCATTAGGACGCGGTTTTTTATCCGGACAGATCAGGTCCATTGACGACTTACCTGAGAATGATTTTCGCCGGGCCATTCCCCGTTTCCAGGAAGCTCATTTTTACAAGAATCTGGAGTTGGTTAAAGCAATTGAGACAATGGCCGAAGAGAAAAAAGTCACCACATCACAGTTGGCGCTGGCCTGGATTATAAATAAGGGCATCGTGCCTATTCCGGGTACCAAAAGAAGAAAATATGTAGAGCAAAATATAGCGGCCACCGAAATTGAATTAACCCCGGCTGATATGTCGAAGCTTGAAAACATTGTGCCGTTAGGTACCGATACCGGCCACCCATACGACGAGTTTAGCATGGGGCTTATTGATTAACGCGTTTTGCATGCCGCGGCATCCGCCACGCTGCACCGTAAATTGTTTAAATTTGTAGTATGAATGCCATCAGGTCAGTCTCAGAGTTTCATCGCTTACTCTCGTTACCCGAGCCACGTCACCCATTGGTAAGTGTGATTAATCTCGCTGAAAGTATTTTCCTGGAAGATGATGTATGGAAAGGTTTTGTGAACAGATTTTATTGTGTTGCCCTCAAAAGGGAAGCCAAAGGGAAGATACGATATGGTCAGCAACATTATGATTACGATAAGGGTGTTCTGAGCTTTACTGCCCCTAATCAAGTTCAATACCTTGACCTCAAAAACGTAGAGTGCGGATCAGGTTACCTGCTCATTTTTCATCCTGACTTTTTGCTGGCTCATCCGCTGGCAGGCACGATCAACCGGTATAACTTTTTCTCTTACGCTGTAAACGAAGCGTTGCATCTTTCTGCTGAAGAAGAAGAAGATCTTATTGCAATATTGAACAAGATCGATAAGGAATGCCTGCATATTGATAAGTATACCCAGGAAATTATCCTGTCGCAAATTGAGTTGTTACTTAATTATTCCAATCGGTTTTACGAGCGGCAGTTTATTACCCGGAAAAATCACAATCATCAACTGCTTACCAGGTTTGAACAACTTGTTGATGAGTATTTTGACAGCAGTACCACAGCGCAGCCGGAACTATTAACGGTACAGCGCATGGCCGAACGCATGAACCTGTCTCCAAACTACCTGAGCGATCTGCTGCGGATGCATACAGGCCAAAATACACAACAACATATACATCAGCGGTTGATTGAAAAAGCGAAAGAAAAACTCTCGACGACAAATTTATCGGTAAGCGAAATTGCTTATGCATTAGGCTTTGAGCACGCACAATCGTTCAGTACGCTCTTTAAGAAGAAAACCAGTTTGTCACCCCTTGAATTCCGGCGGACATTTAACTGATAAGAGATATACGCACCGAAGAGGGCTGACTGCGGTCGGCCCTTTTTTTATTTCCCTAAGGCGTTGAAAAGTTTAGTGAGAATAAAATATGCCCTCGTATGCGCATACCAACTGCCGTACGCATTTGACGTCATGGCGATAATCATTTTTTCTTCTGGCACAACCACCAGATGATTGCCGCCATTGCCGGATGCCCATAGATAGCTGACTTCTCTCGTGCCAAATTTCCTTTTCGATCTGTACCAAAGCATCCCGTATCCGTCGGCCAAAGGATTATAGTCGCCTATGGCAGGAGAGTTTTCGTTCAGTAAGCGATTCATATAAGCATCATCCGCCAGTTGCTTATTTCCCCATTTTCCTTTGTTGACCACCAGTACTCCCAATTTTGCAAAATCAAGTGTGGAGAGATAAAGATTACCAGCCCCGCCAGTCTGGTTAGCTGCATTTGTATACCAGTAAAATTCTTTTATCTCCAATGGGTCAAAAACTTTCTGCCGGGCAAATTCCTTTAAACTCATACCAGATTTTTCTTCGATGATCGCGCCAATCAACACAGCATTGATATCGGCATATACCCATTTTTTCCCAGGTGTGCGGGCTAATGGCACTCTTAACAAATAGTCTAGCCATTCGTCCCTGGCCATCCAGTTGCCTTCGCTGCCGGGCCTTTCAGGTTTGTCGGAGTCAGCGTCTAATCCGGATACCATATTCAACAGGTGGATGAGCTTGACCCTCTTGTAATCTTCGTGCATGAAAGGATATTTCTCCTTCGGAAATAAAGAGTAAACATCCTGCTCTACATTTTTTACCAGTCCCTCCTGGATAGCCACTCCAAGCAGCAAAGCAGTTATACTCTTGCCGGCAGACCGGATATCATGTATGTGATTTCGCCAGAATGTATTGTAGTAGTTTTCCAATACAATTTTATTGTCTTTGATAACAACCAATCCCAGGAAATCTCTTTGCCTGAATTTGGAAAGCGTATCATTAAGTGCCTGAATGGAATCCTTGTTAAATCCGGCATCCTGCGGACTGATAGCCGGAAGGTTGGGGACAGCTTGTCTTTGTGCCTGTGCAAAGAAGGAAAATGACAGAAGGAAGAGAATGAGAAATCTTCGTCTCATATTTTTAGTTGAGTTTATATATTGTCGATGTGCCGGGACAGTGATCTGGCTTCCCGGACAAGGATTTAATTGTGGAGAGCGGCGCCGTTAAATCTCCTCGCCAATCATTTTACATCCCTGCTCTTTTCCCATTCCTCCTTTGTCATTTCAAATTTTACTTCTTTTCTCCCGTGCAGGCCGTTCCGGCGCCAACCCGATCTGGTGTAAAATTTCTCGGCTTTGGTAGCCGGCGCCGTGCCCAGCCAGACATCCGTCTTGCCGGTAGAGAAATACCAGTCGAGCATGATCCGCTGCAGTTCGCGACCGATCCCTTTGCCTTCGTAATACGGATGTACGAACAATGCCCAGATATTATTCTCCTGCAGATCCGCAATCGCAAAGCCCGCTATGGCTCTGTCGATTTCACAAACCCAGCCTTTTCCACGCCGGGTCATGAATTCTTCGCAATCGGCATCGCTTACCAGTGCAGGATCGGACAACGTATTTTCCTTAACCGAATTCCTGACTATCTGTATTTGACGTATATCGGTAATTTTCGCCTCCCGGAAGATCATGTGCTTAATTTTCATTGAAGGTATTGAATATCCTTCACGCCAGCACCGTCCCGTCGTCGCATTCTGCCCTGTAAATTGTCGTGTTCGTACACCAACGCCTATCGGATCCGCTTTTACCTTTAAATCACTTAATAAAAACAATTATGCCAACACAAATTTTTGTCAATCTTCCGGTTCAGGATCTCAACAAGTCCGTGGAATTTTTCACTAAGTTGGGCTACACGTTCAATCCGCAGTTTACCGATGAAAAAGCTACCTGCATGATCATCAGCGATACGATTTATGTGATGCTGCTGACGGTGCCTTTTTTCCAGACTTTTACAAAAAAGGAAATTGTGGACGCGCACAAATCCATCGAGTGTACCATTTGCCTGTCTGCCGACAGCAAAGAGGCCGTGGATGAAATAGTCAGCAAGGCACAGGCGGCAGGCGCCACCATACCCAATCCTCCCTCTGACTACGGATTTATGTACCAGCACAGTTTTGAAGACCTTGACGGGCATCATTGGGAAGCGGTGTGGATGAATCCCAATGTTCCTGAACAGCAGGGGTAAGTTGTTGAAAAGCTACCGCCGGCCGGCGGTAGCTTTTTTTATATAAGCTTATAAATGAATTCCGTTATTTCCGCCGGTCTCGCATTGCCAAAGCCTTTGTCCTCTCCAATCTTTATAAAGCCACATTTCTCCAGCACTTTTTGTGATAGGGCGGGTGTTTTCGAGCGTGAGAAAGTTTTTCAATACAGTTGTGGCCATCCCTTTTTCACATAGCGATTTATAAAATTAGTAATGCGGGTGATCACGACTGAAGCCATTACGCCCCAGGACAGACCCCTGATGTACCATAAAAAAACTAAGAATTATTTCTTACTATAAGAAATGTTTCTTAGTTTTAGTTCATGGCTAAGGTAATTTCAACCAAACACGACGCACAGGAACCTACCAAATCCGAACTCGAGATCCTGCAGATACTCTGGCAGGCCGGCCCTTCGACGGCACGTTTCGTCAACGATCACCTCAACGAACAGGTCCGTCCGGTCATCTACATGTCCACACTCAAACTCATGCAGATCATGGTAGAAAAAGGCATGCTCACCAAGGATGATACAAAGGCCAAACACGTTTACGCTGCTGCGCAGGAAGAGGCGAAGACAAAAAAAGCCTTGCTGAACACCATCGTCGACCGCGTTTTCCAGGGATCGCCGTCCGATCTTGTTATGCAATTGCTCGGTGGCAAAAAGCTAACCGCCGAAGAAAAGAAAACGTTTGAAGCATTGATCAAAAAACTCGAACAACAATAATATGTTTAACGATTTTCTGCACCTGTTGAGTTGGACGCTGATCCATTCGTTGTGGATCGGGGCAGTCGTATTCATCCTGACGGTTGCGGGACTGATCCTCACGCAACGAGCTTCCGCGGCCTCCAGGTACAATGTACTCATCGCCCTGCTGGTGCTTTTTATAGCTGGTATCATAGCCGCATGCTTTTTTACATTCCGGAGCACTGATGACCACTTGATCATTTCGACGGGAACGAATTATTATACGCCGGTCCGGCCTGCAATTGGTTTCGTTGATCAATATGCCGTATGGATCGTTTCGCTGTGGGCCGTATTCGTGGTGTTTAAATTGTTCCGGTTGTACCATAATGTTTATGGCATACGTCAGCTGAGGAGGTCTTCCACACCTTTAGTAAACAGAGAATGGAAACAGGTATTTTCAATGTTTACATCATACCTGACCATCGGTAAACCCGTGCTTCTCGCGGAATCGGCAAAGATAAAAGCGCCGGTAACCATAGGTCATTTTAAACCAATGATCATAGTGCCGGCAGGTTTCTTTTCGCAATTGCCTTACGTGCAAATAGAAGCGATTCTTTTTCATGAACTCGCCCATATTTATCGCCGCGATTATCTCGTTAACGCCCTGCAGCATATTGCCGGCATGCTCTTCTTTTTCAATCCGGCTTTTGTCTGGCTTTCACGGCTTATCCGGCAACAACGCGAGATATGCTGCGATGACCTGGTACTGTTTTGCAATGGCAATAAAACGGGGTACCTCAAAGGATTGCTGGCCTTCGGCTTCGCGGATAATAGCAACCATTTCGCATTGAGTGCAAAAGGAAGCCCGCTTGCCAGACGTTTGCACCGCCTGATTGATAAGCGTAACGAGACGGTTGGCTTTTTACCTAAACTTATTGTATTGATGCTTTTGCTGACTATTCCCGTTACGCTGGTATCGTTGCAGGACATGACTGAAACAGCATTGGTGGGAAAAAATGACGTACAACATGTGTTGAAATATCCGGCCGCGGCACCTGCGAAAGTGGTAAGGACGAAAAGAAAAATTAAACCAGCTCCGCAACAGGATACCACGTTTCACCTTGCCAGTATCCGTTTTGAAAAAAGTAACGAGGACATGGCCAACCGCATCATGACGGTGAAGGACGAAGAAGGCAATACGTATCATCTGCGGGTAGAGAAAAGTGAATTGGTGGCTTTATCGATCAACGATAATATCATTCCTGAAAATGAATTGACTGCGCATCTCGGTTTGTTTGCACGGATCGACGATGCGTGGAATAAAAGACGGGCAGCGAAAGCCGCCTATATGGCTAAATTAAATTTGTAATACCTCCCGGTCATTTAAATCAGCAAATACATGAATAATTTTTTCAAAGCACTTACCGTGCTCCTGGTATTCTATTGCCCCAACCTTTCCGCGCAGGACAGTACCACGTCCAGGATCGACCGTTTACTGGCCAGCCAGTTCAAACCCGATGAGCCCGGCGCCACCGTGTTGGTTGCCAAAGGCGGACAGGTCATTTATCAGCGGTCTTTTGGCATGGCACAGTTGGAACTCCGGGTGCCTTCCGATACCTCGATGGTGTATTACATCGGTTCCAACACCAAACAATTTACAGCCATTGCCATTCTGCAATTGATGGAAAAAGGTTTGCTATCGCTGGAAGATACATTGGGAAAATATGTATCCTGTAAAGCACCGATATCGCAGATCACGATCCGGCAATTATTGTCACACACATCGGGATTGAATGGGAATGGTTACGCCGATTCGTCGAATATTCCGGCAGGGAAAACGAGGCAGGCCGATGTAGAACGGTTTGCGGCAAAGAACCAAGAGTTTGCAGCAGGCAGCCAATGGAAATACAACAACGCCAACTTTCAAACGCTCGGGTACATTATAGAAAAAGTGAGCGGGAAAACCTATCAGGACTATATCACGGAAAATATTTTTAAACCATCCGGTATGAACAGCTCGTTTGTGGCCACCGGCGATGAATCCATCATCAAGGGACGGCCCGGAGGGTATGGCATTCTGCGTCGGGGTATTGTAAATATGTACGTCCGCGACATCTATGACTTATTTGCGTCGGGCGGAATACTGGCAACGGCGCTGGATATGTACCGTTGGAATGAGGCCCTGAAAGCCGGGAAGCTTGTCAGTAAAAAAACATGGCAACTGGCTTTAACGCCGCAAACACTGAATGATGGACGGTTTACCTTTTACGGTTTTGGCTGGTATATCGATAGCCTGAAGGGGAGTGTGCTGTACCGGCATGGCGGCGCGGTACCGGGATTCATTTCCGAAACCATGTACCTGCCTGCAGAAGACATCTACATTGTGTTCCTGCTGAATGCAGAATCGGCAGTGATGCCGCAGGCGCTGGCACGCATCATCGCAGCGGACCTGGCAGGTAAACCCTACAAATTCGAAGAAAGCGCGATCACGCAAAAAGAGTTATCGCAATACGTGGGTGTTTATGAAAGTGACAAAAAAGAACTGGTCAACATTACGGAAACCGGCGGAAAGCTTTACTGGCAAAGGCTTGGGGGGCGTAAATATGAGATCAGGCGATCGGCACCGGATCAATTTTATTTCGAGAAGGATTTTCTTTGGATCGATTTTGGACGCAACAGCCGGAAAAAAGTAGACAGGCTTTCTTTTGGCCGTGTGGGTATCTGGCCTTCGCCCTGGGCAAAGACCGATAAGCCACTAATGCAATTATCGGAAACCGGGCAACAGCTTTAATGCGCGTTTAACATTTTTTAACCCGTTTGCCCTGACCTGAAGCCGTTTATCCACAAACAACTTTATCGATGGAAATGTGCCCCCTTATTTTTGGCGATATACATTAACCATGACCACTAAACTTTCCAACAACAAATTACTCAGCCTGGTGCTGCTGGCGATTCCGCTGGTATTGATCTATGTTCCGTTTGCAAAATTTCCCTGGCACATCGGAGGTATCGGATTGGTGGTGCTTTTGCTCACCTGGCTGCAGGACCGCAACCTGAAGGCGCTCAACTTTAAAACGATTACGGGCAAGACTATCCTGACAGCTATTGTTCTGTGGATCATTCTCGAGTTGAGCATGGACTTTATTGTTCAGCCACTTATTACACGTATACTCAACGAGCCTGCCGACTATGGCGTTTTTGCCGGACTCGAAGGGAAAACGAAAACCTACTGGAAAATGTTGGGCTATATGTGGATCAGCGCGGCGATCGGAGAGGAACTGTTGTTCAGAGGGTATGTATTCGCGCAGCTCAAAAAAATCATTGGCGACCAAAAATTGGTCAGTATTTTAATAAGTGCTGTTTTATTCTCCGTCCCGCATCTTTACCAGGGCACAGCGGGATTGATCACCACGTTTATATTCGGTCTGGCATTCGGGTTTATTTATGTCAGGTATCAAAATCTTTACCTGAACATCATCGTTCACGGACTGATCGATTCGTTTTTTCTGACGATGGCTTACCTCGGGTATTTGTCTTTCTTTGGGTAGGAAACCTAATCTTGAAAAAGCATTCATCTTATGGCATCGAAAATTATCCTTTCAAAATTACCAGTTGATTTAATGTCGTTGCTTTTAAATGAGGTGTAAATAGGATTTGTTGGTGATAAATAATAACTTGGATTAACCAAATTAATATTTACTAAAGTTTTGCCTGAAACGGTTTTTAATCTAACGTTCCACTCCGCAAAGACGCCATATGGAATTAATGGTTTTTTGGGACCAGGGTTTATAGTTTGCGCAAGTACAACGTGCGCATTACTTTTGTTGAGCAATCCTTTTTTATTTTCAAATGTCCATATAAGCGGAGTTTTATCCGAAACTAAAAGGCCACTTGATTTGTCAATAATTTTTATAGATAAACCTTTGCGGGCAAAAAAGTCAATTAGATTACTCCAAACTTCTTCCTGATTTTTTTCGGAATATGCTTCAAAATTGCCGTCAGTGTATGTCCCTTTAATAGGAATTGTCTTGTATGCACAAGAGAAAAGCATACTGATAGATATCACTAAAGCGATAGTGGAATAAATTTTCATGGTGGTGGTTTAATGTATATAGAGTGAAAAGCTATTGCTTGTATAAAGAAAGAGTACAAATCTGATAAATGCAAGTTGGACACTCACTTTAAGTAGTTTAAATACGTATTGTTTCGTATTTCTCTATATTTGCCTCATGAAGAAGCTGCTCACAAATGTACTTTTCCTGGCCATCTCACATTTTTCCTATGCCAAATGGATCATTCCGTTTGAACTGTATGAAGATAAATTTATCCTGATCAAACTGCCCGCACCGGATAACAAAGACAGTCTTGTTTTTTATTTTGATACGGGCGCTTCCACCACCTTGCTAGACAAGAAAGTGGCGGAGCGGCTGCAACTGAAGCCCGATTTTAAACAAAACGTACCCAGTGCCAGCGGCAGCAAGTCGTATGATATCGTCACCAATCAGCAGTTACAGATCGCCGGTGATATTTATATCCGTCGCATCAATTTAGTACTGGAAGATCTTACGCGATTGAATAACAACCTGGGAAGAAGGTTCGATGGTATTATAGGCAACGATATCATCCGGAATTTTCAAACAAAAATCGATTTTGGGAAAAAGGAAATCGAGTTGAATGAGCTGGGAGATAAGTTCAACACAACAGGCTACAGCGTCATCGATTTTATATTTAAGAATGGAATTCCCATACCGCAGTTTCCCATTTCCATACAATTACAGAACGGCGACAAGTTATCGGGTGATATTTTGTTTGACAGCGGTGCCGGACTTTTGCTAATGATGAACACACCGTTTATCAACAATAATAATCTGTTGGATAAGATCGGCAAAACGGTAGTGAGTTCGAGCGATAACCTCAGCGGTAAAACTGTTTCGACACATGCATTGATCAGCCGTCTCGGGATCGGCGAATACAGTATTACGGGTAAATTGCCGGTGAGCCTTTCCTCCGATAAAGAAGGCGTGAGCGCTTACAAAGGCTACCTGGGTATTTTAGGCAGCGATATCATCAACCGCTTCGATATCATTCTCGATTATGCCGCGCGTAAATTATACCTCAAGCCCAATTATTTATTTAAAAAGGCATTCGAACTTCCGGTAAGTCCCCTTAAACTGGCGTATGCAGACAAGGGCGTCGTTATTACTACGGTAATTGAAAAAACGGATGCCTGGCAGCAGGGATTGCGGGAAGGGCAGCAGCTCGTCTCCATCAACGGCATCGAAGGCGCTAAGATCGAAACCTACCGCAAACTGTTATCTGCAGCCGGGACGGAGGTAAACATCAAAGTGTTTGATGGTGGAAAGGTGAAAGAGTATACCTTGCAGTTGAAGGAATTGTTGTGATCAGTCCCCGGTCTTCCCATCATCCACCACTACACCTTTCTTCCGCGAAGTATTCTCCTTCAGTTTACCAAAACTAAACCTTACACCCACAGCGAATGCTCTCACCGGGCGCCAGGTAGTTGATTCCTGCCGGAAGCCAGCTGTCTCAAATACATTGTCCGTCTGCCAGTATTTATTGAATACATTCAGCAAAGCCACATTAAACATCAGCTTTCTGTTGTACAGCCAATAGGCAGCGCCCATATTATAAAACAGGTTCGCACCATTTTGTCCCTGCAATTGCACCGGCGGTGTACTGTAATTGATGTTGCTGAACAGGTCCATTTTTTTGGAAAGTGTATAGCTGAAAGAGGCATTAGCCGAACCATACCAGCCGTTTCTTCTTTCGCCGGCTGCCAACTTGTTTTTTATCATGACACGATTCAGGTTTCCCGTAAACGTCATAGACAGTTTCTCGCTGGGGTTGAAAGCCAGGTAGCCGGTGAGGCCAACCAGGTTGGTCAGACCGATATTGCCGTATGTCTGTTCCGATACACCCGTACTTTCGTCGAACACAATGAATCGCTGAACGCCGGAACGCACGAATGAAGCATTTACAGCAAGGCTATAAGTGAATTTTTTAGAGAACGAGGCAACCGATGCATCGATGTTGTTGGCATATTCGGGTTTCAATTTTTCATTTCCATAAGTAATAAACAACGGATCGCGGTTGTCACGGAAAGGATTCAGATAACCGAGTCCGGGGCGCGCTATCCGGCGATTCCAGGCGAGCGACAGGCGTTTGCCGTTCTTCAGCGTTTTATTCAACGACAAACTGGGCAAAAAGGAAAAATAATCCTGCTTCACTTCTGTATTACTTGAAATGAAATGTCCGTTGACTACGGTCTTCTCTAAACGGCCACCGGCTTTTATCGTCAATCTTTTTTCTTTTACGGAATAAGTATATACGCCATATAGGCCCGCTACGTTTTGTGTGTACTTCAATTCATTAGAGTTCGCAGGATCCAATGTATAGTCATCTGCCGGTGAACTTTTGACCTGGCTATTGTAGCGTGAGTTGACATTCCGGAAGATACCCCTCAGGCCCGTTTCGAGTTTTGACCGGGAATCCAGTTGCATGGTATAATCTGCCTGTGCGCTTGTCTGGATATTTTCCGCCTTGATATGGTTTCGCAGAAAACGATCGTCATCCGATGAGTTGTACTGATCGCTTTTTACTGTTCCGGTTGTCTTATTGAACTGCCGGTTGATATTCAGCGACACGGAATGCCCCGGCTTTCGCATTTTCCGCAGATAATCCATACCCGCCTCACCGCCGGGAGAATCGATGTCTGAACGTGTATTGAAAAAAGTTTGTTGCCTTATATTACCGGTATTGTCATAGGCCATAATGGTATTGCGTTGCCTGGGTTCATTGCCGCCATTGGTCATGCGGCCGTACACACTGACGGTCTGCAGTGAGTCGATATCATAAGCAAGTTCCAGGTTGCCGCCGGCATTGTATCCCGCATGTCTTCCCGTATCGGTGAACTGCCGGCGGGCAAACGCGGCTGAATGGCTCAGTGCCGTATAGGTTTGTTCGCCATGCGTATCATAACCGAGATTACGGGCATAATAAAAAAACGAAGTGATACCGAGTTTGCCATATTTCACATTGAAGCTCGCATTCGGATTCACTTGTCCGATGGTATTATAGTTAAAGGCCGTGTGCCCGTTGTATCCCGCTACTTTTTTCTTGGTGATGATATTGATCAGCCCCGTCAATCCTTCGCCTTCGTATTTGGCGGATGGATTGCTGATCACTTCAATTTTGCTGATGGTGTTGGCGGGAAACGATTTTAATACGTCACCTACGTTACTTGCAAACATGGAAGTTTGTTTGCCGTTGAGCAGTATCTGGAAACTTGTTTGCCCTTTCAGGTATACGCCGCCGTTGCCATCCACACTTACAAAAGGAACTTTGGCCAATGCTTCAGCCGCCGAACGTCCCTGCAGTGAAGCATCGTTTTCTACATTATAAATGATCTTGTCTTCGCTGGCTTCGATCACAGGTTTAACTGCCGTTACGGTAACGCCGGATAATTCTTTTACGATCCCTTTTAACTCGATTTTTTGCAGGATGGAGTCCGTTGAAAAGACAAGGGAGGTTCCCGTCTGAAAGCCGGTTGCGGTGGCGGTTGCATAATATTCGCCGGTTAGCAAATTGCTGAAAACGGCATTACCCGATGAGTCGGAAATACTGTTTTTAAAAATAATTTTTGAGTCTGCTTTATACAATGACACCGTAGCCCTGGTAACAGGCAGGCCGAGGCTGTCGAGCACTTTCACTGTTACAGAAGTCTGCGCATGAGTGGAAATGAAAATGCATACAAGCAGGCAGGAGGTAAAGAATAAACGCATGGGGCCTTTTGATTTGAGGCTAAATTATTTCCGGAGATGTCCGCGCATTTTTATTTTCTGCAAACGCCTTCTTTTATGCTACGAAAATTTACGTTGATCTTGTTGGCAGAGGATTTAGCAGCATTGGTGGACAACAGGAACGTGTTCATCGGGCATAAAGGCCGTTTCGCCCGTTTTGTTTTATTTTGGTGATCAAATGGGCAGAAAAGTATTGATCGGCGTTCACCTGGCTTACTGGTTTTATGTACTGGTGATCATAGAATTGGCAAATTCGCTCGCTTACAAAAATTCATTTATCAGCATTGACAGGGTTACCAATATTTTGTTTCTCAGCAATGCCGTGATATTTGCTGCTATTTTTTATATTAACTACTTTCTGCTGCTTCCCCGGCTTTTCAAGAAGAAAAAATTTCTCCTGCTTGTCCTGAGCTGGATTGCATTAGGACTGTTTTTTGTCGGGATCCGCTTTTTTATACAGGAATATCTTTTCATGAAATGGTTTGGCATCTGCAATTATTGCTATGCGGATTACATAAGCAAATGGCCGATGTACGTCGTCAACAATTTTTTTCAGGGTTTAAGCAATTTCATCATAGCCGGCACGGTTATCTGGTTTGCAGACGACTGGCTGCGGTCGGAAAAACAACAAGTCCGGTTACAAAAAGAAAAGGTAGCTGCGGAACGGGCTTTTCTGCAATCACAGGTGAGTCCGCATTTTCTGTTCAACAGCCTGAATAATATTTATTCAATGGTGTATCATGGCTCCTCCGATTCCCTGGATGCCATTCAGAAATTATCAGGAATGATGCGGTATGTTTTGTCGGAAAGTCAGTCGGTCTGGATCGATCTGCCGCGGGAATTGAATTATCTCGATGATTACATAGAACTCCAACGCTACCGGATCAGGGATGCTGCTATCCGGTATACAATCACTGGCGACGCTTCCGGTAAAGTGATCGCCCCGCTGATCCTGATTTCCTTCGTGGAAAATGCCTTCAAACATGGGGTGGTTACCGACAAGGATCATCCGGTGGTGGTGAGAATAGAAATCAACGAAGACAGGTTGTTGTTTTTTACAAGCAATAAAATCAACACCGCTTCGAAAGACAATACCTCTGGTATAGGTCTCAGGAATGTTGCAAGCAGACTTTCGCTTCAATATCCGGGTTTGCATACGTTGGAAATAAATGAACAGGATGGTATTTTTGAAGCGCGCCTGTCCATCAACACCTTAAAAGCGCAACCAATATGATCAGATGTTTACTGGTAGATGATGAACCCTGGGCGCTCGAGCTGCTGACGAGTTATATTTCCCGTCTTCCTTCGCTTCAACTGGTGGCGGCAACTACAAAGCCGCTGGAGGCGCTGTCCCTGGCCGTGCCCGCGAAAACCGATCTGATCTTTCTCGATATCCAGATGCCGGAACTGAATGGACTGCAATTCATGCAGGCCATCGATCAGCGGTGTAAGGTAATCATTACCTCTGCTTACACGGAATACGCGGTTGCCGGCTTTGAAAACAACGTCACGGATTACCTATTGAAGCCGATTTCATTTGAACGTTTTTGCAAAGCAATTCAGAAAGCCGGCTCGCAGTTGGCTGCACCGGAACCGCCGCCGGTCGCTTCACATATTTTCGTGAAAACGGATAACAAACTCGTGAAAGTCGATTTTGAAGAAATCCTTTACCTCGAAGGTGCTAGAGATTACGTGTTCATTCATACCGTCAAGGACAAACTGGTGACATTGGACAGTCTGCGCAACTTTGAAGATATATTACCTTCGTCGCGCTTTGTGCGCATCCACAAATCCTTTATTGCCGGCATTGACAAAATCGATGCAGTCGAAAAAAGCCGGGTAGTAATCGGTGAAAACTTTTTACCTATCGGAGAAAGCCACAAACAGGCATTCCTGGCGGCCATTAATAAGAGCAGGGGGAGTTAGGGTTATTTATTAACTGCGTGAAAGCCGCGGATAATTCGCGCAAAGAAGCTAAGGTATTGCATTTGCTTCCTGCGTTACATTGCCGTTTTCCTTTACCACTATTTTAGTTGGTTTCTTTTTCGCGTCCAATACAAATTCGAACACCAGGTCTCTTTCTTTCAGAAAAAAAGTCGTGGCCGTTTCCGGATAGATGGTGTATTGTTTTTTACCGGCTGTCAACAACAAGGTCGACTCTTGTGGTACAATGGTGATGATGCCAATCTCTTTGCCATCATATTTCCCTGCATATTTTTTCAGCGCCGCTGCGCCGGGTTTAATGGCCTGACGCGTATTGGTGTACACGGCAGGACCATGATCATAACTCAATATCCGTTTCATCACCCACTTCCCATCCCTGATTATCCAGAGGTGCGTGAATCTGGCCAGGCCATCTTTGAATTCTTTCTTGCCTGTCTCGTTGATATAGAATACATGGTTTCCGGACAAGATCGCGCCGTAGATCGTGTCTTTGGATTTCAGGGGGAAAATGTGTACGGTCCCGGCTACGGCTTCCCTGCGCAAGTGAAAATCTTTATTTGAGCACAAGTTATTGGCCAATGATTTGCCGAAAGCTTCTTTGCCATAGGTGGGGCCACCTTTGTCGTGATAGAATTCCAGGTCATCGCTGACGAACTTTAACATTCCTTCCACGTCGCAGGTATTATAAGCCGCCCAGAACAGACTGTCGTTATGAAGAATTGTTTTTTCCGGGTCTGACTGCTGGGCTGACAGCTGGCCAGCGGTAATTAGTAAAAAAAGATGGAGGGAAAGGAGTTTGCGCATGGTTGGTGATTTCATAACGAAAGTAGCGTGTATAATTTAAAAGTAACAAGTCAAAATTCAAAAGCGGCAATGCTGAATGGTGAATGGTCAATAGTCAATAGTGAATATAGTGATGGATATTCAGTGATTCGGATTTGTTCCTGGTTTGTGTCTTCACCATAACTGTTCGGAAGATTTTAAGACCTGTCGTTCCGAAATCACGCCACCGTTGGTCTCCAGACCAACGGGCCAGCTCATCGTTGAGGTTATGTACGAGTTGACCTTAAACTATCAAAGCTACCTGACTCTTGCTTGTTGGTCGGGAGACCAACAAGGGCGCTAACTTATACCTCACGTTGCCATTACGTTTACAAATGAAAAGTGACTCTTGCGGATAAACGTTCCGAACAGTTGTGGTGTCTTCACGAACCAACCTCGGGTGTTTGTGCATCTTCAGAGGTGCTTAGAGAAACAACAAGTACCTATAACTTAATACTTAAAACTTATTACTTACAACGGCTGTCTGCCATCAATTAAACGCCTGCCTGAACCCGGAAGGCGACATATCCGTTTTGGTTTTGAAGAGTTTGCTGAATGATTGCGAATGTTCGAAGCCTAATTCGTAGGCTATTTCACTAACAGATAAATCAGTGGTGGAGAGTTTTTCTTTCGCCTTTTCAATTAATTTGTCGTGGATATGCTGCTGTGTATTCTTGCCGGTAAGCAGTTTTAGCATGCTGCGCAGATAGGCGGGGGAGAGGTTCAGTTGTCCGGAGATGTATTGAACCGTCGGCTGGCCTTTGCTGAGAAGGTCCTGATTTCCGAAATATGCGTCCAGTACTTCTTCCAGGCGGTTGAGCAGGTTGTGATTTGTGATCTGGCGCGTGATAAACTGCCGTTGATAAAAACGCTCTGAATAATTCAGCAGCGTTTCGATTTGGGAAATGATGATATGCTGACTGAATTTATCAATGTTGGTATGATATTCCTGCCGGATATTCTGAATGATGCCGTTGATCGTGGTTTCTTCTTTTTCCGAAAGGAATAAGGCTTCATTCACCGAATAGTCGAAAAATTCATATTGCCTTATTTGCTTTGCCAGCGATGTATTCCAGAGAAAATCCGGGTGAATAAGCAATATCCACCCGGACGGTTTTAAATCGGGATTGCGGACCGGATTGGTTTGTAATAACTGACCCGGTGCGAGAAAGTACATGATGCCTTCGTCGAAATCATAATCCTGCTGACCATAACGCATCTTTTCACTCAGCCCCCGTTTCATCGAGATCGAATAGTAGTCGGCAATCGTTGCATTGATCTCGCTGTGTGCTTTAGCCTCAATGAGCACCGCGTAGTCCACCACGCTGATCAGCGGGTGCTCCGGCTTCGGCAGGTTGAATACGTTGTGGAATTCACTGATAGAGCGGATATGGTATGGCTTTATCAAAGTTGTAAGTTTTAAGTAATAAGTGAATAACATTCATCTAACACCCTTGGTTCGTGTATACACGAACCAAGGGTGTTATGAGTTTTACGTAAACAACGGACTATTTATTGACGATTGACGATTCACGATTGACGATTTTGACTTTTGAATTAAATTGCCTGCCCGCCCGATACTTCTATTCGCTGTGCATTGATCCAATAGGCATCATCGGTGCAAAGAAATGCTACCACGCCTCCGATGTCATCCGGAAGGCCAACGCGACCCAGCGCAGTATAACCGGCAATCTGCTCATTTATTTCCTTGTTGTCTCTTACGCGACCGCCACCGAAGTCCGTTTCGATGGCACCCGGCGCGATCACGTTAACGCGGATCTTTCTTTCGCCCAATTCTTTGGCCAGGTAACGTGTAAGGGTTTCAATCGCTGCCTTCAGTGAACCGTACACGGAAGAACCCGGCATCGCAATGCGCGTAAGGCCGGAGGAAATGTTCACGATACCACCACCGTTATTCAGGAAGGGCAACAATTTTTGTGTAAGGAAAAATACGCCTTTATAATGAATGTTATAAATGGCATCCATCTGTTCTTCAGTTGTATCTGTTGCGAGTGAATAAAGTGCCGTGCCGGCGTTGTTGACCAGGTAATCGATATGTGCGCTGCCGGTTGCATCAGTCAGTTGCGTGCTTAATTGCGATGCGAATGACTCAAAATTTTTACTGTTGCTCGTGTCGAGTTGCAATGCCAGTGCTTTACGGCCGAGTGAGCGAATCTCGTTAACCACCTCGTCCGCTGCTTCTTTGTTGGCGTTATAGGTAATGACCACATCAAGCCCTTTTTTTGCGATAGCGATGGCCATGTTTCTTCCCAATCCGCGGCTGCCACCGGTGACCAGGGCAATTTTACTTTTTGTTTCCATGATTATTATTGTTTGATCGTATGGTTATAAACAGAGGCAAATTCATTAGCGAAGTTTTCCAGTTTTATTTTTCCCAGGGCCGGTACCTGTTTTTCATAATCCTCACGAAGTATGCCACTGTGGACAGCCTGACCTAATTCTAACAGATTTTCCGCCGCATTGTTGGAAATACCCGCTGCCTGCAATGATTGTTTAACCTGGTCGGCCGGCAGTACCTGCCATTGGAGTTCGGGTTTCCCTATGGCCTTTCCAAGAATGGCGGCTATTTCCCGGCAGGTACGGTCATCACTTACTACATAACGGAACCTGGAGCTGCTGTCGGCCTGAACGATTTCCTGCGCTACTGCATCGGCAATATCCAACGGAGATACCATGGCCAGTTTGTCGTCGCCACCATAAACGTTGCCGATAAACCCGGCGGCTTTGATCATAGGGATGAACCCCAGCAGGTTGTAATAAAAATAGCCGGGACGGATATGCGTTACATTGATACCGGGAATGTTGTTGAAAATATTTTCCGCCCTGTGAGAACCTGTGATGAAACCGGTACCGGCAGGCAGGTGAGCGCCGTAACTGCTAAGGTGGATAACCCGCTTCACGCCCGATTGGCGGATGGCTTCCGCATAGTTGCGGGCAATCAGTTCATAATACGCCAATTGGTCGGGTGCGGAAAAGTTAGGTGGTGTCATGCAATAGATCGCATCGGCCTGGTCTAAAGTTTTTACGAGGAATGGACCGTCTTCCACAGAGCCAACTGCCGCCACCGCGCCGGATTCTTCGATGGCTTGTTGCTTTTCCGGGTTACTGGTGATCACGGTTACGGAATGGCCGTTGCCGAGCAGCGATTGCGTAAGTGGTTTACTGATATGGCCCAGGGAGCCGGTGACAATGATTTTCATTTTTCTAAACTTTTGTGATACAAAGGTGCGTTTGCTAAAGTCAGCGGATGTATCCAAAACGTGCTTTGTTGTAGCCGTTTTAGCGGAGAGAAGTAATAAGTAATAAGTAATAAGTATGTATGTGTACATCCCTGAGTTGTCTCGGCTGTTTATTCACGATTGACGATTGACGATTCACCATTCACATTTGTCTCAAATTCGTTACTTTCGCGCCTTCTTATCTCGTCTTCTTACTGACGGGTGTATTACAGCATCTGATCCTCCGGATCAATTACATCATCTAAATTTTACGAATGGAACTGTATTACTCCTTCTCTGTATTAATCGTATTGGCCGCTGTTTTTTCTTATATAAATGGCCGCTTTTTAAAACTTCCTTCCACCATCGGCATCATGGTCATCGCCATGCTGGCTTCAATCATATTGGTGGTAACCGGTAGTTTTTTTCCAAAAACCTTTCTTCACTTTTCCCGTTTGCTGGAAGGCATCGACTTTACAGAAGTGTTGATGGGGGCAATGCTCAATTTCCTGCTTTTTGCCGGGGCCATTCATATTCATCTTTCCGATCTGCGCGAACAACGCACGCCCATCATGGTTTTTTCCACGTTGAGTGTAGTGTTATCGACCGTGCTCGTCGGCTCGATACTTTATTTCCTCTTTCCGCTGGTGTACCGCGAGGTTCCTTTTATTTATTGTTTGTTGTTTGGCGCATTGATCTCTCCAACCGATCCTGTTGCAGTATTGGGTATTCTCAAAACAACCAACGTGTCGCGCAGCCTGGAGACAAAAGTGGCGGGCGAGTCATTGTTCAATGATGGGGTAGCCGTGGTGGTCTTTACGATCTTGTTGCAGGTGGCACAAAACAGCGAAGTGGAAATTACAGCCGGTGGCATTTCCTGGTTGCTGCTCAAGGAAGCTGTAGGTGGACTGGCCGGTGGTCTGCTCATCGGATGGCTTGTATCAAAAGCCATGCAACGGATCGATGATTACAAGATCGCCGTATTGCTGACGCTGGCCGCAGTAATGGGTGGTTATTTATTCGCAAGGGCCATTCATATTTCCGGTCCGTTAATGATGGTAGCCGCGGGATTGGTCATTGGTAATTATGGTAAAAAAACAGCGATGTCGGATACCACAAAAGATTATCTCGAAAAGTTCTGGGAGCTGCTCGACGAAATTCTCAACGCTATCCTCTTCCTGTTTATCGGTTTTGAACTGTTGCTGATCGAAAATCTCACCGATTACTGGCTTGTGGGACTGATTGGCATTATGGTCGTATTGATTGCCCGTTTTTTTTCTATCTGGATACCCACCAAGGTCATTCCCTTCAAAAATAAGTTCAGTACAGCTACGGTTAAGTTGTTGGTTTGGGGCGGACTGCGCGGCGGCGTGTCGATTGCGTTGGCTTTGTCGGTAGATCCCGGACCTTACAAAAATTTTATCCTGGCCATTACCTATATCGTGGTCGTCTTCTCCATCCTGGTACAGGGACTGACGATTGGAAAAGTGGCGAAGAAATTAGAGATGTAATGAAGCTTATTGCAGGAGAGCGGTAGGCGGATAGCCGAAATGTTTTTTGAACGCATAGGAAAAATGCGATAAATTTTCAAAGCCGGTTTCGATATATACGTCGACCGGCTTTCTTTTTTTCTTCGTCAGTTCATAGTGTGCAAGTTCCAGCCGTTTCAGCGTCAGCCAGCGCTGTGGTGTGGTTTGAAAGGCTTTGCTGAAATCTCTTTTGAAGGTGGTGAGACTTCTTCCCGTGAGGTAGCAAAACTTTTCCAGCGGCATATTGAACATGAAATTCTTTTCCATGAAACTGACCAGGTCGATCTTTCCCGGCTCTTCAAAATCGGCCAGTACATTGTCGATTGTTTTATCAATTGTCCGGAGGATAGTGATCGCTTCCGTGATCTTCAGTTGGGCAATGGTTTCCGGAAATTCTTCCTGCATGTCAAAATAAGGAACCAGCGACGAGAGGCAACTTTTTAATAACGGATGCTCATTGAAGCGGCGTATTTTTTTTACAACAACAGCCTTTGGGGCTATAGGCTGTTCTGCATAAAAATCACGCAGCCTGTCTGCCGTCAGGTGCATGACCACTGACTGGTGAGGTTTGCCGTCTTTGGGATAGTTGATGATGGTCGCAAGTTGATTGCGCGGAATCAGGAAGATATCTCCCGCTTTAAACACATCCGTACAGTCTGCCTGTATGATTTTTGTTTCCCCGGAAATAAACCATACAAGCATGTGGTGCTCAAATACAACTTCCGTTTTGAATAGTCCGTCGCTATAACACGATAGCTTGATATCCGGGGTGATATATTTAGTTTGAAACTCCATATGCCTGTTGGTGCAAAGATATAATTATCAATTGATGTCAAATTTTACGCCGGTTAATTGCTCGCTCAGCGTCCCTAACTCGCGCGCACTGTCAACATATCGTTGTACTGATGGTCGATGTTTGCAGGGGATGTTGCAAAGCGCCATTGTAATTGGTTTGTTCCATTTGTATGATTGTTTGTTGAAACAAAAGTAGCCTGCATACCCAAAGACGACTTTGTTCAAAAGTCTTTATTTGCTTTGTTTAAACGGCCTTTTTAGAAAACAGAAAGCCCCCGTTTCCGGAGGCCTTTCTTTATCCTTAGTCTTTCATTAAGCCAGATCGAAGCGATCAAGATTGGTGATCTTGGTCCATGTTGCCACAAAGTCTTTCAGGAATTTGTCTTTGTTGTCGGCGCTTGCGTATACTTCGGCGATTGCCCTGAGTTCTGCGTTGGAACCAAATACCAGGTCGGCACGTGTCGCGGTCCATTTCAGTTCCCCGGTATTACGGTCGCTGCCTTCATAAAGTTCTCTGTCCTGCGACGTTGCTTTCCAGGCGGTGTTCATGTCGAGCAGGTTTACAAAGAAATCATTGGTGAGTTTACCGGGAGTGGCCGTGAAAACACCATGTTTAGAACTATCGTAGTTGATGTTCAATACGCGCAGTCCGCCGAGCAATACGGTGAGTTCGGGTGCGGTGAGTGTGAGCAGTTGTGCTTTATCTATCAATAATTCTTCTGTTGCGATAGACATTTTTCCGGCGCGGTAATTACGGAATCCATCGGCCAGTGGTTCCAGATAACCGAATGATTCAACGTCTGTCTGTTCTTGTGAAGCATCCATGCGGCCTGCAGTAAAAGGAACGGTCACATTATGTCCTGCTTCTTTCGCAGCTTTTTCGATACCGGCATTTCCGGCGAGTATGATGAGATCGGCGAAAGAAACTTTTTTGCCGGTGGTATTGAAGTCTTTCTGTATTCCTTCCAGTACACTCAGCACTTTCTGCAATTGTGAAGGATTATTGACCTGCCAGTATTTCTGCGGTGCAAGACGGATGCGTGCGCCATTGGCACCGCCACGTTTGTCTGAACCACGGAATGTGGAAGCCGAAGCCCAGGCAGTACCAACGAGTTCGGACACGCTCAGACCTGAAGCAAGTATTTTTTCTTTCAGCGAATGGATATCGTTGTCGCCGATCAGTTCATGATCAACTGCAGGGATCGGGTCCTGCCACAGCAGTACCTCTTCAGGTACGTCGGCACCGAGGTAACGGGCACGTGGTCCCATGTCGCGGTGGGTGAGTTTGAACCATGCACGTGCAAAGGCGTCTGCAAAAGCATCGGGGTTTTCGAGGAAATGACGCGAGATTTTTTCGTAAGCCGGATCGAAACGCAGGGAGAGATCCGTTGTGAGCATGGTCGGCAAATGTTTTTTGCCTTCATCATATGCATCGGGGATAATGCTGTCGGCGTTTTTAGCTACCCATTGATGGGCGCCTCCGGGACTTTTTGTCAATTCCCAGTCAAAGGCGAAAAGGTTTTCGAAGAAATTGTTGCTCCATTGGGTAGGCGTTTTAGTCCAGGTAACTTCCAGACCGCTGGTGATGGTATCGGCGCCTTTGCCGGAGCCATAACTATTTTTCCAGCCAAAGCCCTGCAATTCAAGATCGGCTGCTTCGGGTTCTTTGCCCACATGGGAAGAAGGTGCGGCGCCGTGTGTTTTGCCGAAGCTGTGTCCGCCGGCGATGAGTGCCACGGTTTCTTCGTCATTCATGGCCATGCGACCGAAAGTGTCGCGGATATCTTTTGCTGCGGCGATAGGATCGGGGTTACCATCGGGGCCTTCGGGGTTAACGTAGATAAGGCCCATCTGTACGGCCGCCAAAGGTTTTTCCAGGTTGCGGGAATGGACTTTTCCATCGGCATTATCGTCGGAAGAAACGACGCCATGTTCTTTGGGTACACCTTCGGAGCCGTGTGCGTAGCGGAGGTCGCCGCCCAGCCAGGTATTTTCCGCGCCCCAATAAACATCTTCTGCGGGTTCCCATACATCTTCGCGGCCGCCTGCGAAACCGAAGGTTTTGAAGCCCATGGATTCGAGTGCGACGTTGCCGGTGAGGATCATCAGATCAGCCCAGGAGATTTTATTACCGTATTTCTGTTTGATGGGCCAGAGTAATCTGCGGGCTTTATCGAGACTAACATTATCGGGCCAGCTGTTCAGCGGGGCGAAACGTTGTTGTCCCTGACCAGCGCCACCGCGACCGTCATGTACGCGGTAAGTACCGGCGCTGTGCCATGCCATACGTATAAAGAGTGGACCATAATGCCCGAAATCGGCGGGCCACCAGTCTTGTGAATCGGTCATGAGGGCGTGAAGATCTTTCTTCACGGCTTCGAGATCGAGGCTGTTGAATGCCGCGGTATAATCGAACCCTTTGTCCATCGGATTCGATTTATCGGAGTACTGCCGAAGGATATTAACCTTTAATTGGTTGGGCCACCAGTCGCGGTTGCGGGTGCCACCACCGCCGGTGTTGTGTTGCAATGTGCCGTTGTGAAAGGGGCATTTGCTGATGTCGTTGGATTCTTGTCCCATTGTAAAAGTTTATGATAAATGTGATATATGCCTGCGTGATAAAAGTATGACAATAAGTGGATAATTAAAATTGATTGATTCTATGCTTTGATAGATAGACTCTATATTTAAACTATTTTGTATTTTCCGACTATGAAAAAAGTCTTCTTTTTTTTATTGGTGCTAGCAGCTGTGAGGGTTGCTGCGCAGAAAGAGTTGTTTGCGCCCCAACAAAAATTATTAAATACCATCACTGATAGCATTCAATTTACTGATTATCTGCTTAACGAACCTCCGGATAAAAACTTTAATAATAAGTTCAAAGTGCTGGAGTTCTGGGCCACTTGGTGCAGGCCTTGTTTAAAGGCGGTACCTCATCTTAATAAAATGAAGAAAAAATTTGAAGGAAAGAATGTTGTGTTTTTATCGGTTACAAACGAGCGCCCCGCTAAAGCCGCGGAAGCGTTTAAGAAAAATAAATTTGAAACGATTGTAGTGAGCGATACTACAAGAGGTATACAGCGCAGGTTGCTGGTTGAAATGGACGGATTAATGCCTATTCCGCGTACGGTGTTGATTGATGACGATAACAGGATTGTATGGTACGGTTCACCCGAAAAATTGACACCGGCGCTTATTGACCGGTTTTTACGGAAGGAACTTTAGGAAGTCAAATTCAAAAGTCAAAATTCAAAAGTCAAAAAGTTAACTTTCCGGCAAACTCCCGTTTCCTGAGGTCGATACTTCGGCCTCCCGAAGGGCTTTTCACGCAAAGGTGCATAAGGGGCAAAGGCGCTAAGAATTCAAAATTCAAAAAGTTGACTTTCCGGCAAACTCCCGGTTCCTGAGGCCGATACTTCGGCCTCCCGAAGGGCTGTTTTCACGATAAGCACGAAAAAAATCAGTTGTCAATTTTTCATAAACTGCCCGACGTTTTTTGCTCATTCTCTGAACACCAACAAAGCCTATATCGTCCAGGCTTCCCAGGTTGGGATGCTTAATTATCCTCGGAATTTTCATAGCACGAATTTACTAATTTCTTTGCTGCTTCACTAAATATTCCCATCCTTTGCCTTCCGTAAATAAGTTGCGCACCGAGTGTCTTTTTATAGTGCGAGACGAGTTTTGTTTTTGCCGTGAAAACAACCAGTCCATCGAAACCTGCATCTAAACTTAGCTTACAGGCGAATGCCACTAAACTTGCCGCGACTCCCGCATATATCTTTTGTTTACCCTGATTCTGCGGAGCATTTTCTATTAAATGCATCTCTATAAGCTGCTCATTTTTCTTCAACTCGATACTCAAAAGCCCCTGTATTTCCGAATGGCCTTTAATGACCAACTTATACAGTCGCCGCTCCGGTAACTTACATTCCCGCTTCCAGTTAAAATTCCATCCGTCCTTTTTATGTATCAACTTCACTTCCGGCCATTCAACCACCTCTACATTCGTTTGAAAAATTTCGCCAGTCGATACCCGCTCTATACTGTTGATGATCTTATCTATCTCAATTGCTATTCCGTTGCCTGACATACGGCAAAATACAGTCGCCGATACCCCTGAACCATGACGTTTTACCCAACATTTAACCTGTTTTTTCTACCGGATCATTTTATATTTGAATTGATTTTTTCCTTAAACCGGCCATTACCATGAAACAGTTGCTTTCCATTTTTCTGCTTATTATTTCTATTCAACTATCTGCTCAATCCAAATTGACAGCAGATCAGTTGAAGTACCTGCCCGGCACCTGGAAAGGCAACCTCACGTATCTCGATTATTCTTCCGGGCAACCATATACTATGCAGGCCGATCTGTTTGTTGCCCTGCTGGAAAACGGCAGGAAGTATATTTTCACCAATCGTTATCCCGGCGAACCTTCCGCCAATTCAGCCGACACCATCGATATCGATCTGGCCAACGACTTTTTCGACGGACATAAAATCTCCTATGTTTCCGCTATCAGCGGAAATGGAGTAGAATTCGTCACTGAATATAACGGCACCGATGGCAATGACAACAAACCTGCGCTGATCCGCCTCACTTATCGCCTCGACAGGCGAATGTTCACGCGTAAAAAAGAAGTGCAATTCGCCGGTACAACGGAATGGCTCAAACGACATGAGTATGTTTACTGGCGCGGCGATAAAAAATGATGTCAGGCAATTAACACATCTGCAAAACAAACGTCGCTTTTTTACCTACATACAACCATTTCCGGCATATACTCGACGGGTCTCATTTGCGGCTTCTGCTTCTCTCTTTATTTACTTTTAAGCTGTGCAACAGTGGAGCGAATACCAGGAGTCGGAAATCATCCGGGAGGTGGCAACAGGTAATGAAGCCGCCTTTCGCAAGCTATTTTTTTATTATCGTCCGCGGCTGATCAGTTTTGTATTGGGACTGTCCCGTTCGACCGATGCGGCAGAAGATATTGTGCATGATATTTTCCTCGACATCTGGAAAAACCGCGAGCGCCTTTCCGTAGTCGAAAATTTCAATAGTTATCTTTTTCAGGCCGTCCGTTACAAGGCGCACCGCCAGTTTCAACGACGCGCCAAAGAGATGCTGATCATGGCGGAACTCAGCCGGGACGAGGCTTCGGCTCATTACGAAGAACCTGCCGAAACACTCACGCTTCGTTCTGTGCACGAATTTATCCGTCAACGTATTCATCATCTTACACCCAGTCAGCGCAAGGTTTTTTTATTGAGCCGGGAAAAAGGCTTGTCGCACGCCCAGATTGCCGGTCAGTTGGGTATACGGCCGCAAACCGTCAGCAATCATCTTTCCGATGCGCTGCGTATTCTCCGCCAGGAGATCGATACATTTTATGGCCCGCCTGCACTGGCCATTTTTGTGCTTCATGGAATTAATTGAAAAAACTTTTCTTTTTCCCAGTAGTACACGTCCGCTCATGTCACTTTCTGTTTACACTACTTTTTGAAGACTAATCTTATCATGGACAAAGCCAGACTTGCCGTTTTATTTGACAGTTATGTAGCGGGCATCATTACCCGCGAAGAAGAGCTGGAGTTGTCTGCCTTTGCCGTCGATCCGGAATGGCAGGAGGAGTTGATGTTATTGGAGAAAAGATATTGGGATCAGCTCGATGGTATCGTTGATCCGCTGCCGCAAAAGTCAGTCAGTTCTTTGCAAACCATTTTGCCGGCAAAAGTAGTGTCTGTCGGCAACCGCTGGCTGAAAGCAATGGTGGCAGTTTGGCTGCTGGTGTTGGTGGGCGCGGGCAGTTATTATGCGTTCTTCCGCGCGCAAAAGCAACCGGAGCCGCTTGTTACAACCGGTTCGAAAGATGTAAAGGCTCCGTCGCATTCAAAGGCTTCGGTTACGTTGGATGACGGCACAGTTGTTTATCTCGGGCAAGCCGCCGATGGTCAGTTGGCTTTGCAGGGAAACATGGAACTCCTCAAATTGCCCGATGGCCGTTTCGCTTACCAGGCTGTCAATGGAAATGGCGTTGCCGGCACATTATATAATACGCTGGCCAATCCGAATGGTAGTAAAGTTGTCGATATGGTGTTATCCGATGGCACACGCGTATGGCTTAACGCAGGAAGCACGCTCACTTTTCCCGTTGCATTTCAGGATAATGAAAGAAGGGTAACGATAACGGGGGAAGCTTACCTGGAAGTTGCAAAAGATAAAACCAAACCTTTTTATGTAGCCAGTGAAGAGGTAGAGGTAAAAGTATTGGGAACACATTTTAATATGAATACCTACCGCGATCAAGACCAGACTTACGTCACTTTGCTCGAAGGTGCTGTAAATGTCGTCGATGTCCGTTCACAAAAATCTGTCACCTTGAATCCGGGTCAGCAGGCGAATGTTACCAACATGAAAATAGAACTATCCAGACAAGCAGATATTGAGTCCGTGATGGCCTGGAAGAATGGTCTTTTCAGTTTTCAAAATACCACCCTGGAAAATGTGCTGAAGGAAATGTCGCGGTGGTATGATATTAAGATACGTTACGAAGGAAATGTGAACGATCAGCGTTTCAGCGGAGAATTACCGCGTGATCTGTCACTGAAGGAAGTACTCGGTGTGCTGAAAGATGTGGGCGTGAAATTCCGGTTAGACGACAATATACTTACTGTTATACCCTGATCATACTAAACCATCCTGCTAATTCATCCTTATTGCCGGTGGCTTCAACCACCTGGCAGTACTCCATCTGATTTTTCATTGTTTACTCCGGGCTGCCGGAGCAAACCCAAACACTGCAATTGTATGCAAAAGGCTATCCCGCTGTTGCCGGTATTCCGCATGGAGAACCGTGTGCTGTCCGGACTGATCAGCATTTTTTTATTGCTCATCGTATCAACTGCGTCCGCTGAAAAAGCAGGCGAATATGTTACGTTCTCCGGCAAAAATGTATCGCTGAAAAATGTATTTACTGCATTGAAGAAACAAACAGGCTATTCTTTTTTTTATAATGATAAACATATAGCCGAGGCAAAACCCGTAACGATCGACGTAAAGGAAATGCCGCTCCTGCAATTCCTCGAAGCTATTTTTGCTAACCAGGAACTTGAATTCAATATCCGCAGCAAAACGATTGTTGTGTCGAAAAAGAAAACTACTGCTATCGCCCAGGCACCTGCAGGCAATGTGCTCATACAGGAGATTCCGTCCATTGACATACGCGGCCGTGTGGTAGATGAATCAGGCAAACCAGTTGCTGCAAGCATACAGGTGAAAGGTACACAACAGGGAACCAGCACCAACAACGAAGGTTATTTTGAATTAAAAGGTGTAGACAAAAGTGCCATCCTTCGTATCACGGCTGTTAACATCGTACCGAAAGAAATAAAATTGAATGGACAAACGGAATTGTTGGTCACCGTACAAACCGCGACTACGGAGGGAGAAGAAGTGACGATCAATGCCGGTTACTATCGCACCACCAACCGCCTGAAGACCGGCAATATCAGTAAGGTAAACGGCGATGATATTGCGCGGCAACCCGTGTCCAATCCGATCCTGGCATTGGCCGGCCGCGTGCCCGGCATGTCGATCACGCAATTCTCCGGCATGCCCGGAAGTTCTTTCCAGGTGCAGATCAGGGGACAGAACAGCATCCAGAGTGGCAATGAGCCACTTTATGTGATCGATGGTGTTATCTTTTCCGTGGCACCCGAGATACAGTCGGATAATAATCTCAACCCGGCCGGCGGCAACCCGCTGAACCTGATCAATCCCAATGATATCCAAAGTATCGAAGTGTTGAAGGATGCCGATGCAACGGCCATTTACGGAAGCCGGGGCGCCAACGGCGTTGTACTCATCACTACGCGTAAAGGCGTGGCTGGCGATATGCGCGTAAATATTTCTGCCTATACAGGTTTTGGAAAAATTACCCGCCGCGTTAAATACCTGAACACACAACAATACCTCGAAATGCGCCGTGAAGCTTTTGCCAATGACGGTGCTGTTCCCGATCCGGCTATCGATGTTGACGTGCTGGGCGGCAGCACCTGGGACCCCAAAAGTTATACGGACTGGCAGGGCCAACTCATCGGCGGTAAGGCAACCTACAATGACCTGCAGGCATCCGTCAGCGGCGGCAATGCGCAAACACAATACATCGTGGGTACAGGTTACCACCGGGAAACAACCGTCTTCCCCGGCGATAACAGTGATCAGAAAGCGTCCCTGCATTTTGGTGTGAACACCACTTCCCGTAATCAGCGGTTTCAAACGGCCCTGCGTGGCACTTTTTTATACAATCAATCTACCTTACCCAGCAGCGATCTCACTTTTTTAATGACATCGCTGGCACCCAATGCGCCCAAACCTTATAATGAAGACGGTACACTCAACTGGGCCGATAACACCTGGATTGCGGGCAACCCGTATGCGATTACCGAACAACTTTATAAAGCAACCAATATCCACAGCCTGGCCAATCTCAATCTCAGCTACCTCCTAACTGAGGGATTGACCTTGCGCACCAGCCTCGGTGTAACCAATATTCAAAGCGATCAACGCATCACCAAACCTTTCCATTCCATCAATCCATTATTGGGTGAGAACAGCGGAATAGCCACATTCAATACCGCTCATACACTTTCCTGGATTGCCGAACCACAGATCGAATACGTTAAAAAGACAGGAGCAGGGAAATTAAGTTTTCTCGTGGGTATGAGTTTCCAGCAAAGCCGTAATGAAGCTGTCAAACAAACCGGTCGCGGTTTCAGTTCTGATCAGTTGCTGAACAACCTGCAGGCCGCTTCAACAATTGCGGTAGATAATGTGACCGACATACGTTATAAATACAACGGTGGATACGGCCGCATCAATTACAACCTGAAAGAACGTTACCTGGTTAACGTCACGGCGCGTCGTGATGGGAGCAGCCGTTTTGGTCCTGGCAGGCAATTTGCCAATTTCGCCGCCGCAGGGCTCGGTTGGATTTTTACCAGCGAAGAATGGATGAAACAATTTTTCCCGGTACTGAGTTACGGAAAACTCCGCACGAGTTATGGTACTTCCGGAAATGATCAACTGGCCGATTATACTTTTCTTGACCGTTATATGTCTACCACTTATCCCTATGGCGGTGCGCAGGGATTGTATCCGGTAAGCCTTTACAATGATCAGCTTGCCTGGGAAGTGAACCGCAAATGGGAAGCGGGGTTGGAACTCGGCTTCTGGAAAGACCGCTTGAATTTCTCTGCAAGTTATTACCGCAATATTTCCACCAACCAATTACTGCAGTCGCCGCTTTCTGCTGTTACAGGATTCCCTTTTATAGCCATCAATCTTCCTGCTAAAGTACAGAACACAGGTGTTGAATTAGTACTTCAGTCAACCGTTGTTCGCAATAAGGATTTTAGCTGGAGCACAGGTATTAATCTGACGATCCCGAGAAACAAACTGCTCGCATTTCCCGGACTCGGGGCTTCCAGTTTTAATGAAACGCTGGTCATCGGTCAGCCGCTTTCGGTACAGAAATTATTCAGGTATGCGGGCGTTGACCCCGCGACCGGATTGTACCAGTTCCGCGGAAGTGACGGAGAAATTACGCTGGATCCTATTCCACTCGTGGATAACAACAGCCTTGTGGATCTGGCGCCACGCCTGTATGGTGGCTGGCAACATACCGTTGGCTGGAAACACTTCAGTGTCGATTTCTTATTGCAGTTCGTGCAGCAAAAAGGATTCAACTTCTTTTACGAAGGAGTTGGTGCATTGCCCGGTACATTCGGTGCCAACCAGCCGGTATCTGTATTGGACCGCTGGCAGAAGCCCGGTGATGTTGCTTTCATTCAACGGTATAACCAGGATTACAGCACGCTGCTTTCGGCCAACTACGCCTTCCTGAGCGACCAGGTAGTGCGCACTGCATCATTTATCAGGTTGAAAAATTTATCCTTGAGCTACCAGGCCCCGCAGCGGATACTTTCGGCCCTGCACCTGCAGGCGGCGCGGCTATTCTTCCAGGGACAAAACCTGCTGACCTTCACGGACTACAAAGGATATGATCCGGAAAATCGAAATTACCTGAGTCTGCCTCCATTGCGTGTACTGACTTTTGGTATCAATCTTACTCTTTAAAATGTGTAACATGAAAAAGCAATATTTTTTTGTGCTGCTGCCGATGGTTGTGGTTACCGGATTATTTTATTCCTGCCGGAAAGCCGTGGAAGTGCCCGCACCGGACAGCAGCCTCATTGGTCAGACGGTTTTTGCCGATGCTAAAACGGCGACGGCTGTGTTGACAGGCGTTTATAACAATATGATCACGATAAACAACATGGCTGACGGTAACTGGAGTATCGGCAAGTTTATGGCCACGGCAGCCGATGAAACGGATAATTTTTTTATCGGAGCGGCTGCCACACAGTTTTATACCAATCAATTGGTCTCCAGTCCCGGCACCTATTTCTGGTCACAATTGTTCAAACATATTTACGTAGCCAATACCGTG
Source organism: uncultured Sphingobacteriales bacterium (assembly GCA_937888905.1). GTDB lineage: Bacteria > Bacteroidota > Bacteroidia > Chitinophagales > Chitinophagaceae > Terrimonas. The sequence continues at coordinate 395,333 of CALATA010000014.1, forward strand.
ATCGATGGGGTAGAACGATCAACCACGCTCACGGCAGCAGTAAAAGATCAGTTACTCGGCGAAGCTTATTTTATCCGGGCCTTTATGAACTTTTATGCCGTCAATTTATACGGCGATGTTCCCTTGGTAACCTCTACGGATTACCGGATCAACAACCGGTTGACGCGGAGTCCGCAGCGTGATCTGTATGCGCTGATGGCGGATGATCTGTTAAAAGCAAAATCTCATTTAAAGAATGAATACCTGAATCAGAATAATACCGAAACAGATGAGCGTATACGGCCTAACAAAATAGCCGCAACAGCGCTGCTGGCAAGAGTTTATCTTTATAAAGGCGATTGGGTAAATGCGGAACTGCAGGCAACTGAAGTGATCAATGCGGCAGGGTATGAATTGAAAACAGATCTTAACCAGGTTTTTTTGAAAAACAGCAGCGAAGCCATCTGGCAAATGCCCTCCGTTCATCCGTCCATCACTAATACACTTGAGGGCTATTTTTATACATTGACCCAGTCGCCGGGCTTTCTGCATCACGTAGCCATGAGCAGCCATTTGGAAAATGCTTTTGAAGATAAAACAACAGACAAACGTTATTTAAACTGGGTGAGAAGCTTTACCGCAGGCACCACACGCTATTATTATGCTTCGAAATATAAAAACAACCAGCGTGGTTCTGCCGTTACCGAATATGCGATGGTGATGCGCGTGGCGGAGCAATACCTCATCCGCGCAGAGGCCCGCGCCCGTCAGGCAAAAACACAGGCGGTGGAGGATATCAATGCCATTCGACGAAGAGCAGGGCTGGCAGATTATTCCGGTGCACAAACGCCTGATGCGATGCTGGACGCCGTGATGCAGGAGCGACGCGTGGAATTGTTCACCGAATGGGGACATCGCTGGTTTGACCTGAAAAGAACGCAACGACTCGATGCACTGATGCGCGGCCCATCGGGCGTGGCAGCGGGAAAAGGCGGATCATGGCAGGCGACTGATACACTGCTGCCATTGCCCGTATCTGAAATAACCATTAATCCAAATCTTACACAAAATGCAGGATATAATTAAAAAAGTCATCGCAGTATTGGCGCTGTTGGGCAGCACGATCATTGCGCAGGCACAGGAAGAACAGGCTTTCGTTATAAAAGGACAATTGGGTAAACATCCTCAACCTGCGAAAGTGTATATCCGTTACGGATCGAACGACAAAGCTTATTTCGATTCCTGTACATTGAAAGAAGGGGCTTTCGAGTACAGGGGTAAAGCGGTATTTCCGGCAAAGGTTTCGTTGTTACTGAGCCGCAACGGCCAGAAAGCCACCTGGCCTTATGACGAGCTGTTTTTCTTTATCGACAGCAGCGTGGTACAACTCACCAGTAAAGACTCGGCCGCCACGGCAGAAGTCAAAGGAACCGAACTCAACCGCGAGTATGCGCAATACGCCCGCATACTCGACGAAAAATTAAAGACGACACCTCCGAAAGACACAATGGCGTTTACTGATCTGCCTTTCTGGAAAGCCCTCGAAGCATTTGTGGCTGGCTATCCCGCTTCTCCCGTGGCCCTGAGTGAACTGCAATCCATGTCGGGTGGCGCAGAAACGGAACTCGAAATTCAGGCCGTAAAAGATCTTTATGCACGCCTGGATCCGTCGTTGAAAACTTCGGCGGCCGGACAAAAACTGATAGCCGGTCTGGAACAGAAAATCCGGTTACTTCCCGGTATGACCGCTCCCGATTTCTCCCAACCCGACAGCACCGGTGTGCTTACATCATTGTCCGCTTACAAGGGAAAAGTCGTGTTGCTGCATTTCTGGGCTTCCTGGTGCAAGCCCTGCCGGGCAGAAAACAAACACCTGCGTGAGATATATGCTGCATGGCGTGACAAAGGTTTTGAAGTAGTAAGCGTATCGGTCGACCAGGACCGGGGCAAGTGGATCAAAGCAATCCGCGACGACAAACTCGAATGGAAAGAACTATCGGATCTCAAGCCCCGCAATGCAGCCGCAGAGTTGTACAAGATAAGTGCCTATCCCTCCACTTTCCTGTTGGATACCGACGGAAAAATATTGATAAAAGATCCGGCTCACGACACGCTGAAGATGCTATTGGCAAAAATGTTAGGGTAGCGGTTTATTCCTTTGCGGTTAAAAGACTGGCCCTTTCGTTACTCAGGAGGCGCATTTTTATGCGCCTTTCTTTTATTTTAAAGATGATAGCATAATCGCCAATGGCAGTTGCACTTATCCTGGTCTCAGCAAACGTTTATCGCTTTCTTCTCTCTTTCATGGATGTATTGCGTAGTTCGTCGCCATAATTGCTGTCTTTAAAAACCATTTATTACGCATCTCTTTTATTTATTAAGGCCCTTTATTACATTCGCATCAACTACACGCTCAAAGTTTCCTTTCTGCCGCATTTGCCCGGTACTATTTTATCATTTAAAATTGTCAACAATGGTATGCTTAAAAAGAACCAGGCTCATTTGCACATGTGCATTTCTACTGATCACTCATGCGTTGCAGGCACAACTACCGGCGGGTGAACTGGAAAAAAGAAAGGAGGAAGTAAGGCAAATGGAGTTATCCTTCTCCGCAGATCTGAATCAGTACGGAGCGGCCTTCGCTTTCCGTAAATATGCATCGCCGGATGCCGTTATCAAAAGGGAAAAGGATAGCCTCATCTATGGACCGGATGCTATTTATCATTTTTACAACCAGGGGCAGCAAAACAAAGCAAAAGGCTATTGGGCGGCGGATAAAGTGGAAATATCCGCAGACGGTACAATGGCTTCTACCTATGGCAAATACCGCTGGGTGATCATCAATACGGCTGGTAAAGAAATGTCCTACCACGGCATCTTTCATACGGTATGGAAAAAGCAATCCGACGGCACTTGGAAGTATGTATGGGATTGATGCCGGACGACTGCAACGCTAAGAAGCCAGCGATAACTCCGAAGAAATAAAACTTTGTTCGAGATGACGGAGATAACGCCCGCTGTAATCGTCGATCTGTTGTTGCGTCACATTTTTTTCCAGGTCATGAAAATGAATACCCTCAATTTTTTCCAATGAAAGAAAGGCATTCATGCGATGGAAGCCGAAAAGCACGCCGTCATCCACGCTTGTCTGGTTGAAAAATTCACCCGGTAAGGTAAAGGCTGTTTCGGGTGCATTCCACGTAGTGGTCACCATGTATTTTCTTCCCTGCATCAATCCGCCTGTTCCGTAATGGAGGTCGGGTGTGGCCGACTTGCGCCCGTCACTGTAATACATGCCGTTGCGATGGCCGGCGGTGAATACCACATCGATGTATTCTTTTAATTTATTGGGCATGCTGAACCACCATACGGGAAAATGATAAATGATCGTATCCGCCCACACATATTTGGCTACTTCTTCCGCCGGATCATACGGTTGATTAATGTCCGTGACCTGTAATTCAAAACCGTTTTCGGTTGTGAAAAAAGATTGGTCCAGTGCTGTGAGCGTTTTGTTGAAGGCTCCGCCGGAGTGGGCAAAATGCTGCCCGCCATTGATAACGAATATCTTTTGCATGTGCTGATCGATTTTATGGAACAAAATTAGCCCAGGCACATGTATAATTAAAATAGGTTAACTTTGGCATATCTATAATTATTATTTGGTATGCAAGGTAATCTTGAATGGTTCCGGACCTTCCGCGCGGTCTACGATACAGGCACCATGAGCGGCGCGGCAAAAGACTTGTACATCTCACAACCCGGCGTGGGTTTGCATTTAAACGCATTGGAAGCTTATACCGGCTTTCCCTTGTTCGAACGCACACCGCGTAAAATGATCCCAACCGAAAAAGGCAAACTGCTGTATCAGCAATTGCTGCATGCACTCACCACGCTGGAAGATATCGAAACGCGGTTCCGGAGAAAATCCGGAGACGTGGCGGCAACCGTTAGTGTGGGCATGTGCGTGGAAACTTTTCAGCATGTATTGGAACAGCATATCCCTGAACTCGGTTTCAACCTGATGATGCAATTCGGCAGCAGTCCGCAATTAATACAGTTATTGGAAAATGGTTCGGTAGACCTGGTACTGACCACTACCGCCAGCAACGCATCCAACCTGGTTTTTCATTCCTTTGCCAAAGAAAGACTGGTGCTGATCGCCGGCAAGGGCACGGATGTATCGGGGTTCCGTTCCGCACGTCAGAAAAAGGACAAGAACAAACTGGCGGAGTGGATGCGTTCGCAATTGTGGTATAGTACCGCCGCGGATATGGAAGCGTTGACACAATTCTGGCAATCGAATTTTGATGAGTTGCCGGGCTTTGTGCCTAATTATATTGTCCCCAACAAGTTTTCCATCACACGTTGTTTATCTATCGGGAAAGGGCTTGCGGTGATCCCGGATTTTCTCTGCCGCGACGCGATCGAGAAAGGGGACATCACCAAACTCTGGGAAGGCTATAGGCCTGCTGAAAACACCTTGTATTTTGGAAGAAGAAAACAACCGCTTTATGAGAACGAGATCAAACAGGTGGAGAAGCTGCTGGTATCCGCGTTCAAAGACAAATAACAGCTTCCATTCAGCATACAATAGCGATACTTCGTCTGTCTCTTAACCCGGTTGGTCATCATTTGTAAAGCATATTTATTGCGGGAGATTTATTTTCAGTGATGCATTTTGATCCGGAAAACGAGGTAGTGCGCCTTTGCGCAAAAGGAGTGGAAATGGAAGGGCAGGGCAAACCCGCAGAAGCTGCGCGATTGTTCGGCGAAGCATGGGAAAAGGCCGGAGATGATGTAGAGAAATTTACGGCGGCGCATTATGTGGCGCGGCACCAGCCGGATGTGCAGGGAAAATTAATATGGGATATACTTGCACTACAGCACGCATTACAAATAAAGGATGATACCGTAAAAGCGGCTTTGCCTTCCCTTTACCTGAATGTCGGCAAATGTTACGAAGACCTTCACCAGTTTGAAAAGGCAGCGTTTCATTACCAGGCAGGCCTTTCCTGTCAGTCGTTTTTACCGGACGATGGTTATGGACAAATGATTGTTAAAGGACTGAAGGCAGGGATGCAGAGAGCCGCCGGGTAAAAATATATATGAGTCAAAACTTCCTTAAGTAAGCCAGGTAATCCACCACACTCTGCTCCAGCCGCTCGTCAGATAAATTATACTCCAGTCCGTAGAAGGCAAAGAAGGGCCGGTAATCTGCTTTCACATAATCGAAGCTCAACTCAAAAGGCGCTGTTAATGTCTTCAAGCTGTAACGGTAACGGGCGCCGGGAGCATATTCTTCCTCCTCCACACCAAGGCTCATCGCCAATGCAATTTTCTTTCCCTGTAATTTGTAACCGCTTTTACTGCCGTAAGCCCAGCCGTGCAACAGCACTTCGTCAAACCATTTCTTCAGCATCGGCGGCGCATAAAACCAGTAATAAGGAAACTGGAATATAATGCGGTCAAATTGCTCCACCAATGCCTGTTCGCTGGCTACATCAATGATGCCGTCGGGATAAATGGTGTCGAGATGATGAAGCCTGAACTCATCCGGATATTTTTTCAATTCCTCCATCCATCTTTTATTAACAACCGAATGGTTGATGTCGGGGTGGGTAATGATGATCAGCGTTTTCATAGCACAAAATTACAGCGGTTACCCTGCTTCCGGTATCTTTGCAGCCGATTGTAGGGTACTATAAAAAAAGTAAGTGATGGGACAAATAAAGGAAAGCTCGACCAATTTTGAGAACAGGAAAATCATGAACGATGCATGCCCCGAAGTGTACGCGGCCAGCATATTGGGTACCCAGTGGACGCTGGCTATCTGTTCTTATCTTATTTTAGGAAAACACCGTTTCGGTGAACTGCGAAAGAAAATACCCGGCATCACCGAGCGCATGCTCACCTTGAAACTGCGCGAACTTGAGCAGCAGCAGATCGTGAAACGGACCGTGTTTGCCGAAGTACCACCACGTGTGGAATATGAGCTGACCAAAATCGGAAAGGATCTCGCGCCATTGATCGCTCAATTGGATGCCTGGGGCCGGAAGCACAAAAAATTGATGAGCAGTACAAAATACGCCTGAAGATCAAAAAATAAGTCCGCCAATTTTCTGCATCGGCTAATCCCTTAAATTTAGGGCATAAACACACAAACACTCCGATGGTAGAACACTTTCACCTGTACCTCGCCATGATGGTAGCGATCGTCCTGCTCATCATGCTGGCCAATAAGCTTAAAATCGCCTATCCTGTTTTACTGGTCGTAGCAGGATTGCTCATCAGTATCATTCCGGGGGTGCCGGTGTTGCACATCGATCCGGAAATGATTTTTATTATTTTTCTGCCGCCCCTTTTATACGAAGCAGCCTGGGCGATTTCCTGGAAAGAACTGTGGCGCTGGCGGCGCATCATCGGAAGTTTTGCTTTTGTAGTGGTATTTCTTACAGCGTTGTCTGTGGCTTTCGTGGCCAATTATTTCATTCCCGGTTTCTCCCTGGCACTTGGTTTCCTGCTCGGTGGTATTGTATCACCTCCGGATGCCGTGAGTGCCGGCGCCATTCTGCGGTTTGTAAAAGTGCCCAAACGCGTATCGTCGATCCTGGAAGGAGAGAGCCTGCTGAACGATGCTTCGTCGCTTATCATTTTCCGTTTTGCGTTAGTGGCGGTGGCCACCGGGCAGTTCATCTGGTACGATGCCGCGCTGAGTTTTGTATGGATGGTGATCGGCGGCGTGGGTATTGGGATAGTGGTAGGACTGATCTTTATGAAGGCGCACAAATACCTGCCGACGGATACCAGCATGGATATTATTCTTACCATCATAACACCCTACGCGATGTACATCGCGGCGGAGGAAGTGCATAGCTCGGGTGTGCTCGCCGTGGTGAGTGGCGGATTGTTATTGTCCAACAAACGGCATCTCTTTCTCAGCAGCGCGTCGCGGTTACGGGGTGTGAACGTGTGGGAAAGTCTTGCTTTTGTATTAAATGGATTGGTGTTTTTGTTGATCGGTCTCGACCTGCCGGAGATTACCGACGGACTGAAAACGGAAGGTGTTGCGATGAATGAAGCCATTGGTTACGGACTGATCGTTACGGCCGTGCTGATCGTTACGCGTATACTTTCCGCCTTTGGCGCGGTGGTAACCACGCTGATCATGCGCAATTTTATTACCGTGGCGGACACAAGAAGTCCGGGCTTGCGCGGTCCATTCTTATTGGGGTGGACAGGCATGCGCGGTGTGGTATCGCTTGCCGCGGCATTGTCCATCCCTGTGTATATATCGGAGGGCGTGCCATTCCCGCACCGCAACCTTATTTTGTTTATCACGTTTGTCGTAATTCTCGTAACGCTGCTGCTGCAGGGATTGACCTTGCCCTATCTGATCAAAGCCATCAAGCTTCCGTCTTATTACGATGACTATGGTGATGAAGAAGCCGCGGAAATATTGATCCGCCGGGAACTGGCACGCAGTTCACTGGAATATCTCTCGGCCAATCACCAGCAGGAGTTGAAAGATCATCCGATGCTGGAACATATGGCGACGAAGTGGCGTGAAAAAAGCCGTGACGATTCGGATCCTGTTATGCCTGTCGCTACGCGCAGTATTTATTTAAAAGTCCTCGATGCCCAACGCAAATGGCTGCTCGAACGAAACAAGACCGACGGGCATATGGATGAAGACCTGATCAGGAAATATCTTCGCCACATCGATATCGAAGAAGAAAAGATCCGCCACTACTGATATTTACAAAACAATATTATTCTCCGGCATTACGGGCGCGGGCAAGGCAGATTCATTCAGCATGTCGCGCATATCGATTTCTATGGTGCGGCTGATCTGCGTGATGGGCACGTCATTGGCACTACCTTCAAACGGGTTGACGGAACTTTCGCCAACGGTATCGAGCGTGTGGAAGGCCCAGGTAACAACAGCGGAAAAAGGAATATTAAGCCAGATGGAATAACCTTCGAGAAAAGTACCCACTCCCAATTTGTCGAACTCGCGCAGCAATCCAAATGGCACCATCACCACAAAAATAAAAAGCAGGTAAGTGGCGATAGAAGAAAAATTGCGGGGGTAAGGAAAATTTTTGATCCTTTCGGCGCGGCCCTGGTCGTCGGTAAACTTCATCAATCCCTGCTGCAACTGTGTCCATTGGAAATCGTTGATCAGTCCTTTTTGGCGTAGGGCAGCCAGTTCTTCAGACTGAAGGGCCGTGAGCTGTGTAGCGCGGTTCTTTTTGGAAAGAATGTACTGCCGTTCTTCGTGTGAAAGGAATTTAAGTAATTCATCTTCCAGTGTGGTCTGGCGCTCGGGTATGTTGTAATGTTCCTTTTGAAATTCCTGGTTACTATGGCGCTGCATGTTTTCCCAACTGCGTGGTTCCCGCAATTGATAACGCAGGGCGGTCAGCCACGCGAAGTGCCGGTAAAACATCCGTTGAATGATGTTGTTATTATCGGTTCCCAACGCATCGCGCAAAGTGTAAGCAAAACTCCGGCTGTCGTTAATGATAGAACCATAGATCTGCCGTGCTTCCCAGAGCCGGCTGTAGCTGGCATTGTTTTTAAAACCAACAATAAAAGCAACCGATGTGCCGAGTATAGCGACCGGCGCCAGCGGGATGGCCAGGAATTTAAGTCCGAGTTCATAAAGAATTGTCGGCACGGTTGCCAACAGTAACATCCAATAAGTATCCTTACGTGTCCATTTGGCAAATTCGAGAGGAGTAAAGCGTTTTCCGGTGTGCATGAGAGTGGTGAGTTATAGGTTATAAGTTATCACTAGTGTCCGGTATAATTTAATTGAAGTTCTTTGAAAGTCTTGGTAGTC
>CALATA010000015.1:0-42082 GCA_937888905.1 uncultured Sphingobacteriales bacterium
CTAACACCTAATCAAGTACTACAACAAAAAATTGCACTAGCTACTTGAACTTGCAGTTTAATAACTTGTTGTTTTTGAAAATTTTCTGCCATAATCTGCTTCTTCTTTAACAATCCCCGTTCTCCCGGCACAGTTTTTTCAAAGGTTAGGGTATAAAACGATTTTTTATGAAACCTTCAAAAACACCCCTCATGAAAAAAACATTACTCATCGTTACGCTCGCGGTGGGTGTTGCAGCATGTAACACCAAATCGAAGCCGGACGATCAGACAGCCGGTGCGGTTAAATATGCCGACACCGTAGGTTTTGCAGATTTCCAACGTTGGAAAATGCTTAACGAGTTAAAAGAATCTGAAGCTTATTATAACCAGCAACAGCAGGCAGCTGCTCCCGCTGCGCGTCGTACGACCACCAGCAAGAGTTCTGCAGGCACGGCTGCTCCTGTAGCATCTAATTCAACCGCCACGAAGAAAAAAGGTTGGAGTAAAGCCGCAAAAGGTGCCGTAATCGGTACAGCTACCGGTGCTGCAACAGGTGCCATTGTGAATAAAAAGAACCGTGCAGCCGGTGGTGTAATCGGTGGTGTGGTTGGTGCAGGTGTTGGTTACCTGATCGGCCGCGATATGGATAAAAAAGACGGACGTTATTAATCATATAATCTCATCCATTCCCATGGAACCAGGCCCCCGCATTATGCGGGGGCTTTTTGTTGCACAATTTGCAGTATCTTGATCGTTCACTTACGACGAACGAAAAATTTGCCATTATGAAAGCAGGTATGCAAACCCTGTCGAAGCGCCGCTTGCTGCTCGGACTATTTATCATTTTTGTGATCATGCTGCTGAATAATTTTTCCAGCAGAAAAAGTTATCTCGATCTCGAAGAAAACATGACCTCTATTTATCATGATCGCCTCATGCCCGCTACTTATTTGTTCCGGTTAAATGACCTGCTTTACCAGAAACAGTTATTTCATTTATCGGAGGGAGCGCTGGTATCTGAACAAATCAACAACTGGAACCGGCAGATGGATTCCATTATTCACGCTTATGAGAAGACTTATCTCACTGCAACGGAAACGCGTTATTGGAAAGATTTCAGGCAACACCTGAATGCATACAATGCGTTGGAAACGTCCGCAAAAGCGGCGAATACACAGGAAGATTTTCTGAATCCGCTGAGCGGGGCGCTTACGGCATTGCGTCACTTGAATGAAGTGCAGACAATGGAAGGAAATGTATTGCAGCGTGAATCAGAAGTCATCGTAAAACAGTCCGTCGTTAAATTTTACCTGGAAATATCTTTGCTCCTGATACTTTGCATCATGGCCCTGGTGCTTGTGCATTACTCCGGACGCAATATGCATTTCGATTATTCGCGTAACTGATCAATGCGGCAATCGTGAGTCGTGAATGGTCAATAGTCAATAGTGAATGGGAGCAGCCGTTGTTGGTGTTAACACCAACAACAGTACTTACTACCTAAAACTTATTACTTACAACTTATAACGGCTGTTTTTACTTACTTATCACTCACAACCGCTTTCACCCAAACCAATCTGTGATCGGAGGAGCTTTCTCTTTTTGCTACCCACTGCGCTCCGGGCTGACCGGCGACAGGCCACCATACACCCGAACCTATTACTTTAAAACCATAGTAGGAAGGCAATACATAATCGGCGCGCATACCCCAGAAGGCCGTATGAAAACGCGCGTTGGGATTGTTGGGCTTGCTTGCCGCACCACCTTCACTGGCCGGAACGGGTTGTGTATTGACCAAAGGATTGCGGAGTAAAGAAGCGATTCCTTCCCGGATGGCATCTCCTTCATCGGCTGAAGCATTCTGATCACCCAGTATCACAAATCGTTGTTTCGCTGACAGACCTCCATGTTTACCCCTGTCATCGTAAATATATTTTGCGTTGCCGGAAATGTAGTCGTTCCAAAAACGGATTTCATCATGATTGCGTTTGCCGTTGCGGTCTTCCGGTCCGTCGAATGTGGGAGGTGTCGGATGACTGGCCAGAATATGAATAGTGGTATTGCCGACTTTAACGGGAATATCCCAGTGCGATTTGGAGGAAAGCGGCATCTGTGCCCAGGCTTCGGATGTGTACCAGTTAGTGCTGTCGGCTTTTTTAGTAATCAATGCGCCGGGCATGTCTTTCCATAAAAAACGCTGGAATGTTCTGATGGTGGTATCGAAAGGATAGCGCGAGAGAACCGCCATGCCGTATTGGCCGGGATAATTACCGAATCCCCAGGCATCCGAACCAACACCCGTTGCTTTTCCATTGTTGTCAAGATCATACGGACTTGGCTGGCCGGTATTCACCGTTGCATAAAAGAAATAAGGATAGTTGATCGCATCGGGACCGGTATTGAGATAATGTTGGATAAACGCCCCAACGCCTGAGTCAGGCTCGTTGATATAATCAAATTCGTTTAGCAGCAATACATCCGGACGTACGGACTTGATAATGCTGGCAATATTGCGGATCTGCGAATTGGTATCGGTTGCCAGTTGTTGTTGCAGTATGGCTTGAGAAATGCCCGGCGTGCCGCGTCGGACATAATTCTCGGCTTCCATACTCACATTATACGTGGCAAAAGTAAGGGTGTCTTGTGCGGTCGCACGAAGCGCGACCAGCAACACGGCGAGGAAGACTGTTTTTAACATAGGACAAAAATAAACCGCTTTTGGTTAAAAAGCCTTCCTGCCATTGTTATCTCTTTCCACCAAAGTGCCGGAGAAGGAAATGGATTCCCGGTTATAGCTGTTGACCTGTATCTGGGAATTGCCTGAATCGGATATGTCGAGGAAAACAGCCTGTATGTCGCGGTTGTCTTTGGGACGTATTGTAATCTCCCAACCTTTTTTGTTTCTTTTGGCGGTATAATCGTATTGGGTAGACGTAAACATGATACCACTGTTGGCCGGATTGGCCGGAGCAGTATAGGCGCGGCCGAAATAAGGAAGATAGGAGATGATCGAGTCCGGCGTTACAGTAAAATCATAATCGGATGTCAGGGAGCGGCCCGGTGTAGGAGGGCCATAACGCGAAGTGACCATCTGTGCCTGCACGACATAATTTTTCCCTTCCACAATTCTTTTTACAGTCGCGGCATCCATGTTTTGCGCAAATGCTGACGCACTCCACAATAACAATATCGACAGTAAATATTTCATAAACTTTTTTCTTTTATGGCTCACAAAATATGCCAGCTAACGTGAGGGGATTGTTATATTCAGCCTCGTCATTTCCTGTGTCACTACCTCTAAAGCTTCTGCGCGCAAAGCAGTATTACCCTTTGTCATGACCTGCAGCAGATGCAGGGCTTCACTGAGGTATTTCGGAGCAAAGGATTGACCGCCTGTACGAAGACTCTGGCTGTTGTCCATGATGTCTGCATACTTGACAGTTTGTGCTTCACTACTGACGTTTGACAATCGTTCAGCTTCGGCCTGCTTGCGGCGTTTCCGGTTCCAGTCCGGGTAATTGCTTTTAATGAATTGGTCCGTCAATTCCTTTACCCAGCCAAGGATCAGCCCGGCATGTTGTGGAGACGAAATCACTGAAATCTTTTCTTTTAATTGTTGCTCACTCCAGGACGTATCCTCCAATATGTCGTGAAACAGCGCGGCGGCGGTGAGTGATTCATTATCTGAATAACGCAACACAGTTTCTGCCACCCGTTGCAGATGCCGCCAGTAAGGAGCTTCCTCAAATTGGCGTTTTTGTGATCCGTGCGCTTCCACTGCAATCAGCTCTGCGCGTTGCAGGAATGCAGACCCGAAAACGGGAATGTAGTCATTCATGGTTTGAAATTAACGAATGGCAATGGAAGTCCTGGTCTCTGCCGCAGTTACTGCGCGGCATTTCTCTGCACAGATGCGGCATGCCTCCGCACAGGCCTTACAATGATCGTGTTGATGGCGTTCGCATTCGGCTCCGCATTGGTCGCAAATATCGGCGCAGAGTGCGGCCATTTCTTTTGCCTGCCGGCCACTTGCCGAAAGGATAGCTGCCGTTGCATCGCAAAGCGTGGCACATTCCATGTCTAATTGAATACAATCTTTCATATGCTGCACATCGTCTTCACGAAGACAGGCGGATGCGCAATGACGACAGGCTGCTACGCAGGCAAGGCAGGCATCTATACAGGCTTGGTAAGTGATATTGTTCATGGCAGTAAACATTTAAATGAGGAAATAAGACATCAATTAAAGCGACAAAAAGCATACCCTCATGGGTTTGTGGGCGATTATTGGCTGGTATGGTTTTTGGCCCATTGCAGAGAAGCGTATAACTCAATACGTTTGGTATTACTCACCCATTAAATGCTTACATATGGCAACTTCAAAGAAAAAATCAGCAAAAAAAACAGCCTCAAAAGGGGTAAAGAAGGCCGCACCCCGGAAGAAATCAGCCGCACCTAAAAAAGCTGGTAAGAAAGCAGCCCCAAAAAATAAGGCGGCTAAGAAAAAAGCAATGCCAGTGAAAAAGGCGGCTAAAAAATCAGCCGCAAAGAAATCCGCTAAAAAAGCTGCGCCAAAGAAGAAGGCCGCGCCGAAGAAGAAAACGGCGGTAAAGAAAGCAGCGCCGAAAAAGAAAGCGGCTCCAAAGAAAGCGGTAAAACGCACAAGTACCGCAGTGGAAGTGCCAATGGCTCCGGCTGTTGAGGAACAAGCGATACCTGCCGGGGGAGGCGAACAGGAAACTAATACCCCGATGCCATCCGTGGATTTTCATGCGCAGGCGAAGGCGACGCAGAAGCATGATCCCCGTCAGCATTTGCAATATTCCCCCAAACCAAAAGGCTCGATCAAGCCCTCGGGCAAAAAGCCACTTTGGAACTAAGAGGGTGTATTCACCCTCACCGGCGTGTTATTCACCTGTATTCGGTAAACATTCACCAACAATTATTGGTTGGATCAAAACTTTTGTTAGTTTTGGAATAACCTTATAATATGGTGAATATTGAAACAGAACTGAAGTCGTCCCTTCAGTTCCTGGACGAAATAGGAATACCTGTTTATACCAGCGACACGCCGGTGGAGGGTTTTCTTTCCGGTCTTTGCATTAGAGATGGTGCGATTCATATTCACTACCCCGATCTTCTTTATCCCGGCGATATTTTACACGAAGCAGGGCATATTGCAGTGGTTCCTGCTGCAGAAAGAAGGTCCCTTAATCAACATAACATAGCTGTGAGGCCCGCCCGTGAAGCAGAAGAGATGGCGGCTATTGCCTGGTCGTATGCAGCAACCAGGTATCTGGGTATTGATGCCCGTTTTGTTTTTCATGATAATGGTTATCGTGGAGGTGGACGCACTATGGCCGAAAATTTTGACAAAGGTTATTATTTCGGCGTACCGATACTTCAGTGGGCAGGAATGACCTTTGAACAAAATCGGTCAGCAGAAAATGACACAGCACCCTATCCCGTCATGCAACGATGGTTGCGGGAATGATTTTTTATAGAAACGAGCTCAAACGATTTTAATCACCTCTAAACCAAACCTTGCTTATGGAAGGAACCATGGCCGAAATCCGGATGTTTGCTCCTGATTTCGCTCCCCGTACCTGGGCTATGTGTAACGGGCAGCTACTGCCAATTAACTCAAACCAGGCGCTTTTTTCTTTGTTGGGCACCACCTTTGGTGGAAATGGTACCACTAATTTTGCCCTGCCCGATTTCCGCGGAAGAACCGGAGTAGGGACAGGTAATAATGGCACGACCAATTATAATCTTGGCGTGCAGACGGGTATGCCCTCAACCACACTTTTAACCGCCAACGTTCCTCCGCATACACACGGCAACCTTACAGGTACGGCCAGCATGCAGGGCAACGGTACTCCCGGAAATGCCGAAACTCCCGGTAGCGCTTACTTTGGCAACGACGGCAGCACCAAGTATGACGCCTCTCACGACAATGTGACGATGGCTCCCGCGGTGGTGTCGCTTTCAGCCGGCCCGGGCACCGTACAGCCTGTTAATAACATGGTGCCATTCCTGGCCATCAACTACATTATTTGTCTGCAGGGAATATTCCCATCAAGAAACTAAAAACTTATCTTATGGAAGGATATATTGGAGAAGTCCGCATGTTTGCGGGCAATTTCCCTCCGCGCAGCTGGATGTTCTGTCAGGGACAACAGCTGGCTATTTCAAACTACGATGCCTTATTCGCACTGATCGGAACCATTTACGGTGGTGATGGCCAGAACACTTTTAACCTGCCAAACCTGGCCAGCCGTGTTGCGGTTCATCCGGGGATGGGCGGGGGATTGCCAGTCTATGTTCTTGGTCAGGTAGGGGGTACGGAAACCAACACCATTACACCGGCCAGTATAGGCGCACATACGCACGCGATTACAGGAACTGCAGGTATTCTGGTATCCAGCGAGGATGGAAGACTGGTCAGCCCGATAAACAATTATCCTGCGGTGAATGGTGATAACATCTATGGTTCAACCAACAATACCACCATGGCTCCCGCAGCATTGAACCTGCAGGTGCCTGTGGCCGGTAGCGGCGGCACACCGGTGGATAATATGAAGCCCTATCTCTGTGTCAACTTTATTATTTGCATTGAAGGAATTTTTCCTTCACGTAATTAAAACCTTAATCAACTTTTAAACTATGGAAGGAACAATAGGTGAAATCCGGATGTTTGCGGGCAATTTCCCTCCCAAAAACTGGGCATATTGCATGGGGCAGATTATTGCTATCCAAAGTAATACAGCTTTGTTTGCCATACTCGGTACCACGTACGGAGGCAATGGAACTTCTAATTTCGGTTTACCCAATATGGCCGGACGCACACCGGTAGGTGCCGGACAGGGACCCGGTCTTTCTTTTTATAACCTTGGCCAGGCGAGTGGAACTGAAAACAAAACACTCACCGCCGCCAACCTCCCGCCACATACCCATCAGGTATCAGGGTCGATCCTTATGCCGGCAAGTACGGTCGCCGGTAACAGAGATGCCCCTCAGGGATCTTATCCGGCATTTTTCACGGATACGGAGGCGTATAACACAGCCAGTAACGGAGCCATGGCCCCGTTGCAACTCAGTCCGATGGTGGTAAGTCCGGCTGGTAATTCAGTTCCCTACTCCTCCCGGCAACCGGTACTCGGTATTAATTACATCATTTGCATGTTCGGGGTATTCCCGGCCAGAAACTAAAAAGGGAAATGCCAACAATAGGAATTCTGTTACCCTCTTCTACGCTATACCCATCCATCGGATTTGATTTTCTCGATGGATTGAAAGCCTGCCTGGACCTGCATCAGTTTGCTGATTGCAAGTTCGCAGTCTATTCGATCGGATATGGGCTTAAAGAAGATGAAATAAAAATACGGGCTGAAAAACTGTTCCTGGAAGACCAGGCGGACATGGTAGTGGTATATGCTGAACACCGTACAGTACCCATGCTCGACGCGCTTGCGGCAACAGCAGGCAAACTGATCGTAGTAACCAATGGCGGAGCCAACTATCCGGATAAAAACTATCAGCCGCGGAATGTGATCCAGCATTCGCTTAACAGCAATGTATATGCACATCTTACCGGCAGGTTATGCGGCGAAACCATTGACGGAGATAATACAAGTGTGATTAACTGTACGTCTTATTACGACGGAGGTTACAGGCATTCACATGCAATAGAAACAGGTCTGGAAGCGGTAGGCAAACAAATTGTCTACCGCTTTGTCGGACATTTTAAAAAAGAAAACTTTTCGGTTGCGCCACTCGAGGATTTTCTCAAAACGCAACCCGGACCGCACCGCCTGTTATGCACTTATTCCGGTGATGTAGCCCGTTTCTTTTTTGAACAGATCGGTTCATTGCAAAAGGCCTACGCACTCGAACTGTACGGTTCCATGATGATGTTTGATCAGACGCCGGGAGATTTTTCTCCTGATCAACCCCTGCCACAAAACTTGCGTGGTTACACGGGTTGGTTCCCGGAGCTGGACAACGAAAGCAACCGTGCCTTCAATGTCTTTTACAAAGAGGCCAAAGCAAAAGACCCCAATCTTTTTTCGATGCAGGGTTGGGAAGTCGGTTTGCTGTTGATGAATGCCTGGAAGAAACGGGAGGCGAAACAACGTGTACCGGATGTGATCAGAGAAATGCAAACGCAAACGATCGATTCACCGCGTGGAGCATTGCGGTTGCAGCCGGATTATACCGTTACGGCACCGGCTTATCTCGTCAGCACTGCTGAAGATGGTTTGCTGATAGTAGAGGATACGATTGAAGAAACCGGAGAAGGTTACCGGCAAATGCTTGACCTGATTCCGGATAGTCCCTCTTCCAGTTGGGTTAATACTTATCTGTGTATATGAATCAGCCGGGAGTTATTGTTCTTTGTAATAATGAGATCGCTTTCCCTGCATTGCAGCAACTGACCATGGCGCGATTGCTGAAAGCAATTGTAGTACCGAAAGATCATGCAGCATTCGCCACGGAGGTTAAAAGTGGTTGGGCCAATTCGGGTGTGGAAGTGGTGACGGCTGATCGCTGTTCGCTTCACGAGGCACTGAAAGCACGGATCGCCAAACACCATCCGCTGGCAGTTTTTGCGATGACCTTTCCTTATGTATTGCAAGCGGAAACACTTGCCTTGCTGCCGGAACGGTTTATCAATTTTCACTACGGATTATTACCCCGTTACCGCGGCGTAAATCCGGTGCTGTCGCAAATGCTGGCATTTGAAACGGAAGGAGGTATTACGCTTCACCTGATGACAGCCGGTATCGATCAGGGCCCGGTTGTCTTGCAGCAAAAGATGCCGATCTCCGACACGGACACATTTGGTATGCAAATGGGACGTCTCGGTATGATGGGCGCACAACTCTGCGGGCCGGTGTTGCAAATGCTGATCAGTGGAAATCCGTTGCCGGTCCAACCACAGGATGAGTCAACAGCTCAATACCACGGACGTATATCGGCGGCAAATTTGATGATCAATTGGCAGACGATGACCGGCCGACAGGTGCTGCGTATGATCAATGCCTGCAATCCATGGAATAAAGGAGCGGGCACACGCTGGGGACAAAACGTGATCTGCATTCCCTGTGCTGATCTTTTGAACGAAGAGAAACCTGCCGGCGCAAAACCCGGAACGATTATTACCGTTGATGAAACAAACGGCCTCACGGTGGTCTGTAGCGATAACTCAAAAATCCGTGTATGGGTAATCTACACGCCGCAGGGATTTTTAGGGATTAAACAAATGTTACAGGCAGGTATGAAAGCCGGCCAACAATTAAACTGAAAAAACACTAAAAAGAGAACATAAGAGAAACATGAAAACTAACCAACATCCAAAAACAACCAAGCCATCCCACCCGTCGCGAACCAGACGCTACCTATTTATTAAACGCACATCTAAACCTTGATTTTATGAATAAATTCTACCTGTCTTTTCTGGCGCTTTGCGGGTCGTTGTTTTTCAGCAATAACATGATTGCTCAAAACAACCTGGCTGCAGGCGATCTCGCTTTTACGAGTTACCAGAGTGATCTTGATCTGTCGAATAGCCAGTTTGGTGGAACGACAAACCGTGAGGATCGTTTTTCATTCGTTGTATTAAAGCCCGGCGGCCTTGCTGCGGGCACAGTGCTCTACATCACCGACCGCGGCTGGAGTGGTTCGGGCAACGCGTTTATCGTTAATACCGAAGGTACCATCCGGTGGACTGTTCCCGCTGCAGGCATCGCACAGGGAGCTGAAGTTTTTTTTATTTCCACATATGTAGATCCCATTGTTACCTGGACCGCTTATTCCGATGAGGCGGGAACCGTTCAACTTGGAACTCCGGCAACCAGAGCCACTTCCGATAATATGGAGTTTTCAACCGCAGGTGACCAGGTATTGATTTACCAGACTGGTCCGGTAGGAGGCCCCGCCAGTACTTACGACGACGGCACCCGCCGCTTTATCGCCGGTCTCCACGCAAACGTAATTGTGGGCACAAGCAATGCCGCCGCATGGGACGGCCCGGCAGCTACTGGTGGCAACGAAAGCAGCATGCCTCCGGGGCTCTCTGGTGGCAATACGGCTGTTTTTATATCAGTAGCCGATGTTGAATCAGATAACGGAAAATATAATTGCACCGTTGCGGGCGCTACCTGTCCGTCGGCCTATCTTACTGCCATTAATAACCCGGCAAACTGGCTACTGACAAATACCGCTTATGCAATCGGAACAACATCGGCTAAATGTACCTACCTGGTAAATTCACCGGTTGTAATAGGAACACAACCTGCTGCCGTGTCTACCTGTTCAGGTCGCTCGGCTACATTTACCGTTGCTGCTACCGGTACTCCGGCTCCAACTTATGCATGGCAGTGGGCTACCGATGCAGGATTCACTACGCCGAACAACATCACCGATGGCGGCGTATACAGCGGAGCAACTACTAATACGCTTACTATTTCTGATGTAACCGGATTCAACGGTCGTTACTACCGTGCTGTGGTAACCAACTCATGCGGGTCTGTAAATAGTACTGGTGCTTTGCTTACTGTTACTGTGGCAACATTGCCCGGCACAGCACAGAATGTAACGCAGACAATACCACCGGATGGCTTGTTCTACGGCGGATCCTGCGCATTGATAACACGTGTGCAGGCAACGGGCGGCTCACCGATAACCGGTAACGTCAATGCGCGTGTGTGGATCGAAGGTTCGGTACCTACAGTGTCCGGTCAGCCTTTTGTGGCACGTCACTACGAGATTACCCCTGCAACCAACGCTGCTGCTGCAACAGGTACGGTTACACTTTATTTTACACAGGCTGAATTCAACGCCTTCAATACTGCCGTTGGCGGCGGTCCGCAATTGCCTACAGGTCCGTCCGACAACACGGGCAAAGCCAATCTGCGCGTAGGAAAATATGCAGGCCAGACCAACAACGGAACAGGTCTGCCCGGATCTTATACCGGTCAGCGCACGGTGATCGATCCGGTTGATGCCAACATCGTATGGAATGCCACAGCATCGCGCTGGGAAGTAACATTCGATGTCACAGGCTTCAGCGGATTTATTATCCAAACCGGTTCTAACCCGCTGCCTGTGCAACTGAACTTCTTCAGCGGCAATTGGCAGGGAAGTGATGTGCTGCTGCAATGGCAGACCGCTGCGGAAGTGAACCACGATTACTTTGAAGTAGAGAAGAGCCTGGATGGTATCAACTATACTGCCCTGGGACGTCTCAATGGCGGCGCGGGTGTAAGTGTGCGCAATTACATGTGGCTCGATACAGATGCCACAGGTGCTGCCCGCCTGTACTACCGTCTCAAAATCGTAAGTCTCTCCGGTGCGGTGGAATACAGCGATGTAGTAATCATGACGCCTGATCAGGCCGCCCGTTTCCTGACACGCGTGAGTCCTAACCCATTCCGTGATCAGTTACAGCTTGGATTGAACCTGCCTGCAGCCGGCAAGGTACTGGTACGGATCACCGATATCACGGGCCGCGTGATGGTAAGCCGCAGCATTGATGCACCGCGTGGTTTCAGCACGCTGATCCTGCCGGAAGTATCCGGATTGGCAAGCGGTACTTATGTACTCAGTGCCGTGTACGGCGGACAATCCGCAACGTACAAACTTGTAAAGTAGTATTGTATTTTTCGTCCATAAAAGAGGCCGGTATTTAGCCGTCCCGGCTTCTTTACCATAAAATCGTCCAACGTTATGCGCCGTCGTGATTTTCTTTACCAGACAGGGCTTATTATGCCCGTACTGGCCCTTGCACCTGCACATGTAATGGCCAGCAATGACCAACAGAAAAAATTAGTACTGATCCAGAATCCGGACATGAGCGGAGCCCGGCAGGTGAAAGAAACCCTGCGTTCGCTGTCGTCGGAACTGGAAATTGTTGAAGCCGGAAAGATCCGGCGTATCCACCGATCGGGTGCCGGTTTTAAACTGGAACTGAGCGATGGCCGCCAGATACAGACCGCCAAACTTGTACTGGATCTAGAACATTCGGTACGCCCCGATGATGCGGCCGTTTATTTTGAGAGCGACAGTACAACCCGGAAAGTCAGCTACAAAAGAAAAGGGGAGTCCCTGCCGCCACCGGAATTCTGGTCGCTACGAGCAGGCAAGCACCTTCAGGATGATATCGGTAATTTTATGAAACGTAAGAAACCGGCATTTGCCACTATATCGCATAGTTGACAGAATAAACCACACCAGGGGCCCGCTTTATGCGGGCCTTTTTATGCCATTTTCTGTTGTATCTTCGCGCATTATGTCAGAAGAACTTAAAAAAGAAGAAAAAAGCCTCAATTTCCTGGAGGAAATCATTGAAGACGACCTGAAAAGCGGCAAGTATAAAAGCATCGTTACGCGCTTTCCGCCCGAACCCAACGGTTATCTTCATATCGGACATGCTACCAGCATCTGTCTCAACTTTGGTCTTACCAAAAAATTCGGAGGTTATACCAATCTTCGTTTTGACGATACCAATCCTACAACGGAAGACACCGAGTATGTGGAAAGCATCAAGGATGATGTCAGATGGCTGGGCTTTGAATGGAAAAATGAACTCTATGCATCTGATTACTTCGATCAGCTCTATGGGTTTGCCATTCAACTGATCAATAAAGGACTGGCTTATGTAGACGACAGCACCAGCGAAGAGATTGCTACATTGAAAGGTACGCCCACCGAGCCGGGTAAAGACAGCCCATACCGCAATCGTTCAATAGAAGAAAACCTCGATCTGTTTCAACGCATGCGTAACGGTGAGTTTGCCGATGGCAGCCGTACCTTGCGCGCAAAGATCGACATGGCGCACACCAACATGCTGATGCGCGACCCGATCATGTATCGTATTAAACATGCACACCATCACCGTACCGGCGATAAATGGTGCATTTACCCGATGTATGACTTCGCACACGGACAAAGCGATGCGATCGAAGAAGTAACACATTCGATCTGTACACTGGAGTTTGTGCCGCACCGCGAGTTGTACGATTGGTTTATTGAGCAACTGGGAATTTATCCTTCGCACCAATATGAATTTGCGCGCCGCAACCTCACGTATACCGTGATGAGCAAGCGCAAGCTGCTGCAACTGGTCAATGAAAAGCATGTAAACGGCTGGGATGATCCGCGTATGCCGACTATCAGCGGAATGCGCCGCCGCGGTTATACGGCGTCTGCTTTACGTGAGTTTTGTGACAGGGTAGGTATTGCCAAACGTGAGAACAGCGTTGACCTCGGTCTCGTGGAATTTTTCGTGCGCGAAGACCTGAACAAGACAGCCCTGCGCCGGATGGTGGTGTTCGACCCGCTGAAAGTGGTGATCACCAACTACAACGGCGGCGATGCCGGCGAAGAGATCCTGCACAGCGAGAACAACCCGGAAGATCCGGCAGGTGGCGAGCGCGAAGTGCCGTTCTCCAATGAGCTTTATATCGAACGCGAAGATTTTATGGAAAATCCGCCGAAGAAATATTTCCGTCTCGCACCCGGACAAATGGTGCGCCTGAAAAGCGCTTATATCATCCGTTGCGATGAGGTGATAAAAGATGCAGATGGTCATGTAACGGAACTTCGTTGCTCTTATATCCCCGAAAGCAAAAGCGGTGCAGATACATCGGGTATCAATGTGAAAGGAACCTTGCACTGGGTAAGTGTGAAGCATGCTGTGACAGCGGAATTGCGTTTATATGACCGGCTCTTCCGTGTGGAAGACCCGTCTTCAGAAGAGGGTGATTTCAAAGAATACATCAATCCCGATTCGCTGACACTCGTGAAAGCTGCTTATATGGAACCCGCGATGCGCAATGCTGCCTTTGGTGAAGCGTACCAGTTTATCCGCAAAGGCTATTTTGTACTGGATAAAGACAGCAGCACCAGCGGTATGGTCTTCAATCGCACCGTAGGATTGAAAGATGGCTGGAAAGCGGCGAATAAGTGAATAGGTCAATAAGTGAATAAGTCAATAAGTCGTTAAGTGAATAACAGCCGCCGGCAATGCCTGGCGGCTGTTTACTTAAACTTAATTATATCATTGTTCCATCCTTCTTTATCGGGCTTCATTTTCCAGATGAAACCATCCAGGATATAATGTGTGAGTTGCGGTAGGGCCAGTAATGGAACAAGGATAGTTAATCCTTCTTTTGAAAGGGAAAATCCGGCGGTACCGAATACGTTGATCCGCTCTTTCCAGACAGCCCGATCCCATATCCCTTCTTCCACAAATGCTAGTATGAATAAGACGATCAGAAAAAACGTCCAGCCATAGCGACTGAATATCACTTTCAAAAAACGACCGGCCTTCCCCTGGCTGTAATTCTTTTTTCCATATAGCCAAACGAGTGCCATATATGGTACTCCATGGCTGACTACGTTCAGTAAGGTAAAGGCAAGATCTCCATTAAAATAAACAATACCTGCATACCACGATAAAAAAGTACCACTGATCAGCATAAATCTGGGCCAGTTTGTTGTTTTGTCGCGTATACGTAATACTATTTCTTTCGTCAGATAGGTAAGTATAATGGTAAAATAGATAGCGGTAAATACGGGTAACCATCGTTCACCGCGCAGGTAAAAAAAATCTTCTTCAATAAACCAGTTGAAGTTTTTAGGACCGGTAAGGTGCCAGTATGCAATAGGGTAGAGTGTAGCGGTATAAATAGCCAGTGTGTCGATGCGCGATGCAACCGTGCCTGGTTTGTCATAACGACTATATACACGCATAAAGCCATATTGCTGGCGTATAAAATGAAATACGGCGGTATAAGCAAGTATACGCCAGAACCAACGACTACTTAATGAATACAATAATACACCTCCGATAAAAGCGAAAAAAGGTATAGCGAGCAAGATCATCCGCTGGCGGCGGAAAATAACCGGATCGAAATAAGTGCGATACAATGTGCTATATACATGTGATACATCGATCAGCACCACAAGAATGATCCAGTTGATTGTTGATACCGGATCAGAGGACAGGAAGGCTGATGGGAAAAAGGCAATGATCAGTAGACAAAAAAAAGGAGGCAGCAAGATAAACAAGCTGTCGACTACTGCATTACCAATCCATGGCTGACTTTTATTTTTCATGCAATTGCTGCTATTACTTTTTCTGCTGCGTTCAATCCCTGGTAGAATGCCTCTTCAAAAATACTGATACCGCTCAGGTCAGAATGGGCGAAGTGAATATTGCTGCCTTCCGATTGGGCAGCAGCAGCCAATAGCTCCCCGTGAATAAAGCCTGGTAACGGTTGTATCATGGCATGTCCCCAGATCATTATATTAATCTCTCTTATATTTTCACGAATGCCGGGATGAATTTTCGAGAGGTCATTTACAATCTCTTCGCACCAGTTTTCATGTGTTTTGGTTTGTGCTTTTTTTCTTTCATTTGCAGGTTTATCATCCGTCAATGGTTTATAATAGGTGAAGTTACGGATGAGGGGATTGCCGGGTAACTGGTGGCATGCATCTACATAGCCTAATGCGCTGCTGCCATGGATCACGTTATCCCAACTAGGACCTGTGCCTGGCCGTTCTTCTGGTTTCTCTGTGAGAATATTGGCGACCATCCAAGGCGCATAATGAAAATGTGTTGCAGTTGTCGCGATCCTGCTGTCATTCTTTAATAGCCGTGCTGCTACAAACTGGGGTACTGCTACGATGCATTGTTGTGCTTTTATATTGATCGCTTTGTGTGTAACTACATTATAACATAATACTTTTGCACTGTTTTCGTTCTGTTTGATATTTAGCGCGACGGTATTGAGTTGTAATTTTGTCTGGATGTTTTTCTCCAGGTGTTTGATCAGAAATCCGTTGCCTTCAGGCCATGTAAGTACATCGCTGTAAATGGCATTGGCAGCAGTTCCTTTCCGGCATGCAAAATAATGAATACCCGCCCATGCACTTACAAGAGAATGTGGGGTGCCGAAATCGTCGCGGCAGCAATAGTTAACGTATTCATGCAAAGCCGGACTGTTCCATCCCTGCTGATTAAGCCATTCCTTCATCGTAATGTTATCGAGTAAACGGAGTGTGGCATCGGTACTTGACTGGTGAACAGGAATGGCAAATGCATCAGCTCCATCGGTTCCTTTGAGCTGGCGATAGTGGTCCATCTGTGAAAGGAAAGCTTTAATCTGCTGCTGTTCATTTTTTGATAAACCAAAATTTGGCACCAGTCCGTCCTGCCATCTTCCGTTAAAGAATAAACGCTCCTGCGGATCGGCACAGAGGTGCATTTCTTCATATACTGGCAAATCCTTTTCCCACCCGGTAATTGAACCACATTCTTCCAGAAATGTCAGGTATTCTGTGAGGTTGTTATTGGGAAGCGGAACGTAGTGGGCACCCCATGGAAAAGCTGAATATTGATTCTTTCCGGAAGTAGCATTTCCGCCGCTTTTTTTTTCGAGATCAATGATAATGAAATCTGTAATGCCTTTGCGCCGCAAATGCCGTGCGGCGGATAATCCGCTAACACCCGCGCCAATGATTAACACCTGCGTTTCGCGGTTTTCACTGGCTTCCGGTAAGTTTGCGTTGCGAACGCGATGTCCTGTTTCGGCCGACGCACCAACCATTTGTCCCCCGATAACGCGAGGTGTAGCGCATGCTTTCAGTAAGGGACTGATGCCTGTTGCAACGGCAGCAAGGGTAATAAATTCTCTTCTCTTCATTGTTCGAGATATTTATTCCACTCTTCTTCAAAATAATGAACAAGTGCCTGGTTATTGAGCCGGTTTACTTCAAGTGCGGTGTGCGCCTGCATATCGGAAGGGAAAATAAAAAGCTGGTCCAATACTTCATTGTTGAGGTAACGGAGTCCCGGGGGGAGGGTTACCGTTTTTTTCTGTAGAGGTTGATTACTGATTAGAATATATCCCCATTCCCCGAAAGACGGAACATAGTTATGATAAGGTTGCGTATAAAATCCAGCGGCCTTCAGGGTAGTATCGATGCACCAGAAACTTTTTGGAGCTACATAGGGTGAGGTGCTTTGTATAACGCCTGCCCCGCCTGGTCGGAGATGATTGCGCAGGATGCGGTAGAATGCAGTGCTGTAAAGTTTGCCAATGGCAAAACCGGATGGATCGGGGAAGTCGATGATGATGGCGTCAAACTGTGCAGAATTATCACGCAGCCAAGTGAATGCATCCTGGTTGATGACAGTTACTTTTTTATTGTTAAGCGCATCGTTGTTGAGTTTCTGCAGGTTTTCCTGTGAGGCAAAGAGTTTTGTAATGGCAGGGTCGAGATCGACTAACGTAATTTCCTCTACAGAAGGATAACGAAGGATTTCTCTTACAGCAAGCCCGTCGCCGCCACCCAATACGAGCACTTGCTTTGGAAATTCGATGCCGGCCAAAGCAGGATGAACGAGTGCTTCATGATAGCGGTATTCATCGGCTGAACTGAATTGAAGGTTGCCATTCAAAAACAACCGTGTTTCTCTTTTGTTGCGCGTGATCACCACCCGCTGATAGGGTGAAGAAGTGGTGTAGACAATATTGTCGTTGAATTGCAGGCTTTCGGAATAGCGCATGATGCGGTCTGCAAATACGAAAGCCAAGGTTTCTGCCAGCAGTAATAATACAGCAACAGCACGCAGCATAGTGCCTCGCTGAAGTTCTTTACGGAAGCGATGTGCAAGATACCAGCCGACAGCAATATTGAGAATGCCGAAAAAAAGTGAAGTGCGTATAAGTCCCAGGTGAGGGACCAGCAGTAGCGGAAAAATAAGCGACGCCAGCAGAGCCCCGATATAGTCGAATGTAAACACCCGGCTAACCAGTTCGCTAAACTCCACCTTGTCTTTAAGAATCCGCATGAGGAGCGGGATCTCAAGTCCGACGAGTATGCCCGTAAGACTGACCAGGCTGTAAAGAATGATCCGGAACGATGCAGCCATTGGGAACACCAGGAACAGTAAGGCCGCACTGAATCCGCCAATCAACCCGACCAGCAGTTCTATTTTGATGAACCAGCTCAATAGATGGTGCTGGAAATATTTTGACAGAAAAGAACCGATACCCATCGAAAAGAGATAAACGCCGATAATGGTACTGAACTGTGTAACACTGTCGCCCAGGAGGTAACTGGCCAGCGTGCCGGCAACAAGTTCATAAATTAATCCGCAGGTGGCAATCACAAAAACTGCCAGTAATAATATCCACTGCGCTTTGTTTCCGCTTTGATTCATCTCAATGTATGGCGGAAGCAATGATGATGGCTACGGCGACCATGAAGAAACCGGCCAAGATCGCCAATGCTACGTTTTTATTTTCCAATATTTCTTTTCGGAGGCTGTGTTTGGGAGTTAGTACTTCAAAAAGTACGAATGCGATCGTCAGTATGCCTATACCGACAAAAGAATACAAAATCGAATTAGTCAATGCTTGCGACATAAGCTATTTTTTTATTTTATTTATGATAACCGGGACCGGAGTTGGACCACTGCTGTTGCGGTGTTGAGTAAAATATACGGTTGCCTGTGAAGTCATACCATACCATTACCGCCGTTGCAATCGCAAAAGCCACAATCAGCCACCGGAATGCGTAGTAGTCAGATTCTTTATTGAAAAAATTTAGTTGCTTCATTCTGAACTATAGGGGTTAAAAGGGCTATCCATCCATCGTTTCTTTTCGATAAGGAAAATGCGGATACCCATGATTACAGGTATGACGACAAACACACCGGCCAGGGACCAGTAATTGGAGTTGAGCGGTGTGTCGTAGGTTACGGTAATGTCGAAGGAATCAATCGAACCATACTCTCTCGTTCCTTCTATTTCCATCGTATAATTCCCGCCCGGGACCGCCATAAGGTCTACTTTTTTTCTACGTTCCCCTTCAGTCCAGCTTTCACCTTCGGAAACGCCGTAATAATATTCAATGCCTTCTTCGAATGAGTATTCTTTTCCATTATCTGTATTGGTCAATGTACCGGATAACTCAAGCCAACTGTTATTGATACCGGCTGAAAAATCCAGTTCTATATTGCTGCGCCATTTATCCAGGTAAAAAGTTGGAATGTTGATGGTCGCTTTCTTATTCGTGGAGTCAAAAGTTACAGTCTGACTTAACAGAACCCGCCGGCTTTTTGTCTGGTTTATTGCCAAATGAACGACACCGAGTAATAACAATAAAAAAAGAGAAAAGCCAATCAGTTTACCGGGGGCTATGTATTCTTTTTCCTGCAGCGTTCCCATGCCTTTTTGTGCAGGCATGGGAATATCGGGCCATCCTTCTTTTAGTTCGGTGACGGAAAGATCTGTGGCGAAAAACCAGGTGATGGGTTTTTGAGGTTCCTGCTCGCGGATCCACATTTCAGGGGGAGAAATAAACTCACGTATATGTGTATCCTGTTTGTCAAATATGTTTCCGGGAAACTCGCCACCGGCTTTAACAATAAGCGCATAGTAGGCATTGAATAGCCGGAACGGTTCTTTTCTCCACTCAAGGCTGTTGTCGGTGGTTTTTACAAACGGCGCGTCCGACCTTTCGCGCAGATAAATCCAATGGCCGTTGTATTCGCTGAGAAATGCATAACCCACGGCCGGGTTGAATAATGTGTATTCAATCCAATACGCAGCATAGTCCGTCTGGCATTTGACCGCATACCCCATTACCTCGTATTCAATTCCCTTTAATTTCCCTTTTGTACCTGGATAGAGCAAGGGGGCGACGGAGTGTGTGGTTTTACCGGGTTGTGTCTTTATGGGGGAACGGTTTTCGTGGAAGGCAATCCATTGTTCGCAGGAAGGGCACACACAGCTTCTGGACTGCGGATAGTTTTTCAGGTTAATAGCAGTCTTGCAGTTCGGGCAATTGATGGACCGGCTGATCAAATCTTTTTCGCGAAGGTTGGTAAAAAAGAGTTCAGCAAAATCTGCTATCACGCCTTTGTAGGTCGGAGTGGAGGTGCCGATATTCCATCTCCAGTATACTCTGCTATCGGAAGAACCAAATTCATAAATAACCGGATGGTCAACGACAGCCGGCATAATAATCTCTCCTTCAAAATCCCAGGAGTTAACGACTGATCTTTTGTTAAGCCAGAAAGAGGCTCCGTTCATAAGGTTTCTCAGTTGACCAATTCTGAGGCCATCAGGTAATGCCGGCGCGGTTGCTTCCTGTTGGTCCAATACAAGGTATTCGCCGTAACCTTCGGTAAGTAATCCGATTGTGCCGTCGTGATAGGCCATTGTCCAGACGTTCAACGTCAAATCATCAATCCACAGGCGGCAGCGTCCGAGCAGACTGAATTTTTTGCCGGACCAGGTTCCTTCTGTTCCGGGTTGAAGTATCGTATCGGCAGAGGAAATGACTTTCTTGTCTTTGATTATACGGATATCCAGTGCATTTCTGAACACAACGGCTCCGCACCGGCAAACGATGAGATTGGTGTTGTCGTTTGTAAAATGCAGCAATGACGAACAAGAAGGGCAGATGGGTAAAAGGCTCATCGGCTTAACGTTTGATGAGCCTGCACGCCGGCCTGAAAATATTGTTGTAACGAATGATAAATACCGGCAACAGTACCATCATTGTTACGTTGGTAGTTACTAAGGTAGATATCCAGATTGATCAGTTGGTGTTCCGGCCAGGTATGAATGGAAATATGGCTTTCGCTGAGACAGATCACCGCAGTGAATCCGCCTGGTTCAAATTTATGGTAAACTTCTCCGAGCTTCTGCAGATCGTATGTGATGATCAGTTCGTTGATTTTTTGACGAAAGGCTTGATGGTCCTGCAACAATTCATTGGAGGCAGTTTCCAGCGTGGCCAGTATATGCGTACCGGGGCGATAGCTCATTTTGTGAAGGTCTTGGAACTGGCAAAATACTAAATCCACGGTGAATTGTCAATTATGAATAAGTGAATAACAGCCGCCGGCAATGCCTGGCGGCTGTTTACTTATTACCTAAAACTGACTGCTTACTGCTTTGACATATTTCGCGGGTACCGCATCCGTGAGCCATACACCATTAGCGGAGCAAAAGAAAACATATCCTTCTGCTTTCATCAATGCTGCATCTATGAGCAATATAACAGGCTTACCATGACGTTGTCCTACCTGTTTAGCTGTTTCCGTATTGTCTGTCAGGTGAACATGTTGTCTGGTTCCGGGCAATAATCCCTTTTGTCTTATTGATAAAACATTTCTTTCCGCAGTACCGTGATAGAGAACGGGTGGTGGAATTTGTTCGGCCAGCTCGAGATTTACCTCAATACTATGTCCCTGGCTGGCGCGGATTTGTGTGCCGTCTTCGCTATAGGCAAATCTTTTCTTTTCGTTGGTGGCTACAACGGTGTCGAGCATCTGGCGATTTACTTCCCATCCGTGTTCTTTTAGTTTTTCCAATAACAATTCCACCTTTACCCAACCGGCCTGATCGGTTGCAAGTCCGATCGACCCGGGATGATGTCGCAGTATATAGCTAAGTTGTTTGCTGAGTGGTTTGAGTGTTTTTTCCATTTTTTGAATTGTTAATAGGTAAATGACACCGCCCAACGTTGCATACGCCTATTTACTTACTACTTATTACTTAATACTTACTACTTATTACTTAATACTTACAACGGCTGTTTCACGTTCTGCTTCCCGCAAGTCCTTCATCTGTTCCTGTACTTCTTCCCAACTGGTCTCATTGAAAAGTTCTCCGTTTTCAAACACCAACTGCAGTTGATCGTCCGTTTCAGGTGCTTCTTCTTCGCGGACTGTAAGGTATTCGTTACCGTTTTGTATCAGTTTCAGTCGCCCTGATTTCGACGCTTTAAACGAATGCACCAGTTGCCCGTGATGATCGAGCTCGACAGGATTTTTTTGCACATCCACGCCCCGGCCGTTTATTTCTGCATAGGAACATTTCAGCGCAAATTTCAACGTATCGCGGTCTACTTTTTGTAACAACGCACCACCCATTCCCAGTACCAGGTTCTCCGCGGAAATGCCATTGACGGTCATTGCTCCGTAGATCAGACGGATCGTTGACAGATTGAGGCCGTCTCCCTGCAACACACGCACCTGGGGTGGTAATACTTTATACCCTTTGTCATTGATTGTATAACCGAATTTTTCAAACAAGATATCGAATACACGCAACAGGGTAAAGACCGGATCGCCGCTATCGGGACGGATCACCAGGGTGCCTTTGCGTGAGAGGATCAGCTCTTTCAACTCGGTACCCCAGTATTCACGGCAGGCCCGGAAAATGTTGAATGAATCGGATACACATGACACAATTCCTTCGGGATAACTTTCCAGCACGTGGCGAAATACTTCCAGTTCTCCTTCTTCTCCCAGCAAAGTACAGACCGAGTGTTCGGTGGCGGGTACAGAATGCCCCACGGCAACAGGCGCGTTATAATATTTACGCAGCCATTGATTGGCGATCACGGTATCACTGCCCCGGAAACTCAACAGGTGGGCGGCACCTCCGATGGAAGCGCTTTCCACCGAACTCGCCCCGCGGAATCCAAAATCATTTAATACAAAGTCGATATCATCCGCAGCTTCAGTGGCAGCCGTTTCGTCATAGTAATGTTTTACAATCTTTCTTATCTCGTATGATTGCGAAGCAACTGTTACAGGATACCATACCTGCATCAGCAATGTTTCCAGGAAGTTGGTTAACCAGTAACAGTTCGGATCGGTGTTTTCAATCGTCATCAATGCCTGATGTGTACCTGTCACCGTTCCTTCCCGAACGGCTTTGATGCGAACAGGCAGGCGACCGTTGTGCCGCTTCAGGATGTAGTCAAAACGCGACCGGTCAAATACATCATCGCGACCGAATACTTCTTTCATGGTTGCTTCCGCTTCGTCTATTTTTTCTTTTGTCACAACCACACCTGATAGATATTCTTTCAACAGGTATTGCAGACCGAAGAAAACGGTTTGTTCGAAAGCACCGCCACGGCTTTCAAGATAGGAGTAGATCTTTTCCGTGCCGGGTGCATACAAACGGTGATGTGAGTATTTATAAGCGTCGGCGAAGAGGAGGAGATTGGAGGAGTTCATGATAAAAGAGTTTAGAAGTGAACAGGATTGTCGGACAGGAATTGCAGCAGCTTTTTACACAGGGGCTCATGCTCGTGAATGATCTGTTGCTGCGTTATCAGTGAAGGAAGCTGATCGATGGGAATCCACGTTATACGGGCCAGATCATCGCCGGCGTGCGGTTGTCCTTCTTTCCATTTTGTGACGAAAAATGTGGTCATGATCTTGTCGGATTCATGGCGATAACGCCAGTCGTCTACTTTCAATGAACCAACATAGTGAAGAGGACCGGTTTTGACATCACCGCATTCCTCTGCTAATTCACGGAGTGCCGCGTCTTCCAGTTGCTGATCGGTTACATCACAATAACCACCGGGAAACCGCCAGCCACTTGCTTCGGATTTCTGACCCATCAATACGGTATTGTTTGTTTCATCGATCACCGCTATGTCAACAGTGGGAAAGAGACGGGAGTAACTGTTCTGGCATACATAATTCACACCCATGCGAAATGGTTCGCTGGCTAAAACGTGATCAGCCAACTGCTCGCGTATGTCACTGGCATTGTGCGCACTGCTGGCTGGCAATTCCAGCGTTTCAAATGCGCCCTTGTAGCTGGTGCAGAAACTGTCACGGCTGCCGTATAGAATAAAAGATTCACCCGGAAGGGTGGTGCGGAGTAGCTGATCGAGTGACCGGCTCCACGCTTCGTCGGAACGTTTGTCGGGCAAAGGAAGAATGATCAGTTCCGGGTCAAATGCCTTCAGCATTTTCTCCCGTGTATGAAAATCGTAAGGATTTCTCTTTGTAAAACGTACAGGCGCAACGCCCAACACCACCACGATCTTCTTGTGTTGTTCCCTGATTCCGCGAAGCAGATGCTGATGCCCGTCGTGAAGATAAGGTGTCTGAAACCTGGCGATGATAACGGCTGTCTGTTTCATTTTGTGTAATATTTACGCAAATATAAAATCGCCTGGAATTACGGCCAAATAATTTGTGTAAAAAATACGCAAATTATCAGATTTCGAAACTGATGCCTTCTTTCAACAGCGCCTGGTAACGTTTCTTATTGAATTGAAAAAGTTTGCCCGGACGGCCTTTTCCTTCGCTTTTGGCTACCTCATCTGTTTCATCAAGAATACCGAGTGCCATTATTTTTTTGGAAAAGTTACGCCGGTCGATGGGGCGGTCGAGTAATACCGTATAGAGTTGTTCGAGTTCGGCAAAAGGAAATTTCCTGTCGAGTAGTTCGAAGCCAACGGGCTGATAACGGATCTTGCTGCGCAGCCGTTCAATGCCGGTTTGTACGATCGTGCGATGATCAAAAGCAAGCGGAGGAAGTGATTTGATGTTGAACCAGGCGGCGTTCTGCGCATCGGTGCTCGCCCGCAATTGCGCAAACTGGCTCGTTTTTACCAATCCCCAATAAGCAATGGAAATGATGCGTTGCCGGGGATCACGGCCGGGTTCACCAAATGAATATAATTGTTCGAGGTATTGCACGCGGATGCCCGTTTCTTCGGAGAGTTCTCTTTTCACCGCTTCTTCCAATGATTCTGTCTCCAATACAAAACCTCCCGGAAGCGCCCAACTGTTTTTATACGGTTCATATTTACGTTGTACCAGCAGCACGGATACTCCGTCCTGCCTGGAATAACCAAATACGATCGCATCCACTGCCACCTTGATTCCGGCTTGCTCTTTCATGCCCGCAATATAAAAACTTTCAGGGTGGTATGCCTATCTTTAAACCCTAATCCGTGTTTTGTTTATGTTTTTATTAATGCCTGGCCGGCACCATCTTGTTACACAATTTCAGTTTTCTTATCTGCAGCAACTGGTTCAGTCGTTTCCCGGTAGCGTAAACGGACTGGACGGCGCTTCTATAGAGAGAACGGATGCGGTGGAGGGAATTGTGTTTCCCGTTACGTCAGCCAATCATTCCAATACGCGCCGCAATCCTGTTCCATTTTACCTGCGCGCGATGATGCTCCAGTCCTTCGGCCAATTGCTGGGTGTTCCGGTGTATGTATATGGTATCGATGATGTGGGAGAGATTGGTAATTATGCGTCGTATACGTTGAAACGTATTTCACACGAGAGCGAAGGCCGTTTAACATTATCACCAGTCAATACATTGGTGATCTGCTCTACGCCCGTATTGGCCATGTACCGCGATCTTGGTTTTTCCATATTGCCGGCTGAATTATCCGATAGTCATACCTGGTCGCACCACACGGAAATGCCCTGGGATCTTGTGCAATTTATTGCTGAAAATAAAACATGGGATCAGCAGGCGTGGTTGACAGATCGTATGCATACCGCCGCTCTCCGGATTTGGCAGCAGTATGGGTTAGGAGAAAAAGTACAATGGCTGTTTCATGATCAGATGATCGGACAAGATGGTGACCTCACTGAAACGCGTGACTATAATGTATATGTAAGACAAATGGACGAGATCGCCGGGGTGAAATTTGCCGACACAGCTTCCTTCATTCAACCCGGACGGGTGGGAGATATCGGTTGCGCAGTCGGTTCCTGGATAAAATATGCCACTACCGAACCTTCACTGCGTGAGTCCGATTTCTACGGCATCGAAGTGTCGCGTTTTCTTTTTGAAATATGTCAGCAACGCAAAACCAACCGCGAGTTCAATAATCCGTTCGTATTTTTTTCGCAGAAAAATGCCGTAACCGGATTGGTGTTTCCGCAGGCATCGATGAACACCATTCATACCTCATCTCTTACCCACGAAATAGAATCTTATGGCGGCCGGCAAGACCTGTTGCAGTTTATCGCCAACCGGTATGAAGAACTGGTGCCGGGCGGCGTCTGGATCAACCGCGATGTAGTGGCACCGGCGAACAAAAACAAGCCGGTCCGGATGTGGTTGAACCAGTCCGATGGTAAAAATGAAGAACCGTTGAAAGAATTTGCTACGCATGAAGAACTGGCGCACCATCTTGCCTCACTCTCCACGCAGGCGCGCTTCCTGCGTTTTGC
Source organism: uncultured Sphingobacteriales bacterium (assembly GCA_937888905.1). Classification (GTDB taxonomy): domain Bacteria; phylum Bacteroidota; class Bacteroidia; order Chitinophagales; family Chitinophagaceae; genus Terrimonas. Next base: position 26,029 of record CALATA010000015.1, read on the forward strand.
CCGTGATTTCCGCCGGACTGAAGGGTATGTAATGCCGGTTAAATGGGAAGAATACAACGGTGAGCAATATGCCTGTGTAAGTCTTCAGGATGCTACAGAATTTCTTTCGCGTAAGGATTATACAGACAACTGGACAAGCGAGATGCACGAAACGTTTTGTTTCTGGGATTTTGAAGAATGGCAGGCGCAACTGAAAACTGCCGGGTTTTCGATTCATACCGGATCGAAAGTTTTCCGGAATGAATGGATCGTGAAGAATCGCTGGGAACAACATGCACGTCTTTTTACGATGGAAAATGACCGGCTCATACCTGAAGAATATCCGGTAACGACCATGATATTGATCGGTGTGCGGCAATAAAAGGCAATTATGTACAAGGAAATTCAACTCACGCGGGAGGCCTCAGGCCATTGTCTCAATTCAACCCAGTGTTTTTCCCCGGACGATCAGTGGATCGTATTCGATGGCCGGAATGACGATTCGCAAATCGGCAGCACCGGTACTATTGCGATGGTGCATACCGGCACCGGCGAGGTCAGAACGCTTTATAAAGTGCCCGGGCAGACGGCTTACGGCCCGGGTGTTGGCGCGGCCACTTTTTCGCCGGTAGCCGATCGCGTGTTGTTTATCCACGGAATAACCAATGCCGGCAAAGACAATCCTTATAGTATTACGCGCCGGACGGGTGTAGCTGTCGATATCGCCCATCCGCAGAAGCCTATTTTTCTTGACGCGCGTGATGTGGTGGCGCCATATACAAACGGTGCGCTGCGTGGTGGCACACATGCCCATACCTGGACGGCCGATGGTGAATGGATCAGTTTTACTTATAATGATGCCGTAGCGGAGCCACACCTGCGGACGGTCGGCATACTGGTTCCGGGGCGTCCGGTGATCGTATCACCGGACGGAAAAGGGGAGAATCACAACGGGGAAATGTTCGCGATGCTGGTGGTACCGGTGGTTGCGCAGGCCGCTCCGGGCAGCGATGAAGTGGAAAAAGCTTTCGACGAGACCTGGATCGGCAACAGCAAAAACCGTCGCGCAATCGCCTTCCAGGGAAATGTCCGGGACGAAAAAGGCCACCTCAAAACCGAAATTTTCGTGGCGGAGATACCTTCGGATATATTGGAATTGGTGGCAGAAACGGACCTGCAGGGATCGGAATATACCAGACCTGTGGTGCCGGATCTGATCACCAACCGGCGTCTCACTTTTACGGAAAAAGGGGTGAGCGCCGTGCCGCGGCACTGGTTGCGGAGTAGTGATGATGGTTCACAAATCGCCTTTTTAATGGAAGATGAACAGGGGCATATTCAGCTCTTCGGTGTGTCGCCGGTCAATGGAAAAGTTACACAATTCACGAGTCATGGTTTCTCCATTCAGGAGCCTTTCAACTTCAGCCGGGACGGGAAAAAGCTGGCATATACGGCCGACAACAGTGTTTTTATTACAGATGTAATGAGCGGAAAAACGGAGCGAATCACACCCAAAACGGAAGATGACGACCGTCCCGTGGGTGCCGTAAATTGGAGCAATAACGGCAAAATGCTGTGTTACAACCGGTATGTCGACGCAGCAGAAGGTCGTTTTTTGCAGGTGTTTGTGCTGAAACCGGACTAGCGGAACGCTTCGACCGCGCTTGACTTTTGATCGCCGTAACTGAAATTTTGGCAGGTGAGAACTCCGGCTTGTTTTGTCACACCTGTAGCAGAAAGCGATTTTTTTTAACCCACTGGTACCACCCACCGTTTCCGGTGATTGCAAAAATGACCCGGAATTTCCCGCATCATTTTCACTCAATAATTTAGCTCCCCGGAAAAAAGCGATTGCAGGTAATCACCCGCAACTCAGCCGACCCGGTTATTTTATCCGTTCCGTTTTCGTCGGATTTGCTTTCGTCGATCCTGCTTCCTCCGGTTCTTCTCAGCTCCGCATTCCCTTTAAATATAAGGTTGCCGCTGTTCGTGAAAATTGTCCTTCACTGGCTCATAAATCAGGCTAGGGCAAGTTTCCCAAAATATGAAAAACGACAAAGAGGAGGAGTGTGTTTTGTCTATCCAATAGGGCCGTCGGATGGATTAAACAGGGCAGGAGGCAGATAAATTAGTGACGTTTCTTATCCAAGTTCTTTAGCAAAAAGGCCATTTGCCTGCATCGACTTCTGTACTATTATTTTTAGGTAAGATATTTTAACTTAAATTGCTGTTTATCATTAATATAAATAGTTTATATATTATTTTATTGCGTTGAAGAGCTGTCTTACATACCTTGGTTTTTGCATAAAATGACTTTCGGTATTATTTTTAAAAATGTTTACAGTAAATAAATGAATATCATTTAGATATATTATTTATATACTAATAAACTTTAGTAGAAGGCATGAATGGTGGATTTTGGTCACCTGATCGCGGCTCGAATTGCTTTTTTCACGGCTCATTTTCAGTTTTTGGACAATGTGTTCCTTTATCTTAAATTGCATAAGCCTCTATTCAAGGCTCTGGACTGATGAGAAAATTGACGCTGCTTTGTTTCCTGGCATTGGCCTGCCCGTTGGCCATATTACATGCCCAGGATTTTTCCAATAAAGGACGTGACTTCTGGCTTTCCTATTCACACCACGTTGGTGGTGCGGGCTTGTCCATGACCTTATATATTACCTCCGATGTGGCTACTACATTTTCCGTGGAGGTGGGTACAACCACCATCCAGAATGGTAGTCTCAACGCCGGCCAGGTAATCTCGGTCGTTATTCCCAATACTGCTTTTGTGCAGACCGAGGGGCAATTTTACAACCGTGGCATCCACGTGACTGCCGCAAAGCCGGTGGTCGTTTATTCCTACATTACCCGTAGCCAGGCCAGCGGTGCGACATTATGTCTGCCTGTCAACGTACTGGGCAAGGAATATTATGCGATGAGTTTTACCCAGGTTTCCAACGAGAGCCCTGCTTATTCTTTCGTGACAGTGGTGGCTGTCGAGGACAACACCACCGTGGAAATCACTCCCTCGGGAAATACCCAGGGCGGCTGGATCGGTGGCACCACTTATTCCGTTAACCTGAACAAAGGAGAGATTTACCAGATCCTCGGACAAGGCAATGGCACTACGGGTGTTGACCTCAGCGGCTCTCGTATCCGTTCAGTAGCCGGCGCGGGCGCCACCTGTAAAAAGATTGCTGTTTTTTCGGGATCGGGCAAGATCCGTCTTCCCGCAACCTGTGGCAACAACAGCTCTGACAATCTCTATCAACAGCTTTACCCGGTAGCATCCTGGGGCAAGCGATTCCTGACCGTACCCAGCTACAATCACCCCAACAACTATTACCGGGTTGCCAAAAGTGTCCCCACCGCCAACGTGTATGTAAATGGCGCACTCATTCCGCCGGCTTCTTTTGTCAACAATATTTACTATGAATTCATCAACGGCACCCAGAACCTGATCGAGTCAGACCAGCCGATTTCCGTTACCCAGTATTTTACCACGCAAGGCTGTAATGGAAACCCTGCACCTTATGATCCGGACATGATCGTGCTGAACCCGGTAGAGCAGAACATCGATAAAGTGACCCTGGTGAGTTCCAACCTGCTGGCAGGTCAGGCCACTTACCGTCACCAACACCACATTCATGTGATCATGAACAATGGCGGTACGGGCATCAGTTCCTTCAAACTCGACAACGTGCCCGTGGCTCCATCGCGCTGGGTAACGCACCCGGGCGATCCGAACTATTCTTATTTGTACCTGGATAATGTGGGGCAGGGATATCATACGCTCGCGTCCGACTCCGGCTTCAACGCCATTGCTTACGGTTTCGGTGATGCGGAGTCTTATGGCTATTCTGCCGGAGCCAACGTAAAAGATCTTTATCAATATGTGAGCGTCGACAACGAATTTGCCTCGGTCGATTTTCCCGCGGCTTGTAAAGGAGCTCCTTTCGAACTGTCCATGACCTTCCCGTATCAGCCGACCAGCATCACCTGGCGCTTCAACGGCCTGTTCGCAGACGTGACGGAGACGGCACCTGTTTATACATCTACCACGGTTGTGAACGGACGTACCTTGTATAAATACAAGCTGCCTTCGAACTATACAGTGCCGGCTGCCGGTATCTATCCGATCAAGGTGCTTGCGGAAAATCCGACGGCCGACGGATGCAGCGGCAACCAGGAAATCGATTACGACCTGCAGGTGTTCGACCTGCCTACTGCCGATTTCAATTTCAGCACCAATGGCTGTCTAACCTCACCGGTTTCCTTTACAGGTAATCCGGGCACCTTGTCCGGGCGCCCGATTTCCCACCAGCATTGGAGCTTTGGTGACACCAATATAAAGGACGACGAAACCACCACTACGCATACCTATACCACGGCCGGTTCTTACGAGGTCAAATACACCCTCATCACAGATGTTGGTTGTAAAGCCGACACGGTACGCAAAACAGTTGTCGTATCGGATCCCCCGGTGGCTTCCTTTACATCCGCGGGTCCTTACTGCGCAACGAAGGCCGTTACTTTCACAGACAATTCAACGATCGCCACGGGCACCATCGACAAATGGGCCTGGAATTTTGGTGACGGTTCACCAGTGGTGACCAACAACACCAACGCGCCGGTCAATCATATTTATGCAACCACAGGCACCTTTACGGTTAGCCTTACCGTTACCACAGCAGGCGGTTGTGCCAGCTTACCTTTCACGCAACAGGTAACAATTCATCCTAATCCGGTTGCAGACTTTGCATTGCCCAATGTATGTCTGCCTGCAGGCAATGCATCGTTCAATGCTACGGCAACAATTCCGGATGGCACAGGTCCGCAACTGACTTATGCCTGGGACTTTGGTGACGGTTCCGCGGCAGGAGCCGGCAATCCCGGTACACATACTTATTCCGCCACAGGTCCTTACAACGTGGTATTGACCGTTACGTCCAACAACGGTTGCGCTACCCCGGTAACCAAAAACATCACGACGATCTACGCCGAGCCCAAGGCTTCTTTTACTACTGCGCCTGAGGTTTGTCTGGGTAATACCATCACACTGACTGATGCCAGCACTGCACCCGGAAGCACTGTTACCGAGTGGCAATGGGATTTCAACGGCGACGGGGTCACCGATGACGTGCGCAACAGCGGAGCACCATTCACTCATACGTTTGCAACGGCCGGTCCCTATAATATTATATTGAAAGTGAAATCAGCCGCAGGTTGCGAATCCGTAACACCAGCGAATATTGCCACCAATACCGTGGTGGTGAACCCGCTGCCGGTTGCCGCTTTTGCGCCGGTATTGCCCGGCTGCAAAGACCAGGCTGCCTCCTTTACCGATAACTCCGTGGCCAACGCCGGCAGCATCGTTAAATGGACATGGAACTTCGGCGACGGCACAGGCCCTAAAACGCTTGCGCCCACCGGTGGAACGGTTTCCAGTACCTATACCACTCCCGGAACATACACCGTTACCTTACAGGTTGAAACAGACAAAGGCTGCGTAAGTACTACGACATCGGGATCCGTGACCATTCATGCATTGCCGGTTGCGGCTTTCACAGCGCCTGATGCCTGTACCAACGACGTAGCCGCACCGTTTACTGACGCATCCCAGTATGCCGGTGGCAGCATTACCGCCTGGCAATGGGATTTCGGTGATCCGAATGCCAACGCCGGTAATCCGAACACATCGACCCAGCAAAACCCAACACATCATTATACACAGGCGGGCACTTATACCGCCACATTGATCGCTACCACCAACGAAGGTTGTACCGCCCAAACCACGCGCTCCGTTGTGGTAAACAGCAGCAATGTAGTGGCAGACTTTACCGTGCAGAACACCGGTCCTTTGTGCAGCAACAAGGACATTGTAATAAAAGATGCCTCTACCATCGATCAGGGCAAGATCATCCGCCTGGAGATCTATTGGGATTACACAGGTGATCCAACCAATAAAACGACGGACAACAGTCCCGCCAACGGCCGTGAGTATACACATACCTATCCGCAGTTTGGCAGCCCGGCCACGCGCACTTACCGCGTGCGTTACGAAGCTTACTCGGGTATAACCTGCGTAAATGTATTGGAACGTGATATCACACTCGGGGCCACGCCGCAGTTGAACTTTGATCCGCTGACGGCACTTTGTTCCAACGAGCCTTCCTTTGTACTCACTCAGGCACAGATCCTCAACGGTGGCGTTCTTAGCGGCACTGCGGCTTATTCAGGTCCGGGTGTAGGCACAGGCGGCAACTTTGATCCGGATGCAGCAGGAGCGGGCACGCACACGATCACGTATACGTATGATGCAACAAACGGCTGCTCCAATTCCGTTCAGCAGACAATTGTGGTAAACCCAACGCCGGTTGCCAATGCCGGTGCTGATAAAGTAGTACTCGAAGGAGGACAGGTAACACTGACGCCAACCATCATCAGCAATATTCCGGTGAGCTACAACTGGACGCCCGTTACTTACCTGAACGATCCTTCCATTGCCTCTGCTATTGTGGTGAAGCCGGAAGACGATATTACCTATACACTGGAAGTGGTTTCCGATAAGGGTTGTCATACCTCCGATGCGGTGTTTGTAAAACTGCTCAAGACGCCGGTGATACCGAATATTTTCAGTCCTAATGGTGACGGTATCAACGACCGCTGGGAAATACCTTACCTGGAAAGTTATCCTGGTTGTGTAGTGCAGATATACAACCGTTATGGACAGTTGATCCACCAGATCGTCAACTACACTACACCATGGGATGGCCGTATCAATGGAAAAGATGCGCCGGTTGGTACTTATTATTATATCATCGATCCTAAGAACGGCCGGAAACCGCTGACCGGCTTCGTAGATATTATCCGTTAATGTGTTTTAATTCCCGGAGATGAAGAAGAAACTAATGCTGCTTTGTGCGATGGTACTGGTGATCGGTTGCTCTGTTTACGGGCAGCAGCGCTCGCATTACACGCAATACATCCTGAACAATTATATTCTTAACCCTGCTTTGAGCGGTATTGAAAACTATACCGACGTCAAGCTGAGCGTGCGTGATCAGTGGGTCGGCCTCAATGGCGCACCGCGTACCGTGTACGCTACCGTTCACGGACCCATTGGTAAAAAAGACTGGAAGACGACGCCCACTTCTTACCAGGTGCCCGGAGAAAATCCACGAGGCAATGCTTATTGGGAATCTTACACCGCTTCAGAACCACATCATGGCGTGGGCATGTCTGTTGTAAATGATAAAACAGGCAACTTCAATCGGTTTACCGCCAACCTTTCCTATGCCTATCATCTCGGCCTTACGCCACGCACCAATCTTTCTGCTGGTTTTGCGGCAGGTGTAACCAGTGTAAGCCTTAATGCAGATGGTAAAGCATTTTTTGGTGCCAATCCTTCCGATCCGGCTGTAGGCAATGGTGCAGTAGGAGAGTTGCGCAAAATCAAACCTGATCTCAATGTTGGCCTGTGGCTTTATTCCGCAGATTATTTTGTCGGACTTTCTGCGCAGCAGGTAATACCACAGAAACTCGCTTTCGTAGATGATGCCAGCTTTGAAAAAACTGGCAAACTGGTTCCGCATATTTTCCTTACCGGTGGTTACCGTTTCCTGCTGAACGATGATGTCAATGCCATTCCTTCGGTGATGGTAAAATATATCAGCGGTGCTTTCAAAAATGATTATCAGGCAGAAGTCAACCTGAAACTTCAATACCGCGACCTGCTCTGGGTGGGTGGTAGCTACCGCCAGTTCGACGGATACGCAGCCATGGTAGGTCTCAATGTAGGCAATACGTTCAATGTGGGTTACTCATACGATTTTACCAAAACAAATCTTAATACTTACAGCCGTGGTACTCACGAGATAATGATTGGTTTCCTGATCGGTAACCGGTATGGTGATACCTGCCCGCGCAATGTGTGGTAACGATCTTTTAATGTGCAAAAGTCCGGCTGTTTTTTTCCAAAAACTATCCTATCTTACGTAAACCATCCGCCCCGGGGGAAGAATAATAGAGGAAACTGATTTTTTCACTCTTAAATAATACTCCCATGGTTCAGGTAGAAACAGCACAGCTTACCGAAGAGTGTATCAACTGGCGCAACACGCTTCGTGGTTATCGTAATGAACTTACGCAGAACAGAGTCAGACTGCAACAGGTATCTTCCCGCCAACTCTCCCGCGACCAGTTGCGGACCCTGGAGCATCTCGACAATCAGCTCCACATCCAGCTCATCAATATCCATGACCTCAAACAGGCGATCAAGCAGCATGCAAACACGGTAGGAGCCGAACAGGCCAACGACAGCCGCCTGCGCGATGAACGCTACGCAGCACACGAACAGCTTTTCGATGAATACCAGCGCCTCGATCAGATGCTGGATGAATTGCGCGAAGAGTTCAACAGATTTCTCCAGGCTTAATATCCAAGACAGGCTTCTGTTACTACAGACAGGCATAAACCGGTAACTATTTACCGGGTGGCATTATTGTATCCCTATTCCTCACCTCTAAATCACTCTGCCATGCCTGAATTTGATACCGCACACGTTAAAAACATCGTCTTGCTCGGCCATGCCGGTTCGGGTAAGACCACCTTAGCGGAGTGCATGCTTTTCGAAACCGGCTGTATACGCCGGCAGGGAAATATTACCGAACAAAATACAACAGCCGATTATCATCCGCTGGAAAAAGAGCGGGGAAATTCCATTTTCAGCAAGTTGCTGCACGTGCGCTGGCGCGGTTACAAGATCAACATACTGGATACGCCCGGCTACCAGGATTTTGCCGGAGAAGTGATTGCCGCACTGCGCGTGGCCGATACCGGCATCATGCTGCTCAATGCGGAGAACGGCGTGGAACCAGGCACTGATACGATATGGGATTACACACAACGCTTCAAAACGCCCATGGTATTTGCCGTGAGCAAACTCGACAGCGACCAGGCCGATTTCGATCGCACGGTGGAAGAAGCACGCGGGCATTTCGGTCCGCGCGTAACAGTCGTACAGTATCCTTTACAAACCGGCGCGGGTTTTCATGAAATCATAGATGTATTGCGGATGACGCTGTACAAATTCCGCGACACGGGAGGCAAGCCTGAAAAATTGCCCATTCCTGAAGCCGAAAGACCGCGTGCAGAGCAACTGCACAAATTGCTGGTAGAGGCCGTTGCTGGTAACGATGAAAAACTAATGGAAGTTTATTTTGACAAAGGGGAACTGGATGAAGAAGAACTGCGGATGGGTATGAAACTGGCACTCATCAACCAGGAATTGTTTCCTTTATTCTGCCTTTCTGCGGAGCGCAACATGGGGAGTGGAAGATTGATGGGTTTCATCGATCATGTATGTCCCAGTGCGAATGAAATGCCTGCGCAACTTACCCGCAGCGGGCAGGAAATACCGATCGATCCGTCGGCGCCGCCCTGTTTGTTTATTTTTAAAACGGTGGCCGAACCGCATATCGGAGAACTTTCCTTTTTCAAAGTGTATGCAGGAACGGTTCGCAGTGGAATGGAGTTGGAAAATGAAACCACCGGCGGGACGGAAAGACTTTCCCAACTATTCCTCGTGGAAGGAAACGAACGGATCGCAGTACCCGAACTTACCGCGGGCGATATTGGCGCTACACTGAAGCTAAAAAATACGCATGTCAACAACACGCTGCATGCAAAGGGCAGGCGAGATGAGCTGCCTCCGATACAATTTCCGCCATCTGTGATGACTGTAGCGGTGGAAGCCGCGAAAAAAGGCGAAGAAGAAAAGCTGGCGCAGGCGCTGCATCATCTCCGCGAAGAAGATCCCTCGTTGCTCCTGGAAGTATCGGCAGAGCTCCGGCAAACGCTGTTGCACCTGCAGGGCGACATGCACCTCGCTGTAGTGCGATGGAAGATGCAACATGTATTTCACCTCGATGTAAAATTTGAGCGTCCGCGTGTGCCTTACCGCGAGACTATCCGCAGACCTGCCGAAGCTTCCTATCGGCATAAAAAACAAAGTGGTGGTGCGGGTCAATTTGGCGAAGTAACGCTGCGCATCGAGCCGTGGTTCGATGGAATGCCCGATCCGGAAGGATTGAACGTGCGCAACAAAGAAGTGATCGCACTCGATTGGGGAGGCAAATTGGTTTTCTGCAATTGTGTGGTTGGTGGTGCTATCGACAACCGTTTTATGCCATCGATATTGAAAGGTGTGATGGAAAAAATGCAGCATGGTCCGTTAACGGGATCTTATGCCCGCGATATACGCGTATGTGTGATGGATGGAAAAATGCATCCGGTCGACAGCAACGATGTTTCCTTTAAACTCGCCGGTCTGCAGGCATTCCGCCAGGCCTTCCGCGAAGCCGATCCGCAATTGCTTGAGCCTGTTTGCCAGGTGCAGGTAACTTGTCCGGAAGAATGGACGGGTGCGGTGATGGGCGATCTGCAAACACGCAGAGGTATCGTATTGAATATGGGGTATGATGGAAACCAACGGCGGATCACTGCCCAGATACCGCAAGCGGAAATGGAAGGTTATTCGTCTTCACTCCGTTCGCTTACACAGGGAAGGGCGCGTTTCAGCAGACGTTACCTCGCACATGAACCGTTGCCATCGGAGTTGCAACGCAAACTTATCGATGAATATCAATCACAATTCAAAGAGGAAGTAACCGCGTAACCGGTTTAACCGTTGTTGTCGGTAAACTGTACGCATTCTTTTATTTCCTTCTCGGTATAGCTTACGTTGTATTGCTGCAACACATCTGCAGGCACGCCGTTCCACTGGTTGGGGCGGTTGCCTGCATAACCGAGATCTTTCACGCCGATCTCGGAAGTATAAAATCCTGTCACGGTGAGGTTGCGCATCAAAGAAAAGAAGGCGACACCGGGTGCGAGTTTTTTATCCTTCTTCACGTGTTCGCGTTCGGGATAGGCAATCAGGTCTACGAGGGTGATGCGTTCTGCTGGCGTACATTCCACAAAATTTTTACCGAAGCGTTTGATGCTTTGCGTATCCATCCAGCGGAGGCCGCCGCGCATGGGCGTCTGGTGTTGCGGCATGTCCTGTACAATAAAATCCATAAAGGCCGGTACGCCGGCTTCACTCGCGCTGCCACTTACATTGTCGCGCGGAATGATGATGTCGGCCAGTACGGTGATAGTCGCCATTTCATGCGGGCTGAAGAAAGCGCCTTTGGCACGCAGCGCGCGTTCAAACTCTGCTTCTTCGGGACTGCGGTCCGTGGTAAACTCCGGTTTATCCGCAGCAGGCGTATCCACTTTTTTATCCTTCTTATCGTCGGTGGCACAACCAGCAACGAGTGCGCCGGAAGCAATGGCTCCGGTAGCGATCAGTTTAAGGGATTGACGACGGTCCATCAGAGATTTTGTTTTTTCATTTCTTCAATAATGTATTCACTTGCGCGCATGCTCAGGGCCAGTATGGTCCAGGTAATGTTTTTATCGGCCTGCGATACAAACTGACCACCATCTACGCAGAAAAGATTTTTACAATCGTGCGCCTGGCTGTATTTGTTGAGGGCAGAACGTTTGGGATCATTGCCCATGCGTACTGTACCGGCTTCGTGAATGATCTCGCCGGGTTTACTCAGGCCATAATTGTTGCTGGCATCATCATCGCCGCCCCAGGTGATGACGGCACCCATGTTGTGCATGATCTCTTTGAAGGTTTGCTTCATGTGGCGGGCCTGGCGTATTTCGTTTTCACTCCATTTGAAATTGAAACGTAATACCGGAATGCCGTATTTATCTACCACGGAAGGATCGATCTCGCAATAATTCGATTCCACCGGAATGGCTTCACCGCGGCCGGCCATGCCTACGCTGGCTCCCCAGAAGAAACGGTTGTCTTCTTTTAAGGAAGCACCGTATCCGCCCGCTTCTTTCTGCTGACCGTTGACGGGATATTTGCCATTCATTTTTTCAATGCCCCAGTTAAAGCCGTACGAAGGCTGCCCCATACCGCCCCAGTATTCGATGTGATAGCCGCGCGGGAAATCGAGCTTGCGGTTATCGAGCCACCAGGGTGAGTAGATGTGTGCGCCGCCTACACCGTCTTCGTTGTAACGCTTGCGTCCGAAGAGGGTGGGGATAAAACCTCCGAGTGCCGCGCCGGTTGAATCGTGTAAATATTTACCGACCACATTGCTGTTGTTGGCCAGGCCATTTTCGTGACGTGTGGAAGCAGAGTTGAGCAAAAGACGTGCGCTTTCGCAGGCGCTTGCCGCGAGGATAACCACTCTTCCTTCCACCTGGTATTCCTGCATGTCTTCTTTGTTGACGTAAGAAACACCGGTAGCCAATCCTTCGTTATTGGTGAGTACTTCGCGGGCCATGCTGTTGGCAAGTACCGTGAGTTTGCCGGTTTTTAAGGCAGGATAAATGAGTACGTTGGGAGAGGAGAAGTCGGCTTTTGCCATGCTGCAGTTGCGGTTGCACTGGCCACAGAAAAAGCAGACGCCGCGGTCTTCGTTTAATTTTTGTGTGAGAATGGACAAGCGTGAAGGGATCACTCTTACGCCGGCTTCCGTTGCGCCTTTTTTCAAAAATAATTCGTGCAGGCGTGGCCGTGGCGGTGGAAGAAAGATGCCGTCGGGATCGTTTTCCAACCCTTCGTTGGTGCCAAATACGCCGATCAATTTATCTACACGGTCGTAATACGGTTTGATATCATCATAGCCGATAGGCCAGTCTTCCCCGAGTCCGTCGATGCTGCGGCGTTTAAAATCTTTAGGGCCAAAGCGAAGGGAGATACGTCCCCAGTGGTTGGTACGTCCGCCCAGCATGCGTGCGCGCCACCAGTCGAACTGTGTACCTTCTTTTTTAGTGTAGGGTTCACCGTCGATGCTCCATCCCCAGTAGCAGGCATCAAAATCGCCGAAAGGGCGGAATTTGGTGGAAGCGCCGCGTCGCGGTGAATCCCAGGGATTTTTAAGCTGGGTGATATTTTTCTGCGGATCGTACATCGGGCCGGCTTCGATCATACACACTTCAAGACCTGCATTGGCCAGTGTGTAAGCAGCCATGCCTCCTCCGGCACCGGATCCTACAATAACTACATCGTATTTCTTAGGTTGTTTTTTAACCTGAACGTCTCCCATATGGCGGTCATTTTCAGTCGACAATATAGCAAGAATGTGGAAATGTGGAAGTGTGAAAATGTGAAAATGTCTTCAGAAGGCTACCGTTATCGGGAAAGCGTCGGTTTTGATCACCAATCCTTTTCTACATTTTTCACATTTGCACATTTACACATCCTTAACAAGGGGACTTCCGGATTTGAAATCTTTTACTTACCTTCGCATTCTATTATGTTATCTCTCACTCTTTAGTTGACCTCTGATCAACAACTGCCGTGAAGGCGTAACGTAAGGCGGGTAAAGTATCATTTCTTTTTTGATAGCCTTACCATTATTATTAATCAAATATTTTAGTCAATTGTTATTTAGTGAATTACAGCTCATTGAGCCATTGCTCAGCGCGTTGAATGATGAGGGGTATACCCAACCCACTCCCATCCAGGAACAAGCCATTCCCATTATACTTCAGCGAAAAGATTTGTTAGGTTGTGCGCAAACCGGTACCGGTAAAACGGCTGCCTTTGCATTGCCGCTGCTTCAACTGATGGCGGAAAATGCACCCGCAGAGAATGACCGTAGAAAAATCCGTGCACTTATCCTTACACCTACACGCGAACTCGCCATTCAGATCGAAGAGAGTTTCAAAGCCTATGGCCGGCACCTGCCGCTTCGCCATATGGTGATGTTCGGTGGTGTGAACCAGCATCAGCAGGTAAACAACCTCCGCAGAGGTGTAGACATCCTGGTGGCTACACCGGGACGCCTGCTCGACCTGATGCAACAGCGTCACGTTTCCCTGGACGATATCCGCTACTTCGTGCTGGATGAAGCCGACCGTATGCTGGACATGGGGTTTGTGCATGATGTTAAAAGAATTATCGCGCGTCTTCCACAGCGTCGTCAGACTTTGTTCTTCTCGGCTACCATGCCGCCTGAAGCGCAACAACTGGCGAACATACTGCTGGACAATCCGCTGAAAATAGAAGTAACCCCCGTTTCTTCTACCGCCGATACTATTCAGCAATCATTGTATTACGTGGACAAAAACAATAAGCGTCAACTGCTGGTACATCTTTTACAGGATGAGCAGATCCGCACGGCATTGGTCTTTGCCCGTACCAAACACGGTGCTGACCGTATTGCGCGTGATCTGAGCAAAGCAGGTATCAGCGCCGAAGCGATCCACGGCAACAAATCACAGAATGCACGCCAGGCAGCACTGACCAATTTCAAGAGCCGCCGTACACGCATTCTTGTGGCGACTGATATCGCTGCGCGTGGTATCGACATCGACGAACTCACACACGTGATCAACTTCGATCTGCCCAATATACCGGAGACCTACGTACACCGCATTGGCCGTACAGGCCGCGCAGGTGCCGACGGTACGGCGATCTCTTTCTGTGATTATGAAGAAAAAATATTCCTGAAAGATATCGAGCGACTGATCAAGAAAAACGTACCGGTGATCGCCGGACATCCTTACGATGTACCGCTGATGCACAGTGTTGTTAAACCGGTCACCGCCACCGCTGCTGCTCAACCGGCATTCGGAGGTCGCAGAACTTCCGGTGGACGCGGACGCCGCAGTTTTACCCAACGTATGTAACCATGCAATCGGTGAATAAGTCACTGAATGAATGTGTAAGTCGACGTCATTCACTTATTCATTGATTGACTGATTGAAAAAAAGAAAGCCCCTGCAGGGGCTTTCTTTTTTTATAAATGCTAACTTCCATTTCTCAACACACGCTTATGAACGAAGTGGATGCCTACATTGCGGCGCTTCCTGCCGACAGACAAGACGCCATGACGCAATTACGAAAAGTAATCAATAAAAACCTGCCGCCCGGATTTAAAGAAGTGATCGGCTATAAAATGCCGTCCTGGGTGATACCCCATTCATCTTATCCCGCAGGCTATCATTGCGACCCCAAATTGCCGCTTCCTTTTGTGAGCATTGCTTCGCAAAAAAACTTCATCGCCCTTTATCACATGGGCATGTATGCCGTGCCTGAACTGTATCAATGGTTCACGGAATCGTATCCCCATTTTTCCAAAACAAAACTGGACATGGGTAGGAGTTGCGTGCGATTTAAAAAGCCGGAGTCCATTCCGTTTGAATTGATCGGGCAATTGATGCAGAAGATGACACCGGATCAATGGATCAACGTGTATGAGACGGCCCTCAGGCGCTGATTCCCTTTACCATCCATTGCAGAAACGATAATTGTTCCGCTATCATGCGCATCATGCGTGCGGTATAAAGGCCGGTATATGCCATGAACCGCATGATTCAGTTTTCATCCGCGCTTGGTCCATAGCTGCCGGGAATCGGGATGTCGAGCAGGCGAAGGTATACGCCCAATTGCGCGCGATGGTGTACGATCTGGCAATAAGTGGTGCGGATAAATTCTCCGCGCGACGAGCGGCTGTAAATAATATCGCCATTGCGCAGCAGCCATTCCGGGTCGAGATCGATATCTTTTGACTGTTCCAGTTGAGCTTTTGCTTTTTCCAATGATTGTTCCAACAGTGCTTGTACATCCCCGGTGTTGCTGACCTGGGGCGGGGTATAGGCCTGCTTCGCAAAATCAAGTTCATCTGTGGTAAGCACAAGCTGCACCCAACCCGGCAGTTCTGCGATATGCCCGGTCAGTTCGCGCAGGGACATACTTTTCTGATGCGGCTTCCAGTCGAATTTGTCTGCGGGGACGCGGCTTAGCATTTTGCGGGTGGTCTGTGCTTCATTGTCTAATTCCTTAAGTAGTTGTTTGATCTGTGACATAGTTGGATGATTTTTGTAGATCAAAGAAACTACTGTTAAGTGACAGCCCTGTGTCAGGAGGAAATAAAAAAAACGCCCAAAAGGCGTTTTTTTTATAATGTGAAAATGTGAAAATGTGGAAATGTGAAAATGTGCAAGTTCAAGTAGCTAGTGCAATTTTTTGTTGTAGTACTTGATTAGGTGT
>CALATA010000016.1:0-86357 GCA_937888905.1 uncultured Sphingobacteriales bacterium
CCTAATCAAGTACTACAACAAAAAATTGCACTAGCTACTTGAACTTGCAATTTGAAAATGTGCGATAAAAGATAATATAGCAATTAGCCAGCTGCAGAAATACAACCATTTTCAAATCATCAAATTTTCAAATTAGCTAATTAAATAAAAAAGCCCCCGTGTGGAAACACGGCGACTTAGGTTAAGGCTCTGATTAGTAGCTATGTGAAGACTACTGATGTAGTCGTATAATCTTTATCAATAATACCCGGTAAAAGTAATAGTCCTCTTTCAAATTTCCGAATTATTGACCTACCATCTTCTGGGTATTTTTCGGCTATTTTTCCAGGTGATTTAACTCCTGATCCACAAACTGCATCAAGCCGCGGATATGATCCGGTGAAAGGTCGAAAACCAGGCCTGCAGCGGCAAAAAGCTGCGGCAATGTGCGGGTTCCGCCTAAACTTAACGCTTGTTCGTAATTGTCTAATGCCTTGTCCGGATTCGCTTTATACTGTTGCCACAGACCGATAGCGCCCAGTTGCGCAATACCGTATTCAATATAATAAAACGGCACTTCGAACAAGTGCAATTGCCGCTGCCATCCATAAGCACGATACTCTTCCAGTCCGCTAACATCCAGTTCTGAAGAGGTGAACTCGTTCAGAATTTCCGACCATTTCGCACGGCGTTCTTCAACCGTATGCTGCGGATGTTCATAGGCCCAATGTTGAAACTTGTCGATCGTAGCGATCCAGGGGAAGATAGTGATCACACGCTCGAGTTGCTGTGTACGTGCACGGCGCAGTTCCTCCGGCGAATCAAAGAATACATCCCAGTGATCCATGCTGAATAATTCCATGCTCATACTGGCTACTTCCGCGATCTCCGTGGGATATTCTTTGAATCCGTTGAGCTCGAGCGGATGAGCAAGGAATGAATGAATGGCATGCCCGCCTTCATGTACCATCGTGGTTACATCATCGAGCTGGCCGGCAGCATTCATGAAGATGAACGGCGCGCCGCTTTCGGCAAGCGGGCAGTTATATCCCCCGGGCGCTTTGCCCTTGCGGCTTTCGAGATCGAGATGACCAAGCGCTTTCATTTTGCGCAGGCAATCCGCGAAGAAAGGACGCAGGCGGGTAAAACAATCGATGGTTTTTTCTACCAGTTCTTCACTGGTGCGGAACGGACGAAGCGGCTGTGTACCGGCCGGTTCCGCATCTATATCCCAGGGACGCAGGGTATCCAGACCGAGTTGCTTCTTTTTGGCACGATAGATCTGATCTACCAGCGGCATCACGTGCAGCTTTACTGCTTCCTGAAATTTGAAACAATCTTCTTTCGTGTAATCAAAGCGGCCGAGTTCACGGAAACGGTAATCGCGGTAGTTATCAAATCCTGCATTTACCGCTATCTGGTGTCGCTTCTGCAACATGGAGGTAAACAATTCATCGAGTGTTTCCTTATCCTGCAAACGGCGATCGGCTATTTTGCGGTAAACGTCCTCCCGTAATCCGCGGTCAGCATCTTCGAGGAAGCGTGCTGCCTGCTGTAAAGTGAATTCTTCACCGTTCACCTGTACCGTCATTTTACCGGCCACCATTCCAAACTTCTGTGCTTCCACATTCAGTTCGGCCTGCAGCGGCACGTTGGCCGGGCGGAACAGTTCGATACTCTTACGCACATTGCGCAGGTAGGTGAAATATGCATCCTGATCGAGGTCTTTTACAAAAGGATTTTCAACCAGCTTGCGGTTGAGCAGATCCGACCATTCCTGGATTTTCGGTTGTATTTCCATCATGAAGAAGTTGAAGGCTTCTTCGAGTTGTTTGTTCTCCGTATCGCAGGTCATGCGTATCTGGCGCCAGCAGGCGTCTTCACTGATCACGGCTTCAAGTTCGCTGGCATCTTTCAACCATTGCTGAAGCTCTTCCGCCGAACCGATATTACGGTCACGGAGATCGGTGAAGTAGGGCTCCAGCGTATCCCATGCGGTAACGGTAAAGTCAGCAGGTAAAAAGTGGCGGGGTAGTTTTTGTATGTCTGCGTTCATAGTAGTCATATAACGTTCTTTGAAGGCTTCTTGTTTAGGTAAAAGGGATAAGGCGTAGGGTTATAAGTAGTAAGTTATAAGTACAACAGCCCGGAGAAAGTCAAAATTCAAAAAAGGAACAACATACCTATTGACGATTGACCATTCAAGATTGACCCCTTCACTTTTGAATTTTCTGTTTCCCTGAAAAAACAAAAGCGGGAGCTTTCGGCCACCCGCTCTGCTTATGTAATGAGCTGAATTATTCTGCTTTTTTCTTCGCTGCCTTTTTCGCAGGTTTCTTTTCTTCGTCGCCGTCTTCCTTCTTCTTAGCGGCTTTTTTTGCAGGCTTCTCTTCGGCGGCCTCTTCTTTTTCTTCTTTTTTCTTCGCTGCCTTTTTCGCAGGTTTTTCTTCCACAGGCGCTTCTTCTATTTCTTCGGTTTCTTCTTCTTCAGGCTCGGAGAGTTTGAGCTCTACGTTATTCTTCTGCAGCACTTCAAACCATTTCACCATCTTTTTCATATCGCTGCCGTACACGCGCTCGAAGTCCATATCGGGATAGGCAGCCTCAAAGTATTTTTTGATCGCGCCGTTGTCTTTTACATCGGGCAACTGACCACCTGCTTTTTGCATTGCCTGGAATACCTCCACGAGGTTCACATTATCGCGGATGGTATATATTTCGATACTTTCCAGGTGTGAGAACTGGTGTATACGGGAAGAGGCAAATTTTGTTGTCTGGTCATCCAATGAACGCACAATGGCTCCGTCTGTTTTGCTGCTGATCAGTTCGTACAGTCCGGGCAAACCGCTAACGGCTACGAGTTTACTATATTCCATAATTCTAATATGTTAAGGACGTGCAAGATAAATGAGTTCTGGCAAATGAACGCCCCCTGAGCCCCTGATCTTTTATTTTAAGAAAAACTTAGTTAAGCGGGATATTTAGCACCGCCGCCGAAAGAAACTGTCCTTCATGGCGTCTTATAGGGAATAATAGTTTATATGAAGGGATTTCAACTTTTGATTATTGGCCTTATTTTTTCCGTGGCCGCCAAAGCACAATCTGTAACCGGAAAACTTCTCGATCTTATTGATAATAAACCTTTAGCAGGTGCCACAGTGCTGCTTAAAGGCGCCCGCGACTCCACCGTTCAGTACAATTCCCTCGCCGACAGCACCGGTTCTTTCCGGTTCGATGGTATGGCGCTGGACAGCTTTTACCTCGAAGTAAGCGCCATCGGTTATGAGCGTTACCGCCAGATTGTCCCCTTAAATGACTCGGTTACCAACCTCCAGCTCGGTACTCTTTTTATCCCCAAAACGTCTGTTCAGCTCGGTGGAGTGACCGTAACCTCCACCGCAGCAGCTACCGTACAGAAAGGTGATACCACCCAATTCAGCGCCGGCCAGTTCAAAGTGAACCCCGACGCCACCACAGAAGACCTCATTAAAAAAATGCCCGGCATCACCGTAGACAGAGACGGAACAGTGACTGCACAGGGCGAACAGGTACGAAAAGTAACCATCGACGGCAAGGATTTCTTTGGCGATGACGCTTCCGCGGCACTCCGCAACCTTCCTTCCGAAGTAGTAGATAAAATCCAGGTGTTTGACCGGCTGAGTGATCAGGCGCAGCAAACAGGCTTTGACGATGGCAATTCCGTTAAAGCGATCAACATCGTTACCAAATCCGGTATCAAGAACGGACAATTCGGCCGCGTGTTCGCAGGTTATGGTACCAACGACCGCTACCAGGCCGGAGGTAATATCAGCCTTTTCAACGGCGACCGCCGTATTTCATTCGTAGGCAATTTCAATAACATCAACCAGCAAAACTTCGGTGCGCAGGATCTCCTTGGCCTGACCAGCAGCGGGGGCAATAACCGTGGGGGGGGTGGCCGTGGCGGCGGTGGTAACCGCGGAGGCAATCGTGGCGGTGGCGGCGGATTTGGAGGCGACAACTTCCAGGTAGGCCAGCAGGCCGGTATCAGCCGCACCAACGCGGCGGGTATCAACTTCACCGATAAGTGGGGCAAAAAAGTAGATGTACAGGCCAGCTATTTCTTCAACCAGAGCCGCAACATCAACGACAACATTACCCGTACTACCACCCCGTTGAATGCAGACAGCACCCGGGAGAACAACCAGTTCAACCGCGCAGAAAGCCAGAACTACAATCACCGCATCAACATGCGCCTGCAATACAATATTGACTCCAACAATTCGATCACTATCATTCCAAGCCTGAACTTTCAAAAGAACCGGTCGATCACCAACGCTTTTGAAAACACCCTTTACCTGCCCAACGATACGGCCAACACCTCAACGAGCGACAGAAACGTACTGCGTAGCGGCTACAACCTGCGCAACAGCATTTTCTATCGCCACTCTTTTGCCAAACGCGGCCGCGTGCTCTTCGTTGGCTTCAATACAACATTGAATAAAAACAACGGCGAAACCTACAGCAATGCCAGTTACCGTTTCTTTGAAACTGGTGGTGTCCGCGATTCGCTGCAGAATCAGTTTACCGATAATCCTACCAGCGGTTATACATTGTCCGGTAACATCTCTTACATGGAACCACTGGGAAAAAACAGCCAGTTGCAGATCAGCTACGAACCTTCTTACACGAAAAATAAAGCAGATCAGCAGACTTTTGGTTTTGATGAACTGGGGGGCAAATACACGGAGTTCATCCCTGCCCTTTCCAACCAATTCGACAACACGGTTACCACGCAAAACGGAGGATTGACCTATCGCCTTGGCAATAGCCGCGACAACCAGTTTTCTGTTGGTGTAAACCTGCAGCACTCGGTATTACAGAGCGACCGCACGTTCCCGACCGTGACAAATGTGAATCAATCATTCACCAATGTATTGCCGAATCTCCGCTGGCGCAAAAAGATCGGGCAGCGCAGCAACATCAACCTGTTCTATCGTGCAAGTACCAACTTCCCGAGCATCTCGCAGTTGCAGGACGTGGTAAACAACAGCAACGAGTTGCGTAAAAGTGTAGGCAACCCCAACCTGAAACAATCTTATAATCACTTTGTAACGGCGCGCTACATTTTCACCAATACACAGAAAGGACAAAGTTTCTTTGCCAACATATTCCTGCAGGCGCAGCAGAACTATATCAGCAACGCCACGTTTATCGCGCGCCAGGACTCGGTAATCCAGCCCGGAAGTGTATTGGCCGCCAACGCACAGCTCACCAAGCCGGTAAACCTTGATGGATATAAAAGCCTGCGTACCTTCTTTACATTTAGTCAGCCTATTAAAGTGATCAAGACAAACCTGAACCTGAATGCAGGTTTCAGTTACTCACGTCTGCCCGGCCTGCTGAATAATATAGAGAACATCACCAACAACTATACCTATAGCGGCGGCATCGTACTGGCGAGCAACATCAGTGAATACATTGATTTCAACCTGTCGTACAATGCCAACTACAATACCGTTCACAGTAATACGGTGACCAGCAGCAATACCAGCTACCTCAATCAGGCGGCCGGCATCCAGTTGAACCTGTTATCGAAGAGCGGATGGTTTGTTCAGAATGATGTGAGCAATCAATCTTACTCCGGTTTGTCCGACGGGTTCAACCAGAGCTATTGGTTGTGGAATGCGGCTGTTGGTAAAAAATTCCTGAAGAGCCGCGCAGCAGAACTGAAATTGTCTGTGTTCGATTTGCTGAAGCAGAACCAGAGTATTTATCGTGAAGTGGGTTCCAACAATGAGATCATCGATTCGCAGAGCAATGTGTTGCAGCAATATTTCATGCTGACGTTTACGTACAGCCTGCGCAATTTTGGCAAAGGCCGTGCGGCAAGTCAGGGTCGCGGTGGTGGTGAGCGCCCGAGAGGTGATGGTCCCCCGCCGATGATGTTCTGATAGTACTACGAGCTACGGAACAGAAAAAAGTGTAATATCGTTCTCCTAAAACATGCACGTTGGATGAAAGGCTACTGGTGGAGCGATTGAAAGAAGGTGACGAATCCGCCTTCCGGATCATCGTTGATACCTGGCAGAATATGGTCTACAACACGGTGCTGGGTATTGTGCAGCAGGCAGAAGATGCCGAAGACATTACCCAGGATGTGTTTGTTCAAGTATACCAGTCCATCCATTCGTTTAAGGGAGATGCCAAATTTTCTACCTGGCTTTACCGCATAGCGGTAACCAAATCCCTGGATCACGAACGAAAGAAAAAACGAAAGAAACGTTTTGGCTTTATCAGAAGCCTCTTTGGAGAAGACAATGAAGTAGTAATCCATCCGCCTGATTTCAACCACCCGGGCGTAGCCCTGGACAAAAAAGAAAAAGCCGCCGCCCTGTTTCATGCTATCAATCTGCTGCCCGAAAATCAGCGGATCGCATTTGTGCTGAACAAAGTAGAAGGTCTTAGTTATCAGGAAGTAAGCGATGTAATGGAAACATCGGTGTCGTCGGTGGAATCCCTGCTGCATCGTGCCAAGAGTAATCTTCGCAAACACCTGGAAGAAGAAAAATAATGAAATGACACAAAGGTTTGTGTGCCAAATAACGTCTAAAACTATAGTCATGAGTGAGCAAAAGCATAGAGACACAGAAGAGATCATGGACAGCCTTGATGGCATCCGCCGCGCCACGCCGGCTCCTTTTCTTTACACGCGGGTGAAAGCCCGTCTCCAAAAAGAAGGACGCACGATCTGGGAGCAGTTGGGTTCATTTGTTGCCCGTCCCGTGGTCACCGTATCCACGCTGATACTGGTGCTGATCTTTAATGCAGTGATCGTATTGAATAAAGAAAAATCGGTGGAGTCGTCGCGCATTGCGATCACCTCACCGCAGGACAATAATTCCTACGATGAAACCAGCCTGCTTGCTGCCACCACATCTTATGACTATGTAAATGCTGAACCGTAATGAATAATGCTTCGAAAAACAGGACTTTGCTGTTCATCATTGCATTCTTGTTGCTGACGAATATTGCAGTGGTTGTTTATTTTCTCCGTCAGCCGGATTGTAATAAAAACGGAAAGGATGCTGCGCCACCACCACCACAGGGTCAACCCGGTGGAAGAAATGGCATAGCGACCCAACTCCAGAAAGAGGTTGGTTTTTCCGAGCAACAGATAGCGCAGTACAAAGACATGAAAGCTGCCCATTGGAAAATTGCAAAGCCCTTGTTCGATGCCATGCAAAAATCCAAAGACAGTCTTTATGAACTGGTAAAACTGCCAACCGTTGATGAAGCGTTGCTTCAACAGCGTGCAGAAAATATTTCGGAGCGGCAGAAAGCGCTGGAGATACAAGGCTTCCGTCATTTCAAAGAAGTGCGCGGACTTTGTACACCGGAACAATTGCCGCGGTATGATTCGCTGCTGAAGAAGATCATCAACCGGAAAGGACGTCCGCAAAGCGGACCGCAGGGCACAGACAGTACGGCACATAAATAAGTAACAGTTGACACACAATATCAATACCTCACATTTTACCGCTATGCTTAAAAAATCAATCTTAGCCGCCTGCTTCAGCCTGGTGCTGGCAGTTGCTGCAAATGCTCAGGGCGGATTTCAGCGCCGCACTGTTGAAGAACGCGTACAAACCGTTCATCAGAAAATAGATTCGGCTTTCAAACCAAGCGCGGAAGTGCTTACGAAAGTTGACGCTGCTTTCAAAACGTATTACACGGAGCAGGATAAAATCATGGCTGAATCCCGCGGCGAAGGCCAGCGTCCCGACATGGATGCGCTCCGCAAAAAAATGGAACCGCTGATAGAAGCACGCGACAAAGAACTGAAAGCCGTGCTCACAGAGGACCAATTCAAGAAATTTAAAGACGAGATTGAACCTTCACTCCGTCAGCGCCGCCCGGGTGGTGGCAACGAACGCCGCAGAGACGGTTAACTTTTTTCGTAGTTTAATGTGCATGTCGCCTGGCATTTTCTAGTGCCGGGCTTTTTATTGCCCCATCCATTCCTTGAATGCCGTCACGTTTTCCTGTGAGATCACTACTTCCTCCCCTACAGCAGGTTGCAATTCCAGCAACAGTTTGCTCTTCGGATAGGTTTTAATGCGCTGGATCGCAGACATGTTTACCAGGTATTTTCTATTTACCCGGTAAAATAATTCCGGATCCAATTGACGCTCTATATCCGTCAGCGATTGATCCAGTATAAATTTCGATCCCTTAGATTCAACAAGGCATACTACTTTGTGTGTAGCATAGAAATAGGCAATGTCTTCCGTACGGATACTCACATAATCGGCACCGCGTTTTACCAGGAACCTTTTTTTATGCGCGCCTGCAGGTTCTGTCTGCTGCCAGCGTTGCAGCGCATCGAGATGGTTGGAAAAGAATTTGCGCAGCAATTCATACTTGCGCAGGGAAGCGCCCAGCTTCTCCTGGCTTACGGGTTTCAGTAAATAGTCGATGCCGTTTTGTTCAAAAGCCTGTTGCCAGTAATTGTCATATGCCGTAATGAAGATCGCGGGGCAACCCGGGTTTATTTCTTCGAAAATGCGGAACGACAATCCGTCGGACAGTTGTATATCCATCAGCAACAGATCCGGCACGGGGTATTGCCGCAGCCAGTCAACTGTTTCGCTGATGCTGTCTGTTATACCCACTACTTCTGCATCGGGTTTTGCCAACCGCACAGCTTTTTCCAGTTTTTGTGCTGCCGGCTTTTCATCTTCAACAATTAAAATCCTCATAGTTTTTGTTTAACCGATCTTTAATAAGGGGAGTCCTACTTCGAAACTCTCTTCGGTTTCATGGACGATGATCTCCATACCGGTGGTTAGCCTGTAACGATCGCGCAGGTTATTGAGACCGATATAAGACCCGTTGGTGGCGGATTCTTTTCGATGGATCGGATTGTACACCCACAGCGTATGATCGCGTACGCTCATGATAATTGTCAGTGGATGGCTTTCGGAAAAACGATTGTGTTTCACAGCGTTTTCCACCAGCAATTGTAATGATATCGGTGGGACAAGGTGTTCATCCAAAATGTTGCACGGTACAGAAGAATTAAGTTGCAATCCTTCCTCAAAACGGATTTTGAGTAAGGAAAAATAATTCTGCAGAAACTGTACTTCTTCGCGCAGCAAAACCAGTTCACGACCTTTCGTTTGTAAAAGATAACGATAAACGCCGGCGAGATCATCATTGAATTGCCGCGCCCGCGAAGGTTTTTCTTCGATAAGATGCGATAAGGTATTCAATGAATTAAAAATAAAATGCGGATCGATCTGATTTTTCAACGCCTCGAGTTCGGCTTCTGCTTTGGCACGTTCGAGTTGTTCATTGCGCAGCATTTCATTTTCCGACACCTTTACAAGAAATACGGTTTCGTATACGTGTGCAATAAAAATAACACATACGAGAATAATGAGTGTGGCCAGGATGATGGTCTGCCGGTCGGGAGGACCGGGAACAAACAATTGATACCATCCCAGCAACATCAATACGCTAAGGGGAATGGTATAAAAACAGATCGTGAGCAGCATGGCAACGATCTTGTGTACGGGTTTGCGGTACCAGTCGAAATAGCTTCTCAGCGAAAAATGCAGATAGCGGTTGCCCTGCCAAACCACCAGCGAGATCAGCGTGGTATAAACGAAACTCAGCCGGTTGAACGTAACGGAAAGATCAACCTCCCTTATCATACCCGAAACCAGCGG
This sequence comes from uncultured Sphingobacteriales bacterium, assembly GCA_937888905.1. Classification (GTDB taxonomy): domain Bacteria; phylum Bacteroidota; class Bacteroidia; order Chitinophagales; family Chitinophagaceae; genus Terrimonas. The sequence goes on from CALATA010000016.1 coordinate 9,693, forward strand.
AATGCAAATGCCGAGTATGGGTATGACAATGAAGCGAAACCATCTGTCATTGACCGGCGTAACCGGCCGTGGTTTCGTCGCGGATGAAAAGGTATTGATCGTCCATTTTTCCATACTGAGCAGGTAAAGTTATACGTAATAAGTATTAAGTTATAAGTTGTTGGTATAAGGCGTAAGGTGTAAGGCATAGGGCTTCAGATAAATAGACTTTGCGGCTTTGCTCCTTACGTGCCTTAGCGTGAAACAGGCAACTTTTTCACGCTACGAATTTGCAATGGCTGTTCACTTATTACCTTTTTGAATTTTGACTTTTTAATTTTGAATTATTATGGATTTCGATTGGAGCCGTTTTCGCGTAAAAATTCCTGTAAAGGCCGACCTGGAAACACTATACCGTTGCTGGAGTACCCGCGGTGGCATGGAACGCTGGTTCCTGCGCGCTTGTGAATACCGCCGCCCCGATGGTACATTGCTGAAAGACGATGAACCCGTTTCCGTTGGCGACACTTACAAGTGGCGCTGGCATGGCTATTCCGATGAAGACACCGAGCACGGAACGATACTGGAAACGAATGGAAAAGACCTGTTCCGTTTCAGTTTCGGCAAAGCCGGCAATTGCACCGTCAGACTTTATGAAGAAGAGGGTGAGCACATCGTGGAACTTGTACAGGAAAACATCCCGACCGACGAAAGCGGAAAAGTATATTACCACATGGGATGCAAGAACGGATGGACCTTTCACATGACCGATATGAAATCTATCCTTGAAGGAGGTGTGGACCTGCGCAACCGTAACCTGAACCTGAAAGGCGTAGCGAATTCCTGATTAGTCTGGCGTCCCGCTACAAGGCGGGACGTCAGACATCAGTTACTTATTTTTTCCGTGTGAGTTTGAGCTCCATCATTTTGAACTCTTTACCATCCGGAGCGGGCCCGTACATTTCCATTACCTGGTTGTTGTCGTCCACTATCCTGAATACTTCTCTTACATTCATTTCGCGACCGTTACCGGCGCTTGGATCCACACATGTTCCGCTGAGGTTCATGCTTTTGGAAGCATCGTCCCATTTTCCTCTCATGACCATCAGGCCTGTGCCTACGTTGTCGACCCATGTGGTGATAAATTCTTTCTGTGCATTATCATAGGCTACGGTGCTGCGGCCTTCAAATGGCATACCCATCATCTCACTTTTGTGAATGGACTCCTGGTAGCGGCCACCCATGATCATTTTGTTGACGGTGGTGCCTTTGCTTACCTGCGGTGGTGCGCCGGGTGCGTGCCACATGGTGCTTTCACTGGTCCAGTTACCATCCCAGCTTGCCATCATCTTGTGCACATCGGATGGAGTGGCATAGGCTTCCCAGTTCTTCATCATGGTTGCGGAATCCGGCATCGTGTAAGACTGGTCTTTAGCATCGGCAGGCTTGTCTTTTTCCACCACAGTGGAATTGGAATCTTTTGTAGCGTCGGTGTTCTTGGTTTCGTTGTTACAGGCAGTGGCAATCATGGCCGTAGCCATGCAGGCAAACAGTATACGTTTCATAAACAATGGTTTTTGAAACGATAAGGTAGCGTTACGCCTTCAGAATGCCTAAAATAAGCAGACCAAACGGGAAATTAGGGAGACGAATACCTGTGTGATCAGCCCTCGTTTAATTGCTTCAAAGCATCGTCCAGCCTGGCTTTCAGGGTTTCATGACTGGTGTAACCCCTGGCCAGCAGGTAAAGCCGGGCATCCGAAGCCTGAATAAATACGGCAGGAAAACCTGTTACTTTCAAATGACGGCAGAGCTCGAATTCCTCTTCGGCTTTCTCACGGTAAGCTTCAAAGTGAAGGCGTGAATAAAAGATTTCCGCTTCTATTGCATACTTCTCCAGCAGGTGACGATAAGCTTCATCGTCGTCCAGGTCGCGGCCTTCGAAGTTGAGCGCATATTGTAAATCCGAAGCAAACTCCACCTGACGCTCCGGATAAATTTCCTTGAAAATAACCATGGCAATTGCCGGTTTCAGTGAGTTGGGAAACCAATCGCTCTTATCCGGGTTTTCCATGTGCCAGAGAAAATCCTGCCCGAATTTGATGCCCGTCGTTTCCTCCACCATGGGATAATGTGCTTTCACAATGCCCGCCAGCGCGCTCACCGGTTTTACATATTCACCGGTAATCATTCCTCCTGACAATACTTCTATGTGACAGGTTTCCGCATATTCTTCTGCGATCTTTTTCATCACCGGGCTGAAGCCATAGCACCAGCCGCAATAAGCATCGTAGCAATAATATATAGCGTGTTTTTTCATGTTGAGTGAATTCGTGAATGGTGAATCGTGAATCGTCAATAAAACAGCCATATACAATCGCTGAAAAGCTCAGGGACCAATTATGGCTGTTTATACTTATAACTTATTACTTACAACGGCTGTTTAATGCGCCTCCAGCCAGTTATTTCCTGTTCCTGCTTCGGCAACCACCGGCACATCGTTGGGTAATATAAGCGCCGACTGCATAGCGTCGAGAATAAGCGGCTTTAACCGGTCGAGCTCTTCGCGGTACACATCAAAGATCAATTCGTCATGCACCTGCAGGATCATCCGGCTCTTAAACCCTTCGTCCTTCATCATCTTGTGCACTTTGATCATCGCCATCTTGATCATGTCGGCCGCCGTACCCTGTATGGGTGAGTTAATGGCATTTCGCTCTGCAAATCCCCGCACCGTGAAGTTGGAAGAACCAATATCGCGCAGCCAGCGTTTACGCCCCATCAATGTTTGCACATAACCATGTTCGCGCGCAAAATTGATCGTATTGTCCATGTATTGCTGAATACCGGCAAATTGCTTTTTATAGTTATCGATGATCTCTTTGGCTTCCGTGCGCGAGATGCCGAGGTTATCGGCAAGACCAAACGCACCCTGACCATAGATGATGCCGAAGTTTACACTTTTCGCTTTATACCGCATCTCTTTGGTTACCTCTTCTTCTGCGATATTGTAAACTTTGGCGGCCGTTGCCGTATGAATATCTGTTCCTTTTTGAAAAGCCTCGCACATGGCGGGGTCGCCGCTTATAGCCGCCACAATCCGCAATTCAATCTGCGAATAGTCGGCAGACAGCAACACATGTTCTTCATCGCGCGGAATAAAGGCCTTGCGTATTTCCTTGCCTCTGTCCGTACGCACGGGAATGTTTTGCAGGTTGGGATTGTTGCTTGCCAAACGGCCCGTAACCGCCACGGCTTGCCCGTAAGTTGTATGCACGCGCCCGGTTTTACTGTTGATCAGCACCGGCAACGCATCTACATAAGTTGATTTGAGTTTGGTCAGTTCGCGGAAGGTCAGGATGTCGGCAACGATCGGGCTTTTATTTTCCAATTTGGCCAGCACATCTTCACCTGTTGCATACTGACCGGTTTTGGTTTTTTTTGCTTTCGGATCGAGTTGCAGTTTTTCAAACAGCACTTCGCCCAATTGTTTGGGTGAAGCAAGATTGAATCTTACACCGGCCTGCTGGTATACCCGTTCTTCTGCGGTCTTTGCATCTTTTTCAAGTTCGCGGGAATATTCATGAAGAAACGGGATATCTATCTTCACGCCTTCAAATTCCATATCGGTGAGCACGGGCACGAGCGGATTCTCCACTTCGTTGAATAAACGTTCTACTTCTTTTTCTTTTATCTGCGGAGCAAATACCTGTTTTAATTGCAAGGTGATGTCGGCATCTTCTGCTGCATAATCTTTGATTTTTTCGAGTTCCACATCGCGCATCGTTCCCTGGCCTTTTCCTTTTTTACCAATAAGTTCCTCAATGGACACCGGTTCGTAGCCAAGATACTTTGCGCTCAACTCATCCATGCTGCGTTTGCCGTCCGGTTCTATCACGTAATGCGCCAGCATCGTGTCAAAGAACTGGCCTTTGATTTCCACACCGTACCATTTCAAGATCAAGAGGTCATATTTGATGTTTTGTCCGATCCAGGTGATAGTCGGATTGCCGAACAATGGCAGGAAATGTTCGAGTACTGCCAATGTTTGCTCTTTGTCGGGAGGACAAGGAATATAGAACGCTTCTCCGGGTACTACAGAAAAGCTAAGCCCGACCAATTCGGCTTCGTTGGCGTCGATGCCTGTTGTTTCCGTGTCGAAACAAATTTCCGTATGATCGGATAACTTGCTGACAAGGTGTTGTATTTCTTCCGGCGTAGTGCATGCTTCGTAATGATGCGGTGTGTTGTGAATATTGTTGCCACCGCCTTCGATGAGCTGTGCGATGCCCGGCACTTCTTCCGTTGATTTTTTGGGAGCGGGTTCCGGAGTAGCGATCACATTACCAAAAAGATCGGTTTGCACCGCCTGCGGTGCCGCGGCAGTTTTTGCAGTTGTTTCTTCTGTACCGGAGGAAGGCAATTCTTCACCGAGCAAGCGTTTGGTGAGTGTTTTAAATTCCAGTTCGGCGAACACTTCACTGAGCGCCGGTTTGTCCCATTCTTTCAGGCAAAAATCTTCTTCATGAAAAACAACCGGAACATTGGTAATGATGGTGGCCAGTTTTTTTGAAAGAATGGCGCTCTCGCGGCCGGCTCTGATCTTCTCTCCCATCGATCCTTTGATCTTGTCGGCGTTGTCCAGGATATTTTCGAGTGTTTCGTATTCTGCGAGTAATTTGGCTGCTGTTTTTTCACCAATCCCTTTAATACCCGGAATATTATCAACGGCATCACCCATCAGGCCGAGCACATCGATCACTTGTGATACCTCTTTGATTCCCCATTTGGCGCATACTTCTGCGGGTCCCATGATTTCCACCTCGCCGCCTTGGTAACCGGGTTTGTAGATCTTGATCTTTTCACTCACGAGCTGGCCATAATCTTTATCGGGCGTGACCATGAATACTTCGTAACCAGCGGCTTCGGCTTGTTTGCTCAATGCGCCGATCACGTCATCGGCTTCGTATCCGTCGATGGCGATAACCGGAATGTTGAAGCCTTCAATGATGCGGATGATATCGGGTACGGCCAGGGAAATATCTTCGGGTGTTTCCTGGCGATTGGCTTTATAATCAGCAAAATCGGTGTGGCGCTCTGTGGGCGCGGCCGTATCGAAACACACGGCCATGTGTGTAGGCTTTTGTTTATTGATGAGTTCGGTCAGGGCGTTGGTGAAACCAAACTGGGCATTGGTGTTTTTGCCTTTGCTGGTCAGCCGCGGGCTGCGGATCAGTGCATAATAAGCCCGGAAAATCAATGCATAGGCGTCGAGCAGAAAGAGTCTTTTGTCCATGCCGCTAAGGTAATCCGTTTCGCGCTTTCCACCAGCCGCCGGCGAACCAGCCGGGTCAACAAACCGACCGGGCAAAAAAAAGCCCTGCTAAAAAATTAGCTGGGCGTGTCTAAACTCTGCTTTGTTTGAAAAAGATCATGCAAGGGCGAAGTAAAAACTTCACCAGAGCCGAGGCTAAAAAATTTTATCCTTACTGCTGTGCAAGCTGACCTGCTGCCAGTGGCTGGCCGGCGGTCTTTTGTTGCAAATATGCTTCGGGGTGTTCCACTACTACAGTACCTGTAACGCTGGCTGATTTGTGCTGGTTGTCAACAACAGGCACAATGGAAGCGCTTTGATCTTTGTGAATGAAGTTCAGGTAGAGAGCGAAGAAAAGAAGGTTGAATGCAGAAAAATTCAGGATTTTCTGAACACGACGTTTCATATCTATTGGATTTTTTGGTTTTAAAAAATATTGGATTCTCGTGGTTTTCATGTGCAAGATAGAGCGGCACATAATGGTTCGCAAGTTCCGGCGGGTGAAATTTGTCAAAATAGAGGGAAAATACAAACGGGTGTTTCGTAGTATTACGATTACACTTTCATGCCTTCCAGTTGTTTTTGCAGGGCGAACATTTCGTCGCGCAGGCGGGCAGCTTCCATGAAATCCAGGTCCCGCGCGGCTTTCTCCATATCCTTACGCATTTTGCCAATAGCTTTTTCCACCTGCGGAATGGTTTTGTAAACGGGTTGTTCATCGGCGGCCTGGCTGATCATATCCTGGCCATCGGCAATGGCATAAGGATTAGCCGGATCGAAGCCTTTGATATCGAGCACGGAGGTTTGGGCAAAAACCTGCTCCTTGCTTTTCTTGACGGTTTGGGGCGTAATGTTATGTTCGATATTATAAGCCATCTGTTTCTCGCGGCGGCGCAGTGTTTCATCAATCGTTTTCTGCATACTGTCGGTCATCTTATCGGCATAAAAGATCACACGTCCGTCTACGTTACGCGCGGCGCGGCCTGCCGTTTGGGTAAGTGATTTCTCATTCCGCAGGAAACCTTCCTTGTCGGCATCGAGGATGGCCACCAGCGATACTTCCGGGAGGTCGAGGCCTTCCCGCAGCAGGTTTACCCCAACGAGCACATCGATATCGCCCAGCCGTAACTGGCGCAGGATCTCCACGCGCTCCAATGTATCTACTTCGCTGTGGATGTATTTGGATTTGATGTTGATGCGGTGAAGGTATTTGTCCATTTCCTCCGCCATGCGTTTGGTGAGGGTGGTCACCAGCACGCGGTCACCTTTTTTCACTGTTTTATCGATCTCGTCGAGCAGATCATCGATCTGGTTAACGGATGGTCTTATTTCAATAGGCGGATCGAGCAGACCTGTTGGCCTTACTACCTGCTCCACTACCACACCGTCTGTCTTTTGCAATTCATAGTCATCGGGCGTGGCGGATACAAATACCACCTGGTTCAGCAGCGATTCAAATTCATGAAAGTTGAGTGGCCGGTTATCCAGTGCGGAAGGCAGGCGGAATCCGTAATCAACCAGGATGAGTTTGCGGCTTCTGTCGCCGCCATACATACCGCTTACCTGCGGAATGGTCTGGTGGCTTTCATCGATCACCATCAGGAAGTCTTTAGGGAAATAATCGAGCAGGCAGAAAGGGCGCGTGCCTGGCAGGCGGCGGTCGAAAAAGCGGGAATAGTTTTCGATACCGTTACAATAACCCAGTTCGCGGATCATTTCCAGGTCATATTCTACGCGTTCTTTCAGGCGTTGCGCTTCGATGAGTTTGCCGGAAGCTTTATAATATTCCACCTGCGCTGCCATTTCATCCTGTATTTCATACAGCACCTGCTGCATGATGTCTTTCGGCGCTACATAAAGATTGGCAGGAAAGATGGCCGCATTTTCCATTACACCAATGCGTTTGCCGGTCACCTTTTCGATGCTTTCTATTTCTTCAATTTCATCTCCGAAAAAAGTAATGCGATAACCGTAATCGACATAAGGAAGGTTGATATCAACGGTGTCTCCTTTTACACGGAATGTACCGCGGTTAAACTCCAGTGTGGTGCGTGTATAAAGTGAATTAACAAGATTATGAAGAAAAGCCTGTCGTGAAATGGATTGTCCTTTGTTTACACGGATGATCCCGTTTTCGTAGTCGGTGGGATTACCCATACCATAAATACAACTTACGGATGCCACCACGATGATATCGCGGCGGCCGCTGAGTAAACTCGAAGTGGCTCGCAGGCGGAGTTTATCCAGTTCATCATTGATGCTGAGATCCTTTTCGATGTATACATCACTCACCGGCATATAGGCTTCGGGCTGGTAGTAGTCGTAATAGGAAACGAAATATTCAACCGCATTTTCGGGGAAGAACTGACGGAACTCACCGTAGAGTTGTGCTACGAGTGTTTTGTTATGCGTCAATACCAGCGTGGGACGTTGCACGTTCTGGATCACATTGGCCATGGTGTAGGTCTTGCCCGATCCGGTTACGCCCAGCAGGGTCTGAAACCTTTCACCGCTTTGTATTCCTTCAGTAAGTTGACGTATTGCTTCGGGTTGATCTCCGGCCGGAGTATAGGGACTGTGTAACTGGAAAGCCATACTGCAATTTACCACAGTTTTGCCTTCTTTAACCGTTAAAAAACACAGAACTCAGGAAGTAATTTTCCTGTTCAGATAAGCGGAAAAATCGGGAAGTAGGGGTTCATAGTCTTCGGTCATCAGCGGGCTGGTGAGCAGGAAGTCGGCGGTGGCTTCATTGCAGGCGGTGGGGATATTCCAGGTAGCGGCTACGCGCAGCAGTGCTTTCACATCGGGGTCATGGGGTTGTGCCTCCATTGGATCCCAGAAAAAGATGAGCACATCTATTTTTCCTTCGGCGATGCTGGCACCGATCTGCTGATCGCCGCCGAGCGGGCCGCTGAGAAATTTGGTCACCGTTACCTCAATGGCGCCTTCTACCATGGAGCCGGTGGTGCCGGTGGCGTACAAGGCATGGCGTGTAAGTGCCTCGCGGTTGCGGATGGACCAGCGGATCAATTCGTCTTTGCGATGATCGTGCGCTACCAGTGCGATATGTTTGCGGCTTCCCAAAACTCTAGTGCTCATGGCCTAAAGATAAAAAAGCTCCCGCATGCGGGAGCTTTTTTAATTCAAAATTCGTGAATGGTCAATCGTGAATAAGCGTTATTGATATTGACGATTCACGATTGACCATTCACGAACTAACTTATTTGAACTCAGCGTTTACGTTCACTTTAGGCGTTTTGCTGATCTTCTCACCGTCAGCCATTACACCATAGTCGGCCAATGTAAGATCGAAAGAAGAAGAAGCCGTAACGCTTGAACCTTTTACCACGAATGTAACAGGAACAGTAACGTCGTTTGTTTTGTCTTTCACTGTCAGTTTACCGGCAACGTCGGCAGTATAAGAGCCATCTTTACCGAAGTTCACTTTCGAAGGATCAACGATTTTACCAGCGAAAGTGAAGGTTTTGTATTTATCGGAATTCAGCCATCTTTCTCCGTTGAAATGTTCCTGGATCGTTGCGTTGGGGAACACGAAGTTTTTCACCGGTACTTCAAATGCAACTGCAGAAGTTTTGGTGTTGAGAGAAGCGATAGCTGTTTTGTTTTCAGCTTTAGGGAATGCGTCTTTAGGCGTAGTTGCATCAAAGCTAACTGTTGCGGAAGACGTGGTCTTTTTTTGAGCAAAAGCGCTGCCGGTCAGGGCCACGAGAGCCAGGGCAAGAATGATTCTTTTCATTTTTGTTTGTTGTTTGTTTAGTTAAGTTTTATTTATTCAGGGTTGATTGAGAACGCAACGTTCGAAGTTGATGATCCTGGTTTCGAGGATCTCGCTGTATACATCTCCGCTGCAGGCGCCTTTCACGCCGATGCTATCCCCTTCTTTGAGGTCTTTCACACGGCTGAAAGAAGTTTTGTCGAACGGAAAAATGATGTAGGATCCGTTTTCATCAGCGAATTTGACATTCGATGTTGAATCGGCGGATTTCTGAATTTCAGCGATGCGGCCATTGACCAGCACGATCTGGTTGAGGTATTTTTTGTTGGCGATGCTGTCACCGGTTTCGAATTCTTTCAACAGTGCCTTTGCGCTGACGGTATAAGCGGGCTTGATATCGTCGGTCTTTTCGTAGGTTTTGTTTTCGATATAGCTGCTGATCAGGATGAACCCGGCCCAGGTAGCCAGCGGCCCCAGCAGGACGATGATGATACGACCGGGAAGCGGGAAAGCACCCGAAGTGATGATGATACCCATACCTGTTGCCATGGCTATCCACCAGGCTGGCTGGATGGCGGCCCAAACATCTTCAACGGCACCGAGCATATTCAATGTGCGGGTGAAAAGAAAGAACACTGTAGCGAGGCTCAAGGTCAATACGCCGGCGAGGCAGGAGAAAAACCAGCGTTTACGTCCGAATACCGACTGACCCAAAGCGATCAATGCGGCGGCCGGAGCAAACCAGAAAATATAGTTCACCCATGCAAACTGCGGGAATGGGTTGCTGAGACCGAATCTTGCGGAAGACACTTCAAAAAAACGACCGCCGGGAAAATCGGCGCCATTAATTTTGTGGCCGTCCCAGGACACCCAACTCAGAAAAAAAACACCTATGAGTAAGGTGCCGAATACCAGGTGCAGTGCGCGACTGACTTTTGAAGGTGAAGCTTGTGCCGTCATATCAATTTATTAAACCAAAAATATAATGTTTAAACATTGAGTGGATTGATGTATGTTAAGAAGTTATGATGAGTTGTGAGTATTAAGTTATAAGTTTTACTTGACCCCTTTTAGATGTCACACCTGTACTTTCCTGTCTTTTGAATTTTGACTTTTGAATTCCTATGACGCAAAGGATTCACCACAAGTTCAAACTAAAAGTCAAAATATCGTCAAAAAGCGGCCTAATAAGTTTTAAGAAGCAAGTTTTACGTACCGCTCCGTCTGCGACCCGGAGTTTCGGGCTAAGTCTGTTGACTTATTGTCTCTCAACCGCCTTCTGACTGCCGGCCATGGATCGTGTATACCCGATCCATGGCGGCCCGATAGTCTGACCATTCACTTATTCACCTATTGACCTATTGCCGTCCCTGAGGCCGATACTTCGGCCTCTCGAAGGGCAAAAAAAAACCGCTCCGTGAAAACGGAACGGTGACACTTACTAACCCATCTAAACCTAAAAAGGTTTAAACATTACATTCTTTATAAAAAAACGAAGACGTTTTTGTTTATTTCCGGTTGGCTATCAGGCAATTAGCGTTACCCAGGCAGACTGGTCCATCTTGGACATACCTCTACCAGAAGCTGATTTTCTCGCTAGGGCGCATAGCTTCCCAGGAAGCCTTCTGCCCTTCATCTTCAAACCTTGTTTATGGAACTACTTTACAACCAGCCGGCTTATCAGGAAGCTTGCATTTCCTTGATCTTTTCCCGGATCTTGGTCTCAATCTCCATGGAAAGCTCCGGATTATCAAGCAGTAACTGGCGAACCGCATCACGGCCCTGGCCGAGTTTATCGCTGTTGTAGCTGAACCAGCTACCGCTCTTCTGAACGATGCCCAGCTCTACACCCATGTCGATGATCTCGCCGGTTTTGGAGATACCCTGGCCGAATATGATATCGAATTCAGCAGCGCGGAAAGGAGGCGCCACTTTGTTTTTTACCACTTTTACTTTTACGCGGTTACCAATCGCTTCGTCACCATCCTTGATTTGTGTGCTTCGACGGATATCCAAACGTACAGATGCATAGAATTTCAGCGCATTACCACCAGTAGTGGTTTCGGGGTTACCGAACATTACACCAATCTTCTCGCGCAACTGGTTAATGAATATGCAAATAGTATTAGTCTTCGAAATAGTTGCCGTCAGTTTACGGAGAGCCTGGCTCATCAGACGAGCCTGAAGACCCATCTTGCTGTCACCCATTTCTCCTTCCAGTTCACCTTTTGGTACGAGCGCAGCTACTGAGTCGATCACTACCACATCCAGCGCGCCGGAAAGTATCAAACGGTCGGCAATTTCCAACGCCTGCTCGCCATAGTCCGGCTGGGAGATCAGCAGATTGTCAACATCCACACCCAGTTTCTTGGCATATGAACTGTCAAAAGCGTGCTCCGCATCGATGATGGCACACATTCCACCTTTCTTCTGCGCTTCCGCAATAACATGGGTTGCCACCGTGGTTTTACCAGATGACTCCGGACCATAAATCTCTACCACACGGCCACGCGGTAAACCGCCAATACCCAACGCCACATCCAGGCCGATAGAACCGGTGGACACCACTTCCTGCGTGACCTCGCCTTTTTCATTCATCATCATTACGCTGCCCTTACCAAAATCTTTGTCGATCTTGTCCATGGTAAGCTTGAGCGCCTTTAATTTCTCTGCATTGGTATTGCTTGACATTTCTATAGTTTTTGCTGTTTGTCCCAAAATTATATGCTTTAATTACCGCCCACCTAAAAATTTTACTAACGATACAAAACTAAATCATTTAGCAACACGCCGCTAATTTTTTTGGATTTTTTTTCTTTTTCCCGCCATCCTGCATTTACCGCCCGGCCCATTTACTTTATTTGACGGATATTTGCACCCGAACCAACTCCGTCCACCAAAACTAAGAGCATGCAACGCCTTTTCCTTGGGATTTCAGCGGCCATTTTGCTGTTTTTTTCCACCAGCCTGCAGGCGCAGGATACCGACAACAATGTGGTCGTCGAAAACAAGATCCAGACCTTCCGCTTTCAGACCGCCGCCAAAGGCGAACGCGTTGAGATTGCCGAAGAGTATGACGTTACCTTCCGCTGCAACGATGTGCGTACTGAAATCCCCTTCAGCGAAATGTACGATTCCACCACCACCATCGACGATGTAACCATATACGTCAACGGCAGCAAAGCCAAACAGATCCGCCCGCGCTACGAATATTATTCCGTAGAAAGCATTTTCTATTCAGATGCCCGCATCTGCTACTTTTCCCTGCCACTCGAAAAAAGAAACAGCACCAGCCGCGTCGTACTCCGCAGAACCCACCAGGACCCGCAGTATTTTACCAGCGTTTATTTCACCGAACCTTATCTCACCGAAAAAAAGACCGTCCGCTTTATCATCCCCATCTGGATGAATGCAGAGCTTGTGGAGTATAATTTCAAAGGCTTCGATATCCGGAAGGCCGAGTCCATCGAAAATAATGAACGCATCATTACTTATACACTCAACAATATTCCCAAACCCGTGCGCGAGTCGAGAGCGCCGGGCAGCTCCTATATCCGCCCGCATATCCTTGTGCGCTGCCAGGAAGCCAGGCCGAGCAATAAGCAATTCGTTTATTTTAAGACTCTGCAGGACCAATACAAATGGTATATATCCCTAGTACGCCAGGTACAGGATGACCAGGAGTTACTTAAAAAGAAAGCGACCGAACTCACCGCCGGTCTTTCTTCCGACATGGAAAAAGTAAAAGCCATTTTTTATTGGGTACAACAACATATCCGCTACATCGCTTTTGAAGACGGTATTGCCGGTTTCCGCCCCGCTCCCGCCGGCGATGTGCTTCGCAAACAATACGGCGATTGTAAAGGCATGGCCAATCTCACCCGCGGATTATTGAAAGCCATCGGCCTCGATGCACGCGTGTGCTGGCTCGGTACCAATCATATCGCCTACGATTATTCCACACCTTCCATGGCCGTAGATAATCACATGATCTGCGCATGGATTTACAAGGGCAAAAAATATTTTCTCGACGCTACCGAAACCAATATCGGCCTGAATGAATACGCCGAACGCATCCAGGGCCGGCAGGTGTTGATCGAAAATGGTGACAGCTACCTGCTCGAAACGATACCCGCCACTACGCCCGAACAAAACGTTCAACGGGAGATGGCCAAACTCCATTTCGCAAACACACTGGACCTCAAAGGAGATGTACAACTTTCTTTCAAAGGCGAATCACGTTCAGACCTGCTCAATAGCATCGAACGCACCAAGAAAGACAATATGCAGAAGTCGCTGATCTCCTATCTTTCCAAAAGCAACCAGGATTACGCCATTGAAAATCTGCAACCCGCCATTTTCAATACACCCGACACCCTGCTCAACATCAAATACCAGTTGCATTTCCGCAATGCCATTACTGCGTTCGACAAAGAACTTTATGCAGAACTGGATTTCCGGAAGGAGATGAACGACTTCCGCGTTGATGCGGCCAAACGCCAGCACGATATCCTGCTCCCTTATAAAGAACATATCATTACCGAAATAGAACTGGATATTCCGGCAGGCTATCGCGTTAAAACCGTTCCCGACGACCTGAAAAGCCAGCATACCAATGCCGACGTGTCTATTTCTTATCAGCAAAAACCCGGTAAACTCATTTACCGCAAAGAGATCCGCATTAAGGAAACCTGGTTGCGCAAAGCTGATTTTGAAAAATGGAACACCTTTATCAACGGACTCGCCGGCAAGTACCGCGAGCAGATCGTTTTTGAAAAGAATTAAACCCACCAGAAAACCAAGCCAAGCATGAAACATTTCCTGGGACTTTGTGTCCTCCTTCTCTCTTTGTCTGTTGCAGCACAGAATGATGATTACAAAAAGATGGCCGACGAACTCGAGCAACGCATTTTCGGTACGCCGGATACGGCTTTTGCAGCCAATACGGTTCCGGATTTTTATAAAAATGAATCCGCTGTTATCCTCGCAAAAAAGATCAGCCTCGAGACCAGTTCCAAAAAAGTAGGCAGCTTTTTCGTGAACCGCAGTGCACGCACCATGTTCAACTTCCTGAATATTTACCGGGAAAAAATTCTTCTCAACGACAAATCCGCACTCGACGAATACTCCGAACTCACCTTCACCGAATTACAGGAAAAAAATAAAACCATTGTTGGTAATTATAAGAACTATTCATTTGTCAATATCCGTCTCATCAAACCTGACGGCAGCGTTCATAAAGTAAACGTGGATGAAGCGGTAGCGCTGGAAGGAAGAAACAATAAGAAAAAAATAGCGATCCCCGGTCTGTCGGTTGGTGATATCCTTGATTTTTATTCTGTAAAATATTACGATATCAACAGTGCTGCACAAAATCAAATGCCCGATGAATCGAATGAAGTACTTGCGGGAGACTATCCGGTGATCAACTACGAATTGAGCTTTGTGTTCGACAGCCGCTTTTCTGCAGAATATCAAACGATCAATGGCGCGCCGGATTTTAAAGTAACCTACGATTCAGAAGAAGAATCCAACCGGCTGGTATTGAAAGCCCGCCATCTTCCGAAGATGAAGGACATGTTGTGGTATTCCATTCCACGCCAGATTCCTATTGTGCGGGTGAAATATACAACGGGCAGCATCGTTCGTAAAGACCTTCCGGCGATCAAACCCGGTAGCGTAGAGAAGGCGAAGAAATATGAAAACCTGATCGAGGCAAAATTTGGAGATATCGCTGCCAACATTTTCACACTACAGACCAAAGCAGGCTCACCTTATTATTCGCGCGGCTTTGCACCTTTCCGCGAGCAGTTCCGCGACGCGTATAAAAAATATAAGAAGGCACACCCCGAAGCCGATAATACAGATTCACTAATCTCTTATCTGCACCGTTTTACCAAGTACACCGGCTCCTATACTTATTTCGACCTGGAATCGGATTTTTCCAGTCCTTATAGAGAATACGGCCTGTATCATCAGATACTTGGCTGCCTGCAGTTTGCTTTTACGTTGGAAAAAGAATATAAAATCCCCAGCGATATCGTGATCGTGGCGGGACGCAACAGTGTATCGCGCGACAACCTTTTTGATTTGACAGACCTGAGCGTAATGGTACGTGCCGGTAGCAAGAAAGAACGTTTTTTCTCCTACTCCACCAGTCTTTACCAGGAAAATGAAATTCCTGCTTCCTTCCAGGGCGAAGAGGCTAAAGTAATCTACTTCGATTTTTCACGCAGCAATATTGATTTCGACAAAGGAAGAGTGATCAAGCTGCCCGTGAGTTCGCATAAAGACAATAACAAGGCAGAAAAGCTTCGCGTAAAATTCAACGCTGAAAATCCCGAGCAAATGCTGATCTACCGCAGCCAGAAAGCAACAGGTGTTCAACGACGCGAACAGCAGGCCTGGCTTGGTTTGTTTGAAGACGCGGCCATGGAAGCAGGCTGGTCGGTAGGAGAAAATAAAACCTTACTCGAGATCAACGATGACCGTAATAAAAAATCCAGAAAGCAGGCCGATGAGTTAGCCTCCGTGATCAAAAAAGCACGTACCGAAAAGAAAAAAGCTTTTGAAAGCGAAATAGAAAGTTCTTACGGCACAGCCGCCAAAGAACTCAAAGATTTCAAAATTGTTTCCCTGGGATCAATGCCCGGTCAGCCGGTGTTTGAAATGGAACAAAATTTTGTCATGGAAGGCTGGGTGAAAAAAGCCGGTAATAATTATATCGTGGATGCCGGCAAGCTGATCACCGAGCAACTGGAACTAAAACCTGACCAGCGCGAACGGAAGATCAGCGTGTACATGCCTTATCCGCGCAGCTACAGCTACCAGATTGAATTGGAAATTCCCGAAGGATTTACAGCCGAGGGATTGGATAAATTTAACCGCAAGGTGGAGAATGTTTCCGGTGGTTTTGTTACCACCGCACGCACCGAAAATAATAAAGTGCTGATCACGGCCGAGAAATGGTATACCAAATCATGGGAGCCGGTAGAGAACTGGCCGAACATTACGGCATTTATCGATGAGGCATTCCAGTTTACCAAAGAGAAAATATTGCTGAGAAAAAAATAACATCGTTCATATATGTTGGTATTCTCACCCTAACTCTTCGGAATATTTTAAATCCTGTCAGGCAGACATCACGCCCCCGTTGGTCTCCAGGCCAACGGGCCTGCTCGCTCTTGCGTTATGTACGAAGTTGACCTTAGCCTGTCGAAGCAATCCGACTCCTGCTTGTTGGTCTGGAGACCAACAAAGGCGCTAATTTGTACCTCTCGTAGACACATACCCCCGTTGGTCTCCAGACTAACGGCCCTGCTCATGGTTGCGTTATGTACGAAGTTGACCTTAGCCTGTCGAAGCAATCCGACTCCTGTTTGTTGGTCGGGAGACCAACAAAGGCTAATTTGTACCTCTCGTAGACATACGCCCCCGTTGGTCTCCAGACCAACGGGCCTGCTCATTCTTGCGTTATGGCGTTAATAATGCCTTTTTTTACACCGTAAAAAAAACAGCAATCGCCACGGACGCAATACCGGCAATTAAACCAAGGTATACTTCAGCCGTAGTATGATCGGACACGATCAGGCGCGATGTGCAGGTAATACCGCCTACGAGCAGGGCCACCATCATATAAACCGTAAAACTGATATCTGATCCCAATGCCAGGAATCCGAGGAAGCCGAGCATTACGCCAATGGAAATAGCATGCAGACTGATCTTCATGCGGATGTTGGCCATCAGCGCTATAATGGAAGAAACGAAAATGGCCAGCCCAAGCACAACAATACTCCTGGGGATTTCAGGCAGGTTTTTCCATACATACCAGATCCAGAAATACAAGGTCATGCATGCGATGATCGGAATGATGCGGTCTTTCTGCGTGCGGAGTTGAATGGAGTCAAGAAATTTCAACGCCTTTAGTAAAAGCAGGATGACAACGGGGAAAAAGAAATACGGAAGAAACGCCTGGATAAAAATCAGCACTTTTTTTTCCGCCGGAAATCCGGTGAACATCGATGGATGAATGAACAACAGGAAGGCGATCGTATACAACGGGATAAATACCGGATGGAATAAATAGGAGAAAAAACGCGCGAATGCTTTCACAACGGGTGAAAACTGTACCTGCGGAAGTTCATTGGCTTCCACCAGTTCGCTGTCACGGTTTACGATCAATCGGGTGTTCATATTCTTTATAAAATGCTAAAAATATCCCGCAAGATAAATCATTCCGGCGGAGGCAGCAGCAATACCCCGCAATTGCAACGTATCAGATGCTAATTTCATCAGGATACTATGAAAAATCGGCATTTTCTTGTAGGTTTACCGCCATCCATGGCATGTATACCCCGTAAAAAACGACGAATGCTGCCTTTTCGCAGGACTTTTATTTTCCTCGGCCTGCTGGCGCTGATGGTGCTAACCGTTCCTGCCCGGGCACAAAAGGCGTATATCAGCAACTACCGGCCGTTGGCAGATTCCCTGTCTGCCGTGTACGGCATCCCGAGTTCCGTGATCCTGGCAGTGGCCATCGTTGAATCAGGTGCCGGCACTACGCGCAACGCCCGTTTGCTCAATAATCATTTTGGCATCGTAGGTAGTAACCGGCTTCAGAAAACACATGGCATCCGTACGCGCTACAAACAATACCCCAGTGTGGCTGCATCCTATGCGGCATTTTGTCAATTGGTGGCACGAAGAAAATTTTATCCTAAATTGAAGGGTGAAAAGGATTACCGGAAATGGGTCGAAGCCATCAGCAAGACCGGCTATTCGGAACGTCCCGCAGAATGGCGGAAAAAAATAATCACTGCTATTCAAAGAAATAAACTGGCTAACTAATCGTTTCTTCGTGTTTGTATGAATAGCAACCGCCGCGTCTTCCTATTTGTGGTGTATGCCGTTTCGGCTTATTTGTTTTTTTCCCTTGTGAGCTACGCGTTTGGTTTGCATTGGCGTCCGTTCGACCGTGTGAACCTGATTGCCGACGTGGTAACAGGTGATTCCACCTTCCTCGCCGACGGACCCGAGTCCGATACAACAGGTGGCAGCCAACCCATCATCATTGAAGAAAGACCACAACAGGACTTTTTACTTTACAACACGCCTCATTACATTACCGGGTTTCAAACCGACACCAGCCTGGCTTCGCTGCCACACCTGATGGCGAAGTTGTATGCGCTGAAAAACGGGCAGCAGCAAAAGATCCGCATCGCCTATTTCGGTGACAGCATGATCGAAAACGACCTCCTGACACAAACATTCCGCAAACGCCTGCAGGAATATTTCGGCGGACAAGGCGTGGGTTTTGTCAATATCAATTTTGTAGGTCACAAACTGCGGCAGACCATCGAACACGACTATTCCAACGGATGGAAAGACGACAACCTGCGCAATGCAAGCGACAAATCAACACTCTATTTATCCGGACACCGTTTCACCACTTCAGGCGACTGGGTGAGCGTAACCGATAAAACAATTACCGATTCCACTTACGTTACGGAGAAAATTTTACTCTGCGGAAAAACAGAAGCTCCGGTAACCATACGTGTGAACGGACAACCGGTGAGCATCAATGCCGACAAATCATTCAACCGCATCGTGCTGGCCTCAGACATTTCCCGCAAACTGCGACTGGACGTGGACGACAGCCGTTTGCCCATCTATGGCGTTTCGTTTGAACCGCTTTCCGGTGTGATCGTTGATAATTTCTCCTTCCGTGGCTCACGTGGTGACGAATACAAATCACTTGACAGCAATTTCCTGCAGACGATCGCGCAGGAAAACCCTTACGACCTGATCATTTTTCAATACGGTGTTAATGTATTGTTCCGCGCCAACGATAAAAACTTTACCTGGTATGCGCGCATGCTGATGCCGGTAGTGGAGCGGTTCCGCAGCAGTTTCCCCAAAGCAGATTTCCTGATTACGGGAACGGCAGACCGCGCATTCCGCTATCCCGACGGCTATGCTACTGCCGTGGGCATCGATACCTTGCTGAAGATCCAGGCTACGACCGCCTATGAAACGGGTTCGTATTTCTATAACCTGTACAGTACGATGGGCGGAAAAAATTCAATTGTGGATTGGGCCAACCGTAAACCATCCTTAGCAAACAAAGATTATGTACACCCTAATCACCAGGGTGCTGAAATACTCGGCAATTGGTTTTTTGAAGACCTGCTTCGCGAGTTTGAAAAATACAGCCGGCGCCAGCAAAAAGGTGATACTCCAAAATAAAAGTTAAGTATGCCATCGTTCGATATTGATGCTTTTCTTCATCAGTTCGTCTACGACGAATCCAATCCGCTGTTATTCAACAACGGGTTCTTTGTTTTTTTCTTCGCCACATTCATGGCCTTGTATTACCGGTTCCGGCATAACTATGTCGTACGCCGTTATATCTTTTGCGCTTTTTCTCTTTACTTTTTTTACAAAGCGAGCGGCTGGTTTGTAGGACTGGTGATCGTTTCTGCAATTGTCGATTTCATTTTATCCAATGCCATCTGGCGGCAAAAAAATAAAACGAAGAAGACCACGCTGCTGGTGATCAGCATCGTGTTCAACCTCGGGCTGCTGTTCACCTTCAAATACACCAACTTTTTTATCTCGCTGTCCAATGACTTATTGAATACGGGATTTCATCCGTTGAATATCCTGTTGCCGATCGGCATATCATTTTACACATTCGAAAACCTGAGTTATACGGTGGACGTGTACCGCGGGCAATTTGAACCGGCGCGCAAGTTCAGCGACTACCTGCTATTCCTTTCGTTCTTCCCCAAACTGATGATGGGACCGATCGTGCGGGCGCATGATTTTGTACCGCAGATCAACAAGCCATACGAGATCACGGAAACGGATTTTGCCAAAGGATTTTACCTGATTATTTCCGGCCTCATTAAAAAACTGGTCATCTCGGATTTCATCACGCTGAATTTTGTCAACTATATCTTTGACGATCCGGGGCGCTATACGGGCATTGAAAACCTGTTTGCCGTTTATGCGTATGCGATTGTTATCTACTGCGACTTCAGTGGTTACAGTGATGTGGCGATAGGGATTGCACGATGGCTGGGTTTTCATATACCGACCAACTTCCTTTCGCCTTACCAAAGCAAAAGCATCACGGAGTTCTGGCGGCGCTGGCACATTTCCCTCTCATCCTGGCTGCGCGACTACCTGTACATTCCCATCGGCGGCAACCGTGGCGCCACCATCACCACCTGGATCTTTTCGCTGCTCTTTTTTGCAGGAAGCTATTTTGCCGGTGTTCACCTGCTTGGGTTTGGCGTAGTTGGCTCCTTGCTGATGAGTGCAGGCATCCTCCTGATCTTTCTTTTGCCGGCCATTATCGAGCGAAAAAAGAAAGGAGTGGCTGCCAATATGAACCTGCTGACAACGATGTTGCTCGGTGGCTTCTGGCATGGTGCCAACTGGAATTTTATAATCTGGGGAGCGTTACATGGCATAGCACTGGCCGTACATAAAGTATGGATGCTGCTGACGGCCAACCGCATCCGCGAAACGAAGTTATCACGCATACTCGCGGTATTATTGACCTTCCATTTTGTGTGTTTCTGCTGGGTATTCTTCAAGTCTGCGGACTTTGATGAAAGCACCCCCGACTTCGACCGTGCAATGGTGATGTTGCGTCAGATCTGGTATAATTTCGATTTCTCCGTATGGGGGGCGTTCAGCAACAACTACTGGCCCGTGCTGCTGATGATGACAATCGGTTATCTCATTCATGCCATTCCGGATAATTATGCAGATAAATTGATCGGTCGTGTGGGGCGTATTCCGCTGATCGGTTACCTGGTCATCTTCTTCCTGTTTGTATTGTTGTACGGCTCCCTGAAATCGTCGGAACCGGTGATGCCGATTTATCTGCAGTTTTAAGAAAAACGGGAAATAGCCTACATTCGCAGCAAAATAACACGGTCTATGTCAATGCAACTTACAGCCAAACTTGTGCAGGTATTACCGCTGCAGAAAGGTCAGGGAAAGAATGGCGAATGGAAAAAACAGGATATCATCGTTGAAACCGATGGTCAGTATCCGAAGAAGGTGTGTGTTTCCATCTGGGGCGACAAGATCAACGACAATCAACTGAAACCAGGCAACTCTCTTACCATATCCTTCGACGTTGAAAGCCGCGAATATAACGGGCGCTGGTACACCGATGTAAAAGCATGGAAAGTGGAACTGGCCGGTGGCGGCGGACCTGTTGATGCCAGCCCTTCAGACGACTATCACGATACGCCGTTGACAAGCGATCATGAGGATGATCTCCCTTTTTAATTTGATGATTTGAAAATTTGAAGATAATCGGAATATTCAGCCGAACCAGCTTTACTGATTACCATTGTCAAATTATCAAATCTTCAAATTAACTCATTAGCCCTCGCTAGTGCGATTTGAACTTTCCCTCCCACCAGCTATTATAGCCCAAAGCAAGCGCATTCCAGAGTAAATCGCCCTGAAGGCGGTAGCCTTCTACCGTATAATGTACGCGGTCGCGGTTAACGAGGCCACGCTGTATCCAGCGCAGCATAGAGCCGGAACCACCGCTGATGCGGAACAGATCCCACAATGCTATTTGTTGGTTATTGCAATAAGCCGCCAGCGCCTGGTTGAGTTGACGCAAAACCGGATTGGCTACTTTCCCTTTGTACGAATCGGGCGCGGTGGTGATGAGAATAGCGGCGTTGGGAGATATTTCTTTGATGCGTTTGATCATGGCGGTTACCTGTTGCTCAAATTCGGCGCCTTTGAACACAGAACGTTGCGCTTCATTTGTGCCCATCGATACGATGTACAAATCTGCGTTGAGGGCGGGCAACTGCTGCCAGAACAAAGACGATTGTACATAGTGATCATAGCGTGCGCCGTTGACACCGATGGTGTGAACCAATACCCCGGCGCTGTCATTTTCCATTGATACACCATAAAATTCTTTGGCAGAAGCGGAAGGCAATGAACTCAGCGTGATGGATGAGGAAGGAATACCGAGCCGAACCGGTATATAATTGAGGCTGTCGGCGTCTTCGCGGCGCAACAAATACGGCGCTTCGCCGGTATTGGGTTCGAGTATCCAGCCATTGCTCCTATTATCGTCTACAAATACCTTGATTTGGGTAAAGGTCTGCGGTTGTCCGTTGACCGGCTTGAGCGAAATAGAAAAAGAAGCAGTAGAGGCCAAACTGCGTATGACGAATCCGCCAATACCTGGCGTCAAGGGAAGTTCGGGATGTGCGAGGCGGTTTAATTGCCACTTTACCGGTGATGATGTGAGAATATCATCCGGCGGATTGGAGCCCGCCAGGCGATGGGGAAATACAAGACCGCGGCCGGCATTCCCAAAATATTGCTGAAAACTCTGACGCACCCGTGCCGTCATAAAATCGCCCTGCACATGCGAATCGCCGATATGCACAATGGAAACAACGCCCTTTCCTGCCTGACGGAGCCTGAATAATTTTTCATAAAAACTATCCAGGCCATTGCTGTTGAAAATGCGGTTGTAAACGGGATGAATAAAATTGTAGCGGCGGGCCAGATCGGCATCTGTAAGCGGAAGTGGTTGCGCAAGCGCTACTGAACCTGTAATAAGGAGCAGGAGGATGATATAAAATGACCGTCTGGTATTCATGTATGCGGTTCCCGTGGCCCGGTAAGCCCGGGACGGTGCGGCTTTACAGCTCTTTACGGAGACGTGCCACAGGAATGTTCAGTTGCTCGCGGTATTTGGCTACGGTGCGGCGGGCAATATTGTAACCTTTCTCCTGGAGCATTTCGGTCAGTCGTTCGTCACTCAGCGGATGTTTCTTGCTTTCTGATTCGATCAGATCGCTCAATATCTTTTTTACTTCACGTGTGGACACTTCTTCACCGCTTTCCGTGCTTAATGATTCACTGAAGAAGAATTTGAGACGGTAGGTGCCGAATTCCGTTTGTACAAACTTGCTGTTGGCCACACGGCTGACAGTAGAAATATCGAGGTTTGTTTTTTCTGCAATGTCTTTCAGGATCATCGGCTTGAGGTTGGTCTCGTCGCCGGTGAGGAAGAAGTCGTGCTGGTGATCCATGATCGCGGTCATTGTCGACAGCAATGTATGCTGGCGTTGTTTGATAGCATCGATGAACCATTTGGCTGCGTCGATCTTTTGTTTGATGAAAAGAACAGCTTCTTTCTGACGTTTATCTTTTTTGGCACCACGGTCGTACTCTTTCATCATGTCGCGGTAGCCTTCGCTGATGCGGAGCTCGGGAGCGTTGCGGCCGTTGAGCGTGAGTTCGAGTTTACCGCCATTGTTGAGGATGAAAAAATCGGGGACCACGTAGCTTTCGGCCTTGTTGATCTCGCCGATGTTTCCACCGGGTTTGGGGTTGAGTTTGATGATCTGTTGCATTACGGCCTTCAGTTCCTGGTCGTTCAGACCAAGACCACGCTGGATTTTTTCGTAATGCTTCTTGGTAAACTCATCGAAATATTTTTGAATAGCGAGGATCGCTGTATCAACGTCCTTACCTTCTTCTTTCTGACGGAATAATTGCAGGAGCAGGCATTCCGGAAGATCGCGGGCTGCTACGCCGGGAGGGTCGAATTGCTGGATCCTTCTGATCAGCCCTTCTACTTCTTCTTCTGTGGTCGAAATATTCTGGCGGAAAGCAAGGTCATCCACGATCGCGGGAGTTTCGCGGCGGAGATAGCCGTCTTCGTCGATACTGCCCACCAGGTGCTCGGCAATTTTTTTCTCTTTTTCGTCCAGGTTCAACAGTCCGAGCTGATCAAACAGCATATCGTAAAAGCTGGTTTCCGTTTTGAAAGGAAGTTGCTTTTTTTCGTCGTCTTCGGGATAATTATCATCCCGCATTTTATAGTCGGCTACTTCGTCGTCACCCTCGTGAACATATTCGCTCACGTCGATGTTATCGTAGTCATCAGTGCTGCCATCAGCTTCGGAATCGTATTCGTCCGCATCGCTGAACTCGTCTTTCATGTCATCGTGCGAGTCTTCATGCTTTTCCTCGTCGAGTTCGAGTGCGGGGTTTTCTTCCAGTTCTTCTTTAATCCGCTCTTCGAGGTTTTGCGTAGGTACCTGCAACAACTTCATCAGCTGAATTTGCTGTGGGGAAAGTTTCTGCAGGAATTTCTGTTGAAGGGATTGACTTAGAGCCATCTATATAATAGTTGAACCGTTATAAAGGCCTAAAGTTTCCAAAAATTCGGCCAATTAGCAAAAATCAGGCCGTAAATTTACAAATAAATCATTTAAAAGATGGTGCAACGCATTTGTGGGTTACTTGTTGTCCTCTTATGGGTATCAAACGGGGAAATTTTTTCACAGAATTTGCCGGGCAGCGCCCCGATTTCCCCGAATGCAGGCATTTCGGTAGCCCGTTCTGTGCAACCGGATTCTGCGTTGGCATTCAACCGGTTGTTTGCATCATACCCGCTGTTTTCACCGTCTTTAGTTGCGGGCAAACCTGCCAGCCTGCCTTTTTTCTGCCGGATTGAGGCGGCTTTTGAGCAAAAAACCTCCCTCCCGTTGCGTGTGCGGCTCGGATCGCTGGCCTATACTGATTACCTGGAGAAGAAGTCGGGCACCAATCCGCGGTTCCCTTAAAGTGCAGCGGGCGTTACGCGCTGCGGCAGCCAGGGCATCGGTGGAATCTGGGCAGGCAGGCGGTAATAGTTGTTTTGCAGGCTGTCGTTCCAGCCATTGGGATTGCGGTTGAATGATTTACTGCTGAAATAAATACTTCCCTGCACGTTTTTTTCCTCGCGTAACAACTGGATCTGCCTGGGCAATTCTTCCGGACTTTTCCAGGCTGCGCTTTTTTCTCCCGCGCGGTAAATACCATGTCCGATATAAACGTGCCGGCCATAACTGTGATCGGCCCACCATTTCACCATTTTTTCATACGCGATGAACTTGTTGCCGATCTCTAAATACAATTGCGGAGCAACATAATCGATCCAGCCTTTGCGCAGCCAGAGAAGAATATCGGCGTACAGATCGTCGTAATTGGTCTGTCCTGCTTTGCTGTCGCTTCCCATCGGATCTTTATCGCCATTGCGCCATACGCCGAAAGGTGAGATGCCGAATTTGCAGAAAGGTTTTTCCTTTTTGATAGCACTGTCGAGCTTGCGGATGATCGAATCCACATTGGCACGACGCCAGTCATCTTTGGATAAAGTGGAGCCTGATTTCATATAGGCGGCGCCATCGGGAAACTCCTGGCCTGCGATGCGGTAAGGATAGAAATAATCATCCATGTGGATGGCATCCACATCATAGCGTTTAACGATATCGGCAACAACGGTCACTACAAAATTCTGTGCATCGTTATTCGACGGATCGAAATAACGTTTGCCGCCATAATCGAGGAACCAATTGGGTTTAAGTTTGGTGAGATGCGTTGGCGCAATGGAGGAGCCGCCAATTTTGAAATCGGCGCGATAGGGATTGCACCATGCGTGAAACTCCATTCCGCGTTTGTGCGCTTCTTTGATCATGAATTCCAGCGGATCATAAAAAGGTGCCGGCGGTTGTCCTTGTTTGCCGGTGAGCCATTGGCTCCACGGCTCGTATTGTGAAGGATAAAAAGCATCTGCTGCGGGCCGCACTTGTACGATCACGGCGTTCATGCCATTGCGTTTGTGCATGTCTAGCTGGCGGATATATTCCGCGCGTTGCAGTTCGGGGTCGGATACATTCCTGGGAGGCCAGTCGATATTATCTACAGTAGCGATCCATACGCCTCTGAATTCATAAGCGGGTAATTGGGCATGCATAACCGGTCCGGCAAAGGACAAACATAAGGCAGCAAAGGCACAGACAATAAGTTTCATTCGTTGAATGTTCGGGGCAAGAAGTTAAAAGGCTAAAATAGGTCAAATTGCCAAGAAGCGGGTGAGAAGAAAAGTTAATGTGCTGAAAGAAGGAAGGTGTAAGGTTTAAGGTGTAGGGCCCGACACTTCGGGCTAAGGTGTAGCTTAAAGGTTCCTGAGGCTCTCGAAGGAAACAGCCGCCCGATACTTCGGGCCGAAGCTTCGGCCATAAGTATTAAGTGTTAAGTATTAAGTAAAACAGCCATTGACAATTGACCGATTCACGATTGACCATTGACCATTCACCATTGACCATTCACGATTGCCGGTTCACGCGGATCTTATCCAGCAAATCGCTCAGCAATCCTGCTTCCTTCTGCGTGAGATTGCTGAGGATATTATCGATCTCATCCTGTCGTTCATCCATTTTTTCGAGAAGGCGGCGGCCCCTTTCGGAAATGAGAATATCCACCAGTCTCTTGTCCTCACGACAGGTGGCTTTTTTAGCCAGGCCTTTAATGACAAGGCGGTCGACGATGCGGCTGGTATCGCTCATTTTATCCAACATGCGTTCGCGGATCTGGAGCGTGGAAAGTGGTTGCGGGTAGCTGCCGCGTAATATGCGGAGAATATTGAACTGCTGGGGAGTAATGTCTTCTCTTGCGCAGAAGTTTTTGATTTGCTCCATTACCCATCCATAAGTATAAAGCAGGTTGATAGACGCTTTCTGGTATTCGTTGTTGAAACTGCTTTGTGAGATGTCGTTACCGATGCCCATAGGCTGTTTTTTAATAGAAAAATTGCCGTTAAACAGTGGCAACCGCTTTCAGTTGGGCCGCCAGCTTAAATATGGCAAACAAATGATGTGCCTCATGCAAAAGAAAAAAATTGAGGCATTGCACCAAATTCATTTCTCCGTAAGTTTTATGCACACCTTTTTTGGCCAGGTCGTATTCGGCAAAGCCGTTCAGTTCGGCGGCCATGGACTTGCGCGTACCGAGCAATTCACGCATCACGTCCACAGTGGTCTTGTTGCAGATTTCGGGAAAACAAGGATCTTCTTCTGCCACATACACCTCGAGTATGGGCGCATCGCCGTCAAGTATTTTTTTGATCCGGTCGATCATCACATGCTGGTAGCAGGAAAGGTGGGCGATGTGTTGGAAAATGGACCATTTACCCGGAATAACTTCCTGGTGTACCTGGTCGTCAGACAGCCCGTCAATTATGTCCAGCAATGACTTGTGCTGGTATTGCAGCCGGGTTGAAATGGATGAAGGCATTTGCATATACAGTGATTTTGGTGGCAGCCTCTCTTAAATATCGGAAAATATTTTAAAAGAAGGCGGCAGCTACTGTGCTATCCCCACACGCGCGTTCCTTCGCTGCAGTTGGCACAGATATCTATTTCTTTCCGTCCTTTCAGCAACTGGGTGCGGAAGGTACGGTAAACGGGGCTTTTCCAGATTTCGCGGAAGCTCTGTTGTTTGAGATCGCCCATGCGGTGAGAGGCGTCTTTGTCAAAACAACACGGAGCCACCAGGCCATCCCATGTAATAACAGGATCATGCCAGAGGCGCCAGCAATGGTTGGAGAGCTTTCCTTTGAATTCGTAGCCCTTGCCGGTTTTGCGATACCGGCTGAATCGGTCGAGGGTAGGGATTAAACGGTTGGGGTCGTTTTCATAGTCATAGATCTGGGCGGTTTTCAGCCATACATCGTCAACACCAATCTCTTCGGCCAGTTGGCGGACTTCGTCGATCTGGTGTTCATTCGGCTTTACAACGAGAAATTGAAAGATCACAAAAGGTGTGCTGCTTTTCATCTCACGTTTGGCCTGAACAATATTCCTGGCACCGGCCAGCACTTTCTCAAGACGGCCGCCTACGCGGTATTGCTCGTATACATCCTGTGTGGTGCCATCGATCGATATGATCAGCCTGTCGAGGCCACTTTCAACCGTGCGGCGTGCATTCTGCTCGGTAAGATAATGCGCGTTGGTAGAGGTAGCGGTATAGATCTTTTTCTCCGAAGCATATTTTACCATATCCAGGAATGCCGGATTCAGGTAGGGCTCGCCCTGGAAATAAAACACAAGGTAAAAAAGTTCGCGGTGCAACTGATCGATGGTTTCACGGAAAAAATCCCGTTGAAGCATACCCGTGGGGCGGGTGAATGCACGCAGACCACTGGGGCATTCCGGGCAACGGAGATTGCAGGAGGTAGTGGGTTCAAAGGAAATAGACACCGGCATTCCCCATTGTACGGGCTTGCCTGTCCATTTGCTGTAATAATAACTGCCCAGCACCTTGGCAGCATTCCAGCCGCGGCGCCAGGTGAGTTTACCCAACATATTCCTTACGTCTTTCCTGTTGAAACGGGACATTACCACAAAGATAGCCGCATGGAACCAAATCGCGTCATGCCTTTCCTCCAAACAAAAACCCCTGCGGCAAAGCAGGGGTCATTTGTATCAATCCATCCTTAGTATCCAATCAACCATTTAATATTTTCGAGCCCTTCAGATAGGAGGCTGTAGGATGGTATATAAATAGTACCGAACCGTTTTTGATTGTATTGATGAGTTGTGCGCTTTCCGCAGCGGGCACCGCAGGGCAACCAAAACTTCTGCCCATGTAGGAACCTCCCCATTTTTCTCCGATATAATTGGCGCCATGCACCACGATCGCACGCTGGTAAGCGTTATCGTTAATACCTTTCTCAATGCCATTTACACGCAGGGAAAGACCATGCTGTCCGATGTAAGTTTCTCCGGTAATATAAAAACCGAGGCTGCTTTGCAGCGATTCAGGACGATTGCTGAAGTTGCTGGCGAACTCTGCTCCCGAATTGCGGCCATGTGCCACATATGTGTATTTCACCAGTTTCCCCTCCGACATATCGATCAGGAAAAGACGTTTACTGTTGGAGGAGCGACTGAAATCACAAATGGTCAGATAGCCGGGTTTTTCGATGCGGTGATCCTCTAGCATGTGCTCATAACCCCGGACGGCATAACGAAAAGCTTCTTCTGAAAGACCTTTGTCGTCCAGATCGAGCGAATCATAAAGCGCATTGAATACGGCTTCGTTGTTTTTTGTTTCGGGAACCGGCTTTTCTGCTACCGAGGCGGAAAGTGTTCTGGAAGAAGCAGGCTTCACAATGGGCAACCAGGCCAGACCTGCAAGGGAAAAAATTAATAATAATAGTGATACCGGATGTAGTTTTTTCACAGGTTGATGTTTTAGAGGAATTGGTATAACGTTAGCGGGTACAAAGTTAGTGTATGCAAAAAGGGATACTGTTAAAAAAAACTATAAGAAAAAACCGAACGGAAAAAAGTCTATTGATGCGCGACACATTATATATTTTATTTAATTTTAAAACATAACATGCTATATGAGGGGAAAAGGCTGGTTTCAGAGCAGAACTTATCAGAAAAGGATTTGATTTTTGACGAACCATGTTTTTTTTATTACCTTAGAAATTAAAGCCTTATCCCGGTTTCTACTCTTCTGCACTCGTCCCCGTTACTCCACCTTGCAATGAGTGATGGCAGCCTCACCGGTATGGCCCCGCTAACCTTTGGATCTGTATTATTTCAACCCGGTCACGGCTGGGAATGACGATTCAAACCATGAAGTATTTAGAACCGGATATTGCTCTTCAAAATCAATTTAAACGCTGGTCCTTCCGCCTGGCAGGAGCAATCGTATTGCTTGGTTTGGCGGTACTTATGGCCTGGTTGCTGGGCCTTGGACAGTTATATACCAATGGACGTCTTTTCGTCCAGATGAACCCACTGACCGCCCTATGTTTCATTGCGCTTGCCACAGCCTATTGGCTGCTCAACAGGCATTCACGCACGACCGGCCCGCTGCTCTGCACCCTGGTGGCACTCGTGGCTTTCTCCAAAGTGATCGAATGGTGGGGTGGCCCGGCTTTGGCACTCGACCAGTTACTGTTTCCCGGACAATTGCGGCTGCATACCCCCCCGAATCAAATGGCGCCCAATACAGCGGTGGGATTGCTTATTGTAAGTGCCGGACTACTGCTGTTGAATGTAAATATCCGTTCCAGGCACAGGCCGGCTCATTACCTGGCTTTTTTACTATTTATTCTTTCGCTTGCCTCCCTGCTCGGCTATCTCTATCAGGTAGAACAATTTTACGGCATCATGACCTATATACCCATGTCGCTGCTGACAGCACTGGGTTTCTTTTTATTTTCACTGGTCTTGTTTTTTCAGGCACCGGACAAAGGATTTATGCAACTGCTCACGAACCGCCTGCCCGGCAGCAATACCGCGCGGTTGCTCGTGCCTGCCGCCATCATCGCTCCCGCTGCACTCGGATTGATGCGTTTATGGGGCACCTGGGAAGGCGTGTACACACATGAATCTGGTGTGGTTTTCTACTCGCTCAGCATCACGATTATTTTTCTCGCCATTATTTTTTATCATACCTACCAGGTTAACCAAAGGGAGGAAGAACGACTGCGTACCGAAGAAGCCTTGCAGATCAGCGAGCAGCAAATCCGCAATATTTTTACCCACGCACCCGATGCCGTCGTGGTAATGGATAACGATGGCAGGATCGATAAATGGAACAATGAAGCCGAGCGTCTCTTTGGATGGAGTGCGAAAGAAGCACTGGGACAGCCGTTGAAAGATCTCATCATGCCCGCAGGGCAGAACGCCGATATTATAAAATACATCGATGCTGCGCGGATCGCAACACCTGACGACACCATCGATCTTACAGCCGAAAAAAAAGATGGCTCTTTGCTGGACGTAGCACTGCGCATTTCCCCGCTTCAATTAAAAGATTCGCTGTTGTTTGTAGGGTTTATCCGCGACATCACCGAACGAAAGCAGGTAGAGAACAGACTCAAAAGTTTCAACGAAGAACTGGCCCTGCAGGTGCGCGACCGTACAAGAGAAATACAGGAAATATTCGAGCGCGTAACCGACGGCTTCATTGCGCTGGATAATAATTTTTACTTCACATATGTCAATCAGCGCGCGGGCGAAATACTGCATCGCGATCCGGTGAAACTTACCGGAAAAAATATCTGGGAAGAATTTCCGGAAATGGTGAACTCACCATCGTTCTTTGCTTATCACAAAGCGCTGGCCACACAACAACATCTCTTTGTTACGGACCAATACGAACCGCTCGGTCTCTGGCACGAAGACCAGATCTACGCCTCGGCAAATGGTCTGTCTGTTTTTCTCAGGGATATATCAGAGAAAATGAAAAGTGAAAAAGCCGTGCGTGAAGCGGAAGCACTGGCCGACAAACTCATCGACAGCCTGCCCGGAGTATTTTATTTCTACGATGCCGATGGAAAATTCATCCGCTGGAACCGCCGGCTCGAAGAAGTAACAGGCTATTCGAGTGAAGAAATTGCCGCTATGCATCCCGTTGAATTATTCCCCGACGACGAAAAGGAATATATAGCGGGACGTATCAATACCGTTTTCGAAACCGGAGCAAATGATGCCGAGGCCAGTTTCATCAGCCGCACCGGCGAAAGAACGCCTTACCATTTTAAAGCGGTATTGGTCGATTATAAAGGCGGTCCCTGCCTGCTCGGGACCGGCATCGATATACGCGAACGCAAGCAGGCAGAACAGGAACTCAGAGAGTCTGAACAGAAATACAAATTGCTTTTCCAAAGCAACCCATTGCCGATGTGGATGCTTAGTCTGCCGGACTATGACATCATTGAAGTGAACCAGGCTGCGCTGGTGCAATATCAATATGAGCGGGAAGAATTTCTGGCCCTCGACATTATGAACCTGCGGCCTCAAGAAGACCGCCGCAAACTGGAAGTAGTCACCAACCGCAACTTCCGCGGTCTTTATCACGCAGGTGTATGGCGGCACTCAAGAAAAGATGAAAGCATCATTTATGTCAATATAACCACGCACGATATTATTTATGAAGGAAAGCCCGTTCGCCTGGTATTGGCTGATGAAATGACGGAGCAATATCTCGCCGAGGAAAAACTCCGGGATTCCTACGCTTCCATCCGTGAGCTCACCGAATACCTGCAGAATGTGCGAGAGGAAGAACGCCTGAATATCTCCCGGGAAATACACGATGAGCTGGGGCAATTGCTGACTGTATTAAAAATGGATGTGTCGTGGATCAACCGGAAAATTGAAGAAGACAATGCGCCGGTAAAAAATAAAATCGGAGAAGTGCTGAGCCTGATCGACAATACCGTAACAACCGTAAGGCGCATTGCTTCTGAGCTGCGGCCGAGCCTGCTGGATAACCTTGGCCTGCTGGCGGCAATGGAATGGCATGTAGGTGAATTTGAAAAACGCTCGGGAATCAAAAAATATTTATCATTGCCGGAAACGGAAGTGCCGCTGCCGGACCCTGTTAAAATCGGATTGTTCCGTATCATGCAGGAATCGTTGACAAACGTAGGGCGCCACTCGGGCGCTACGGAAGTAACGGTGACACTCACGGAAGAAAATGAAAGCCTGGTATTGGTGATACATGACAACGGACATGGATTTGATCCGGGCAAGCCGCGGAAAAAGACGTTGGGGTTATTAGGGATGAAGGAGCGCGCCGAGGTGATGGGTGGTAGTTATGAAATCAGCAGCCGTCCCGGTGAAGGCACGACCGTGACGGTGACAGTACCGGTAAAAAAAGAAATTATTGCAACGTGAACCGTTGTTGAAACCCTCTATAAGTTATGCTCAAGATTTTAATTGCAGACGACCATGCGGTAGTGCGCAAAGGCCTGAAACAAATTTTGCTGGAGGAATATCCTTCTGCAGAAATCGGTGAGGTAGAAGATGCAGAAAGCCTCATCACCGCGGTTATCGGCAAACCCTGGGATATCGTTATTTGCGATATGAACATGCCGGGGCGGAGTGGCCTCGACGCCCTCACGCAGATCAAACAGACCGCTCCCGATCTTCCGGTGCTTATCATGAGTATGTACCCGGAAGATCAATACGCCCTGCGGGTATTGAAAGCGGGCGCTTCCGGTTACCTGGGGAAAAACACGATCCACGATGACATCATCAAGGCTGTACAGACACTGCAGCTCGGTCGAAAATTTATTACCCCGGCCGTTGCGGAAAAACTGGCCGACGCTTTCGGTGGCAATAGCGAAAAAGCAGCGCATGAATTTTTATCCGACCGCGAGTTTGACGTGTTCAAATTACTGGCCGATGGCAATTCCGTGTCGGACATCGCCTCGCGCCTCTCGCTCAGCAGTACAACGGTGAGTACTTACCGTTCGCGGATCCTTGAAAAAATGAACCTGAAATCCAATTCAGAGCTGACGCGTTACGCCATTGAACATCACCTGATTTAGTAGTTTGTAGTTAAAACACTACACAAATTCCTTATGGCCGCCTACAATTGCTCCGCGCGGCAGCAGGTAATTTGCAAGGAACATCTGACCAGATGTTACCTCGCTATGCTCAGAATACTTATAGCAGATGATCATGCAGCAGTACGCCAAAGCCTGAAGGATATTTTGCTCGAAGAATTTGTTTCCTCGCACGTCGATGAAGCGGATGACACTGATACCCTGCTGGAAAAAATTGCAGACGGCAACTGGGATATTATCGTCTCAGACCTTGATATGCCAGGAGGCGGCGGAATGGCCATGCTCAAACACATTCGTTCCGGCAAAAATTCTACCCCCGTTATAATCGTGAGCATGTTTCCTGCCGATCAATACGAGCAAAGAGTGATTGATGCGGGAGCCAATGCGTTTCTCGGAAAAGATTTTATCGCAACAAAGCTTTGTCCGCTGATCAGGGAGATCACCGGGAGTGTTAAATGAATATTCACTTATTGACCTACTGAAGTATTTCACTCAAACTAAGTGATTTCCCCAAACATCCGCAAGAGTATTCACTAGTTCATTGATTCATGTAGACCTCGCACTACAATCCAGCCAACCCTTCCCTACATTTATTTGGTACACATGTTGATTTTCTATGATAGGCGGGTGAGCTTATTTTGTATGTAAGACTACCTATCATGAAACAACACCGCCTGTTACTAGTAGACGATAGCCAGGTGTTCCTGCAGCGCTTGCATATAATGCTCGCTGAGCTCGAACCTGTTGAGGAGATTCATACGGCGAACAATTATGAACAAGCACTTTCCGTACTCGACAACACCGGCTGTACTATTGCCTTACTCGACATCGATATGCCGGGTCGTAATGGTTTACAATTATTACGCGCTATTAAAAAACGCGATGAAGACGTATCTGTAATTATGTTATCCAACCAGGATAATGATATATACAGGAAAGAATCGATTAAACGTGGAGCCGCATTTTTTGTCGATAAGACGGCAGAAATAGAACGTCTCCCGGAATTGATAAATAGTTTTTCGTTTGATATGATTGATGACCTTCAAAAAACCTTACCTTAGTCGCGTACCCTTATGACCAAAACAACGCTGGCGTCTATCCGACAATTAATTGGCGCATCCCATAGTCCTTCGAACCGTTTTCTTTCCGTTATCAACGAAAGTGGACAGATTATTTGCGCTAATACAGGTATGGTCAAAGGGCTGTCGATCAGCAACCCCAAAACATCCCCGGTTAACTTTCTCGAATTACTTCATCCCGTACATACGGCTGATTTTTGGAAATCGCTGCGCATTGCAGGTGGTGGTGCCTCGCCGGTCATGGAAGTTTTTCTTCGTCATGAACATCCCAACCCGATGCGGTGGCAGTTCAATCTGCTTGATGACGATGGAGGCAGGCGAACTTTTTTATGTGTAGGCCATCCATTGATGGACCGTGAACGTCAGCAACGCTTCAATAAACTTGCCGCCAGTCATTGCCAACTGATCGTTGAAGGACTGACGGGTATCATCTTCCAGGATCACCAGGGGGAAATCATTGCCGTCAACAAAAAAGCGGCAGCTATTCTCGGTACCAATCTCGAACAGCTATACCGCGCCGACAATATTGCACAGTTATGGGAGACCATGCTGGCCGTAACCGATGACCACGGGGAACGTGTTGCATTCCGCGATGCGCCTTTTCTCAAGGCCGCGCGCACGGGTCTTGTACAAAAACGTACGCTTTGCCTGCAATTACCCAATGGCGATACCCGCTGGGTAATGTTCAATGCACAACCTTTACCTGAAGACTACGACGGGCAGGCGCTCGTGCTTACGAACATTGTAGATGTTACACGCGAACGCCGCCTGTCCGGCAAACTCCGCGAGAAGAATGCCATCATTGATGGATTCATGAAATCCACACCGCATCTCTGCTGGATGGTAGACGAAGACACACGTCTTCAATTCGCCAGCGACGCCTTCTTCCGCTTGTTTCAGGCCGAAGAAAAAAAATCGATCGGCCGCCGCATCAGTGAAGTGGTACCAAGCGTGGTAACGGACGCCGTTTACCAAAAACACATAGAAGTACTCGAATCCGGTATTCCCGTAGAACTCAATCATAAAGTGAAATGGGCCGATGGAAGCAATTTCATTTGCCATATCAATATTTTTCCCATCGAAAGCAATTCAGCAAAAAGATTGCTTGGCGGTCAGGCCGTGATCATTCCGGACAACGACAAACTGAAGCACGAACTTCATCAGGCCAATGAGCGGCTGCTTCATCTCAGCCGCGCCACCACAGACGCCATCTGGGAATGGGATATGCAGACCGGAAATATTTTCCGCAATGAAACATTGATGGCCATGATCGGTTACCAAGTCGATAACTCCCGCGGCCTTTCCTGGTGGCTTCGCCGTATTCATCCAGAAGACCGCAACCGCGTGGCCGATTCAGTACGCGATGCAACGGAAAGCCAGCATCAGTCGTGGCAGGAAGAATACCGTTTCAAATGTGCAGACGGCTCTTATAAGCAAATGCGTGATAAAGGATTTGTAGTATACGAAAATGGCCTTCCGGTTAAAATGATCGGATCGCTCACCGATATTTCCTATCAGCGCGAACTGGAAGATAAACTGGCCGACGAAAAGATTCTCCAGCAAAAGAAAGTATCCGAGACGGTGATTCACATGCTGGAAAAAGAAAGAAGCCGCATCGGTCACGAACTGCACGACAACGTAAACCAACTGTTATCTACCAGCAAACTCTTTATCGATGTGCTGCAACCAACGGCCGACCAATTACAGCTCAAAGAAAAAAGTATCAACTATTTGTTGATGGCTATTGAAGAGATCCGCAATCTTTCCAAAGAGCTTGTGGCGCCGCAGATGAACCATGGAAGCCTGGTGGATGCTATTGGCGCATTGGTAGACGACATCAATCTCGCCGGTAAAATTCATTTTAGTTTTATCAATACGCTCGACGATACCGACGTATCAGTGGGCAAACGCACTACCCTGTTCCGCATTGTACAGGAACATATCAAAAACATCATCAAACACAGCGGCGCCTCCGAAACCAATATTATACTTGGCGCAACGGACGGGCAGATCCGCCTGCTGATCCGCGACAATGGCAAAGGGTTCGATCCGCAACAAACTTATCGCGGTATCGGCCTGGCCAGCATATATGAGCGCACCAGATTCTACAATGGTAAAGCCGATATTCAGTCCATTCCCGGCAATGGTTGTGTGCTGAATGTGAGCATTCCGCTGGCTGATTAGTCAGGGTGGAAGGCGGAAGGTTTAAGGCATAGGTCTGAAAGCAACAGCCGTTATGGTTCCTGAGGCCTATACTTCAGCCTCAACGTCTCCATGGTTCGTGTATACACCTCAACTGTTCGAACGTTTAACCAAAAGTCGCTTTTCATTTTTAAACGTAATGGCGGCGCGAGATATAAGTTGGCGCCCTTGTTGGTCTCCCGACCAACAAGCAAGCGTCAGGTTGCTTTGCGAGGTTAAGGTCAACTTCGTACCTGACTGAAGGATGAGCAGGTCCGTTGGTCTGGAGACCAACGGTGGCGTGATGTCGGATTAACAGGTTTTAAAATATTCCGAACAGTGTAGTGTGTACCCCTTTGAGAGGCCGAAGTATCGGCCTGTCGAAGGATAAGTTTTAAGCGTCGCTCTGAGCTTGTCGATGAGTAATAAGTTATAAGTTATAAGTATAATCATGGTTCGAGTTTGCACGAACCTTGGCATTTGAGCGTGGTTATACAGCCACGATTCACTTATTCACTGATTGACTCATTAGAAAAAAGTATCCCGCCGAAGCGGGACACAGTGAAAAGGACGGCTCGTCCGATGATGGCCCTTGGACCATACAACGAGCAGCTTGTCCGACAAAGTAACACTCCGGGCTGCATCACCGGAATAGAATCCTTTATCAATAAATCGTCGTTATATATTTACCGTCACGTAGTTATCCTACTACAAGTACCGGTCATCAGATATTCACCTTCTGCCATTTTCCCCTCCGGAAAAGAATAAAGGCTACGATGGCAACGACCGTCTCTGCAACGGGCACGGCAATGAACACGCCGGTTGGTCCCCATGCAAAATGAATGGCCAGCGTATAAGCCAGCGGCACCTGAATCATCCAGAAACAAACCAGGTTCACCCATGTGGGCGTCCAGGTATCTCCGGCTCCGTTAAAGGCATTAATCATTACCATACCGATTCCGTAGAAAATAAACCCGGCACTGAGAATGCGTAACGCCTGTACTCCCACCCGACGCACCTCGGGATCATTGGTAAACAATCCAACGAACCAGTGGCCACATGCAAAGAACAGGATCATTACAACGCCCATGAAGATGACATTATACAACGTTGTCTTCATTACAGACTCCGATGCACGCTGCGGTTGTTTGGCTCCGAGATTTTGTCCAACCAATGTCGCCGCTGCATTACTCAACCCCCATGCAGGTAACATAAAAAACATCATCAGCCGGAGTGCCGTCTGGTAACCGGCCGAGCCATGATCACCGCCGGTCTCTGCCACCCATTTTGCCAGAAATATCCAGCTACAGGAAGCAATAACAAACTGAAACACCGCAGGTGCCGACAATTTGATAATAGCACGTATCAGTGAAAAATCAGGTTTCCAATGTTCGAGGCGCACACGCAATTGCTGGTTGCCACGGAACAAATAATAAAGCTGATAAATGACACCGATACCGCGACCGACGGCGGTAGCGATGGCCGCACCGGTGAGCCCAAGGCTACCGAAAGGCCCGTAACCACCCACCAGTACAATACATAAAATGATATTGCACACATTGGCCACTGCCAGACTTTTCATGGCGATGGCCGCATTGCCTGCACCACGGAAAATACCATTGATCAGAAACAGCAACATAATCACAACACTGCTTCCCATCATGATGCGTACGAAAACGGTTCCGTGTGAAACCACGGCAGGTGAACCACCCATCAGGCGGAGAATATCGGATGCGAATATCATTCCGACGATGCTTAACGTAACGGTTACTGCAATGGCAATGATCAATACCTGCACACCGGCGCGCGCGGCCTCTTCGGGTTTCTTCTCGCCCACCCTCCGCGCAACCATGGCAGTGGCTGCCATACTCATTCCTATTGCCAATGAATAGATAACGGTGAGTACAGACTCGGTGAGACTAACGGTTTGAATGGCGGCACTGCTTTCTTCGAGATGACCAACAAAGTAGAGATCAACGAGTGCGAAAACAGATTCCATGGCCATCTCCAGCATCATGGGAATAGCCAGCATAAAGATGGCGCTGCGAATGCTGACCTGCGTATAATCCATTTCTTCGCCTTTGATGGCGCGGATAATACGATTGAAAAAAGACACACGTCGGTCCTTATAAATCGATTGAGACATAAAATAACATTGTTGAATAAAAAATGGCAAGGGTCACATCGTGCGATGCGCCGTTGTATTAAAGAAGCATTAAAATGGGCAGGTTCTGGTTTATAATGGGGGCGAACCTTAGCAGATCTTCATAAGTGTATACTTGAGGGAAGCGAAGCTAAAATGTAACCACGAACTATCAAAACAAAAAAAACCGGAACCCGGGAAACCCCTACCGGAGGCGGACTAAAGCCGACGAACCGGACGACAGTGTAAGTGGTACAACAAAATATGTTACAGCGATGTATGCCATTGTTATGCGTATGAAACCCTGCACAGACAACACGTGATTGCGAATCGCTGCACGTGTTTATAAAAAAAATTCCCTACAAAATAGATAGACAAATATTTACCATAATATGAAAGGAGAATTTTAGAAAAATCATCCCCTTATTATGTTATATCGGAGAAGATATTCACATTTTGGCAAGGTTGGCAACGTTATTGTTTTATGGTGTCAGAAGCTTGCAATCACGGTTACCGTGAAGTATCAGCATCGTAATTATTTGTTTTATTTATAAATTCTATGATCATGAAAAAAGTATTTTTTGCATGCGCCATAGCTGTATCAGCTATCGCATTCGCTACCACAAACAGTGGTGCCATCAAGAGTGAAAAGTTCAATCAAACATACCAGGATACGGTTCCTAAAGACACAACCGTTCCCGATACTACTAAGACTCCGCCCAGCGTATTCTTCCAGCAGTAACGGAAGCCTGGTAAGGTTTACCCTAAGCAAAGTATAAAGCCGCTCCTATGGAGCGGCTTTATTAATATAAATGTCGAAATGTGCCCGCCTGCGGCAGGGCCATGCATAAACGAGTGTTGTTGATCTTCTAATCTATACTTTTTTCTTCTTCACGTATATCTCTTGTTCCAATACTCTCCTGTGCTTCAATAGCAATTGATATAATCTGATCGCATCCGCATCTTGTATGTCTTCTAATTTCTTCCTAAGATGAAGTTGTTCATTATATAATGCAAGGCTTGCATTCGCTAATCGCATATCCAGATCATCGGGAATCAGCAGAGATGCTTTTTCCCCGAGTTTGGCTTTGTATTCATCGAGATAAATATTCATACCAGCCCAATCAAAATCACCGAAGTGTATGTATTGGTTCTGATGACGGCTAATCCACGTAACCAGGTCTCCGGAATAGGGATAGCGACAAACAAATAATGCTTCTTTAAGATTCAGTTCGTCCGGCAGTCGTTGAGGATAACGAAACACTTCACTATTTTCCACCCCAACAATCTTAATACCGGAAGGGATTTCGAAGCCTGCCCAATCGTGTATATGGATGAACGTCCCTTCCTGCGGAGGCAGACTAAGCGGCCGGCCATTTAGCTTTGCTTCTATTGGGTTAACTGAATTGACCAGGAATCCTTCGAACGTTCTCTTGCGTGTGAGTTTTGAATTTGCAGATACGGCAATGGCATCAGCGCGTAACGGTCCGGGTTGCTCCAGCTCGTCAATGTACTTGTCAAGATCCGGAATGCCTTTTTTATTCCGCAGGTAGTTGATGACAGCGTCTTTATTGTGCGCGTAAAGAGCCTTTCTTGTCCTTCCGCCCTGCACAACAGTTACCACCTGTTCTTCCATCAATTCACGAAAAATAGCCTGCGGTAAATCAGACAAAGGAATTGGTTTATCTGAAGCTAACAATTCCCTCAATTTCTTTGCAGCCGCTAAGGTCATTTCCACATTTTCACATTTACATATTTACACATTCTATCAAGCTTCCTGCAAAGCAATATGCGTGATGATCCGCTTAATGCGCGTATTACGCTTCGCATCTTTTTCCAGCTTATAAATATGACGGTAGTTCAATGCGTTCGTTTCTGTAGGAGAACCATTGATCAGCAGGATATTCCTGTCGTTGGCAAACTGCAGGATGCCCTTGATGTTATTCGGGTGAAGTTTGCCTATTTCATCCATCATACAATGTAACCGGAACTCGCGGAAGCGCTTGCTGGCGCCTTCTTTGAACACATTCAACAACATAATGTTGATCATCGCCTTCACCAGTACGTCCGTTCCTTCAGATCCTACATTCGACAGCTTTTCCACCCAACCGGTATCGTTCTGGTTTTCTTCAATGCGGAATTTCAATTCAAATGAATCAGACAATGTTACCGTGTCCTTTCTGTACTCGCTGATGGCCTTGCTCAACTGACGAAGCAATTCAACGGCTTTCTTGTTTTTGCTTACCTGGTCCACCGAAGAAAACAGGTTGAGGCCGCCGATATCAAATGCATTCTCATCATTGTATTTTTTGATCTGCAATAACAACTGGACTACCTTATTCGCACTGTCGTCGATACGCAGTTCGATTTTCCGGATGGCGCCCACAAAGTTTTTGTTGTCGAAATCTTTGTTGATGTTGGTGATCACCTTCTGGATATCGCCGGTCTTCGACATCAGGTCGCCGGTTTCTTTTCCTACCAGTCTGATCACATTTGCAAAGCGTTCATTGACGCGCTTTTCAAATTCTTCGATCTTACTGTTATTCACGAATTCGTTGAGGTCCTCCGCGAATTGCTGATAACTGTGTTTATCCGTAAGACTTTCGGGGAACGCAAAGATGTTGGCAGCTGAAAAGTTGCCCAGGAATTTGTTAGCCGCTTCCTTCAGGTCATCGAGACGTTTGATCGCTGTATAATAACAGCGGTTCATGTCGTCGATGAGCGTTTTCGTAGACTTATCGTTTTTATAGATTTCTTTTTCTTCAGTATAAGCGGCCGGCAGACTCAGGTAAGCTTCGGTTTGCTGGAAACGGACGAATGCACGGGCATCGTCTTCCGCCTGCCGGAGTTGATCCTGCAGTTGTTGCTGACGCAGATCCGTTTCATTCATCTCCGCATAGATCTTTTCTTTCTGTACCTTATACTTCTCCTGCTCGAGTTCATATTGCTTTTCGAGTTGTCCTTTTTGTGTTTTGTAACTGTCGGACTTATCGATCAGCTCTTTTTTATCTTTTTTATACTCGGCCACCAGGTCACGGCGGTCTTCGATAAATTTCAGTTCTTCTTTTATCTGGCGAAGTCTCTCCGTGATTGCATCCAGCCGGCTGGTGTCGGCCCCTTTGCCGGCGAGTTCTTCCTGTTGCCGGTTCTGTAATTCCTGGCGTTGTTGCTGAAGGTTGTTCCGGAATACTTTGATTTCTTCGTTCAGTTGCTGTGTTTGCTGTGTAAGCAAATGATCAACCGCCGCTACTTTTTTAGTATGCTCGCGTTCGCGCGCTTTCAATTGACGGACGAGTTCTTCTTCCGTATTTTGCAATGACTGTTGTGCCTGCACCAATCCTTCACTTGCGGCACCTATCGCTGCATCGGCCTGTGCCAGTGCTTCGCGGCGCGCCTCAATGGCTTTTACTTCCCAATCTTTTTGCTGCAGTCTGGCCTGCGTCAATTGAATTGTATCCTGCTCCTGCTTGTATTGTTTTTCTAATAATCCGTCTTTCGCATCTTTCAGCAACGGCTGATATTTCTTTCGCAGTTTCTCCAGTTGCTGGTTCTGCTGTGCTTGCAGTCCCTGCAATTGTTTCTGCTCATCGTCCATCAATTGCTGCAGTTGTTTGATGTCGGATTTATAAGCAGCAAGCGTTTTTACCTGCACCGGCAGGTCTGACAAGCTGAGTTTTATACCAAAAAGGTTGTCGCCCGTTTTGGCCACCTCCGGTTGCAATTCCGTATCGAACAATACGTCTTCGTGAAGAAGGCGGCCGATATTATCTTCCCAGCCTGCTTTGTTTTTATTGAGCCATCCGTACAGCGATTGCTCGCTGCTTTCGAGTTTGGCATTGATTGCATCAATTTGTTTCTGACGTGCAGCGACAGCATCCTGTAATTTTTCCTGCTGACGTTCTGTTGCCTGGCGAACGGATGTTTCATCCAGTTCCCATTGCTTTTGTAAAGTTTCAGCCTTGTTCTTCAGGTGTTCCAGTTCATGCGTGTTCTGCTGAATGGCAAGCTCGTAGGCGGCCACCGTGCCCCGTGCTTCGTCCTGTTCGGCTTCAAAGAAGCGCTGGTGTGTGATCGTGGCTTTCCGGAGTTTTTCCTGCTGAAGATTGGCCTGCTGCTGTTCTACCGATTGACGGCCGGTTTCGATTGCCTGGTCGTGCTGCTGCCTTGTGTCAGCAATGATTTTTTCCAGCCAAACGCGTGCTGTTTCTTTTTCATTTGCCGCTTGTTCGCGCAGCGCTATTTGTTCTTCTTTTTTATCTTGTTCAAATGCACGCTCCGATTGTTCGATGGATTGCAAAAGGCTTTCGAACTTCAGGGTTACTTCGGAGAATTGTGTGGTAAGCAGGCTTTTTTCTTTTTCGAGTCTTAGATGTTCAGTATCCAGGTCGCGGCGTTTCGCCACGCGCTCCATTACCTGCTCGATCTGTTGACGGCTGTAGTATTCAACCTTCTCTTTGGCTTTTTTGATATCGTTTTCGAGTATACTTATATCTCCTTTGATCTTATCGGCTTTGTTGCGGAAGCGTTGTTCGGCTCCTTCTGCTTTGTCGCGCAGAGCGGCTTTTTCCGCTTCACCTTTTTCGCGTTTATCCACCAGTTTGGGAATACTGCGTTGAATTTGTGCGGCAGTCCATGCAAGCTGTAAGGCAAAAGAATTCTTTTCGCTTTCCAGGTGACGGATAGCGAGGTGATTTTTTACTACGTTATCGGCCTGCCGCTGGATGGCGGGTTGTTTGTACAGGTGAATATCATTCAGTTGCTGTTCGAAGCTCTTGAGGTGATGCATGTAGCTCTGCAGATCGATCGTGATGTCTTCTTCGTTGAGCGACATGATCATCGTCTGTTTGATAAACTCTGCTTCCAGCTTGCTGTTGAGGAATACGTTCTGAATGGTGCGCGGAATATTCTGGTATTGCTTGCTCTGCAGCAAGGCATATTTTACAAATTCCTTTTTCCCAACTTCATTGTTTCCGTAAAGAATATCGCGGTATTCTTCGTAGCGGTCGATCTTGCGGGTATGATCGATGCCCCGTGCGTCGAGAATATGGCGGTTGTCTTCCCATTTTTCAAATGCTCGTCCGTCTT
Source organism: uncultured Sphingobacteriales bacterium (assembly GCA_937888905.1). Taxonomy (GTDB): domain Bacteria; phylum Bacteroidota; class Bacteroidia; order Chitinophagales; family Chitinophagaceae; genus Terrimonas. The sequence continues at coordinate 53,424 of CALATA010000016.1, forward strand.
CCGCCACAAAAATATCACGGTCGTAAGCGCCGTCGAAGAAACGGAAACATACTTTACCCTGGCTTTTGAAAGCAACAATGCAGAATGGTCCGCCTTCGCGCATTACTTCATAGATCAGGAATGAATTCTGAAATGGGAAGTAATATTCCGCGAAGCTTTTCTTCTCACGGGAGATGCCGAGTTTGAGTGTGTCTGCATTATAGAAAAAAAGCACGGCGCGGAGCAACGTACTCTTTCCCACGCCTTGCGTACCAATCAGGTGAACGTTGCCATCCACCATTACTTCTGCGTAACGGATAGTGGCACTGTTGATGAATACGATCTTATTCAGGTATCTCATGTACGATCTCCTCTTGTATTTGGATACTGACGATTAATTGTTTGATATAATTGAACGAGGTGAGCACCTTGTATTGCATAGTGATCTCGTTCTCCAGTTCTGCATAACCCGGCGCTACCAGTTGCTTTTCCACGAGCGTGCTGATGCGGTCGGAATAACTTCCGTCTCCGGTGAGCCTTTTCATGATCTCCAGTTTGTCTTTCAGGCTGGCATCTATTTTTACCTGTACCATGATATCGGAGGGGGTAAAACGAAAGCCCGGTGCAAACCCGTTATTGAAAGCCGTGAAGAAATCCACTACGTCGATCCAGCGGTAGGCCTGTTCGATTTTGTTTTCCAGCGTTGCACGCGCTTCGGTGCGTGAGAAATAAAAATATTCATCGCCTTTCTCCAGTACAAAACCAATGGCCATGAAATAATGATACAGGTCGTCGAAATTTTCTTCAATGACCGTATACAGCTTGCGGCTGCTGTCTTCCACGCTGTTGCTGCAGATAAACTTTCCCTTGCTGAGCCATTCAAAAATATCGGCGGTATGACGGTTGGGTATGTTCATGATGCGTTTTTGATAAAAAATAAAAATTACCGGGGCAGTACGACTGCGTACTCAACAGTACCATCGTCCTGGTAAGCTTCCTTGATCACAAAATCCTGTTCGTACATCGATACCATCTGGCAGAAGATGGTGATCTTTTCTTCATAGCTTACTTCCCGCGGATAATTGTATTGCATGATATAGTTATAGAGATGGCGTCCGGATGCGGTAAACCCGTTGCGGATCTCTTCGAGGTCGATATAAATTTCTTCTTCCGTCTGTGGCAGCAGGTCGTCGCTGGCAATGCTTTCCGCCACGGCCATGGAAGGGCGCTTGGCTTGTTTGAGTTTGTCCGCCACCTTGCGCACCGACTGGTTACCCTCATCGGTGTGCAGCAGATCGAGTGAAAGTTTGAGCGGATAAGCAGGTCTTGATTCAAAGACCACATCGTTTTTCTGCTGCATCAGTTCGGCCAGGTTGGTCTTGGCTTTGAGTTCGAACTGATCTTTCAGGTACTTCACCTGTTTGATTTTTTCCTGTACGCGGCTATGGTATTTAACCTGGTTCAGGTATTCGATCACCTGCTTCTGCGTTTCGATGAGGTTGTGGCGGCTTTCGGTCAATTGGCCACGTAGTAATCCGACTACCTGTTTCAGCTCTTCGTCCATTGCCGTGGTGAAGAAGGTGAGTTCTTCATCGGTGATGAGGTGATCGGTTTGTTCGATGAGGTTGTAAACGGCACGTCGTTTCTCATCGAGCGATTCCAGTTTGGCGATCTTGATACCGTAATTGGGTTCCGTTTTGAATGTGTTCTCGATATTCCGGTTGAGATCGATCACATTGCGCAGTGTGATACGCCCGATCTTGCGGAGCGCGCCTTTCACCTGTTTGAGATAGGAATAGCGGCGGTGTTCGTTATTTTCCTGCAGATAATAAACGATATGTTGTTTAACCTGCTGAATATTTTCATTGATATAAGAGGTATTGATCTCTTCGTTGACCTCGAGTACCTGTTCAAAAAATTGTTGAAACTGGTCGTCGATTTCCACGTACGGACCGTTGCGCCGCAGTAATTGTTTATTGATGAGTATCTCCAGCTTATCCTCGCCCATGATCTCGGCGGCGTCATCGTATTTGTAAGCAAAAGACTTTCGCTTCTCAAACATTTCCACCAGCAGATCCCGCGCCCAGTAAAGCGTGTTCACCAGTTCCTTAAGCGAAAGAAGGTACGACATTGGTTCGTCGGCAATTGTTTTAAAAAGATGGATGCAGCCTGCAATAGCAGGGGAGCGAAAATAAGGGTTTTAGGGCTGATTCCGGCGGTGGTTTTTCCCAGCACTAATCCATTATATATCAGTAGCTTACAGCTCTCTGAAGTGAATTTTTTACAGGAAAACTGTAAAACTGACAAGGAAAAGGACGGATTTTCAGTTTTGTGGCCACTGGTACAGCTTTCGCTGTTTTCTGGTTGATTGTAAAAAAATAAAAACAAGGAGGTTGTTATGACCACAAATCTGGTAAAAAGAAACAATGGCGGTCCCTCTTTCAGCAATGTAATGGACCAGGTTTTCCGGAACAGTCTTAACCGCTTTTTTGACGATGAACCCTGGGGTCTGGAAAAGACTCCGTTGAGAACTGCGCCGGTGAACATTCGTGAAACGGATCAGTCTTATGAGCTGGAACTGATTGCACCCGGATGCCGGAAAGAAGATTTTAAAATCAATCTTCAGGGAAATCAGTTAATGATTTCATTTGAGCATTCAGCGGAGAAAAAGGAAAAAGATAAACAAGGCAATTGGGTGCGCCAGGAGTACCAGCATCAATCGTTTAGCCGGAGTTTTACGCTGGATGATTCGGTGGATGCCGAAAAAATCGTAGCGCGTTATGAAGATGGTATTCTTCACCTCAACTTGCCGAAGACCGAACGTGCTGCCCGCACCAACCGGACTATTGAAATAAGTTAAGTGAGATTTTAGTGTTAAAAAGTAAAGCTGTCTGCCTCAGTGCGGGCAGCTTTTTATTTTTTTAAAAGGTAGTACTACGCAGTCAAATCAGGTAGTGCCACGCTTGACCCCGGCTGTATAGTGGCGCATATTGCAGAAAAAAGGATGAAAAGAAACTGGCCGGTGGAAGTTGCGGCGTCGCTGTTGATCCTGTTGTTTGCTTACACTGGTATCAGCAAAGCAGCGGGTGTTCCGCAATTGATCATTACGTTGCGGCAATCGTTTGGTCCGCTGTTGTATGACGCGGTGTGGGCTTATGTGCTGATTGGGACTGAATTGCTCACCGTACTGCTGTTGCTGATCCCTTATCTGCGTCCTGCCGGGTTTTTACTCTCTTCATTTTTGATGACCCTCTTTCTTCTGTATACGATTTACGGGTGGATGCATCCGCGTGACATGCCTTGCAGTTGTGGTGGCGTGATCGGCAGCATGAGCTGGCCGGTGCACACGGTGTTCAACGGTGTGTTTTGGCTGATCGCTTTATACGGGTCGGTGAAGAGTATTAAAACGAGACTCAACTATTTATTGCAATAAACAGGTTTTGAAAAGTCTGTTCCTGTTAAAAACGGACGCATCTGACAACTTTTAAATTTTTCCTGTATGAAAAAGTATGTATTTGGTCTTGGCAGTTTGCTGCTGGCCGCTGTGTTATTTGCGTTTACGCCTTCACCTAAGGTGGAAAAGGCTTCGCTCGATCAGGGTTATTTCACGCGCTTGAGTGGTGACGGTACGCAGCCGGAACACTACGAATATGTCGGCAACGTGCAGCCTTCAGACGGCTGTGTGACAGGCACCGTTATCTGTACGATCAAGGCAGACATTAATGAAATGGGCTCTTCCGATCCTGCCTTGTGGCTTCCTGATTTTTCTTCCGGCAACCCGGTAGACAACGAGTCAGAATTTGATCTGATTACCAAACGTGCTAACTGACGGCGCAAAAAGGGGCTGTTGTTAGCAGCCCCTTTGTTTTCTGTGTACGGAGTTAAAAACTAATCGGCAATTAACGTGGATTTTGCGGCATCCCGGTCATGTCGATAACGCGGCGGGGAATTGGTATGGCGTAACGCGGATCGTTGGGCAACAACTCGAGCAGTTCATTTCCGATCTTTCGTCTTACAATGATATTAGCTCCCCGTTTGTTCCATCTTTTGAGATCGAAAAAACGCAGACCGCGAAACGTCAGCTCTTTTCTCCGTTCTGTACGGATTATGGCGATAGCTTCCTCTTTGGAATTAGCCGTGAATGGAACAAATGTGCCCGTTCTCCATCTTTTTTGAAGCAGCAGGTTCAACGTTGCCATACCATCGGTATAAAACCCCTGTTCCGCCAACGCTTCTGCTTTGATCAGGTAGGCTTCCGGTGAACTAATCCCGGAAAAAAAATAGCCCCCTGCATATGATCCGGTGTGTGCCTGGCCATCTGTAACCGTATTAAAGAATAACTTTCGTCGCAGATCATCGGTGGAATAAGAACGATACAATAACGTGTCGACCCTTACCTTGTTAGGAAACATGAACGGGGATGACCCGCCAACGGCATGAAAGATTACATCCTCGTTAAACATCGGGAATGCCGCTCCCGGATTGAGGCTGACATCGTTATAGTTCAACAGTGTCGGATACAACCGGGTACATGAATCAGCATAATCGCCTGCTTTCTTAAAGTCGTTAATGGTAAGGTAAATACGCGCTAACAATGCGAACGCAGCAGGCTTGCTGGGTCTTGTTTTATAAACTGGCTCAACCGGCAATCCACGCAATGCTTCCGTGGCATCGAACAAAATCTGATCGTAACACTCTTTCACACTGCTACGGACAGAGAGAATATTGAAGTCTGATTTTAACCTTAAACAAACACCCATGTCCGTATGGTAAGTAGACGGATCATACGCCGGGGCAAAAGTATTTATCAAAAGATTATAAGCATACGCGCGGAAAAAATGCGCAGTGGAATAGACGCGGTCCCATTGAAGGGCATTGCGATCTGTCCGGTCGATCTCACTTATTTTTTCCAGCACTATATTGGTGTAATTTATAACGAGGTAAGCTTGCGACCAGGTGGACTGGACCTGATCGAAAAAATATTCAGGGCCCCATGTATAGTTGTTATAACTCCCCTGATCAAGGGTGGCTAATGTTGCCGGCGGAACATATACATCGTCGGAACTACCGTCGGCATGGTCAGCCATCATGAAGCTCATGGCATTGCCATGATCCATCATCTTTTCAATATCATCAAGTGTGGATGGTATCACCATGGCCGCATCCTGCCTTTCATCCAGGAATTTTTTGCAGGAAAGCAGTAAGCAGCTACTGCAACATATCAGCAATATCTTTTTCATGCTATAATTTTTTGTTGGTTAAAATCCGGCACGCAGGCCGACTGAATAGGTTTTGATGGGTTGCAGATCCTGGTACTCCGGATCGAGGCCTTTACTGTTGGCACGCCAGATGATACCGAGATTGGAAGCCAATCCGTATACACTGATATTTTTAATGCCGGCTCTCGCAAGTAAGTTGCCAGGCAGTTGATAGTTCAGGCTGATAAACTGTAGCCGTACATGCCCCGCTTTTTCCACCAATGCTTCTGAGTTACTGTAAAAGGCATCGAAATTTGCAGGTACGGGGTAAATGAATGCCGGCACGTCGGTGTGCAGTTCATCACCGGGTTGCCGCCAGCGGTCGGCAAAATCACTGTGTAATCTGTTTCGGGCGCTATACGCCTGGCTGTAGTCAACAGATCTCCGCATAAAATAATGACCAAACTTATAAAGCAGGTTCACCGTGGCAGAAACACCTTTCCAACTGAAGGTATTTTCCAGGTTACCGAAATAAGCCGGTGTGCTTCGTCCCTTCGTTACCAGGTCGTTTTGTGTAATGCCATTACCTGTCAATTGTGAATAGGCACTGCTCACCTGCCCATTCAAATAGCCGCGCGGAGCGCCTGTGGCAGGGTCGAGCCCGGCCCATTTGTAAACAATAATACCGTACACCGGCGCACCTTCCCGCGCTGTGATCGCCGATCCGGTTTTTACATAAGAGGCACCCGTAAAGCTCACATTGTAAAAACTGGTAATCTCGTCTGTATTATAATTGAACAACACGCGTGTTTCCCAACGGAAAGCCTTATCAATATTGCGTGTCAGTAAACTAAGCTCCACGCCTCTTCCTTTCATGGCCGCCACATTCCGCAAAACGGTATTTCCAGCGCCCGCCGTAGGATCTACAGGTGTCGTAGCGATCAGGTCTGTCGCCTTTTTCCAATACCATTCCAGCGAGCCGCTGATGCGGTTACCTGAAGTGGCAAAATCAACGGCCACATTGCGCATTCGCACTTTTTCCCATCTTAATTCAGGATTAGCATATTGCGTAACTACGGAGATGGGCAAAGGCGTGAATTGTGAAGTGGTTCCGTAGCGAATAATCGTTACCGCAGATCTCACAGGATCTACATTACCACTGAATCCATGTGAAGCCCGGAAACGCAAAACCGGCAACCATTCTACACGATAAAATTTTTCCGTTGCGGCATTCCAGGCCACACCAGCCGACCACAAAGGGTTCCAGCGGTTATTGGTATTAACGCCGAGCACATTCGATGCATCACGCCGCGCACTCACCGTCGCTGTGTAACGTGACAAATAAGTATAGGCCGCATTCGCGTAATAAGAAACAAAACGGTTATCCTTACGGCTTCTTGAATCAATGTTTGAAATACGCATCTGCGATCCGCTTATATAGGTCGGGATTGTGTTTACCACATCCACCGGTGTACTTACCTCATGCTCCTTATCGTAGCCGTATAACCGGTAATTCTCTGAGGTGGTTACGGTCTTCCTTACATCCGATCCGGCAATGGCGCTGATCTCATGATCATGCCATTTTTTCTGTAAAGACATTTGAAGGCGGCCATTCAGCGCCTGCATCATGTCATCGCTGTTATCCAGTATGCCGCCTAATGGAATATTGTATTTCACGGCGCCGGTAGTGCGGTTAAGCTGTGAATAGGTATTGATGCGATCCCGGGTATAATAGCTCTCCTGGGCATAATACCTCGTGCCATATTTTACCTGGTCTTCATGCTGGAAACTGGCATTCAACGTAAGAAATGAGGACAGTTTGTACCGCAGATCTGCGGTTGTACGCCAGTGTCTGTATTGTGTTCTGTTCTGTGTGTGTTTGTAATCGTCCAGCGGATAATAATTCCAATTCAGCAGCTTTCCCATGCCGGTCGTGTCTTTGTACGATTGCCGATAGTCTTTGTAGATAGGCAACGCGTTTCCATTATCATCCATCAGTTTCGCATATGGATATAGCATTACCCCGTTAAAAGTGATCTCGCTCCATTCCGGCCGGTTATAAGTCATGGTGCCGTTGTTCAGGGAAATGGAAACATCGGCTTCCAGTTTTTTCGACAGTTTCATCGAAGCTGCCGACCGCAGTGACAATCGTTCATATACTGCATCGGCACTGCTGCGGTTGTTATCATAACCTGCAGAAAAATTCCAGGACATCTGTCTGCTGCCGCCACTTATTCCCAGTGCATATTGCTGGTTCAATGAGTTTTGATACAGGTATTTCTCCATGTCAGATCTGTAATCGAGCTGGCGGAGCGAATCAAGTAAATAATTGGTTTGTGCCGCTGATAATTCCCCTCTTCGCTGACGGAAGAGAATTTCATAGGCCGGCGTAAATACGGGTTTGAAATTGGACAGTGTATCTGAAAAGCGGTGGTTCCGCGCAAACAGCAACTGTTCCATTTCTATATAATCAGCCGAACCCGCGTAACGCAATTGATAAAGATCCGGTTTGCCGCCAAACGTATAACTGCTGTTGAAGGAAACCTGTAAAGGTTTATCGAAGCGTCCTTTTTTGGTGGTAACCACCACCACACCATTGCCGGCACGGGCGCCCCATATTGAAGCGGCGGCCGCATCTTTCAATATGGTGATGCTTTCAATTTCATTGGGGTTGATGTTGGATAAATCTCCTTCGTAGGGAAAATTATCCAGGATCACCAGCAGGTTTTTCGGTCCGTTAAAGGAGCTTACCCCGCGCAGCGTGATGCCGGGCCTGCTTACCGCTTTGTCAAACAACAACGATGACTGTCCTTCGAGGCGATCGAGCAATGAAGAGGCCACCTGCCTGTTCAATATGGTACTGTCTATGACTTCAAAGGAGCCGGTGATACGTTCGCGTGGCAGGCGTTGATAGCCGGTGCTGATAACGTTTACTTCCTGCAGGTCAGCGGAAGCAACCAGCAAAATTTCATTACCCGCAGATTGAAGACTGGCAATGGGCATGTCGAGTGACTGATAACCCGCAGCGCTGATACGTAGTGTATCCGGTGTGGTGGTGATCAGTAAGGAGAAAGAACCCTGCACATCGGCCACCGTGTGTGTACGGCTCCGGATGGCGGTAATGGTTGCGTGGGCCACTGGCGTTCGGTCGCCGGAGCGGCGTACGTGGCCGCTGTAACTGCCCGCCTCCTGCGCCGAAAGCGCGGATGCTATTAGCAGCATGATCAGTAAAATGAATGTTCGCATAAGTATAGGTTGTTTTGGTGAAGAAATGGTTCTATGGCCGGTCGGTGAGGATGGTGCTTGTAATGAGGCGGCCATTGGTTTTCACAGTTTTTTCTTTGCGCTGGTAGTTGAAAAGCCGGTCGAAGTCTTCGAGCATCAGCCGGCGGATGGTGGGTTGATCTGTGGTGGCGGGCACCATCAGTTCGTAGCAATAACGGTATCGATTGTTATCGGGCGGAGGATTGAACGCGAGGGTGTCGCGCAGTTTTAAATCGAAATTTCTTTCAGAGGAAGGAGTGGCATAATAATAAAGTTCTTTCCGCGTCACATTAATCAGGTAAATGCGACGTACTGAATTATTATAAAGGAAATGCCTGCCTACGCCGTCTGCCAAACCTTCGGCATAAGGCAACAAAGAAGAACTGATCAACGGCGGCTGAAGAAGCAGTAACTCTTCCTGTGTAGCGAAAGGTTGCTCGCGTTGAAAGTTTATGAAGTCTTTTTTTAGCGGAAGATTGATCGTCTTTCGGTCGGTAAGCTCATTGAGCGCAGCAGGTGTTACTTCTTTGGCGCCTGTAATTGCTGCCACCCGCCCTGAATGTCCGATCCATACGAGATGGGGAACGAGATAATAAGGAAATCGCTTTCGTAAAAGCGTATCGGCTGTTAAAAAAGAAAGATGAGGGGATCGAAGCAGGGCAGGTGTCAGCAATTTGTTCTGCAGTTCCGGATAGGTATAACGCGTTACTGCAATAATTTGTAAGGAAGCGGGCAATGAGGAACCGATGCTGTCGAGATAACGCAACTGCTGGTCGCAGCTTCCGCAGGTGGGGTTGATAAAAACAAGGAGTAGCGGCTGATCTTTGCCCGTGAAGGCACGTGGCTGTCCTTTGCTGTAAACAACAGCGGGTTGCCAGTGTAAGGTATCGCCAATAGTGAGTGGTTGGGCATGCAGGTGCAATGCCGGGCATAGGATGCCCAGGACGAAAAACAAGGTTTTCATTTTGCCTAAAATTTTAAGATCAATAAATCAGGAGCAGGAAGGATGCTCCTTACACAGGGTTCTTTGGCTTCTTGGCGTATTGGTTGCGCACGAGATAAATAGCCCTGTGCGGCCGGAGGGAAGCCTCGGAAGAAATGGGAGCAGTAAAAGCAGCGGCCATTTTCATAACAAAAGGTTTAAACTTCCGCCCGGCGATGAGGAAGGTTCATGGTCTCCGGAAAGCGGAGTGTACATGGTTGCCGTGACTGGCGGTCTGACCAAATATAGAACACGGCGGAGTAAAAAAAACATACGTCGATAAGACGAATAAAATCACCTGTATGCTGAAATGAGAACAGTACGTATTAATGCGGTTGTTGTTACTGCGGACTTACAAGCCTGAAGCAACAGCTATTCAATTGATTAAAAAATGAGTAAGGTGAAAACACCCGCAAAACAATGAGGAAAACATTCGTGGAAACGCGATGGGGAAAATTGGGTAGGGGAAACCGGAGGGGAAGGTGAATGGTGTAAGGTGTAAGGCTTAAGGTATAAGGTGTAAGGTTTTAGGTGATAGGTTTTTCATACCCATGGTTCGTGTATACATACCCAAGGAACAATCACGCTTAGGCCTTAATTAAAAAACAATTGCTTCTCGTTAATTGAACCGGTAAGTAGATCGCACCAGGAGGATTGCTTGTCTTCATATTTACTCCAGACGATGTTTGTTATCCAGTCGATAAAGATAATACCGTCGTCCGTATGACTATGTGTTGGATTATCCTTCAAAAATGTTTCTTTATTCCTATGGTAGAAAGTAAGCGTCTGCAGGTAATCAATACAACTGCTTCCGCTTAACCGTTTGACGTTCCGGTAGTCTCTGGTTATTTTACATGTTTCGTGCAGGTCAATATGATCGAGAAGCGACTCCCCCATCATGTAATTGTAAAGAGAATTCCCATCTCTTCTGAATCCGGCATTTACACCTTCTTTCCGGACAGTGATTGCCCCTAAATTGAAATCGGGGTACTTATTTACCATCTTTATCGCTTCTTTACAGATAAACTCTTTATGATGCGATTTCAGATCAGAAGCTTTTATTTCAACCTTTGTATTAAAATTGAATTTGTTATAAAAATCTCTGACCAGACGTTTGGGAATATTGCAATGTGTGATTGGGTTGATCAAATAACCAATTGTCAGGAATCTGCTTGATCCTCCTTGTCGGTATGGTGAATGAAATTTCCAGCCTAAGTCGCCGCTTTCATCCATGTAAATATGGCTGTGCATTCGTAGTAGTACTGTATGGGCATAAAAAAAGGCAGTCCCTGAAGGCGGTGCACTTACAGTACACTTATGATAACCCAGATGGTCGTCACGCTTGTTCAGGCTTTATCTGCCGTTCACAAATATACACAAAGGCCAGACTGCTTTGCTAAATTTTTTTGTAAAAAATTTCTTAATTGAGAGAGATGGCATCAGCGAAAGTAGTAAGTAAAACAGCCGTGGTCCCGGAGCGACTAAATTATCCTACACCTTTGGTTCGTGTATACACGAATCAAGGGAGAGTCGCAGCATTCACAACTTAAAAATCCCCCTACGGATCGCAAACACTACCAGCCCCGCCACCGTGCGCACACCTGCCTTTTCCATTATGCGTAAACGATATCCCTCGATCGTGCGGATACTTAAGAACAGCTTTTCCGATATGTCGCGGTTGGAGAGCTCGCTGCAGATCAGCCGCATGATTTCCTGCTCCCGCTCAGAGAAGCGTATTTCCGAGGCCAGCGGATTATGGGGGTCAAAACGCGAGGTGGCAATAAATCTGGTCAGCCGCTGCGCAATATGTGGTGAGTAATAGTTTTCCTGCTGATGCACCGCGCGGATCGCTTCGAGGATTTCACGCTTGCTGGCGTTTTTCAACAGATATCCCTGTGCGCCCGCCTTAATGGTATCGATCACCAATACATCATTATCGTAGGAAGAAAGCGCAATAACACCGATCTGGGGAAACCGCTCCCGGATAAGCTTCGTTACTTCTATCCCGTCCATCTCCGGCATTTCAATATCTACCAGCACCACATCCGGCTTCGTCGTTTCCACCAGGTTCATCAACGACCGGCCATTCGATGCACTGCCGATCAGCACGATATCCGGCACGCGTCTGAACAGAATAGCAAATCCATCCCGGAAAATCTCGTGATCATCGGCCATCACTATTTGAATGGTGACAGGATAATTATTCATTTGTATCAATTGACTTTACAGGAAACGTAATAGTTATCGAAGTGCCTTTGCCGGGAGATGTTGTTAAATAAAACGATCCGCCAAGCAGTTCCGCCCTGTGAAATAACTGATATAAACCCCGGCCGGATTGCCTGCTGTTATTGATAATGTGTTCATGAAAGCCGCAACCGTCATCTGCTCCGTAAAGATGTACCAGTTTATCTTTTACAAAAAAATGAATGTCAAGTTTTGATGCCCTTGCATGGCGTACCGTATTGTGTACGATCTCCTGTACCATGCGAAATAGCTGAATGGATTGTTGCTGCGAAAGTGGCGGTAATGGGTTGACGGTTAAATTTATTTTTACCGGAAATGATTCCTGGGCAGCATGAATAAATGCTACGATCGCATCGGTAGCGCCTTTGCGGATCAATACCGCCGGTAACAAGTCATGCGCAATGACCCGCAACCGCTCATGTATATGATCTAGATGCTTACGGGATTTTTCCAGCAGTAAATGATCTTCATTAGTAGCCGGTTCCACTTCTTCCAGTTGAAACCTGATGGCCGATACCAACGGGCCAAGATCATCATGCAAATCGGAAGCGATCCGCAGTCTTTCCTTTTCCACGATGGCAATCTCCACTTCCGTGCGATTTTGCTGCAACCGTACATAACGCCGGTGCAGCCTTACCATGATTGCCATAAATATAATCAGGCAACAACCAATCACGCAGGCCGTGATCAGTATGGCCTGGTATAGTGTTCGCTCATGCAAATCCATTGGATAAAGTTTGGGGCATCACTAAGTTACAGCGGCAAGTTTATCGGAAACAGCCTTATAAAAAACCGTACTACTACGCTTTTTGCACTTGAAAGGCATTTTACAGGGGGTATATACGGCCATTACAGGGGTTGATTGCGACTGTCGCAGCCGGTACTTTTGGTAGATGAAAAAGATTACCATCCTCATTCCCGAGGGCGAAACCAGCCTCAGCAATATTGAAGCTGCGTATAAAATGTTTTCCAAAGTAAACGAAGCCGTGGAAGCCCGCGGCGGCCTTCCCCTTTTCAAAGTAGAGCTGGCGGGCCTTACGCGCGAAACCTCCGTGGGCAAAGGCCTGTTTCGCATCCACCCCGATAAAGTATTCCAGGAGATCGAACAGACCGATCTCATCATTATTCCCGCCGTACACGGTGATATGCAAAAAGTGGTGGAGGCCAATTCTGCCATGATCCCCTGGCTGGTGCGTCAATATAAAAACGGCGCAGAACTGGTGTCGCTGTGTATCGGCGCCTTCATTCTTGCTTCAACGGGTTTGCTCAATGGCCGCAGTTGCACCACGCACTGGCTTTCGGCAGATGAGTTTAAAAAAATGTACCCGGAGGTAAACCTTCAACCTTATAAGATCATTACGGATGAACACGGTATTTATTCCAGCGGCGGCGCTTATTCTTCGCTCAATCTTATTTTATACCTCGTAGAAAAATTTGCCGGCAGGGAAATGGCGCTCCGCTCTTCGAAAATTTTTGAGGTGGATATCGAGCGCAACAGCCAGTCGCCCTTCATTATGTTCAGCGGGCAGAAAGATCACGAAGACGATTCCATTAAACAGGCACAGTTGTTCATTGAAAAAAATTTCCAGGACCGGATCACTGTTGATCAACTGGCCGATATGCTGGCGCTTGGCAGGCGCAACCTCGAGCGCCGTTTCAAAAAAGCAACATCGAACACGGTGGTGGAATATATCCAGCGTGTAAAGATCGAAGCGGCCAAACAAAGCCTGGAGTCTTCAAGAGAAAACGTAAACGAAGTGATGTACAGTGTTGGCTACGCCGATCCGAAAGCGTTTCGCCTCACATTCAAAAAGATAACGGGCCTGTCTCCCATCGAGTATAGAAATAAATACAACCGCAGCATTCCTGCGGCATGAGTTATCTTTGCGGTATGTTTTTACGCTTCCTTTTTATCCTGTTTATGGCTCTGCCTGCGGCAAAGGCTTGTGCTCAGTCCGAACTCGACGCAGAAAAATTTTCTCAAAAAGTCGCTGATACAACTATCCAATTACTGGATGTACGCACGTCGAAGGAATATAATTCCGGCCACCTGAAACATGCATTGCAAGCCAACTGGAATCAGCCCGATCAGTTTCGCGAGCGTGTGCAAAGTCTCGACAAACAAAAGCCTGTATATGTTTACTGCCTGGTAGGTGGCCGCAGCAGTGCCGCTGCGCAGTGGCTCCGTGAACAAGGCTTTACCGTATATAATCTGCAAGGCGGTATCAATGCCTGGAAAAAAGCCAATAAACCTGTGGAGCAGGCAGAAGCTATCCCGCAAATGAGTTATGCAGACTACCTGTCGCGCATTCCTGCCAAAGGACTGGCATTGGTGGATGTTGGCGCTCCCTGGTGTCCCCCTTGCCGTAAGATGGCTCCGGTGATCGATTCTATCGAACAACAATACCCAAAAGTAAAAGTGATCCGCCTCGATGGCAGCGGACAGGATGCATTAATGGATCAATTGCAGGTGCTTTCGTTTCCCACCATTATCCTTTATAAAAATGGAAAAGAGATCTGGAGGAAAGAAGGAGTGATGGAGGTGAAGGAGATAACGAAGCAATTGTGAATCGTCAATGGTGAAAAGGTCGGCTGTTTACTTAATACTTATAACTTACTACTTACAACTCTCCGCCACGGCATCCCACAATTTCCTTCTCAACGTAAGCGCCTTTACACAGGCTTCGGTCGCTTCCTGCCAGCGTTGACTGTCCTCACCACAAAGTTCTTCCACCATTTGCAACGCAAGTTTGCTATGATGATCGCCGTCTACTTCAATATGGCGTTCGAGATAATAACGGAACGTAGTTAACTCGGAGGGATATTTTTCTGATAAACGCGTCACCATTTCATGAAACATATCGGGGATCAGGTCTTCACGTCCGAAGGTAAACACAGCCGCCTGCACATGTACCGGAGCATTTTCGATCAAATCGAAGGTAAATCCGCAAAATTCTTTTACCGCCTGTGGCAGGGGTTCGTTATTGATAACATCCCTTACCGGTTTACCCGCAGCCAATACTCCTATTACATTGGAAATGCCCGTCGTATCGGCAGCCATTTCCTGCATAGCCCGGATATATAATTCAAAATGGCTTATGCGGTTGCCTTCCTGGTCCACATCACTTTCTTCGCCGGTCACGATCTCATTGACGAGGAAACGGGTATTAGCCGAACCTACAGGCAGCCAGGGATTAGCCACGCAGGTAAGATGGCGCTGCAAACTTTTCAATAAACTCATAAAATCCCACACCGCAAAAACATGGTATTGTGTAAATGTCTGAAGGTCTTTCAGATCCTGTAAATGCGCATAAAGCGGATGATGAATGATTTTATTCCGCTCCGCTTCAATGGCGGATTGCAAAGTGGTGTAGTTCATAACCGGTATTTTTCGAATTGCGTGCAAAGATAACTGTCAGAGGCATGAGCCGGGACAGAAAAACCGGAAAAAACCCTGGTGTCACCAATCGGGATACAGGGTATTTTAGCCGCTTAACACCTTATACTATGTCACTCCTTACCGTCATTGCCAGGAACCTGGCAGCTATCTGTAGTTTTGTCATCATTACATCCGTAAATGCGCAGCAGCCCGTAGAGGTTACGGATCAGAAAATCAAGATCAGCGCAAAAAGCAGCGAAGAACTTTTATTTGCTTTTGCCGCCGGAGACCAGGTTGTATTCAATTTTTCGGCAATTACATATTAGTTGGGACAAAGTTAAATGACTACTTCTTTTTATCGAGTTTGAAGGGTAGTTCTAATAAGATTAGCGTTCCTATTATTGACCACTCAATAGCGAGCTAGGCAGAACATACTTATCGGCAAGCAAGACGGATATAATCACTCATAAAGCCAATAGGCATGTTATAGCGGTTAATATCTGAATTCTCATGTAATGAAGCTAAGCCAATGGATAACGCGTGGCACTGATGAAAAGACGGAGAATTGAGCCGAACAAACTATAAGGATTAGGCGTGGAGCGTGAAATGCATCGCCTATCCCAACGAATTTTTGCGCGTTTTACGTAGTAATTATACGAAACATAAAGATATTATAAACACATTTAACTTTTTGATAAACAAACTAATACGATATAAACTCGTATTTATACGGATTTTTTTTTATAAGAATAGCTAGTTATGATTTGATGTTCACCCTAATAATAAAATATCTTTGTCACGGAAAAGCAATAAAAAAACCCCAAGGCTTGCAGGCCGCGGGGCTTTAAGAAAATTTGTTTGACAATAGATGAAGGTTATTCTGCTGCAAAAGTAAGAAGTTAACCCTCCCTCTCCAAATTTTCTTCCCTGCTTTATTTAAGGTCACCCGGGTTATAGGTGAGTCCCCGTAAAACGTGGCAATAATGCCGTGCGGAGTTTCAATGCATAAAAAACAAATAAATGCAGTTGAAGATTTTTAAATTCCAAGAAGACGGGCACTTGGATGAAATTAGAACCGTCATTATTAATGATGAGATTTGGTTTGTATCAAGTGACGTGGCAAAGAGTTTGGGCTACTCAAACGCTTCTTACGCCGTACAACGTCATTGCAAACAAAAGGGTATCGTGAAATACGATATCCTTACTTCTCGTGGTATTCAGAAGGTTACGCTGATTAATGAATCAAATGTTTACAGATTGGTTTTCAAATCACAGCTTCCTTCGGCTGAGAGATTTGAAGAATGGGTAATGGAGAAGGTTCTACCTACTATCAGGAAAACTGGAGGGTTTGGAATTGACAGATCTAAGCATCCCAATTTCCTGAAAAGGTTTACAGACAACTTTCATAAAATTCCATCTACTCACTTTTCGGTGATAACGGAATTGTTTGTTAGACTATTTGCTGCATTAGAAAAGGAAGGCTACTCAATCCCCGATAAAGGTATAACGGGGAAAGACATGATGCCCGATATTTCAGTAGGTAGAGGTTTCGCAAAGTTTCTTCGTGAGAATCATTCTGACCTGTGGGATAAGCACACAACGTATGAGCATACGTTTCCAGGAGGTCGCACGGTAGACGCTTGTATGTATCCAATTGAGGTCTTGCCGCTATTTATTCGATATGTGCATGAAAGATGGATTCCTGAAAATGCTGTAAAATATTTTGAAGGGAAGGATCCATTGGCACTTGACTATGTTCAAAAACTGCTGCTAAAGAAAGCATGTTAATTTTTCATGGGGGCGGGCTGCAAACCGCCCTATTTTAAAACTTTAGTTATGAATTATTCGGAAGCATTTAAATTACTACAAGCAAATGCTCATGTAATAGGAACAGATATGTACTTACATGGAAAACCAAATGGTAAAGTCGTTGGAAGCTTGGTAATTGGGACAGTCGAACATCACACCAGTGTGTACAGGGAAATGTATGTTAGAGAGATTGATAATGCAACAGCTTTATCGCTATTAAATTTAGGTGGTAGAAACGATTACGACGTATATGTATACCCCCAATTGAATGATGTAGATACAATCATTTTGTATACGACTCTTGATGCTCATCTTGAAGATTTACAGGAGTATCAAAAATAGATCGGTAAAGGAAAAGAGGCGGATAAATTTCCGCCTCTTTTCTTATGCTTTCTGTAATCTTGCCCCAACTAATATATAGTTGTCAATTTTTCTGAAATAAATAAGAAAGACCTCAAAGAGATTGAAATCCTCGAATCCGAACGTGTCAAAATTTGCGAAGTTCAAAATCGAAAAAATAGCAGATAAACGCTTGTCCGTTGCGCATAATAGAGCGTTATGACACAGTTTATAATCAGACTGTGAGAAAAGTAGTGGTTAGAAAAGATACGCTGGAAGAACTGATCATTGATAAGATACAGCGGGTGCATTCAAGAACCAACGAAAATGGAAATACGACCAGCATTGGTTTTTTACTCCCGGTGAATACCAATCTTCCCAATAACCGGAAGCGGGTCATTGGCTGGGCTTACTGGATTGCCGTGGGAGACGAAGCACGTAAGGCCTTGGAGAAAAACCTGAGAGCTGTACAAAAAGTAGCAATACAGACTGCCCCCTTAACTCCGTTAGGGGCGTTGATTACAGGAGTCGTTACAGAACTCATTATTCCTACGTTAGGCGAAGATGTGATCTATGCTATTACCGATGAGGATAACCGTAATTTGTTTATCAATAACCAGACTTATCGCCACTACGGAAATGGTAAAGGTCCCGGCGGAGTGGAGAAGATCACGCACCCCGCCTTATCACAGGGGCGTTATTTTATCTGCCTGAGCAATGACAATTTCAGGACGGGCGTCGACGCCACTGTTAAGGTGCTGGCCCTGGTAGAGCAAACGGTATTGGAGGACAAAACATTCACAGACATGGAAGTTACGCCGCGTTACAGGAAAGAAATGTTGCAGGAACCGAGTGTCCGTCAATACCGCTTCCCCTTTCCTGCCGACTAACGGATTGCTCTTACGGAAAAAAATGGGATATTCGTCTGAATGGCTGATACCAGCAACAAATCTTTTAGCATGACAATCCGTTTATTCTTATTCATCGCCTTATGCCTGCCCTTTGTTGCAATTGCGCAATCCGATAATAAAACCAAAGCGGTGCGCTTCATGCAATGGCTCAGTAATAACAAAGCAGATTCTGCAGCAACCCTGGTTGCGCCGGAAGTAGCGGGCAAGCTCTCCGGCCCTGTACTACAAGGTGCCTGGCAGCAGATCTCCGCGGCTTATGGCAAATGCGAATCGGTGTCGAGCAGTTCCGCCGCCAACGACGCTTCCATATCAGTAGACGGCACTTTTGAAAAAGCCATCCTTGTTTTTGCTATTAATTTCAACGACAAGGGCATCGTAGGTTTCTTCGTATCGGGAAGTAAAGAACGAAACCTGGTAATTTCTGCATTTAAAGAAGAAGAGAAAGCAATTGACGTAAACGGTGGCAAGCTTTATGGCACATTGATGTTGCCAGACAACAAAACCAGGTTTCCCGTTGTAATGATCATCGCTGGCAGCGGTTCCACCGACAGAAACGGGAACAGTATTCCCCTGCTGACCGCCGGCTCCTATCGCCTGCTGGCAGAAGTTTTGGCGAAAAACGGCATCGGCTCTTTCCGCTATGACAAACGCGGCGTCGGCGAAAGCAGTTCATTCAATCCGCCCGCCACTTCAGCCTTGTTCAATGATTATATCAGCGATGCGACTACGCTCGTAAAGGAATTGCACAAAGACAAGCGCGTGTCAAAAGTGATTGTCGCCGGCCACAGCGAAGGTTCCCTGATCGGTATGATCGCCGCGCGGGAAGAAAAAGCGGAAGGTTTTATTTCGCTCTGCGGCGCAGGCGAGCCGATCAACTATACCTTATCGCGTCAGCTAAAACAACAATTGCCCATTATGGGCAATAAGATCAATAACATTCTCGACAGTCTTAAAAATGGCAATACGGTTAAAGAGGTGCCGCCTATACTGCAATCCATCTTCAACCCGCAACTGCAACCTTATCTCATTTCCTGGATACGCTTCGACCCGCGTGAAGAAATTAAAAAGATGAAAATGCCTGTACTGATCATCGGCGGCGGTACGGATGTGCAGGTGCCCATTGCCGATGCAGAATCCTTACACTCGGCACTACCCTCCTCAAAAAAGCTGATCATCGGCAGTATGAACCACATCCTCAAAGATGCACCGGCCGATCGCGCAGCAAATCTGGTGACTTATACAAAAGCTGATCTGCCCTTAAGCCAGGAGCTGGTGGAGGCGATAATAGCGTTTACGAAGTGAGAGTATGACTTCCAACGAATGTGAAAATGTGTTATTGTTTTGCATTTTCACATCTTCACATTTATCACATTTTCACATTATTCTCTCTGCCACACATCCTCATACAACTCGGGATGGCGTTTGAATTGCGCCAGCACATAAGGACAAAGCGGAACCACCTTCAGGTTGTTTTCACGCGCATGTGCAAGCATGGCATCGAGCATTAGTTTCGCCCAGCCCTTGCCTTCGCCTCCGGCAAATACTTCGGTGTGGTAAACTGTCAACAGGTTGTTGTGAATACCAACTTCCATTTCACCTTTCTTCTCCCCTCCTTCATACAGGTCGAATGCCTGATGATTGCGTTCGTTTCTTTCAAATTTTATTTCCATAGTTAAGTATTAAGTTATAAGTACTAAGTAATAAGTTTTAGGTATGAGACTGGCAATAGGTGTCTCCAATTCACTATTCACCTATTCACTGATTGACTTATTCACCTGCCCGAAAAGCCATTCCGCCCAATTTGTTCTCGTAACAATTTCCTGCTGCATCTCATTATGTCCAAGACCGTTGTATTCGATCAGGCTTGTTTTTGCACTTTTCTTTTGGCTGATCTCCCGGAAAAAGCGGCGGTCGCTGTCAATCGGGTTTTCATTGTCAGCATTTCCGTGTATCAGCATTAACGGAAATTTTTGCAGACGATCCAGTTGGTCAAATTGCGGAATGCCCGATATACTAATGGCTGCAGCAAACCACTCCGGATGCCGCGATATCACATTCGTGACCGTCGATGCACCCATCGAAAATCCAACTACATAGATGCGGTTGGTATCGACACGCGGATCATGCCGGTAGTGATCGATCAACGCCAGGGCCATTTCCCCGCAGGGCTGCATGATTGATCGCAACACAGCACGCGCGCTGTCCATTACGTAATTGGATGACCGTGATGGAAACTGCGGCACAATTACAAACGCCGGAAAAGCCCGCCGGTTCAGCGAATCCGCAAAATACTTTGCCAATATGCCTACCTGCCCGCGATTGTCCGTTCCCACCGCACCCGATCCGTGAAATACAATCACCAGCGGATATTTTTTTGCGCCCGGTTCCGGCGCCCGAAGAAACCGGTACGGCAGGCGGCCGCTTTTATTTTCAAAAACAAGACTGTCAAACACTTCCACCGGTATTGATCGCAATGCCATTACTTTCTGCTGTCTTGCAAACGTATCTGTTGACGGTACACGTGTTTGGTGCAAAACTTCCGAAGTACCGCATGAATAAATTACCATTGCTGCAACAAAGCCTGTCCATAAATACCGGAGATTCATCTGATCGTATTTCGGGTAAAGATAAAAAGCCCGGAGAAAAAATTTGCGTAGCTAAATAACTACATTTATATTTGTAGTCAAATAGCTACACAATGAATCTGAGAAGGGATGTTTTCCAGGCAATCGCCGATCCGACAAGACGAGCAATTCTTTTATTACTCACGTCGCAATCTATGACGGCCGGCGCTATAGCGGCCAATTTTGATACCGCGCGCCCCACCGTTTCCAAACATCTGCAGATACTCATCGAATGCGAATTGATCGAACAGGAACCAAACGGCCGCGAAATGCATTATCACCTGAATCCACAAAAAATAAAAGAGATAGCCGCGTTCATCGAACCCTTCCGCAAACTTTGGGACGATCGCTTCAACAAGCTGGAAGCCATCATGAAAAAACACAAACCGAAATAAAGCTATTATATGGAACAAAAAACAAAAGTCCACGCCGAAGAAGGCCGCTCCGATCTGCTGATTACCCGCGAATTCGATCTTCCACTCGATCTGCTGTTCAAAGCTTACCAGGACCCCGAAATCGTTGAACAATGGATGGGTACCAAAGTGCTTAAATTGGAGAATAAAAAACATGGTAGCTGGCAGTTCCAGACATCTGATGCCAAAGGAAATATTTTGTTCAGCGCCAACGGCACCATACACGAGTTTGTCGAAAACAAACGGATCGTCCGGACTTTTGAAATGGACAACGCAGGTTTTGAAGTTCAACTTGAGTTCCTCGAATTCGAAGCCGTTAGTGACGACACCAGCAGGCTCAATATGCACATAGTATACCGTTCCAATGCCCACCGCGATGAAATGCTGAAGCTGCCATTTGCCTATGGCATCAATATGGCACACGACCAGTTACAGAAAGTTGTCAGCCAATTAAAATAATCTTTATGGCAAACCATGCAATCAACCCGGACGTTGATTTTTATTTTGATAAAGCAGAAAAATGGCAGGATGCCATCACCCGTCTTCGTACGCTTGTACTTGACTGCGGCCTGAACGAAGCCTTGAAGTGGGGTTGCCCCTGCTATATGTCCGAAGGCAGCAACATCGTGCTGATCCATACATTCAAAGAATATTGTGCACTCTTGTTTTTCAAAGGCGCTTTGCTTCGCGATGAACAGCAACTGCTTATTCAACAGTCGAAAAATGTGCAGGCCGCGAGACAGTTTCGCTTTACTGATGCCAAAGAAGTGACCAGTCATAAAACAGCTATCAAAGCATACGTGTACGAAGCCATCGAGATAGAACGTGCCGGATTGAAAGTGCCTTTGAAAAAGACTGCGGCTTATGAAGTTCCGGAGGAGTTTCAGCAAAAACTCGACAAAAAAGCTTCGCTCAAAAAAGCATTTGAAGCCCTGACTCCCGGACGCCAACGCGCCTACCTGCTGCATTTCGCAGCGCCAAAGCAATCTAAAACACGCGAGTCGAGAATAGAAAAGGCGATTCCGCAGATCATGCAGGGAAAAGGATTAAACGATTAAACTACCAACTATGAAAATCGAAAAACGTAACAGGCTCATTTACTGGATCGCAACGGCATGGCTTGCTTTGGGCATGTTGTCCACAGCCATCGTGCAACTCCTGCATCACCAGCAGGAGCTCGACAGCATCACGCATCTCGGATACCCGGCTTACCTGCTTACGATTATCGGTGCCTGGAAGATCCTGGGCGTCATCGCCGTACTGGTTCCCGGATTTCTGTTGCTGAAAGAATGGGCTTATGCCGGTTTTTTCTTTGTGATGTCGGGCGCCGTTGTTTCACATATTATCATGAACGATTCTTTTAAAGAAATCGGTCCCGGACTGTTGTTGATCGCACTGACTGTTTTGTCGTGGTATTTTCGCCCGCCCAATAGAAGAATTGCTACCAATTCCAATTGATCTGCAGTAAATTCATCTCTACTTTTCAAACAAATGAACCATGAGTCCTAACAAAAAGTTACCCGCCGAACAGAGCAAGGAATTGCTTCGCGCGTTAAAAACCCGTTTTGAAAAAAATATGGCACGCCACAAAGGAATCGCCTGGGCCGATGTAGAAGCGAAGCTGGAAGCTAATCCCGGCAAACTCCGGTCGCTGGATGAAATGGAAAGTACGGAAGGTGAACCGGATGTAATTGGTTACGATAAAAAAACAGGCGAATTCCTTTTTGTTGATTGCTCCGCCGAAAGTCCCAAGGGCCGCAGAAGCGTTTGCTATGATCACGAAGCGCTGGAATCAAGAAAAGAGCATAAACCCAGTCACAGTGCTGTAGGTATGGCTGAGGAAATGGGAATTGAATTATTGACGGAAGAACAATACCGCGAGCTGCAAAAGCTCGGGAAGTTTGATACCAAAACATCGAGCTGGATCGTTACACCTCCCGATATCAGAAAGCTGAAAGGCGCCTTGTTCGGCGACTGGCGCTATGGTCATGTATTTGTTTACCACAACGGTGCAGAGTCGTATTATGCTGCGCGCGGATTCCGCGGCCTGTTGCGGGTGTGATCGTCAGACCGCAAAAAACATCCTTGACGCTTTCATAAAACGACCGAATTTTGCGCCAGATAATATCATCGTTATGGCGCTCATCAAAGACATCTACTCCAAAGAATTTTACGACCGTTTTTCCAAAAGCCTTGCAGTTGTGCGGCCCGGCAACAATGCGGCTTCCTTCACACGCAAGGTGATGAATAAAAACTTTGCCGGAATGGAATGGAAGGAAAGAATGCAGCATACTACGGCGACGCTGCATGAGTACCTGCCAGAAAAATTCCCTGCGGCCGCCCGCACAATAACGAAACTTATCCGCCAGCTTCGCAAAGACGGCTGGAATGGCGGCCTGGAGTTCATGTTTCTCCCTGATTATATCGCAACTTACGGCCTTGATCATTTCGATGCATCCGCGGAAGCATTGGAAGAGATCACTCAATTCATCAGTGCGGAATTTGCTGTGCGTCCTTTTTTGTTGAAATATGGGCAACGCATGCTCGAGGTGATGACCGGCTGGTCCACGCATCCGCATTATGCAGTGCGGCGGCTGGCGAGTGAAGGCAGCCGTCCGCGTTTGCCATGGGCAATAGCCATCCCTTCTTTGAAAGCCGATCCGGCTCCGTTATTTCCGTTATTGGAAAATTTAAAAACAGACCCGCATGAATGGGTTCGCCGCAGCGTGGCGAATCACATCAATGATATAGCGAAAGATCATCCGCATGTGGTGTTGCAATTTGCCAAAAACTGGAAAAATATCAGTGCCGAAACCGATAGCATCATCCGCCATGGCAGCCGGACTTTGTTGAAAAAAGGACATCCGGAAATACTTGCTTATTTCGGCTTAGATGATAAAGGTATCGGTTGGCAGGACTTTACGATCCGCACACCGAAAGTGAAAGAACATGATAAGCTGAAGTTTAGTTTCAGTGTACAGAATCAAACTAAAAAGCCGGTAACGATCCGCCTGGAGTATGCTGTTCATTTTTTACGCGCAAATGGTCAGTTATCACCCAAGGTTTTCAAGATCAGCGAGCGCAGTTATGCTGCCGGTGAATCGGTGACGCTGACACGTGAGCATAATTTCAAACCGATCACCACACGTGTTTATTATCACGGGCCGCATAAGGTGTCGTTGATTATCAATGGACGGGAAAAAGAAGTGGCGGATTTTCTTTATGGGAGTAAGAAGTAGGAAGTATTGAGTTTTAAGTAATAAGTAAAACAGCCTTGGTTCGTGAAGACACCACAACTGTTCGGAGAATTTTAAACCCTGTCAATCCTGCATCACGCCACCGTTGGTCTCCAGACCAACGGACCTCACCATCCCTGAGTCAGGTACGAAATCGACCTTAATCTCTCAAAGAAACCTCACGCTTGCTTGTTGGTCGGGAGACCAACAAGGGCGTCAACTTGGAGACCAACAAGGGCGTCAACTTGGAGACCAACAAGGGCGCTAACTTATACCTCACGTTGCCATTACATTTAAAAATGAAAAGCGACTCTTGGTGATAAACGTTCCGAACAGTTGTGGTGTCTTCACGAACCAAGCAAACAAACATATTCACTTTTCACCATTGACTATTCACCATTCACCGAAACAGCTCGTCCAGTTGCTTTTTCCTGAAATCAAAAATGCCCTGCAATTGCTTTTTTACAAAAAGGCCATGCGCTATTCTTCCTAAAAAACCTAAGGGCAACTTATAATGAACGATGTCGGTCATCATAGTACCTTCGGGCGTTTCCTTCAGAAAATGTTTGTGATGCCAGAATGAATAAGGACCAAAGCGTTGTTCATCGATGAAATATTCTTTGTCCTTCACCTGTGTGATCTCTGTTACCCAATGCAAACGGATACCGAATACCGGCGACACATAATATTCGATGATCTGACCGGGAAATACTTTTTCTTCCGGCGCCGATAAAACGGTAAACTTCATGTAATCCGGTGTGATCGTCGCCAGGTTGGCTGGGTTGCTCATAAAGTCCCAGACGCGATCGAGCGGCGCCTTGATCAATTGCTGACTATGGATGGTGTAAAGCACAGGTAAATAGTTATCTGAATTATTCTCTAAATATCAGACAAAAATAGCACCGCTAAGCCATTCATTTTTTTTCAATAAAAAGATTTCCGGTGGAATTACTTATCAGGATACCAGGTCCGCCGCCGTTTATCGTGCCATTCATTGGCCCGCTTAGAATAATTCTCTTTTTATTGCCCTGTGTGGTTGTGCGGGGTTTCTCTGCGCCGAAGTCTATGTCAAAATCTGTAAACAGCACTGCTTTTTCCGACCTGATCCGGAAATTTGCTTTGGTGGCGACTGGCAACTGCAACCTGATTTCTCCATGCAAGGTTGAAAACGCCATTGGCGTTGAAGATTCCATACTGGCAAAGGAGCAGAGAACCGAACCTGTCACCGTACTCAACACGGCAGAGCCTGCTACGTTCAGGAGCTTAACCGAACCGATATTGGCATTCACTTCCATGTTTCCGCGGATATTTTCCAGCGTAACGTCTCCTATTTTTTTGACATTTACCTTCACTGTTGCAGCCAGGTTTGCCGGAACTTTCACCGTAAGCATAATTTTCGTTGTACTGTTTGTATTAGTGAGCACAACTACATTGTTCTGCTGCGAGGACTCGATTTTGTAGGAAGAAGCGAAAATCTTTTTCGCCGTATCAATAGCGGCCGCACGTGACTCATCACGTACCTCTAGTATTATCTCCCGGCCATTATACGTGCTCATCATCACCGAGGCCGAGTGCAGGTTTAGTTCCAGTGAATACGGTTTGCCCGGCGAGTTGAGCGAAATTTTCTGTTGATTTTTCAATACACCCTGCGCCCGCGATCCAACAACGGCAAGGCTAAGAAAAAGTACACACAGCAATTTTTTATAACCATTCATTTGCAAAAAATTATATCAGATGGATGTTTGTTGGATTGCCTGGATACTGGCACGGATTTTTTTCCGTACGTACTCATCAAGCTCCGGTTCTGACAATTGTTTTTTCCAGACCTGCAAAGCCCTTTGCTCTTTCAGTTTCACCATTATATCAGCCAATGCAGACTGAACGAGCGGCGACTCCTGTTGTGTTATGCTGCGGACCAATCCTTCCCGCACATACGGGTCTTCGGCAAATACCGCCAGCGCATCGAGCGTCACCAACCGTACATTAATATTGGGGTCGTTGTTGAGTGTGGTGAGCAACGCATCCATCACTTTTTTGTCGCTGCTGTTAACTTGTTCCGTGTAGGCTACGGCTTTAATCCGTTCGGTTGCCGCAGGATTTTGCAAAAGAGAAAGCACGACGGTCTGACGCATTCCTTTTACTTCATCCGACAAGGCAGCAAACTGTTCGCTCATCGCATTTTTGTTACCGGTAGAGCTGACCAGGTATCCTGTAAGTAAACCAATGATCAGCATCGCCACACTATAGCTCCAGTGTATGCGGAGAGACGCTAATTGCTTCCGGATGCCCGTCTTTGCCGGAGCCTCTGCATATTTAAATCCGTTCAGCATTCGCCGGAAATCGGCTTCCATATTAGCAGATGGTGGTTCAACCGGCAATTCCTCAAACATGTTCCATAGTTTGAGTGCGGCGTTCAACTCTTCACGGCAGGAGGCGCAGCTCTGCAGATGATTTTCCATTTCTTTGCGCTGAAGTGCCGGCAGCTCTCCATGCAGGTAATGAACGATACTTTCTTTATCACAAATCATAGTACTCCTTTTTTGCTGTAAAATGATTGCAGTTGCCTGAAAGCTCTGTGTACCCTTACTTTCACGGCACTTTCCGACAGTTGCAGTATCTCTGCTATTTCTTGATAGCGAAGCTGCTGATACCGGCTGAGTACAAGAATATCCCTGTCTGCGGGCGCCAACTGGCCGAGAGCTTCTTCCAATAAACGCAACTGTTCTTTCTCTTTTAATTTACCATCGGCTGTGGCGGCGCTTTGCCTGTCACCCGGTATGGTAATGTCCTGATCGTAGCGATGCCTATGCTGTTGTTTCAATTCATCTTTCAACACATTACGCGCTATCTTGTACAGCCAGGCCTTTACGGATGTTTGAGGTTTATAGCTATGCCGATATTTCAACACGCGGTAGAATACATTCTGCGTGCAGTCTTCAGCCATTTGCTGCTGGCGGATATGATAAAAGAAAAACTGGTATAATGCAGGATGATACCGGTCAAAAAGTCCGGTTAGTTTATCCAGCTCGCCCGCCTTCACAGATAACATCAGGTCCGTATCAGTCAATTCCCTCAAATTTGGTGGTATTTCGTATTCCTTCTATCAATACTCCCAACCGGGGAAATAGTTACATAAAAAAGGTTCTTTTTATAAAAATTTGTTTTTGACACTGATTGCTGTAACCATTTTGTCAGTTTCCGGTATTCTGATAAATGATACAAATGGCTACCGTCCGCAAAACCATCTTCCCTTTCTGTTTCCTTTTGCTGTTGGCCTGTTCGCTGAATGCGCAACCGGTAATTACGGGCCGCGTAACCGACAGCTCGGGCAATCTGCTTAACAAAGCAGTAGTGGTTCGGCTCCTGGAGAAAAGCGGAGAAATCGCCGCACAATCACCGGTTGACTCGCTGGGCGGTTTTGTCCTGTCCGGCCTGGCCGGTAAATGGTACCGTTTATCGGCAGAACATGAAAACATGTTTGCTTACTCACCGGACTTTCAGTTAAACATCGACACATCCATTAGTATACGTCTTACCCGCTTACAGGTATTGGCATTGGGAGAGGTGAAAGTCACCGCCAGCAAGCCGCTTATTGAAAGAAAGATTGACCGGACAATCTTCAACGTGGAAAATTCCCTGGCAGCCGCGGGCACGGATCTTACGCAGGCACTGGCGCTCGCGCCGCTGGTACGGGTTGATGAAAATGGAATTTCCATTATTGGCAAAGGCAGCGTTACCGTTATGGTAAATGATCGTTTGTTACCGCTCAGCGGTGCCGATCTGATAAGTTATCTCCGCTCGCTCCGTTCGGATGATATTTCCCGGATAGAGATCATTACAACGCCTCCAGCACGTTTTGAAGCCCAGGGCAACAGCGGCATTATCAATATCATTCTAAAAAAACCTGCTTATGCCGGTTGGAATGGCAACATCAGCCATTCCACGATGATCCGCACTTATGTTTCTGTGTTTAACAACGCATCGGTCAACTACCGTTCAGCACGTTTGAGCGCTTCATTAAAACTACGTCATACTTCCAGTCTGGCCTGGATCGACGAACAGACGGATGTAAAAGGCGTTAACTCGGTCCTGAGCAGTGATCCCCGGAAAAGCCGTACACAAACCGCAGGAGTAAATGCCAGCCTCGACTACCAGTTGGGTAAAGCATCGGTCGGTTTTATCTATGATATCGGCAAGACGAAATCGCTGGTCAATATCTTTAACAAAACGGTGTATATGACGGCCTCACTGATCGATTCCGTTTTATCCATTCGCACCAATACAGAAAATCCCGTTTTAACCCAATCTCTGAATATTTATTATGATCAGCCTTTGCGTGGCAAAGGGCGCAAACTCAGTACGGGTATCAATTATTTTTCCAATCAACCTCAAACATTGCTGGGATTTGCTTCGGGTTCCGATCAGTCCGGCGGGCAGACGTTTATAAAAAGCGACAGTCGTCTGCGATACAATGTTTGGTCTGCGCAATCGGATCTGCTGTGGACCAGCGGCAAAACGATCCTTGAAACCGGTGGAAAATTCACACGCTTCGAAAACCGTTCCGACATGAATTACTTTTTATTCAACGGTCAGGAGTACGTGAAAGATCCGGGCCGGAGCAATACATTTCAGTACAACGAGAACAATCTCGCCGCATATATAAGCGCGCAGCGTGAATTCGGGAAAAAATGGTCTTCCAAAGCCGGACTTCGTTATGAGCATTCGTTTGTTGCCGGTCATTCTCTAAGCTCCGGAGAAAAAAACCGCTCTGATTATGGCAATCTTTTCCCATCTGCTTACCTTTCTTATAAAGCAAGCCGTAAAGGCACATTTACCTTCAGCTATTCGAAAAGAATCAACCGTCCGGGGCTACGGGCTGTAAATCCGGCCAGGTGGTATGCCAGTCCTTATACTTACTATACCGGCAACCCTTATCTGCAGCCCTCTTACAATCACAACTTTGAGTTGAGCTGGGCACATACAAAAGGACTTTCGGTCACTACTTACCTGCAACGCCTGGTCAATGGCTATGGTTATATCACCTTGTACGATGCGCCTTATAAAATTGTAAACGCTTACAACTATCTGCGTCAGCAAAATACCGGTGTAACGATCACCTTGAATCTGCGTCCCCGTCCCTGGTGGGAAACCAACAACTACATCAACGGGAGTCTGTCGTGGTCGTCTTCGGAAAATGCTTTGGTTGTACCTGAGCGAGGGCGTCAGCTTTCGTATTCGACGAATCACACGATCAAACTCAATAAAATGCTCTCGTGTTTTGTCAACTTCCGTCACTCCTTTCCTTCACGTACAGCAAATCAGTATTCGCCGCATCTGTATTTTCTTACTGCCGGTGTAAGGGCTGCGATGCCAGGCAACCGGATTTTTATTAACGTCACCGGCAATGATATTCTGCGGAGCGGCGCCAGCCGCGGCCGGAGTTATTTCCGTGACTATACGCAGTATGCCTATACCTATTATGATTCCCGTACGCTTAACATCACCGTGTCCGTTTCGCTAGGCAAGCTGAGTGTAAAAAATAAATCAAAGCAGGTCGATTTCCGGGAAAGCAACAGGGCTAATTAACAACGAGTATTTTTGGACTCAGTTTTGTCGTAGAAAAAGGGCAAAAAGATCCTAATGCAGGAAATTTCCGTTGTCTTTCCCAATCAACTATTTCAAAAACATCCGGCACTCGCGAAAGGGCGGGAAGTATGGCTCGTAGAAGAGCACTTATTTTTCAACCAATACGCTTTCCATAAAAAGAAACTCGTATTCCACCGCGCCTCCATGCAATACTATGCGGACTTTCTCCGGAAAAAAGGCTACACCGTACATATTACTGAAGCTGGTGAAGAGGCAGACATACGATTGCTTGTCAAAAAATGGAACGGTAAAGTATCCGCTATTCACATAGCTGATGTTGTGGATGACTGGCTGGATCGCAGACTGACCAAAGCAGGTGAGATGAATAATATAAGATTGATCCGCTATGCGAGTCCTGGTTTTCTGAACGAAGATCCCTGGCAGGATGGCTTGTTGAAAAATAACCGGTATTACCAGGCAGACTTTTATATTGGTCAGCGCACAGGCCGGCAGATATTGTTGGACGGCGAGGGCAAACCGGAAGGAGGTAAATGGAGTTTTGATACGGAAAACCGGAAACGTTTACCAAAGACTCAGGCTGTTCCCGTACTGGCTATGCCTTATAACAATCATTATCTTCCGGAAGCGATAAAATATATCAAGAAACATTTCAACGATAACTACGGCGTTGTTGACGGATTGTTTGGTTATGCCGACGGATTTTATCCGGTTACGCATGCCGAAGCGGAGGCTTGGCTGGATAATTTTCTCGAATATCGTTTTGCTTTATTCGGCGATTACGAAGATGCGATTGACCGCCGGCACGCCGTATGGTTTCATTCGGTGCTATCTCCTTTGCTGAATGCCGGCTTGCTGACACCGCAGCAGGTAATTGACCGTGCACTGGAAGCGGGCACGGAGAAGCGCATACCCATAAATGCACTGGAAGGATTTGTGCGGCAGATTATAGGATGGCGCGAATTCATCCGGCTGGTGTATATAAGAGAAGGGCGAAAACAGCGCACACGCCACTTCTGGAACTTTCACCGTCCGGTCCCGGAATCATTCTGGAACGGGACAACAGGCATTGCTCCGCTGGATCAGGTCATCCGCAGTGTATCGAACAACGCTTATGCACATCATATCGAGCGGCTGATGGTAATGGGAAACTTCATGCTGCTCTGCGAATTTAATCCTGATGATGTGTACCGCTGGTTCATGGAACTTTTTATCGATGCTTACGACTGGGTAATGGTGCCCAATGTTTATGGTATGAGCCAGTTTGCCGACGGTGGTTTGATGACCACCAAACCTTATATCAGCGGCTCCAACTACCTGATGAAAATGGGCAACTGGACCAAAGGCCATTGGCAGGAAAAATGGGACGGACTTTTCTGGCGATTCCTCTCCACTCACCGCGATTTTTTCCAACGGCAACCGCGGCTTGGCATGCTGCTGACCTCTTGGGATAAAATGGATAAGGAGAAGCAGAAAATGCATTTGAAAAACTCGGATGAATTTTTGAAAAGTGTGAGTTGATAATAGTCCGAGTAGATCGTTAATTTATTCCAAAATCGCGTCTATACTATTACAGGTACGGACCTATTTTATATTTTGTACAGATGTCAGATGATACGATCATTATCCTTTTCCTGCTTCTGGTTACTCTCGTTCCTTTCGGATTACTGATGAGTTGGTCGCTTATTCAAAAACGCATCAGTAAATGGCATTGGTCTTTGCGGCACTTATTCAACGCAACACTCTGTTCAATATTTGTTGCGCCGGGGGTTGTTGGTTCAGTTGGCGGTGAAACAGGTTTTGCACTTCCCGTTCCGATATGGCTTGCGGCCCTTGTCCAGGATCGGGGATGGATAAAATGTGTCTTAGAGCCTTTTCTATTCTGGCTTCTTGTTGGCTATATCATCTTCTTTCTCAGGGAATGTCTGAAACGCTACCAGAAAAGTAAAGCAGAAAAGTCCGGGATATGATCTAAAGTTGATAAAACTCTTCCCTTATTCTTACCAGCAGGTTTTCGGCCAACTCAGGGTCAGGTGCTTCTGGTAAACTACTCTTATCATATGCCTCTTCTATAAGGACCATTTTTTCATCCGCTATTTTGACCAATTCGTCAAAAGAATAGTTTCCGGCTTTTATCCCAAGTAAATACTCCCTGTCAGATCTGAAAACATTGATTTGTTTGAACCTGGCAATTTCCTCCGCCATAGACAACAGCCGGATGGTGTGCATCATGTTTTTGGTATCGTATTGTCCGCCGTGCGACATGTTGGTTTTATACCTGTCCTCATTTCTCTTTTCCAACCATTCATTGTATTCACGGTATTCCCTGCAATGCATCGAATATCCATCCTTATTAAAATAGAGCACGCCAGAAGGAACTATTCCTTTCAAAATCTCGCTGGTATTAACGTCATTGCTCCCGGCAGATCGGACAATTCCGTTCAACCGGGCATTCAATGGCATGTTCCGTTGAATGAAGAGTTTATAACAATCTTTGAAATGATTCATTGTACTAAGCCCACAAGCTTCCTGCATTATACCCTGGTATTGCAACCACTCATTCAGGGGATATATCGCGTTATCTGAGTATACCCAGCAGAAATCCATTACACTCTTGCGCACCGGAGCTTCCCGAACATTCATCTTTTTATTAAGTCCACGCGCTTTATGCATTTGAGTTCTTGCATACCCTGCGAACGTATCCTTGCACAATTTCGATAGAAATAGCTGCGGATCAACCATGTCCATCAGCGGGTGCCGGAAAAGTACATGCGATCGTGGAGTGGCCAGCAACTCCAGCACAGACGGGTTGTTTTTCAGCAGCAATTCAATCAGCCGTCCTATTTCAAAAAACGTTTCATCATTGGTGAGATTAGATACCTGTGGTATATAATTTAATCTGTATTAGTTGAGACTTAATCTGACAGTTGGGGTTAATTTAGAGTAACGACA